>JAYQSH010000012.1:0-8024 GCA_038146805.1 bacterium | reverse complement strand
AGTGAAAACTTTGACTATCTCTAATTTATTCTTATGAGAAAAATCCCTCAATTCTTGGATTTGAGCTTCAATAGAAAGCACTTGTCTATCTTCTGATTCAGAAGATTTTCTGGCATAGAGAAAATATTTACTCATATATTGATTGTAATAAATATTTCTTTAAAAGGCCAGTTTATTAAGATGAAAGAATTTTTTCGAACATACTTTTAAAACTAAAAATATGTCGCCAATGTATGAAAAATTGGTCTCCAAAATGTCTTTTGATTTCTTGTGCCATTCGTTCTGCATTGTTAGAAATATTTTTTTCGGATTTCCATTTAATTAATCCTTTTTGTAATTTATCTAAATCAAGTTTTGCCATTTTCTCATTAACAGAATTTTCATTAAACTCAACTTCATCTCTTTCTAGAAAGCCTGTCTGAGAAGTTAAGTAAACATCAAGATCTGGATATAGGGTCATCCAAGTTTGTAACCAATCTAATACCTCGTAAAATGGTGCAAAAGTTTCGCTTTCATCAAACTTAACATCAAAATTAACTTGTAATTTTAATTTTTGATTTTTATTTTCATTATAATGCCTTGCTAATTTTGAACCAATTTGTCTTCCAAAATCTTCTATTTTGTCATACGAATATGCTTTTATTTCATGATTACTTGAATGTTCAACTTCTTCAATTCCAGTTGTAACCAAACCATTTGGTCCAATCATTAGATCTCTATAGATATGAGGTTCAGAATCTATATCACAGAAAATAATTTTTTGAGATGAATTTTGACCAGTTTGCATTGTTTTAGATAATAGCACATTTCTTGTTCTGTTATGTTTTAAACCATAATTATATTTTGGTTCGAAAGCCACTTTGTGTCTTTCTCCACATGCTGGAATAAGGTTATGCTACAAATCCATTTGACTTCTAATTTATTACTGATTTTACCTTTCACTCTTTGGAATTATCAGGGTCGTAGACGGTCAAAGGACATCATTCATTTCAAATCCATTTGACTTCTAATTTTATTACTGATTTTACCTTTCACTCTTTGAAAAATTTTCGAAACGGCACTTGAACTTTTACCAAAAATAACAGCAATTTGAGCCAAGCTAAAATTAGTATGTTGCTTTAGAAAGTAAACACTATCTTGTTTCCTGTGTCCGTCTACGACCTAATAGTTTCCAACATTAATAGTGGTCTTGCCATCTGCTAAATAAAAATATCAATTTTGACTTTTCGCTGTAGGGGTCAAAGTCCACTAGAGATTAAGAATCACACCTAGAAAGGCTATTTTGTCCTTGTCCGACTACGACCCCTGTAGTTTCTGTGATTATGTTTTGCTCTATAAGGTGTAGTAACTTACCGCCATCGAGCATGTTTCTGGCGCAGCGGTCGGGATGCCAAGCTAGTATTGCGTTAGCTTCTCCCTGTTCAAGATCAAAGAGCATTTGATTAAACACTGGCCTTCCTGGTGCTTTAGCTGACATAGATTCTGTGAAAACCTTGACTATATTTAGGCTATTTTTCTGTGCAAAATCCCTTAATTCTTGAATCTGAGCTTCAATAGAAAGCATCTGTCTGTCTTCTGTTTCCGAAGACTTGCGGGCGAAGAGGAAATATTCCATAGCTCTAATTCTACTGAATTGAACAGAAAATGGCCACCATAAACAAGTATTGACATTTTGCAAGGCGCCATGGTAAGATAATTGCTGTGCAGCAGGTGAAATCAGTTAATTTACAGACAAACCATGTAACAACACAGGGTCTATGGTCTTCTATCCCCATAACTAGTGAATCTAATGGGAATCCCTTGAGGCCTTCAACAATACATGCCGCAGAAGCTGGATCTAATATTTTTCAATCTTTTGTAAAATCTGAAGTACCTTCTTTGAGCCCACTTAATTCTAAAGAACAGACTTTACTGAAGCAGTGTAATGTCCCTGTAAATTAAACAAGCTTATTCGTAATACTTTTCCTAGATTTATTACTTAAGTTCACAAACTTAATTGTACAACTTTCTAAGTCTTGAATTACTAAAGGCTTAGTAAAGTTTTGATAGCACTAAGTGGTGACCTCATACCTAACGATTGATGAGGTCTTCTGTTGTTGTAGTATTCAACAAATTCTTTAACTCCTATTTTTACCTCCTTGATTGTTTTGAAATATTTAGGATAAACACATTCTTGTTTCAGCGTTCTCCAAAATCTTTCTACTATTGCATTATCAGTAGCTCGACCTTTCCATCCATTGATATTGCTACTTGATGCTCTAAAAGCACCTGAGTAAATTCTTGGCTAGTAAACTGACTGCCCTGATCGCTATTAAATATTTCAGGACAACCATATTGTTCAATTGCTTCCTCTAGGCTTCAATGCAAAAACTTGTGTCCATCATATTTGAGATGCGATAGCTTAGCACTGACCTGCTAAACAAATCGATAATAGCAACCATAAAACAAAAGCCTTGCTGAGTTCTGATGTATGTGATATCAGTGCCCAAACATGATTTGGTTTATCAATCACTAAATTCCTTAGCAAGTAAGCATATTTTTGTGTTCCTTCATTGCCTTCATTAGCTTAGATACTCTATCTTTACCAACTTTAAGACCATGGTGTTCTTTTAAAGCCCAGCGCATATTTCTACAGCCAAACATTGGTTGTTTCGTATACTCCTGATCTATTGCATCCATAATTTTTTATCTCCATCTGAAAACTCGGTCTTAGGTTTTCTATAATACTTAGAGCGATCGATGTTAAGCAACCCACATTGATGCGTGATTGGAAATTTTGAATCACCATCCATGAGGCTCATTCTCCATTGAAATCCAGCTTCCCTATATTTTTTTAACCCAGTCGATCATGACCGTTTGTTCACCAATTAAATTTTTGAGCTCTTTAATTTGATTTTCTTCCGCCGGTAACTGTGGTCTTGGTGCCTGGCACGTTGATTCAATGTTTTTGTTTTTACTTTAACCACAGTTCTAAGGTGTTTTTTTGAAATTTAGAAGAAGCTTTATCAGTTACCGTGGTCCATGCAATTTGTGTTTTCAAATCTGTTTTTTTGTAATGATTTTTTATAAATAAAGGTTCTAGCCCTTTGTAGTTAGCTGGTTTTAACTTATGATTTTCCTCTCTCCATACTGTCAAAAAACAAAATCTAGAACAAGCTAAGTTTTTTGCTTCTCTTTCTAGTAGTTTTAGTGAGTCGCGAAAAATTTCATAGCTGCGATATTCTGGCAAAATGATCATTTCTGCAATATAAAAACATTGCTCAATATCAATCCCAAAAATTTTTGTTTTTTGCACTAATAATTGATAGCAAGGCTGAACCGTGCTACTCCCCGAATTTAAAGTCAAGCCTGAAATAAAACCAATGATTTGTTGCTCATTGAAAACTCCAACAATAATTGAGTTAGGCTCATTTGGCGTATTCACTAAAGTAATTAAGTTCCGATTCAAGTTTTTCCTTGATAGAGATAAGGGAAATTTAAAAAGTCTCTAGCCGAGAGTTGGGCTAGAGACTTTTTATATTGATTATATCTGTTTTTTGAAAGGACTTTAATAATTAGCTTAGTCATCATCTGAATCGTCATCGTCATCATCTGAGTCGTCATCATCATCTGAGTCGTTGTCATCATCTGAATCGTCATCATCATCGTCATCATCATCATCATCGATATCAGATTTCTTACGGTCAAACGACAAAGATCCAGTTTCAGCTAAAGTGCTTGAATCAAACTATTAAGAGTAAAAAGTTTTTACCTTTTTCACGATTACAAGTGGCGTATCCCCACTCACAGTAATAGATTTACCCTTTACCAGTTAAGGTGGTTGAGTTTACCAAACTTAAATCAGATAAAAGATATTGACTTAAGACTTTACCATCTTTAGATAAAGAATAGATATATGTTTCTCCTATTGCAAATTTTGTATCATTAGATGGACTCTCTACTTGATAAGTACTAAGCGTATTTAAGTTAAGTAAAGGCTTAAAATTAAAAATATATTCTTCATATTTATCTCCTTATTGAAGTATAACAACTATTTTTATGGGCTATGATTAGATTTAAGAATGCTTAAACCTTATTACCATTATATATTTTCAGTATTAATTGTATTTACTCTAGCTTATTTGTTTTTAGTTATCAAATAGCAGATTATACTCTTTTACAGATTTGGACGAACCTCGATACCCAAAAGCTGCTCGGGAGATGATTGAAGCTGCGCAATATATTTTACCTATGACCAATGGTAAATTTTTATTTGCTAAACCAATTTTAATTTATTGGGCACAAATTTTATCCTTCAAAACTTTTGGTATTACTGAGTTTGCCTGCAGGGTTACCATCAGTACTCGCCGCTTCGTTAACTATAGTAATGAGCTATATCTTTTCAAGAATTTTAAAGATATCTTGGTTTTGCCTGTGATTCTTGCTTGTTCTGTAGAGTTTTTGTCATTGCTCGACTTTCAATTGCTGATATGCTCTTAAATTTTTTATTATTAGCATACTTGCTTTATATTATTTAATTGCTGAAAATTTTATTGATAAAAGTTTTTTTACTGTTGGTTTTGTATCAATGGGTTTTTTAGCAAAGGACCACTTGCTATTTTGTACCAAGCTTGAGTGATTGCTACTTATAGCTTAGCAAAACATTTTTTAGAATTAGTAATTTAAAAAATACACTAACAATATTGAACAATAATTTGCAACTTCTCTTTTTGATGTTTTTAATTTTTTTGTTTTGTGGGCTTGGTTGGTATTTAGTTGCTCATAATGCAAGTTCTGGTGAGTTTACAAAGCAGTTTTTCTTACTGAAAATTTGCAAGATTTACTTCAACTCTTTCAGGGCATAAGCATGATTGGTATTTTTATATTCTAGTTATGCTTGTTGGTTTTACCTTGGAGCATTTTATTCCAAGTTATTTGATCAATTAAAAAGCTAACCTTGAACTGAATTTTAAGATTAAACTTTTTGCTTTTTCTTGGATACTTTCTTGCTTATTATTTTTTTCGTCTTCAGGTACTAAACTTTACAACTATATTTTTTCATGTCTTTTTCCCTTAGCTCTTTTACTTGCTCTTTGGCTTCATGAAAAATCAGAAAAAAGAAATTTTCTTTACTAGTCTGATACTTCTTGCTTTATCTATTAGTCTCTACTTTACAGATCCTGTACAAAACTTTGTTGAAGCCAGGCTCTATTTGTTGTCTTTGTGTTACAGAATTTGTAACTAGCTACATTTGTTGCCTTTTTAGTTTTGATGCTCGTTGGGCTTTTGCCGTTTTCACAAAAAAATATTTTATAGTTTTTTCTAAGCTTGCTAATTTATTTATTTTGTTTTCTGTAACAAATTTTTAAGACCTTTTGCAAAATTCAAAACAGGAGGGATACAAGAGATTTGTTACAAAAATACCCAATGCTTATAATTTATATTCATTAGATGATGGATAGACTCTAAGCTTGGGTTATTACGCAAATAAATATGTAACCATTATCAAAAAAAGAAGTTGAAAAAATAACTTTGCAAAATGAAAATTTTGCATTTTAGCTAAAAATACAAAACATTTTTAGAGCAACAAAGTCGTTAATCTTACGTGATCAAGATTTTCTTATGTCTTTTTCTGGCTTACCCGCAATTACACCCACACCCACTTGAGCAGCCGGTACTCTAAATCTGGGATCAACAATTTCTCCGTTTTCAGATCTACTTAGCTGGCTAATATTAGAGTTATTAATTGTGTCTGATGTTCTTTGTGAGCCTTGAACTTCTTATTGTAGTATCTTCTTTTAGATCAACGCCTTTTGCTGTATCATTATTTATTGTTGTTGATTTGGTTGCTTTAATATCTCTATGAGGCTAGTTGCTAAGTTTACAAGTCTATTTCAAATCATTGTTGCAATCTAAATTTTTGGTTTATGGGGTTTGTTTGTGTAGTATTTGTCATAATGTTTCTTCTATAACAAATTTTAATTAAAAATCAGTTAAGGATTTGCTAGAAATACAATAGAAAATCCAAAATGTCTACTTTTATTATAGTTTGAAAGATTATTTAAAAAACGTTTTGCTGAGCAGGTGCAACGCGTAACACTTGAGTCGGTTTTACTTGTCCAAATATTGATGGCTCAAAATCTGTCGGTGGTTGTACTTTTGTACTGATGATGGTTCTTCTTCTGGTGCACTAAATGCCTCGCATACAATTAAAAATCAATTATTAGAGGGCATCAAAAACAATCTTTGAGATTTAGATGTAAAAATTTATTGCTTACTTTCAATCTTTTACCAATACCTATGCAGACATCGACTATTTAAGAACTTTATATGATCAAGCAATAGATCACCCACAAGTAGTTGTACTTGCTATCGGTACTCGACCTGATTGCGTCGCTGACGATGTTCTAGATTTGTTTGAAGAATACACAAAAAAGGTATTGAAGTTTGGATTGATATTGGTGTCACAAAGTTCCTCATAATCAAACACTAGAAAAAATCAATAGAGCTCATAGTTATGAAGACTATGTTGATGCTGCAAATCGTATCAGTGCTAGAAAAATCCTTTACTGAGAATCTGTACTCATGTAATTATTGGTCTTCCAGGTGAAACTAAGGAAATGATTTGGCAAACAGCAGAGGCACTTTCAAAAACACCAGGTGCAAGATTTAAAATACATCAACTTTTGTATTTTTAAAAATACTATATGGAAATTGACTATTTAAATGGTGATATTGATGTTTATTCTAAAGAAGAATATATAGAAATTTTAGCGGGCTTTATTGCTCGTCTCTCAGACCTGATATTGCCATTCAAAGAGTCATGGGAGAGGGTAAAATTGGTGAACTTATTGCGCCAACTTGGGCTGATCATGGCTTAAAAACAAATTTTTAGACGATTTATTTAGTGTATTTAGAGGCAAATAATATCAAACAAGGTTCTTATTTAATTCAAAGTGTTTAGATATTGTTAACAGTAGTTAAGTTTTGTTTAAGTCTTTTGAGTGAATTTATTCATATAAGTTAACTACAAAAAATCTTTTTATAATTAATGGTTTTTGATTTCCCTTTAATTTTTAATCTTGTGCCAACGCCTCAAACTGAAAATGTTAATGCGAAGTATTTTCGAGATGCCAGTCATGATCATGTTGCCTTTAATAATTACAACCCAAGGGATTTAAATATTAAGACACAAAACAATCAGGAATTAGTAGAGCAAGCACAACCTATTAATAGAGATGATTTTATTCCGTTTAATTCAGAACAACTAGAAAAGTCTAAGTCAGACTTTGAATTGCAAAATTTTTATACTGCTTGGCAAAACTCTGATTCTTTGTTTACAAGCAACGAGCGTCCTGAAAAAATAGTCCCACTTATAAACTATAATGCTGATTTTCTTGCTATCGCATCAGCAAGGGCTTTAAGAAAGCAAGGTGTTTTAGTGAAACAAAATGATGATGGTACTGAAGAACCAAGTTTTGTTTTAGTTACTCATGGACATTCTTGTGCAATAGTTGCGGAAATGTCAACTTGGACTCAAGATCGTGATTGTGAAAAACCAGAGGCTTTGTTTGACACCTCTATATATATGCCACAGGGTGATTGGTCTGCTAATCATCAATATGCAGGCTTAGCTACTCTCGAGCAACAGATTTGGGGTGACTATGGCGAAGTTGCAAAAAAGAAAGTTAGAACAGCTCAATGGACTTTGGCAAATGGAATTGCCGTTGCCTTAAATGGACATCGCGGTGAAAGACTTATAAGTGTTTCGGTGGATGAAGATAAAAAAGATGAACCTGGGCTTGCTTATATAAATTCTATAAACATAGAAACAGAAGCTCAAAATACAACTGCAAATATTGATGCTGAAAAAATGTTAGGTAAAGCTCAAGAGTTTTATCAAGGTTTAAAAGATCGAGGACTCTCAAGGGTTGTGATTGGTACAGAGCACTATCTTCCTTATGGTAAAACTATTAACGAGCCAAATATATTAAGTTTAGAAGATCTTAAAACAAGTGGCTCTAAAACTTTTGATGATTCAAATA
>JAYQSH010000011.1:0-222209 GCA_038146805.1 bacterium | reverse complement strand
ATTTCCAGTAAATGTAGCATCAGTACCATTTACTACTCCACTTGATAATAATTTTAGCAGTGTTTGTATCCCCTGTTGTTGTAAATGCACCAGCAGTGACAGTGTTTGTAATATTTGCTTCATTGCCATTAAACTTACCGCCATTAAATAACTGAGAAATAACAGTAGTTGTACCGTTGATAGTAGGAGCCTGTAAAGTGCCAGTGAAATAAGCATCAGCACCATTCACATTTGCAGTTGCGATTAATTTAGCAGTGTTTGTATCCCCTGTTGTTGTAAATGCACCAGCAGTGACAGTGTTTGTAATATTTGCTTCATCGCCATTAAACTTACCGCCATTAAATAACTGAGAAATAACAGTTGTTGTACCGTTGATAGTAGGAGCCTGTAAAGTGCCAGTGAAAGTAGCATCAGTACCATTCACATTTGCAGTTGCGATTAATTTAGCAGTGTTTGTATCCCCTGTTGTTGTAAATGCACCAGCAGTGACAGTGTTTGTAATATTTGCTTCATCGCCATTAAACTTACCGCCATTAAATAACTGAGAAATAACAGTAGTTGTACCGTTGATAGTAGGTGCCTGTAAAGTACCAGTGAAAGTAGCATCAGCACCGTTGATAAGATTTTGTCCGTTTAAGTCAAAAGTTTGTGTTGCAATATGGTCACCTAAATTATCTACTCCTGCAACAGATTCTTGCCATGAAATAGTATTACCGTTAACCGTTAACACATAGTTATCATTTCCTTTGCTTAATGCTGTGACTTCGTTTGCTTGAGATGCAAACAAAAGACTACCTTGTGTAAGAGCTCCTATCGATATGGTGTTTCCATTTAATATTAAACTTGAACCGTTGATGCTATCTGAAAATACTCCTGAGCTTGCCTGAAATGAACCATCTACTACGACTGATGTTCCTGATTCAAATGTAAAAGTTCCACTTGTAAAAGATTCATCAGTATCAGATCTTAAAAATTGACTTGCTGTAAATCCATTTAGTGTTGTTGCATTTATAAAACTTAAAGTAATTTGGCCATTGTTATTATTTTCTAAAGTGGCACCATTAACGACAATCTTTTTCACATCAGAAATCGATGGGCTTCCGTCTATTTCTTGTACATTTAGAGGTAAATAGGCTGCTGTTGAAGGTAAAATTGAAAAACAAAAAACAATAAAGGAAACGATTACCTTATAAGGAAATCCTACATTAATTTTATTAATTAAATATTGTTTATCCATTTTTAATTAAGTTACTTTACGTCAAAATTTAAATAAATAATGCGTTTCAATAACTTGCTCATTATTAATATCTGTAAAATGTAAAAAAAACGTATCCTACATTTAGACTAGATTTCTTAAAAAGGACTATGTTCTGATTAACAATATTTAATCTAGCTTCTTTAATGCTTAAAGCATCCAGAATCTTGTGTTTTTAAATTGAAAAATACTTTTTATTTGCTTGTCAACAACCCCTAAAATTTTTTCAGAGGGGACTAGGCGTTAATACTCATTGAGATAAGGCTTAAAGTGTACTACTTGTTTACATTGTATCAATTATGTCATTTAGTTACTTTTAACATATCCCGATAATTGCGTTAATCTGCTGTCTTAAAAGGCATCATTTGTAACCACTAAACTCGGACTTTTTCGTCACTCTTAAGCTTTGTTATCAAATTTTTTAACAGTACCTTGTAAAAACTAAACTGCCATTTGTGTATTGTTTTTGTTGTTTTTTATAGAATTTACTTCTTTTGTTTTGGTTAAGCCTTGCTTAGCAGAATATTCATTGTTAAATGTTGTAACGGCTTTAATAAATTGACGATTTGAATTTGCAAGCTGTATTTGTAGTTGTTTTTTGTCTATATTATGCATTTCTGCTAAATACGGTGAACTTGCTCCAGCTAAATATTGTGTCCATATCTGAGCAATATCAGATTGATTTTTGTTGATGTAATCGATCATGAAATTTGCCAGTTGCCATTGGTATTTTTGAAGATTCTGTTGAGAAATTCCTTGAGGAGGATTGATTCCTTTGGTTTTAACAATTCTCAATAAACGTCGTGCAATAAAAATAGAATTTGTTTCACTTGTGTCTTGTGCCTTTTCTGCAGCACTTTTACTTCTAAGTCTATCTAAAACTTTTTTTGTTATACCAAGTTTTTGGCATGCTCGACTAAGTGTACTTCTTAAGGTTTCTTCTTTTTCAAACTCTTGTTTTTGAGTTTGGAAAATCTCAGGTATTTGTTTGCCTGAAAGACTTTCGGTTATTGCTAGTCTTTCTTCTTTGCTTAGGTTCGCAAAGATCTCTTTATTGATTTCACTTGGTAAAGCTATTTTTGTTGTATTGGCAATTTGTTTTCTAAAAAGAGCTAAGTCTTTGTCTAAGCAGTTTGCAATTTTTGTTTGATCTTGATTTAAGTATAAAGAAATTTCTTCAATGCTAAAACCTTTTATATAGGGATTAAAAAATATTGAAAAAGGACTCGGCTCAAAATTAAGTAATTTATTAGCAAGAGCCAATTTTTGATTTATATCCATACTTGCAGTTGTTTCTGGAAATGAGTAAGATATAAGCCTTGACTGTTTTTCCGCGGCGACTGAATTGAGCATATTTGGCAATAGAAATTGTCTTAAAATATGTCTTCGAAGTCTTTTTGTAATCCCTTGTATTTTGGGCGTGCTTCCAAACCCGTAATAAGTATCTCGAGTCTTTAGATTTGGGCATAAGTAGGGTTTGGAATCAGTCCCATTTTAGATGAAGCTAGTCTAGTATCGTTATCTAAAAGCCGATCTATTTGACCTGAATTTAAACCAATTACCAAGCGTTCCAGTACTTAGTGAAGAACAAAAATTTGTTGCAGATATAAAAGCTATTAAAGCTATTTTAAAAGATGATATACTAAAATTAGCAGTGAGGATAACAAAGCCAGATGCAAAGATGGATGCTAATGATATTAGACAAGTCTTAATCTATAAATTCTTTGGTAAGATGAACCCAGCGACTCAGCAATTAGAGCACCCAACTTATGACATTATTGCAAATGAATATGGAGTTTCAAGACAAAGAATTGAACAAGTTTATAAAACCTACAAAATAAAACTTAAAAATGTAATTCATCAATCTAAACAATATAATTCAAAAGTCAAATTAGTTCTTTCAGAAATCATAGATTCTAATTTTTCATTTTGTAAAGATTTCAACCAACCAAGCAAACAAAAACCAATCAAGGCTAAAGCAAAGCAAAAATTCTTAGAACTCAAAAGGTCTAATGCAAATATATTAAATCAAACCCTTTAAAAAATGATCTAAAAAACTATCCATTAATTCAGTTTTTTGTAGTGATTTTGAAATTTTTATCTTGTAGTTGTTGTTTTGACTAATTACGCCAAAAAGCCCAGTCCAAAAAACTCTTGAAAGCTTATGTGCAATAATTTTGTTCTTAGAAATTTTTAAAAGTGTTTTTTCGATTTTGTCTAAAATTAAATTAATTTTTTCTTGGTACCAAATTGGTATTTTTGTTTTTTTGCTGTATTTATATTCAAACAATAACTGCCAAAGGTTTTTTTCATTCTCATTAAAGTTGAAAAATATTTTGCAAATACTTCTTAAAATATTTTTGTGGTTTACTGTTGTTAGTTTTTTTATTTCAAGGTTAATAAAATCAAGGCTGTAAGCATTGATATGCATTACTAAATCATCTATGTTTTTGTAAAAACTATAGATAGTCCCCGGTGTATACTTGATTTTCGAAGCTAGTTTTCTAGCACTTAATCCTTCTGTACCATTTTTACGCACAAGTTCTTTTGCTGAACTTAATATAAGTGCTTGCAGTTCTTCTTTACTGTGGTCGTTACGTCTAGCCATAATTGAACACTATTTAATTATTCCACAAAAACTGTGTCGTAATTACATTTTGTTTTTTCGAAAATTAATGTAATATCTAAATATGAAAAAGATCTTAACCGTTTTAGGCTTTTTGTTTATTGCAAAAGCAAGCTTTGCCGTTGTGCCAACTCTAAGCAAAAATAATTTGCGTATTGATAATGACAACTCAAGTTTAAGTTTTACTGTAAGTCTTGATGACAATATTAATAAACTGTCAGGATCTGGTAATTTAGTCGCTAGAGTTAAACTAAAATCAAAATTATTAACCCTAAGTTCAAAAAAAATTTCTATTCCATATACTAATGGAATTATTGGCAACTCTGGTTCAGTGACTTTAAGCCTTAAAGATGGGCAAGATATTTCTCGAAGCTCT
Organism: bacterium; assembly: GCA_038146805.1. GTDB lineage: Bacteria > Cyanobacteriota > Vampirovibrionia > LMEP-6097 > LMEP-6097 > CAIYXB01. The sequence continues at coordinate 217,952 of JAYQSH010000011.1, read as the reverse complement.
AGAGCTAAATTGATGGTTGTTTTTCCAAAAAAATATAAGAAAAAATACAAAATAAAAAACAAAAAATTTAACGTTAATTTAGATGCAGATGCTGTACAAATTTCAGGAAAAGTTACTATACCGACTGCTAATGTAGATAGTTTTAGATCAAGATCTCAACGAAAAATCAGAAATAGAAATCTTCGTGTACGAAATGTAGAAAACCCAGATGGAGTTGTTGTTGATTTGGTTCAAATTGATACAGAAACCGGTGAAACAGTTGGTGAGCCTTTAGCAACTGCTGTCACAGACGAAGATGGAGAGTTTGAAATGCCGATGCCTGCAGAAGCGGATTTTAACTCTGAGTATGCGGTCATTGTTGAGGGTGAGGAAGCCGGTGAAGATATGCATTGTCCATTATTTGGTGATGAAGTTGATATCAATCCGGGAACAGAAGCTATCTTTGAATTAATTCAAGAAGCAATTGTAGATCCAACTGAGATTGGTTTAGACGCTCTAGATGAAATAAGTTTTGATAATTTTACTGATGTTGAAGCAGAAGGATTAGATGAGCAAATGCAAGATTTAAATCCTTTATATGAAGATACTTTAGAAGAATCTATTACTAATTTAAAAGATTCTTACGAGGAATTTTTAAATAATATGATTGGTGTTGCTGCTGATGATGATACTAGTACAGAAACAAATGATCTTGAAGTTGTTGCTCAAGGTATTGCTGGTGATTATAGTGTCGTATTTTTTGATACAAGAATTACATCTAATGAAAGAATTGATATTTCAACAAATTTAACATCAGGCAGAATGTATAAACCAGATGAAGTTGGAGCAATGGTTGTTAAGCCGGGAAGAGGTTTTTATACGAATGCTTCAGCTTTTTCTTATAATAATTATGGTGACGATGAAGATGATTCTCGCTTAGGGCAAAATAGACTATCTTTGAATTTACGCAATGATGATGGTAATGATGACCAAGGTCCGGGTTGTTATGAAGTTGAAGCAGATTCTGGTATAGAAAGTGCTGGTCGAAATACTGATGAACAGGGTAATTTTTATATGACGGTTGATGCTAATAGAGTAATTAGTTTTGCCGAGCCTGCTTTTGAAGAGACTTTTGATAATCCAGATGGCACATATATATATAGATCTTTACCAAGTGTTATGAATATGATTCCAGTTGGTGATAATATGTTCTTGTCAAGTTCACAAGATACAGGCTATAACATTTCACCTCAAGGCGATACTGAATATGAGTATACCGTTGGTTTTGGTAGTATCATCAAAAAATCTGATATTGCTGTGGGTGATATAAGTGGTGACTATGGACTTGTTGGACTTGGTTACTCAGTAGAGTCTTCTTCTTTTGGAGCAATCACTTTCTTGGGTGATGTGAATTTTGACAACACTAATGTAACTTATAATTTATCGCAAACTTTTATTAACATGACGAACATTGGTTGTGGTTCTGAAACAGGATCTAGTTATTACGTTGACGTTAATGATGAAGTCATTGAGGGGACTGCTAGTCTTAATTTCAAAAAAGATAGAGTGATTATTCAGCTTGATGATCAAGAGCCTGGTTCATCAGTATTGTTTACAGGATTTTCAACTGCAGATACTGAAATATTAACTATGGCTTATGCTGGTGATTATGGAGTAAGAGGTGCAAGAGGTGGTCGCAAGGTTATTTCTGCAGCTGATAGACAAATGATCTTTGCAGTTAAAAAACCAATTTCTCAATTAGATTTAAGTTCTAAGAGCTATCGCATTTTAAGTTTAAATTTTGCTTTTAATGATCAAGGTGGTCGTACTATTGAAAGTGGTGATCTTGGTACTTTGAGTTTTGATTCTAGTTCACAACTTTCAATCACGGATTTTAATAAGACTAGTTTTGATAAAGCTACTGCTAGTAGTGATTCTGTTACTACTTCAACTGTAGAGTTTTCAGGTGCTGGAATTGCATATACTTTAAGTGAAACAGGTGCCATTTCTTTTGTTGCTGGAAATGATGAAATCAATGGTTATGTTTCTAGTGATGCTAGGCTTATCATTCTAAATAGTGATAATGAAGAAAGCTTAGGTATGTACTTAGCCGTTTTACAAGAGTAAAATCTAAAGAGTTAATTTCCATTGCTTGTCTACAAAAATAATTTTTTGTTGTTTCTTACTTCTATCAAGAAAATGTAACTCTTTGTCGTTTGCCAGTTTAACGTAAAAATCATAGTAAGATTCAACGCTTTCTAAGAATTTTTTGTAGAGTAAAGCAGTTGAGTGGTATAGGATAGCCCACTCTTCAAAGCTGTATTCAGTCTTAATTTGCTCAATATCTTTAGGTAGATTAGTCAAGTAGATTTTTCTGTTTTCTATGAAAAATTCAGAGTGAGCGATAGCATTTCTTAAGCTTGATTTATATATGTCTTTTATTAATTCTTGCAATTCAGTTTTTTGTGTTTTGTTACTTATCATTTTGAGTTCAGTGGAGGCATAGTCAATTTTTAGATCCCAGTTGAAATTCTTTGCTTCTTGTAAATTAAAAATTTGTACTAATCTTCTAATAAATGCTCGTGTTTCCCAAATTTTTAAGTAAATCATCAGTTCAATTTGAATACTCATCTCTTCAAGCTTAATATCGTTTTCTGATTGAGTTAGCTGCATGTATTCGTAAAATTCCTTTTGGCTTTTAAGGTGAGGATGGATCTTTTTGTAGTAGTCAACAGAAGTATCATGATAAGTAGAAAAAAATTCATGTTGGGTTGATTCCACAAAAAAAGAATTTTTTTTCAAGTTGTAAAATTCATGTTGCTCATTTTCTTTATTAAAGCGTGCAAGTAAAATTGTCAGTAATAAATCCTGATGATGATTTTGGTTTTTTTGTGCTTGCTCAAAAAAAGATATCAAAATCCTATCGATATCTTTTTTCTTTTTGTGCAGTAACTCAGAAAAAATCATTTACTTTTTCATTAAACCCTAAGACTTTAAGACTTTATTAGCAAAAGCTACCGTGTCTTAATAAACTTCATAGTTTAGAGCATTTTTTTGGTGTGTTCTATTTGCAATGATTTGTGTACCTAACATGGTGTTGATGATATTAATATGGTTGATGGTATTTAAGTATTTATCAGGTAAAAACCTTTGTACCAAATCAATTAGACCTGCCACAGTAAATATCATTCCAGCTTTATTCATTTCTCGATCGTTATGACTTAATAAAGTAAAGTCTGCAATCATACTACCTAAGACTCTTACAGACCCGCCAATTTTGTTCCAAATATTTCTAGAGCTTCTACCTAAAGTAACACCGATTCCTGCACCAATGAAATTTATAATTCCAGCAAAGGTTAAGGTGTGACCTTTTTCTTTACTTGTAAAGTTGAGATTTTTTTTACCGCTTAAAATTAGCCAAATGTTGTTAAAGATTTTTTTGATTTGTTCTATATTAAAGTCTGGCAAGATTTTACGTTTAGCTCCAAGACCAGCTGCTTTTATTTCTGAGCAATTTTTTAAAAAGGCTTTTTTCCAGAGATTAATATTCTCACTAAAACTAGTATAGGTTTTTTTCTTTGCCCAATTTACTTTCGAGTGATAGATCTATTTGTGGAATAAATTCCGCTAAGCCAGATGCCATATTTAAGTCGTATATTTTTGCTAATGGCAAAATACCAATACCAAGAAATCTACCAAGCGCTTCTACGATACGGTTTTTTTGTAGGGCAGAAATTCCAGTCTCGGCGTAACGTAAAACCATCATGGCTTTTGTTAAAAATAAAGATCCATTATCGATTAATTTTTTTGTAAAATTTGGTAGTTGCATAAAATCTGTAACAGCTGAACTAACATCTCCAAATGCTAATATAGGATTGATTAAAGGGTGGTTTGTAAATTCGTGAATTTTTTTTAAAAAGTTTTGGTTATTGTTTTCGTTGCTCTGGGAATTATCGCGTTCAAAATTTAAATGCTGTGCACGCATAAAATCATTAAATGCAAGATTTGGCTCTAGAGCAACCTGCATTTATAGACACCTCTTTAAAGGGCATTTTATATTCAAGATCAATTCGTTGTTTTTTAAAAGTCTTGATCTTGATTTATTTGTATTGAGTCCCACAGGTAAAATATATTAACATATTGAAGCCTGCTATTCATAGGTGTTTTCAGCTGTGTATAAGTTTTTTGTTCCAAACATTAGCTAAGGCACTGCCAGATATACTATGCCATGAGGCGCAAAGAATTGCAGGAATCACCGAGATTGGGTTAAAAAATTGAATCGCTAATATTGAGGCTAGCCCTGAATTTTGCACTCCTACTTCAATGCTGATTGCTTTATTTTGTTCTAGTTTATTTTTAAAAAGTTTCTTTGCAGTGTAATAAGACAGAATATAGCCAAGGGCATTATGAATAATAATGGCCAAAAAGAGTACTATAAGCTGTGATTGAGAGATTTTGTAATCAAAGAATTTTTGGAAATTTACTGCAACCATAGTATGAATGATTAATGAAACAAATAAAATTGAAATTAAAGAAGCATAGTTATGGATATGTGTGTGACTTTTACCTTTAAGTATTTTTTTGATAATAAGTCCAACTATGATTGGTAATAAAACTACTTTTGCAGTACTCACAAGTAAACCAAATGTGTCGATGCGTACCCATTGATGTGCATAAAGATACATTAAGCTTGGGATCATAACAGGAGCGATCATTGTTGATATAAAAGTCATGGAAATAGATAAAGCTAAGTCACCGCGTGCAATGTAAGTCATAACATTTGATACTGTACCTCCCGGACAAGAGCCAACCAATAACATACCTATTGCAAGGTCGCTCGAAAGATTGAAGAGCCATGATATTAAAAAAGCCAGTAAAGGCATAAAAAAATATTGGCAAAAAAGCCCAAGAAATAAGCTGTGATAATTACTAAGGCTTTTTTTAAAGTCTTCAGTATCTAAAGTTAATGCCATAGAAAAAATTACAATAGCAAGCATTATTTCTACAAAAGGAAAAATTGATTTTGAAAAATTCCATTGTAAACATCCAAGTAAAGCAAAAAAACTAACAATTAAAAAAAAATATTTCTCACAAAGATTTTTTATCAACATTAGAGTCTAGTAAACCAATCATCATCTCTTGCAATAGTTGCTTTTTTATTTTTAATGACAACAGGTCTTTGCATTATTTTAGGATTTGCCTCAATCGCTTTAAGTAACTGTGTTTCATTTTTGTTTTTGGTTTCAATTGCAGCTTCTTTTGCTTCTTTGTTTCTGATTAGATCTTTGATATCAAAATCACCAATAGCTAATAGCTTTGTTAATTCTTTTAGATCTAAATTATCAACTAAGTATTCTCTAACCTCAAAGCTAACTCCTTGTTCTTCAAGAAGTTTGAGAGCATTTCTTGATTTTGTACAACGAGGATTATGCAATACTGTATACTTTGTCATGAACTTATATTTTATCTTTTAAATTAGAATTTCACAAGTTATAGGATCATGGTCTGACAATTGAGAAACATCAAAGTCTCTATAAACATTGTCTTTCGTTTCTTTGTCATAAACTTTGTTATGACTTTTATTAAACTCGGACAAATTTCTTCCAAAAGCAGGTACAAAATTCTTGCATTTTGATTTTACATCTTCAAAGTCATCTTCATTATCTTGGCATCCCTTAATGCGTAGAGATTTTACAAAGAGCCAATCAAATCTAAAGTGAAATAAAAGATTACTTTTAATCAATTTAAAAGTTGATTTAAAGCCTTTCAAGATTCTTTCATTTGAATTAGCAAGTTTGCCATCTTTGCCTTTGTAGCAAAGCTTTTTCTCATCGGAGAAATCAAACATATTACCATCTGTAAACTTAAAATTAATTAATAGCCAAAATAAATCAGCGCTTTTGTTTCTGAAAAATATCGGCAAGCCGGGTACTGTTGGATCATGAGTTTTTCTCAGTGTATTAAAAGCTAAAATTGCAGGGCTAAAAAAATAAGTCAGTGGATTAAACCAAGTTATGATTGCTCTTGATAGATTTTGCCAATCTGTAACAGTCCTATAAATTACTTTGCCAAAACTCGTAGGCTCTGAGCTAACTTCTGCATTGTTAAAATCACCACTAAGAATTAACGGTGTATTAATATCTTTTAACTGCTCTAAAAGATATTGCATTTGTTTTTTACGGCAAATTGGAAAACAACGATTTTCAAAATGCGTACTGACGACAGTTATGTTTTGTGCCATATTAGGCAACTCAATAGTTGCCACCAGTGCGTTTCGATTACCTCTTCGAAGTTCTGAAATGATTGGAGCATTGAAAAAGACTTTAGCCGCTTTTCTTTTTGCTTTTTCCAAGCTCGAAAGCTCTTCTAGTTCACCTTCAAACCAGTTGTAGCATTCTGGTAAACGAATAATTTTACTTTTTAAAATTGGAAACTTTGAAACGATAGCATTGCCGTGTAAACCTTGATAAAGATTTTTGTTGATCTTTTTGTCTTTTAGATATTTGTCATCGAGCTCTAAAAACTCTGGTGCAAAAACATAATAATTACTTTTAGTGATTTCTGCAAAAGTTTTTACGGTGTTATTGTATTGGGTTCTTGGCATGCCTATGTCTGCTTCGTTCAAAGTGAAAATTTGTGTTTCATTGAAAATATCAACTTCTTCAAGAAATTTTTTTTCTTTGATTTTTTTTAATTCATTATTTTTAATAAAATATTGCTCTGTTTCATGCAGTGCTTCATTGATCTCTTTAAGCTTGTAGCCTCTTTCTATGTTCCAATGAATGATACGAAAAGCATTTCTTGATGTGGTTTTATCAATAAAAGTGCTTGCGTTTTTGTATTTATTGAGATTGACTATTGTACTATTTGAAAAAAGATTTTTTAATTTTGTCTCAAGTACTTCTTCTTTTTTGTTAGCGGCAAGAGATTCTAATTCTCTAAACTCAAAGCTGTTAGCAAAGCTTGCATTTATGATTAGTAGTTGAATAATTATGAGGATTATAAGTCTATAAAATCTCATTAGAGTTCCTTATAATAGAGTCGTTGTTTTTGATAAAATCAATAAAGATTTTTGGAAAACCTTCATAGGTTAAATATAATTTAAATTGTGTGGCAATGATGGCAAGTCTGGTTTTAAAGTCTGGATAAAAACCAAAATCATAGTGTGGGTAACAAGTTTCTAAAAAATCTGATTTCACATATTCAAAACCTATACTTATTCTTGGTGCTAAATCATCTCTGTTTGCAGGGCGTGATCCCCAATGCAAAATAGCTTCATTCCAAAATAAAATATCTCCAGCTTGCGCAGGTAAAGCACGAATATCGGCTCTTTTAAATTGCCAACTGTTGTCTTCGTCAGTGCCATAGGTAGGGTCTCTATCTGCTGGAACTAAATAAATACAACTATTTAGAGTGTTTGCTTCTGATAGTGGTAACCAAAAAGAAAGAATTTTGGGACTGCCGTCTGCAAATAATGCTTTTTTACCTTTGTCTCTATGAGGTCCATAAAATCCTGAAAACATAGAGCGAGTTTTAAGTTCTTGATTGTCTTCATTTTTTGATTGATTTAAAATCTCTTTTTCTTTTTTTGCATCTACATACCAAATCCAAGGTGTTGCAAGTAGTTTTGATTGGTCATCTAAGAAATTATGCACATAGGGTTTTAATTGCTTATGAATTTCCCAAAATTCATCATAAACAAAAGCAAATACACAAGGAAGATTATTGTCATAAAGCCTTTTAAGAATTTTATTTAATTTTGTAAAATCAAGTTTAACTTGATTTTTTATGTGCAGGTAAGCTTCTTGACGAAAAAGACTTTCTTGGAAATCTTTAATATCTTCTTGTGCGACATCTTCTTGTAAATTTTCTTTTGTAATGGAAAACTCATTATCTGCAAAAGCAATCCAAAAATCTTTAGAATTTAAATCATCAATTGTTTGTTTGATTTGCATTTGCTTTGAGCTTTTATGAACTTAATTGCTCTAAAAGTTTTTTGGCATGTTTTTTTGTATCAGCACTAAAATCTTTATCGAGCATCCACTTTAACATTCCAAGATTATCCTTTATCTTTTTACCCTTATTGGCTCCAAAAGTAAAAACTAATTCTCCGTTTTCATCTTTCCTAAACCTACATTCAATATCAATACAGCCTTTTTCTTGTTCATATGAACAAAAATCATTTAGTGCTTCTGTATTTGACTCTAAATTATATCTATTTATTTGTTCATTGAGCACTTCTATTGTTGCTTCAATGTCGGCTTTTGCACTATGGGCATTATTGAGTTCTTTATCACAATAAAATTGATAAGCGGCGCCAAGATCTCTTTTTTCCATTTTATGAAAAATTCTCATTGGATCTATAATTGCGGTGTTACTAGAAAAAGGGCTTTCTAAGCCAACTCTTTCAAATTCTTTATTTAAGAGTGGTAGGTCAAAGTTTTTCATATTGTAGCCACCAATATCACAGTCACTTAAAAAATCAAAAAAAACTTTGGCACGTTCCCGAAAATAGGGTTTATCTTTTACATCCTCATCATAAATGCCATGTATCTTTGATGCTTCTTTGGCAATTGGCATCTCAGGGTTTATTCTTTCATTTATTGTTTCAAAGCTTTTATCTGGAAAAATTTTTATAATGCAAATTTCAATAATGCGGTCGGTTTTAATGGTTGTACCCGTTGTCTCTAGGTCAAAGAAAGCAATGGGCTTTGTTAAGTTGAGATTTTCTAACATTATTTAACTATAGCAAAGGTTTTAGAAAGAGAATTTGTGTTTTTTTATAGCTCCTCAAAGCTTGTTGGTTATTTAATATATAATGAATTACTATGCTCCCTGTTTTAGGTTTATTTTTAATTATCCTTTTTAGTTATGTCGTTATTAGAGTTGCATCTGTGGCTCTTGAAATCACTGGATTAACAGAAGAAGTGGCAAATTTTCAAGCTCTATCAGCTTTTACTGGTACAGGTTTTACAACACCTGAATCAGAATCAGCGATAAGTAACCCAACAAGAAGAGGGATTATAAAAACCATTATTATTTTGGGAAATGCTGGTTTGACGACAGCGATCGCTTCATTGATTTTTACTTTTATGGGTGAAGATTTTAAAACAAACTTTATGCATTTTGTGATTTTAGTTCTTGGTTTGATAATCATTTTTGCAATATTGAAATCTCCTTACGCTTACAGTACTCTCAAGAAAATTATTTATTGGTTTTTAACTAAATACAGTTCTTTACAAGTACATGATTATCACGAGATTTTAGGCTTAGGTAAAGGTTTTGTGGTTTCGAAAATCAAAATTGATAGTGAAAGCTGGATGGTAAATCAAGAGTTGAAGGATTTAAAACTAGATCGTGAGGGAACTTTGATTTTGAGTATAGAAAAAATTGAAGATGAAAAAAAACTTTTTATCGGTGCCCCTAACGGTAAAACTCTAATAGAAAAAAATGATGTTATAACTTGTTACGGAAGACCTGAAGCAATAAAAAATCTTGCCGAAAGACAATATGGTTCTTCTGGGGATATCTCTCATGAACAACAAATTGATAAATTAAAAGCTATTGAAGTGATTGAAGACAGTTTGCCAAGTTAGCTCTTGCAAAGAAAGTTTTCGTCATTTAAGAAGAGTATATTTTTTGCTGTTAAATCTTAAAAATTTCATTTTTCAGGAACATGAAAATCTGCTGCTCGTCTTTGAAAAAGCATAAGAGTGTTTAGACTATTAAACTAAGGTAATGTTGCCTTATTTTAATTGCTCTGTTCTTTTATGTGCATCAAATTAGTTGAGCAAAAAAGGTAGGTTAATTTATGAACTTTGATTTAAGTTTTTTACAAATTACGTTAAAGGAATCGATTTCACAAATGGTTTCTATGGTTATCACTTATGTGCCAAGTTTATTTACGGCATTATTGATATTAGTTTTAGGATGGTTGATCGCTCAAGCAGTTTCAATTTTAATTGCTGGATTATTTAGGAAGACGAATTTATCTCACTTAATTGCTCAATCAGTACATATTACAGATAAAGATGCTGAAAAAACAGTGACTAGCACAATTAAGAGTGTTGTTTTTTATGTGGTGATGCTTTTTGTTTTAGTGGCTTTCTTTCAAACTCTACAATTACCTCTAATCACAGAGCCTTTAAACAATATGCTGGAAGAAATTTTTGTTTATTTACCAAAAGTTTTTGCTGCTGCTTTAATACTTTTGATTGGTTGGTTTATTGCAACTGTGTTGAAAAATCTTTTGAACAATATATTTAGTAAAACTAAAATTGATCAACAACTTACTACAAAAACAGGTGGTGAAGTAACAGTTTCAGACTCGATTTCAAATACGGTTTATTGGTTTATTTTGTTTTTTGTTTTGCCTTTGGTTTTAGAAGCCTTGGATTTAACTGAGTTTTTAATGCCAGTGAACACAATGTTTTCTAAGCTTTTAAATCATTTACCAAATATTCTAAGTGCTGTTTTGATTTTTATTATTGGCTTTTTCTTAGCAAAAATCGTAAAACAAGTAATCACCAATCTGCTTGCAAGCGCTGGTGCTAATAATTTCTTAGAGAAAGTGAATATGGGGAATTTATTAGGTGAGCAAAAGCTTTCTGATGTGCTTGGCATGGTTGTTTATGTACTAATTATTTTCCCTGTGATGATTCAATCCCTGCAAGCTTTAAACCTTGGAGCTATTGTTGAGCCTGCTACAAGTGTTCTCAATCAGGTTTTTGATGTTATTCCATCATTGTTTGCATCTTTGATTATTGTTGGTATAGCAGTTTTCATTGGTCAAATTGCATCGAGTTTAGTTGAAGGCTTGTTGAAGTCTGTTGGCTTTGATAAAGTGCTTGGAACTATTGGTATAACCGAAGTTTCAAAAAAATCATCACCTTCGATGATAGTTTCTAAAGTTATCAATTTTGCAATTATTCTTTTTGCATCAATGGAAGCTTTTAGAGTGCTTGGTTTAAATTCGATTAGTGACATCATCAACAGATTTATTTTGTTTGCTGGACAAGTTGTCATGGGCGTAGTTATTTTAGTTGTGGGTCTTATGATTGCAAACTTTGTTGAAAATGCAATCAAGGGTTCCGGTGCTAATAATGCTGGCTTTTTGTCTACTGTTGCAAAAGTTGGAATTATGGTTTTAGCAATTGCTATGGGCTTGCAGGAAATGGGAATTGCAAGCGAGATTATTAATTTAGCATTTGGTTTATTACTAGGAGCTGTTGCAGTTGCTATGGCAATTGCCTTTGGTATTGGTGGTAAAGAGATTGCCTCTCAAAAAATCAAAGAATTTTTCGATAATATGAAATAGTTTCGATCGTATTTCATTGTTTTCCCCTGAAGATCAAAAGAGAGGCTCAATAAGCCTCTCTTTTTTTAGTTTATTTTAAAAACCACTTGATGTCTTTGTTTTGGTTAAACCAGGTCATTTGTTTCTTAGCATATTGCCTTGTTCTTTTTTGAATTCTTCTTCTTCCTTCGCTTAAAGAATATTCACCTTTTAAATAAGGAATAATTTCTCGATAACCAATAGTGGAATTTAAAACTTCTGTCTCGCCGTATTTGTTTAGCAGAGCTTCAACTTCATGTACTAAGCCCCTTTGAAGCATTTTTACTACTCTATAGTTTATTAAGTCGTATAACTTTCTGCGCGATTGAAAATTTAAACCATAGTATAAAGTTTGGTAACGATTTGTTTTTTCTTTACTACGGTTTTCTTCAAGTGATTTACCCGATATCTTGATGATTTCTATTGCTCTAATAATTCTAACTTTGTTGTGCATATCAAGGTCTTGGTCTGCACGTTTATCGAGTTCTAAAACCATTTTTTGTAGCTCTTCAAGGCTTAATAAATTTAATTGTTCTCTAAGCTCACTGTCGCGGCTGACTTCTGGCATATTTAAATTTTCCAATGCTGACCTTATATATAAGCCTGTGCCACCAACAACTACTGCTTTAATACCTTGTTTGCTTGGTCTAAGCTTTGTCATGACTTCATCAAAATCTTTTCTATAGTCTCCCGCAGAATAAGAAATTTCTGGGATTTTTATATTAACTAAGTGATGCTCAACAAGCTCTAATTCATCAGCGCGTGGTTTAGCAGTGCCAATATTCATTTCTTGATAAATCAACCTGCTATCACAATTTATAATAGGCACAGCAAGTTCTTGAGCTATTTCAATGGCTAAATCTGATTTACCAGTGCAAGTAGGACCTACAATAGCAATTAATTCAGCTTCAAGGCTTGTGTTTTTGATATCTTCTAAGATATTTTTTTTGAAGTCCATATCCATTATTAGTTTAAAATATATCTAGGTACTATGCAGTTATATCAAGCAAAATCAAAGAAATCACGACTTTTAATAAATACTTTAATAATTTTGTTGGGTATTGTTTTTTTAACAGCTCTTTTGAGCGTCAGGTCTTGGTATAAGCCAAGTATCAAATTAAACCACATCAGTCCAATAACAATAGTTCTCAAAGAAGATGCACAAGTAATAGATAAATTTAGTACCAATTTAGCAAAGGAAAACGCTCGTCACGAAGCTATCAAAAATACTGAAAACAAAGAAATTTTTGAATTAGACAAAGCGGCTCAAGAAGAGTCTTTTGAAAAGTTGAAATTTGCAATTAATGTTATTCGCAAAGTGATTTTAAATGTTTCAACAGAGCCGGATCCAATAAATCCAAAAGTAGGTCTTGAAGCGCAAAGCTTTTTATTAGCAATAGACAATGATAAGTTTAATGAATTGATTTTGGCTGACAATATTGAAGAAAGGCTTGCAGATATTGCTTTTTATAAAGACGTACAAATTGGTGATGATAGCTTTACTCCAGAAATCCTTGCTGATTTACAAGAACTAAATGAAGTTGAATTAAAATATTTTTTCTCAGAGCTTAGTGAACTTAGGCAAGAGTTAGATTACCAAGAAAAAATAAAAAAGAAATTAGATAAATCTTTTTTTGAAAAAATCAAATTAACTAATTACGAGCAGGTGTTCAGGCAAACTTTTTTAGTTCAAAAAAGCTCTTAGACTTAGGTATAGTTCGAGGTTTGCCAAAGCAAAAAGTTGAAGAAAATATCAGGATTCTATTTCCTAATTTAGCTCCTGATAGCGTAGTGTTGATATCAAAATTAATCAGTGTTTCAACTCTACCTAATATTCAAATCAATTATAAAAAAGTAAATGAACTTGAAAAAGAAGCTGTGGAAAAAGTTGAACCTATTTTGACTGAGCTTAAAGAAGGTTCAATACTTGCTAAAAAAGGCTTACCCGTCTCTGAACAAAATTACTTTTATTTGCAATACTTGAACATGCTAAATCCAAAAACAGATTGGAATCAAATAAAAGAGAATTTGATTATTATTGCTTCTTTGGTTTTAATTATAATTTTTGCTTCTTTGTTTTCTCCTAATGTTAATTACTCTATTAATAGAGTGGCAATGGTTGTTTTGATTCCTGTTTCTGTCTCTGCAATAATTGCACCAATTGCTATTTGGGGAGTTGATAAATTAGCTTTAGCACCGATTGCAACTATTTCTATTTTGCTTACAGTTTTTTATTCGCCAATTATGGCAATGATTTTAGTGAACTTGGTTTGCTTTTTTCTTGCAAAGTCAATAGATATGAATTTTTGGCAGATATTACCTCAGTATATTGGTGCTATGATGGCAATACTTTTTTCTAGAAATGTTCATCTCAGAGAAGACTTAACTAATGCTGGTACAAAAATTGCAATAGTTCAAGTTTCATGTTTCTTGCTAACAATTATGCTTGCTGTAGAAGATTTTAAAGTAACGACAGTGTTGATAGTCGCTTGTTTCTATGCCATTGGTGCGATTGCATCTGGCTTTATTTCTGTGGCAGCTTTGCCATATTTGGAATCTGGCTTGAAATTAATAACTCCATTTAAGCTTTCTGAATTATCAAATCCAAATCAACCACTATTGAAAAACTAAAAGAAGTAACCCTGGTACTTATGAACATTCAATAAATGTTTCAAGATTATCGGAAGAAGCATCAAGTGCTTTAAATTTAAATACAGAACTTATTAGAGTGGGCCTTCTATATCATGATATTGGTAAGATGCATGCGCCAGATTATTTTATTGAAAACACTTTGGGTAAACCAAATCCTCATACGACTTTAGATGACCCTTATAAATCAGCTGAAATCATTATTGCTCATGTCACTGAAGGTATTAAAATGGCAAAAAAACATAATTTACCTGAAGCTATTGTTGATTTTATTCCGATGCATCAAGGTACTACTGTGACAAATTATTTTTACTATAAAGCAATTGAAAATTTTGGTGAAAAGAATGTTGATATTAATGCTTTTAGATATCCCGGTCCTAGACCTAATTCAAAAGAAACGGCTGTTGCGATGATTGCAGATAGTTCTGAAGCAGCTTTGAGAAGTATAAAAGATATTGCTGATGAAGAAAAAGCATTTGCGATGATTAGTAAGATTGTTAATTCTCGCTGGGATGAAGGTGAGCTTGCTGATTCGAGTCTAACCAAAGAAGAATTAAATACCATAATCGATTCTTTTATGAAAGTTTGGCGTTCTCAAAATCATGAAAGGGTAAAATACCCAGAAAAAAAGACTGATAATTCAGAGGAAAACACCCAGAAAATCTCTTAAAAAAGGCATGATTAATGGTGAATGAGTTATAATCTCACTGTAAGCTTTGGCTTTAATTAGCTTTGGCTCGCTTTAAGAACTATGTGCGGCATCGTTGGCTATATTGGAAAAAAACCAGCAAAAGAGATACTTTTGCAGGGCTTGCACGCACTAGCTTATCGTGGTTATGATTCGTCTGGTATTGCTTTATTGAATAATCGTAATATTTACTTGGTCAAGAGTGAAGGTAAACTGCAAAATTTGGAAGAGAAACTTGCACTTTTGTACAAAGAACCAGCAGTAGTTACTAGTAAATCAAGTAGTGTGAGTTCTAATTTTGCACAAGGTCTTGATAGTGCAACAATTGGTATTGGTCATACTAGATGGGCAACTCATGGTAAGGCAAATTTAACAAATGCACATCCACACCAAGATCAATTTGAAGATTTGACTATTGTTCATAATGGAATTATAAAAAACTTTTTTGAGCTTAAGGCTTCACTCATTGAAGAAGGTTTTGTTTTTAGTACAGATACTGATACTGAAGTTATTGCTCAGTTGATTTATAAAATGAAATCAAAAACTGGTGATTTGAAAATTGCTGTTAGAGAAACTTTAAAAAAGCTTGATGGTAGTTATGCATTGGCTGTTATTAGTAAAGATGCTAATTGTATTGTGCTTGCTAAAAACCAATCACCGATTGTTGTTGGTTTAGGCGAGGGGGAGAATTTTATTGCAAGTGATAGTAGCACGGTAGTGCAATTTACAAAGAAAATTTTAAAGCTTAGTGATAAGCAAATTGCTGTGGTTACTGAAAATGATGTTGTGCTAGAAGATTTAGATGGTAATCAAGTACAACCGACATTAATACAAAGTTCTCAATCTGCTTCAATTTTAGAGAAGGGTACTTACAAACATTTTTTAGAAAAAGAAATTCATGAACAACCCGCAGTTTTGTCTACAATGCTTGCTAATGCTTTTGCAGATAGAGAGCTTAAAGCTTTTGCAAATTTAAATTTCTCTTTTGCAGATATTGAAAGAATAACTTTTGTTGCTTGTGGATCTGCTTACCATGCGGCTTTGCTTGGAAAAAACATAATAGAACACTGGGCACAAATCCCTGTTGATGTAGCTATTGCTAGTGAATTTTGCTCTAAGCCCGCTTTAGTGAGTAAAAAAGACTTAGTAATTGGTATTAGTCAATCAGGAGAAACTGCTGATACTCTTGCCGCAATTAAAAATGCTTTAGCAAATAGTGCTCAGGTAATGGCTATTACCAATAAAAGTGATTCAGCCATTTATGATTTGTGCAGTCCTAATAATTATGTGACTCCTGCAGGTGTTGAAGTTTCTGTTGCTTCGACAAAAGCATTTAGCTCACAGGTTTTAGCTATGTATTTATTAGCGTTTAAAATTTGTGACGATAAAAAAATAGATTTTGATTTTGAGCAAAACCTAAATGAGCTTAGATCTTTGCCAATTATTGTTGAACAATGTATTGAACGACAGGTAGTTTTCAAAGAACAATTTTTAAAATATTCAAACTATAGAGACTTTCTTTTTTTGAGTAGAGGAGTTAATTACCCAATTGCACTTGAAGGTGCCCTTAAACTTAAAGAACTAAGTTATATCCATGCGACGGGTTATCCAAGTGGTGAAATGAAACATGGTCCAATTGCAATTTTAGATAGTACAGTGCCCGTTTTGAATATTGCTATTTCTGGTGTTTCTGAATTTGAACAAAATATCTACAAAAAGACTTTGAGTAATGCACAAGAAGCAAAAGCGCGCATGTCGCCAAGCCTTGTTATTGCTTGTGATAATGATGATAATGTAGAAAATTTGTTTGATGAAGTTATTAGAGTGCCAAATATTAGTCAAATATTTAGTCCAATTGTGGCAACGATTCCTTTACAGTTCTTGGCATATTTTATTGCAGAAAATCTTGGTAAAGATGTAGACCAACCTAGAAATCTTGCAAAGTCAGTGACAGTAGAGTAGTTTGTCTATGGCGGCTAGAATAACAAAGGGCTATTGGATTTGGGGGCAATTTGATATTGCAACAACAAATGATATTACAGCTTTGTACGAAAAAATCAAACTAAAGCTTAATGATTAATTTTTTTTTGAATTTGGGATCGAGGGCTTGGTTAGACATAAAAAAAAGAATCAAACACCTGATTCACATTTTAATCTTAGAGAAGATCTTTATTTTCCACATATTAGTCTTTTTTATGGGGATATCGAAAGAGAAAAGAAAATAGAAATTATTAATGACTTAGAAGCTCCAAGAAAAATCATCTTAGATAAATTAAGTATCGTAAGAGTTGATGAAGATCTTCAATCATGGCAAATTATAAAATCTTATTGTCTTAGACATCCTCAGTAAAGCCAAAAATATTTTTTAAATCATCAACAAGGCTTTGTATTGCTGGAGCCTTGTGTTCTTTAGCTTTTTCTTGTAAAAATTCCGAAATTATTTGCATCGTTATTTTTGTTCTTTCATTACGTATAAATGCTTCTGCAATATTTACTGGCTTAGTTTTTCTTTTTGCTTTTTTGTTTTTCTTCGCTTCTATTGGATTTGCTTCGAGCATGGCTTCTATTAAGCTCTTTAAGCCTCCTCACAAAAGAATATCTCTTTTTCAAATTGTTCTTGAGACATATTAGGAAATCCTGCTTGTACTAATTTAAATAGCTTCAAAATATTTTGACAAATTGGGTGCAAAAATTTTGCTGCAGCAGTTTGTTTTTTATAAAAAGTATTTTCTAACATTGCTCTTTGCCTAGAGTTACAAGCATGTAACTTTGCTTGTTCGACCCTGTCCAATTTGCATAAATCATTTTTGAGTAATTCATAATCACCGCCAAACCATTCTATTTGTTTAAAATCTTTACTTAGTAATCTATACAAAAACCTCATGTATTCTTTTGTATCTGTTTGTCTAAGAAACCTTAGTGCATCAATTATTTCTTGGGCGTTCAGACTATGCGTACCTTGATTTTGGTGTAATAACTGTTTTAGAGTAACTGCTTCTTCAGGTGTTATTACTTGTTCTACTCTAGGCTCAGATGTTCTAGAGGGACTATGTTTTAAATTTTTGTTACCAAAGGCTGTTGTTTCATTTAGATTTTCGCCAATCATATTTAAGATATTAACACGCCCCGAGTCTTATTTTAAAGGCTTATTTGGCTTTATGATAGCTGGTTGATAGGTTGGCGTAAGAATCAATTGTGTTTTTTAAGGCTGTTGCTTGATTTTTTAGATTTCTTTCAACGATTAAATGTTTATTAGGCTTTTTTTCATAGCTTTCAATATCTCTATCAAGGTTTTTAATGGATCTTTGTAAGTCTTGTTTTAGGGTGCCATATTCGAGGCTAGTAATAGTATTGTTTACAATGTTTTTTACCTCAGCTTGATATTGCAAACTTTGAGAAGAATTTAAAACTTGTTGAAAAGATTGTGCAAAATCTTTTGTCATTTGAAAAGTATCTTTGAGTATTCTTAAAACTATTTTTGTACTTGGGTGATCAATAGCTTTTTTGAATTTTTTGTTTTCATCTAAAAAGTTTTTTTCTCTTAAGCCAATCTGCTCTAATTGAGATTCATAGTTCATTTCCAAAAGCTCAAGTGCTTTGCCGCCACCAGAACTAAAATTGGTAATGATTCTTGTGTTGACAGAGCCTTTGGGCAAAGGGAATTCACTTTTGGTAATTAGACCTTTGACGCCAACTTTATTGGAATTTGAAATTGGAAAAATTTTAATTACTTTGCCAACCTCAATACCCTTAGAAAGTATTGGTGCTCCCTTGCTAAGTCCATGTATATCACTAAATTGACTTATAAAAGTTCTTGCTTCACGTTTATCTTTGTAGATATTCCATACAAAAACAATGACAGCAAATAATACTGCAAAAGTAAGAAATTTTTTTAAAATCCCAAGTAAAAAGTCGATAAGAACTTTCATAATTTTAGTTTAGCAGTATAATCATCGTGCCAGGCACGCAGACCACAGTTTTTGCGATTATTTTGAATAGGTTTTAAGCCAATCTATAAAACTGCTCTAGTCAACAGAAGTTGCTTTAAAGTCAGCATCAATAACATCATCATCATTGTTATTAGTTTCTTCTTGCTCTGCATTATTTTCAGCACCACTTGTATTATTGTTTTCTAAATGTGGAGCTAGGGCTTTATGAAACTCAGTGATAGTGTTTTGAATATCAATAGATTTTTGCTTTAATTCTTCAGCAGGTTTTTGTTCTTTGATTGCTTCTCTTAAAGCTTTAGCCTCTTCTTCCACTTTATCAGCTTGTGCTTTGACAGCTTCAAAATAGTCTTTATCTTTATGCTCAGCTACTAATTTCTCAGCGGCATAAACATACGAATCAGCCTTATTTCTTTCATCTTGATCTTCTTTAAATTTCTTGTCTTCATCAGCTTTTTCTTCAGCTTCACGTACCATTCTTTCTATATCATCATCAGAGAGGTTTGTTGAAGCAGTGATAGAGATCTTTTGTTCCTTACCAGTTGCTTGGTCTTTTGCTGATACATTGATGATTCCGTTTGCATCAATATCAAAAGTAACTTCAATCTTTGGCATACCACGCGGCGCTGCTGCGATGTCATCTAAGTGAAAGTCCCCCAGTAACTTGTTCTCAGCGGCTCTTGTTCTTTCGCCTTGATAAATTTTAATATCAACTCTAGTTTGATTGTCTTCTGCAGTAGAGAAAACTTCAGATTTTTTTGTAGGAATTGTTGTATTTCTTTCGATAAGTTTGGTCATTACGCCACCAAGGGTTTCGATACCAACACTTAAAGGAGTTACATCAAGCAAGACCACATCTTTAACATCTCCTGCTAAAACACCACCTTGAATTGCCGCTCCAACAGCAACAACCTCGTCAGGGTTTACGTTTTGGCTAGGGTCTTTGCCTGTGATATTTTTAACAATATTTTTGATTGCAGGAATTCTTGTTGAACCACCAACCAAAATCACTTCTGTAATATCACTAGTACTGATTTTTGCATCTTCAATTGCTCGTAAAAGAGGAGCTTTAAGATTCTCAAATAATTTTTCTGATAAAGACTCAAACTTTGCTCTTGTGATTTTCATCTCAAGATGTTTAGGTCCATTTTGATCTGCTGTGATGAATGGCAGACTAATAGTAGCTTCTGTTAAGTTTGATAATTCGATTTTTGCTTTTTCTGCGGCTTCAGTAAGTCTTTGTAAAGCTTGCGAATCTTTGCGAAGATCAATATTGTTTTCTTTTTGGAATTCGTCAGCGATATAATCTACCAATAAAATATCAAAATCATCTCCACCTAATCTTGAATCTCCAGAAGTTGCTTTTACTTCAAAAACACCTTCACCAAGCTCAAGAATACTAACGTCAAAAGTTCCACCACCAAGGTCAAAAACTAAAATTGTTGAATCTTCTTTTTTATCAAGTCCATAGGCAAGCGCAGCTGCTGTTGGCTCGTTGATTATTCTCAAAACTTCAAGACCTGCAATTTTACCAGCGTCTTTTGTAGCTTGTCTTTGTGAGTCATTAAAATAAGCTGGCACGGTAATTACAGCTTGTTCAATTGTTTGACCAATATAACTTTCAGCATCTTCTTTTAGTTTTCTTAAGATCTGTGCAGAAATTTCTTGAGGTGTGTATTCTTTGCCTTCAACTTCAATATTGACAGAGTTGTTTTTGCCTTCTTTTGTGATGTAGGCTAAATTTTCTCTATCGCCAGTAGTTTCTTGCCAAGTGTGACCTATAAGTCTTTTTGCACTATAAATAGTTTGATTAGGCTTTAGCACTCTTTGTCTTTTAGCAATTTGTCCAACTGATTTATCTTGTCCTAAAAACACAACAGAAGGAGTTGTTCTTGCACCTTCGTTGTTTGGAATTACAGTTGGTTGCCCAGCTTCCATAATTGCCATACAAGAATTCGTTGTTCCTAAGTCAATACCTAATACTTTACCTTTTGTTTTACTCATAATTGTTACAAATTATAGCAAAGTCATGGCTCAAATCATTTTGCCTTAATAGAAAATCAAGATTTGTTATTCTTTAGATGATTAACTAATTCTGCAAAACTAAAGTATCTATAGTTGTTTTTGCTATTAAACATTAACTCTAAGACAGCGTATCTTAGTAATAAATCAGAATCATTTTTATTTTCTTCAAAATTCTTTTTTCTGAGTTCAAGCCATAAGTTTCTTAGTTTTTCGTTTTCTTGTAAAGCCTTAAACTTTGAAGCATTTTTATTTAACCCTTTGAGCAAGTCCCGTATGTGATGATTATTGTCCGGTCCAAGTCGTTGCTCGAAATAATCTTGGATAGCATCAAAGATATCATGAATATTATGTCCGGCAAGAGTTTGCGCAAAATCTTTTACTTCTTCTGGCAGATCTGCTAACTGGCTTTGAATACCCTTTTGAAGAGCTTGTTTCTCAAGTTTTACAAGGCGTAAATTTACGGCAAGATTCTGAGGGCAATTTTTCTGTAATTTTACAATAAAGCTATCAAACAACTGTTGTGCTAATGGTTTTTTATCTGGGCGTTGAATTAATCTTTCTAAATATTCTAAAACGATATCTAAATCATCAAAGGCTTTATCTGCTAATTCTGACTTTCTATGGTGAAAAGAGGCTTCAGGTTCACTTAATTCTTTTAATGTTAATTGTTGATCATTAAGTGCAGTAAAGAAACTATTATCTGCACTCGCAATTTTCTCAACAAATTTTTGATGTTTAGCATAAGCGTCATCGGGTCTAGGAACATTCCTGAAATCAAGATTTAAAAGCCTAGTCATAAATTAATCCTAGCATTTCCTTCATAATTGATTACAGAAAAAATTTGTAAACAGCACCCGTGAATCTACCTAATTTGCATGCAAGCTTGGTTTGAAATTGCTAAAATAATAGCTATGTCAAGAAATGAAATAAATCAAGTAACTATTGTTGGTAGAGTAGGGCAAGACCCAGAATTAAGATATTTTGAATCTGGAACAAATTTAGCAACTTTTTCTCTTGCAGTAAATCGTCCGACTAAAAACAAAGAAACAGATTGGTTTGAGGTAAAGATTTGGGGTAGACCTGCTGAGATTGCTGGTGAATATGTGCGTAAAGGTTCTTTGATTGGTGTTACTGGTCAGGTGGATTTTGACTCTTGGAATAGCAAAGATTCTGGTGAGTTACAAGTAAAGCCAGTTATTGCAGCAACTGATTTGAGATTGCTTGGATCAAAAGCTGATAACGCTTCTTATCAAAACAACTAAATCTTTTTAAAGTCAAAAGGTCTGATTTTTACAGGTCCAGCTTGAACACTGATAAGGCTCATTGTAGTTTTTCCTATTTTTGTGCTTTGTTTTAATCCAGCATGCAATAAAGCAGAACTTCTATTTGCTAAAAATGTTAATGGAATTGTTATAGGTTTAAAAACAAGAGAGATAATTTTGCCGCTCCCACTAGCCTGTGCACTTGTAAATGAAAAACATAGCAAAAATAATACTATAAAAAATCGTTTGTCCTTACCCACCATTATTTAATGTCGGTAATTTTTATTAGAACTTGAATAAATTTATAATGGTCTGGGGTTTTATTTTTTTTGTGGTGACTAATGCCATTCTAATTTCTAACGATGGCAAAGGCAACAGCCATTTCTTTTTCGTGACTAATAGTGACGTCAACTTGTTTATTGGTGTTTTTTAGTGTTACTTTTGGAGCTCCGTTTGCTTGGTGAGTGATTTCAATATCTAAAAAACTCAATTTCTTGCCAATGCCAGTTCCAAGTGCTTTAGCAATGGCTTCTTTTGCCGCAAACCTTCCAGCAATACGATGAAAACTGCCATATTTTTTGCTTAAAGATTTTTCTATGTCATTTAGTTCAAGCTCTGTAAAAATGCGCTTCAAAAATTTTTTACCAAATTTATGGTAAATCTTTTCAATTCTTTTGGGACAGCATAAATCAACACCAATTGCAGACATCTGTTAAATTATCTCATAAAAATAATTCTGGATTTAAATATTTTTTGTCTTTGCTGTTTGCAAGCAAATAGCCAGCGGCTTCAAGGTAGTTGTTTACTAAGATGTGTGGTACTCCCTGAGAAGCGGCGGTGTCATCTAAGCGTGTAGTGTTGTTTTTGACACATACTACTTGGATTTCGTTTTTCCATGCTTCAACCATTGGAATTCCGTTACAGCTATCATAAGGTACCACCAAATTAGCTACCTGAGAGGCGATAATATCATCTGCTTTTCTGTGTAGGTTTAAAGTGCTCACGTCAATCCATTCGCTTGAGAGTATTCTATAAGCATCAGGCAATGGAATAATTTGTGGTGAATTTTGTAGTGCTTTAAATACTGATGCTAAAAAGCAATCACTGAGATATTCTGCCGCAACTTTTGCATCAACTAATTCGTAAACTTTTTCCTTTTCTAAAACAGCTGTTTTTGATTTGATATTAGAATCAAAACTTAAATGTTGTTTTGCATTTGTGGTGTTTCTGATAATTGGTGCGTGTGCGCAAGGCAAAAGGGTCATTTGTGCAACCATATGTGAGATTTTTGCTTCGATTAAGCCAATAGGATCGTAACCTTCTCCTTGACTATAATCTATGCTTGTTTGCGCCTCGGCATCTTCGTCTAATACACACAAAACAGCAATTGCGGTCGCTCCTTGCTCTCGTGCTTTTTCACAAGCAAAAAGTAAAGTTCTAAAATTCTTTATATGTTGTAAATCGTTTGCTTCAACAGCTTCTTCGGTATAAAAAACTTCTTCCATGATATCAAGACCATAAATTTGTTTTGCGGCGCGCATACAATTAATAGTTAGATTTCTTTCTGATTCAGTTGCTGAGCCATCAACAACAACTGCAATTTTATGTTTGCAGTTAAGTCTTAAAGCAATTTGATTTGCAAAGAATCGATCCAAAAAATAGCCTTCAACAACACAAACATTTTCTGGTATATCAGTCATCATGGCACCATTGACAACATTTGGGTGAGTGATAAGTAAATCAGAAGCTTTTGCTAAAAGTTTACATGCAGGGTTTGCATCACCAGCAAAGCCGCCTATGCTGGCGCCAATTCCTGTTGGTACTATCATGGTATTAATATTTCTTGGGCTTTGCATTTAGATTATTATAAACGAGTATTGATAGAGTTATTGGCCAATATTATTTTCTTGTTTCATTACATTAACTAAATCAATAACTATTGGTCTGACAAATTTTTTGAATATTCCTTTATTGTGGGGATCTAAATTTTCGTTTATTTCAGAATAAGTTTCTGAGGGCTCTTTATCATTAAAACTTATTTTAAAACCATTTACATCATATCCGTCAAAATCTCTTAATTGCTCTATTTCTGCTTCTAAAGTTATTTTTTTAATAGGTTTACTATTTATATTAAATTGTTGTGTAGGACTTACGGTGTATTTATATGTTGTAGCTGTAAAATCACTACTTGTTACATTGTATTTAACATTTTCTGCTCCAGTTCTTGGTATAGAACAATTTATAAAAGGGTTATAAAAATTAGGACCAAAATCAATCATGTAATACAGTTTAACAGGACGGTTATCTTGTGTCAAGTGTGTCTGAATCTTTTTACTTAAAAAGACTAGTTTCTTTAATATTAAATAACTTTACAGTAGTAAAAATCAGGGTTTTTGTCACAAATAAAGCTGAAATTAACGATAAAATAACTCCAATTAAAAGAGTGATGGCGAAACCTTTGACAATACCTGTACCAAAAATTATCAAAATCAAACATACCATTGAAGTGTTCATATTTGAATCAAAGATAGAAGTATAAGCTCTATCAAAACCATCACGTAAGCCAATTAATACTGATTTACCTTCGTTCATTTCTTCTTTGGCACGCTCAAAAATTAAAATATTTGCATCAACTGCCATACCGATACTTAGAATGAAACCAGCTAAGCCAGCTAAAGTTAAAGTCACGTTTTCTTGAAAAACATAAAGTGCCATTAAAACATAGATGCTCAATGCAATTGAAGCAATAACTCCGGGTAATCTATAAATAAAAATCATAAAGAAGATTACCGCAATTAAACCCCACAAACCAGCTTTAAGCGATTTGTTGATTGATTCTTGACCAAGTGTTGCACCTATAGATCTTTCTTGCAGAATTTTCACTGGCACAGGTAATGCACCGGCATTGAGTTGTACCGCTAGATCTTGCGCTTCTTGTGCGCTAAAGTTACCAGTTATTTGTCCAGAACCAGCAGTTATAGCGGTTCTTACTACTGGTGAAGAAATAATATTGCCATCCAACGAGATACCCAGTGGCTTACCCACAAGTCTTGCTGTTAAATCACCAAATTCTTTTGCCGCTTCTGTTTTTAATTCAAAATCAATAGACCAAGAAGCAACACCGTCTGTGCTTGCTTGTGCTCTTTTTAAGTCAGCACCAGTAATACCGGTAGTTTGCCATGTTGCAGTTTCTCCATTAGTTCCAGCATTTTCAACAATGAGCTCTTTAAATTCAAGATTAGCTGTTTTTAAAAGTCTTCTTTTTACTAAACTTGGATCTTCACCGGGTACTTCTACTAGAATTCTTTCTTTACCTACTTGTTGTACTATAGCTTCTGTTGTACCTGAGGCGTTAACACGGTTTTCAAAAACTTTGACTAGTCCGCGCATTACTTCTGGTGTAATTTCTGGAACTTCGTTTGTAGGCTTTGCTTCAAATTCAAATTGAGAACCACCAACTAAATCCAAACCAAGTTTAAGCTTAGTAAAAATATCTTTTTGAGCAACAGTAGTTATTTTTTGTTCTTTTAATTTATCAAAATTTGCTTCTTGCTCATGTGGTCTTATAGTGAATAAGCCGTTGCAAACAAAAACAATTGTGGCGATAATAACGATGATTCTAAAATTATTTTTAATGAAATCCATACTAAAGATTTAGTATATCACCAAAGAGAAAAACTGCTTTAAGATAAAAACCGGGTTTGTTTTATAAAGTATTTTGCTCTAAAAAACTTGCTTAAAGCCTCACAGGCATTGTGGGCGATATCAGCATTCTCAAAAAATCCTAACATTGTTGAGCCTGAACCACTGAGCATTACATGGTCTGCATCGTGCAGAGTTAATTGTTCATGAATTGTTAAAAGCTCAGGAGCCATTTCATATACTACTTTTTCAAAGCTATTATAAAATCCATCTTTTTCTTTGCTAATGCTATTGAGCTTGCTTAGTTCTCTAAAAGCATCTGCAGTCGCAATTCCAAAATCTGGTTTTACTAAAACTAGATTTTTATAAGTATCAAAATCAAATTCAAATTTTCTGTTTTTGAATTTTTCTCCTCTAGCTTCTGCATATACTCTTTTTTGTTTTAGAGAGACTAAACAAAATGGCACATCAGAGCCTAGTGCTAAAGCAAGTTCAAGTGTTTTTGAGTCTTTAAAACTAAAATTAAATTCGTCATAAAAAAATTTATTGAGCACCCTTAAAGTTGCTGCGGCATTAGCACTGCCGCCTGCAAGTCCAGCCTGTAGAGGAATTTGTTTATCTACAAAAATTTTAAAATCTATAGATTTTATTTTGTTGATGATTTTTTGCGGTAGCTCTGTAAAATAAATTTCAATTGCTTTGCTTATTAAATTATCGTCTGCTAGATTTTCAATTTCAGTTTTATTT
Organism: bacterium; assembly: GCA_038146805.1. Lineage (GTDB taxonomy): Bacteria > Cyanobacteriota > Vampirovibrionia > LMEP-6097 > LMEP-6097 > CAIYXB01. The sequence continues at coordinate 191,678 of JAYQSH010000011.1, read as the reverse complement.
GATCGTAGGTCAAGTGAGAATTCTAAATTTTCACTTTGTCCTTTTTCATAGCTTATTTCAAAACTGATATGATCGCTTAATTCTAGTGCTTGAAATAAAGTTTCAAGATTATGAAAATTATCAGTGCGTTTTTCGAGTACTTTTAAAAACAAATTTATTTTTGCAGGTGATCTTTCTAAATAAACTTTTTTGTGGCTCATTACTTAGTTTTTAGTTTAGCAAGCGGGGCTTAGCTTTTTTGCCAGTGGTTTTTACGAATCTTATTATGCTATAATCCGTATCACTAGATGTCTGATTATAAGTGAAAACACTTAAGGCAAAAAAATGGTTGAAGCAAGCGTTGTAAATAAAAATGAATTAGAGTATTCGAGACAAACAGATCCGAATGCTCAAAAAGATATTAAGTTTGTTTCTGGACCTGCTTATATTTCTTCGGTGCCGACTTGGTCTTTAGCTTATGAACTAGAGCTTAAAGTTGGCGATAAAATTTTAGAAATTAATAATGAAAAGCTAAGAGATTTTTTTGATTTTCAGTATCATTTTGAGCAAAGTGATTTTGTTACTTTGGTGGTACAACGTGAAATTGCCAAGGGTAAATTTGAAGAATTTGAAATTGAATTAGAAAAAGATATTGGTGACACTTTGGGTTGTGAATTTGTGACCCCACTTTTTAATGGTGTACAAGAATGTGCCAATGATTGTCCTTTTTGTTTTATAGAAAATCAGCCCTTTAATGAAACTCGTGAAAGCTTGCAATTGCGTGATGATGATTTTCGCTTGAGTTATTTACATGGTAGCTATGTAACTTTGACCAATTTATCTTTTTCTGACCGTAAAAGAATTGAAACTTTGAGACCGGGTCCTTTGTATGTTTCTGTGCATGCGACTGAACCCGAAATAAGAAATAAAATGTTGGGTAGAAAGAAATCTATTGCGATTGTTGAAGAATTAAAATGGTTAGCAAGTTTGGATATTCCCGTGCACACGCAAATTGTTTTGTGTCCAGAAATGAATGATGCAGAGCACTTACTTAAAACCATTCAAGATCTTTATGAGCTCAAAGATAAGCCAGTACAGTCTTTGGCGATAGTACCGGTAGGACTGACAAAGTATCATAGGCGTGGCTTAAGACGCTTTACATTAGATGAAGCTTTGGAGACAATTTCTCTTGTTGAAAATTGGGAGAAACAAGATCCTAAAAACAGAGATAAGTTTGTGTTTTTGTCTGATGAGTTTTTTTTGATGACTCATAATGAAGTGCCTGATAAAAAATACTATGGTGATTATCCAATTCTTGAAGATGGAGTTGGCATGACTAGACTCTTTTTAGATGATGTTGATAAAGAACTTGCAAAAATTAAAAAACAAAAATTTGCTAAGTCTTTTAAAATTACTTGGGTCAATGGCACGATTTCACAACATGCCCTAAGAAAGGTTGCTAGAAAATTTGAAGATAAATTTGAAAACCTTATTTTGGAGCCTTTTTGTATTGAGTCTGATTTTTGGGGAACGACAAATGTTACTGGGCTTTTAACGGGCAAGGACATTATAAAAAAAGTTCAAGAACATAGCAAAGACCTTGGTGATTTAGTCTTGATTCCAAGTGTCATGTTAAAAGAAGGTTTTGATATTTTTCTTGATGATATGCATATTGATGAGCTGGCTCAAGCACTAAACATCACTTGTAAAAAAGCTTGGGGTGCAAAAGAAATTTTAGATTTACTTTTAGCAAATTGCACAGATTCGTGAACAGTCACACGATACGCCCATTAGCTATAACTATAAGCTTCAACTAATAGTTTTATTTGATAATCTTTATCAATTTCGCCATAGTCTGCTAATTGCCATTGCCATGAATTTTCTTTGTTGAAATCGTGAAAAAGTTCATCTGCTAAATGTATGTTTTTTTCGATTTGTTGATTTTCTTTGTCTATAAAATTTTGTTCTTTATCTGTAATTAGCAGTTTGAAACAATCTTTTGCAAAGGATTTTAAATATTCAAGGTGTTTTAGTTTTATAAGTTCAAGAAAGTGTTCTTTGAGTTGATCTAATGGAATTTTTTTCTTTGTTAGATATTTTTCAATAGGCAATGTTAATTGCGAAAGCATATTACAAGAAACAACAAAATCTATATCTGCATCATTTAAAAAATGACTTGGTCTTTTATTTAAAAATTTTTCAAAAAAAACATTGAAGTCTTGGTTTGATTTTAAAACCGATACACTTTCTTTGAGAATGCCTGTTATATCGAGCTCTTGAAATTGGCAATTTTCATAAAGGTTAATTTGTTCGATTGTTTCTTGCAAAAAGAAAATATCAACTAAAATTACTTCTTGAAAAGTCTTACTTAATTGTTCTAGTGGAACATCAAGTAATAACCCAGCTCCAAGAATTATGGCTTTGCGTTTTTGTTTTAGTGTTTGTGTTGCTTTTATAATTTCAAGTTTGGTTTTTTCTTGATGCTCAAGCCATTGACTAGACATTCTTTTTTGTCTGTATTTGATTGCAACTAATTCTTTTAAGAGTCCTAACTCTTTAATATATGGGGGTGCAAAAAATGAATGAAAAAAATAATCTAGACTTTCTTGTATCACTTTAATAAAGGTCTTCAAGCTCATCAAGTTCTTGAGGGTCTATGCCGATATCTTCAAGCTCTCTATCAAGCTCATCGTTTGCGTCATCGTCGCCATCAAATTCATCGAAGCCTTGTGCTTCATCTAAAAACTCATCTTCGTCATTGTCTTGTTGTGTTAATTGGTTATATGAAGCTGAATTGTTTTGCGGCGGTGCCATTTTGCTTTCATAATCATTGTCTAATTTCGCTTTTACAGCCTTCTTGATATTTGTTTTATCAATCTTAATACCAAATTGATTACCAACTACTACTAAGTTTCCAGAGGCAATAGGTTTGTCCCCGGGTGCAACTAGAGTTAGCTGTGAATCTATTAATAAGCCAAGAGGTAAAATTCCTCCAGACTCAAGTTCTAAAATTTTACTAAGCGGCATATTAACAGACTTAAATTTTGCAGTTAATTCAACTGGCAAATCTGTTAATAAATCTTCATTGTGGTTTTCTTCTGCTTGCATCGAGTTTATATCTAAATCATAATACAAATTCTTATATCTAAGATTATCTTTTGCAGGTAGATCTATATTAAATAAGAGGCTATCTAGCTCAGTTTTGTTCCAAGCCAGATGTTTAGTACTACTATTTTCAAAGACAATAATGTCGTCTTTTTCTAATCCTTTAATCTCACTTATCTTTAATTTGCTTTTGCCAATATCTAAATCTAGTGGCACTTCAATATCTAAATTAGCCATTGTTGTGCGTAAATCAATTGAATGTTTGTTTTTGAATTGTGACATTATAATGCCGGGCGGAACGCCAATTGCAAGTGAACCTAATTCTTCTTCGTCAATTTCGATTCCCCATATCAAATAAATAAATGTTCCATTTGAATTTGGAATAGATAATTTCCAAAAATCTTTCCAATAATTTTCTAATTCAACAAAAAAGTTTTCAAAAATTGCTAATTCAAGTTTAGTTACATTTTTTAATTTAAAAGGTTTTTGATTATCACCTAAAGAATGTTTTAAAACTCTATCGATAAAAGTTTTATTGACTCTAAATTGTCCAGCAGTACTTGCGCCTGTATCCCATTCAGCAACTAAACCTCGCCATGCCTTATCTTTTATGTCACGTGTGACTGCGATTAATCTTGATTTAGAATGAATACCCCAAAACTCATTTATTAATTCATGAATTTTATAGTTGTTTTCAAACCAAGGTAACAAATCATCAAGATTGAAAAATCTTGATTTATTAAGTTCAAGGCCAAAAGCCTCATCAGTTGATTTTATATTTTTGGTCATCAAGTGATTTAATATCCAATAAAAATTTACCCTTGTATTTGTTAACTAAAACTAAGCCTTTCAATCGTTTAGTCTAGAGTGAAAGTTGTATTAAAAAATTATTTTTTATGTTTCTTACTTATTGAAAATTAAATTTTACTTTTGAATAAACTCGCTACTGTTAACAAACCCTGATAACGGCCGTGCTCTCGTGTCTCAAAGTCATCATTTACAATCAGTAAACTCAGCCTTTTTTGGCACTCGAAAGCCTTGTGCTCGAAATTTGTTAACAGCACTTAATATATAGAATATATTTAATGAAATCTTGGTATAAGCTAATTAGTGGATTGGAACTAGTCTATAAAGTTGAATATTCATAAACAATGATCCTTAATTATTATTCTAAAGGTGATCCAAAAGATCCGATAATTGTGTTTTTGCATGGAAGTGCTAGCGATGCCACTGTTTGGCTTAATGAATTAAATATTGTTGCTTCTCGAGGCTACTATTGTTTGGCTATTGATTTGCGAGGTCATGGACAAACTCGATTAATGCAACAACCTAAAGCTCATGTAAAAATTGATATTGATTCACATGTGCATGATGTTATTGAAACTTTAGAAAGTTTAGAAATTTGGCCTCAGAAAAAAATTATTACCGTGACACATAGCTTCGGTGGAATTGTTGCTGTAAATTTAGCTGATAAATTTCCAGATCTTGTAGAAAAACAAATTTTAGTTTGTTTGCCACCCAAATTAGTTTCCCCTGTTAAAGATTTTTTACAGGTGCTTTTAGGTAAGCCTATTGATATTATTCAGCAAAACTTAGATTTTGTGCGTCGCTTTATTTTAAGACCGCGCTACATGTCTTCAATTATGACTAATGCACAGGTACTAAGAGAAATTTATCGTCATGTTAGAGCTTGGAATGCATTTCGTAGAATGTCTAGATCTAAATTTAAAGGTGATATCTTTTTAGCAGCAGGAAGATTTGATTTGGTTGCTCCGTATGGTTTGGTATCAAGGCTGAGTGATTCTTTAGCCAATTCAAATTTTGAATTATTTAAATGGTCTGGTCATGCTTTGATGGAAGATGAACCAGAAAAATTTATACAATGGCTTTTGCAATGTATTTCGGGTGAAAGAAACATCGATTTAAAAGAAATTTTGGAAGAAGATGAAAGCTACGCTAATTAGCAAAAAAAGTATTAAAGAGTATTTGAATTCTACTAAGTAACGATACAAAAATCTTAAAAGTATATTTTGGTTATAGACTTTATTGTAGATATCATTGAGATGTAAAGTATCTGGGTAGTCTGGTCTTGTTAATATCAATGTATGCAAAGGTTTGATTGGGTCCTCATAAATCAAAACAAATTGATAATCTTCTTTTTTGAAATGTTTGTGTTCAATATCATCAATATCTTCATTAAAAAAATACTTGCAAATAAACTCGAAGTTTACAGCTTGTGCGAGTGAATTGCCATAAAAGCATGGGTCGAAATCATCAAAACCCGGTTTAGAACTGGCATTAAAGTCAGAGGCAATATAAATACCTTTAGGCTTTAATTTATACAAAATTCTTCTTATCGCCCTTAAAGCTCCATAAGAATAAACAATTGTAGATTTTTTTTTGTAACGAAAACACGAATCTAAGATTTTTTGATGTTCCAGTTTAATGTCATTGGCAAAATCTAGTTCTTGAAAAACTGTTTTGCGCTTTAATTTTTTGATTTTTTTCTTCGGGTTATTTTCTAGAGATAAATATTTTTCGTAGTATAAATTTTTATTGGGATCTTTGGCGATGATTCGCGCAGGTAATTGATCCAAAAGGTAATTAGACATAATTAAGTCATAGTCTTCATCTGCGACTTGATGAAATTCATGATTGATATCTAAAATTTTAAAAGAAAACTTTGCAAAATATTCATGGTCTTTTAATTTGTCCTTGAGTTCGTCTAAAGTTTTTTGGGAGTAATCTGAAATTGTATATTTTATTTTTTTAAATAAATTGTTTTGGTCGATATCTTCAAAAGCTTTTAAAAAATTAATTGCAAAAGCGCCATTGCCTGAGCCTAGTTCTAAGATATTGATGCCATCGATTTTAGGGTTCTCAAGCAGTGCCATATAAAAAAAAGCAACTTTTTTGTAGGCTTCGTAATAATTTGAGATTCCAGTATAGGGTACTTCGCCTTTGGACCAGGCTTTTAAACCGCGATTCAAAAAATATTCATTATGAATGTCCCAAATTTCTGATTGATCAAATCTTTTAACTTGCATTGTTCAAAAAAAAGCCTACCAATTAGGTAGGCTTGAATTTTTAAATTTTTTCCATCCTTAGATTAAGTAGTAACCTTCTTTGAAACCACTAAAATCTTGATCAGTTACTAATTCATATAAACCAACAGTTGTTGAAGTAACGATTCTTACAGGAAGTTTGACTGTCCAAACTATTGCTTTTGATAATCCACAAGCAACACAAGATGTCTTATTTTTTGAATCAGGCTTATATCTATAAAAACCGTCAGCGAATACTGGGCTTGAAATAAAAATACTAAGAATTGCTATTAATAACGCTTTTTTCATCATAAATTTGAGTATAGTTCTAGAGGGCTTTTTTGTAAAGCATCAATAAATATAATTATTTTAAGGATCCACTGAAAAATGTGACTTCGTCGATTTTTCAACCCTGATACAAGAGTGCAACTTGTTTCAGGGAGTGAATCTTTAATATTTTTGCTAAGCGGATTGCGCCTCAAAACTTCGTTTTTCAGCAAATCCCAAAAAGCATAGCCCACTAATTGGTGATACAAATAGCTTTTGTACCAAAATATTAATTATTGAAAGCTTAGTCTATTTCTTGCATAATGTATCATTGTTAACGCTTTATGCATTCAGGCTTTGGAATTGAAAATTTTGTTGGGGTCATTGGCGGGCTTTCGGTTTTTCTTTTAGGGCTCGACATGATGAGTGCCAACTTGAGAAAAGCGGCAGGAAATACTTTTAAATTAATTCTAGAAAAAGCAACCGATAATCGAGTGATTGGTGTTTTGGTTGGTACTTTGGTCACCGCACTCATTCAATCGAGTAGTGCAACAACTTCGATTTTGATTTCATTAGTGCAGTCTCAATTAATAAGTTTTGAAAGAAGTATCGCGGTTATTCTAGGAGCAAACATTGGTACAACTGTGACTGCTCAAATTATTGCTTTTAAAGTTACTAAAATGGCTTTGGTCTTTGTGGCAGTTGGTTTTCTGGTGAAAATTATTTCATCTCGAACTCGTACAAAACATTTTGGTTATATTGCAATTGGTTTAGGATTTTTGTTTTTGGGTTTAGAAACAATGTCTCAGGCAATGAAAGTTTTAAGAGACTCAGCTTTCTTTTTAGATTTAATGCAGAGTTTTGAAAATGTCGGTATTGGAATTTTAGCTGGTGCAATTTTTACGGCACTAGTGCAATCGAGTAGTGCAAGTATTGGTATTGCGATCGGTCTTGCGACTCAAGGTTTAGTTACATTAGAAGCCGCAGTTCCATTGATTCTTGGAGCAAATATAGGTACTTGTATAACAGCTATTTTAGCTTCAATCAATACTGGTTCTGCCGCAAAAAGAGTTGCTACTGCTCATATTGTTTTTAATGTTTCAGGAGTTTTATTGTTTTCTTTTTGGGTTCCAGAGTTTATTGTTTTTGTAAAAGCAATAAGCTCGAATAGTCAGAATGTTGCTCGTTTAATGGCAAATGCACAAACAGCTTTTAATATTATTGCTTCAATAATTTGGTTCCCATTTGTTGGTGTGCTTGATAAATTATCACATTGGATTATTAAAGAAGAAAAAAATCCACAGAAGAAAAAATATTTTTTTCCAAGAATTCGTGAGCTTTCAAAAAGTCCAGAGCTTTTGTTTATTCAGTCAAACGATGCAATTCGTTCATATAAAAATACCGTTAAAGAAATGCTTTGGCTTTCTAGAGATTTCTTTTTGATGAAGGAAAAAGAAAAAGAAACTCAGTTGTTTGAACTTAGAGAGTACCAGCAAGAATTTAGAGCTGATATTTTAAATTTTTTAGGTCGTATTGTAAAACAAAAGCTTGACTATAAAAATGTTTCAAGGGCTTTAAATTTGGTAAGTTTAGTGAATGAGATTGAGCATATTGCATTTAAGCTAGAAAGTTCTTTGGAGACTTTAGACCATCAAGTTCCAAATTTTGATGAAAGATATTTAGGGCTTGAGGAATATTTTAGAAGTACTGTAAAATGCTTTTCAAAATCGTGTAATGCAATCATGTATGATTCTTATGAAGATGCTCAAAGAATTTTATTGCGTTTAGATGACCTTAGAAAAATAGAAGAAGAACTTAGAAATAAATCAGTTGATGATTTGACAGATGGTGGCGATTACGAAAGTGAAAAATTAAACCTTTGGGTTTTAGAGTTTATTCGCAGTGTTAATGCTACTTCAAGAAGAATTTGTAATATTTTAAAACGTCCTTCTAAAACTTTAGTGTAACGTCTATTGGACAGTGATCAGAACCTTCTTGTAAGTTTAAGACTTTAGCAGTCTTTAGGTGCACTTTGAGCGCATCGCTTATATAAACATAATCAATTCTCCAGCCAATGTTTCTTGAGCGTGCCGCAGTTCGAAAGCTCCACCACGTGTAAACTTCTTTTGTCTCTGGGTTTAAAGCACGAAAAGCATCTAAAAAACCTATTTCTTCTATCCAATCTAAATACATTCTTTCAACTGGCATAAAGCCTGTGGTATTGGTGTTTTCTTTTGGACGCGCTAAATCAATTTCTGTGTGCGCTGTATTAAAGTCACCTTTTACAATCACATAAGGAGTGATTTTGAGTAATTCTTTTAGGTAGACAATTAGTAGCTCATAAAATTCAAACTTAAATTTAAGTCTTTCTGTACTTGCGCCACCGTTGGGAAAATAAATATTTAGAATAATAATTTTTTTGTCAGCAACAGTATGTTGAGTCTCTATGATTCTGCCTTCTGCATTAAAAGCTTGAATTTGTTCTGCAAGTTCTTCTTTGCTGATTCTCTTTAATGCTTCTAAGTCTGAATATCTTTTAGGTAAAGAGTCTGGTCCAATGCTGCTGTCTAAACCTGCGTAATTAATACTGGTAGTTTTTTTCTCATGGTTTATGGAAGTTATTTTGTAAGCAAGTTTTTCTGTTTTAAATTTATTAATATCAAAACCAAATTGAATATAGTCTGGACTAAAGTTTGCTGAAATGAAGTTGGCGGTGCCACTATAACCTTTTCTTTCTGCACTATTATATTTTACAGTTGGGTACTTAAAGTTTGCTTTGAAGCTATCATCAAGCTGATCTGGTTGTGCTTTTGATTCTTGAATACCAACTAAATCATAGTCAGAATCCAATAACCATTCAAAAAATCCTTTTTTTGCAACAGCTCTGATGCCATTAACATTCCAAGAACAAATTTTAATTTGGCACATTAAGCAAGAACTTTTATATTTTTTGTAACAGCACTCGCTATAGCATCTCCAATTTCAATTGTGCTTGCTGAGCCACCTAAGTCTGCTGTCATAATACCTTGATTGAGTACATCTTGAATTGCATCTTCTAAAATTTTAGCTTCGGTATCTAAGCCAAAACTGAATCTTAACATCATAGCCGCTGAAAGTATCATAGCCATTGGGTTTGCTTTGCCTTGGTTGGCAATGTCTGGTGCAGAGCCATGTACTGGTTCATATAAACCCGGAAGAGATCCATCTCCAATCGATGCACTTGGTAATAAGCCAATACTTCCTGTAAGCATTGAAGCTTCATCAGACAAAATATCACCAAAAAGATTGCCTGTAACAATTACGTCAAATTGTTTTGGATTTTTGATAAGTTGCATTGCTGCATTGTCAACATACATGTGGGTAAGTTCAACATCTGGAAAGTCTTTAGCTGTTTCAATTACAGCATCTCGCCACAGTTGCGACACATTTAAAACATTTGCTTTGTCAACTGAACAAAGTTTTTTTGTTCTTTTTTGAGCAAATTCAAATGCAACTTTTGCGATGCGCTTAACTTCTTCTTTATTGTAAATCATGGTATTGATGCCAACATTGCCATCGTTTGAACTTGGCTCACCAAAATAAATACCACCAGTAAGTTCTCTTACTACAATTAAATCAGTTCCTTTAACAACGTCTTCTTTTAAGCTAGAAAGATTTGCAAGTGAATCAAAAACAAGGGCAGGTCTAATATTTGCAAATGTTTTTAATTCTTTTCTAAGTGCTAAAAGTCCTGTTTCTGGTCTTTTTTCTCTTGGTAAATTATCGTACTGAGGTCCACCAATTGCAGCCATTAAAACTGCATCTGCTTCTTTAATACCTTGTTGTGTTTCTTTTGGAAATGGAACGCCATGTTTGTCTATCGCGACTCCACCTAAATCAAACTCTCGATAATCAAAATCAAGATCTAATTTGCTCAAAACTTTTAGAGTTTCTTTTGTAATTTCTGGACCAATGCCATCACCGGGTATTAAAGCTATTTTTTTCACTTAGATATTTTATCATTTTTGGCAAGTACTACAAACAAAACTGGATCTACCATTTTGTTTAATTCTTTGGATTTCAGTTTTACAAATCTTGCAGGCTAAGCCATTTCTAGCGTAAACCCTAAAGTCAAACTGAAAATATCCTTTTTGATTCTCTTCATTTCTAAAATCATTTAAAGTGGACCCACCTTTTTTGATAGCTTTTTTTAAGATTTTGATAATTTCTTTTCTCAGTAGTTCTAGTTCATAGTCCTTGAGATCTGAGCTAATTCTTTCTGGATGAATGCCAGCGTTAAAGAGTGATTCATTTGCATAAATATTGCCAACACCTACAATGAGTTTGCTGTCCATGATTGTGGATTTGATTGATTTGTTTCTATGAGAGATGATTTTTTTAAAATTATCAAAATTAAATTCTTTTTCAAGAGGTTCAAGACCAAGGTCTTTAAAAAATTTGTAATTTTGTTCTTGGCTATTATCAATTAAATCAAGCATGCCAAATTTTCGTACATCGTTAAAAACCAATGCTTGAGAATTTTTTAGTTCTACGATTACATGGTCATGTTTGTCAATTCTTTTATTTGTAAAGTTCTTTTTGATTAATAATTTGCCGGTCATTCCTAAGTGAATGATTAATTGAGTTTCATTGTCTAAAAAAATCTGTATGTATTTTGCTTTTCTTTGCACTTTTAGAATTTTGCAATTGGCAATTTTTTTGTTTAGGTTTTTGGGAAGTAGGTAGCGCAGCTTGGCAACTCTGCAAAGAATTTTTTTTATGCTTTGATTTTCTAATAGAGGTTTGATTCCTCTGCATACTGTTTCGACTTCTGGTAATTCAGGCATAAATTTGTTTTTTTCTATTTACTCGATGATCAACTTTAGTCTACTATAGTTGGCTTTTGCTTTATGGGCGTGCTTCCAAACCCGTAATAAGTATCTCGAGTTTTTAGATTTGAGCTAGTCGATTACAAGATAATAGGTGAGACAGAAATAACACGGTCCGCAGTGTCTCATGAGACAAAAATGACACGGTCCGTAGTGTCTCAAGTTTAACTAAAATTAATAAAAGTGCACTTGAAAACAAGTAAAAAATTTGCTATAATAAAGAAATTCAAATCAAGAAAGAAATTAAGTCCTTAGGGGCTTTTTTTTTGTCTAATTTTTACGATAGCTATACGTGTGTTATTTTGAAGTGATTGGTTGTTTTTAAATTGAAATATGACTTGATAGTAATTGGAGCTGGTGCGGCAGGTTTCATGGCTGCTATAACTGCTGCTAAAAACAAAAAATCTGTCTTATTGATTGATTCTAATAAAAAGCTTTGTGAAAAAATTCGCATTTCTGGTGGTGGGCGTTGTAATTTTACAAATATCAATGCTAGCGATGAAAACTATATTTCGCAAAACCCTTTTTTTGTTAAATCAGCACTGGCTCAATATGGTCCTTACGATTTTATAAAATTCGTGGAAGAAAATAATATAAAATTTCACGAAAAAAAACTAGGGCAAATGTTTTGTAATGAAGGCTCTTTTGAAATTATAAATTTACTAAAACAACAAGCCCAAAAATTCGCTGTCACAATTTTACATCCTGTGAAAATTAATGAGATCTATTTTAATGAGCTCGCTCTAAAAATTAATATTGAAAATAAATCTAAAGAACAACTAGATTTTTCCCTTGAAAAAAAAATTGCGATTAAAATTGGTGAGGATTTAGTAGAAACAGATAATTTGATTATCGCTACAGGCGGGCTTTCGATACCCCAGTTAGGTACAAGTTCTTTTGCCTATGATTTGGCAAAATTACTTGCTATCAATGTCATTGAGCCTAAAGCTGGTTTAGTACCAATTTTAATTAACGACAAGTTTATAAATGAAAATTCAGGTGCAAGCTTCGATGTAAAGCTTGCTGTAAATAAACATGAGTTTCGAGAAAATATTTTAATGACACATAAGGGTTTAAGTGGACCAGCTACTTTGCAAATTTCTAATTATTGGCAAATGGGTGACAAGCTGGTATTAAATTTTTGTCCTGATTTAAATTTGCAAGAATATTTTTTAAATAAGAAATCTCAGACAACAAATGAAAAACTTATAAAAATCATTTCAGAAATTGAACAAAAAAAGAACATGGCAACTTTTACAAATAAAATTGATAGAGACTTTGTTTTTTCTAAAAACTTTTTAAAATCCTTTTCAAATGAAATCTTTGATATTGAAAAAAATATTCAAGAATATTCTAAACAAAAACTTATTGAACTTGCTAACTTGCTAAATGCAATGTCCTTAAGTCCTTGTGGAGATGAGGGTTTTGCTAAAGCTGAAGTTACTAAAGGTGGTATAGATACTAATGCTCTTGATCAAAAAACAATGCAAGTAAAACAATATCCCGGCTTATATTTTATTGGTGAAGCAGTTGATGTTACTGGCTGGTTGGGTGGCTATAACTTTCAGTGGGCGTGGTCGAGTGCTTTTTGTGCGGCACAAAGTTTATAATATTTTGTGCCATACCACTAAAAATAAAAATATGGGCTGGCATCATTAAGTACCAATAAAGTCTTCCCCATAAACCTTGTGGTCTAAAAGTTGCAATTTGTTTTAGTGTAGTTTGACCATCTTTATTTTCTTCAATTTTGAATTCTAAAAATGCTTCTCCGGGTAATTTCATTTCTGCATACAAAGCTAGATAGCCATTTTTACGGTCTGCTTTTAAGACTCGCCAAAAATCAAGTGCATCACCTTGAAAAAGTTCATTTGTATTTCTTCGACCTCTTCTTAAGCCGACGCCACCAAAAGCAATGTCAAGCATACCGCGAATCTCCCAAGCCCAATCCCAATAATACCAACCTCTAGTGCCACCAATATTCCAAATGTTTTCTATAACATCTTCTTTATCACGAGTGAATGCTATTTCTTGTCTGTCAAATAAACAACCATATTCAGGAATCTCAATGTCCATAAAATTTTTGCTGTCTGTATAAATAAAAGCATCTTTCCAACTAGAAAAAACATCATCTTCAGAAACTTTATAAAGTGCTTTTTGAATAGCTTCATCTAAAGTAAAACATTTTATTGGAACGATTTTTTCGATTCCTGTTTTTTCTACAGTTACTTGGTTTTTTAAACTGGTTACAAGGTTTCTTGCTAAAGAATAATCTGCGCTGGTAATGAAACTTAGCCAATGAGAAGAAAGCCGTGGTGAAAATAGCGGTACTGGAATTATTAGTCGTTTTAAATTTCTTACTCTTGCATAGCTATAAAGTATTTCTGTATAAGTTAGTGCTTCGGGACCGCCTATATCAAAGGTTTGATTAAAGCTTTCTTCTTTGAGCATTACTCCTTGAAGGTATTGAATAACATTTCTAATGGCTATAGGTTGGCATTTGGTTTTTAGCCACTTAGGAGCAAGCATTACTGGTAATTTTTCTGTTAAATCACGAATGATTTCAAAAGAAGCGCTACCAGAACCAATAATGATAGCCGCTCGCAGTACAGTTAAAGCAAAATTTTGGTTTTTAAGAATCTCCTCTACTTGCACGCGAGAGCGTAAATGTTTTGAGAGTTTTTTGGAATTAGCTATTCCGCCTAAATAAATCACTTGTTTGATTGAACTGTTTTTTATGCTGTTTACAAAATTTAGCGCACAGCTTTTTTCCATGTCTTCGAAATCTTGAGTTGTTTTTCCACTCATAGAGTGCACTAGGTAAAAAGCTAAATCTAAATCCTGAGGAATTACTTCAAGACTATTAGGATCTAAAAGATCGGCATTGATGATATGTAATTTTGCTTGTGGATGTTTTTTGGAAAATTTTTCGTATTGAAAACGAGTATCTTGTCTCACAAGCGCATAAATCTCATGTTCATCCATTAATAATTCTCTTATTAATCTTTGACCAATATAGCCGTTTGCACCAGTTACGAGAATTTTCATCTAACTTTATAATAATCTATAATAGTTATTAATGACTTATCCTTATAAAAATTTACAAGAATTTATTGCAGATTTAGAAGAAAATGGAGAGTTGCTTCGTATTAAAGCTCCAGTTGATGTTGATTTGGAAATTACAGAAATCACAGATCGTATATCAAAAGCTGTTTGTCTTGATGCAAATCTCGCTAATGATAAGGAGCATTCTTGGGCAAATGATCTTGCAAAACAAGTTGGTAATAAAGCTTTGTTGTTTGAAAATCCTGTTGGCTATGAGATTCCAGTCTTGATAAATTCATTAGGTTCTCATAAGCGTATGAAAATGGCTTTGGGTGTTGATGATTATGACATTATTGCTGATCGTATTCGTGAATTTATTAAGCCTGAAGTTCCAGAAAGTTTAACTGCAAAAATTCAAAAGTTAATGCAGATGTCTGAAATTCGTAAATTTATTCCAAAGCTTGTCAGTAAAGGTGCTTGCCAAGACAATGTCATTTATGCAGAGCAAGATGCAAAACTTTTGGATAAATTACCAATCATCAAATGTTGGCCTGAAGATGGTGGAAATTACATAACCCTCACATCAGTTTTTACAAAAGATGTAGATAAATTAGGTTCTGGTCGTAATGTTGGTATGTACCGTGTACAAAAATTTGATAACCTTACGACTGCCATTCATTGGCATAAACATCATGACGGTGCACATAATTATCAAAAGTCACTAAAAAAAATTGATGGTCAAAATCGTATGGAGCTTGCGGTTGTTGTTGGTGCAGATCCTTCAATTATTTATGCAGGTACTGCTCCCTTGCCACCGGGAATTGATGAGATGATAATGGCAGGTTTTATTCGTCGTAAACCAGTAGAGCTTGTTAAATGTAAAACTATTGATATTGAAGTTCCTGCTGATGCTGAGATTGTTATAGAGGGTTATATAGATTTAAATGAAGAGCAAATTATTGAAGGACCTTTTGGTGACCATACTGGTTTTTATTCTTTGGCAGATAAATATCCAAAGTTTAACGTGACTGCTTTGACGCATTGTAATAATCCAGTATATGCAACAACCATTGTTGGTTTACCACCACAAGAAGATTGCTATTTAGGAAAAGCTACAGAAAGAATTTTCTTGCCGCTTTTGCAGTTGGTTTGTCCTGAAATTTTAGATATGGATCTTCCTTGGGATGGAGTATTTCATAATTGTGTCTTGGTGAAAATAGATAAAAAATATGCAGGTCATGCACAAAAAGTGATGAATACTATTTGGGGTATGGGGCAAATGGCTTGGACTAAGTCAATTGTAGTTTTTGATAAAGATGTAGATATTCACAATTATTCAGAAGCGGCTCTCTATGCTTTTGGAAATGTTGATCCACAGAGAGATATGATATTTACTAAAGGTGCTCTTGATATTTTAGATCATGCGAGTACAATTATGGGTTTTGGCTCAAAGGTTGGTATTGATGCAACTAAGAAATGGGCTGATGAAGGATTTCAAAGAGAATGGCCGGGGCTTATTAAAATGTCTGATGAGATTGTAAAAAAAGTTGATGAACGTTGGTCGCAATATTTTAATTAAAATATTGAAATAAAATTTTTGAATATTTGTTATCAAAAATATTAATAAGAATCTTTGTATTTTTAGATTAATTTTTATTGGAGAGGAGAACAAAATGCCATTTAATGTTTGTCGTGATTCTGCGTGTCGTAGAATTAATAGTTTTGTAATTGAACAAAGAAGACCTCGGTTTGAAATCGATTTGATCATTATCAACCCAGAAAAGAAAAAAAAGAAAGCTGGAAAGAAATCTGTTAAACCACGTTTTGATAGTTTTGAAACAGCTTTAAGAGGTGCACTTGCTGATGGTGAAATTTCAAAAAAAGAAAGAAAGTTTTTAAATAAAATTAGAAAAAAAGAAAATCGTTTTTCTAGTAAAACTGGAAGAAAGGTTAATACTCGTGGAGCTAGTTCTGCAGATGCTTTAAGATCCTTGTATGATATTGTTGCTATTGATGGTATTAATTCTGATGAAGTTTTAGAGTTGAAAAGTTTTTTAGGGATAGAAAATAAGCCTAGTGAAGCTGTTGTTGAAGCCCCGTCAAAAGAAGAAAAATTAAGTTCAAAGGAAAAATTTGATAAAGTTTTTGATCAAACTCTTGAAGAAAACCCTGGTATCATAAAGACTTTGATTAATTTGTCAGTACTTTCGCCAATTGCAGGATTAGCACAAAGATTGGGCTTTGATGGTATTTTACAAAACTTTATTGATGCCGATGGTGCAGGAAAAACATCATGGTTGCGCAAACAATTAGATTTTTTTGTGAGTCATAATGGTGGCTATGATAATGTCCCAAGAATTGCTTCAGATTATCAATCGCATAGAGCGAGTGGAAAAACACTGAGTGAATTTCTGTTAGACAAAGAAGGTGCATATGGCTCTAGTTATCTTCCCGGTGTAAGACCTTTGATAGGTGCGTTTAGTCCTTTGATTAATTTAGTTATACAGCCTATGGCAGATATTTTTTCAGGAAATCTTTTAACGAGTTTTGACCAAGAAGCTGATGTGAAAGTTCCGGGTAATCCTATCAAGAATCCTATTGCTTTACAAGAGTTTGAGGGTATAGAGGGCGTGCTTCCAAACCCGTAATAAGTATCTCGAGTCTTTAGATTTGGGCATAAGTAGGGTTTGGTTAGACACGCTTAACAAAAGAATCAAACACCGTCGCTTAGTGATTTTCAAAGCATACATCATTTGTTTTGTTATCGCAAAAATAATTCATCAAAAAGCTAATTGCATGTTAGGTGCTACTGATTTACTTGGTGCTTCGTAAGTGTTTTCATCACGAGCTTTTGAAGTGTTGACATAAAAGAAGTTAGCTAAATTATTAATAGCTAAACTAAAATGACTTAATATTCGTGAAGTAGAACCATCGTAAAAAGTTTGTAGTATATCTAACACTGACACACCGGCATAGGCAACTGCAGAGAGTTTGTTGTTGATATCTTTGTGAAAGAATTTACCCCAATCACATCCCGCGCTTCCAATATTTCTGACAATAGCGGCAACTTTTCTAAGTGAGGAATCTTTGTTTGGAGAAATCATTCCTAAAATTGCACCAAAGAAATTTCCAAAAGAACTAATAAACATTGTGCCTTTATGTTTTTCTTCTATCTCGCGCCCTCTAAAAACCAGTCTGTCTTTATTAAAAAAGCCTTTACTAAAAACTTGTACGATTTTATTTTTGAAGGCTTTGCAGTTATTGACAAAATCTTCAGCAAGATTAGAAGATTTTTTTACATAATCAATATGACCTTGTTCCATCATGGTAATACCACTACTAACACCAGAAAACAAAAAGAAATTTTCTTGGCTTGCAAAACTTGGTACTAAGAAAGCTAGTCTACCAATGGCATCCCATGAGCGACCATGGATTAATGCAGAGGCACCTTTGGCTAAATAATTCAATAAGTTAGAAGCTTTTGATACTCCAAGAGCGTATTTATCAAAAATACTACTTAGAGATTCTGGTAAAACATTTTTTAATTTGTCTAAGCCAGCGATAATATGCATCGCTGATGCTACTGCAAGACCTGCCGCAGGAATATAATCTCTGATCCATTTTAAGGCTTGAACATTTTTGTTTTCTGAATTACTACCTTCCATGCTTTGATATGAATTATCAATTTGTGGATTTGAAAATTGTTCGTGTAATTTTTCTAAGTTTGCAAAAGTATCATTGCGTTGTGCTTCAAGTTTTGCTTGTGTCGCACGCAAGTCTATATCATTTTGCGTTTGAGCAAAATTAATTGGAGCTGCTTGTGTAGTTAAGGCAGACATCTATACATACATGTTAGCATTTTGGGACTGATTTCTGACCCCATTTTGAATTTTATAAACTGGTGCTCTAAACTCCACCTGAATCTTATAAAAGCCTTTAAAACAATGGTATTTTAAGACTTTTTTGATTCATGTAGCGCCACGCTGTAAATACAAAATAAAATTGTCAAAAGTCTTTTATTTATATAGGTTTTTTGAAGATTTATATTTCCAGGTGGAGTTTAGAGCTTCAGTTTGTGAATTTTAAAATACAGTGAAATGTTAAAATCACTTGCAATTGGGGTCATAAATCAGTCCCACAAACGACCTTACGCTTAGCTTGTTTCACTACGTGAAACTCACTAAGCGACGGTGTTTGATTCTTTTGTTAGGCGTGTCTAACCAAACCCTACTTATGCCCAAATCTAAAGACTCGAGATACTTATTACGGGTTTGGAAGCACGCCCATTTTGCCTAGGTGCTGTTAACCCAGTTAATGGGATTTGTTACAGTAGCTAGGGGTTTTACCTCAGAAAAATCCAGTTTTTGATGTCATTAAATGTAGTTAAAACAATAATTGTCATCAAAAACAAAAAGCCAATTTGTACTAAATTCTCTTGCAACTTCTCAGAAGGTTTTTTGCCAGTGATTGCTTCAACAGCCATAAATAATAAATGCCCACCGTCTAAAGCTGGAATTGGTAATAAATTTATAACTGCTAAATTTAAACTCAGCAAAATTGCAAAATCAAAAAGTAAGATTGCATTTGATTTAATATCGTGACTAATGATTTGTACAATACCAACAATACCTTTAACGTCACCAAGGTTTACTGCTGTTTCTTTTAGACTTGGAATAAAAATAGAAAATATTTTTTGGAAGAGACTCGCTAAAATTGCAAAAACAGATATAAACATCATGAGCAATGTTTTAGCAATAAACACAAATGCTTCTTTAATCCAAATTAATGGGTTTGCTGGATATTTTTTATAGACTTTGTCTCCACCTAGTACAACTCCAAGAGCGCCGGGATTATTGAGTTTGATTTCGTAACTTTGCCAGACTATTTCTTTTTCTGTTGTTGTTGATGTAAGTTTGCGTTGATAACTAACTAAAATTTCTGTGTTTGCAGTTTCTTTGACAATGCTTTGTAGTTCTTGTGCTGAATTGATTTTTTGATTATTGATGGCAATAATCTTATCCCCGACTTGCATTTGCATTTTTTGAGCTACAGATTCTTTGCTAAAAGCAGAAATGCTGGTATTGGCTTTTATGCTTGGTAAGCCAACCGTCGCAGCCATTATAATTGCCAGTAAAAATGCAAACAAGATATTAAAAGCAATACCACCAAAAGCAACAACTGCTCTTTGGTGAACAGGGAATTCTCTAAGTGGCTTTAAGTTTTCGTATTTTTCTAATTGTTCTTTATCAGTTTCATCACCAAGTTCTGGAATAGCAACAAAACCACCAATTAGCGCAAAATAAAATTTAAATTGCGTATCCCATTTTTTAAATAAATTAATACCGGGTCCAAAAGGAAGTCCAATACCAAAAACAGGTGTTTGAAAGCCATAAAACTTGGCAAATAAAAAATGTCCAAATTCATGAACAATAATTAAAACTGCAATTGTCAAAATACTTATTAAAACTGCAAGAAAATCCATTGTTTTATTATATACTTACTTAGCTCTTTGCAATATAATTGCCATTTGTCTCAAGACATTTCGGACCGTGTTCATTTTGTCTCATGATTTAGTAAATTAACATAGCTACTATTAACAAATCCCGATAACGGCCTTACTTTCGTGCCTCAAAGTCATCATTTACACGCAGTAAACTCAGGACTATTTTTGGCAGTGAAAAGCCTCGTTCTTGAAATTTGTTAATAGCACCAAGAGATTTTACAACACAAGGCTGGCACTTTCTAAGACCATATCTACGCTAATGCTGTCAATAGAGTTTTCATCAGCGCTAAGTGTTTTTTTGTTGCTGGCTTGTTTTGCGAGTATTTCATCTGCACTTAATGCACTAAATCCATAAGGACCAGAACGTGATGCACTTGTCGGTCCATAAATGCCAATGATTTTTTTCTGGTCTTTTTTTGCAAATAAACTTGCGGCTGCAATATGTAAAGGACCTGTGTCAACACCAATAATAGTATCCATTTGACCATAAAAATCAAAAAGCTCTGGTAGTTTTTTATTGTCGATAATTTTTAGAGGTGTTGCACTAAGTTCTCTGATGCTATTTAAATATTTGCTGTTTGCAGGAGATCCAGTTGCATAAATTTCATATTGCGAACAATCGATTCTTTTTAAAAGTTCAACCCAATTATTAATATGCCAATGTTTTGATTCCCAAGTGGTTGCTGGAATAATACAGAGTTGTTTTTTTTCTGTTTCTTGTTTTTTAGGCTTAATTGGGCTTGCAAAAGAAAAATCAATTTCAGTATTTGCTTTAATATGGAGCACTTGTTCTAAAAAACTTTCAATTAATTCAAGGTTTTGCTCAATAATATGTTTTTTTGAATTTAAACTAACAAAGTCACAAAATGATTTTGTATAAAAATATTTTGCCCAACTTTCTCGAGGAAAATTAAAACCATAGCTTGACTTAGCATTTATGATTTTTGCTAATAGAGCAGTTTTAAAAAGTCCCTGTAAATCTATTACATAGTCATATTGTGATTTTAAACTTTGGGCTTTTTTAATTAGTGTAAAAAAGTTTTTGTCTTCAAGTTCAATGCGATTGTCTTGTTCAACAAAATTTTCAAGACAAGAACTTAGGTTTTTATAGACAAGCCAATCAATTTTTGCATGAGGCAGATGTTTTTTTAGCTGTCTGTAAGCAGGTACACAATGAATTAAATCACCAATTGAACTTAACTTAATTATCAAAATGCGCATCTGAAACCTTTATTTTAGCCAATTATTGCAAAAAATAGTAAAGAGCCACCTTGAACTAGGTACTCTTGGATCAGGAAGTGAATCCTTAAGGACGTGTAGCCAAACGAAAATCCTGAGAATATTAAATTTTGTATAACATAGTGTTGTGCCCACTGTTTTTTAATTCATAAAAGAGCTAACCTATTATTACATATCGGTTTTTACACGATGGCAAAAATTAAACTAGCAATTATAGGTAGACCAAACGTAGGAAAAAGCACTCTTGTAAATAGACTTGCTGAAAAAAAACATGCCATTGTTGGTGAACAAGCAGGAATTACACGAGATAGAAACTATATTGATTTTCAATGGGAAGAGCAAGAGTTCACAATTATTGATACTGGTGGAATTACTTTTGACAACGAAGATACATTTGCTGAAGATATAAAAAAACAAGCGATGCTTGCTATCGAAGAAGCTGATGCAGTAATTTTCATTACTGATATAAGCACAGGTATTACTGCGCAAGATGATCAAGTTGCAAATATTTTAAGAAAGTATTGTAATAAACCAGTTTATCTAGCCGCAAATAAATCTGATAGTCATGAAAGAGATCAGATGGTCTATGAGTTTTATGGATTGGGTTTTGAGAATGTTTATCCAATTAGTGCTTTGCATGGTTCGCATGGCTTAAGTGAGATGCTTAGTGATATCAACAAAGATTTTGCAGATTTTGTGCCAAGTCTAAGTGATGAAAAATATTTAAAAGTTGCTATTGTGGGTAAGCCAAATGTTGGTAAATCAAGTTTGTTTAATAAATTACTTGGAGAAGAAAGATCGATTGTTAGCGATACAAGTGGTACTACAAGAGATGCGATTAATACTCGTTTAAAAAGACATGGCATGTTTTTTGAATTGGTTGATACGGCTGGACTTAGAAAAAAATCAAAAGTTAAAGAAGAAGTAGAAAGATTTTCAAATATTCGCACTACCTATTCTATTGCCGCTTGTGATGTAGCTGTG
Organism: bacterium; assembly: GCA_038146805.1. Lineage (GTDB taxonomy): Bacteria > Cyanobacteriota > Vampirovibrionia > LMEP-6097 > LMEP-6097 > CAIYXB01. The sequence goes on along the minus strand of JAYQSH010000011.1, from coordinate 169,647 downwards.
TTGATTATTGATGCTTCAGATCCTGAGATTGTTACTGATCAAGATCAAAAAATTGCTGCTTTGATTGAAGCAAAAGGCAAAGCCTGTGTTGTTTTGATGAATAAATGGGACTTAGTTGATCCTGAAATTAAAGAAGATAATGTTAAATTGATCAAATACAAAGAACAATTAGACTACAAATTACGTTTTATAGATTATGCACCTAAGGAATATATTTCTGCAATAACAGGTCAAAGAACAGATAAATTGTGGCAAATGATTGAAACTGTAAGTAACGAACATAAAAAGAAAATTTCAACTAATGTTTTAAATAAAGTCATTAGTGATATTAGTGTGTTTCAACCAGCTCCGATTGTTAAGCAAAAGGCAATCAAAATTAAATTTGTTACGCAAGTGGCAGTGTCACCACCAGAGTTTGTGTTTTTTACAAATTATCCAGAGCTCGTGCCTGAGTCATATAAACGTTTTTTACAAAATCAATTTAGACAATATTTTGGTTTTCAAGGAAGTCCAATTAGAATCAATTTCAAAGCTGAGGAAAATAAAAGAAATTGAGCGAAATTCAAAAACTACAAAAATTTTTGTCTGAGAGTTTTGATTTTAAAACACAAATTTTAATTAGAGTAGCTTTAATTGGAGTAATCATTGGTGCTTTTGCAGTTGCTTTTAGAAAATCAATTGAATTTTTAGCAAGTATGATTGCAAAATTCTCTTTTTTAAATTCTGGTGAATGGTATGGTTTTTTGGTTTTGCCCGTGGTGGCAACATTAGGGGGCTTACTTGCAGGTTGGATTACCCAAAGATATGCACCTGATGCAAAAGGTAGTGGCATACCACAAGTAAAACAAGCACTAAATACAAGTAGTGTTGTTATTAAACTTCGAACAGCCTTTGTGAAATTCATCGGTGGTGTTGTTGCTATTGCTTCTGGTATGTCCTTGGGACGTGAAGGACCAACTGTGCATATTGGTGCATCTTTGGCTTCAAAAATTTCAAGAGCGCTTGGTGGTAAGCACAGAAAACGAGCAGTTGCAAGTGGTGCTGGTGCTGGTTTGGCAGCAGCTTTTAATACGCCAATTGCAGGTGTGATTTTTGTAATAGAAGAACTTGATCGTAATATGTCGAGTTTGGCATTAGGTCCTGCTATTGTAGGTTCGGTTTCTGCGGCAGTTACTTGTCGCTTACTTTATGGAGATGTTTTTACTTTTCAATTTGAATCTGATCATGTGACTGGACTTTTGGGATTGCCACTTTTTATTTTATTAGGAGTGATTTGTGCGATTTTTGGTGTTTATTTTCAAAGATCAATTCTTTATAGTTTAAATACCTACGAAAAACTCTTTACCAACAAAATCCCCAAATGGGCTTGGGGTGGCATAGCTGGTTTTATTACAGGAATGTTTGCTTTGTATTTGCCACAAGCCATTGGTGGTGGGCATCATACTTTGGCAAATGTTTTAGCAGAGGCTTTGCCTTTGTCTTTAATGATTTTGATTTTTTTTGGAAAATATTTTTTGACAGTAATTGCTTATGGTAGTGGTATTCCGGGAGGAATTTTTGCACCTTCAATAATTTTAGGAGCATTACTTGGATCTATTATTGGTCATTTAAGTGCACTTGCCTTTCCTGATTGGGGAATTATTCCAGCAAATTTTGCTTTTGTTGGTATGGGAGCATTTTTTACGGCTGTTTCTAGAGCACCAATTACAAGTATTGTTATGCTTTTTGAATTGACCGGAAATTATGAACTGGTTTTACCTTTGATGTTTGCTTGTATTATTGCAAACGTAAGCGCTGAGAGGCTTAAAGAGGGTAGTATTTATAGATGTTTGTTAGAAAGAGATGGAATTGATATTAAAGAATATTCTTCACCATCATACTTACAAAGATTTTCTGTTGAAGATGCGATGACCAAAAAAGTTGATACTATTCAAGAAGATCAAGCTCTAGTTACTTTGATTGAAGCTTTCGACAAAACTGACCATAGTGGTTTTCCGGTTTTAAATGCAGAAAAAAAATTAGTTGGTATTGTAACGACTCAAGATTTACATCGTATTAGTAACAAAATGAAATATGATGATTTTTTGGTGAAAAATATTATGTCAACCGAATTAAAAGTTTTAAGACCAACTGATAATTTGCATACTGCAATTATTAGACTTTACGAATATAAAATTGGTCGTCTACTTGTTGTTGATGATTCTGATTGCAATAAGCTAGTAGGGATAATTACCAGATCTGATATTATCAATTTTGAAGCAAATCAAGAACTTGTTTATTAAGTCTTGATCTCGTTATAATTATAGTTATGCCACAAGACTTAGACCCCCGTTTTTTAGACCATAAACTTCCAAGTAGATATATTAATCGTGTACATGGTTGCGAAGGTAGATTGACAATGCTCAAAAATTTAAAAACAGATGCTTTTCCTGAAGGTATCGGTGATGCTGCTGAAACAAGACCTTATGTGTGTGTAGTTGATTGTGGTAACGAGAGTGCACCTTGTAATATTGATTTGCCAAAACAAGCAATTGTTGCCAAAAAAGCTGTTAAAGAAAATGGTGGTTTACCTTTTGGTATTCATACAATTACTGTGACAGATGGAATTGCCATGGGGCACCAAGGTATGAAATCTTCGTTGGTTTCTCGTGAAGTTATCGCAGATTCTGTTGAGCTTTCTGTACGTGGACATTGCTACGATGCTTTGTTGGGTATTGCTGGCTGTGACAAGTCTTTGCCCGGAATGATGATGGCAATGGTGCGTTTAAATATTCCAAGTATTTTTATGTATGGTGGTAGTATTTTGCCAGGCAAACATAAAGGACAAGATGTAACTATTGTTGATGTTTTTGAAGGTGTTGGTAAGTTTGATGCTGGTGAAATGTCGAGAGAAGAATTAGATGCATTGAAAGATGTAGCTTGTCCGTCGGCTGGTGCTTGTGGTGGACAATATACTGCAAATACCATGGCTTGTGTATCTGAGGCGATTGGACTTGCTTTGCCGGGATCTTCTGCGCCACCTGCTCCTTATGAAGAGCGTGATAGCTATGCTGCTAAAAGTGGTTTTGAGATCATGAATACTTTAGCAAAAAATATTTTACCAAGAGAAATTGTTACCAGAAAAGCGCTTGAAAATGCAGCTGCGATTGTTGCTGCGACTGGTGGTTCAACTAATGCGGCTTTGCATTTACCTGCTATTGCTAATGAAGCTGGTATTGATTTTGATATGCAAGCTGTTGGAGAAATTTTCAAAAAGACACCTTATATTGTGAATTTGAAACCCGGTGGAAAATACGTGGCAAAAGATTTGTATGAGTATGGTGGTATTCAAACTGTAATTAAAATTTTATGTGACTCTGGTCACATGCATAGAGATTGTATAACAGTTAATGGAAAAACAATTGGTGAAAACGCAGATGAATATGCTGATAAAGTAGAAGCCTTATGGCAACAGGAACAGGATATAATTTTTTCTGTTGCAAAACCAATTCGTGACTCTGGTGGTGTGGTCACTTTAAAAGGTAATCTTGCACCTAATGGAGCTATTGTAAAAGTTGCTGGTATGAAAAATCTTTATCATAAAGGTCCTGCACGTGTTTTTGATAGTGAAGAAGAAGCCTTTAAGGCTGTTGAAGCCCGTGATTATAAAGAAGGTGATGTATTGGTGATTCGTTATGAAGGTCCTAAGGGTGGTCCGGGAATGCGTGAAATGTTGGCAACAACTGCGGCTATTTATGGTCAAGGTATGGGAGAAAAAGTTGCTTTAATTACTGATGGTAGGTTTTCGGGTGGTACTCGTGGATTTTGTATTGGGCATGTTTCACCTGAGGCTTATGATAAAGGTGCAATTGCGCTAGTTCAAGATGGAGATCAAATTATTATTGACGCAGTAAATGGTAGTCTGGATATTGATTTAAGTGAAGATGAAATGGCAAAAAGAATTTTAGATTTGCAAATCAAAGAAAACCAATATCAAAGTGGTACTTTATGGAAATATTCTCAACTAGTGAGTTCTGCTCATTTGGGAGCAGTGACACATTTTGGTGCTCGCGCTGAAGTTTTGAGTTATAAAGATATTTAGCTTGCTGTGCCAAAATCCTTAACCAACTCTTAAAAGAAATTTGTTATAAGTATTTTACTGGGTTATTTAAGGCATAATCCATGGACCCGATAACACAAATACCTGAAAGCCCTCAGCAATCAAAAAAACAAGATCCTATTGTTGATGAAACTAAAACAGATTCTCAAAACAACTTAGAAACTCAAGCTGATACAAAGCCAAAAGAGCCAAGTCTTTTTGCCTTTGCGAATTTGAAAAAAACTTTTTTTAAAGGTGCAAAAACTTTACTTACGTCAGCTGTTTTACAGAAAAGTCTTGCTGATAAAAAACAAGCTCTTTCTTTGCAAGATCAAAAAAATAATATAAAAAACAAGATACAAGTTGCAATTAATGCAGATACTACTTTATCTGATGTCGAAAAAAAACAAAGTATTGCTACAATTTCAAGTTATATTGCTCATTTGCCTAATGACGAACAAATGATTGAAAAATCTTTAAATGATATTTTTGCTCTAAGTGATAAGCCCAAAGAAATAAGACAAGGGCATTTTGTACATGCACTTAAAACAAATACTCAAGCCCTTGGTACAGAAAAACAAAAAGAAATTTTACTAGCTAGTTTTAGAGATGCAAATCCTAAAATGTCTGATTTAGAACTTAAAGCTTTGGTTGATACAATTCAAGCTTTTCCAAGTGAGACAGAAGCGGATAAAAAAATCTTTGTGGACACTATAAATTCTTTGAATCAAATTCAACAAAACAAAGATTTATCTGCTGAAGCACAACAAAAACAATCTGCGAGTGTTTTGCTAAAAGCAATGACTCAATATCAAGAATCAAGAAATTCTGATGCAGACAAAGAGAAATTAATTGCTTCTCAAAAAGAACTTGTGGGCTCTTTGGTTGCCAATACTTTTAATAAAGATGGTTTTGCTTCAAATTTTGATAATAAATTAAATGGTTTTATACAATCTAAAGTAGATAATTTAACTAGTGATGATTTTGCTTCTTTAATAAATTTTGCCCAAGCATTTTTAGATTCTGAATATCCAGCAAAAGACTTAATGCGTGATGATTTGCAATTAACATTAGCAAAAGAAGACACAGCAAAAGCTCAAACTCTAATAGCTGATACATTAGTTGATGCGCTAGATTTTTTTGCAGAAGATGCTGGCATAGATCTAAACATTGCTCAATTAAAAGCAGATCTTAGTGCAGGTGAAAATACAATAGTTGGTGAAAATGGTGAACTTGATGCAAGTGATGCTGTGAGAATTTCAAAAGATATTGCAAAAAATATCTTAGAAGATCCTCAAAGTACTGCTGAAAAAAATGCAAATCAAGAAGCTAATAGTAAAAAAGAAATTCAACATCAGGAAGAAGTGCGCAGACAAGCCAGATGTCAAATCAATAACTTAAGAGGTTTTAAAGCATTGTTCAAATCCGCGGCAATAAGTGCGGCTAGTAGTTGGAGACCCGGTTATAGAGGAAGTGGTCGTGTAGGTAGAGAAGTTACAAATAAAATGAATAAAGGATATGAAGCTTCAAAAGCACAGGCAAATTCTCAAATGCGTAGTGCTGTAGAGCATGAAGTTGAAAAACAGGTGAGTGAAGCTTTAGATTCTCCAGAGACTCAAGCAATTGTTAATTTGTTAGCGCAGACTTTACAAAGAAGTTCAGTCGCTCAAGTGACAGATAGTGATTCTTTAAGAATAGATGATATGACGAATTTGCAGTCTTTAGCGCAAATCAAAGACCATATTGCCAAAGAAAGAATTGATATTGTAGATTTGAAAAAAGATGTAGAAGGTCAAGATGGAGCTAACTATACAATGTTTAGTGATGCGAGTACAAAAAAAGAGTTTTATGAAAGAACAGATTCACAAGGGAAAGTGCGCTATGCAGTTAAAAATGATAATTCCCAAACCGGTTGGTCATATTTAGATAAAGATTTTAAACTTGCAGGTGAAGATTTTTCAGCACAAATAAACAAATTTAAAGAAGCACAGGCACCAGAAAACAATGTTGATATAGCTAAGCAAGCTGTGGCTGAGCAAGACCGTGAAAAAACTATAGCAAAAGCTGTTGATAATTATGCATTACGCCAAAGAGCATATCAACAACCATGTTCTTCAAGATTTTCTAGTTCATGTTCAAGCTCAAGAAGAATTTTTAAGCCCGGCAATAGAATGCGTTGGCGTCGTTAATAGCCTTACTTTGAACACCGTCTATGGATAGCGGTTTTTAAGTGAATATAATGGTTTCTTTGATACTTATAAATTATGGGAGTTTTTAAAAAAAGCTTGTATTTATTCTTTTAAATGTGGTTTTTATTGACTAAGTTCATTTACTGAACCATGAGACAAAATGAACACGGTCCGCAGTGTTGTGAAGGTACTGATTATAGTGAATTGAACTAATTAGTTTACTGATAACAATAAGCTTGTAGATGAGACCTGAAGAATTTATTGTAAATTCTGTTAAATTAAATAAAAATTCACAAAATTTGGTTGATAACACCTATTTTCTTATCTAGAGCGTGTTATTATATATCTTGTATGAGTAGTCTTTTTAAATTATTTAAAAATCAATTTGGTGTTTTTACTAATACTAAAAGCAGTGCTGAAAAAAAAAATTTGAAGCAACACAAATGGCTGTCTTGGTTGGAAAAAATTATAAACGTTTTCACTTCTATTCCTAGTTCTAAAACTAGCAGTGCAACAAAGCAAGATCTATCAGCATTGTTTGCGGAAGATGATAAAGTAAAAAAAGATATTGAGACGACAAAAGCAAAATTGAGAAAGGTATTAAAAGATATTGACTCAAATAAAGATGATGTGGAGTTACTAAATCATGTTTTAAGACTAATTGCTCAATTTAGAGATAAAGAAGCATTAGCTGATGTTGCAAAAATTTTGAATGAAGATATTGACTTATCAACTAAAGAACATGCATTAGAAACTTTAATTACTCTTGATCCAAATTTAGAAAATAAAAAATCAAGAGAAGCAATTCTAGCTTTTATTCGAGATTCATACACATCTGAGTATATAAGACCGTTTTTATTTGATGAGGCATATCCAAATAGGTTTTTATGGCTCAAAGAATTTATAGAAGCTGAGTATCAAGATCCTCAAAAAGATTTAGAAATATCAGATTTAGAGTTTTTAAAGGTAGTTTCAAGTTTGAAACCTAAGATTGCTGATTTCTCAGATCAACTTACAGAAGTTTTCATGTTTAATCAATACGACTCTTATTATAAACATGCTGCTATTGATGTTCTAAATTTATATTTCCCAGAATCTGGACCGATCAAAAAACCAGTCATTGAAGATTATAAAGTTGGATTAAAGATATTTCCCACTCCTATTGAAAAATCATTAATAAGAAAAATAGAAAATTATACTGGTGATAAGAAGTTTCCAGCTTGGGATTCAAGTGGCTACTTAATTTCTGATTCTACAGTATTGCAAAAAATCAAAATTTAATAAGTCGATGTGAAATAAGTGGTTCAACTATGGAGTTTGATAAAGATCAGAAGCCAAAATGTTTTAAAAACTGTGGATTAGAGCTTTCTGTAGATTATTTTTATAACGAAAGGGGCTCTTTAGCTGCAATAAAAATCAAGCATCAAGGTTGTGAGTATCCTTTTATTGTAAGAGAGGATGAGCAGGAACATGAGCATATGATTTTATTTGATTATGCTGACCTTAAAGACTCTAGAAAATATCCAAGTTTAAAGTTACTTGCTTCTGGTGAAGATGCAGAGAAAAAATTTCTTTTTCATGATCCTAATAAACTAACTATATTTGGTGATGGGCGTATTCAAATTAATGAAGAAGGTAAGATTATTTTATTAGCGACAAATGGATCTTTGCTCGTTTCAGATAATGAACATCAAGGTCTCAAAGAATTTATAACTACTTCAGGTGAATATCACTATCTTGAACCAGTTTTTAGTAGATAGATTCTAGGAGCAAATGCAACTTTGCTTGATTTCTTCCTCAAAGACCTCAAAAGGTGTTTTGTAGCCTAGTCTTTTCTTGGTCTACCAAGAATCATTTTCCGTGCCATATACTACAGAATCAAGTATTATTGCATCTTCTAAAATCTCCATCTGAGTTTCGTTATTCAAAGATTCAATTTTGTCTCCGGTTTCATGTTTCAGTTCTCCAAAAGCATTACAATCAATTACAACTTGATCATCGATTGAATAATTTCCTGTTGTTGGCTCGGGGGGGAATCTAACAGATCTATTATTTTTACTAGGATATAAAAGTGCTTGTGCCATTTCAGTTAAACTTTTATTCGTTGCGTCGAAAGGATTATTCCACCTTCTATTAATATTTATTTTATCACCTCTTGTAGTTATGTAAGTGGGTCTATCAGAATAATTGTGATTAATTCCTGTATCGCTAGATTTAATTTGACAAGGTACTATATTACCATTATTCATTACGATAAGTACATCGATTCCTAATGCGTCAATACCTATGTACTGTTTAGGATTTTTAGTCATACCTTTTGGTTGTTTATACTTATTAACAACATTTTCAGCTACGACAAAAGATTTGATAATACCATTTGCAACCATTCTTTCAAGTGCAATATAAGCTCTCATTTCATGAATAGGGCCTTGGATATCACTCCAATTAGGGTTTCTCGCTCTTATTTTGCTTTCAATAGCAGTAATAACACTTGCTTCCGGGTATTGCTCGCCAATAAACGCTTTAATTAATTCCATATTACTAGAATTCGGAATTATGCCAAGGTATGAAAGTTGTTCATGAATTCTAGCTGATGCCCTGAAGTCTAGTGGCTTTATTCCTATTCTGGATGGAAGTTTATTTAATTCATCTGTCAAATTTAAGACTTGAATTGTTTTTGTATGTCCATCTTTTAAAAGCTTAGTTGCTGCTGCTCTATTTATAGGATCAAATCCAATAGCATCATAGGCAAATTCTCTTATTCTTGTATCAGTACTTAAAAGAGCAGTTTTTAATATAGAGTCTTCACCAGATGTAGATTCATCTAGAAGTATTCTTCTTAATTCTAAATGTTGTGGGTTGGTGGTGGCGTTTTTAGCTAATCTCTCTAACGTAGAATCAAGGCCCATCCTTAAGATTCTTTGATTTTCTTCATCTCGAATGATTCTTTGTTCTGTTCTAACTATGGTATTTGCAAGATCAACCCTTTCTGCTTCTGTTAAATTAACGTCATCGTCTATCATTGTTTTTAAATCAGCGATTTGCTCTCTTGTTGTTAAATTAGCAGCAAGTTGATTGTATTCATCGACATCAACAGCACTAAAACTTGTCTGCCTTAAAGTAGGATTATCAGGATTAGTATTATAGTCGTAATCTGCTTTATATTGACCAAGGTATTGATCATCTATGTATTGAGCTTCTTGGGCGAGGCTGATGGCACGATCAAAATCACCATTTTTTATGGCAGCATTTATATCTTTTATTTTTTGTGAATGGCTGGTTTTGGCTTCTGAAACGCTTCCTCCTTTTTCACTTGCTACTTTGGCGTCAGCAGCTTGCTGAGCAACAGCTTCTCGTAAAGCTCGTCTAGCTTGATATTCAGCTAGATCCATTGGAGCTTTACCTGTCTCAGGATCAATTGTGCCTGGATCGATAATATTTTCTCTTGCGTGTAGGTTTTCTTCTGTGCTTATTCTTTGATTGTTTTTGCTTGCTTCGGAATCATAGCTTAGGGTTGCTACCCTTTCACCAGTCTTTCTATCAACTTCTAATACAGTTCGTGCTTCAGTATCTTGGCTTGTGTCAACTTCAGTATTTGTTGGAGTGTTTCGTCTCTCGCTTGCACTATTTTGTCTCACGAGTTGACTATTTATAATAGCGACCAGTGAATCAACTTGCGCTTTTTTAGCTGGATTTAAATGATTAGGATCTAGTGAATCAACAAACCCTTTAATCTTTTGATCCAGATCATCTGAATGTTGTAATCTTCCCTCTAAAATCTCATTACAAATGAAGTCTATTTCACCAATTGTATTTTCCCTTGTTTGAATATCTTCAGCACTAAGTGATAAATCACTAATGAATCCTTCTGCTTCTAGTCTTGCATTACCGCTTAAGTTAGTTAAGTTTTCATATACTCTTGCTGTTTGATATGTATCTAAATTTACTGCATTTTCATTTAATTTTGCATATCTTCCTATAGCTTCACTTTCAATGATCGCTGATTGTTCTAGATTTAATCTATGTAGTTTTCCTAATGCTTCAGCTAGTACTTGATCAGAAGCCCCTTGTTGTTGTAGTTTCTGTACTTCTTCAACTTGAGTTTTAATTTTAGTTTGTAAGTCATTAACATGATCTTGAACAACTTGTGGATTATCGCCAGATTCTCTGAATTTTTTTGTGATCTCTCTATCAACATACTGCCTTAAAACTTGATCTGCATAGCCTACAAGTTTCCCTTCAGCATAAGCTAATTCAGCTCTTGAGCTAATTGTTAAACTACTAGTATCAAGTTCTTTTAACAAGGATTTTAATTGATTTCTTTGATCATCATTTAAAGAGGTAGTATCCATTGACTCGATTTGTTCTCTAATTCTTTGTGCTTGCTCTGTAGTGATAGGTTGATTTGAATCTAAATTGCTTAACTCTTGTTCCATTTGAGTAAAATCGAGCCTAGTTTCAGAGTCACCAGGTCTTGGTTGAGCAGCTTCTGCTCTTAATCTGTTTCTTTCTTGAACGTGAGTTCTTGCCATTGCAAGTCCTGAATTGGCAATATTACTTAATAAGGAATCTATATATGCTGGATCCTCTGGGCTAATACCTATGGCTTGTGTTTCAGCTAGACCAATTGTTATTGCTGCTAGTTCTTCTGCAGTAGAAATTTTCATTATCTGCGTAAGGATGCACTGAAAAATAATTTCGTATAAATTCCTCTTTAAAGCTAGTCTATGATTGAGTTTGATGTTAAAATCAGTACATGCAAAGCACCTTCTTAGACATAGTAAATACAGGCAAAAACCCAACAAAAGCCGCTAAATTCCTTGAAGAAATAGACAAAGTTATACCTTGGTACCGAATTAATAAGGTTTTAAAGAAATGGAAGGACTCCGATCTTGGCAGAAAAGGCTACAGACCTGAAACTATGTTTCGTATGTCTTTACTGAAAGATTTCTATGGCTTGAGTGATTATGATACTGAAGAACAAATTAATGATCGTCTTTCATTTCGTAAATTTATGCAGCTAGGCGTAGACGAAACGTCCCCTGATGAAACAAGTCTCTGTAAATTTAGAGCTTGGTTAACACAAAACAACAAACAAGAAGAACTGTTCAAAATCGTCAATCGCTATCTAAATGATCAAGGTTGTTTTGTCAAAAAAGGGTGCTTTGATTGATGCAACTATTATTGAAGCTCCAATAAATAAAAGCAATGGTAAAAAGAATGGGTTGATAAAGATGCTAGTTCCACTAAAAAGGATCAACCTGGTATCGTGGTTACAAGGCTCACATGGGTTTAGATTTTGGCTCAAACTTAATTGCTGACATAGTTACAACAACAGCTAAAGTTGCTGATACTGTCATCTTTGACCTACTGCTTCCAGCTTATGCAAAAGCGGTTCTTGCGGACAAAGGTTACTACAGCCAGGAACGGAAACGAGAGTTACGAAGAAGTGGAATTTTTTGTGGAATCTTGGATAAAGCAGCACGAGGTAGAAAACTTTCAAACTCTCAAAAGAAACGTAACAAAAAATTATCATCAGTCAGAGCCTATGTTGAACATCCGTTCAACGCAATAAAGAATTGGTTTAAATTTAGGAAAACCCGTTATGTTGGAATTATAAAAAATTCTGCTCAAATATTCATGCTAGCTACACTTTACAATCTTCATAGAGTTAGAAAGATCTTAGAACCAGAACCATACTTTGCATGATTTTAGGGAGTAGTGTATCTAAAAAGCCCTGAAAATAAGGAATATATCAAAATTAAGCAAGTTTTAGGTAGCTAAAAGAGCTAGAAACAGGCATTTCTATTACTTCACAAGAAAATTCTTTAATTTTCAGTGCATCCGTAAGTGAGGTGTTTTGGTTCTGTAAACCAGCTGACTTACCACCAACAAAACTACTTGCACCTGCAGCAGCAAGAGAAACACTTGCATCTTGAAGCATTGTTAAAGAGTCAAGTCTATTTTCTTTTAAAGCTTGTTCTATTTCTGCTGGAGATTTACCCTGCTCTCTTAATTGTGAAGTTAGTTTTTCTCTTTCTGCAATTTTAGTTGCAGTTTCCTCAACTAGACCTGGAACTGAACCAGCCATACCACTTGAAGTGTAGGCAAGGGCTTGCTGAGAGCTTTGTGAGAGTCTACTAAACAATTGGTTAGAAACATTATTAGCCGTGCTAGCACTAGCTGGTGCTAAGCCTTGTAGAACCCCAATACTAATAATGGTACTAATTGACGCTTTGGCTGAATTATAAGCATCACCACCAAGCCCATTAACTACATCACTTAGAGCTTGTCCTTGGGTTTTTGTAGGATCTATAGTTGAGTCTATATAAGTGACTGTTGCTCCAAATGCAGTCCCTACTGCAGTTCCTACCACAAATCCTTTTAGAATAATAGGTCCTGTTAAAGTAGAAAGAGATCCCATACTTGCTACTGTTGCCACTGTTGCTACTGCCGCAACGCCGGTGTTTCTAAGACTTTGGTAAGTAGCGTTGATAGCTTTTTCTGCTTCACCGCGAGTAGAATTATAGTGTTCATTCATTGCAGCGTAGGCTTCGTTTTTTTCGCCTAAAGAATCCATCAAACCTTCTTTTAGAACTTTTCTTGCTCCTTCAATATCACCTTCACGAAATAATTTTTCGGCTTCTGCTCTTTTTGTAGATAGAGCAGTTTTAGCATTAAGAACCACTCCTGCTTGCTCGAGTTCATTACTAGCATCCTTAATAAGACTGTTTCTAAGATGTCTACCAAAAATACTTAAATCACCATACTCATCAGCTTCTGCTTGTGATTCTCTTCCATTCCTTTCTAATATAGAAGAGAGTCTTTTCATGTCTTCATCTGCTTTAGTCGCTAAGCCTAATAATCTTTGGTATTCAAAGCTAGCTTCTCTTGTGGTTAGGCGTAATTCTTGATTATTAGTTTTTTTACTTTCTTGTATTAGATCAGGATTATTACTAACACTTATATCTACTTTTGATTTACCGCTCTGGATATCAATTATTTCTTGGTATTTGCCTTGGTTATACAGATCAGTAATTTGATTTTGAGTCTGCATAAACTCATTAGTGACTCTTTGTGATTCAGAAAGAGTTTGCTCTAAGAAGGCTTGTCTATTTAAAAGCTCCTGTCTTTGCTCAGAACTTAAATTATTGTTTTCTAGTAATTTAAGTGATAATTCTAATTGTTGTTGTAATTGAGTGTTTTGTTCTTGGAATTTTGCTGCTGAAGATGTAAGTACTTCTCTATAATTTAATGCTGTTCTTTCTTCAGGACTTAAGCTGTATCTATATTCCATTTCAGCTCTTTGTTCTTCACTGAGACCTTGGTTTTGGATAGCGATTATTTCTTGGAATTTACCTTGGCTATAGAGCTCATTAACACTGGTTTGAGTTTTAAGAGTATTCTCTGTTAATTCTTGTACTTTTGCTAAGTTGTCTTGAATAGTTTTTTGTTGTGCGAGTATTTCTTGTCTTTGTTCTGCTGTTAAGTTTTCGTTTCCTAGTAGTCTTTGGGTTGATTCAAGTTGTTGGTTATAGCTAGAGCTTTGTTCTTCTAGATCTTTTATGCTTGTTGCTAAAATTTCTTGGTATTCTTTAGATCTAACTTCTTCTGGACTTAATTTCTTAGCCTCTTCTACACTGACTCCCGGTAGTTCCATTGCCATACTTAAAGAATCAGTAGTTTCAAGCTGCTCTCCATTAAGTATTTTTTCTGCAGCAGCAAAGTCTCCTTTAGCTTCTAATCTATTAGCAGCTTCTAAGGTTTGATTTGCTAATATTGTTTTTTGTGCTAGTTGTAAAGATCTGTTTTGTTGACCACTAAGCTTGGCTTCTAACTTTTTGATTTCAGCTTTAATTTTGTCTACTTCTGTTTGTTCTGTGATTTTAGATCTTCTGTTTAGTTTTTGAACTTCTTTTTCTTTAGCTGCAAGAGTTTTTTGCATTAGTGCTAGCTTTGCTTTAGTCTGTGCGATTGCCCTTTCGTTTTCTTGTGATTCTTTTTGATGTTGTCTATATTCCTTTTCAGTAGCTTGTTTTGTACTTAATTCTATTTTTCTTTCTACTGCTTTTTTTGTTTGTTCGGTATCGTTGTATCTTTGCTCAGTTTTAAATTCTGTTTTGCCGGAAGCCAAATCTTCGATGTCAGAGAAATTGCCTTCAGATCTAAGCTTTGTAATATGTGCTTGTAATTCTTGAAGCCCATGCGTGGTTCTTGTTTGTTCTTGGATACTGGCTTCTAGATCCCTTGCTGCTTGAAGACTAGCCAGTCTGGTTTCTTCAGTTTGTTTTGAATCTGCAGCTTTGGTTTCAAGAGCTTTTTGCTCTGCTATTAAAGTTGTAAGAGTTTCTTGTGCTTGAAGTGCTTTTCTAGTTACTTCATCGTGAAATTCTATAGCGTCTTTTTGGGTCTTGGCTTCACCTGTAAGTTCTGTTTCTAGTGGAGTATCAGTTCTTTCTAGGCTGACAACTTCGTCTTTTGTGTAGCTTTCTCCAGTAGCAACTTTTGTAGCGCCTTCATAATCTCCGGCATCAAAAAGTTTTTCTGCTTCTTTGAAAGTCCTAGTACTATCTTTTGCGGCTTGGTTTTCTCTAACAGATTTTTCAGTCCATTCTTGTTCAGCTTCTTCTGATTGATCTAGATTTCCTTGTTTTTGCTCTTCAAGGGTTTTAGTATCTGACCTTAGATGTTCATACTTGGCTAATGTTGCCCTTGCTGCATTTTGGCTATTAAAATATGTATCTCTTTGGTCTTTGGTTTTTCCTCTTAAATTGAAGTCTTGTGATAAAGTATTTTCTGCTTCTTGAATTTCTCTGATTTCCCTAGCTAGTCGCTCACTCGTTTCTTGTTTTTCTGTTGCGACTTTGGCAGACCCGTCAGATCCTTCAGAAACCTGTTTCGCTTGTATAAGAGCTTGATCGATAGCTTTAGTTGCTTGGTCTATATCAGCTTGATTTTTTGTTTCTTCTAAACCACTCAAAATTTCTTGAGCATTTTGTGGCTGTAGAAATAGATCTTTCAAAGCTTGTGTAACTTCTTCAGATTTACCGAGCCTAATGAGTGCTTCACTTAGGTCTATAATTTTTTGTTTTTGTTCATTGCTTAATTGTCGTACTGCTTGTTGAGCTTGTGTTGATTCTCGTCTATAGTTTTGTTGTGTTTGAACTAATTGCAGAGCAGGGTTTGCTCTTTGAGTGCTTTCACTTGAACTGCCTTCATTGTAATCACTGTAAACATCATTAGTTGTATCTTCGCTAGTTTGTTTTTTTAAATGAGTTAAAAGTGCCGTTGCTTGTGTTTGGGGTTCTGCTTCTGGCGTATAGCCTCTTACGGTTTGTGTTAAAAGTGTTTCTTGGTTTTGTCCTGAGCCAGAGGTGTTTTGCTCTCTTTTAGCTGCAGCTTGTGTTCGGCTCTCATTAGTACTTTCTGGAGCAGTTTCAGGCTTTGTAGAACCACTGCTTGCTTCTAAGCTTTCTGCTTCTTTAGCTTTAGCTTCTTCTGCAGCTTTTTTTCTTTGTTGCTCTAGTTGTTCTTTTGTTTGTGAACCATCAGCTCCAATATATGTCATTTTTTCTCCTACCCCCAGTAGTCTTCTATAATTAGTGGTTATTTTTGTTAAGCTCAGGTTAAAAACTTATGGTTTTTAGCTAGTTTTATCTTAAATTTTTTTAAGTTTTTTTTGCTGTGTTAAGCTAAAAAAAAGTGATAAATCAAAACCTAGATCTTTCTTTGATAAATGAGGATGAGGTATTAGTTGCGTGAATTAAGAAGAGTCTTTGATGAAAAATTATTATTGAAAGAAATAGAGAATAGAAATCTGGATAGAAAACTAGCGATTAATTAAGATGAAGATTTATTTTTTAAGAGGGTTTGACTACATTAGTTTGAATGAACTTGCAGTTAGATTTAAGAAACAATCAAAGAATATATCAAAAATTCATTTGAATTTTAAGAAATAAGTAGCGAATAAGCCAGAGCTTGGAAATTTGGATGTTCATGTACTAAGAAAGGCGAATTGTGAGACCTGACCCCGAATCATGAAAATCTAAAGATGAGTTTTAGATTTTCATGATTTAGGGTAGAATAAGCTATATGTATTTAGCCAGAGATAACGGCATAAAACGACTTAATGAATATTTGGAGGTTTTTGCTGTTGTGGCGATCTTGGGGCCTAGGCAGTGCGGGAAAACAACTTTAGTGAAATTGTTTATAGAGGGTTTGCGTAAGAAAAAGCAAATTCATTTTTTTGATTTAGAGGATCAGTATGATTTAGCTCAATTAGAAAATCCTCAATTGGCTCTAGAAGATTTAACGGGTTATGTGATTATTGATGAGATTCAAAGAAGACCAGAGATTTTTCCAGTGCTTCGAGTTTTGGCTGATAAGAAAAAACATGATACGCAATTCATTATTTTAGGTAGCGCATCAAGAGATCTTATTAATCAGAGTTCTGAAACTCTAGCAGGTAGAATTGGCTATATAGAGCTCACTCCTTTTAGTATTTCTAATATTGATTCAGTGGAGAAATTGTGGCTCAGAGGGGGTTTCCCGCTTTCTTATTTGGCTAAAAATCAGTCAGCGTCTTTTTTATGGCGCAAGGAGTATATAAAAACTTTTTTAGAGAGAGACATACCCAATCTAGGAATTAAAATTCCAGCAAGAACCTTAAATCAGTTTTGGCAAATGTTAGCACATTTTCATGGACAGACCTTTAATGCAAGTCAATTAGCAACCAGTCTTCAGGTTTCTGGACCTACTGTGAAGAATTATTTGAATATACTTTCTGGAACTTTTATGATTAGACAATTGCAGCCGTTTTTCATCAATACAAAAAAACGACTAGTAAAAGCACCAAAGATTTATTTTAGAGATTCTGGTATTTTTCATGCTTTATTAAATCTTGAAACCAAAGAATCAATTAAGTCTCATCCTATGCTTGGAGCATCTTGGGAAGGTTTTGCTTTAGAAGAATTTATTCGTAAACAAGAACTTAGAGAGGATGAGTGTTTTTTTTGGAGTGTTCATAATGGACCAGAGATAGATTTAGTTTATGAAAAAAATGGTAAAAGATATGGCTGTGAACTAAAATATTCTGATTTGCCCAAAGCAACGAACTCAATGTTTAGTGCGATAGAAGAATTAGGACTGGAGAAAATTACTGTAATATATCCTGGCAAGAAGAATTTTTTATTAGATGAAAGAATTGAAGTTCGGGGAATAGAAAGCTTGAAGTAGTTGTTTAGTATACGGGGGGATGACCACCAAAGCGCTTTGCAAATTTAAAAAATATAGAGTTTTCTATTTCATGTACAACTTGCGCAATTAGACCTGGTGAAGTTGATGGAAAAAATTATTTTTTTAGAACCCGCGAACATTTTGAAAAAATGATTGAAGCCGATGCTTTACTTGAGTGGGCAGAGTAGTTTGTTGGTAATTACTATGGCATACCAAAGGATTTTGTTTTTGAAACCTTAGAAGTTGGTAAAGATGTTTTTTTAGAGATTGAAGTTCAAGGCGCACTGCAGGTAATGGATAAGTATCCAGATGCTTTGAGTATTTTTCTGGTGCCACCTTCTTTAGATGAGCTTGAAGCTCGTTTGCGTAATCGTGGTATTGAAAAAGAAGAGATCCTGCAAAAGCGTTTAAAAAAAGCATCTGAAGAGATGAAGTATCTTGATAAGTTTGATTATATTGTTACTAATGATGATCTTAATAAGGCAGTTGAGTCTGTAAAAGCATTAATAATGTCTGCTCGTTTAGTTGATTTGAACCTCAATGATAAAGTAAATTTTTAGTCAAATTTTTTAGGATCATCCACAAAAGTTTGTCTTTCTTGAGGTTTGAGTCTTGCAAGACTATCACTGTATTGTATAACTCTATTTAATTGCCAGAAATCTTCAATAGTTGGCTCTGTTTGCTTTTTAATAGGTTTAAATCCTTTTACAATCTCAGGTCTGTGAAATGGTATTAGTTTTGGTGAAAGAGACTTACCTACTGCGTCAGAGTTTCTAGATTTTCTAACTCTTACCAATTTATCACCATTAAAACTATGACCTAGTTTTGCCATTACTCTTCTAATAGAAATATCTTGCAAGTGAGTTAATTTTTTACCTTGGTTATAATAGTTATTACCCGAAACTACATTTGATTCATCGTTATCAAAAACATCACGAGCAGTTTCTGAAAGATACTGCACCTTATCAGGATTTGCTTTTAAATGTTCCTCATAACCTTCTTCATAAATTTTAACTGCTTCTTTGTATGGTACATATTTACCATCACCGACCTGCCATGCAAATCTCCAAGTTAAATATCCATATTCTTTGCTTAAAGCTCTTACAACTTGGTTTCTTCTTGTACCAAGCTGTGACACATCTTCATTAACTACGCGCCAATCGGCCTTACCTTCTTTTTCTTGAGGTGCGTTTAGCCTAAAATTAGCTGGAATATAATATGGTTTAATACCGCCCACGTAAATACATTATACATCATTATCTTGAATTTATTGTATTTGCAATGCTTGTTTTACAGATTCTAAGTATTCTTCTTTAGCTTCTGGGTTAGAACCCTCAAGACTTTCCCAATTACTAGCGAATATTAAGCCAGATTGAGGGTTTATCTTTAATGAAATTCTATCATCCAGTATGGCTGGATTTATGTAGCCCGCATCATGTAAAGCTTCAACTTCTTTTAAGAAAATTCTTTTTGCTTGAGGATCAAGTTTGCCAGCCAGATCTGCACGAGCAAAAGTATCATACTGAGTAACATCACCTGCTAATCCTGGTTCGTAACTAACAACCACTTTTAAATTAGGATTTTTGCTAGAAATTTTTTCAATAAGAATAGGTGCAGATTGTAATCCTAAAGAATTTGCAGTTTTTAAATTTTCTTCTAGATTATCAGCGAGTTCTGAAACAGCTACAAGGACTTTATATTCTCCTAAAGCATATTCAATATTACTGACCTTAATAAAACCTCTATCACCGCCAGTTGCTCTACTAAAAAAATCAGTTAATTCTGCAGAGTCAGAAGCAGCTTCTACAGTTGATTTGAGAGCTTGTATTAATTGAGGTGGATTTTTAATCTCATCTGCTTTTTTAATAGTACTTTCAGCGGGAGAAGAATCTGCATAAAATCTTGTATAAAGATTTTGATTAGCTGTAATCAATCTTGACATTTTAGTTTCCTTCCTTTCTTCGTTTTTTGTTTTGTTCAGATTTTGTGACACTTTTTGCACCGTTACCATTCAAGGTTACCATTTTTGCAAATCCTTTTTGTACTAAACCATTATTATTATTTGGTGCCATCCAAGGCATAATAATACTAGTACTATCTCCATTATGCCCTCTTCCCGTATATTGCATTATGTTTACTAATCTATCTTGATCTGCTTCTGGTAGGGATTGAAAATACTCAGTTTCTCGAAGGGGGGTGTATTCGTAGCCAGAAATCAAGTGTAACTTAGGGTCTTCATCTTGTTGAATAACTCTTGAGGCTTCTTCAGAATAAGGTGCCTGTCTAAAATTCAAAAGAGCTTCATCTCTTACATTTGGATCAATTTGGCTTCTTTCCATCAAGTTTCTAGTTGCACCTGTCGTTGCTATTGTTGGTGCCATTACTATTTCTCCTTGATAATTGTTACCGGCTCTCAACTGAGCATGTAGTTGTACTTGAGTCTGACCAGAAATACTTACGTCATCAACCATCACAACCATTGAATTTGGATCATCAGGTAGTTGGCTTGGTCTATTAATTATTTGAGATGGATTAATTCCATTTGCCTGTTGGTATATTTGTATCATTATTGAATCACTTTTTGCTTCATTGTGTGCATTGTAGAAATAAATATTTTCAGGATCTATGCCTCTTGATCTTGCAAGCTCCATAATTTTTTGATGTTGCATTTGAGTTGTTTCAGCAATTTCCCTAGTTGACATTACTTGTAAGTCTCTAGCAATGATTTCTCTAATTGCTTCTCGATCCTCAGTATTATATGCTCTTTCAATGGTTCCTTGAATTTCTTCCTCTGACACACTTTTGCCATTAAGGCCTTCTGCAAGATCTTCGTTGGTTGATTTTGTACTTTCTCTTGCTGTATTACCAACAATTTGTAAATTATCTGATAAACCTAATCTTGCTATTTCAGTTTCAACATTTTCATCTAAAGCTCTTGTAATTGCCTCAGTGCTACTCAGGTTATCAGACTCCATTAATGCTTGTGCTCTTGTACTAATTTCATTAAGCCTTGTTTGCATATTAGCGTTGGTTGTAAATGGATTAATACCATCATTCCATCCTCTAGGGTGAACAAATTTTATTTCTAGACCTTGTTCTTGAACAGCCTTTAAATGAGCTTGCACTTTTGGATTAGAACTAATTGAATTTAAAGTAATTTCATCTAAGACAATAGCTACTTTATTTGTAGGAGGGTTGCCGTTAGCTAATGTTTTTGGATTTATATCAAGTAGTGTTGAAAGTCTTGTTGTTGTTGGGAAAATATTACCAGCACTACTATCGCCATTAACTTTAAAATTACCTTTTTTGCCAAGATAAGCTATAACATCTCCAAGCGAACCTCTACTATCTGTAATCATTCTATAGCCTTGTTCTTTTAAAGTTCCTAATTGATCAACAAGATTATTCAAGCTTCTTAAATTACCAAATTGACTCATTTGGCTAAGTGCTTCTCTTGCTAAAGCAGGATCTACTCCTAGTGCTTCAGTTCTTTGTATTAAAGTATCGATGTCGCTAGGTTTAACATCTTGAATGATGGAATTTATTTGTTTTGCAATATCAGCATTGGTTAACTCATCTGAATTGCGTACCCTAGTTTGTTTGTCTTGAATTAGTCTTTGGACTTGACCAAGTAACTCACTTAAAGCCTCTTGTCTTTTTTGTTCTGTAGCTTCAGCATCTATGCTTCTAGATGTTTCAGTTTCTTTAGTCTTGTTTGTAGAAAAACTAGTTTGTTCTAGATGACTACGGTCAGGGTTTATATTGTGGTTATAGTCACTATCATATTGTTCTCTATATTTTGCATCAATACCATTCTCTTGTGCAATTCTCATTGCTTTCTCATAGTTACCAGCTCTTATTGAATCATTCATTACTCTGAGAGCATCTTTTGTTTTTTGTTTTGTAGCACCAACACTTGAGCCTTCTGCTTGTGCTTGTAGAGCTTTGCCTTTGACTTGCATCGCAAGTTCACGTTGCGCACGAAGAGCCATATAAGCATCTTTTGACATAGGAGTTTCTCTTAGAGTGCCATCACGGTTTTTCAATGGGTCAAGAGGTATCTCTTGTAAATGTCCTTGAGCTTCTTCTCTTAAGATTGCTCGTGCATCACTATCACCTGAACGTGCTCTTGCAATTAATTCTGGTCTTGCAACACTGTCTTGGCTGATTGGTTTGCCGTCATTACCATATCTAACAGTTGTTTGTGCTTGAACACCATCAGGTAAACTATTTGATTCTCTAACACCCGATAAATTTGGCATTGATCTTCTACTTTCAAATGATTGTGCTGTAAAGTCACCAATTTTTCTACCAACTAAGGCTTGAACTATATTTTGTGCAAGACCTTGTGAAGTGATGCCTTCTGGATTTGTCATGTATTCTGCAATTAAACCAAAAGCAATATCTGAAGCACCTTCAACTCCGTTTCTGGTAAAATCTATTAAAAGTTCTTTTTTTAATTGAGCAGCTGCTTGTTCTCTCGCTTGACCTTGAACACCTTTTATTTTCGAAAAAAATCTATCTATTTTTACTCCAACTAGAGAAGCTAAAACTTCTGTTCCAGTATCAACAGCGACTCTTTGGAACATTGATCCTGGGCCTAAACCCCTTGATTCTAAGAATTTTGCTTTACTACTATAAGCAGCCCTTTGCTCTTCAGACATATCAAGATATTCAGCTTCAGCGGCGATTTTATCAAAACCTAAATTTACACTGCTTGTTGCAGGCGCTGTAATTAACGTAGATAAACCAGTAGATTTATATGCACTAAATCCTCTTGCTATAAGAGGTCTACTTAAGGATGTTGCTCCCGTGAAAGTAAGTGAAGCAGTAAATGCGCTTTGAACATTTCTATATTGTTTACCACCAAACTCTTTAGCAATTCCCCAATAACCATCTTCTTCGTTATATCCAAAACCTTCAGCCAGAGTATCTCCAAAAACTTTAGTATCAACAACTGCATCATCAACCACGTCAATAAAAAGTCCAACTCCTGCGCCAGCTAAAGTACCACCACCAATCATAGTTCCAGCAGCAGCTAAACTTAACCCACCTGTTGCTGGTGCAAGTGCAAGTGTGACACCAACAGCAACAGTACCAATTGCTACATGCTTTATAACGGTTAGAGCTTCATCTTTAAATTTTTGATCAAACTTTTCTATCTCCTCATTGATTGCTTGATAGCTTTTAATCATTGCCGTATTGGCATTTTGAAAACTTTCTGAAGAAAAGTCGATAGTTTTTGCTAATAAATCAGTTGCTTCATCGTATTTACCCTGTGCAATTAATGAGCGGGCAGTATCTTTAAGTCGATCAACTTGTTCTCTTTGTCTTTCAAATTGATCTAATCTTCCTCTTTCTAGATCCCTTTGATTTTGTAATTGTTCTGTAAGACCGCCCCAGCGAGCTACCCAACCGCTGTTTTCTCTAAGATCTTTATAAGTTTGGCTTAGATTTCTTCTAGTTCCGTTTTCTAAATGTGATTGATCTTCTTGTTCTTGTTGAAGAGCTTTTAGTACTTTTTGAGTCTCTTGATACTTTTCTTCTTCTGCGGCAGTTCTGGTAAAATGTCTATCAGCTAATTGAGCAGCGGACTGTAAGTTTTCAGCTTCTTGTCTTTCAGCAAGTACACTTGTTCTTCCTTCAAGAATATCTCTGGCACCAGCATAATTTCCTTCATTAACAAGTTTGGTTACTCTATCGTGAGTTTGAAATAATCTTTGTGTTTGTCTTTCAAGTTGTTTTTGTTGAGCACTGAGTAAAGCATGATGTTCAAGTTGAGCAGGTTTATCTTCACCGAGTGGATTTTCTTCAAGTCTACTAAATAAGCTATTTCGTTGGTTTTCAAGCTGCGCCATTGCCATACGGTTTTGATTTATAAGTTTTTCTAATTGTTCTCTTTCTAGAGTGATCATGTCCTCATCACTCACTTCAGAACCGTCTGGAGCAGTTAATCTTGCTGCGTATGGATTGCTTTGTTGCAGCTTCGCTGTTTCAATATCGGTAATGCTTATATCACCATTAAGTAAAGCTGCTGCCATTTCTATATTTCCAGCTTGTGCAAGTTGGGTTGCTTCTAGCTGAATATCTTTTAGTTCTGCTCTTTGGCTTAAAGCTGAGCTTAAAGAAGGCGTTTCTATTTGTAATTGTAGATCAGGTGATCTAAAGCTTTGGTTTACAAACTCATATACGTCTAATGGTTTATCTTCAGTGCTTTCTTGAGCAGCTTTTAGTAAATCTTGTAACCCTCTTTTCCCTGTCGAATTATTATTCATTAATGAAGGTCTAAAAGGATCAGGACCAATTTCATGTTGTTGATTTGATCGTTGACCTAAACAGTTATCCATATGTTGAAATGTATCTCTGACAGAGGTCATTCTTTTTTTAAACTGTTCTTGCTCAAGTTCAAGAGCTGTTTCTACTGTTCGTGCATTTTCAGTAATCTTTGCGGTATGCAAAGTTTGCATTTTTGCAAGTCTCTGCTCCGGGCTAAGAGTTTCTAAGTTTTCTTGATAAGCTCTTTGAGCTTCTTCTATATTACCTAGCATTAAATTTCCTAAAATAATATCAGTTAGTTGTTCTTGTCCAGAAAGCATCGCCTCTGTTGCTTTTAGATAAAGATCTTTTTCTTCTTGTGAAGGATACTTGGTTTGAGAATTTGCTTGAAGAAGGATATTACGCGCCTGGATTATATCTCTAGACTCTCTAGCCAAATTTTTTATTTCTTCAGTTACATTGTGTCTTAGATTTTGAGCTTGTACTTCAAACGCTTCTATATCAGCTTGATTTTTTGTTTCTTCTAAACCACTCAAAATTTCTTGAGCATTTTGTGGCTGTAGAATTAGATCTTTCAAAGCTTGTGTAACTTCTTCAGGTTTACCAAGCCTAATGAGTGCTTCACTTAGGTCTATAATTTTTTGTTTTTGTTCATTGCTTAATTGTCGTACTGCTTGTTGAGCTTGTGTTGAATTTTGTCTATAGTTTTGTTGTGTTTGAACTAATTGCAGAGCAGGGTTTGCTCTTTGAGTGCTTTCACTTGAACCGCCTTCATTGTAATCACTGTAAACATCATTAGTTGTATCTTCGCTAGTTTGTTTTTTTAAATGAGTTAAAAGTGCCGTTGCTTGTGTTTGGGGTTCAGTTTCTGGCTTATAGCCTCTTACGATTTGTGTTAAAAGTGTTTCTTGGTTTTGTCCTGAGCCAGAGGTGTTTTGCTCTCTTTGAGCTGCAGCTTGTGCTCGGCTCTCATTAGTACTTTCTGGAGCAGTTTCAGGCTTTGTAGAACCACTGCTTGCTTCTAAGCTTTCTGCTTCTTTAGCTTTAGCTTCTTCTGCAGCTTTAGCTTCTTCTGCAGTTTTTTTTCTTTGTTGCTCTAGTCCTTTTGGTTGTGAACCACTAGCATCAACAGAATTTGTCATTTTTTCTCCTACCCCCCAGTAGTCTTTTATAATTAGTGGTTATTTTTGTTAAGCTCAGGTTAAAAACTCATGGTTTTTAGCTAGTTTTATCTTAAATATTTTTAAGTTTTTTTTGCTGTGTTAAGCTGAAAAAAAGATGCTTGAAATTAAAGGACTTTTTAAAAAATATCAAGAAGCAACAAGGGATATTCTTATATTCCAAGACCTGAACATTAATTTTGCTCCAGAAACAAAAAACATTTTTTTAGGTTCTAGTGGTTCTGGTAAATCTACTTTTTTAAATTTGATTAGTGGGCTTGATAGTCCTAATGCAGGTGAGATTTTATTTGCCAATGAAGATATTTGTCAGTATAACGATCAGCTAAAAACTCTCTATCGCAGAAAACATATAGGTTTTATTTTCCAGTTTTTTAATTTATTGCCAACTCTTTCTGTTAGAGAAAATATTTTGCTTGCACTCGAGCTTAATGAAATTAATAATCGTGAAAATCAAGACTATGTTTTTTCATTACTAGATAAAGTTGGTCTGCTTGATAGATTAGATTCAATGCCAGAGACTCTCTCTGGTGGGCAACAACAAAGAGTCGCAATTGTGCGCGCACTTGCACATAAACCCAAACTTATAATTGCAGATGAGCCTACTGGTAATTTAGATACAGAAACCGCACAAACAATAATTTCTTTAATTGAAAATTTAGTGCAAGAAACAAAAGCAACATTAATGATTGCAACTCATGATGAAAAGCTTCTAAATATTGCTGATAATGTTTTTAAAATTGAAAATAAAGGACTTACTAAACTTTAATAATGATTGTTTATCAAGCAAGTCTTAATTATTTGAAAAAAAATTCATTACAAAGTTTGTTTGTCATTCTTGGTATTGCACTTGGTATTGCTGTTACCTTTGCTATTGATATCGCGATTGATAGTGCACAAAAATCTTTTTCTTTATCTGCTCAAAGAATCACTGGTAAAGCAACACATAAAATCACTGCGGTAGATAATTCTGATATTGAGCAAGCTCTTTATAAAAAACTTAAAAATAATCTTGGCATCTCTGATATCGCACCTGTTATTGAAACTTTTGTCCCAGTTATAAAAAACAAAAATTCTCAAGCATTAGAACAAGAAATCTCACTAACCCAAAGCAATAACGATAGAGAACTGATAAAAATCTTAGGCGTTGATCCACTTGCTGAAACTAAATTTAGAGATTTTAATTTGGGCTTTGATTTCAGTAACGATTTTAAAAAGCAACATATTAATTTTATTTGTTCAAAAAATACTGCTGACAAACTAAATCTTTCAAAGTCTTCTAGTATCAAACTTAGAATTGGTTCGCAAATTAAAGATGTTTATTTGTTAGGTTTTTTTGAGGATGATTCACAACAATACGATAATTTGTTTTTATTTGATTTGGCTCAGGCGCAAGAACTTTTAGACAAGCAGGGTTACCTAACTAGAATTGATCTCAAATCAACTACCGCTGATAAGTTTGAAAATTTTCGAGCACAAAGTATTTCCAAGCAACAACTACAAGAATTTATTGGTGCTCAATATCTTTTAGAAGATTTTCAAAATGGCAAAAAAGCATTAACACAAATGACTAAGTCATTTAATGTGAATTTGCAGGCATTGAGTTTCTTGGCAATTATTGTAGCCGCTTTTTTGATTTTTAATAGTGTATCTTTTTCGGTAGTACAACGTAGAAAAGTTTTTGCTGTTTTAAGAACAATTGGAGTGAGCAAAGAACAAATTATAAAAATAGTACTTTTTGAAGCTTTTATATTTGCAGTTCTTGGTATTTCTTTGGGTTTATTTTTGGGCTATACTGTTGCCGATAAATTAGTAGCTTTGGTTTTACAAACCATTAATGACATATATTTATCTGTTGAAGTATCAGTGAAATCAATATCAATATGGAGCTTAGCTAAATCTTTAGGACTTGGTTTTGTTACTTGTGTCTTAGCGGCTTTTTTCCCTGCCTTTGATGCAAGTTCAACAAGCCCTATACTTGCAATGTCTAGATCTGGTTTTGAAAAACTTAGTCAAGTGAAAAATCGGGTTAATTTATTTTTGGCAATTGTATTTGCACTAGCAGCAATTTTTGTTTTGCAAATCAAAATTGACTTTGATTTTTTGCCAATTATATTTAATGAAATCAATTTAGCTTTTTTGTCTTTGCTGTTATTTATGTTGGCATTTACAGTTTTGATTCCAAGTTTTATTAAGTTTTTGGTTTCTCTATTAAAACCAATTTACACTAAACTCTTTTCTTTTGTTGGTTCTTTTTCTATTCAATCTATTTCTAAACAACTCTCAAGAACTGCAATTGCAATTACTGCTTTAACAATCGCGTTATCAATGGTGTTAGCTTTGGATATTACAGTTAGTAGTTTTAGAAAAACAGTTGAAAATTGGCTTGATAAATCTTTAAAAGCTGATGTCTATATCTCGATTCCACGTTTGGTTTCCAATCAAGCAAGTGAGTTTATTCCTTTAGATTTGCAAGAAAATATCAGAAACAATTACACAAAAGATATCAAAACATTTTTGACCTATTCTATGCTCAATACAGAAACTTCTGTGGGTAAAATCCAAGTTGCAGCTATAGAAAAAAATCAAGAGGCACTAGAATTAATGAAGTTCACCCAAACAAGTAAAGGCTTTTGGCAAGAGATTTTAAATGATAGTGATTCTATATTGGTTTCTGAGCCTTTTATAAACAAATACCAAAAAAATATTAATGACTTAATTACTATCACCACAAAATATGGTAAAAAGGATTTTAAGATTGTTGCCGTTTTTCAAGATTTTGGCTCTGAGCATGGCATCATCATGATGTCTAAACAACGTTTCCAAAAAGAATTTGCAAAGCAAGAGGTTAATTCTATTGGTTTACTTTTACATAATCCAAATCAGGTGCAAGAGTTTATAGAAAAACTTAAGCAAGATTTATTTGAAAAACATTTGTTGTTTATTCGCTCAAATATCAGCTTAAAAAATGAATCTTTAGATATTTTTGACAGAACTTTTCAAATTACCAATGTGCTAAAAATTATCGCCTTAGCTGTTGCTTTTATTGCTATTTTAAGTTCTTTTATGGCTTTACAGTTAGAACGTGTTAGAGAATTTGCAATTTTAAAAGCTTCAGGTACTTCTAATAGACAAATTTCAGCGATTTTAGTTTTACAAACTGTGACCATGGGTATTTTTGCATTTTTGTTTGCTTTGCCAGTCGGTATTTTGCAGGCTTTTATAATGATTTTTGTTATTAACAAAAGATCTTTTGGATGGACTTTAGAATGGAATTTAACAAACCAATTTTTTCTTGAAATTTTTGCTTTGGCTTTTGTTGCCTCAATTCTTTCAGTTTGTTACCCAATCTTTTTTACAAACAAAGTTAAACTTAGTGAGGTGCTTCGTAATGACTAAAAACTTCTTACTGCTTATTTGTTGTTTCTTTCTGTTTTCTTGTGCAAAACAAACTCCTATAGCATCACAAAACAAAAATTTGTTTTTAGAAAATATGTCAAATGTGAAAAATGATCATTTGTATCAGCATGCAGATCATATTAAAGAGTTTGTTTTTCCTCGTGATCATGGTGCACATAATGAATTCAAAACTGAATGGTGGTATTTTACTGGAAATCTTAGTGCCTTAAAGCAAAAAAATGATTTTGGTTTTCAGTTTACAATTTTTAGAAATAATATTGCTCCTGAATCAAAAGCCCTTAATGATTGGGATACAAAAAACATTTTTATGGGTCATCTGGGTTTAACTGATGTTGCCAACAAACAATTCTATAGTTTTGAAAAATTTGAACGTCAAGCTATTGATCTTGCTGGTATTACTATGCAGCCCTATAAAATTTGGCTTAATCACTGGTATATAAAATCTCTATCCAAATCAAAAGATATTTTCCCTTTAGAAATCTTTGCTATGGAAAACGGAATTGGCTATCAGCTTGTTTTAGAGCCCTTAAAAGATTTTGTTTTGCAAGGTGACAAAGGTTTAAGTCAAAAATCAGCTAAAAAAGGTAATGCCTCTTATTACTATTCATTTACTCGTTTAAAAACAAGTGGCAAAGTCTTTATTGAGGGTACTAGTTATCAAGTATCGGGTGTTTCGTGGATGGATAGAGAATGGAGTACTAGTGCTCTTGGCGAGAATCAAGTTGGCTGGGACTGGTTTGCTTTGCATTTTGATGATGCTACAGAGTTGATGATTTATCAATTAAGAAACAACAAAGATAAAAAGGATATTTTTAGTTCAGGAGTTTTCATAGACAAAAATTCTCACAAAACCAAAATTAACTATGATGAGTTTGAACTAGAGCCATTAGAATATTTTCAAAAGCAAGATCATAAAGTTCCAATAAAATGGAAACTTATAATTGCCAAACTAGATTTAGAGCTTATTATAAAAGCACGTTTGCCAGAGCAAATGCATGATTTTGCTATTCCTTATTGGGAAGGTAGTGTTGAGATAAGTCAAAACAATAATTCTTCAGTGAAAAAAGGCTTAGGTTATTTGGAGATGACTGGTTACTAATGCAAGTCTATGACTACATTGTAATAGGTGCTGGTTATGGTGGTTTAATTGCGGCTGATCTTTTATGCCAGCAGTCAAAATCTGTACTTGTTCTTGAAGCTCATAGTGAACTTGGTGGCTGTGCCAGTAATTTTTATAGAAGTGCCAAAGGGTTTTCTTTTGATGTTGGTGCCACTACCATTAGTGGTTTTGATGAGCCAAAATCCTTTGGTAAAGCTCTCAATAAACTTGGTCTTAAAAGACAAGCCCAAAAATATCTCAAAAAACTTGATATTGGCATGAAGGTTTATTACAAAGATGAAATTTTTAATAGATATTCAGATCCAGAACTCTGGCTTGCAGAAAATAATAGAGTCTTTGCTGATGAAAAAATCATAAATCTATGGCGCTGGATTTTTAAAATAGAAAAACAAGCTTGGCAAGCACTTGATATGAATGAGGCTTTAATGCCAAATGATTTTTTTGGTTTTATGAAAATGATTTTTAATAAAAACTTTTTTGCAAATTTTCAGCATCTTAATTTAATGCCTTTGCTATTTAGCTCTTTTCAAAAAACGCTTGCTGACTTCAATGTAACAAATTCTGACTTTGTAAATTTTGTTGATCAACAACTTTTAATCACTGCTCAAAATTCTTATAAGCAGACACCTACTCTTAGTGCTGTTATGGGGCTAAATTATCCTCAAGAAGTTTATTACCCCTTAGGCTCTATCAATCAAATAGCAAATTTAATTGCCGATGATATGCTTAAGCATAATGGCAAACTTTTAACGCGCACAAAAGTAGAAAATATTGAAAAAAACAATGGTCTTTATAGTGTCTATGATAATCAAGGAGCTTTGTACCGGGCAAAAGCTCTTGTGGCGAATTTGCCAATTTGGTCTTTGGAAAAAATTCTAAATATTAATTCTGCAAAAAAGAAAATTTCAAACATTACACAAGAGTTTAATAATGCGTGGGGAGCTTTTACGGTTTATTTTGCTTTTAAGGCAAGGCTTAATTTACAAACAAATTATTTGCAAATTCATGCAAATAAAGAAATAAGCAATTGTAAAACTCATTTAGAACATAATGGCTCTATATTTGTAACCCTGTCAGAAGATAATGATAGAAGCCCAAGTGGTTGGACCTCAGTCACTATCTCAACACATACTCATGCTCAACAATGGTTTGATTTTAGTGCTGAAAATTACAAAGAACAAAAACAAAAAACGCAAGATGAGATTTTAGAACTTTTGTTTACAACAATTCCTGAACTAAGAAACTATGAAAAAACAGCTTTTATGTCTGGAACCCCAAAAACTTTTTACAAATATACCAATCGTGAAAATGGTTTTGTTGGAGGTATTAAACATGACATCAATAAGCCCATAATTTTTATGCCTCAGCAAAAATTTTCTAGCCAAGAAGATATTTTTTTAGTTGGCGATACTAGTTTTCCGGGGCAAGGAATTGCGGCTGTGAGTTATAGTGCTTTAAGCTTTGCGCAAAAACAATAGCTACTTTTAATAGCACTTATTATTTTTTTAAAGGCTTCTTTTGGGTACTAGTAAAATATTTGCAAGCAAAAAACCACTTACAAGTGCAATAGCAATCAAGAACATATTAAAGATTGAATCTATGCCGGCAATAGAATTGTTTTCTACAAAAGATTGTAAGCCTTTAAAGCCCACACTTCCCGGGACTATCAACATTAAACCGGGTAGCTCTAGTAAAGAGCTGGTTTTTGCGCCAGCGTGCAAATGCATTTGACAATAGGCATACCAAAAACCCGGCTAAAAATGTTGTGATGTTTAAGCCAAAATAATTTATGCCATAGTAAGTCGAAAAAAAACTAAGCGCACCAGCACTCAAAACCCATAAATAAAATCTTAGAGGTATGC
Organism: bacterium; assembly: GCA_038146805.1. GTDB lineage: Bacteria > Cyanobacteriota > Vampirovibrionia > LMEP-6097 > LMEP-6097 > CAIYXB01. The sequence goes on along the minus strand of JAYQSH010000011.1, from coordinate 138,289 downwards.
GAAATAAAATACAAAATGAAAGACAGGCAACAAATAAAGCAGAGCTTTTAAACATTATGGCAACTTCTATGTTCGGTAAAATATTATGCGGTTTGATTCCCCATAAATTTAAAAATTGCATTGCTAACGCTACTCCAAAAGCAAGTTTGAAAAAAACTAGTATCGACTGCATTAAGCGCGCAGTGCCAGAGGCTAAATTTAAAGTTGCAAGTTCTGTGATGGCGATGGTTAAACTAAGCCCGGGAATAAGTACAATTAAACTGGCTAAAACGACAATATTGTAACTATAATTTTGGAAATATTTGGTAAATATCAAGGCAACAACACTCGCTAAAAATGCCGCCATAAATTCAGAAAAATGTTTGAGTTTATCATTGAGCATGGTGCTCACTATACCCACAGTAGTTCCAGCAAAAAAAGCCGCTATAGCTTCTATGTTGTTAGCATTAAAAAATATCGACACACATAGTGCCGCTAATCCATAAGCTATGATTTCAATTATTTCAGGAGAGTTTTCCTTTAGATTTCTTATTCTTTTTAATTCGGCGTAAGCCTGCTCTACATCAACATTACCTTCGATAAGTTGATCGCCAAGTGTATCTAAGTATGTAAGTTTTCTTAGATCAACATTAGCTGGATAAACTCTCTTTACATAGGTTTTGCTTTCTCCATCAATTTTAAATCCTGAAATTAATAATGTCGGTGCGGCAAAAAATTCAGCTTCGACGCCGAGTTGTTTAGCAATATTTTGTAGGGCCTGTTCTAAGTTATACGAGGCTGCTCCGTAGCTATGTAAAGCTTCGCCAAATTCTAAAATTAAGTCAATTGATTTGTTCAAAATAAATTCAATTTTTTACGAATAAGAAAATTATAAGTCTTAATTTTATCTATATGCATACCCCTTTTAACTAAAGATAAGTAATTTGAAGCTTAGAAATCATTTATTTACAGGCTTTTTGTTTGACATTGGCTCTTTATAATTTTATAATTATTTACAATAAAAAGGAAATAAATAATTATGTGGGGATTTTTGTCTTTGGTCTTTGGCCTATTACATCGTTAAAACAGACTCGTTCTTTTTTCTCTCGTCAAAAGCACTTTAGCTTTAAAGTGCTTTATTTTTTTTCGATTTTTCTTTTGTTTGCTTTCATTAATTTTTTTGAAATTTATAATATAAATTCTTTAAATAAAAAAATTTCTCATATTCAGGTTGAACAACTTAACAATGTTTCAAATGATAGTTTTGATGCTAAGCAAGATAATTTAGAGCTTAATGTTCTTTATAAAAAAATAAAGAGTTCTTATATATCTTTGATTTTTTGTTTTTGATTTTTTTGATTATTTCGTATATTTATCTTTCAAATTCATTTTATTTACTTGCTGAGACAAACAAAAAACTTGAAGAAGAACAATTAAAAACAAATCAACTTGATGATTCTTTTAAGAAAAAAACTAAATATCTAAAAATGAAATTTATTAGTAAAGTCAATGATTTTTTAAAAGTCAAAAAAACTTTTATTGATCACTATGTTAATAATCCTAGTGAGCCAGTCTTTGACTTGAGTACAAGTTTTTATTATAAAGAGCTGAGTAAATTACAAGAGTGTATCCAAGCAAATAATGTTGCAGTTTGGTCTTGGGATTTGGAAAAAGATAAAATTAAAATTGATAAAACTGCGAATAATTTTTTGGGTATCAAGCAAGGGCAGTTTTTTGGTAATTATTTAACTCTTTTAAATTTCTTTGACTCAAAGTCAAAAAGACAAATCAAAAAAGATATGAATTTTGCTCTAAAGAATAATTCTAATTTTGAAACTTATTGTTTTGTGAAAAATGAAAATATTAAGAATCAATTTTTATTACGTGGTGTAGTACAAGAAATAGAAAATAAAAAACAGGTTTCAGGTTTACTAATAAAAAAGAATATCGTCACTGATTTTTCTACAGTCTTTAGAGGCTTTTTTAATCAACCTCTTGCTTTATTTGCTATTGTTGATCAGTCTTTTTGTATTCAACATGTCAATGATCATTGGTCGGAACTTACTGGTTACAGTATTGGTGAACTTAAGAGTTTGCCTTTGTTTACCTTTACTCACCAAAAAGAAAAAAGATTCTTTTTGAATAAACTTCATGGACTCAAAGAATTAGATGATAATTCTTCTATTAAAACGAATTTTTTATTTAGAAAATCTGATGGTGCTTATATTTGTCTGCAAACTATGATTTCTTTTCAGCAAAACAATTACTTTTTACTAGCTAATTATCAGGGTAATTGTAGTTTGATTAATTCAGAAAATAAAACATGTCTAACTACTGAAAATCATAAGATACAACTTCATTGATTTTGTGAATTTTTTTGTTTTCATAGCTCACGCACACAGCAATAAGCTCAGCGGTCAAAATTAATTCATCTTGTCGGTAGATACTTTGTTTGAATTGAATCTTTACTTTGTTTAATAATTTAGCTTCTGTTAAAACATAAAATTTGTCATCAGGCTTTAGAGCTTGGTGATAATTGTATTTTGCTTCTTTGATAACTAAGTTTTGATCTTTTTTTGCAAGTTCTATAAAATTGATATTTTTTTCAAGTAAATATTTATGACGAGCATGTTCCAAGTAATTCAAATAATTAGCATTGTTAACAATACCCTGTGTATCGCATTCATAATCTCTAACTTCAAAATCAATCTTCATAAGCTTAGTCGAGTAAGATTAATAAAACTCCTGCAATTATAACAATAGTTGCAATAATTTTTATTAGTGAGATTTTTTCTTTGAAAAATATATTACTAATGAAAAAAGCTGAAATTATTGATAGCGCTCTTTTTAATGATTCAAAAATGGCTACATTCATAATGGTATAAGCATAAAACTGTAAACCAATTGCAATTGCTGATATTACAGTACTAGTTATTAAAACGCTTGGGCAGATTTTTAAGTCACGAATAATATGTTGTGGTGATTTTTTTATACAAACAATTAAATTTAAAAGACTTATAAAGCTAGACTGTATAAATAAATGACTCATGACATTTGCCTCTGCGATTGCAAGCTTATCAAAAGGAGCTGAGATAGCCCATAGCAAAGATACTAAAACCATCAGTAAGCCACCTTTGTTATTGCTTATAAGTGTTTTTAGATTTTGTTTTGCTTGGTAGTTGATAAAGAATGAAGCAATAACAATTAAAACTATGCCAAAGATTTGTACTATATTTAGTTTTTCTGCAAGAATAATAGAGCTTGTTATAGCTGTAAATAGACTGGTAAATGCTAAGAATGGCACTGCATTAGAAATATCTGCATGTTCTAAGGCTTTTATATAAAAATAGTTAGCTAGAAAATTCAATATTACGGTAATTAAAGAAAAGACAAAATATTGAGAACTAATGTGCCATGAATTGTTAAAAAGAATCCAAGCTAAGCTGTAAACGCAAAAAAAAGCAGAAAGATAAAAAAGTAAAGTCCAGCGATTTATTCTTTGGATCAAAAATTTTCTAAAGCCATCAAAAGCACCAAAAAATACTGAAGATATAAGGGTAATTATTAGTGCGAATAAACTTATAAACATTTGCTCATTTTCTGAATTTTAGCCAATAAAAGTGCAACTTTTACAGGATATGAAGTTATTATACAGCGCCAAAGGGTAGGATATGTTTAGACTATTAGTATTGAGATTATTTTTTATTTGATTTATTAACTAGTCTTATTTAAAAAAGGAAAATCTATGAAATTATTAAATATGTTCTACATTATGTTACTAGCTGTATCTTTCTTTGCGGCAACACCTGCAAAAGCATCTAGTATTGATTCAAAGCTAATTATCAAGTGTGATGGTGGTCATGGTGATGATGATCATGATGGTGAAGAGTAATTTTATTCTTTTTTATTGAAAATTAGTCGTTTCGCTTAAATAATTGGTCGATGTTCAAAACATCGCCGCTTATATTTGCTCCTAATAAAAACAAATAAATCAAATATATAAGCTGTATTCCAACGGTTTGCCAGTCTTTCATGATTATCATGCCTGACATTAGGCAAATCATGGTAAACATTGAAAGAAAAATCGCCCAAAAATAAAATAAACCAAGAATAAGAAGTGCTCCGAGTATAAGTTCAATATATGGTAAGCATATTGCAAACGGCTCTAGAATAGCTGAGGGTAGAATAGTGTCTGAAAATTTTGTGAGAACAAAATTTTTAAATGCTTCTTGGTCTGAATTTAGCTTTAATAAGCCATGCAAGAAAAAATTAACACCAAAACCTAAGCGGAAAATTAAAATCAATAAACTTTGTTTATTAGCCATATAATTATTGTAGATGAAACTTGAGAATTTATCTAATAAGCAGGTCTATAAATCTCTACTGATATATAGTTTAATTTTTGTTGCTATTCGTTTGTTTGCTTCTGTTTACGGTATGACCCTTGATGAAGCTCAACATTTTATAGATATACAAAGTTTTTCTTGGGGCTACCTTGATCAGCCACCACTTTATAGCTGGATATTAAAAACCTTTTCTTTAGTTTTTGGTTTTAATGTTCCTGTGATGGTGATTGTTTACCATCTTATTGTTTTTATTTTTTTTGTTTTGCTTTTTAAAATTTCAATACTTGTTTTTCAAGAAAGAAAAAAATCTTTTTTTTGTTTCTTGAGTTACTTTTTGTTTTTTATATATTCATATGATTTTTATAGATACACCATTCATAGCGCAGTTATGATGATGTTTTGTGCTTTGAGTTTATATATTTATTTGAAAATAGCTTTTGGTAAAAACTCTTTGTTTAATTATTTACTATTGGGCTTGTGCTTCGCATGCGGCTTTTTGTCAAAATATAATTTTATATTTTTTGTTTTGGCTTTGCTTGTTGCTTCTTTTTTAATACAACACATCGTAAGCTTTTGTTTTCGTTTAAATCTTTTTATGCATTGTTAATTATGTTTCTTTGTTTATCTCCGCATATTGCATGGCTTTTTAATAATGACTTGGCTCCATTCTTGTATGCCCTTAAACGTGGAGATGCAGGTTCTCAGCAAGGTTTCTCAATCTTTGCGGTTTTGTTAAACACCTATTGGAATTTCATTGTTTATTTTCTATGTTCATTGCTTTTCTTTGATTTCAATTTCAAAAAACAAAAAACTGATTTTGATTTTTTTAAAATTACCCTTTTTATATTTGCAATTGCTTTCCCACTGCTTTTGATTATCGCTTTGCAAGCTGGCAACTTTAGTCAAAGATGGCTTGCACCTTTAAATATATTTTTGCCATTGTCTATATTTGCTTTTATTGAAATAAAAAAGACTACTTTTAGACATAAACTCTTTATTTCTTTAATGTCTATTTTAATAGTGCTTTTTTATTCGATGCGAATTGCAAGTTACTATTTCCCCGATAATTTTAAGCCAAGTTTTTAAGTAAGCCTTATCAGGCTATTTATAAAAACATTTACAGAGATTTTGCTGATCATAATATTAATATTCAAGACAAAAATTTGCTGATTTATTGCTATCAAGATGTATTTTTGTTAGCGGGTTTAAAGAGTTTTTATAAGAATTTAAATACTCAAGTTTTAAATCCTCATAAGCAACAAAATTTAAAAACTGGTTCAATAGTTGTAGTTGCAAAAGACCAAAGAAAATCATTTGAAAAATACTTATTTCAAAATGAACTAGAAGCAAACTTACTTTTTACAAAAGTTGCTGCGTTTCTGCATTCAAAACAGAAACAACTATATAAGATTTATGTTTATGAGCTAAAAATAGCAAATGTTGAATAATTCTTAGGCATTTGTTAAGTTTATAGTATGCAAATGAAATTCATTCTAAATCTAGTTTTATGTTTTTTGCTTTTGTCTTGTGCGCAAATTCAAAAGCAAGCAAAAAATACAAAAGCTAAAAAGCAACAAGCACATCAACAAGAAATCAAAGAAAATAAAATTTCCCTACAAGAAAAACTAAATAGTTTTGCGGCTGTTGCTAAATCAAAATTAAGTCAAGAACAAAAAAAGGTCATGATTGAGTCTCTATACCGTTTAAAGAACCAAGGTTTACAAAATAATTTCCCGAAGATTGGTGATAGTGTAAGAAATTTCAAATTAAAAGATTCACTTGGTAGCGAAGTAAATCTATATGATACTTTAAATGATAATGCTGTATTGCTTTTATTCTATCGTGGTAGTTGGGATCCATATTGTAATCTTGAACTAAAAGAATACAAAGATTATTATCAAGAATTTTTGCAAGCAAATGTACAAATTTTTGCAATTAGTCCAGAAAAGAAATCCTTAGCGCAGGCTTTTCAAAATTATCACGTCTTTCCTTTTCCGTTATTAATTGATAAAAAAAACAAACTTGCAAAAAGATTTAATCTGGTTTATGAGTTAGATGCAAAATTAGTTCCAATTTATGAAAACATGGGAATTGATTTGAAAGATCGTAATGACAACAATAACAATGAGTTACCTGTACCGGCAGCTATATTAATAGATCAAAACCGGGTTATCAAATATGTTTTTGCTGAACTTGACTACAAAAAAAGAGCAGAGCCTGATTCAGTTTTGGCTGTTGTAAAAGCACGACTGTAATGATAAATAAAGTTCTATTTATATGCCTTATAATAGCTATAGCTCTTTTTTGGAGTTTGAAAAAGCAAGGGAGACAAAAAGTCATGAATGATAAATCGAAATTTATGCAAAAAGCTACTTTTGCGGGTGGTTGTTTTTGGTGTGTCGAAACTACTTTTAAAAAAGCGCAGGGCGTGACTTCTGTTGTCTCTGGTTATATTGGTGGATCAGAAAAAGATGCTAATTATGAACGTGTCAGCATGGGGACTACTGGACATTATGAAGCTATTGAAATAACTTTTGATAGTTCAAAAACTTCTTATGCTGATTTATTGGAGATATTTTTTAGAGAGGTTGATGTTACAGATAGTCAAGGGCAATTTGCAGATAGAGGCTCTCAATATAAACCTGCTATCTTTTATCATACTGACCAGCAAAAAATAATGGCTTTAACTGCTATTGAACAACTGGAGCAGAAAAAAATATTGGATAAAGAAATCATGCTTGAGGTTTTACCAGCAACAAAGTTTTTTGCTGCTGAAGAATATCATCAAGATTATGCCAAAAAAAATCCTATACACTATTCTGCATACCGCATTGGATCTGGAAGACAGACCTTTGTTGATCAGATGAAAAGTAAATTTAAAAAAGATTTTTTTGATTTTGAAGATGAACTTGAAGAATTAAGTATAGAAGAACTTAATAGTCCATATGCTAAGCCTGAAAAAAAACTACTGTTAAAAAAACTAGATGATCTGCAGTTTCATGTTACTCAGAATTGTGGAACAGAACCAGCTTTTAATAATAAATATTGGAACAATAAAGAACCCGGTATCTATGTAGATATTGTTACTGGAGAGCCATTGTTTAGTTCTACAGATAAATTTGATTCGGGTACTGGTTGGCCTTCTTTTACCAAGCCTATTGAGAACAATCATGTTACTGAGCATGCAGATGATAGCTATGGTATGCATAGAGTTGAAGTTAAATCAAAAGCTGGTGCTTCTCACTTGGGGCACGTTTTTAATGATGGTCCATCTGAAAAAGGTGGATTACGTTATTGTATTAACTCTGCCTCACTAAGATTTATCCCAGTAAAAGAACTCAAGGAAGAAGGATACGAACAATATTTGGATTTATTTAATTAAAAGGATTGATAAAAATGAAGATAGCTTTTTTGGCAGATGAAATTACTACATTTAAAAAAGATCATGATTCAACTTGGGCTTTGATGAAAGCATGTCATAGAAAGAACCTTCAAGTTTTTTACGCATCATCTTCTAGTCTTACTTGCAAAGATGCTTGTGTAAAAGCTCAGTTTATAGAGCTTGATAAAGAATTTTTTGATTTCAAGAGAACAATAATGCTTCTTTGATCAAATTTCCAGTAATTCCCCTTGATGAAAACCCAAATCCACAAAAATATCCATGTACTGAAATTGAATTAGATGATTTCAAAATTGTTTTTATGAGAAAGGATCCTCCCGTAGATAGTACTTATATCTATGAGACACAACTTTTGAATTTATGTAAAAAAGCACTTGTGGTAAATAACCCAGCTAGTCTTTTGATTAACAATGAAAAACTTTCAATACTAAATTTCCCTTCTGTGATTCCTGAAACGATCGTCAGTGAAAGTGTTTTAGAGGTTAAGGAATTTGTGAGCAAACATAAAAAAGTTGTTTTGAAGCCTTTAGATGCCATGGGTGGAGCGGGTGTTTTTGTGCTTAAAGATGGCGATAAAAATGTTAATTCTATTGTTGAAACAAGTCTCAAAGATAAGCCAGTAATGTTACAAAAATTTATACCTGAAATTGCACAAGGTGATAAGCGTTTGATAATTTTAAATGGTGATTGTATTGGTGCTTTATTGCGAGTGCCAAGTGATGCTGATAATAGAGCTAATCTTGCGGCTGGTGGTAGTTCAAAGCAATACAGCCCCTCAAAAAGAGATTTGGAAATTGTTGCTACCATAAAAGATTTTTTAGTTGCAAACAAAATATATTTTGCTGGTGTTGATATTATTGGAGACTATCTTACTGAAATCAATATCACTTCTCCTACCTGTTTACAAGAAATCAATCGTGTTAATGAATTACCAGCAGGACAGTGCTTGGAAGATTTAATTTTAGCTGACTTGCTTAGCCTTTAATTTTTTTTTGTTGAATTTCCAAATAAAAAAAGCAAAAATTACTACAATGCCACTATAAAGTGTAATTTTGACAAAGTTTTCTGTAATGATGTTTCCGTATTGAACAAATAAAAAAGTAAACAAGAAAAATCTACCTGCTCTACCAAATAAACTATATAGAGTAAAAGTAAATAAATTCATTTTGCAAAGACCGCCAGTGACAGTAAATACTTTAAAAGGTATTGGCGTAAAGGCTGCAATAAACATTGCCAGTGACCCGTATTCTTTAAAAAAGTTTTCTGCTTTTGTGAGAGAAGCTTCAATTTTTGCGCCTAATATTTTTTGAATTAAAGGTCTGCCACCCCAATACCCCAATGCGTAGCCAAAAATAGCGCCTAATGTACTGCCCACACTCGCAATCAGTGCTAGTGCGTAAGGGTTGGTAGCTCCCTTTAAAATTAAGGTTATATATAAAAGATCTGGTGGGATTGGAAAAAACGAAGATTCAATAAAAGCCAAGAAAAATAAGCCAAGTTCACCAAGCGAAGCAAACCAATTGACAATTGGCTCACAGAGATTAAGTATTTGTTGTTTTAATTCATGCATAATGCTATATCTTCTTTTATTTGTTTTTTTAAATCTTCAAGATTGGAAAACTTTTGTTCATCTCTAATTTTTTCAGTGAATCTTAAGTCAATTTTTTTACCATAAAGATCTCCACTAAAATTGATCAAGTGTAGTTCGAGTGATTTGCTATCGTCATTATCTATTGAGGGTCTAACTCCATAATTAATTGCAACTTTATATATCTCTGGATTATTTTCAATTTGACAGTAACCTTTGTAAACCCCAAAAGCGGGTAATTGTACTTGTCTATCAATCTCTAAGTTTGCTGTGGGAAAGCCTAACTGTTGACCTTGTTTTTTACCGTGAATGACTTGAGCAATATAGCGAAAATCATAGCCCAAATATTGATTAGCTTCTTTGATTTTACCTTTGCTAATAAGCTGTCTAATAAGAGAACTACTAACAACAGTATCTATAATTTGATAAGGTTCTTGTACTTTTAATTTAATATCATTTTCTTGGCTCCATGTTTCAAGTAAGTGAATATTGCCTGAACGATTTTTGCCAAAGTGATGATCATAACCGACACTAATAAATTTGCTATTTAATTTGTCTTTTAGATAGAGGTTTAAATAATCCAGTGCACTGGTATTCATAAACTCTTCATCAAAATCAATCACTAAAACAAAATCTATACCAAAGTCCTGAAAGATTTTAAATCTTGTTTCAAGATTAGTTAGTAATAAAGGTGCGTCTTTTTCTTTTAGGTTGCGATGTGTTAATTCTTTAGGGTGTTTTTTTAGAGTGATGACTCCAGTTTGCAATGAGTTTGTCTCAGCAAAAACTTTTGCATGCGCTATAACTTTTTGGTGCCCTAAGTGAACGCCGTCAAACATTCCAAGTGCAAGAGCTGAAGGTGTTTGAAGATTTATGTCGGGGAGCTTTGCTTCAATAATTTGCATTTAAAAATAAATTTCGTCGCTGTATAAATTCTGTGGATTAATCATGTTAGCGTATAGAGCTTTGCCAATAATCACACCATCAATGTTCTCATGTTTTTTTCTTAAAGCTTTTACTGATTTAACATCTTCTAAATTACCAATGCCACCACTTGCGATAATTTTGATATCTGTCAGACTCAAGAAACTTTCTAATTCTTCGAGGTTTGGACCGCCTAACATACCATCTCTATCAATATCTGTGAAAATAACCGTTTCTAATCCATAAGCTTTATATTTACTCACAATATTTATTGCTTTTAAATCACTACTTGTTTTCCAACCATCAATTGCAACAAAACCTTTTCTACAGTCGAGTGCAATAATGATTTTATCTCCACCATATTCATCTAGTGCTTCTTTTACAAAGTCTGGATCTTTGACTGCTGAACTTCCTATAATAACTCGTGAGGCACCGGCTTTAAGGTATCTGTCGATAGAATCCATTTTGCGAATACCACCACCCACTTGAATTTTCAAATCAGTTGAATTAATAATACTTTCGATCAAGGTGAAATTACTACGCAGACCAGAACGCGCACCATCGAGATCAACAACATGAAGCATCTTGGCTCCGAGCTTATCCCAACGTTTTGCAACAAAAACAGGGTCTTTGTTGTAAGTTGTGCTAACTTCAAAATCTCCTTGTTTTAAGCGCACACACTCTTTATCAAGAATGTCTATCGCTGTGTACACATTAAAAGGAATTTTTTCTTTATCGTCTAGTCTTGAAGGCATAAAACTATTTACTGTAGTTCCTTAGCACTGGTTTGTAATGGCTTGTGTCGACCTCTTCGTAACTCAATTCTGGCTCACCATCTTTGTATGTTGCCAAAGTTGTTTTTAACCATTCGTCATCATTTCTTTCAGGAAACTCAGGTTTGTAGTGAGCTCCTCTTGATTCGTTTCTGTTTAAAGCTGATTTTGTAATTATTTTACCCAAATCTAGCATGTACATTAACTCTCTTGTGTAATATAAACTTTGATTTGCCCATTTTGATGAATCAGGTATTTTTATACGGGTGAATCTATCCTGTAATTCAGAGATTTTTTCAAGTGTTTCAGTGAGTTTTTTGTTGTCTCTAACGACCGTCACATTTGCAGTCATCATATCACCTAATTCTCTATGTAAGGTTCTTGCATTTTGGTCACCATCACGCTTAGTAAGAGTGTTTTGTAGGTCTTCTTGAGTTCTCAATTCTTTTTTATATACATCTTCCGCGATATCTGCATAACCTTTATCAAGAGCTTTTGCATATTCGGTAGCAAAATTACCTGCCTCAAAACCACCAAAAGTACAACTAAGTAAAGAGTTTGCACCCAGTCGATTTGCACCATGGTATTGATACTCACATTCACCAGCCGCAAAAAGTCCCGGTATATTAGTCATCTGTGTATCATTGTTAACCCAAAGTCCGCCCATGCTGTAATGTACTGAAGGAAAAACTTCCATAGGTGTTTCCCTTGGGTCGGTACCTTTGAATTTTTCATAAATTTCTAAAATAGCTCCAAGCTTTTTATCGAGTTCAGCTCTATCTTTATGAGTCAGGTCAAGATGAACAGCTCTTTTACCATTTACTCCTAGACCTTGATTTACAACAACATCAAAAATTTCTCTAGTCGCAATATCTCTTGGTACCAAGTTACCGTACTTAGGATATTTTTCTTCTAAGAAATACCAAGGCTCTCCATTTTTGTAAGTCCAAACTCTACCACCTTCACCACGAGCAGATTCTGACATTAGTCTATCTTTGTCGGTTCCCGGAATTGCAGTCGGGTGTACTTGAATAAATTCACCATTTGCGTAGTGCACACCTTGTCTATAACTAACAGCAGTTGTCAAGCCATTGTTAATTGCACTATTCGTCGATCTACCAAAAACCAATCCTGGACCACCGGTGGCTAAAATTACAGCATCAGCTTTAAAGACACGCATCTCCATGGTGTCAAGATTTTGAGCAATAATTCCTCGGCAAGTACCATTGTCATCAATAATATTTGAGAGCATTTCCCAACCTTCGTATTTATTGACTTTGCCTTCTGTCTCAAACCTTCTTACTTGCTCATCTAGTGCATAAAGTAACTGTTGACCAGTTGAAGCACCAGCGTATGCAGTCCTATGATAAAGAGTTCCACCAAATCTTCTAAAATCTAAATTACCTTCAGGGGTTCTATTGAACATGACACCAAATCTTGCGTACATATCAATAATGGCAGGAGCTCTATTGCACATTCGCACAATAGGTCCTTGGTTTGCCAAAAAATCACCACCATAAATAGTATCGTAAGCATGTTTATCAGGAGAATCACCTTCACCTTTTAAATTTTTAGCAGAATTTATTCCACCTTGAGCGCAAACAGAATGCGATCTTTTTACCGGGACTATTGAAACAATATCAACATCATTTCCTTTTTGCGCTGCTTCAAGTGCTGCTGATAATCCACCTAATCCTCCACCTACAATTACAATTTTTCTTTTCAACATTAAAATTTTAAAACCTTATAACAATTATATATCTAGTTTGTGATATTTGCTTTTTACTGAAATTAGAGTAGTATTAAAAATTATGACGAAACTTTTACAAGGAAAAACAGCTGTCGTTACCGGTGCAGGCAGAGGAATTGGACAAGCTACGGCTTTATTGTATGCAGAACATGGTGCAAATATATTGATTGCTGATATAGATTCGGATCCTGCTAATGAAACCAAAGCACTAGTTGATAAATTAGGTGTTGAATCAGTAGTTGTAGCTGGAAATATTTGTAAAGCAGAGGATTGTAATAAAATTATAAAGGGCGCCATGGATTTAGGTGGCGGGCAGATCGATGTACTTGCCAATATTGCTGGAATTACTCGAGATAAAGTTATACATAAAATGACTCAAGAAGATTGGGATTTTGTTGTTGATATTAATTTGAAAGGTACGTTTAATATGATCCAGGCTTCTGAGCCTGCAATGCGTGAGCCTGCAAAAAACGAAGGTACTGCTCCTAGAGCTAGATCAATAATAAATGTGAGTTCAACTTCGGGCGTTAAAGGTAACGCTGGACAAATAAATTATGCTGCTGCAAAAGCAGGAATCAATGGAATCACAAGAACAGTTGCAAAAGAATGGGCACGTTTTAATATTAGAGCAAATTCTATTGCACCGGGTTTTATTCAAACTCGTTTAACTGCTGCTCCTAGTGATGATGGAAAGTTAGGTATCCCTGATCAACAAAGACAAATGATTGAAATGTTATATTCACAAACTGGTTTAAATCGCGAACAAGGAATGGGACAACCTATTGATATAGCGAATGTTGCTTTATTTTTAGCAAGTGATTTATCAAGTTACATGAGTGGACAAGTTTTAGTTGTTGCTGGTGCAATGATTGACAGTTATTAAGATAAGTTTTGATACTTATTTTTATTTTATAGCCTAACCCTCATTCTTTATATATAATTATAGTTAGGGTTGTGATAGTGATTCTTTAGCGGGGGTCTCTATCACTTTTTTTTATAGTAAGAACCATTGAGAGCCATCGCACTGAATTGTTATTGATTCATATTGAAGATTCAATTGTGTTGTTAGATCTCCATCGATTTGTTCTGATCCAGCTCCATCAATAGTAATACCGTTTGCAGTGGAATCTACTTTCTTGATTACATAAACTCGACCTGCTAAGCCTGCGCTTGATGGTAAGGTCAGGGTTATTGGTCCTGATGCAGCATCAACGATTACTGTGTAGTCTGCTTCAGTGAGTGTATAATTTCCAGTCTTGGTAGTTAATGGTAATGCAATTGAACCATGTAAGTTAAATGTCGAGTTAGGAGTTGCAGTGTTGATACCAACTCTGTCATTTTCAGCATCTGTTCTGATTAAGTCTGTTGCATTTTGTCCCTCAACTCTAAAGTCAGCATCGTTTGCAGCTTCATTTATTACCATTTCACCAGTAGAGCTCATAGTGATTGAATCATTTAGGTTAAATGAAGTTGTAAGATTGACTTCATCACCATTAAATTTGCCACCATTAAACAGTTGAGAAATAACAGATACTGTTCCATTGATGGTTGGTGCAGAAAGTTCTGTACTAATGTTTACTGTATCAGCGTTCACAGTAGCTGCAGTTAAGGTACCAGCTATGATACCAGTATCACCGTTAAAGATACCGCCATTGAAGATAGCCGCTTCAACCATGCTTGAGAAAGTACCATTAGCTGAGTTGATTTCTTCAGCGTTTACATTTGTGATATTTGCAGTGACACCATTATAAGTAGTACCGTTGAATAATAGTGATTGAACAGTATCGGTGAAAGTACCATTAGTAGAGTTAACTTCTATAGCGTTAAGATCTGTAGCATTTACACTTGTCATGTTAGCAGTAACACCATTATAAGTAGTACCGTTGAACAATAGTGATTGAACAGTATCTGTGAAAGTACCGTTGGCAGAATTGACTTCTGTTGTATTGATGTTAGTGATGTTTGCTGTCACACCATTGAATGTTGCGCCATTAAATAGTGCAGATTCAATTGAAGTTGTTGCATCAATAGTATCAGCAGTTAAAGCACTAGTTACATTGATGTTAGTAATGTTTGCTTCATCACCATTAAACTTGCCACCATTAAACAATTGAGAAATAACAGTTGTTGTTCCATTAATAGTAGGTGCAGAAAGTTCTGTGCCAATGTTAACGGTATCAGCGTTCACAGTAGCTGCAGTTAAAGTGCCTGCTATGATAGCAGTGTCACCGTTAAAGATACCGCCATTGAAGACCGCAGCTTTAACCATGCTTAAGAAAGTACCATTAGCTGAGTTGATTTCTTCAGCGTTTACATTTGTAATATTTGCAGTGACACCATTATAAGTAGTACCGTTGAACAATAGTGACTGAACGGTATCTGTGAAAGTACCATTAGCAGAGTTGACTTCTGTAGCATTAAGATCTGTAGCGTTTACGCTTGTCATGTTAGCAGTGACACCATTATAAGTAGTACCGTTGAACAATAGTGATTGAACAGTATCTGTGAAAGTACCGTTGGCAGAATTGACTTCTGCTGCATTGATATTAGTGATGTTAGCAGTAACACCATTATAAGTAGTACCGTTGAACAATAGTGATTGAACAGTATCTGTGAAAGTACCATTAGCAGAGTTGATTTCAGTTGCATTAATGTTTGTGATGTTCGCTGTCACACCATTGAAGGTAGTACCGTTAAAGAGAGCAGACTCAATAGAAGTAGTAGCATCAATCGTATCAGCAGTTAAAGCGCTAGTTACATTAACATTTGTAATATTTGCTTCATCACCATTAAACTTACCACCATTGAATAATTGAGAAATAACAGTTGTTGTTCCATTAATGGTTGGTGCAGATAAAGATACTCCAACATTTAAGTTATCAGCGTTCACAGTATTTGCAGTTAAAGTGCCTGCGATGATAGCACTGTCACCGTTAAAGATACCGCCATTGAAGATCTCAGCTTTAACCATGCTTGAGAAAGTACCATTGGCTGAGTTGATTTCTTCAGCGTTTACATTTGTGATGTTAGCAGTGACACCGTTATAAGTAGTACCATTGAACAATAGTGATTGAACAGTATTTGTGAAAGTACCATTAGCAGAGTTGATTTCTTGAGCGTTTACGCTTGTGATGTTAGCAGTGACACCATTTATTGTAGTGCCGTTAAACAATGCCGATTCTATAGATGTAGTAGCAGTGATAGTATCCGCGCTTAAAGCGTTAGTAACATTTACAGCACCCATATTTGCGACTGTACCATTGAAGGTAGTACCGTTAAATAATGCAGATTCTACAGATGTCGTAGCAGTGACAGTATCAGCAGTTAAAGCGCTAGTTACATTAACGTTTGTGATGTTAGCTTCATCACCATTAAATTTACCGCCGTTAAATAATTGAGAAATAACAGTTGTTGTTCCATTAATTGTAGGTGCTGAAAGTGCACCACTGATATTTAATGTTTCAGTGTTTACAGTATTTGCAGTTAAAGTACCTGCAATGATAGCAGTGTCGCCGTTAAAGATACCGCCATTGAAGATCTCAGCTTCAATCATGTTTGAGAAACTACCATTAGCAGAGTTGATTTCTAAGAAGTTTGCAGTGACACCATTTATTGTAGTACCATTGAACAATAGTGATTGAACAGTATTTGAGAAAGTACCATTAGCAGAGTTGATTTCTTCAGCGTTTACGCTTGTGATGTTAGCAGTGACACCATTTATTGTAGTGCCGTTGAATAATGCAGATTCAATAGATGTAGTAGCAGTGATAGTATCAGCGCTTAAAGCGTTAGTAACATTTACAGCACCCATGTTTGCGACTGTACCGTTGAATGTAGTACCGTTAAATAATGCAGATTCAACAGATGTAGTAGCAGTGATAGTATCTGCGCTTAAAGCGTTAGTAACATTTACAGCACCCATGTTTGCGACTGTACCATTGAAGGTAGTACCGTTAAATAAAGCAGATTCAACAGATGTCGTAGCAGTGATAGTATCCGCGCTTAAAGCGTTAGTAACATTTACAGCACCCATGTTTGCGACTGTACCATTGAAGGTAGTACCGTTAAATAAAGCAGATTCAATAGATGTCGTAGCAGTGATAGTATCAGCAGTTAAAGCGCTTGTTACATTCACATTTGTAATGTTTGCTTCATCACCATTGAACTTGCCACCATTAAACAATTGAGAAATAACAGTTGTTGTTCCATTGATAGAAGGTGCAGAAAGTTCTGTGCTAATGTTTACGGTATCAGCGTTCACAGTATTTGCAGTTAAAGTGCCTGCGATGATAGCAGTGTCACCGTTAAAGATACCGCCATTGAAGATCTCAGCTTTAACCATGCTTGAGAAAGTACCATTGGCTGAGTTGATTTCTTCAGCGTTTACATTTGTGATATTTGCAGTGACACCATTTATTGTAGTACCATTGAACAATAGTGATTGAAGAGTATCTGTGAAAGTACCATTAGCAGAGTTGACTTCTTGTGCATTAAGATCTGTAGCGTTTACGCTTGTGATGTTAGCAGTGACACCATTTATTGTAGTGCCGTTAAACAATGCAGATTCAATAGATGTCGTAGCAGTGACAGTATCAGCAGTTAAAGCGCTAGTAACATTAACATTTGTAATATTTGCTTCATCACCATTAAATTTACCACCATTAAACAATTGAGAAATAACAGATGTTGTTCCATTGATAGAAGGCGCAGAAAGTTCTGTACTAATATTTACTGTATCAGCGTTCACAGTAGCTGCAGTTAAAGTACCCTTTATAATTGCAGTTTCACCGTTAAAGATCTCAGCTTCAACAATGCTTGAGAAAGTACCATTAGCTGAGTTGATTTCTGTTGCAGTAATGTTCGTAATATTAGCTTCATCACCGTTAAACTTACCGCCATTAAATAATAGTGAAATGATAGTGCTTGTACCGTTGATTGTGTCTGCTTCTATAGTGTTTGTGATATTTAAGCTTGCGCCATTAATGACATCAGCATTTACTAAAGAGAAACCATTCATGTCTAAGTTTAATTCAGCTTTATGATTACCTAGGTTATCAGCTTCTGGATGTTGCTGCCATGTTGCGTTACCTGATGAGTCTGAAGTTAAAATCCAACCTGTGACTGCACCATCTGGAATATTTAGTGCTCCATTGATGATTAATGTTGAGCTGTCTGTTGTACTAATAGTTCCATTTAATGATGAGTCAATAATCATTCCAG
Source organism: bacterium (assembly GCA_038146805.1). Classification (GTDB taxonomy): domain Bacteria; phylum Cyanobacteriota; class Vampirovibrionia; order LMEP-6097; family LMEP-6097; genus CAIYXB01. The sequence goes on along the minus strand of JAYQSH010000011.1, from coordinate 120,309 downwards.
TAATGCTTGATCCATTGATGCTTGTAGCGTTTATGTTTACTCCATTGAATGTATTTGCTGTGACGGTGCCTGATATATTTGCTTCATCACCATTAAACTTGCCACCATTAAACAGTTGAGAAATAACAGTTGTTGTTCCATTAATAGTAGGTGCAGAAAGTTCTGTGCCAATGTTTACTGTATCAGCGTTCACAGTATTTGCAGTTAAAGTGCCTGCGATGATAGCAGTATCACCGTTAAAGATGCCACCATTGAAGATCTCAGCTTTAACCATGCTTGAGAAAGTACCATTGGCTGAGTTGATTTCTTCAGCGTTTACATTTGTGATATTTGCAGTGACACCATTATAAGTAGTACCATTGAACAATAGTGATTGAACAGTATCTGTGAAAGTACCATTAGCAGAGTTGATTTCTTCAGCGTTTATATTTGTGATGTTAGCAGTGACACCATTATAAGTAGTACCGTTGAATAATAGTGATTGAACAGTATCTGTGAAAGTACCATTAGCAGAGTTGATTTCAGTTGCATTAATATTAGTGATGTTTGCAGTCACACCATTAAATGTTGCGCCATTAAATAGTGCAGATTCAATTGAAGTTGTTGCATCAATCGTATCAGCAGTTAAAGCGCTAGTTACATTGATGTTAGTAATGTTCGCTTCATCGCCATTAAACTTACCACCATTAAACAATTGAGAAATAACAGTTGTTGTTCCATTAATAGTAGGTGCAGAAAGTTCTGTGCCAATGTTTACTGTATCAGCGTTCACAGTATTTGCAGTTAAAGTGCCTGCGATGATAGCACTGTCACCGTTAAATATACCGCCATTGAAGATCTCAGCTTTAACCATGCTTGAGAAAGTACCATTGGCTGAGTTGATTTCTTCAGCGTTTACATTTGTGATATTTGCAGTGACACCGTTATAAGTAGTACCGTTGAACAATAGTGATTGAACAGTATTTGAGAAAGTACCATTAGCAGAATTGATTTCTGCTGCATTGATATTAGTGATGTTAGCAGTAACACCATTATAAGTAGTACCGTTGAACAATAGTGATTGAACAGTATCTGTGAAAGTACCATTAGCAGAGTTGATTTCAGTTGCATTAATGTTTGTGATGTTCGCTGTCATACCATTGAAGGTAGTACCGTTAAAGAGAGCAGACTCAATAGAAGTAGTAGCATCAATCGTATCAGCAGTTAAAGCGCTAGTAACATTAACATTTGTAATATTTGCTTCATCACCATTAAACTTACCACCATTGAATAATTGAGAAATAACAGTTGTTGTTCCATTAATGGTTGGTGCAGATAAAGATACTCCAACATTTAAGTTATCAGCATTCACAGTTGCTGCAGTTAAAGTGCCTGCGATTATACCAGTGTCACCGTTAAAGATGCCGCCATTAAAGATTGCTGCTTCAACCATGTTTGAGAAAGTACCATTGGCTGAGTTGATTTCTTCAGCGTTTACATTTGTGATGTTAGCAGTGACACCATTATAAGTAGTACCATTGAACAATAGTGACTGAACAGTATCTGTGAAAGTACCATTAGTAGAGTTAATTTCTGTAGCGTTTACATTTGTGATGTTAGCAGTGACACCATTTAAGGTAGTGCCGTTAAACAATGCAGATTCAATAGATTTGTAGCAGTGATTAGTATCCGCGTTAAAGCGTTAGTAACATTTACAGCACCCATGTTTGCGACTGTACCATTAAAGGTAGTACCGTTAAATAATGCAGATTCAATTGATGTAGTTGCAGTCAATAGTATCAGCAGTTAAAGCGCTCGTTACATTAACATTTGTAATATTTGCTTCATCACCATTAAACTTGCCACCATTAAACAATGGAGAAATAACAGTTGTTGTTCCATTGATACTAGGTGAAGAAAGTTCTGTGCCAATGTTTAATGTATCAGCGTTCACTGTAGCTGCAGTTAAAGTACCTGCAATGATACCAGTGTCACCGTTAAAGATGCCGCCATTAAAGATTGCTGCTTCAACCATGTTTGAGAAAGTACCATTAGTAGAGTTGACTTCTGTTGCATTAACAGTTGTAATGTTTGCTTCGTCACCATTAAATTTCCCGCCATTGAATAATTGAGAGATTACAGTTACTGTTCCATTAATGCTTGGTGCTGATAAAGATACACCTACGTTTAAGTTATCAGCATTTACTGTAGTGCCTGATAATGTACCGTTAATTATGCCAGTTTGACCATTGAAGATAGCTTGCTGTTACTTGATTTGTGTAGCTTGCATTTAATCCGTTTACAATTGAATTTCCATCTAAGTTTAAGTCTTCTGTTGCAGTATGGTTTCCAAGGTTATCTAGTCCTTCAGCTGCTTGCCATGAAATTGTATTGCCGTTAACTGTTAGAACGTAATTGTCACTTCCTTTTAAAAAGCATTAAGCCCCATTTGCTGTTTCTGCAAATAGTAAGTTCCTTGTGTTAAAGCTCAATTTATTGTGTTTCCATTTAATATTAAACCAAGATCCATTAATGCTGTTTGTAACAACTAAGTCATCAAATTCTGCATTTGCTCCATTAAAGAGATTTGCTTGTAAAGTATTTGTATAAGTACCATTAGTCGCATTTACTTCTGTAAAGTTTGCAGTCACACCATTGAAGGTAGTACCGTTAAAGAGAGCTGATTGTGTTGAAGTAGTAGCCGTAATAGTATCAGCGTTTAAAGCATTAGTAACATTTACATCACCCATATTTGCTGTCACACCATTGAAAGTAGTTCCGTTAAACAATAGTGACTGAACAGTATTTGTGTAAGTAGCCATTAGTAGAGTTCAATTCTAAAGTTGCAGTAACATTTGTCACCCATGTTTGCAGTCACACCATTGAAGGTAGTACCGTTAAATAGTGCTGACTCAATTGAAGTAGTAGCATCAATAGTATCAGCATTAAAGCGCTCGTTACATTAACATTAGTTGAATGTTCTGCTTCATCACCATTAAACTTGCCACCATTAAATAATTGGAGAAATAACAGTTGTTGTTCCATTGAATAGTTGGTGGTGACTGAAAGTTCTGTACCAATGTTTACTGTAGTTCAGCGTTAACTGTAGCTGCAGTTAAATTTGTTGATAATTGCTGTTTCACCATTGAAGATGCCACCATTAAAGATTGCCGCTTCAACCATGTTGTGAAAGAGAACCATTAGTTAGAGTTGACTTCTGTTACATTTACATTTGTGATGTTTGCTGTGACACCATTAAAGTTAGTACCGTTAAACAATAGGTGATTGAACAGTGTCTGTGAAAGTGCCATTAGTAGAGTCGATTTCTGTAGCGTTTACATTTGTGATGTTAGTACCATAATGATTGCAGTTTCACCATTATAAGTAGTACCGTTGAACAATAGTGACTGAACAGTATCTGTGAAAGTACCATTAGTAGAGTTAACTTCTGTAGCGTTTACATTTGTAATGTTAGCAGTCACACCATTAAAGGTTGCGCCATTAAATAGTGCAGACTCAATTGAAGTAGTTGCATCAATAGTATCAGCAGTTAAAGCGCTCGTTACATTAACATTAGTAATGTTTGCTTCATCACCATTAAACTTGCCACCATTAAACAATGGAGAAATAACAGTTGTTGTTCCATTGATACTAGGTGCAGAAAGTTCTGTACCAATGTTTACGGTATCAGCGTTCACAGTATTTGCAGTTAATGTACCAGCTATGATACCAGTGTCACCGTTAAAGATGCCGCCATTAAAGATTGCCGCTTCAACCATGTTTGAGAAAGTACCATTAGTAGAGTTAACTTCTGTAGCGTTTACATTTGTGATATTTGCTGTGACACCATTATAAGTAGTACCGTTGAACAATAGTGACTGAACAGTATCTGTGAATGTACCATTTGTAGAGTTGACTTCTGTAGCATTTAGGTCTGTAGCGTTTACGCTTGTCATGTTCGCCGTGACACCATTATAAGTAGTACCGTTAAACAATAGCGACTGAACAGTATTTGTGTAAGTACCATTAGTAGAGTTAACTTCTGTTGCATTTAGATCTGTTGCGTTTACGCTTGTCATGTTCGCCGTGACACCATTATAAGTAGTACCGTTGAACAATAGTGACTGAACAGTATCTGTGAAAGTGCCATTAGTAGAGTTAACTTCTGTTGCATTGATATTAGTAATGTTTGCTGTCACACCATTAAAGGTTGCGCCATTAAATAGTGCAGACTCAATTGAAGTAGTTGCATCAATAGTATCAGCAGTTAAAGCGCTTGTTACATTAACATTAGTAATGTTCGCTTCATCACCATTAAACTTGCCACCATTAAATAATGGAGAAATAACAGTTGTTGTTCCATTGATACTTGGTGAAGAAAGTTCTGTGCCAATATTTACGGTATCAGCATTCACGGTTGCTGCAGTTAAAGTGCCTGCAATGATACCAGTGTCACCGTTGAAGATGCCGCCATTAAAGATTGCCGCTTCAACCATGTTTGAGAAAGTACCATTTGTAGAGTTAACTTCTGTAGCGTTTACATTTGTGATGTTCGCCGTGACACCATTATAAGTAGTACCGTTGAATAATAGTGACTGAACAGTATCTGTGAAAGTACCATTTGTAGTATTTATTTCTGATTTCTGTCAGCCATTGACATTTGTGATGTTGATTGCCGTGACACCATTATAGTATACCGCTTGAACAATATTGATGTTTACATCTCCCATATCTGCAAAGTACCATTGAAGGTAGTAGTTAAAGAGAGCTGATTGAGTTGAAGTCGCATTAATCATTAATGTAATGTTTGCATCTCCCATGTCACACCATTAAAGGTAGTACGCCATTAAATAATGCAGACTCAACTGAAGTAGTGGCATCAATAGTATCAGCAGTTAAAGCGCTCGCTACATTAACATTAGTAATGTTCGCTTCATCACCATTAAACTTGCCACCATTAAATAATGGAGAAATTACAGTTTGTTGTTTCATTTGTAACAATATTATCAACATTTAAAGTTCTGTGCCGAAAGTGATTTACCAGTGTCACCGTAAAGATCCGCCATTAAAGATTGTCGCTTCAACCATATTTGAGAAAGTACCATTGTTAAAGTTGACCTGCAATGATTTCCAGTGTCACCATTAAAGATACCGCCATTGAACTGTATCTGTGAAAGTGCCATTTGTTCAACCATGTTTGAGAAAGTACCATTAGTAGTTTGCAGTTAATTTCTTGTAGTACCGTTAAACATTAGTAGCCGTGATAGTATTAGAGCTTAACGCGTTTGCGTTTACATCTCCCATTTTGCAAAGTACCATTGAAGGTCGTACCATTAAAGAGAGTTGATTGTGTTGAAGTAGTAGCTGTGATAGTATCAGCAGTTAAAGCGCTCGCTACATTAACATTAGTAATGTTCGCTTCATCACCATTAAACTTGCCACCATTGAACAATTGAGAAATGACAGTTGTTGTTCCATTGATAGTAGCTGTTGTAAGTGAACCAGCGACATTTAAATTATCAGCATTAACAGTTGTTGCTGTTAAAGTACCGTTGATAATAGCAGTTTCACCATTAAAAGTATTGGCTATGACTTCGCTTGTGAAATTAGCATTTAAGCCATTGACCAAAGAGAATCCGTTAAGATTAATATTTTGTGATGCAGTATGGTCACCAAGGTTATCTGTTCCAACTTCTGAAGCTTGCCAAGAAAGTGTATTGCCGTTAACGGTTAGAACATAATTGTCATTTCCTTTTTCTAAAGAAGTAAGACCGTTTGCTGTTGCTGCAAATAGTAAGCTTCCTTGTGTTAAAGCACCAATAGATATTGTGTTTCCATTTAAAATTAAGTTTGAGCCATTGATACTGTTTGTAACAACCAAGTCATCAAATTCTGCATTTGCTCCATTAAAGAGATTTGCTTGTAAAGTATTTGTATAAGTACCATTAGTCGCATTTATTTCTGTAGAAGTTCGCAGTCACACCATTAAAGGTAGTACCGTTAAAGAGAGCTGATTGAGTTGAAGTAGTAGCAGTGATAGTATCAGCGCTTAAAGCGTTAGTAACATTTACATCACCCATGTTTGCAACAGTACCATTGAAGGTAGTACCGTTAAAGAGAGCTGATTGAGTTGAAGTAGTATGCAGTGATAGTATCCGCAGTTAATGCACTAGTAACATTAATATTTGTAATATTTGCTTCATCACCATTAAACTTACCACCGTTGAATAATTGAGAAATAACAGTTGTTGTTCCATTAATAGTTGGTGCAGATAAAGAAGAACTAACGTTTAAATTATCAGCATTAACAGTAGTCGCAGTTAGAGTACCATTGATAATTGCAGTTTCACCGTTGAAGACTCCGCCATTAAAGATTGCTGCTTCAAGCATATTGGTGAAAGTACCATTTGTAGAATTTATTTCTGTTTAAGAGAGCACACCATTGAAGGTAGTACCGTTAAAGAGATTTGTTGAGTTGAAGTAGTAGCAGTGATAGTATCCGCAGTTAATGCACTAGTAACATTAATATTTGTAATGTTTGCTTCATCACCATTAAACTTACCGCCATTGAATAATTGAGAAATAACTGTTGTTCCATTAATGCTTGGTGCAGATAAAGAAGAACTAACATTTAAATTATCAGCATTAACAGTAGTTGCAGTTAGAGTACCATTGATGATTGCAGTTTCACCGTTGAAGACACCGCCATTAAAGATTCCTGCTAGTTAAAGCATTTACGGAAAGCTACCATTTGTATTTGTGAAGTTTGCAGTTACACCATTGGTTGTTGAATATTCAATTTTAGTTGAAGTATGCCGTGATATATTATTAATAACGTTTACATGCATGTTTGCAAGTACCATTGAAGGTAGTACCGTTAAAGAGAGCTGATTGAGTTGAAGTAGTAGCCGTGATAGTACCAGCGCTTAAAGTGTTTGTAATGTTTACATCTCCCATATTTGCAACAGTACCATTGAAGGTAGTACCATTGAATAGAGCTGATTGAGTTGAAGTAGTACCATGATAGTGTCTGCATTTAAAGCGCTAGTTACATTGACATTTGTAATATTAGCTTCATCACCATTAAACTTACCGCCATTGAATAATTGAGAAATAACTGTTGTTGTTCCATTAATGGTTGGTGCAGAAAGTTCTGTTCCAATGTTTACAGTATCAGCGTTCACAGTAGCTGCAGTTAAAGTGCCATTGATAATTGCGGTTTCACCGTTGAAGACACCACCATTAAAGATTGCTGCTTCAAGCATATTGGTGAAAGTGCCATTGGTAGCATTGATTTCTGAGAAGTTTGCAGTTATACCATTAAAGGTACTACCGTTAAATAATGCAGATTCAACTGAAGTTGTAGCATCGATGGTATCAGCAGTTAAAGCACTAGTTACATAGACATTTGTAATATTTGCTTCGTCACCATTAAATTTACCACCGTTAAATAATGGTGAATTTACACTGTTTGTACTTGTTACTGTTTCATTTGTAATAATATTATCAACATTTAAAGTACCAGCATTAACAGTGGTCGCAGTTAGAGTACCATTAATGATTGCAGTTTCACCGTTAAAGATACCGCCATTAAAGATTGCCGCTTCAACCATGTTTGAGAAAGTACCATTTGTAGAATTTATTTCTGTGAAGTTTGCAGTCACACCATTAAAGGTAGTGCCGTTGAATAAAGCAGACTGAACAGTATCTGAGAAAGTACCATTAGTAGAATTGATTTCTGTAGTAGTTTGTGATGTTAGCAGTGACACCATTGAAGGTAGTACCGTTAAAGAGTGTTGATTGAGTTGAAGTCGTAGCTGTGATAGTATCCGCGCTCAAAGCGTTAGTGACATTTACATCACCCATGTTAGCGACTGTACCATTGAATGTAGTACCGTTAAAGAGAGCAGATTGTGTTGAAGTAGTAGCTGTGACAGTATCAGCAGTTAAAGCGTTAGTAACGTTTACATCGCTCATGTTAGCGACTGTACCATTGAATGTAGTACCGTTAAAGAGAGCTGATTGTGTTGAAGTGGTAGCAGTGATAGTATCAGCGCTTAAAGCGTTAGTAACATTTACATCGCCTATGTTCGCAACTGTACCATTGAAGGTAGTACCGTTAAATAAAGCAGATTCAACAGAAGTACTAGCAGTAATAGTATCAGCAGTTAAAGTACTTGCTACATTAATATTAGTAATATTTGCTTCATCACCATTAAACTTACCACCATTAAACAATTGAGAAATAACAGCTAACTGTTCCATTGATAGTTGGTGCAGAAAAAGTTCTGTTGCTAATTTTAAATTATCAGCGTTCACTGTTGTAGCTGCAGTTAAAGTGCCGATGATAGGGCTGTCTCACCATTAAAGATTTCAGCTTCAACCATGCTTGAAAAGTACCATTTGCTGAGTTGATTTCTTCAGCGTTTACATTTGTGATGCAGCAGTGACACCATTAAATGTAGTACCATTGAACAATAGTGATTGAACAGTATTTGAGAAAGTACCATTAGCAGAGTTGATTTCTGTTGCGTTTACATTTGTGATATTTGCAGCAGTGACACCATTTATTGTAGTGCCGTTAAACAATGCCGATTCTATAGATGTAGTAGCAGTGATAGTATCCGCGCTTAAAGCGTTAGTAACATTTACATCGCCTATGTTCGCAACTGTACCATTGAAGGTAGTACCGTTAAATAATGCAGATTCTACAGATGTCGTAGCAGTGACAGTATCAGCAGTTAAAGCGCTAGTTACATTAACATTTGTGATGTTAGCTTCATCACCATTAAACTTGCCACCATTAAACAATTGAGAAATAACAGTTGTTGTTCCATTGATAGTAGCTGTTGTAAGTGAACCAGTAATATTTAAGTTATCAGCGTTCACAGTAGCTGCAGTTAAAGTGCCGTTGATAATAGCAGTTTCGCCATTCAATACATTGGCTACAAGCTCGTTTGTGAAATTAGCATTTAAACCATTGATCAAAGAGAATCCGTTAATATTAATGTTTTGAGATGCAGTATGGTCACCAAGATTATCTGCTCCATTTTGTGAAGCTTGCCATGAAATTGTATTGCCGTTAACAGTTAGAACGTAGTTGTCATTTCCTTTTCTAAGGCACTAAGACTGTTTGCTGTTCCCTGCAAATAGTAAGCTTCCTTGTGTTAAAGCACCAATAGATATTGTGTTTCCATTTAATATTAAGCTTGAGCCATTGATGCTATTTGTAACAACCAAGTCATCAAATTCTGCATTTGTTCCATTAAAGAGATTTGCTTGTAAAGTATTTGTATAAGTACCATTAGCGGCATTAACTTCTGTAAAGTTAGCAGTGACACCATTTATTGTAGTACCGTTAAATAAAGCAGATTCAACAGATGTCGTAGCAGTGACAGTATCAGCAGTTAAAGCGCTTGTTACATTAACGTTTGTGATGTTAGCTTCATCACCATTGAACTTGCCGCCATTGAACAATTGAGAAATAACAGTTGTTGTTCCATTGATAGTAGCTGTTGTAAGTGAACCAGTGATATTTAAGTTATCAGCGTTTACTGTAGCTGCAGTTAAAGTACCGTTGATAATAGCAGTTTCGCCATTCAATACATTGGCTACAAGCTCGTTTGTGAAATTAGCATTTAAACCATTGATCAAAGAGAATCCGTTAATATTAATGTTTTGAGATGCAGTATGGCGTTTAAAGATTATCTGCTCCATTTTTGTGAAGCTTGCCATTGAAATTGTAGTTGCCGTTAAACAGTTAGAACGTAGTTGTCATTTCCTTTTTCTTCTGTGGCACTAAGACTGTTTGCTTTCCTGCAAATAGTAAGTTTAACTTCCTTGTGTTAAAGCACCAATAGATATTGTGTTTCCATTTAATATTAAGCTTGAGCCATTAATGCTATTTGTAACAACCAAGTCATCAAATTCTGCATTTGTTCCATTAAAGAGATTTGCTTGTAAAGTATTTGTATAAATTTAGCGGCATTAACTTCTGTAAAGTTAGCAGTGACACCATTTATTGTAGTACCGTTAAATAAAGCAGATTCAACAGATGTCGTAGCAGTGACAGTATCAGCAGTTAAAGCGCTAGTTACATTAACGTTTGTGATATTTGCTTCATACCATTAAATTTACCGCCATTGAACAATTGAGAAATAACAGTTGTTGTTCCATTGATAGAAGGTGCAGTGAAAGTTATCAGCGTTCACAGTATTTGCATTTTAAAGATGCGATGATATAGCAGTGTCACCATTAAAGATTGCCGCTTCAACCATGCTTGAGAAAGTACCATTAGCAGAGTTGATTTCTTCAGCATTTATATTTATGATATTTGCAGTGACACCATTTATTGTAGTGCCGTTAAACAATGCAGATTCAATAGATGTCGTAGCAGTGATAGTATCAGCAGTTAAAGCGCTAGTAACATTAACATTTGTAATATTTGCTTCATCACCATTAAACTTACCGCCATTAAATAATGGTCGTAGAAGTTACAGTTGTCTGTTCCATTAATAGATTCCCCTGTGAAAGTTCTGTAGTAATGTTTAAAGTATCAGCGTTCACAGTATTTGCAGTTAAAGTGCCTGCGATGATAGCACTGTCACCGTTAAAGATACCGCCATTGAAGATCTCAGCTTTAACCATGCTTGAGAAAGTACCATTGGCTGAGTTGATTTCTTCAGCGTTTACATTTGTGATGTTTGCAGTGACACCATTATAATGTAGTACCGTTGAACAATAGCATTGAACAGTATTTGAGAAAGTACCATTAGCAGAGTTGATTTCTTGAGCGTTTACGCTTGTGATGTTAGCAGTGACACCATTTATTGTAGTACCATTGAACAATAGTGATTGAACAGTATCTGTGAAAGTACCATTAGCAGAGTTGACTTCTGTAGCATTAATATTAGTGATGTTAGCAGTGACACCATTTATTGTAGTGCCGTTGAATAGAGCAGTCTGAATAGAAGTTGTTGCATCGATAGTATCAGCAGTTAAAGCGCTAGTAACATTAACATTTGTGATGTTAGCTTCATCGCCATTAAACTTACCGCCATTAAACAATTGAGAAATAACAGTTGTTGTTCCATTAATAGTAGGTGCAGAAAGTTCTGTGCCAATGTTTACGGTATCAGCGTTCACAGTATTTGCAGTTAAAGTGCCTGCGATGATAGCAGTGTCACCGTTAAAGATACCGCCATTGAAGATCTCAGCTTTAACCATGCTTGAGAAAGTACCATTGGCTGAGTTGATTTCTTCAGCGTTTACATTTATTATATTTGCAGTGACACCATTATAAGTAGTACCGTTGAACAATAGTGATTGAACAGTATTTGAGAAAGTACCATTAGCAGAGTTGATTTCTTCAGCGTTTACGCTTGTGATGTTAGCAGTGACACCATTTATTGTAGTGCCGTTGAATAGAGCAGTCTGAATAGAAGTTGTTGCATCGATCGTATCAGCAGTTAAAGCGCTAGTAACATTAACATTTGTGATGTTAGCTTCATCGCCATTAAACTTACCGCCATTAAACAATTGAGAAATAACAGTTGTTGTTCCATTAATAGTAGGTGCAGAAAGTTCTGTGCCAATGTTTACTGTATCAGCGTTCACAGTATTTGCAGTTAAAGTGCCTGCGATGATAGCAGTGTCACCGTTAAAGATACCGCCATTGAAGATCTCAGCTTTAACCATGCTTGAGAAAGTACCATTGGCTGAGTTGATTTCTTCAGCGTTTACATTTGTGATATTTGCAGTGACACCATTTATTGTAGTACCATTGAACAATAGTGATTGAACAGTATTTGAGAAAGTACCATTAGCAGAGTTGATTTCTTCAGCGTTTACGCTTGTGATGTTAGCAGTGACACCATTTATTGTAGTGCCGTTGAATAGAGCAGTCTGAATAGAAGTTGTTGCATCGATAGTATCAGCAGTTAAAGCGCTAGTTACATTAACGTTTGTGATGTTAGCTTCACTACCATTAAACTTGCCGCCATTAAACAATGGTGCATTTACGCTGTCTGTTATTGTGATAGATTCCCCTGTGACATATGTAGTAACATTTAAAGTATCAGCATTAATAGTAGCTGCAGTTAAAGTGCCTGCGATGATAGCACTGTCACCGTTAAAGATACCGCCATTGAAGATCTCAGCTTTAACCATGCTTGAGAAAGTACCATTGGCTGAGTTGATTTCTTCAGCGTTTAGATTTGTGATATTTGCAGTGACACCATTTATTGTAGTACCATTGAACAATAGTGATTGAACAGTATTTGAGAAAGTACCATTAGCAGAGTTGATTTCTTCAGCGTTTACGCTTGTGATGTTAGCAGTGACACCATTTATTGTAGTACCGTTAAACAATGCAGATTCAATAGATGTAGTAGCAGTGATAGTATCCGCGCTTAAAGCGTTAGTAACATTTACATCGCCTATGTTCGCGACTGTACCATTGAAGGTAGTACCGTTGAATAGAGCAGATTCAATAGATGTAGTAGCAGTGATAGTATCCGCGCTTAAAGAGTTAGTAACATTTACATCGCCTATGTTCGCAACTGTACCATTGAAGGTAGTACCGTTAAATAAAGCAGATTCAATAGATGTCGTAGCAGTGACAGTATCAGCAGTTAAAGCGCTAGTTACATTAACATTTGTAATATTAGCTTCATCACCATTGAACTTGCCTCCATTGAACAATTGAGAAATAACAGTTGTTGTTCCATTGATAGAAGGTGCAGAAAGTTCTGTGCTAATGTTTACGGTATCAGCGTTCACAGTAGCTGCAGTTAAAGTGCCTGCGATGATACCAGTATCACCATTAAAGATTGCCGCTTTAACCATGCTTGAGAAAGTACCATTAGCAGAGTTGATTTCTTCAGCATTTACATTTGTGATGTTAGCAGTGACACCGTTATAAGTAGTACCATTGAACAATAGTGATTGAACAGTATTTGAGAAAGTACCATTAGCTGAGTTGATTTCTTGAGCGTTTACATTTGTGATATTTGCAGTGACACCATTTATTGTAGTGCCGTTAAATAAAGCAGATTCAACAGATGTCGTAGCAGTGATAGTATCCGCGCTTAAAGCGTTAGTAACATTTACAGTACCTATATTTGCGACTGTACCATTAAATACAGAACCGTTAAATAAAGCAGATTCAACAGATGTCGTAGCAGTGACAGTATCAGCAGTTAAAGCGCTAGTTACATTAACATTTGTGATGTTAGCTTCATCACCATTGAACTTGCCGCCATTAAACAATTGAGAAATAACAGTTGTTGTTCCATTGATAGTAGCTGTTGTAAGTGAACCAGTAATATTTAAGTTATCAGCGTTTACTGTAGCTGCAGTTAAAGTACCGTTGATAATAGCAGTTTCGCCATTCAATACATTGGCTACAAGCTCGTTTGTGAAATTAGCATTTAAACCATTGATCAAAGAGAATCCGTTAATATTAATGTTTTGAGATGCAGTATGGTCACCAAGATTATCTGCTCCATTTTGTGAAGCTTGCCATGAAATTGTATTGCCGTTAACAGTTAGAACGTAGTTGTCACTTCCTTTTTCTAAGGCACTAAGACTGTTTGCTGTTCCTGCAAATAGTAAGCTTCCTTGTGTTAAAGCACCAATAGATATTGTGTTTCCATTTAATATTAAGCTTGAGCCATTGATGCTATTTGTAACAACCAAGTCATCAAATTCTGCATTTGTTCCATTAAAGAGATTTGCTTGTAAAGTATTTGTATAAGTACCATTAGCGGCATTAACTTCTGTAAAGTTAGCAGTGACACCATTTATTGTAGTACCGTTAAATAAAGCAGATTCAACAGATGTCGTAGCAGTGACAGTATCAGCAGTTAAAGCGCTAGTTACATTAACGTTTGTGATGTTAGCTTCATCACCATTAAATTTACCGCCGTTAAATAATTGAGAAATAACAGTTGTTGTTCCATTGATAGTAGCTGTTGTAAGTGAACCAGTGATATTTAAGTTATCAGCGTTTACTGTAGCTGCAGTTAAAGTGCCTGCGATGATAGCAGTGTCACCATTAAAGATTGCCGCTTCAACCATGCTTGAGAAAGTACCATTAGCAGAGTTGATTTCTTCAGCATTTATATTTATGATATTTGCAGTGACACCATTTATTGTAGTGCCGTTGAACAATGCAGATTCAATAGATGTAGTAGCAGTGATAGTATCCGCGCTTAAAGCGTTAGTAACATTTACATCGCCTATGTTCGCAACTGTACCATTGAAGGTAGTACCGTTAAATAAAGCAGATTCAACAGATGTCGTAGCAGTGACAGTATCAGCAGTTAAAGCGCTAGTTACATTCACATTTGTAATGTTAGCTTCATCACCATTGAACTTGCCGCCATTGAACAATTGAGAAATAACAGTTGTTGTTCCATTGATAGTAGCTGTTGTAAGTGAACCAGTAATATTTAAGTTATCAGCGTTCACAGTAGCTGCAGTTAAAGTGCCTGCGATGATAGCAGTGTCACCATTAAAGATTGCCGCTTCAACCATGCTTGAGAAAGTACCATTAGCAGAGTTGATTTCTTCAGCATTTACATTTATGATATTTGCAGTGACACCATTTATTGTAGTGCCGTTGAACAATGCAGATTCAATAGATGTAGTAGCAGTGATAGTATCCGCGCTTAAAGCGTTAGTAACATTTACATCGCCTATGTTCGCAACTGTACCATTGAAGGTAGTACCGTTAAATAAAGCAGATTCAACAGATGTCGTAGCAGTGACAGTATCAGCAGTTAAAGCGCTAGTTACATTAACGTTTGTGATGTTAGCTTCATCACCATTAAATTTACCACCATTGAACAATTGAGAAATAACAGTTGTTGTTCCATTAATAGTAGGTGCAGAAAGTTCTGTGCCAATGTTTACTGTATCAGCGTTCACAGTAGCTGCAGTTAAAGTGCCTGCAATGATACCAGTATCACCATTAAAGATTGCCGCTTCAACCATGCTTGAGAAACTACCATTAGCAGAGTTGATTTCTTCAGCATTTAGATTTGTGATATTTGCAGTGACACCATTTATTGTAGTACCATTGAACAATAGTGATTGAACAGTATTTGAGAAAGTACCATTAGCAGAGTTGATTTCTTCAGCGTTTACGCTTGTGATGTTAGCAGTGACACCATTTATTGTAGTGCCGTTGAATAGAGCAGTCTGAATAGAAGTTGTTGCATCGATAGTATCAGCAGTTAAAGCGCTAGTAACATTAACATTTGTAATATTTGCTTCATCGCCATTAAACTTACCGCCATTAAACAATGGTGCATTTACGCGGTCTATCATTGTCATAGATTCCCCTGTGACATATGTAGTAACATTTAAAGTATCAGCATTAATAGTATCTGCAGTTAAAGTGCCTGCGATGATAGCACTGTCACCGTTAAAGATACCGCCATTGAAGATCTCAGCTTTAACCATGCTTGAGAAAGTACCATTGGCTGAGTTGATTTCTTCAGCGTTTACATTTGTGATATTTGCAGTGACACCATTTATTGTAGTACCATTGAACAATAGTGATTGAACAGTATTTGAGAAAGTACCATTAGCAGAGTTGATTTCTTCAGCGTTTACGCTTGTGATGTTAGCAGTGACACCATTTATTGTAGTGCCGTTGAATAGAGCAGATTCAATAGATGTAGTAGCAGTGATAGTATCCGCGCTTAAAGCGTTAGTAACATTTACATCGCCTATGTTCGCAACTGTACCATTGAAGGTAGTACCGTTAAATAAAGCAGATTCAACAGATGTCGTAGCAGTGACAGTATCAGCAGTTAAAGCGCTAGTAACATTAACATTTGTAATATTTGCTTCATCACCATTAAACTTGCCACCATTAAACAATTGAGAAATAACAGTTGTTGTTCCATTGATAGAAGGTGCAGAAAGTTCTGTGCCAATGTTTACGGTATCAGCGTTCACAGTAGCTGCAGTTAAAGTGCCTGCAATGATACCAGTATCACCATTAAAGATTGCCGCTTCAACCATGCTTGAGAAACTACCATTAGCAGAGTTGATTTCTTCAGCATTTAGATTTGTGATATTTGCAGTGACACCGTTATAAGTAGTACCATTGAACAATAGTGATTGAACAGTATTTGAGAAAGTACCATTAGCTGAGTTGATTTCTTCAGCGTTTACATTTGTGATATTTGCAGTGACACCATTTATTGTAGTGCCGTTAAATAAAGTAGATTCAACAGATGTCGTAGCAGTGATAGTATCAGCAGTTAAAGCGCTAGTAACATTAACATTTGTAATATTTGCTTCATCACCATTAAACTTGCCACCATTAAACAATTGAGAAATAACAGTTGTTGTTCCATTGATAGAAGGTGCAGAAAGTTCTGTGCCAATGTTTACTGTATCAGCGTTCACAGTATTTGCAGTTAAAGTGCCTGCAATGATACCAGTATCACCATTAAAGATACCGCCATTGAAGATCTCAGCTTTAACCATGCTTGAGAAAGTACCATTGGCTGAGTTGATTTCTTCAGCGTTTACATTTGTGATATTTGCAGTGACACCGTTATAAGTAGTACCATTGAACAATAGTGATTGAACAGTATTTGAGAAAGTACCATTAGCAGAGTTGATTTCTTCAGCGTTTACATTTGTGATATTTGCAGTGACACCATTTATTGTAGTGCCGTTGAATAGAGCAGACTGAATAGAAGTTGTTGCATCGATCGTATCAGCAGTTAAAGCGCTAGTTACATTAACATTTGTGATATTTGCTTCATCGCCATTAAACTTGCCGCCATTAAATAATGGTGCAGTTATGCTGTCTATCATTGTCATAGTTTCCCCTTGGACAAATGTAGCAACATTTAAAGTATCAGCATTAATAGTAGCTGCAGTTAAAGTACCTGCAATGATAGCAGTGTCACCGTTAAAGATACCGCCATTGAAGATCTCAGCTTTAACCATGCTTGAGAAAGTACCATTGGCTGAGTTGATTTCTTCAGCGTTTACATTTGTGATATTTGCAGTGACACCATTTATTGTAGTACCATTGAACAATAGTGATTGAACAGTATTTGAGAAAGTACCATTAGCAGAGTTGATTTCTTCAGCGTTTACATTTGTGATATTTGCAGTGACACCATTTATTGTAGTGCCGTTAAACAATGCAGATTCAATAGATGTAGTAGCAGTGATAGTATCCGCGCTTAAAGCGTTTGTAACATTTACAGCACCCATATTTGCGACTGTACCATTAAATGTAGTGCCGTTAAATAAAGCAGATTCAACAGATGTCGTAGCAGTGACAGTATCAGCTGTTAAAGCGCTAGTTACATTAATATTTGTAATATTTGCTTCATCACCATTAAATTTACCACCATTAAACAATTGAGAAATAACAGTTGTTGTTCCATTGATAGAAGGTGCAGACAGTTCTGTGCTAATGTTTACGGTATCAGCGTTCACAGTATTTGCAGTTAAAGTGCCTGCGATGATACCAGTATCGCCGTTAAAGATACCGCCATTGAAGATCGCAGCTTTAACCATGCTTGAGAAAGTACCATTGGCTGAGTTGATTTCTTCAGCGTTTACATTTGTGATATTTGCAGTGACACCGTTATAAGTAGTACCGTTGAACAATAGTGATTGAACAGTATCTGTGAAAGTGCCATTAGTAGAGTTGACTTCTTGTGCATTAAGATCTGTAGCGTTTACGCTTGTGATGTTAGCAGTGACACCATTTATTGTAGTACCGTTAAATAAAGCAGATTCAACAGAACTTGTAGCACTGATAGTATCAGCACTTAATGCTGTTGTAACATTTACAGTACCTATATTTGCGACTGTACCATTAAATACAGAACCGTTAAATAAAGCAGATTCAACAGATGTTGCAGCAGTGATGGTATCAGCAGTTAAAGCACTAGTTACATTAACATTTGTAATATTTGCTTCATCACCATTGAACTTGCCGCCATTGAACAATTGAGAAATAACAGTTGTTGTTCCATTGATAGTAGGTGCAGAAAGTTCAGTGCCAATGTTTACGGTATCAGCGTTTACTGTAGCTGCAGTTAAAGTACCATTGATAATAGCAGTTTCGCCATTGAATACATTGGCTACAACTTCGCTAGTAAAATTGGCATTTAAACCATTGATCAAAGAGAATCCGTTAAAATTAATGTTTTGAGATGCAGTATGGTCACCAAGATTATCTGTTCCAACTTGTGAAGCTTGCCATGAAATTGTATTGCCGTTAACAGTTAGAACGTAATTGTCACTTCCTTTTTCTAAAGCACTAAGTTCGTTTGCTGTTGCTGCAAAGAGTAAGCTTCCTTGTGTTAAAGCTCCAATAGAGATTGTGTTTCCATTTAATATTAAGCTTGAGCCATTGATGCTGTTGGTAACAACTAAGTCATCAAATTCTGCATTTGTTCCATTAAATAATGTAGATTCAACTTTTGTTGTTGCATTAATGGTATCAGCGCTTAAATTGTTGCTAATAGTTGCATTGCTAAGGTTTGCTTCATCACCATTAAATTTACCACCATTAAATAATGCTGATGTAACTGAACTTGTTCCAATAAGATTATTGGCTGATAGAGCCCCTGTTAAATTTAAATTATCAGTATTGACTGTTGCTGCCGTAAGAGTACCATTAATAATTGCTGTTTCACCATTGAATATTTGAGCTTGAACTGTGTTTGAATAATTTCCGTTTACTGCACTAAGTTCTGTCGCGCTTATATTTGTAATATTTGCATTATCGCCATTGAAACTTCCACCATTAAATAGAAGTGATTCTACAGAACTTGTTGCATTAATGGTATCAGCTGTTAGATTATTGCTAATAGTTGCGTTGCTAAGGTTAGCTTCATCACCATTAAATTTACCACCATTAAATAGAAGTGATTCTACAGAACTTGTTGCATTAATGGTATCAGCTGTTAGATTGTTGCTAATAGTTGCGTTGCTAAGGTTAGCTTCATCACCATTAAATTTGCCACCATTAAATAGAAGTGATTCTACAGAACTTGTTGCACTAATAGTATCAGCTGTTAGATTGTTGCTAATAGTTGCGTTGCTAAGGTTAGCTTCATCACCATTAAATTTGCCACCATTAAATAAATCAGAAATAATAGTGCTGCTTGCTGTGATTGTTGGAGCTGTTAAGCTTGTATCTATATTTAATGTATCAGCATTTAAAATAGTTGTTGTTAGTGTTCCAGTAATTGAAGCCGATTCACCATTAAAAGAATTTGCTTGAACAATATTTGCAAAACTACCATTAGTGGCATTTGTTAATGCAAAACCATTCATATCTAAGTTTTGTTCAGCGGTATGGTCACCAAGATCATCTGCTGCATCACCTCCACCAGTAGGTGCTGCCCATGTCACAAGACCATTAGCATCAGAAGTTAAGACGTAGCCATTTGATGCACCAGTAGGAATTAAAATGTCACCATTAAATTTCGCAGTAGATGTTGTTGCAAAAACTGTAGTTCCATTAACTTGAGAGCTTTCTAATGTGCCAGTTAAGGTACCAGAAATATTATCGAAATTTGCATTAGTACCATTAACATTTACAGCATTCACTAAAGAATTACCATTCATATCTAAATTTTGTTCAGCAGTATGGTCACCAAGATCATCAGCTCCGCCACTACCACCAGTAGGTGCTGCCCATGTTACAAGTCCATTAGCATCAGAAGTTAAGACGTAGCCATTTGATGCACCACTAGGAATTAAAATATCACCGTTAAATTTAGCTGTAGAGTTATCTGCAAAAACAGTTGTTCCATTAACTTGTGAACTTTCTAGTGTTCCTGTTAATGTACCTGTTATGGTGTTTGTAGTAAGACTATTAATATTGATGATTGAATATCCAGCCATATTTAAGTTTTCTTCAGCAGTGTGATTACCAAGATTATCGGCACTGCCACCACTACCACCAGTTGCTGGAGCCCAATAAGCAACTCCATTTGCATCAGAGGTTAAAACATAACCAGCGCTTGCACCATTTTGGATCATTATTTGTCCATTAAATTGAGCAATTGAGTCATTCGTAAATAAAACTTTTCCATTTAAATTTGGATTATTGATTAGGCTATCTGCAATAACGTTAATATCTCCATTTAAAGTACCACCATTACTTAAGTCAACAAAACCTTGAGTTCCATTATCTCCACCAAGATCAAATAAACCAGAACTTAAAAATCCTGATAAGCTAAATGATCCTTCATTTGTAGTGAAATAAAATTCGCCTTCATCACTCTTATAAGAAATTGCCCCAGCTGGAAAATTCTGTGCATCTTTTTCGGTGTGTGGAAGCATAATGTAATCTTCTGTAAAAGTTACAGTTGATGGATTTCCATTGAAAGCAATGCTAATTCCGTTATCGGTATAGCCCATTGTTGCAAATTGATTATTACCATCAAAAAATCCAAAAGCACCATCAACTAATTGAGTGTTGCTTTGTTCATTTAAATTAAATTTGCTAACTTTTTTACCAAGTTTTCTTCCACTTTTCACCGGTATTAATACACTATAGTTTCCTTGTGCATCTCTTGAAACTTCTGTAATAAGTTTCTTATCATAGGTTGCAGCAAAGTTTACATTTTTGAAAAAGAATTCTAGTAAACATTCAGGGTCACTTAAACCTTCACTACATGATACAGAATCAATAGCACTAAAGTTTGTTTCTTCTGCTTTTTCAGAAATGAAGTTTGCATCAACTAAGTCTACTGTGTAAGAATAGGTTCCATAGAATTGAGAATTAGAATCATACAAGTCAATGTAGATTGTTTCATTGTCTTCAAGTAAAAGTAATCTTGAAGCAAGAATAATATTTTTAGCTGATTTTTTGTTTTTAATAACTTTATTGAAAACTTTTAAAATGATTTCTTTGTTGTCTCTAAGAACATAAACTTTAGCTTTTATGTTTATAGGGTAGTAAGTGCTTTTTGCTAAATCATTTGCTTTGTAATAGAGTCTTAGAATTTTTTGTTCTTCTAAACTTGGCCTATGAAAATATAAATTTGTTGGTTGAACATTTAAGTTATTAAAGCTAGACAGAGACTTAAGAGAAATTGTTTGCGCATCAACACTAGCGCTGAACACAAAGCTCACCAAAAATGAAAATATGAGAAGGTATTTATTAATTTTAAGCATTGACTACTTAATTAGTCTTCTTGACTGAATTTAATATTCACGAATAGCTAATTTCTTTAAATCAACCAAATCTAGTAGAAGTGGGTCTAGATAATAGTGGTTACCTCTGGTCTAAATATACTAGGATGCATTCAAAATCGGTTGATTAGACTATCTTGTGGCTTTTGCTAATTTAAAAAAATTAAGTTAGATTCTTGAAACTTAACTTATTTTGCTTTTCTTCTTGCTTTTTTTAACTTGGCCAATTTTTAGCTAAAACGAAAAATAAAAATAGATTTCTATGTATCTCTTTCTGTGACTGTAAAAAGAATGTGGCCATAAGAAAAAAATTATTTTTTCTGTAAAAAATTATAGTGTTGAAAAACGTTTTTTACCTTTTCTACACTCAAGGGTTTACCCAATTTATGTATCTGTCCAAGCTCAAAAGTTTTTAGTGGTAAATTTTCATATTCCCACGATTGCTCCACTGTTTGTATGATCTTATTATTGTTGAAAATTAAGCTTGGATTTTCTTCAACAAGCGTCGAAATTAAAATCAACATGTATGAATCGAGCTTATCTCCAAATTCTCTTAAAACCGCCTGAGTCCCCGGGAAATCATCTAGACTAGTTGAGGCTTTTAGCCCCTCTAAATACTGTAAATCATCTGTCCATTCAACGTTATTTAAGTTCATATTGTAGTCAGAAAAGAATAAATGTTGTTCTTTATATATGTTTTCAAAATTACAAGACAAATAATGCTGCAAATGACTGGGGTGTGCAATTAGATGGATCTTGTCAAGCTGAAATTCGTTTTTGAAAATTTCATAATGTGCTTTTCTGCGATTATCTAAGTCGTCTATTATCCAGATATTGATACTTTTATCTATCTCAGTCATTAACTAATTTTAACAAGAATCCTTTATTTTATTAGCATATTCAATAATTATTTCTAATGCTAAAATGAATAAGATAATTTAATATGACTACGATGACAACTGATAGTAAATCAAAATCTAAGGAAAAATCTTCAACAAAAGCTAAATCTGAGTATTCAGCAAAAAACATTGAAGTGCTAGAAGGTTTAGAAGCGGTTAGAAAAAGACCGGGTATGTACATTGGTGGAACTGATAGAAAAGCTCTACACCATTGTGTCTATGAGATTGTTAATAACTCTGTTGATGAAGCTTTAGCTGGCTATTGTGATGAAATCAATATCGAGATACATCCAGACGGATCAATTAGTATCGAAGATAATGGAAGGGGTATTCCTATTGATAAAGTATCAAAAACTGGTTTATCTGGTGTAGAGACAGTTTTTACTGTTTTGCATGCCGGCGGTAAATTTGGTGGCGAAGATTCTTCTTATAAAGTATCAGGTGGACTACATGGTGTAGGTGCATCTTGTGTGAATGCAGTTTCAGAAAAATTGCAAGTTGAAGTTTGCAAAGATGGCTCAAGATATTTTGTTGAGTTTAGAGGTAGAGCAGTCAAGGGTACTCCAGTTGGTGCTCCAGTTCAACCACTTAAAAAAATGGGTCCTGCTTCAAAGCATGGAACAAAAGTTACTTTTTGGCCTGATGAAACAGTTTTTAAAGAAACTAATTCAGAAGGAGTAGAAGTTACTCCAAAATTTAATCGTGAAACTTTATCTAATGCATTAAGAGAGATGTCATTTTTAAATAAAGGTCTAAAAATTATTTTTACAGACAAAAGACTTAAAGAAGATGAACCTCATTATTCTGAGACTTATCATAATCCAGATGGTTTAATCAGCTATGTAAAATATTTAAATGAAACAAGAACTGCAATTCATAAAAATGTTTTTCTTTGTGAAGGAGACTTTCAAGAAGTAAATGTTGAACTTGCTTTGCAGTACACAGAAAATTATAATGAAGTGTCAATGGCTTATGCCAACAACATTGTAAACCCCGATGGTGGTACTCATATGTCGGGCTTTAGAATTGCTTTGACTCGAATTATAAATGATTACGCAAGAAACAATAAACTTGTTAAAGACAAAGAAGAAAATTTAAATGGAGATGATGTGCGTGAAGGTATCACTGCAATTATTTCTGTCAAAGTTCGCGATCCACAGTTTGAGTCGCAAACTAAAGTTAAGTTGTTAAATAATGAAGCGTCTTCAGCTGTGCAACAAGTAATGGGTGAGTATTTTGCTGATTGGCTAGATAAAAATCCAAAAGAAGCAAAAGCAATTATCAACAAAGCTATCATGTCTCGCAAAGCAAGAGAAGCTGCAAAAAAAGCAAGAAATGCTGTGCGTCGTCAATCTGCCCTTGAGGGTTCTGGTGGTATTCCTGGTAAGCTTGCTGATTGCTCAAACACAGATCCTGATTTATGCGAACTCTTTTTAGTTGAGGGTGATTCAGCGGGTGGTTCAGCAAAGCAAGGTAGAGATAGAAACTACCAAGCGATTTTGCCTTTGAGAGGTAAAATTCTTAATGTTGAAAAAGCAACTGTTGATAAGCTTTATGATAATCAAGAGATTCAATCTATGATTCAAGCAATTGGATTAGTTCCTTTAGATGAAAATCCTAATGAAACTGATGCTAAGAAAAAGACTGAAGCTGTTTTGAAAATGGACGCTTCTAATTTGGATCTGAAGAAATTAAGATACAGAAGAGTTGTCATCATGACCGATGCGGACGTTGATGGTGCTCATATTAGAACCTTGATTTTGACTTTCTTTTTTAGATATGCAAGACAATTAATTGAAAATGACAATGTCTTTATTGCTCAACCACCTTTATATAAAGTAGAGCACAAGAAAAAAGTCAAATACGTTTACTCTGATCAACAACTAGAATTAGCACTTGCTGAAATAGGTGAAAAAGCTGCTATTCAAAGATTCAAGGGTTTAGGTGAAATGATGCCTGATCAACTTTGGGATACTACGATGAACCCTGAAACCAGAACTTTGAAAAAAGTATCTATTGAGGATGCTTCTGAGGCAAGTCGTATCTTTGATATGTTGATGGGTGATGTAGTTGCTCCAAGAAAAGCTTTTATTGAAGAATATGCAAGTTTTGCTATTTTAGACGTCTAAAATAACGGCTAAAAGCCCCTAATTACCTTAAATTTAATCTTTGTATTAACCTAGTGTTAACCTAGAAATTTTATAAGTCAGTATGTCAGTTGGAAATCTATCAGGAATAAGACCAAATCACGGTTCAAACCAAGGTAATCAGGGTGCTGGTGCTAACGGTGAATCTTCAGGAAAGGAATTTTCTTTAGAAAAACAAAAAGCCGGTGCTGTTGTTGAAACATCGAGCAAAGCTTTAAAAAAAGCAAGAAAAAACACAACAGAAATTGTTGACAGAAAAAAGAGAAACCGTAAAGGTGCTCCAAGAACGATTATTGTTGATGGTGAAATTTATCAAGTTTTCCTTCTTGCAATTGCCTAATGTTTTTTGTTAAGGGGACTGATTCCAAACCCCATTTTGAATTTTAAAATACAGTGAAATGTTAAAATCACTAGCAAATGGGGTCAGAAATCAGTCCCACAAACGACCTTACGCTTAGCTTGTTTCACTGCGTGAAACTCACTAAGCGACGGTGTTTGATTCTTTTGTTAGGCGTGTCTAACCAAACCCTACTTATGCCCAAATCTAAATACTCGAGATACTTATTACGGGTTTGGAAGCACGCCCTTAAGCGGATTGCGACTTAAAAAACTGTGTTTTTCAGCAAATCTTTAACTAAGTAAACTCTATTTTTAAAAAGTCAATTTTCCTTATGAGAATTGACTTTTTTTAATCTTAGAAAGCTTTTTATTAACGAGTTCTTAATACTAATGAGTTTTAATTCTTAAGGTATTCCCTATGGATATATTAGATGAGTTAAATTTATCAAAACGCCAAGTCAATAGTGGTTCTCAGTGTGCTTTTGCTGAGCCTTTAAATTTTAAAGTTTACAAAGAATCTGCGAATGACTCGAGATCTTCTATTAGTTTTCCACAACAAAAACAAGAATTACCAATTAGTATTAAGCAAATCAAAGTCAAGCCGCAACAGCATTGTCTAACGGTTAATCAGCCTCAAGAGTTAAACACTGTGCGCGATACAATTTTTGCTAAGCTTAATCCAACAATTGATTATAAAAAGTTTTTTAGAGATTTTTCTTACTTTTTTAGGGTCTATCCACTAATTTCATTGAATAATTTTAAGTCTGCAGAAAAACTTTTTTTGGCATATTTTTCTAATCGTAATGAACTTTTGTTTAGACTTGCAGAGTTTAAACAAAACTGCGAAAAATTTACTAGTGAAAAAGATAAATTTGGTAAATTGAGTTTTGATTTTAAATTAAAAGACCATAGTTTACAAATAACTCTAAGGCGTTCAAAATTAAAAGGTATAGTGCAATATCTTTCTGTTGCTTTAGGTCAAGAAAAAGATTTCATTGCTTTTACTCGATGGAATGCAAAGCAAAAAAAAGAAGAATTAATTAGATCAAAAAATCCATATAAGAAAAAGCCTGTTACAAAAGAATCTTTGGTTTTTGATGTTAAGGTTTGGCAAGCATTTAATACGAATTCTATATCTAGAAAGCATTTTATGAAATCGCTCGATTGTATTGAACGCAATCACAAATATATTAATGATTTTTTGAATCTTGCAAATAAAAAAACTGTTTTAAATTTTATACAACCTGCTCTTTTTAATAAGGTTTCAATAAAAACCGACAACCATAATACAAGTTTTTTGAATTTCAGAACCCCCGCAGGACAAAATGTTGCAGTAAAACTAACAAATTTTGCTTCAAGTATAGTTGTTGCCAGTTAATCAGCTAAAATATAATTGATGTTGAAAAACTGGTTTAACACTTTGATAAAACCATTTGCGATTTTTGTGACAGATTTTTTGTTGAATTTGCTCAATGTTTTTTATTATATTTGCAGTCTAAAAATTAACGCCAAAGAATTAGTGAAACAAACCTTTTACTATATTTTTAGTTGCCTAGTTTCATTAGTTTTAATTGCAATCTCTTTAGGAATTGTTTTGGGGATTCAAATTGGTCCTGAATTTGTGGCAAAGGGTTTAGGTAGCAAGTTTGGAATTTTGTCTGCCATTACAATGAGTAGAGAATTGATTCCTGTTATTGGAGCAATTATGATAGCTACTCAATATGGTACTGGTTTAGCTTCTGAATTAGCCAATATGAAAGTTTCTGAACAAATTAACGCACTAAGAGTTTTTAGAGTAAACCCTGCTTACTATTTGATAGTACCAAGATTTTTGGCAGCGCTTTTATTTACTCCTTTGCTTTTATGGTTTTGTGTGATTGTTGCTGTGTTTAGTAGCTATGTAGTTGTCTGGGCAAAAACTGGTTTGGTTATAAGTTCTTTTTCAAGTGGTATTGTAGATTATTTTTTGGTGAGTGATATATCTTTGTGTTTATTTAAGTCAGCTGTTTTTGGAACCATGATAGTGATGATTGCGGCTACAAGAGGTTTGCAAACAGTTGGTGGAGCCAAAGAAGTTGGTCGTGCAACTACAATGACGGTAATTTATTCAATGGTTACCATCGTTGTCATGGATTTAATTATCACTTCGATTTATTTAAACTAATGAGTGTCGTTGAACAATACCTACAAAAATCAGAAGTTCAATTTAGTAAATTGTTTGAACTCTATGAAGCTTACAATAAGCATACTAACCTCTCCGCTCTCAAAGAAAAACAAGTTGTATATGAAAAACATTTTGCGGACTCTCTTGAACTTTTAAATTTTTTTGATTTGAAAGATGGTACTGCTGTTCTAGATTTAGGTTCTGGTGGTGGTTTTCCTGTTTTACCTTTGGCTATTGTCAAAACAAATGTCCAATTTACTGCACTTGATGCTACTGCAAAAAAAACAAAATTTATTACTCAAGTTAAAAATGAATTAGGCTTGGACAATTTATCCATACTTACAGGAAGAGCTGAAGATTTTGCTCATCAAGAAAGTTTTAGAGAAAATTTTGACTATGTTTTAGCACGTGCTGTCGCTGAGTTAAGAATTTTGCTAGAACTTGCAAGTGGTTTTTTGAAAAAAGATGCTCACTTATATGCTTATAAAAGTTACCCAATTATAGAAGAAGAACAGGAGTCTCTAAGGGCTCAAAACAAACTTAAACTTAGTCTTGAAAAGCGACAAATGGTTGGATCTAATAGGCAAATATTGTCTTTTGTGAAGCAAGAAAGCTTAAATCAACAATATCCAAGACTCTATTCTCAAATTAAGAACCATAGTTTATAAAGAGAAATTGAAGAATTTAAGTTAAAAACTAATAAAACTTGTGGCTTTGATATAATTTTTATGCGGAGTGGAGCAGCCTGGTAGCTCGTTGGGCTCATAACCCAAAGGTCACAAGTTCAAATCTTGTCTCCGCAACCATTTTTTGTCTAGCTTTTATGAGATTTGTATAGGTGTTAGAAGATTCCTTTATTGATTTAAAAACAGTCCCATGCCCAATGAATTTTGTGCGAGCAAAACTTTTGATTGATACTTTAAAAAAAGGACAAGTGCTAAAAATCCAACTTGACCTTGGTGAAAAGCTTGAAAGTGTTTTAACGAGTATGCAAGAAGAGGGACACAAAATTTTGACTTGTGAAAAATTTCCTAATTTTGCAGAAATATATGTTGAAAAAAACTAGCTAGTTTTTACTAGACTTTCTATTAAGCCTATCTTGTAAAGTGTTTGTTGATTTTGGGTTGTTTAAAAGTTTTTCTAAACTAAGTTTTTGTTCAACGGATTTTGTTACATAACCAGTAACCATAGAACTAAACAATAGTTGTTGTAAGCCAGATTTATTTAAGGTGATTGTCGTTTCCGCGATCTCTTCAGGCATATGCCCAAGTAGTCCGTTCACGCTAATATCAAAAAAAGCTTTTGCATCTTCACTTAGCTCTGTCGCCATTCTAGATAATTCATCTTTATTAGCATCGCCAAAATAATTCAATAACTGACTATTGTTTTCATTAGGGTTGCTATTGTTAGAACTTTCTTGTTTCCAGTAATCAAATTGCATGTATTGATATTATAACACGAATGTTGACTTTAGTATTTGTAACAGTAACTAGGCGTTAACAGTAGTTCTTACTTGATTTGCTTTTTCTATAATACTTAAAAATTCATCTGCTTTTAATGACGCGCCACCAATTAAAGCACCATCGATATCGCTTGTTTGCAATAACTCTTCTATGTTACTTGACTTAACAGAGCCTCCATATAAAATCGAAATTTTTTCTGCAATGTCGTTTGAAAAAATTTGTGCAAGTTTATTTCTAATAACTTTAATGACTCTATTTGCTTCTTGGGAATCACAAGTTTTGCCAGTTCCAATTGCCCAAATTGGCTCATAAGCAACAACAACTTTTTCAAGAGAGTTTGCATCAAGACTAATATTTTTGAAAGCATTTTCTATTTGACTTTCTACCCAAGAGTCAGTGTTGCCAGCTTCGCGAGTTTGCTCAGATTCACCACAACAAACGATAGCCATTATTGAATTTTCCTTTTGAATTTGTGAAAATTTTTGATTAATATCAGCATCGCTCTCGTTAAAAATTTCTCTTCTTTCTGAATGTCCGATAATTATTGAATTTGCTTCAATATCTTTGATCATGGCAACACTAGTTTCGCCAGTAAAGGCACCACTTGTTTCAGTTGCACAATTTTGTGCACCGAATTTGATTTTTGTATTTTGCAGAATTTCTTTTGCTACGTTTAGTGATAAAAAATTTGGGTGAACAATAACTTCTATTTGCTCGGCGTCAAAATCTATTATCTTTGACTTAAGTTCTTCTAAAAAACTTTTTGTTTCACTTACAGTGAAATTAAGTTTCCAGTTACCAGCTATAATTGTTTTTCTTTTCATAGACAAGATTATAGCAATTTAATTTGCAGAAAATCTATTTTCTTTATTTAAAAATTACAAAAAAAAGATTCCTTGATTTAGAAAAAAATACTTAATATTTAAAAATTTAATTATTTTCAAATTTAAAATTTTTATATTTGGTTGACATTTGAGTAATGATACTAATATAAATTTGTGGCTGATTTAAAAAATATTAAAACTATACTTTCTCAGGAAACAGACCTGGAAATTGTAAAAAGATGTCAAATTGGTGAGCGTGCGGCATTTCAAGAGTTAGTAAAAAGATTTCAAAAAAATGTTTTTGCTCTTCTCTATCAATTAGCGCCAGAGTGGAGAGACTTAAATGATTTGTCTCAAGAAGTATTTATTAGAGTTTATAGAGGAATTCATAATTTAAGAAATCCAAAAATCTTTAGATCATGGTTAAATCAAATTGTATTAAATCTTTTTTATGATGAACTAAGAAAAAGACCAAGAAAAATCAAAACGGTAAGCATGGACCAAAGTTTTGAAGATGATTCAGGTGAAAATGAGTTTTATAAAGAAATTAAAGATTCAAAATTAAAACCAGATGAAATCATCAGTAATGTACAAACAAGAGACGCCATTAAAACTGCGATGGCTCAGCTTCCGGAACAGTTCAGAACAGCAATCGTCTTGAGAGAACTGCAGGGTCTTCAATATGAAGAAATTGCAGAGATGTTAGGCTGTGCTCTTGGTACTGTAAAATCAAGAATTTGGCGTGCTCGAGAAAGGTTACAAGTTATTTTGGAACCTTTACTCACAGAAAAAGCCAACCTTGATAAAATCCAACAAGCATAAATACTAATACTCATATTAAAATAATAATAGTTTAAGCAAAGCTGGAGTATTTGTGACTGATAATCATGAAAATAGCGAATATACAAAGAAGATAATTTCCCTTTTGAAGGGTTTTTATAAGCCTAATAGTTCTTCAGTAAATGAGGATCAAGAGTTTGAAGTTTTTTTTAAGGGCATAGAAAAAAAAATAGACGATAATTCTATGCAAAACAAAGTGAGCTCTATTAGTTCAGATCTCGAAGATCAATTTATTGCGAGGCAACAAAGATTATTTCAAGCTAAAAACCGACTTGAATCTGGTTTTTTTAAAAAGAAAAAAAATAAATTTCAAAACAATAAATTATTTAAAACAGCTATTTTTGTGATTTTGATATTTTTAGGTTTGGGCTTAGCTAGTATTGCAAGGCTGAAATTCAAAAACAAATTTAAGCCAATTGATAACGAGTCTAGGCAAGAGGTCTTTAATAACTTAGAACTTTCTCAACAACAAAAAAAAACTTTAGATAAATTAGCTACACAATGGAGTACTTATAAAAATTTTGAATTAGAAAAAATTCAAATTGTAAAACTTAGACTAGCTGAAAATTTAAATAAAAAAAAACCAGATTTGTCTTTAATTGATAAGTACCAAAGAGAAATTTTTGATTTAGAGCAAAACCTTTCACAACAAGAATTTAACTATGAGCTTGAAAAAACATTGGTATTAAATGTGGATCAAAGATTGCTGATGTTAAGAAAACAAAAAGTTTAAGGCTTTTCTTTTATATTTTTTATGCAGATAAATATTTCTTCGCCTTTGTTTAAAGCAAATTCTTTTTTTAATTCAAGGTTGTTTTTGATATCTTCATAATCTAGAAAATATATTGCGTAGTCTAAACTATTATTGAAGTACAAACTTTTATTATTGAAATTAAGCTCTGAGATTTTTTGATCTAAAATATCTCGAGAAAATTCAAAGTCATAACTAAAAACGTTTGTAGCGAGTTTATTTTTTGCTTTTAAAGTTTGAGAGTTTATTAAATCACTTTGTTGTAAAGTGAGTTTATTGATATTAGCCCGAAATAATTTTTTTGCTCGGTAGTCAGGATCTAATTTTTCAAAGCTTTCTTTAATAGCTTCTGTAAACTTATACAAAGAGATTTCAAAGGCTTGTTGTTTAATTGGTAGATCAATTTTTTCTAAATCTTCAAATACGGCAGTTACAATATTTTCTTTTCCTGAGAGTAAAATATAATTTGGCTCGAGTCTTTTGATTTCTATATCATCTTTGTCAGGTACTCGATATTTAATGAACCTTTGTATATCTTTGTAGCTCAAATGTTCTGGTAAAAAAACTTTTTGCTTAGGGGCGATATCAATTTTTTCAATAAATTTTTCAACTGATTTAATTTCATCACTATTGCCGCTTAAAAGTAAGTTGTTTAAACCGGGATCCTTACTAATAGAAATATTTTTATGATCTTGTGAGTTTAAAAGATCTAAAACTAATTTTGCACTTAGATATTTTAGAGGAATCAATTTTAGTTCTTGTTTAATACTACGGTTAATAAATACCACGCTATTTTTTTTAAATTCGTAATCATAGTCATAAATCAAGGCAATATCTTCTAAGACTTCTTTGATGCTTTGATCTTTAATTTTTAAAGAAATTTCTCTGTCAAGTTCTTTTGCAAAGACAATATTAAAGTCACCGATTTTTGCAATTAATAAAAGCACTTCAGAAAGTTGAGTTTTATTAAAATTAAAGTTGATTTTTTTTTCTAATTTTTCTTGAATATCATTTGGAGTTTCTAAAAATGATTTTTCAAAATAAAAATCGCTATTAAGACCAGCCCAAGAACTTTGCAAACAAAAAACAATTAAACTAATTGCACAAATAAATTTAAATTTGAAAGATATCTTTGATATGTTCAATGTTTTTTGGTCCTATTGCTATTACATCATAGCTAATGTTTATCTTTGTTTCGCTTATTTTTTTTGATTTTAAATATAATTGACTCAGTTTTTTGATTTGCAATTGCTTTCTATAATTAACAGCTTCTTTGGCTGCCTGAAGTCCAGAAAAACGATATTTAACTTCAACAAAAACAAGATAGCTTCTTTTGAATCTGTTTCTATCGATAATAATAAAATCAATTTCACCAATTCTGCCGCACTGCCAATTTTGTTCGATAATTTCATAGCCTTTGGTCAGCAAATATTGCATTGCTTCAATTTCATAGTGCTTGCCTAAACTGCGTGTGTTTTTTTTGTGCATTTTTTAAGTCTAGAAAAAAATTTATTAAATTGAATCCGTAGAAGAACTGAAATGGCGTAAACTTTTTTACTTGCTACAATTAAAGAGTGTTAAAACAATTACTAGTTGTTGGTTGTGGAGCTTTTTTGGGTGGCATCGCTAGGTATTTGTTTTTTCTGTGTGTGCCTAATTATTTGTTTGTAGTGAACACTTTAGGTTCTTTTTTAATAGGAATTTTATATTTTAAAATTGCCAAAACTTATCCTGAACAACATTTACTCGTTAATGTTGGTTTTTTAGGTGCTTTTACTAGTTTTAGTTCTTTTAGCTTGATATTACTTCAGTTATTACAAGACGGTCAGCTCTTGAAATCAATTTTTTATGTACTATTGAGTGTTTTTGCTGGTTTAATTTCTTGTTTTTTAGGATATAAATTAGCTACTCATGTATTGATATAATAATAGAGCTGTTATGAAAATTAAAATCATTTCTTATGGACATAAATTTTATGAAGAGCTTGGCTTAAAAGCTCCATATCATGATTTTTTGTTTAGTTTGAGGGATTTTATTAATCCATATTGGGAGCCAGAGCTTAGAGACTTTAATGGTACTCAAGAACCAATTGCAAAATTCTTTGAAAAAGATCCAAGAACGGCGCAAAGGTTAGATAAAATCCAAGATCTGTTAAAGGATTTTGTGGATGATTTTTTAGAAAATTCATACCGTTCAGATCGAGAACAAATAGTTATCGCTTTTAAATGCACTGGTGGCAAACATAGATCAGTGTATTTTGCGCAAAAAATCTTTGAACGCATGCAAGCTCATTATCAAGATCAACTAAGCTATGAATTAGATCATGTTGACTTAGCAAAATATGTCGAAGATTATGAGGTTGTAAAAATATAAATGAGAAAATATTTTTTCCCCGGTCTAAAAAAATGGTTGTTCTTTATAGTTTTTGGACTAATGTTTTTTGTTTTTGGTTTAGCTTTAATTTTTAAAGCACATCCTGTTACTAGAATTGCACAATTTATTTGGAACTCACTTTCTTTTATTGCAGATCATGTACCACCGACTATAAGTGGTTTGCTTGCAATTATTCTTGGTTTTTTTGTGTTGCTCTTTGCTTTTTTTAAAGCCAATAAACAAATTTTAAATTTGGTGGCACCAGAAGAAAGTTCTTTGCTTGAAACTTTAGATCGTGCACATATGGACAAAAAAGGTATCAAAGTTGTATCTATTGGTGGTGGCACTGGCATGTCAAACATGCTTAGGGGCTTAAAAAAATATACATCAAATTTAACTGCGATTGTAACAGTCGCTGATGACGGTGGTAGTAGTGGACGACTTAGAGAATCAATGAATATTGTGCCTCCGGGTGATATTCGTAACTGTATTGCAGCTCTTTCATATGATGATGAAGTGATCACTCAACTTTTTCAATATCGTTTTGAAAAAGATGCACCAAATGATTTGCAAAATCATAGTTTTGGTAATTTATTTTTAACAGCTTTAGTTGAATTAGGTGGCAGTAAAAACATGGCTGATGCCGTTAAGCAAGCTTGTCGAATTTTAAAAGCTCGTGGCACTGTGTTACCAGTAAGTAATGATCCAATGCATATTAAAGCTATCATGCAAGATGGCAGAGAAATAATTGGTGAATCAAATATCCCAAATGCAAAAGGTAAAATCAAAGAATTACAATGCGTTGGTGAGATTCCTCCTGCTTTAGACGAGGCGATTGCCGCAATTAAAGATGCTGAAATTATTGTCTTAGGTCCGGGGAGCTTGTTTACTTCGGTAATCCCAAATTTATTAGTACCAGAATTAGTAACAGCATTGGCGGAGTCAAATGCAGTGAAGATCTATGTTTGCAACGTTATGACTCAGCCCGGTGAAACAGATGATTTTGCTGTTTCTGATCATTTAGACGCGTTGAATAATCACACCAAGAGACATGCAGCCTTAACAAAAATTGTTAATTACGTGATTGTTAATGATACAGAGCCTCATAAAAAACAATTAGAAGTTTATAAACAAGACAAACAATTTCCAGTTAAAGTTGATGAAGATACACTCAAACAAATGCAACTCAAACTTTACCCAACTAATTTAATTCAAAAAGGTAATTTGGTACGTCATAATCCTTATAAGCTTGCAAAAGCAATTATGGAAATCTATTCAAAAGCTCTAAGACAAAAAAACCTAGAGTTACGTAAACTTTTAAAGAAATAAAATATTTTTAGACTACCAAGAAATTGGTAAATAAATTCTGCTGTTGCATCTGGGGCAAACAAAAACAGGGTCGTTACGATGTGGTAAAAGTTTACGGGTAAAAATATGATTACATTCTTCATCTCCACAGATGATAGTTGCATATTTTTGTTTGATTTCAATTTGCCTTGGTAAAATAGCATTTCTTTTTAGAGCAGTCATCTGCCATTCATATAGTTCTTCAGGACTGGGATTTGCGTTGTACATTTTAGTCGTTGCCAATTAAAAAAGTATAATTATTGTCTGTATCTTTTGTGATTTCTTTAGCAAACACAGTTTTTTCTTTTACTACTAACTCATTTTCGTTTAAATAAGCAATATTTATTTTACTGTCTGGCTCAAGTGCAATTGGTTTTGAGGCAAATTCAATAAGCTCAGGCTCGTATGTATCATTGTTTAAAATCCAGTTTGTACCTATAAATTCACCAGCGCTATTCGTAATAGTAATTTTTATTTTAAAGTCACTAATATTGGCAACTTTAAATTGATTTTCAGCAATTTCAGTAGTTTCTTTTTCGCTTTCAATTTTTATCACAGCAATGTCAATGTTTTGCTGTGTTTCAGTCATTGTTGGACTTTCCTCTGTTTCGACAGTTGTATTAGTACTGGGTTTTTTCTCTAAGCTTTCGGCTGTTAATTTAGGTAAATTAGTTTTTGTTGTTTCAATAACTTCTGATTTGAAACTTTTTTTTGCATTTGCTTTTGCTGGATACAATAAAAATTTACTGATTTTCAATTGATTGTTTTTGATTTTATCGATATTGATCAAATTACCTAAGTAGTTATCACTGATATCGAAAACCTTAACTTCATAGTTTTCTTTTTTGTTGACAATGATATTTTGTAAATTTTCGTATGGTTTTAAATAAAGTGTTTTTGTATTTGAGTCAGATTCAATCACAACTTTTATAGATTCAAAAAATTCATTTTTGATATCAATGTATTTTTCATTTTTTTTGACTATTGAATTTAAATTAATATCTTCTTGATTCAACTCATCTTTATCAAAAACAATTGGACGAAATTCGTCTTTGCTATTATTCGTCTTTTCAAAAATTTTATTGATAGTTTCGTCTTGAGCAATCACTGGACTCAAAATAGCAAGAGTAATTAAAGTACTTAGTAGTTGTTTTTTCATTAATATGCTTTGGCAATTAAAATTTCTATATTTTCATCTGCAATTTTACCACTTAATATACATGGAAAATCTTTTTTATCAAGATATTGCTCGTCTGGAATACATCTAATGCTTGCTTTAAAGCGTTCTTTTAAGATTTTTTCTAACTCTACATCACCGTTCCACATTGCTCTTGCAAAACCAGTTTGCTTGTTTAAAATTTCTTCTAAATCATCAATGCTTTTTGCATTGTTTGTGTGTGCTTTTCTGTAGTCTAGTGCTCTTTGCAATAGTGCATTTTGAATTGTTGCTAAATCGCTTTTAATTTTTTCTGCAATGCCAGCTCGAGCAATTTCTTTTTCTTTAGTTCTTAAATCTCTTCTATGAACTTCAACAAAACCATTTTCTAAATCTTTTGGTCCAATTACTAATCTAATTGGCACACCCTTTTGTTCATATTCATTGAATTTAATGCCTTGGCTAATATTTTCTCTTGCATCTAATTTGTAGCGAATATTTTGTGCTTTGAGCTCTGTAATAATTTTTTGTGCTTCATCTAATACCAAACTATTGTCTTGGTTTTTTTTCATGATCGGAATAATCACCACTTGGTAAGGAGCAATTTCTGGAGGTAATAGCAAACCTACTTCGTCATGGTGTCCCATTACAACAGCACCAATTAACCTTGTACTTACTCCCCAACTAGTTTGATAAACAAAATCTTGTTTATTGTCTTTAGTTGTAAATTTAGTTTCAAAAGCTTTTGCGAAATTTTGCGATAAATTATGCGAAGTACCTGCCTGAAGGGCTTTGCCATCTCGCATTAAGGCTTCTATGGAATAAGTTGAAAAAGCACCAGCAAATTTTTCTGACTCTGTTTTTTTACCAGTATGCACCGGTACTGCTAAATATTTTTCTAAAAGTTCTTTGTATTTTGTTAGCATTAACAAAGTTTCTTCTTGTGCTTCAGCAAATGTTTCATGACAAGTATGTCCCTCTTGCCATAAAAATTCTGATGTTCTTAAAAACAATCTGGTTCTCATTTCCCAACGTACGACATTTGCCCATTGATTTAGTTTCAAAGGCAAATCTCTATATGAGCTAATCCATTTAGCAAACATATGGTTGATAATTGTTTCTGAAGTTGGTCTTAAAACATATTTTTCTGTTAGTTCTTTACCACCAGCATGAGTTACCACTGCACATTCTGGAGCGAAACCTTCTACGTGCTCAGCTTCTTTTTGTAAAAAGCTCTCTGGTACAAGCATTGGGAAATAAGCATTTTCATGACCAGTATCTTTGATCATTTCATCTAAGATTGCTTTGATTCTTTCCCATATTGCATAACCATAAGGTCTGATCACCATACAACCTTTTACTGGGCTGTAATCAGCTAACTCAGCTTGAATAGCAATATCTGTCAGAATACTCTCAGAATCTTTAAGCTCATCTTTTTCTTTTATTTGATTTGTCATTTTGTCAGACTCCTAACTTAGTTTTGATCTTTTTGTGCTTGTAACTTTGCACCCAAGCTTGATCGAGAAACCCTTTTTGTACCAGCGGTTGTTTTATCTCTTTCTTTAGAGTAGATTTGTCCTATGCCATTGCCGTTCATAAGTTCTTGCAAAGAAGCGGTAGCTTTTTTAAGCCTTCTTGATACCTGCATTTGTGAGATTCCAAGTAATTCGGCAACTTCAGCTTGCGGTATATCTTTGAAAAAAATCATTTCAATAATTTCTGCAAGTGTAGGTTTGAGTTTTTTGAGCATTTCTTGCACCATAAAAAAGTCTTCTCGTGTTGCAGATCTTTTGTGCTCTTTGATATCCATTAAAGTATCAACTAAAAATGTATCGTTCTCTGCACCACTACTGTTGGGACTAATAGTTTGATCTAGTGAAACTAAGGTTCTTCTTCTATCAACTTCAAAAGCTTCTTGTATTTTTGATTTTTTTACATCTTGTAGAACTTGTGCAATTTCTAGGTCAGTTGGATCTCTACCAAATTCTGTTTTTAGTTTTTGTACGATTTTGTTAATTCTAAAGCTTAATTCTTGTAACTCTCTTGGCGCCCTAATTGTAGAGGTTTTATCTCTTAAGTAGTGGCGAATTTCCCCAGTTATTAAATGTGTTGCATAAGTTGTAAACTTGGCACCAGCTTCTGGTTTAAAGTAGTCAATCGCTTTGATTAAGCCAATAGAACCAATTTGAATTAAATCATCTACAGGGTCAGTACTTCTTCGTGCAAGACCATGGGCGATTTTTTTAACAAGGTTAAAATTTTCATCGACAATTTGATCTCTAATTTTTTTATCTTGAGTTTTTTTGTAGTCACCCAAAAGCTTATGCAATTTTTGGGCTGCATGTGTTTTTTCTAATTTTTCATTTTGTTGATTTGACATTTTACTAACGGTTTTAATATTAACGCAATTTTAGTACTATAACAAATGATTTTAGCTTGTAATTATGAGGGAAATGCTAATTTTGTCAGTAAACTGACACAAGTATCAGTTTTTGTTAGAATATATTTAAAGCTTATGCATGGAGTAAAAATAGTTGGATGGGGAAGTGGATTACCAAAAAGGGCGGTAACAAATTTTGACTTGGAAAAATTATTTGATACCAGCGATGATTGGATTTTTCAGCGAACCGGAATCAAGGAAAGACGCATAGTAGATTATGCCGCAGGTGAAACGGCTGTTAGTTTAGGCGCGCAAGCCGCTCAAGAGGCAATGGCTTCTTCGGCAAAATACCATGATCAAGAAATAAAAGCTGGAGATATTGATTTGATTATCTGTGCAACAGCAACAGGTGATTATTTGTTTCCCACAACAGCTTGTCTAATTCAAGATCAATTACAAGCTCACAATGCTGTTGCGTATGATTTATCTGCGGCTTGTTCAGGTTTTATTTTTGCACTTAATAGTGCTTACAACTATATAAAACTTGGTCAATACAAAAATGTTTTAGTGGTTGGCGTTGATTTGATGTCTAGATTTACAGATTGGTCAGATCGTAGAACAGCAATTCTTTTTGGAGATGGTGCAGGTGCATGTTTACTCACAAGTTCAACTGAAGACAATTTTAAATCTTTTTATTTAAAGTCAAAAGGTGATAAAGAGTGCGTATTAAATGTTCCAAATAAAGGTGGTGCTTATCCACTTTCTGCAGAGCAGATTAAAGAAAAACCTCAAATGGTTTATATGGATGGGCAAGCAGTTTATCAGTTTGCTGTAAAAGCTGTACCAGAGGCTTTGGAAAATGCATGTGCACTTGCGCATTTAGAGCCACAAGAAATTGATTGGTTTGTACCGCATCAGGCAAATATGCGTATCATTCAAAGTGCGGCAAGACGTTTTAAGATACCACTAGAAAAATTTATTTGTAATATTGAGCGTTTTGGAAATACAAGTGCGGCAAGTATTCCAATTGCGATGCATGAGGCTTTAGAAAAAGGCATTATTAAGTACGACCCAAATAAAAAACAAAAAATTGCAATGGTTGGCTTTGGAGCTGGTTTAACTTGGGGTGCTTGTGTTGCTGAGTTTTGATAAAATTTAAGTGTGCAAAATTTGATAAACATAACGATTAAAGATTTGGTTTTAGAATATAAGGCTTTTATTGATTCAGCTTTAGAACAGCTATTGCAGCAACACGATCTTGCTGATTACCAAAACTCTATTGTGCAAGAATCTGCCAAATATTCTGTTATCAATGGTGGCAAAAGACTTAGAGCAATTCTTGCAATGATTAGTGCTGAAGCAGTTTTAAAAGCACAAACAAATCTCAAAGAAAATAACCCGGCGTTTCTATTGGGTCTTGCTATTGAACTTGTTCATAGTGGTTCTTTGATTCACGATGATTTACCTTGTATGGATGACGATGATTTAAGAAGAGGTATGGCT
The DNA here is from genome assembly GCA_038146805.1 of bacterium. Lineage (GTDB taxonomy): Bacteria > Cyanobacteriota > Vampirovibrionia > LMEP-6097 > LMEP-6097 > CAIYXB01. Next base: position 80,943 of record JAYQSH010000011.1, on the reverse strand, counting down.
GCAAATCATAAAGTTTATGGTGAAGACAATGCTTTACTTGCTGGAGATTTTTTGTTGTTACAACCTCTTTTGGTTTTAAATCAACTTGTAATTCCAGCTCAAGAAAAATTAGACTTGATCAAAAATTTTAATCTTGCTACTCAAGAAATGATTTTGGGACAAAGTTTGGATTTGTCTTTAGCTAAAAACAATACAAATGATTTTGCGTTAACCCAAAAAATGGAAGAACTAAAAACAGGTGCTTTAATAAAACTTAGTATCGTTGAAGCTGCAAAACTTGCAAAGGCAAATGCAGAGCAACTCGAAGCATTATCTGCTTTTGCAAAGAATCTGGGACTTGCTTTTCAGATTGTTGATGACATTTTAGATGAAACTGCTAGTCAAGAAGAGTTGGGTAAAACAACAGGTAAAGACTTAGAACAAAATAAGCAAACATTTGTAAAAAAATTAGGTTTAGATGAAGCAAAAAAATATGCTCAGGGATTAATACAAGAAGCAAAAGAGCTTTTGCATGATAAAAATCTTTTTTGCGATAAACTAATTACAGTTGCAGATTATGTCCTTTTACGAAAAAATTAATTCAAACGGCTATGAAGTTTTATTTTCTTTGGTATTAAGTAATATCATTGCTCAAGTTTTAAAGACTATAATTTTTGCAATCAGAAATAAAAATACCGATTTAAGAATGTTGTTTACAACTGGTGGTATGCCGTCAAGCCATAGTTCTTCTGTGACAGCAATGGCAACAACAGTCGGTTTGATTAGAGGTTTTGATAGTGTTGAGTTTGCACTTGCTTGTGCTTTTTCAATTGTTGTTATGTATGATTCTGCTGGTATTAGACGCTCTGCTGGTAAACAAGCCGCTGTTTTAAATAGAATTATCAATGATATTTTTATTGACGAAAAGCACAAAATGAAAGAAGGTCGTTTGAAAGAACTTTTGGGGCATAGTCCGTTTGAAGTTATTGCTGGTGCCCTTTTAGGAATTTTTGTTGCTTTTATTCTGCACGATCAAGTTTTAATTTATGTCAACTAAAAAAATACTTGCAATTCATGGTTTAGGTGGGGCACAGTGGTTGGTTTGAGCGACTTCGAAATGAGCTGATAAACTTTGATATAGAAATTATTGCTTTTGATTTACCCGGCTTTGGTAAAAACCATATTGAACTTGATGCTAATTCTATTTATCAAAAAGGACATATTGAAAGCTATTTGGAGTGGAAAGATTTTATTCGTAAAAAATATGCAGAACTTAAAGATCAATATGGAAATGTTGATATTTTGGGTCACAGTCTAGGTGCGGTTCTTGCTACAAGTATTGATTTTGATCACAGTGATAAGCTGATTTTGTCAGTACCCGGTTACAAAGGTGCCAAAGAAACTTTTAATCCTTTTTTTGTTGGTAAAGCTTTTTGGCATTATGCCATTGATAAAACCTTGCTTGATAAAAATGTTTTTATAGAAATGCCAATCTCAGAAAAAGATTTTGATACACCAGCCATTAGAGATGAGCTTAGAGTAGGAACGGTTAGTCAAAATTTGCTCTTTCAAATTTTAAAATTAGGCGAAGTTGCAAAGAAAAAATTACAAAGAATCCAAAATAAGGTCTTGATGATTCAAGTTGAAAAAGATGCTGTCGTTGATAATAAAACTCAAGATGAATATTTTGATTTGATTGCTTCAAATCAAAAAAACAAAATCGTTTTTACAGACACTGATCATGATTGGATTTGGACAGATAAAAACCCGGAAATTGCACAAGCAATTGCAAGCTTTATAAATAACTAGTTTATAAACCTCTAATTAAAATTACAGTAATTACAACTGGACAAACCCATTTGAGTAAGATTCTATAGATTGAAAAAATAATTTTTGGAGTTTGTGACAATTCTTTTTCGATTAGTTTTTTCTCAACAAACCAACCCATAAATAATGAGATGCCAACAGCTGTAAGCGGCACTAATAAATTTGAAACAAGTTTATCGATATTTGTAAATAAGCCATCCATCTCAAGTGAGTTGGTAAGGATCCAAATGATTCCAAGTAAAGTACTTAAAACACCTGTGCTTATTACAGCAATATTTCTTTTTACTTTAAAAGCATCAATGAGATAAGTGATTGCTGGTTCTAGTAAAGATACAGAAGAAGTTAATGCGGCAAAAAATAGTAATAAATAAAATAAAGGAGCTAAAATATTGCCGCCAGGTACTTGTGCAAACAAATTAGGTAGGGTCTCAAAAATCAATCCTGTACCTGCTTGTGGGTCTAAACCAAATGCAAATACAATTGGAAATATAACAACTCCACCAAGCAAGCCAACTAAAGTATCCATGCAAACAACAATGGCACCTAAGCCAGTTATATTTTCTTTTTTGTTTAAATAGCTTCCGTATGCAACCATCGTTCCAACTGCAATTGAAAGTGAAAATGCGGCTTGACCTAAAGCTTGAAAAATTGATTGACTGGTAAATTTACTCCAGTCCGGTTGAAATAAAAAGTTTAGTGCTTTGGTTGCCTTACCTGCTTGAGCGGCTATGTTGCTCTCAAGGCTTAGACCGTATATAGCTAAACCAAATAAAATAAAAAGTAAAATTGGCATCAGAATTTCTGCCATTTTTTCAATTCCGCCACTAACGCCGCCAAATAAAATTGCCACAGTGATAGCTGTAAAAATCACATGCCAAAAAATTTGTCTTGAATCAGATGCCATAAATTCTTTGAAGAATTCTGAAGAGCTAGAATCCATATTATTAAAGACACCAGTTAAAGCGTCCCAGAGATATTCCATGGTCCAGCCGGCAATAATTGTGTAATAGCTTGTGATTAAAAAGCCAACAAAAATTCCTAAAAACCCAAGTGAGTACCAAAGCTTTTTGTTTTTTTTGACAAGCGCACTAAAAGCACCAGCGCCACCTTGTCCGCTTGCTCTACCAATCGCAAGCTCAGAAATTAAAACTGGCATGCCAATAAAAAATACACAAAGTAAGTAGACCAAAATAAATGCCCCTCCACCATTCTCACCGCAGGTGTAAGGAAAACGCCAAATGTTACCAAGTCCTACTGCGGCACCTGCAGTTGCCATAATAAAACCAAAGTTATTTGACCAGCTATCTCTTTTTTCTTGTTTTGCCATAAATTTACTCTAGATTAGCTTAGCAAATTCTTGTAAAAACTACAAAAACGCTTTTATCTAGTAAAGACAACCTAGCTACGGCTTAGCTTATACTAAATCTCAATAACTATATAAGGATTAATAATCACTATATGTGGGAAAATAATTTTTATGAATGCGAATCCGACTATGACAAATAAAATGGCTAATTTAGATTTAGATGGTAAAAAATTAGAATTACCAATAATTGAAGGAACTGAAAACGAAAAAGCGATTGATATTTCTGACTTACGTAAAGAAACAGGAATGATCACTATCGATTCTGGTTTTGTGAATACTGGTTCTTGTAAAAGTGCCATTACTTTTATTGATGGTGAAAAAGGAATTTTGAGATACAGAGGTTATAACATTGAAGATCTCGCAGAAAAATCTACTTTTGTTGAAGTGTCGTATTTATTAATTCATGGTAAGTTACCAAACAAACAAGAATTAGAAGAATTTTCAAAAGGTTTAACTAGGCATTCTTTGTTGCATGAAGATATGTCAAATTTCTTTTCTGGTTTTCCTTCTGGCGCGCATCCGATGGCAATTTTGAGTGCGATGACAACTTGTTTGTCTACTTTTTATCCTGAATCTTGGGACAATAGTTCTGATGATCAGATTGATTTGGATATAACAAGAATTTTATCTAAGCTAAGAACCATTGCGGCATTTTCATATAAAAAATCTATTGGACAACCTTTAATTTACCCAGAAAATTCTTTGAGTTATTGTGCAAACTTTTTAAATATGATGTTTGCTGTTCCATCAGAGGCTTACGAGATAGACCCTGAAATTGTGAAGATTGTAAATCAGCTTTTGATTTTGCATGCAGACCATGAACAAAACTGTTCAACGTCTACAGTGCGTACTGTGCAAAGTTCTGGTGCAAGTATTTATGCTGCGATTTCTGCTGGTATTGCCGCTCTTTGGGGCCCTCTTCATGGTGGTGCCAATCAAGCTGTATTGGAGATGTTAGAAGGTATACATCAAAGTGGTAGAGGTTACAAAGAATTTTTGCAAGATGTAAAAGACAAAAAAGAAGGAATCCGCTTGATGGGATTTGGACATAGAGTTTACAAAAACTTTGATCCTCGTGCCAAAATTTTGAAAAATTCTTGTGAAAAAGTTTTGAATAAATTGGGTATTAATGATCCTTTACTGGATATCGCTCGAGGACTAGAAGAAGAAGCATTAAAAGATCCATATTTTGTTGATAGAAAATTATATCCAAATGTAGATTTTTATTCTGGAATTATTTACAAAGCACTTGGAATCCCGGTTGATATGTTTACTGTGATGTTCTCTTTAGGAAGAGTGCCGGGTTGGCTTGCTCACTGGAAAGAACAAAAAGATAGTGGAGTGAAGAAGATTTTTAGACCACGTCAGGTGTATACTGGTAATAATGTGTTAAAGTATATAAATATTGAAAGTCGTTAAATTATTTAATTTAATTAAGCCACTATTAGCATTGCTTTTGGTTTTTTTTTGTGCAGAGCTATCTTTTGCGATTTTTAATAATTACGGCAGAGTTTTACCTTATGTGGATTATTTTACACATAAAAGAAAATCTTTCTCTATTTTGAAGGGTGAACCTTGGGATAAAATAGAATTTTCAAATAAACTTTATCGCAATAAGATGTTTCAGCATGTTAAACCCTTGCCTGATTTTTCAAATTTTAAAACTAAAAACGTCTATCTGCTGGGAGATAGTATTACTGAAAGTGCTTCAACTCCTATTTCTGCGTCTTTTCATAGTATTACTGATGAAAAAAATGATTCAATCAATATAGTTCCTTTTCATTTTGGAGGTTGTTCTTTAAAGACGTTAGTTTATTATATGAGTATATATCCAAAATTTTTTATGAGAGATTCAAAACCTTTTAAACCAGACTTGATTGTATTGCAGTTAAGATCAACATCTTACCGAGGTGGCAATACTAATATATTTGATCCTAAAATAGGTAAGTATCGAGATTTCCAAGACAAACTACCAGTAGATTTAAACAAAGCTCCAATAGTTGCTTTGAAAGACAAATTTTTAAAAAACTTTTCTTTAGATATAAAGTTTTCATCGAAGTTGAAAGACAAACTCTTTAGAGAAGTTGTTTTGGGAGAAAGTAAAATACTTTCTTTTTTTGCTTGGAGAATTTTTCAATGGAGCACAAGGATTACTTCTAAAGCACCAAATCATGAAAATTTTTTTGTTTATCCAAATGAGCTTAATGAAATGTATTGGCAAAGATTTGAAAAATCAGTGCAACTTTTAACACAACAATCAAAAGCTCTTGGTATTCCAATAGCAGTTCTTTTAGTTCCTCAACCTGATTGTTATCAAGAATATAAATATACTCATAAGTATAATGAACAAGAAGTAAGGTACCAAAATCTTTTGCAAAATATGCCATTCCTTTTGAGTATGGAATTGAAGAATTTGAATTACATGATGCTAAAACTGAAGAAGTTCTTTACTGGGAAGATAGACATCCAAGCATTGAAGGTAATAAAGCTCTTGCAGTCGCGTTAGATAATTTACTGGAAAAGGTAGGTTTTTAGTGCTTTTTCAAAGTATTGAGTTTTTAGTTCTTTTTCCTCTGTTTCTTTTGCTAAGGCTTCTTTTACCTAAATCTTTAGAAAAACTTCTTCTAGTCGCAGCTAGTTATGCATTTTATTCTTGGTGGTCTTTAAAATTTGTTTTTCTACTTTTAATTTCTACCGTTGTTGATTATTTTTGTTCAAAGATGATTGTAAGCGAAGCTTCTAATTCAAAAAAAAGAAAAATTTTTTTATTCTTGAGCTTATTTATCAATCTAGGAGTATTGTTTGTCTTCAAATATTATGTTTGGGTTTCTGAACTTTTTGGCAATGATTTTGCTTACTCAATAGTATTGCCTCTTGGTATTTCTTTCTATACTTTTCAGTCAATGAGTTACACTATTGATGTTTATAGAGGTGATATTAAAGTTGAGAAAAGCTTTGTAAGTTTTGCCGCATTTGTATCTTTTTTCCCACAGTTAATTGCTGGTCCTATTGAGAGAGCTTCAAATTTATTGGCACAGATTGATAATGGTCCGAAATACAAAGAAGCATTTATTCGCTCTGGACTTTCTTTGTTTGTTTGGGGATTAATTAAAAAAGTTGTTTTTGCTGATAATTTTGCGAGCCTTGTAAATTTTTCTTATGAGATTCATGAATATCAATCAAGTTTAGAACTTTTGCTGAGTAGCTATGCTTTTGCCTTGCAAATATATTGTGATTTTTCTGGTTATACGGATATGGCTCGAGGTATTGCAAGGCTAATGGGATATGAATTGATGCAAAATTTTAATTTGCCATATTTTGCATCCAATATTAGAGACTTTTGGCACAAATGGCATATAAGTCTTTCAACTTGGTTTAGAGATTACGTTTATATACCACTTGGTGGTAACAGATGTCATAAGGTACAAAACTATTTCAACATATTTTTGACTATGCTAATTGCAGGAGTTTGGCATGGTGCAAATATGACTTTTGTTGTGTGGGGGGCATTGCATGGTATCTATATTATTATTTTTGATCTTACAAAAAATACCTTTAAAAATAAAATCCCTAAGTTTATTAGTATTTTTGTGACTTTTCATTTTGTTTTATTAGGCTGGATTTTCTTTAGAGCCGTTAATATTGAACAAGCTTTAGAGATCATTTCTACAATTTTCCATTTTGATTTTTCTTTGCTTGAATTTAATACTATTTATAACTATATGATTTGCTTTGCTCTTCTAATGGCAGCTAGAAGATACACCAAAATAGAAGAGTTCTTTGCTAAAAATACTTTTTTAAATTGGTCTTTTATTTGGCTTGGCTTAATTGCTGTTGTTGTATTTGGTGCACTAGAGAGTGCTGACTTTATTTATTTTGACTTCTAATTCTATTGAAGTGGAGCAGCTTGAACACTTAACCAATAAGCACAGGGAACGCTTTTTTGAGCTATTTGTGGCTTTATTTGTGATTTGAGCTTAAGTAATTCAGCTTTTGTTTTAGCAGAAAAGAAGTTCTCAGCATCTTTTCTAATTGGAAGAAAAACATTTTTTTCGTTACAGCCAATTAGCCACTGATAATCTTGCTCTAATTCCTCAGTATCTGGCCCCTCTACTTCAAAAAGAAATCTTCTATTAGAGTAATTTTTTACTAGCTTTAGATTATTTAGTAGGTTTTCTTGAGTCTTTGGATCTAAGCTAGAGAAATCATTGATAAGGATGTATTTAACTTTCAGTTCTTTGAGTAATTTTGGAGAGGCAGTCTTTATTATAGTGTCTCTAGTCAAAAGATCTGTATGGTAGAGCTGAGCTCCAACCCCATAAAAACCAGAAAGGTTAATTAGATCTGAAGCTTTATACATACTAAGATTATCTACAGCAATTTGACCTGGCTTATGCAGCTTTGATAAATCCTTAATTACTTGCTTTAGCTCTGGATCCATAATACGAGCGAATCTCTCCTTGCCCCAAATTTTTGAATCAGGAACGATCGTTAATACCGAAGAAATAAAGAAAAAGAAACTAAGAGCATAAAAACTAATTTTAAGAGCTTTAGACTTATCAATATACTTAAGTACAAAAAGAACAATATAGATTAGACAAAGGAATTTACCCCAAGTAATAAATCTACTCATTTCAATTTGTCTAAGTGGAAATTCAATTAAGAAAGGAACACTAAGGCTGACTATTGCAGTTCCAATAAAGAAATCAAGGAAGTCAATTTTTTTATTTTCTATAAGTCTATAAATAAAGATTCCTAGACCAATAATAAATACAAAGCCAAACTCCCTAAAGCTCAATTCTGAAAATAAAGGTACATTTAAGCTAGTTCCACCAGTAGTTCTATCAAAGTGAGTGTACATTTTTAAGAACTCTGCTTTCGAAAAGAAATACTGTAGATCTATACTTGTTACATGCCTAACCCACTCTAGGCTTGGCTTGAAGACAGTGATTTTGTAATCATTAATGCTAGTGATGCTATCGCCAGTTGGTATTAATTTCGATACAAATAAAGTGACTGCTTTTAAAGCCCAGCTTATATCCATTTTAAATACTGCAATAGCAATAGAGCCAACTAAAAGTGGGTACCAATAAGCCGGAAAACAAAGATAAAGCACAAAGGAAGTTAAAAACAGAGGGATAACTTTTTCAATGTTTTGATTTTTTGTATTTGCTTCAAGTTCATTTTCAAATAAAACTACTAATAAAAAGAAAGCAAGACCTAGGCTGAAGTTTTGAGAAAAGTATCTCAACTGGTAAGAAACAAGTGTCACAGATAAAGTACTTACTTTAGTTAAGTTAACTAAGAAATTTGAGTCAAATTTCCAGAATTCGCGAATGAAGTATTCAAAAGCATTAATGCTTGAAATAAAGGTTATGAAAACTGTTGCGACAAAAGAGTTTAGCTTATTGCTTTTACCAAGAGTTCTGATTAGTAAATAGATAGAATTTATACATAAGAATGCACCTACTGCAATGCTAATCGAACATGCTTCCCAAGGGCTTAATTTAAACAGCAAGCTTAGACTAGAAGATAAAATATCAACTCCATAATGGTAAAAACTAAAGTCTAATTCTGGTCCAGGTGGAAATAAAGGCGGGTAACTATAGTTTTTAGCAAGTGTGCTTGAAATGGCTAAATGTACAGAGTCTGCTTGACCAATATTTTGATCAAACGAATACATAAGTACAGCTACTACAAGACTAGATGTGAGTGGTGCCAGGTCATACATTGAAAAATAAAGATTTTTCTTTTTAATGTTCTTTATCTGTGAAACACAAAACAACAAAATAATTAATAAAGAGGCGAAGACTCCAATTTGAAAGGATTTTGAAAAAAAAGAAAATACATGTGTTGAAAATAGAAAAACTATTAAACCCCAAATAATATTTTTTATAAAAGACTGATAATTATATGACATTGAACTTAATTGTTATTAATATGCTTTACTACAGAAGCAACTCGGTCTTGGTTTTCTTTATCAAAAGGAGGGTAGAGAACTTTACCTTCGCCGTCAGCTATACCTATTACTGAGCTAGGAGTACTTAAGTTATCTACAATAATGTCTCCGCGCTCTCCCATGAATCCACCAGCTACAATAGTTTGTCCATGAAAAGATAGTTTCCCCATTACGTTTGAAACTAAGTCTTTAGTCTCAAGTATAGAAATAAGGTTAGAAGATAAAGCTGACCTATTATCAAACCTAGTCACAGTACCTCCTGTAGAGAAAATATGTTTTATAAACGAAGAATTGAAATTATTGATTCCTGCATCGATAGCATGAACTTCAGACTTAAAACATTCAATGTGTCTTTCATCAAAAACATTTTCTTTAATTGCAGCGGAAATCAAAAGGTCAAATTGAAAATCTTTTAAGTCATCCTTATTTAGAATATGTATATTTGGAAGATCATATACGTCTTTTAAATTAGAGAACTTCTTCAACTCATCTGCATTTTTAGCAAAAATGCAAAGTTTTGAATTTAAATTGTAAAGGTCAGGCAATATTCTGTAACTTATATCAGAATCACCTGCAAGCAAAATCTCTGAAGAGTTGTACTTATTATAGTACTCGTAGCTTAAGCTAACAACACTATCAGACCAAGCTTTGGCTTCAGAATATACCGCAAACTTTATAGGCGCTATCTGCTGCTTAACAGCTTCAATATGATCTGGAGATTCAACTATGCAAGAGTCAAATATAATTAATTTTGGTTTTGCTGATTGACCTAATTCCCTTAAGCATTGAATTATTTCTTCTAATTTAGGTCTATCTTTAACTTCTAAAAAAGCAATATAGTTAGAAATATTTTCTTTAATACCATTAAAAAGAGAAGATTGTTCTTTCATTGCGTAATTAGTAATGAAAATCACAAGCTCTTTACTTGATTTACGCTCTTTTGAGAGCTTGATCAAGTTTTCTTTGAATTTATCTAAATCAATTGTCATTTCTATTTAACACTCCTTGGAGAAAAAACTTTAGAGTTATTGTTTTGGATTTCTTCAGCAATTTCAGCTATAAGTCGATCACTAGGGTTTTCATTATTAATCTCAGAAACTTTGATAATTAAATCTCTTAAATCAACTCTATGGTGCTCAGCTATTCTTGAAAAAGTCTCAGTAAAACCAGAGTGGAACATTGCAAAGCCACCAATAATATCTAAATCAAATCCACTCGTATCAAGTTTGGAGTTTTTAGCAATATTAACTTTTTTACTTAGTTCTAAAATTTCTTTGTTATCAATTTTATTTTTTATTCCCATCTTGTCTACAATATATAAAACTATTTCAGTAGGAGCATTACCACCGCCTCTACCGAGACCAAGTAAAGTTGTATCTATCAAGTCAGCACCATTCTCAATTGAGGAAATAATATTTGCATTTGCAAGCATAAGATTATTGTGACCATGAAAGCCAATTTTGCATTTTACATTCTCTCGAGTGACTCTAATATACTCTGACACTTGATCCGGAAACATGCCTCCAGCACTATCAACAAGATAGACACCATCAACTCCAGCTTTTTCAACCTCTGTTGCCATCTTTGCAAACTTTAAAGGACTCAAAGTGTAAGACTTCATCGAGTTATAATAAGTCTCAAGACCCTGTTCTTTAGCATGGTTTATAAACGGTATAGCTTTCTCATGATCTGAGGCATTAGTACCAATACGAATAAAATCTAGACCAAGTTTTTTTGCTTCAGTTATATCATCTTTATTACCAACACCAGGAATGAAAAAGGTACCGAGTTTTGCATTGTTCTTTACTCTTTTTGTTGCAGCAGCAATGAAGTCAGCGTCTTTCATTAATTCTGGCTTGAGTCTTTGATAGCCCATGCCTAAGCCATGTCCAACTTCAATATACTTAATTCCACAAATAGAAAGTTTTTCTGTAATTTCACCTATTTCACTTTCACTAAAACTAGCAACATAGGTACCATCTCTTAAAGTACAATCTAAAATTATTGGTGAACTATTCATATTGAATTTTTATAAGGCTACGAGCCTCGTTAAGTTTGGTTTTTACATCCTCAGGACTTTGGTCACTTAAAATAATCAGGTGACCAACTCTAGTACGACTGTCCCTAGATTGTTTTATGATATCACCTTTTTTTATATTGATCCTGTATTCATTGACCAATGTATTAATTCTGTCATCCACTTCAACCTTCTTAACCATTCTTTCATGTTTAATTTCAAGGTTTATAAAATCAAGGACTGCAAATCTATTGTGATAATCGCTTATCTTTGTTTGTGGTTCCAATCCTAGAGATAGTTTGATGATATTTTCATTAGTATTAAATTCGCTAAGGTAGGGAACGATTTTACCGCTTACATTTGTTCCTGCTCCTCTTGCAGCAATTTCTATTAAATAAACCTCATTTTCATATATTTTATACTCAGCGTGAGTAATACCCTCATCAAGCCCAAGGCAATGAATCACCTCATTATTAATTTCTTCGATTCTTTTTTCAAGCTCAGGAGCAAGATCACCAAAAACTCTACTCTTTGATCCAAGCAAGGGTTATTCTCATAATGATGCTTTCTAGAGATACAAAGAGTTTGAGTTTTAGCTTTGTATGTGAAGCTTTCAATTGCTGTTTCATACCCTCCGATAAAAGGCTCAATTACAATCCCCTCAGAAAAACTTTCTTTAAAAGATATATCTAATATCTTTTCTAAGCTTTCTTCAGTGTCTGTTTTATTAATAATAAAGACACCTTTACTTCCTTGGCTATTAATTGGTTTTATGACAAGTTTATTTGTTTTGTATTCAGCGAATAAGCCTCTAACTTTGTCTCTTACTTCAGTTTCATCTTTTGAAAAATAAAATGGTACTATACTTTTTTGGTATCGCTCTGGAAGAAAGTCTTGAAGCTTTTTTTTCATAGCGTATTTATTTGTAAAGTTTATTGCTTTTTGATAGTCTAAACCTTTAAGCTTAAGCTCTTGAGCAACAAAAGCGACCGTTTTAACCGCAACATCAGTTTGGTCAGTAGTTATTGCTGATATTTTATATTTTTTTGCAACCGAAAGAGTTTTATTCTCATCTACAGTATTTACTTGCTCAAAAAAATCTGCTAAATCTTTACATGGTGGATTCTCGTACATATCAGTGACTAAGACTTTGTAACCAAGAGACTTTGCAGCTTTTATTAAACATTCTTGGTTATAGCTAGCACCCAAGATATGCACAATTTGATCTTTGTTATTTTGCATTAATTAAGGTTAATTGTATCACTAACTATATAAAGTGGTCTAGATTTAACTTCTGTAATGATTGTTTCAATGTAAAGAGCTACAACACCTAGGAAAGACAAAATTATTCCTCCCATAAGAAATATTGAAATTATTAAACTACTCCAACCAATTTTTACAGGAATGCCAAAAATCTTTAATGCAACTATTGTTATGGCATAGATAAAAGCAAAACTAGATATGCATAAGCCTAAGAGGGTGCATATTTTTAATAACTTTGTAGAATTTGCAATAATCCCAGTGAGGGCCATGTCAAAACGTTTACTGAAAGTATAAGTCGTTGGCTGGTCTTGATCCAAGTTCTCTTCAAGTATCACAGTCCCTTTTCTAAATCCTAAAAAATTCAGCAGAGGGGCAAACTGCCTTTTCTTCTCACCGAGAGATTTATAGGATTCAACAACTTTTCTGCTCATCAAAACAAAGCTTGCATTATTGGTGCTTTGCTCGCTATTTGCAAGGAAATCATATATTTTGTAATAAGCGTTAGAAAGAAAGTTATCTATAAAGTTTTTCTTACCCCTAGAAGTTTTTTTACCGTAAACTAAGTCAAAACCTTCTTTTTGTTTATTGTATAACTTGATGATATCTTCAGGCTTATCTTCTAGATCTCCATCCATAACTACAACAAAGTCACCTTTTGAGTGATCTAATCCTGCAGTAATAGCAAAGTGTTGTCCAAAGTTTTTTGAGAAATTTATTCCTATTACTTTAGGGTTGTTTTGCGCCAACTCAGTGATGATTTGCCAATCATCTTGAGGGCTATGATCATTTACAAAAATTATTTCGTAGTTAAAACCTTGCCCTGATAAAGTTTCACAAAGTTGCTGCTCTAATTCTTTTAAGGTGTTGTTGCATGAATAGCAAGGTATAACAACTGATATAAATATATTTTTCATATCATAATCATTCTACACTAATCTCTTGTATAATTGATAGGAATGGTAGATAAGATTAGTCCACAGAAAGCTAGAGAAGTGAAAATCATTGACTATGATCTAAGCTTGCTCTCTAATAAGGAATTAATTCAAAGTATGAGGCTGGACATATTAGATGGTGATGGCTATGTTATTAAAAACTTTGTTAATCCAAGTAAATTAGACCAGATCAAAACTTATTTAATGGGAGTTGGACAAAACTCTTTACCTTCATATCATCACTTACAAGAAGGATGTCCTGACTTTCATAGAGTACAACAGTTGGATCAAAGATCATATGTTAAAGGTATAATGCATCAATTTATGTTTCACCCTTGGAATCAAAATGTATTTGATATGTTTACTTTAATGAAGCCTGTTTATAACTTAAAAAACCTTCTTAGTGGTTTGGAACAAGATTCATTTTTAGAAACTACTCCTAAAGATGGTTTTATTTCTAGGCTTTCTTATCAATTTTACCCTCAAGGAGGAGGCTGTATTAAAAGACATGCTGACCCAGTAGATGAACATCAGCTATGTGTTCCTATATTGATGATGAGTGATTTTGGTACTGACTATAAAAATGGTGGTGGCTATGTAGTTGGTGATGAAGGTGAAGTAATTAATACTGACTCTTATATGAATAAAGGTGATGTTTTGTTTTGTAATGCCCAAGTTGCTCACGGAGTTGCCGATATAGATCCTGACAGTGATATGGATTGGCTTTCATTTAAAGGGCGTTGGATATGCTTAGTTTCAGTAATTAAGACTTTAGCGAATACAACTACTGCAAATTCATTACAATTAGAAGATTAAAAATGGCTACAAGGAAAAAATTTAAATTTCGGAAAATTGGGAGAATTATTGCTCCAGACCCTAATATTTATTGGATGTCAACTTTTACTGGACCATCCTATGCTCGTAGAAGAGAAAATACCTCCATTTATGATATCTACGTAACAGGTAGAGATGACTCTAATAGATCCTCTATCGGCATTGTTTCTGTTGATATTAATGATCCTTTGTTGCCAGTGAATATTCAAGCAGATCCGATTTTTACATTTGGAGATATTGGTGCCTTTGATGAAAATGGGGTTTCTTATCCTTATTTATGTGATTTTAATGGCAAGACTTATATGTCTTATGTAGGTTGGATGCCAACTGTTATTTCTCGCTTTCAAAACCATTCCGGGCTTGCGATTGAGGTAAGTCCTAATGAATTTAAAAGAGTATCAAAGGCTCCAATCTTACCTAGAACTAATGAAGAATATTTAGGTACAGGCTCTGCCTGTATCATTGCAGAAGATTCTGTCATGAAGATGTGGTACACAACTTTTCTAAAGTGGGAAAAACAAGGTGACTCAATAAAGCACTATTACTTGATACGTTATGCTGAATCTAGTGATGGTAAGGTCTGGAAGAGATCAGAGCATAACTGTATTGATTTTAAATATGACGATGAATTTGCAATCTCAAGACCAAGTGTTATTAAGCTTGATGGGAAGTATCATATGTGGTTTTCTTATAGAGGCGAGCACTATAAACTTGGATATGCTTTTTCAGAAGATGGCATAAATTGGACTAGAGATGATGAATCTGCAGGTATTGAAACTTCAAAAGAAGGTTGGGATTCTAAAGCTTTAGCTTACTCTCATGTGTTCCAGCATGAGAAAGAAGTTTATATGATATTTAACGGAAATGAATATGGTAAAGAAGGTCTTGGCATAGCAAAAATGGAGATAGGTTAATGGCTAATGAAGTGAAAATATTTGATGTTTTAGCTCATCCTTGTGTGAGTGCAGATTATTTAGGTAGAGGTCTTGAGTGTAGTTTCGAAGGATTAGCTAAGACTCTAGAAACAAGCCAAGTCAAGTGGGCATGTGCGGTTGCACTGGAGAATGTTGGTGAGTATACTCATGAAAGTTTTGCGGCAGAAGCAAAAAAATATGACAATATTTTTCCAATTGCTGCTTTTAATCCATTAGTTTGTAAAGATTTAAGTCCTCTTCAAATAAAAGAAAAACTGCTGTATTTAAAAGAGTTAGGCTTCCACGCCATAAAACTTCATCCTCGTCGATCTAAATTTAAAATAGCTTCTGAAGAAGTTGATTTACTTTTTAGTGTTTGTGAAGAAATAGAGTTCCCAGTATTTTTGTGTACCTATTATTTCGGCTCTTTGGACACCTGCCCAGTATTTGATTCAATTTCTAATTTAGCTCAGAAATTTCCTAACTTAAAATTTCTTTTGGTTCATGCTGGAGCTGTTGAATTGATGAAGTTTATGGAATTAGCAAGAGCATATAAAAATATTTTGCTTGATCTATCTTTGACAATTATGAAGTACGAGGGAAGCTCGTTGGATCTTGATATTCAGTTTCTTTTTAAAAACTTTGATAGAAGAATTTGTGTTGGTTCCGATCACCCTGAGTATAGGCTTGAGCAGTTAGCAAAGCGCTTTAATCAGTTTGCTGAACCAATCTCTAAAGAGAAAGCTGAAAATATTGCTTACAAAAATATTGCTGATTTTCTTGGACTTAACCTGCAAACAGCTTGTTAATAATAGTTTGCTTGCCTTCAATTTCCATACCTCTATGAACAACTGATGCTATACAATAAGCATCTTTTATAAAGGTATCTTCCATAACTATTGTTTCTTGAAGCTCACAATTTTCTATTACACAGTTGTCTGCAATTGTAGTGAATGGACCGATAGTAGAGTTGTAAATCTTTACATTTTTGCCTATGAAAATTGGTCCCATTAAATTTGAGTTTTCGATACTAGTTTTTTCTTTTATGTCAATATTTCCATGTAAATAGCTGTCTTTGACATTTGAATCAACGTTATCAAATTTATTTGCCTCAATTAACAAAGTTTTGTTTGCTTCTAATAGTCCAGCTCTAGTTCCAGAATCGAACCAGTACGACTCTAGAATATGAGTGCTTACGTTGATATTTGATTCAACTTGGTTTGAAATAGCGTCGGTAATTTCAAGCTCTCCTCTATGACTTGGCTTTAAGACTTCGATTTGATCGTAGATACTTTTGTTGAAAATATAAACTCCAACAATTGCATAGCTAGAAATGAACTCTTTAGGTTTCTCAACTAATTTCTCAGCTTTGCCATCTGCACCAAATTTAACTACACCAAAATCATATGGATGGTCGACTTCTTTAATTAAGATCAGAGAATCTGCTTTTGAGTCATAGTATTTTCTTCTTAATTTAAACAAAGACTCATCTAAAATATTATCTCCAAGTAAAACAACAAAATCATCATCACCTGTAAAATCTTTATTTATACTAATCGCATGCGCTAAACCTCTTGGCTCATCTTGGTATATGAAACTTATGTTCATGTCAAAGTTTTCAGCTTTAACTTTTTCTTCAATAATTTTTCCAGTTTCATGACTAAGAACAATTTGAACATCATTTATCTCAGCTTTTTTTAAATTATCAATGCAGTGAAATAAAATAGGCTTCCCAAAACTGGTACTAGTTGTTTTGGATAGTCATCTGTAATTGGAGCTAATCTTGAACCTTTTCCACCTGATAGAATTACGCCTTTCATTTATTTATTATTCCCTTCAACCAATATTCTACATTATAAAACTTTGCTTAAGCCAAGTGTAAGATAATAACAAATTGCATCTTTATCAATTAGAGCAAATCGGGAATAATAATAGTAATGAAAAAAATACTAGTTACAGGTGGAAATGGTTTTATAGGTACAAACTTTATACATTTACTTTTAAGTAAGTATGATGATGTTCAAATTTTCAATATTGATGAATTAGACTTTGAGATTTCTAAAAATAATCATGATAATAACGATTCAAGGAGATATGAACACTTTAAGTTTTCTTTGCTAGACAAAGAACCTTTACAGGGTTTATTTGATAAACATAAATTTGATCAAGTTGTTAATTTTGCAGCTAAGTCGCATGTAGATAACTCAATTATAACTCCAGAAATTTTTACAACTAATAATATAATTGGTACACAGAACCTAATGCAACAGTGCCTTAGAAAAGAACCGGAATTGTTTATTCAAATCAGTACAGATGAAGTTTATGGTTCGCTATCTGAAACAGATCCATCTACTAAAGAAGATTCTAGGATAGAACCAAACAACCCTTACTCAGCATCAAAAGCAGGAGCAGATTGTTTAGTGAGATCTTACTATAAGACTTTTGGTTTACCTGTAATTATTACAAGATCAAGTAATAATTTTGGCCCATATCAGTACCCAGAAAAATTAATTCCAGTGATTATTAGTAAGATTAGAAATAATCAAAAAGTACCTATTTATGGAAATGGTTTAAATGTTCGCGACTGGATTTATGTTGAAGATAATTGCGGGGCGATTGACTTTGTTCGTAACAACGGTAAAATCTCTGAAATCTATAACATACCTGGTCATAAAGAAATCAAAAATATAGATTTAGCTAAAAAGATTATTTCGATACTTGGTAAAGATGAATCTGTAATTGAATTTGTTAAAGATAGACCGGGGCACGATATAAGATATTCAATGGACGGTTCTAAGCTCAAAAATTTGGGTTTTAAATTGGAAAGTGATTTTGAAACTAAATTGTCTGAAACAATTGATTGGTATAAAAAAATGAATCATGGTTAAAGGTTTTTGCGAATGTCTAAGTTAAAAGAAAAACTTGCAATTGAAGGTGGTTCTAAAACAAGAGAAAATTTTCTTGTTTTTAGCTCTCCAATTGTTGAAGAAGAAGCAATTGAAAGCGTAGTTGAATCTCTAAGATCAGGATGGATCGGAACAGGTCCTAAAAACAAGCAATTTGCTGATGATCTATCTAATTTCCTTGGAGTTAAGCATACACAGCTAGTAAATTCTTGTACGGCGGCACTTCATTTAGCAATGATAAGTTTAGGTATAGGTGCTGGTGATGAAGTGATTGTACCAACTTTTACCTTTTGCGCTACTGTTAATTCAGTAATCTTTACAGGTGCACAGCCTGTAATGGTTGACTGTGATCCACAGACAATGAATGTTACAAGAGAACTAATCGAAGCTAAAATTACTGATAAAACAAAAGCAATTATTGTTGTTCATATGGCAGGTTTACCTGTTGATCTTGATCCAATACGTGCACTCGCTAAAGAAAAAAAAATATTTCTAGTAGAAGATGCGGCTCATACTATTGAAGCAAAATATAAGGGGCAAGCAGTAGGTACTATCGGTGATATTGGTTGTTATAGTTTTTATGCTACAAAAAATCTTACAACAGCAGAAGGGGGAGCTTATGTTACTAATGACACTGAGCTTTTTACTAAAGCTGCTCAAGCTTCATTGCATGGACTAAGTGTTGATGCATATAAGAGGTTTTCAAGTTCAGGCTTTAAGCATTATGACGTTTCGATGCTTGGTTATAAATATAACCTTACTGATATTCAATCAGCACTTGGTATTGTTCACCTAAAGAAAATACATGATTATCTGAAAATTAGAGAAAAGATTTGGACTAGTTATAACGAAGCTTTTAAAGATCTACCTGTAACATTACCTTCTGAGTTGCCTGATTGTTACAAAGAAGGATCTCTGCATTCTAGGCATCTATATATATTAAGAGTAAACTTAGATGAGCTAACCGAAGACAGGGACTATATTTTAAATGCTCTTCAAGCGGAAGGTATTGGTTGTGGTATACATTATAAGCCTGTTCATTGTCATAGTTATTATCAAGAAAGCTTTAATCATAAAGATGAAGATTTCCCAAATGCGTTTAAGATTGGTAAAGAAATTATCTCATTACCACTTACTCCAAGGATGGACAAAAAGCAGGTTCAAGATGTAGTGAAAGCTGTAACTAAAGTTTTAAAAGCACTAAAAAAATGAAGCTCTCGAAATCTTTTTTATACATAACACTAGCGAGCATTGCTGGCTACTTGATATCTTTTTTTATATTAAAAGATTTTATGTTTGACTCTTGTAGTGTTCAGGATGATTTTAGGCAAACAAACTTTTGGTTTTGGAGTTTTTGGGATGAAAGCCTGTTTCAAAATGATATTTTTACAAATGGTTATCAAGTTGGTCTAGGGCTAGCTCCTCTATACTTGATGTTTTTTAAGGTGGCGCCACTCTTTACTGATGACTTGATCTTGTATTCAAAGGTATACGCTTTTGTCATGGCTATCTTTAGTACGATTGCTGCTTATTTGTTTTATAGGTCTTTTGATGGTAGAAGTCACTTCTCCGCTTTTGCTTTCTCTTCTTTCATGACCTTTATCTTTTGGACGACTGATCATTTATCTTCTGCACATGTTAGAGCAAGTGTATGGTTAGTCATATTTCTTTTCTTGTGGGCAAGGTTTTCAAAAAGAGATATTGTTTCTAGCCTGATTTGTAGTTTTTCTTTGTTTTTTAATCCAACTACTTTTTTACTTTGTTATGGAGCAGAAGGTCTTTGCTATTTAGCTGATAAAAAATTAAACTTCATCAAAATCATTAAAGACCGTTCCTCGAGAATTGGTTTTTTGATATTCAATGCTCTAATGACCTTAGTCTTCCATTTTATTGTTAGAGGCGGTGTTAAATACAATGGTGTTGGTGAAAGCTTCTCTCGTGATGAGTTGAAGACATTAGTCGAACTTAATCCAGGCGGAAGACATCCTGTCTTTGGCACTCATCTACTTGATGGTAGTTGGTGGAAAAGTGAACATTTTGGTATTGGAATAGGTTACTTAGCAATTAGTAAGATTTTCCTTGTTGCAGGAATTGCTTTAATAGCTTTCTTAATATATAAGTCTATAGTTGAAAAAAAGAAGATTAATTTGAGCTTCAACCCTTTTCTTGCTTTAGTGTCTTCTTCTTTGCTTTTGTATGTTCTTTCTCAACTGCTTTTTCCTCTTCTCTATATGCCAAGTAGGTATATAGCAATACCATCGCTATTGCTTGCTGCAATAATTCTTTTTTATTGTATTGATTATTTTTCGAGAGTTTTTATTGAGAAAATTGAAAAGCTTTCTCTTTTAAAGTCTAAAGTTCATCTAATAATACTTAGAACTTTTATTATGAGTTCTTTGGTCTTACTCTTTGTCTATGCATTTAAAGAAAGTATCCACATGCGGTATGTGAAAATTAACCCTTCTGTAAGAAAGATAGCATTGAACTTGCCTAAAGATAGTCTTATTGCAGCATATCCTTTATTGCCAGACATTAACTCCTTATCAATCTTTTCAAAAAGAAATGTTTTTATAGACTATGAAAGAAGTCTGTCTTATACAAAATCAACTTTAGTTGAGTTGAGAAGGCGTAATTTTATTGCCTTGGCAATGACTTATAGTTCTTCAAAAGAAGAATTTATAAAACTTGCAAAAGAAAATGGCATTACTCATTTTCTTGCTTTAATTGATTATTATTCACCTAAATATTTAAAGTCAGCAAGATACATTAATCCATACAATAAGTTTCTAAGAAAATTAGTTTCAAAAAAGAACTTCTTTCTAAAAGATTATTTGATACAAAGAAATCAAAGATATGTTTTGATAGATATTTCTAAATTGGACGCTTCAGTTCAAAGATAGCTTCATTTGACGCTCTGGTATAGAAGTACTCACCATTGCGGCTAATAAGATCGACTTTTTTAAATGCCATTCCTTGAAACCCTACTAAGACTTACTGTTTAATGTATCAACAGAGGAGTAAGTTTAGCCAAGTGTATTTTTAAAAGAAGTCTTTAAAAATTATATTCATTGGCCAGATTCTGTGGCTCATATATAATCATATTGTGGAAAGTAAAAAAAATAAAATATTGGTTTTCATACCAATGTATAACTGTGCAAAGCAGATTCCTCGTGTTTTATCCCAGTTTAGTCAGCATGTGCAATCTTTTTTTACTGAGATTTTAGTCGTTGATAATGGATCAAAGGACGATAGCTTAGTAGCTGCTGAACAAGCATTAGCTAAATTAGAAAATATCAAAACTACTTTGCTGCAAAATAGTGAAAATTACAGCTTGGGTGGCTCTCATAAAGTAGCTTTTAATTATGCCATCGATAATTCTTTTGACTATGTCATTGTTTTACACGGAGATGATCAAGCTTCTATTGAAGATATGCTGCCTCAAATAGAATCTAATAACTATAATAACTATGATTCACTCTTGGGATCAAGGTTTCATTATGGATCTAAGCTTGTTGGCTATTCTTTGTTTAGAACTTACGGAAATATAGTATTTAATCTTTTTTGTTCTTTATTTACAGGTCAATTGGTAACAGATATGGGCTCAGGATTGAATTTGTATGATGTAAATTATTTAAAGCCAAAATTCTATATTTATTTTCCAAATAATTTGACTTTCAATGTCTACTTACTTTTTTATGGTTGCTATGTAAAATCGAAGTTTAAATTTTTTCCACTGACTTGGAAAGAAGAAGATCAGGTTAGTAACGCCAGAGTCTTTGAGCAAGGTTTTATTATTTTGGGACTACTTTTTGAGTATTTATTTTTGGCAAAGAAAATATTTGCTGAAGAAGAAAATGAATACTCTAAGATTGATTACACCTTTAAAACTATCTATTCGTCAAAATAGTAATCAAAAATATTTTCTAATTTTCTACTTAGATTCTTAGTTTTTAATGCTTTATTGTTATGGACATAGAAGCATAGTTTAATGACTTATTCTCAGAGCTTCTTCACTTCTCTGACTGTCTAGAATCATCAATTGAGCAGAAGCATTTGTCAAATTTGTCAGAAAATATTAAGTTTAATGTTTATGAAAGTCTTGAAGAGCTTGAAATAACGCTGATACAAGCTTATAATTTCTCTATTTGTAAATTAGTTTTACAATATTATTATGCTTTGTAACTACGTTATTTGTGCTGCAGGAGAGGGATCACGTTTTAAAGAGCTTTTTGGTGAAATTTCAAAATCAGCCTTAAAGCTTAATCGAAGGTATCTACTTGATATTTCTCTGGACTCTATACCAATCTTTGCTGACGACACAATAATAATTATTACGCAAAAAAAGCATAAAGTTAAAGATCTTCTGTTTGATCACATGCAATCAAGGTTTATGTTCAATAAAATTGAATGGTTAGAAATTGATGGACTCACCTCGGGGCAATTGGAAACTTGTCTTATGGCGGAAAAATTAATTGACAAATCAAAGTCTTTGGCAATTTTTAATTGTGATACTTTTTTTCAAAGCAAATCCTTATATCCCTTGATGCAAGATGAGAGTGTAGAAGGTATAATCCCTTGCTTAGATTTAGAGGGTGATTCATGGTCTTTTTGTAAAGTTGATGATAATTTTCAAGTAACTGATATTACTGAAAAACAAAGAATCAGTAAGTGGTGTTCAGTTGGTTTTTATTATTTTAGAGATACTAAGAAATTTATCAAAAAGGCAAAAGCTTATATAAAGTTAGTGGATGGCGTTGAGACTTATGTAGCCCCTTTCTATAAAGAATATTTAAAAGACAAAGAGAAAATAGTTGTTGATGTGGTTGATTTATTTAAGCCTATGGGAACTCCTAAGCAAATTACGGATTATTGGAAAATTAATCTTAATGACATGGTTTTAGAAAATACAAAAAAAACAATAGTAGTTGATATCGATAACACTATTACTATCGAAGAAAAATCTAAAGCATATAAAGAGAAAGCTCCGAATAAAGATGTAATTAATAAATTGATTGAATATAAGGCAAAAGGTTATGAAATAATTTTAAATACAGCAAGAAGAATGAAAACTCACTCACGAGATGAAGCTAAAGTACTTGCTGATATAGGAGAGGTAACTTTTGAGTGGCTGAAAAAACATAAAGTACCTTTTGATGGAATCAAGTTTGGTAAACCTTTTGCCGAGAATGGTTTTTATATTGATGATAAAGCTATCAGACCAGATGAGTTTGTTTCTAAATCAGAAGAAGAAATCTTAAAAATTATATCTTAGCTTTTGTGGGTAAGACTATTCCTCTTGTAGATCATTGAACTATAAGAGGAATAGTCTTTAAATTTTCTAACAGTACCTAATCATAGCTTGAAGCTGCGCTATTTCTTTGTTGACTATTACTTTGTAACATGTTAGTTTTTGGGCTAATGCGATTTTAAAAATGTTATTTAATTCCTATGTTTTTATTTTCTTTTTTCTTCCTCTGACCTTTTTTGTATATTTTTGTCTAAATAAATTAAGACTAACAAAAGTAAGTAAAGTTTTTTTAGTTTGTGCTTCTTTATTTTTTTATTCTTGGTGGAATCTTTCTTATGTACCTCTAATAATTGGCTCAATCTTCTTTAACTACTTAATTAGTAAATTACTTATCAATGATAACTACAACAGCAAAATACCAAAGAAAATATATTTAGTATTTGGAATATTTGCAAATATAATGCTTCTTGGTTATTTTAAGTATGCTGATTTCTTTATTGAAAATTGCAATTTATTTTTTACTACTAATTTTCAAGCTCTAAATTTGTTACTACCTTTGGCAATATCATTTTTTACATTCCAACAAATAGGATATTTGGTTGATAGTTATAATCGTGAGATAAATGAAAATGATTTTGTAAATTATTCACTTTTTGTGTCTTTTTTCCCTCAATTGATAGCTGGCCCTATTGTGCACCATAAAGAGATGATGCCTCAGTTTGCAAACATTAGAAATAAAATAATAAATTATAAAAATATTTCAATTGGTTTATTTATTTTTGTAATAGGTCTATTTAAAAAAGTTGTTATTGCAGATACTTTTTCATTTTGGGTTAGTGCTGGTTTTGATTCTGCTATTAATTTAAATTTTTTTGAGGCATGGCTTACCTCATTATCTTACTCATGCCAATTATATTTTGATTTTAGTGGTTATGTGGATATGGCTATTGGTGCGGCTTTACTCTTCAATATTAAATTACCAATTAATTTTAATTCTCCATATAAATCAACTAATATACAAGATTTTTGGAGAAGGTGGCACATAACTTTATCAAGGTTTTTAAAAGAATATATCTATTTACCTTTAGGCGGTAACAAACGAAGTGAACTTAGAGCATGTTTGAATTTGATGGCAACCTTTATAATAGGGGGTTTTTGGCATGGTGCAGGGTGGCTATTTATTTTTTGGGGCTTTTTGCACGGATTTGCTTTAATAGTATTAAAGTTTTGGAAGCAATTAAATTTGAAACTATGGTCTTGGATATCTATTTTTATTACATTCAATTTTGTTAATTTCACATGGATATTTTTTAGAGCAACAAAATGGAGTGATGCTCTAAAAGTTTTAAAGGGCATGCTTTCTTTCAAAGATATAGAGCTGTTACTTCATAATCAATTATCGTTTGGTGTCTTTAATAATTTAGATCCACAAATTGCTGGTTTTAATTTCAAGCTTATTAAACTTTATAAATTTATTTTGCGACCTGATATAAATATCTTCATCATTTTTAGTATTGCTTTTGCTCTTTTTATTACATTTGTTTTTCCAAACTCTCATCAACTTTCAAGAAATTTTAAGCCAAATATTATTTATTCTTTCACAGTGGTTTTTTGTTATTTATGTCTGTAATATTTATCGATAAAAATTCGGAGTTTTTGTACTTTAACTTTTAAAATTGATTATGAAACAATATAAAATCTATACTTTATACACTCTACTTCTATTCATCATATTGATGATTTCCCTTCTGTTTTATTTGTCAAATGCAAAAATATATTTTTCACACCGAGAATTTCCCATTTGGGTTGATGTAAAACAGAAGCTTTCTAAGACAAACAAAGAAAATTTTATTCTTCTAGGTGACTCACGCGCAAAAGCTGGATTTAAACCTAAAACATTTGATTTTGCGAATGTAAGCTCTTTAAATCTTGCTATAGGTGGCGGAACACCTATTGAAGCTTACTATGCACTGCGACAATATCTAAAAAAAAATAAACCGGAATTTTTGCTTTTAAGCTATGCACCTTTTCATATACAAACACAAGATAGTTATTGGGGTAGAACCGTTTTATTTGATTTTTTAAACTTGAGTGAATACTATGAAATCACAAACCATGCAAAAAAGTTTAAAGAACAAGATTTGTTAGAGAAAAACTTAAATGAGAATTATTATTTTTTCACATATGTAAACTATACAAAAAACCCTTTCAAGTTTTTACCATCTTTAAAAAAAGCCTTATTTACAATAAATAACAGGTACTCTGTTAATAATAGAATACTAAAGTATTTAAAAGAAACAAAAGGTCATTTTTTCTATGGTCGCGCTCTTCAATCTTCTGGTATTACATGGGAAGGAAAACAAAAAGAACCTTTTGTAAATTCTACGCTTATAAATTTTTATTTAGAAAAATTGATAGTGCTTGCCCAAAGTAATAATATTAAAGTTTATTATTATTCTATGCCTTTTAATAAATCGACTTATAGGTCTATTAATGTTGAATATGTTAATTCTTATAATTCCTATATAAGTAATTTAGCAAAAAAATATAATATTAAAATTCTAAATAGTTTATATTTTTTGCCCAATGAAAATTTTGGTGATGCTTCTCATTTATATAGGGGCGCCGAAAAAGTAACTTTGCACATTAGAGATCAGTTTATAAAAAGTTTTCTTTAAAATGTCATCGTACTTAGATCAAATTAAGCAACAATATGCTCTTATAGATATTGCAAGCCTTGTTAATTCGGCCTCTTAATTTCAAAAATACTTTTACCAGAAGCTCTTGTATAGTAATACTCACCATTGCGACCAATAAGGTCTGCTTTCTCTGGGTCAATTTTGCCATTTTCTTTTAAGACATTTTCTAGAACATGAAATTTTAAAACCTCACATATAGCGAGGTTGCCAGAGGCTGGTCCTTCCCCAAGTGACTTCATTTCAATTAATTTACACTCCATTTGAAAAGGGGATTTTTTTACTCTTGGTGCTTTGATTAAATCAGATTTAATAGTTTCAATTTTGGCAAAATCAAATTCACTATCACCAAAGTCTAAATCTTTAGAACTTAAATTCATCTCTTCTTTTAATTCATAGCTTACCGAATTTACTACACATTCTTTAGTATCCATCAAATTCAAATAAGTATCTTTAAAAGGTCTCTTGGGATCAGCTGTTGTTGCTGGTGAAAAAATTACAACTGGGGGATTTGAACTAAATGCATTAAAAAAAGAAAAAGGCGCAATATTAGTTTCACCGTCTTTGCTAATAGTTGAAACCCAAGCAATCGGACGTGGCGAAACACCTGCTACCAATAAAAATAAATATCTTTTGCAGAGAGCTCTTGTGTTTCTTTAGAATAAAACATTATTTAATTTTACAAGAATCTGCACCAATTGCTTTTGAAATTTTTGCACGATTTTGTGCAATTACTTTATAAACGCTTTCGCAGACTAGCGCAAACAAAGGTAAGTAATGATAACAAAAGAGCAAAGGCTTAAAAAACCAATTTACATTTAGTGCTTTAAAGATTGCATAAGCACCATGATAAACAATTGCATCAGGGAATATTTCATGATATTTATATTTTTTTACTGCTGTTATTTCATTTGAGCAATGCTCAAAAAATTTGATTGAGCTATTCAAAGAATTTTTTTCAATGCCATAAAATCCATCTTCAATTTCATAATTAGCTACAAAATCTATTTTGTCAGCAGTGATTTTTTTCATGATATTTACACTTCTTTGACAAAAGCCACAATCCGCATCATATATCAGATAGTTTTTGCTATTCACTGCTAAAATTGTAACCTAGCTAAGGATTTTTTTTGCATTCAAATAAATTTACACAAGCTCTAAATGCTTTTAATAATCAAAATTTTTTTCAAGCTCATGAGCTTTGGGAAGAAATTTGGCAAGATTTAAGAATAACTAAGCAGAATTTGCAACAACAAACTCAAATTCAAGTTTTGATTCAAATAGCTGTGAGCTTGCACCTATTAAAAGAAAAAAGACTTAAAGGAGCTAAAAAAGTCCTTGTGAGAGCCCGTAATAATTTAAAAAATATAAATTATGAGATTGAAAATATTGATTTACAAAATTTATTAACCCAAATTGAAAGTTTTTTTGCTAAATCTGATCAAGCTGACATTGAAAAAGCTCTAAATGTTAAAATCAATATATAAAGCAATTCTTATGGCAACTTTAGAAAAAGATAAAAACAAATTAGACCATCTAAAACAGCTAGAAGCTGAAAGTATTCACATAATTCGTGAAGTCGCATCTGAGTTTAAAAACCCAGTTATGCTTTATTCAGTTGGTAAAGATTCAAGCGTTATGGTTCATCTAGCTCGTAAAGCTTTTTTTCCGGCAAAAATTCCTTTTCCTTTTATGCATGTTGATACTGGCTATAAGTTTCCAGAAATGTATGAATTTAGAGACAAATTTTGTAAAGAAATTGGTGTCGATTTAATTATCCATCGTGACGAAGAGGCAATTGCTTCTGATATGAATCCCTTTAAATATGGAACTGATAAATGTTGTGGTTTTTTAAAAACAGGTGCCCTTTTGTCTGGTATTGCAGCAAATGGTTTTGATGCCGCTTTTGGTGGCGCTCGACGAGAAGAAGAAAAATCTAGAGCTAAAGAAAGAGTTTATTCTGTAAGAGATGAATTTGGGCAGTGGGATCCAAAAAACCAAAGACCAGAATTATGGAACTTATATAATTCAAAAATCAATGAAGGTGAATCTATTAGAGTTTTTCCACTTTCTAATTGGACAGAGATTGATATTTGGGAATATATCAAACTGGAAAATATTCCAATTGTGCCAATTTATTATGCTCAAGACCGTGAAGTGGTGGTGAGAAATGGTATTGTGATTCCAATTGATAGATCAAGCCCGCACACTTCACCTAAAGAAGGTGAACAAGTGGAAATTAGAAAAACTAGATTTCGTTCTTTGGGATGTATGCCTTGTACTGGCGCTGTTGAGTCAGATGTAACAGATATAGATGGAATTATCAATGAAGCAAAATTAGCGCGAAGATCTGAAAGAGAAAATCGTGTAATTGATTTGGGCTCTGATTCTTCAATGGAAGACAAGAAAAAAGAAGGATACTTTTAGCGAACTAAAATATATAAAGGACAAACAATGACTGCCGTGCATGAACAAACGACAACAGATATAGATATACTACGCTTTACCACAGTTGGTAGTGTTGATGATGGTAAATCAACTTTGATTGGTCGTATGCTTTATGATTCAAAAGGAATTTTTGAAGATCAATTAAATGCTGTTGCTAAAACAAGTTCAAAAAGAAGTAATGTTGGTGATGAAGGTATTGATTTTTCTTTGTTAACAGATGGCTTAGCCGCTGAGCGTGAACAGGGTATAACGATTGATGTTGCTTATCGTTATTTCAATACTCCAAAAAGAAAATTTATAATCGCTGATACTCCAGGTCATGTGCAATATACTCGAAACATGGTTACAGGAGCTTCGACTGCACATTTAACAATAATTTTGATTGATGCTAGAAAGGGTATCTTAGACCAATCTCGTCGCCATGCCCTTATTTCTTCTTTGCTAGGAATTCCAAATTTTATTGTTGCTGTCAATAAAATGGATTTAGTGGACTATGATGAAAATATTTTTAAAACTATCGAAAAAGATTTTTTAGATTTAGTAGAAAAATTGAATCTGCATAAAGAGTGCATTCATTTTATTCCAATTTCTGCTTTAAAGGGTGATAATGTAGTTAACCAAAGTGTCAATATGCCTTGGTATCAAGGTCAAACAGTACTTGATATTCTTGAAAATGTTGATGTACAGCAGGACATAACAAAAAAAGAATTCAGATTGCCGGTGCAATACGTTGTTCGGGCTGATAATCCTAATTACAAAGATTTTAGAGGTTTTGCTGGTCTGGTGGCTAGTGGAACTGTTGCAATTGGAGATGAGATAATCTCACTCCCTTCAAAAATGACATCTAAGGTAAAGTCAATTGCTGATTTTAATGAAAACAAAGAAACTGCAATCGCGCGTGAATCAATCAACCTTGTCTTAGAAGATGAGATTGATACAAGTCGAGGTGATATGCTAATGAAACTTGGTCAAGAAGCCCATGTCACGAAGGAATTTAGTGCTAATTTATGTTGGATGGCAGAAGAGAATTTTAAATTACGTAAAAAATATATTGTTAAACATACTTCTAACCATGTAAAATCAATGGCAACTGAAATAAACTTTAAGCTTAATATTAATACTTACGAAAAAGAAACAAGTACTGAATTGAGCTTGAATGATATTGCTAATGTGAATTTCAAATTGCTTAAGCCAATTATGGCTGATTTATATGAAGACAATAGAATTACAGGTAGCTTTATTTTAATTGATGAGGTTAGCAATAATACAGTTGCGGCTGGTATGATAACGGGGTTTTTAGATTAGATGGTAACTATCTTAGATAAAATTATTGAACAAAAACAAATTGAATTACAAAGTTTTGATAGCTTTGAAGATTTGCAAGATAGGCTCGATGACTTGGTGCGCTCTGAAGCAATGCCGTTAACAAAGGGCTTTGCTAACGCTATTCGTCAAGCTCAAGGTCCAGCTATTATTGCGGAATTGAAAAAAGCGAGTCCTTCTAAAGGCTTACTTAAAGAAAATTTTGATGTATTGGATATTGCTCGGCAATATACTGCCGGCGGTGCACATTGTTTTAGTGTTTTAACTGATAATTGTTTTTTTCAAGGTAGTTATGAGAATTTAATTGTTGTTTCTTCTGAATTTGATATTCCCTGTTTGTGTAAAGAATTTATTATTGATGAGAGACAAATAGCCCAAGCTCGTATCTCAGGTGCTGATGCGGTTTTGTTGATTGCATCTATTCTTGATCATAGACAACTAGAAGATTTCAAATTTTTGATTGAAGATTATGGTATGGATGCTTTAATAGAAGTTCACAATGCCGCTGAACTTGAAAAAGCTTTGAGTCATGGCTTTGATTTGATTGGAATCAATAATAGAGATCTAAATACTTTTGAGGTTTCATTGGATACTAGTTCAAAATTAATTAGTAAGTTTAAATATGAATTAGGCGGGGTTACTTTAATCAGTGAATCAGGAATTAAAAACAAGCAAGATATAATGATATTAGAGCAAATGGGAGTTAAAGGCTTTTTGGTTGGCGAATCTTTAATTACTCAAGAAAATCATGAGCTTGCTTTAAGAAATTTATTGTATTAATGAAGTCCCTAAAGCGTAAGTTCTTGAATAGCATAACTGCTAAGTATTTTTAATAAAGCCCCCATGCCAACTCCTTCTTTGACATAGCCTTGGTCGTACAAGCTTTTAATTTCTTGCCAAGAAGGATAGGTGCAAGAAGATTGCTCTGCGGAAAACTTGGCAATTTCTTTTGTTAATAAGTCTTCAAGCGCATCAATGTCTTTTAAGTATTCTAGCTCTAAGCTCGCATCTATATTTTTTGCTAGTTCTAATGCTTGTGCATTTGTATCATTAACAAGCCAAGGACTAGTGCAAACTTTTACTAAATCTTCAATAAAAAAACCTTCGGTCATTTTTTTTATTAATGCGTAAATGGCAAGCATCTGAGTGCCACCTGCAAGTGTGCTTACCGTGTCATTTTGCATTGCAGACAAACATAAACTGGCTATAACTACTTGTGCTTTATCACCGGCAATAGCACAGTTGTAGAGTGGATTTTCTAGTTGACTAAAGTCGACAGCCTTTGTTCTTTGTCTGAAACTTTTTAAAACTTTTTCTTTTATTGTTTTATTATTGTTTTTAAAGCTACTTGATATAAGGTCTAAAGCTTGATAGCCAAGTAATTCTAATAAACCTAAGGCAGTAGTAGTGCCACCTACGACACATTCTGCAATAATCAATTCATGTTTTTTTTTATCAAAGCCCATTTTGTTAAGAAGATTTATTGAATTCAAAAAAATATTTTCACACTCGGAAAAACTAAACGAATCTTCAAGTGCAAAGTTTTTTGCGGGCTCTAGGTTCATGTTGAAATATTGTTTTTTGTCTAAGCCTTTAATTGCTTGAAATGAACCAGCATTAATGATTTTGATTTCTGCATCTAATAAATTTAGGCAAGCTTTAGAAATAATAGCTGGACTGATAATACCTTCTGGTGATACTGGTAAGCTACTAGCAGAAATAGTTTTGCCTGTAGCTATAAATTCAGCATCAAGGCTAGGTGTTAATTTTTGTGCTTCTGAATCTTTACCAGCCGCGGAAATTCCTTGGATTTGTGAGAGTTCAGTTGAACTACAAACTAAAATAAAAAAAGGCTTTTTTTTGTGTGTTTTTAAGTTCATTTAGTTTTGCTTAATTCCTTATCATGAGCAATTTTAGCAGTTAAATGATTTAAGTTTTTGCCAATATAGAAAATCACCGGAGATTCAAAGTTTTGATTGATAAGTTCTTGAGCAATATGTTCTAGGTCGGAATCAATTATTTTTTGATCGATGAGGCTCGCTTTATAAATTGCAGTGATTGGAAAGTTTTTACCTAAAAAGCTTTTGAGCTGTTCACTAATCTCAACAATATTTCGAAGTCCCATATACAAAATCAATACTTGCCCATTGTTTAATGCTTGAATCCAAAAATTTAGTTTTTCTTGATTAATTTGATGTCCTGTTGCAATTAACAAAGAATCAACTTCGTTTCTAAGTGTTAATGTTTTTAAATTTAAAGCCGCCGCACTAAAGGCGGTTGTTAATCCGGGTATAATTTCTAAATCAAAATTATTTTCAATTGCAATTTGTGCTTCTTCTATACCTCGAGCAAAAATCAGTGGGTCACCACCTTTGAGCCGAGCAACATTGTTACCGGCTTTTAGTTCATTTAAAATCATTTGATTTATGTAATCTTGTTTAGAAGATTCTCCAATTGATTTACCAGCAAAGATTTTTTTTGTGTTGGGGTTTTCTATATAATCTAAAATTTGCCTATTAATTAAATTGTCATAAAGTACTACGTCAACTTTATTTAGTGTTTTTAAAGCTTTTATTGTAAGTAGCTCTGGGTCGCCGGGTCCTGCTCCAATTAAATATAGTGTTGCTTTATTTGTTGACAAGGTTTTTTCCTTTTTGTGTGAGTTCCAGTTCTTTTTCGATTTTCTTCATTTGTCTTTGCGTAAATTGGCGAATAAGTTTATGGCGTTTTTTGTCTTCTGGGTATTTGTCTTTTATTTTTTTTCTAAATTCTGTAACTATTGGCAAATATTTACAAAAGCTTTCTAGGAGCGTGTTCTGAATGATTTTTCTTAGCCCTTGTGCGATCCCCGGAGCTTTGCCATTGCTACTTACAGCAACTTTTATATCACCATGTGCTGCAATACTAGGTACAAAAAAATCACAAAGATTAGGATGATCTACACTGCAAACAAGAATATTTTGGTCTTTGCATCGATTTAAAATCGACAAATTTAATTCTTTTAGATTGGTTGCTGCAATTACCATAAAGCAATCTTTTTCATCTCCCCATTGATATTCTCTTTCTTGAAAATCTATATAACGTTTGTATGGAAACTCGCCATCAAGTTCGTAAATTTCATCAATGATACTTGGTGCTATGACGATGATTTTTGCTTTGGTTTCTAATAAGCTTGCGACTTTTTGATAAGCAACAAAGCTACCACCCACTATTAGAACTTTGCGTCCTTCAAGGTTTAAGAAACTTGGATATAGGAAATTTTCACTCATAATTTAAGAAATAAGATTTAATAATGCACGTAATGGTTGAGAACAAGGAAGAAGAGCTTTGAGAAACCGGAGTTTACTAGTAGTAAATGAGGATTTCGAAAAGCTCTGATGACGCAGTTATCAGCCATTAAAGCCATTAGTAAACTAGATCATGAACTCTCCTCCTGTTTCATCCTCTTGAATATGCAAGCCGCACTCAATTTTGTCTTGTCCAGCCCAGCGCCCTTGTCTATCTAAGCCCGGACTTGTGCAAGGTTCACAGCCGATACTATCATAACCTTGGTCTAGTAAGGGGTTATATGGTACTTGGTTTTCATGTATATATTGCCAGATATCTGATTTGCTCCATTTTATTAGTGGGTTGATTTTACCCAGCTTAAATTTTTTATCGTATTCAAAGGCTTTTGCATGAGCTCGAACTTCTGTTTGTTCTCTTCTAATACTTGTAATCCATGCAAGTTTTTTATTGAGAAGTTTATGTAATGGTTTAATCTTGCGTATATAGCAACATTCATCAGGGTTTGTTTTAAAGAGTTCATTGCTTTTATAAATTTCAGCCTGTTGTTCTTTAGTGATTTCTGGTTTAATAAGCAATATAGGTATTTGATATTTCTCTTCTAACTTTTCTTTTAGTTCTAAAGTTTCTTTGAATTGATATTCAGTATCTAAATTTGCAAAAATTAATTTACCTATTTTGTTTATCGCTTTTTCATGTTCTGCGAGCTCTTCTAGATTCATTAACACTCTTTGCTTTTTGATTTCAGAGATTTTTTTTGCGATTAAATCCAGCAACACGCAACCTTCTGGACCAAAGGCTGTTAAAAAAACTATATCACCATGATTTAAAAGCTCAAAAATACAAAAATTTAGATAGTCATCTGTATTTTTGTCTTCGACAATATTACCAAGTCTATTCCAGAATCCCGGTGCTTGAAAAGTTTCTGGGTCATCGCTGATAAATTCGTCTAATTGCAATTTGCTAGAGCCTCTTTTTCTATATTTTCTATTCCTATGCGATCTATGAAATTTCTAAAATTTTCTTTTTCTTGTTTCTGCGTAAAATAAAACTGCATTAAGTTTGCAAGCGTGCTATGAATATTTTGGTGTAAAAATCTTTTTTCAAGAGCTTTACCAAATTGTGCATTATTGCCAAGTCGACCACCTAAAAATATTCTAAAAGCATCTTGAGCTATGTCGTTTACTTTGACTTTACAGCCTACAAGTCCGATGTCTGCAATAGAATATTGCGCGCAATTATTAGGACAGCCAGTTACTGAAATCATAAGTTCTTCTTGAAAGTTTGGAAACTCTTTATCTAAGAAATCAAAAAGTTCTTTAGCTCTTTGTTTGGTTTCGACAATCGCTAAGTTGCAAAATTCGGTACCAGTGCATGCTACTCCAAGTCTTGTAAAAGCTGAATGTTCTACGTTGAAGCCAAAAGCTTTTGCTGATTCTAATAAGGCATTCAATTTTTCTTGTGGTACATTTACAATAATTAAATTTTGTTTATTGGTAGTTCTCGCTTCTCCGTTATCTGTAAAATCTTCTATAAGTTTTGCAATGTTTACTAGATCTGGGTTTCTTGCTCTACCACTTACAAAAGCAATGCCAACTGCATAGTTACCATTTTTTAGTTTTGTGATCCCCATATGATCATGATGACTAACTTCTGGGTTTGTAAAAGTTTCTTTAACTCTTTCAAGTTTATAGCCCAAATATTCTTCAACTTTATCCAGAAATTTTTCGACTCCCCAATCTTCAATTAAAAATTTTATTCGGGCTTTATGTCTTTTGTCTCTAAAACCAAAATCACGATAGACGCTAGTTACAGCTTCTATAACTGCTTTTGCTTGAGTTCTTTTTATAAAAACAGGGAAATCTTTGGCTATCATTGGTTTGGTGCTTAGTCCACCACCAACTTTGAGTGCAAAGCCAGTAGAGCCTTTGTGCTCTACTGCAATCAGTGAAGCACAGTTGATATCTGGTTGAGAGCATCTTGTGGCACAACCTGTTACAGACATTTTGTATTTGCGTGGTAAGTTTGAGAAATCTTTATTGCGACAAAAGAAATCATCAATTTCAAAAAGTTCTTTGCTTGCATCAAAAATTTCATCTGCAACTAAACCTGCCAAAGGGCAGCCTGTGACATTTCTCAAAATGTCTCCACAACCACCTGCTGTATCCATACCTACTAGTGAAAGTCTATGCAAGATTGTCGGAATATTTTCGATTTTTATAAAGTGTAATTGAATTGCTTGTCTGGTGGTGATGTCACAAATGCCATCTGCAAATTCGTTAGAAATTGCTTGAATAGTTTTGAGTTGTTGTGCATTTAATTTGCCACCGGGGATTTTTATACGCAACATAAAAAATCCATCTTCTTTGGGCTTTTGAGCATAAATGCCATACCATTTAAATAAAGGAACTAATCTTTGATCGACAGCACTAAAACCAATTTTAGCGGCTGCTTCTATATGCGCCCAAACATCTAAACCATCAATTTCTTGTTTTAAAATTTCGATATCTGTTGCCATAATTAGATTTTATCATTTAAAGTCAATGTTAATATATAAAAATGGTTACTCAAAGACGCCTACAAAGAATTGAAAATGCCGTCAAAGCCAAACAAGAAGGCATTGTAGTTTTACAAGATATTCATGACCCTCATAATGCTCAAGCAGTTATTCGTTCTTGTGAATGTTTTGGTATTCAAAATATTTATTTGATTTTTGAAAGAGAAAAAAACTTTGATCCAAGTAAGTTTGGTAAATTAGCATCTTCATCTGCCAACAAATGGTTAGACTATGATTTTTTTACTAGTACAGAAGAATGTTTTAAAAAATTAAAAGCAGAAAAATATAATATTGTGGCTACTGCATTGAACAATGAGTCAAAATCGATTTATGATTTTGATTTTTGTGAACAGCAAAAATTTGCCTTGTGTTTTGGTAACGAACAGATGGGTCTAAATGATTTTGCAATTTCGAATGCAGATCAAGTTTTGAATATTCCCATGCATGGTATGATTCAAAGCTTAAATTTATCAGTCACTGCCGCACTATGTCTTTTTGAAATGACTCGTCAAAGAAAAGAAAAAGGTTTTGCTGAATTTTGTTTTTCTCAACAAAAACAAGAAGATCTCAAACAATATTTTTTTAGATTTGGGCATAAGTAGGGTTTGGTTAGACACGCCTAACAAAAGAGTCTTTAATGAAAAGAATTAAGGATTCACTAAAAAAAAATACGACTTAGCTTTTTTTTAGCAAACGCCTTAACTAACATCATTTTGTGGATCATTGTCCATAAGTCCTTTAGCAAGTAAATCTGTTTTTCCATCAAAGCCACCTGAGTGACAAGGACAATTAATCATTATAGTGTTATTAAAAAAAGCATCTGCTTTACCAATTAAATTTTCAATTGTATGTTCTTTAACATCTTGTCCAGCTACACTAAAGCCACTAATTGCATTTGGATCATGAACCCCACGCCCACCATAAGAATAGCCATGTGCTGCTGTTCCTGTAAGCAAACCTAACTCTGCATTTGGATTTTGTGCTCTTATTGCTTTAGCCTCTTGCGCTGCCGCAGTGATAGCTTTTTTGTAAGCATCCCAAGTATCATAAACTTGAATTTTGTCAGCTGGAACTCCATTAGCAAGAGCCATTTGTCTGAAGTTTTGAAAATCTTTGCTAAACCAAGAACCATGTCTACCATGTCTTAAATCAGCTAAAAAGATTGCATGCGAAGCTCTATTACCTTCTTTACCAAAATTATTATCAACTTTATTTCCGTTTACGTTTAAAGTTTGCGAGCGCCCTCCCACGTGTTTGCCATGGGTGCTATTAAAAATTTCACCAATGCTTGCACCCTCATCAGTTCGATCTCTTAAGTATTGAGTTAAGTAATTACCTCCGTTTGAAGTCATCCACGAAACTTTACTTGATACAGTTGAATTTATTACAGAAAAATTTCCGTCTCCTTGTCCACCTTCTAGTAACTGTAAATCACTATCATTAAGTGTTGCAATTCCACCTACTTTTGGTCCACCGTTTCCATTGTTGCCAAAGAAATCTTGTCTACTTAAAGATGAGGCTTCAGCTCCAAATTTACTCCAATCAATATTTGAGCTTCTTAAAGACGAGCTTGTTCCACTAGATATGTAGCCTTGACCTTGATAATTATTTTTAAATCCAAAAGCTCTTTTAAAAGCAAGAGAGTTTGTATGGTTATATGCAAATTTTTGAGCTGTTTGTGCTTGACTTTTTGCAACAGTACCATCGTTTTCTTTGTTGCCATCATTTTCAACCGAAATAATTCCGTCTCTTTCTTTTGCACTTACATTTTTAAAGCAGATTTGATAGCACCAATTGTTGGTGTTGAAGATTTTTTGATGCTAGTTCTTTGTGTGCTCATTTTCTACTTTTTCAGCAAATACATAATTACAGATTTCTTTTATGAACAGGTTAAATAAAGCTTTTTTTAGGTATAAATACCTAAAATTTATCTAATTTTGTGACTTATATTAATGTTTTTGAGCCATTTGGTCTTGACCTATAGTGGTTTTAGGTTCTACAATTATATTCAGTTGTTTAATAAGTATTTTTATTTATATTTGAGTTTTTGCAAAAAAACTCCATGTCTTATAGAAAATTATTAAATAACAAAAATAAAAAATGTTCACAACAGTAATCAATTCATTTAAGACTTGCTGTTCTTACCTACCTTTCGTAGGTAAGTATTTTTCTGCTGAACAAAAATCAAAAATTCCTGAAAATGAAGAGCTAAATAAATTTTTTCATCAACAACAAAGTATTTCATGGAATGATAGTTTTTTACATAGAGTAAGAAATTTAGGTACAAAACTTTATCCAAATTTTTTCATAATAGCCTATTAAAATTATTTTTTACAGATAGTAACGTTCCAGCTTTTGATATTAGAAAATTTTCTGGATATAAAATTCACACTTTAGATGTGCATGATTTTTATAAACCAGCTAACTTGTTGAGTACAAAATATTTAATAGCTAAAGGTGAAGAGAATTCTCCTTTGGTTGTACTAACTCATGGTGCAAAAACTACTGGAAGAAATATGGGTAAACTGGCAAAAAGTTTAATAGAAAATGGTTATCGAATTTTAGCTGGAGATCTTTCTGGCTTTGGGCAAAATGCGGAACATGCAATTACTGAATATAGTTTGCTTGCAGATGTGATCAGCACAATTCGTATCGCCCAAAATGAAAGTGCTGATAAAGGATTAACTTTGTTATCGCATTCTTTAGGTACAGCTTTGCAATTAAAAGCAATTGCAAAAATAATGCAAGAAGAAGAACGTTCAGGGCAGTATAGCTTGAAAATTGATAATTTACTTTTGGTTTCTCCTTGGGATAAAGTTTCTGGATTAATTCATGATTTTTTATTAGAGCCCGATAACTTAGATAAAATTAAAGCATCTATCAACCAAAATGATTTGGCTTCAAACTATCTGCAAAAATATTATAATCATGCTGAAGAAATTGCTAAAGGTGTATTTGGAGAAAATTTTGATAGTATCAATTCATTTATTAAAATATTACAGCTAAACAAAAATAGACCTCCAGAATATAGACTTAAAAACGTCAATGTTTTACATGGCGAAAAAGATCCTTTTGTTTCTAAAGATCGGTCATTAAGCTTTTTGAAATTAATGCAAGCATTAGATCGTGATGTAGAATTCTCTAATTCCTTACCTAGCTTTAGATATTCTTTAATTAACAATGGCAATCATTTTGATATGCAAAGTAGTGAAGACAAAACTGCTTTTCCAATTGGTAATGTTCTTGCTGCTTTAAAATATCCGGCTCAAAAAATTGAATTAGCAAAAGTTGATTTTGCCAAGCAAATGCCAACAACTAATCAGAATTTCGCGCTTGCAGCTTAGAACTGAGATATTGTATAGCTTTGACTCATTTGTCAAGAGGTCTTTAAATGCTTCTTTTTTCAGTCCCATATAGTAAAATTATTTTGTGGAAGATAAAGCAAATTATATTCATGATCTTTTTTCAAGAATTGCTGTAAAGTATGACTTGCTTAATGATGTTATGACTGCATCATTACATAAACAATGGAAAAAAATGCTTGTGCATAACGCCGCTCAAGCTTTGCAAAATAAAAAGAATGCTCGTGTTTTAGATTTGTGTACTGGTACTGGTGATGTGGCGGATATTTGGATAGATGATGAAAGAGTCTCTGAGGTTATTGCTATTGATTCTTGTGCTCCAATGTTAGAAGCTGGATATGATAAATTACAAAAAAAATACAATGGTACTCCACCAAAATTAAAAATGTTCGAAGCCGATGCACTGGCACTTAATTATCCTCATGAACATTTTGATGCAGTAACAGTAAGTTTTGGTTTGAGAAATGTTGCTGATGCAGATAAATCATTAGCAGAAGTTTTTCGTGTCCTAAAGCCCGGTGGCTATTTTGCCTGTTTAGATTTAGGGCATCCAAATATACCTTTGATAGACTGGCTTTACAAAAAAATGTTTTTAAAATTTATTCCAGGTGTTGGCGCGAGTTTAGCAAAAGACAAAAGAGCTTATCAATATTTAGTTGATTCATTAAATACTTGGCCTTCTCAAAAAATTCTCTCTGAAGCAATGTATGATTTTGGTTTCAAAAGAAGTTATTACAGAGACATTATGCTTGGTTCAATTGGTCTTGTTGTTGCAGAAAAATAAGTTTAGTTGATTGGCTTCAAATATGATTTGGTTATATAAGCTCCAACATATTCACCATTTAAAAATTCTTTGTGGTAGGCTTTACCTTCTAAATCTTCAAAGTCAAAATCAAATGCAGATTGCACATACCAATAGTTGTTTAAGTCTTCATCAAATTTAGTATCTTGCTCTAATCTTAGTTGGTTACTATCTTTAAACTCGATTAGGTTAGTTTTAACAATTTTCCATGGACGAGAATGCCATTGTGAATAAAGTTTGCCGTTGATGTCATCGATATAAAGTTCAGAAATAGATTTTTGCCCTTTTTTAACATAGGGACTAGATGACCAAATTACTTTGGTTACTACTTCATATTCACCTTCAATATGCGTCTTAACTTCGTTTACTTGTGCTATTAATTGAAAGGCAATTGAATTAGCACTTTGTATACAAAAAGAGCATAAGAATATGCTGATGATTAAATTTAGTTTGTCCCCCCTCACCAAAAACTTATATCGGCTATTTGGACTAGATTCTTTAGCTTAAATTAAATTCTTTAGGAATTGTACTGGTCAATAAAAGCTTTTCTTTGCTTTGAGGGTGTTGTAATTCAAGCGCAAAAGCATGTAATAAGTGCCTTTGTAAAAGTTTAGGGTGCTTGAAACTTTCTGCATAAAACGAGTCACCTAAAATCGGATATTTTAAGGCGGCTAATTGTACTCTAAGTTGATGCGTTCTTCCTGTTTGCGGCATTAGCTTAATAAGACTGTGTTTAGCAAAAGTTTTTTCGATTTTGTAGTTGGTAATTGCAAGTTTGTATTTTGAAGGGCTTTTTTGTGCTTGTTCGTTTTTGACTTTGGCAACTTTCCATTTTTGTAAAGCATTTTTTTTAAAGTCCAGTGTTAAAAAATTTTTTATTTGTCCTTCAGGTGCGAGTGCCCATCTGCCATCTACGACTGCGTAATAAGTTTTTTTGATACTTTTGTTTTTAAATTGATTTGTTATTGCTGTCAATGATTTTTTGTTTTTGCAAAAAATCATGAGCCCACTTGTTTCTTTATCAAGTCTATGAGCGGGTTCTAAGAAGCTAAGCTTTAAGAATTTTTTGAGTTCTTCGTGTAAGTTTGCTTTGTTGTTTTGTGTTTGCATGCAGGCATGCCCTGCTTCTTTGTCATAGACTAGCAAATCGTCATCAGCAAAAATAATGTGACTTTTTTTGATTACTAACTTTTCTTGAGCTTTAAATTTTTTCTTTTGAAAATTTATTTTGTCTTTTTTTACATCAATTTCTCTAGATGAAAAAGTTTCAATTTTGCCATTAACTTGACAGGCTCCGTTTTCGAGAGCTCTTTTAATTTCTTTACTTGAGAACTCGGGAAATTTATCTTTGAGATATTTACTTAACCTCATTAGTAATATAATAAGTCAGTTTGACAATTTGCATATCTAGGTGAGAAAATTAACTCAGAGAAATAACAAAGTTGTTATTTTAAAGGAGCTATTTATGATTACAAAAGAAAATGAGGGTATAACTTACTTAGACCCCGATATGAAAGAAAAAGAATATCCACAGCACACTCTTAATGGCAAAACTTGTTTTGATGCAGAGTCTTGTTTTTTGTTAAACAGAAAACAAAATTTGCATAAGGACGAAAAAATTGATGATACTTTATTGTCTTACTTGAATACTTGTAAGCGTGAAATCATTATGGAGATTCCATTGCGAAAAGATGACGGTACTTTGTTACCAGTCAAAGCTTACAGAGTACAGCATAACAACGCGCGCGGTCCATTTAAGGGGGGGATTCGTTATCACCAAGCTGTTGATCTTGCTGAAGTTCGTAAGATGGCAAACTTAATGACTTGGAAAACAGCTCTTGTTGATATTCCTTTTGGAGGTGCTAAGGGCGGTGTTGCGGTCAACCCAAAAGAACTTTCTGTACACGAAATTAGAAGACTTACAAAAGCATTGGTAGCTCATTTGGGTAATAATATTGGTCCTCATATCGATATTCCGGCACCAGATGTTAACACCAACCCACAAATTATGGCGTGGATTTTTGATGAATATTCAAAAGGACATTTAGAGTCTTCACCGCTTGCTGTTGTTACTGGTAAACCTGTTGAACTCAATGGCTGTCAAGGACGATTAGAAGCAACTGGTCGTGGTGTTGCCATAATGTTGCGTGAGATTGCCAAGTTGAAAAATTTAGATATGTCTGAATTAAAAGTTGCAATTCAAGGTTTTGGTAATGTTGGTTATTATGCTGCAAAAATTATTTCTGAAGAACTTGGTGCAAAAGTTGTCGGTGTCAGTAATGCAGTTGGTGCAATTTATAACGCCGATGGTATTGATGTTGAAGCCGCAAAAGCTTATGAGCATGAACACAAAGATTATTTTATTGGTTTTCCGGGTGCAGAAGAGTTAGAAAATCGCGATGATCTGTTGGTTTGTGATTGTGATGTTTTGATACCCGCAGCTTTAGCAAATGCAATCACTGTTGATGTTGCAAAACAAACAAATGCAAAATTTATAATCGAAGCTGCAAATGGTCCAACGACTCCTGAAGCAAATGCGATCTTGTATGAAAAAGGCGTTTTTATAATTCCGAGTATTTTGGCTAACGCAGGTGGTGTGATTGTTAGTTACTTTGAGTGGACACAAAACTTGCAACAATATTATTGGGAATATGAACGAATTATTTCTGAATTAGATAAGCGAATGGTCAAAGCTTTTTGGGATGTTGTTGATGTTATGGAAGAACATAGTATTGAAGCAAGACAAGCAGCTTATTTTATTGCTCTTGAAAAAGTTGCGGCAGCAGCTTTGTTAAGAGGATTTTAATCTTATTCTCTAAATTCCAGTTCGAAAATTAGCATAATTTAATGTTAAGGCACTTGCCTTACTTGTGTATGAGTGCTATCTTATAAGTGTAAGGGTTGATTAAGACTAATTAAGCTTAAACTTAAGTGAATTCACTTATTTTAAGCCCTTTTTTTGCTGAGTCAATTTAGAATAAAAGGATACAACAATGGCAAGTACTAAGGATAAAGAAATGAACAAAGAACTAAAAAATAAAAATGAAAAATTAAAAGCATTAGGTACGACTCTTGCTCAAATTGAAAAAAGTTTTGGAAAAGGATCAGTGATGAGATTGGGAGATAAGCCTCCTGTTCAATTAGAAGTTATTCCGACTGGTGCAATGAGTTTAGATATTGCGCTTGGAGTCGGTGGTATTCCAAAAGGTAGAGTCATTGAAATTTACGGACCAGAATCTTCTGGAAAAACTACTCTTGCCATGAATATTTGTGCGCAGGCTCAAAAGCAAGGTGGTATTGCAGCGATCGTTGATGCTGAACACGCTTTGGATCCTGTTTACGCTAAAGCTCTTGGTGTAAACACTGATGACTTATTAATATCACAACCTGATACTGGTGAACAAGCATTAGAAATTACAGAACAGTTGGTTAGATCTGCGGCAGTAGATGTTGTTGTAGTTGATTCTGTTGCAGCTTTAGTTCCAAAAGCCGAGATTGAAGGTGATATGGGTGATTCTCATATGGGTTTACAAGCACGTTTGATGTCGCAA
Organism: bacterium; assembly: GCA_038146805.1. GTDB lineage: Bacteria > Cyanobacteriota > Vampirovibrionia > LMEP-6097 > LMEP-6097 > CAIYXB01. The sequence continues at coordinate 37,674 of JAYQSH010000011.1, read as the reverse complement.
GCCTTGAGAAAACTTACAGCTATTTCAGCAAAAACTGGAACTACGATTATTTTCATTAATCAGTTGCGTATGAAAATTGGTGTCATGTTTGGTTCTCCAGAAACTACAACCGGTGGTAATTCATTGAAGTTTTATTCGAGTGTAAGGCTTGATATTAGAAGAATTGAAACTATCAAAAAAGATGGCGAAGGTATTGGTAATAGAGTCAAGGTGAAAATCGTGAAAAACAAAGTTGCTCCACCTTTTAGAATTGCTGAGTTTGATATTTTGTTTGGTAAAGGTATCAATTCACTGGGATGTATTTTTGATGTAGCTGTTGATTTGGATATTATTGAAAAGTCTGGTGCTTGGTATGGCTATAATGGCGATAAGCTTGCTCAGGGTAGAGAAAAATCTTTAGAAGCTCTTAAAGCAGCGCCAAAAATCTTAGAAGAAATAGAAATGAAAGTAAAAGCTGAAATTCAGGCTCGTAATGAATCTGCGGCTGGTATTGATTCTAATGATTTCGCTGGAATGGATGAAGATTTAGACTCTCCACATGCTGAAGAAGCTCAAGAAGAACTTGCTTAAAAAGTTTAATTTGTTTGAGCATAAATCTTTAATTGAAATTTTGTATCCATGATTGCTTGGAGCGTTATATAGCTTTGTTTTAAAAATAAGCTTATATAACGCTCTTTTTTTATTTCTAAAGGGCGTGCTTCCAAACCCGTAATAAGTATCTCGAGTCTTTAGATTTGGGCATAAGTAGGGTTTGGTTAGACACGCCTAATAAAAGAATCAAACACCGCCGCTTAGTGAGTTTCACGCAGTGAAACAAGCTAAGCGTAAGGTCGTTTGTGGGACTGATTTCTGACCCCATTTGCTATTGATTTTAACATTTCACTGTATTTTAAAATTCAAAATGGGGTTTGGAATCAGTCCCCTAAGATTAATTTGTTTGTTGCATGAATAAATAAGTTTTATTCTAAGCTTATTTATTTCTTTCTTTTTTTTTTAAGGATGCACTGAAAATTAAAGAATTTTCTTGTGAAGTAATAGAAATGCCTGTTTCTAGCTCTTTTAGCTACCTAAAACTTGCTTAATTTTGATATATTCCTTATTTTCAGGGCTTTTTAGATACACTACTCCCTAAAATCATGCAAAGTATGGTTCTGGTTCTAAGATCTTTCTAACTCTATGAAGATTGTAAAGTGTAGCTAGCATGAATATTTGAGCAGAATTTTTTATAATTCCAACATAACGGGTTTTCCTAAATTTAAACCAATTCTTTATTGCGTTGAACGGATGTTCAACATAGGCTCTGACTGATGATAATTTTTTGTTACGTTTCTTTTGAGAGTTTGAAAGTTTTCTACCTCGTGCTGCTTTATCCAAGATTCCACAAAAAATTCCACTTCTTCGTAACTCTCGTTTCCGTTCCTGGCTGTAGTAACCTTTGTCCGCAAGAACCGCTTTTGCATAAGCTGGAAGTAGTAGGTCAAAGATGACAGTATCAGCAACTTTAGCTGTTGTTGTAACTATGTCAGCAATTAAGTTTGAACCAAAATCTAAACCCATGTGAGCCTTGTAACCACGATACCAGGTTGATCCTTTTTTAGTGGAACTAGCATCTTTATCAACCCATTCTTTTTTACCATTGCTTTTATTTATTGGAGCTTCAATAATAGTTGCATCAATCAAAGCACCCTTTTTGACAAAACAACCTTGATCATTTAGATAGCGATTGACGATTTTGAACAGTTCTTCTTGTTTGTTGTTTTGTGTTAACCAAGCTCTAAATTTACAGAGACTTGTTTCATCAGGGGACGTTTCGTCTACGCCTAGCTGCATAAATTTACGAAATGAAAGACGATCATTAATTTGTTCTTCAGTATCATAATCACTCAAGCCATAAAAATCTTTCAGTAAAGACATACGAAACATAGTTTCAGGTCTGTAGCCTTTTCTGCCAAGATCGGAGTCCTTCCATTTCTTTAAAACCTTATTAATTCGGTACCAAGGTATAACTTTGTCTATTTCTTCAAGGAATTTAGCGGCTTTTGTTGGGTTTTTGCCTGTATTTACTATGTCTAAGAAGGTGCTTTGCATGTACTGATTTTAACATCAAACTCAATCATAGACTAGCTTTAAAGAGGAATTTATACGAAATTATTTTTCAGTGCATCCTTAAATCAAGTTTTATTTGTTGTCTTTTTAGCTTTCAGTAGCTAAGTACTTTTTGATATTTTCGGCTAGCGTAAAATTGAAGCCTTTTAAATTAGCGATTTCATCGATTGAGGCTTCTCTAATTTTTTTGTTACTAGTAAAGTTTTGTAATAGTATCTTTCTTTTTTTTGGTCCGAGTCCCGGTATATCTTCAAGTATACTTTTGGTTGCTTTTTTTGCTCTGATTTGTCTGTGAAAGCTTATTGCAAAACGGTGTGCTTCATTACGAATTCTTTGTATTAAAAATAATTCAGGGGATTTTCGATCTAAAATAATTGGTTTTTTTTGATTTTCAATAAATACTTCTTCTTCTTTTTTTGCAAGACCAATTGTTTTGATATGAGCAAAACCAAGTTCTTGCATGGCTTTATTTGCTGCTGCTAGTTGACCTTTGCCGCCATCAATAATTACTAAATCCGGTAAAGAATTATTTTCGTTTGTTAAATGACTTTGGTCTTCATCGTTATCTTTTTTGATATTAAATCTTCTAGATATTACTTCGTTCATCGAGGCAAAGTCATCATTTTGATCAACTTTAATTTTGAACTTGCGATATTGATCCTTTGCTGGCATACCATCTATAAAGCAAACCATGCTAGCAACTGTGCTTGAGCCTTGTATATGAGAGATGTCATAGCATTCTATGCGGTAGGGACTTTGGTATAAGTCTAGTTCTTTTTGTAAGTTTTCAAGAGCTATATTGATGTTTTTTGAGGCGTCTTCCATTAAATTTAATTTTATTTTTTCTAAAATTACTCTTGCGTTTCTTTTAGCAAGTTGAATTTGTTCATATTTGTCACCTCTTTTGGGTTGATGAATTTTTACTTTTGCTTGTTTGCGTTCAGAGAGCCATTCGCTATAAAGGTCTAAAGAGTTGATCTCGTGGCTTATTAAAATTTCTTTTGGGATTTGTTCATCCGGCACTGATGAATAGTATTGTTCAAAGGCACTACTGTAAATTTCTTCAAAGCTAAAATCTTCTTCTAAATTTATTTCTTGACTATCTCTATTTATTAACTTGCCTTCTCTTGTTTTAAATATCTGTAAACAAGCAAGCTTATGTGTGTCATCACAAGCAAGAGCAAAAGTATCTTGTTCTAGATGCGGGTCTTCTGAAATTACATTTTGACTTTCGTTAAATGTTTCTAGTGCATAAATTTTATCTCTGATTTTAGCGGCTTTTTCATACTCTTGACTATCGCTGTATCTTTGCATTTCAGTATTTAGAATCTTTTTAAGCCCTTGGTAATTGCCTTTGAGTAACATTTCAACTTGATCCAACATTAATTGATAATCATCTGTACTTACTAAGTTCTGACAAGGTCCAAGACATTTGCCAATATCGTAGTTTAAACAGGGTCTATTTTTAAATTGAGGTTTAAATCTTTTTCTTAATGGAAATAGCTCTGTTACTAAACTTAGATTTTCATACATGGCACCAACATTTGTGTAAGGTCCAAAAAATTTATTTTTGGTATTTTTTTTTGCTTTCTTATTGAATTTGTCTAAGTCTCTGACTGGAATTAGGCGTGGGTAATTATCATCATAAGTTATTACCAGCCATGGAAAGCGTTTATCGTTTCCTTTAAGTAAGACATTGTATCTTGGTTGATGTTTAAAGACCAAATTTGATTCTAGTATCAGTGCTTCTTTTTCTGTTTTGGTGATGATAGTTTCTAAAGTGGCAATATGTGGCACCATCACATTTAGTTTGGGTCTATCTTTCCACGAAGATCTGTTCCAGTAAGATTTAACTCTTGATTTTAAACTTTTTGCTTTACCAATATAAATTATTTGATCAAGCTTGTTTCTAAAAATATAAACGCCCGGCTCTTTACTTAAATTTTTCAGTTGTTGATCTAGCTTAGTCACACTAAGTATATTTTAAACTGCTTGAGGAAAATGTAAAATATCAGTATCTCGCAAAGATTGTTTTTGCAAAATTTTACTGTATGGTAATGTTTCTGTTTTTTCTTGTGGCATTTTATTCATGCTTTGATCATTCTCTTTTTTTGACATATGTGCCCAATAAGTTAAGCCAAGATCATCTAGACCAATAGCAATATGGTTTAATGTTCGTCCAAGTTTATCATCTACAAACCTTGCAATAATATTCAATATGCTTGCTGTGCTACAAGTAAAGCCAACAATTCGTTTGTGTGTACCTCTCCAAGTTTTATCATTATTAAACACCAATTCTGCATCCGCTGTAAGTCCGCCTGCATTTCGAATAAAGCCAAATAATCTTGCTAAATATCGAATCTCTATCTTTTGAGGCAAAGGCTAAACCGCCAAAAGTTCCTAAACCTAATCCTACAATCCCAAGTTTTTCTATTAATGTTTCTTTTGATTTTGAATTAAATAGATCTTTAAAAATATCTTTGCAATGTAATAAAACTTGTTTTGTATTTTCTATGGCAGAATCTTGTCCCGGTTGTTTATTACCATTTCTTTTTACAACTTTGTCTAAGACATAAGACATAAAACTAGAAATTCCTGTTGCAAAATTCAGGTTATAAAAAGGCAAGGTCAAAAATCCAATGGGTGGTAAGAGTCTAGAAAGTGCTTCTATTGGTCTTTTGCCAACAAGTGATTCAATACCGTTCCAAGCGAAACCTATTGAGACTATGTTTTTTGAATACCATACAGAAGCTTTGTCAAAAAAATCTGCAACCTCTTTTTTCATAAAAGTTGTATTTGATGAGATGGCAGAGAAAATATTTAATCCAATACCCAGAGTGTTTAAGGCGATTACAAAATAATTACGAAAGTTTTGAAACCATTGTGGTCCATTTTGAAAATAATCTTGAATGCTACTTATGTTTTGCTTTTTTATTGTTGAATTTTGATCTGTAAGAGTTTCATTTTTGCTTAAAGAATTTTCTAAACTTAATTGTTCAATATCTGTATCTTTATTTAAGTCTAATTTTGTTTCTAGTTCTTTTGATTGAGACGCGTCATTATCTGTCTTGTCAGCGTCATTATGACGTGGCAATGCAAAGTTTTCTACTGGTTCTTTTCTTAACCCAGTAGTTGTTTTTTGGCCTGTTAAGCTATTCATCTGTTTACGAACCCTTTTTGAATCCGTCTATACGATTTTAGCAGTTTTCGTCTTGTTTTTTCACAAAAAAAAAGAGTGAAGTTAGTGGTTTTCACTCTTTTTATATAGGCTAATCAATAATTTTTTAAATATCTTGCAGTAATTCAAGAGCAACTTGAGCTAGTTCTTCAGAACTCAATTGGTCAAATTCTGTCCAAAGTTCTCTAATATCCGCCTCACATACAGTTAACTCAGGATTTATTGCTAAAAATTCTTCTAAATTGTTGTACATTCTATAACATGTAATTGCTCTGTATAAATCTACTAGCATTGACCTGTAAGCATTATCCTCACCCTCTAAGTCTGCGTATCTATCAAAAAAATTAGTTACTAGATCTACTTGTGAATCAATGTTGATTTTGTATTTGTTTTTGCTTTTTGTATCGTCGAAAAATTCCATGCTTTAGAAAAACATCTCAGGGTTAAGCTTTGGTTATATCAAAGATTAAATTTAAAAAGCTTTTTTTTACAACCACCTGATTGTTTTTATTAAGCTCATTGCGCCTCAAAACTTCGTTTTTCAAAAAATGCCTTAAGGGTTTTAAGGCATTTTTTGAAAATTTGCTATGATTGTGTCTTAACTAACTTTAACTATGCAAAATAATTTTAAATTTAACACAATTGAAGAAGCCATTGAGGATATCAAGCAGGGTAAATCTGTTGTTGTTTCCGATGATCATGATCGTGAAAATGAGGGTGATATTGTCTGTGCCGCTGAACATGTTGATGCTAAATTAATCAACTTTATGGCTCAAAAAGGTCGTGGCTTGATTTGTCTTGCGCTTGATAAAACAAGAACAGAGCAGTTACAACTTGGTGAAATGGTGAATGTCAACAATGACACCATGAAAACAGCTTTTACTATAAGTATTGATGCTGATCCTAAGTATGGAGTTACAACAGGAATTAGTGCATCAGACAGAGCAAAAACAATTCAAGTTGCTTTAGATGAAGATACAAAACCAAATGATTTAAGAAGACCCGGACATGTTTTTCCCTTAAAGGCAGTTGAAGGTGGTGTGCTAAAAAGAGTTGGACATACAGAAGCCGCAGTTGATTTAGCTAGACTTGCAGGTTTGAAACCTGCTGGTGTTATTTGTGAAATTTTAAAAGAAGATGGTGAGATGGCTCGTTATGATGACTTAAAAGCTTTTGCTAAAGAACATAATTTAAAGCATATAACTATTGCTGATTTAGTTGCTTACCGATTAAAAAATGAACGCTTTGTGCATCGTGTTGTAGATGTACCTTTACCAAATGGTTTTGCTGAAGACTTTAGAATCTTTGGTTATAAAGATTTTTTAACTGGTAATGAACATATTGCTTTGGTTTTAGGTGATGTAGAAACAGCGAGTAAAAATGATGAATCAGTTTTAGTTAGAATGCACTCTGAGTGTTTAACAGGAGATGTCTTTTTTAGTTTACGTTGTGATTGTGGTAATCAATTACATAATTCTCTCGAGCAAATCAAAAAAGAGGGTAAAGGTGTTTTAGTTTATCTAAGGCAAGAGGGAAGAGGTATAGGTTTACTCAATAAATTACGAGCTTATAATTTACAAGATCAAGGACATGATACTGTTGAAGCAAATTTAAAATTAGGTTTTCCCGCGGACTTAAGAAATTTTGGTGTCGGAGCACAAATATTAACAGATTTAGGTTTAAAGAAAATCAAGCTATTGACGAATAACCCCAAGAAAATATATGGTATTGAGGGTTATGGTCTTGAAGTCACAGAGCGAGTTAAAACAGTGATTGCTAAACAAGAGCATAATGAAAAATATTTAGAAACCAAGAAAGAAAAAATGGGACATTTGTTTTAAATAAATAAAAAAGGTTTTCATGAAAAGTTTTGAAAGAAGAGAAAAAGTCGCGCGCGCAATTCAAATAGAGATTGGTAATATGTTGCAAAAAGGTGCAATAAAAGATGATCGCATTGATAAATTTGTTTCCATTGTTTCGGTAAATTTAAATTCAAGTTTAAGTAGTGCTAAAGTTGGTTTTTCAATTTTGCTGCAAAGTGAAGATGATGAAATGAACCTTTTAGAAATGGCTTCTATGAAAGCTGCTCTAAATGACAATGCTGGTTATATGCGTGGTGCTATTGCTAGAAAATTAAATTTAAAATATGCTCCAAAGATTTATTTTGTAGAAAGTGAGTCTTTAAGTAAGTCTGTTGATATGGTTGATTTAATTGATAGAACAGTTCAAGAAGATGAAGAGAAAAAAGGTTTGGCTTAAATCTTGGAATCTGAAAAAGAATATTTTGGTTTCATAAATATTGATAAACCGGTTGATTGGTCTTCTCATGATGTAGTCGCTAAACTAAGAAGGATTTTAAAATACAAAAAAATAGGACATGCTGGTACTCTTGATCCTTTTGCTACAGGCGTTTTGCCAATTGCAATTGGTTCTGCTACAAGATTAATTAGATTTTTGTCAAAAGATAAAGCTTATGAAGCTGAACTAGATTTGAGTTTTACTACTGATACAGATGATCTTACTGGAGAAAAACTAAAAGAAGCTAAAACAGAGCTTAGTTTAGAAGAAATTCAAAGTAAATTAAAGCAAATGCTTGGAAATTTTCAACAATACCCGCCTTTGTATAGTGCAAAAAAAATAAATGGAAAAAAATTATATGAATTAATGAGAGCTGGCGAAGATTTAGATCTCTCAGATATAAAACCTAAAACAGTTTTTATAAAAAAAATTGACGTTATTAAATTTGCTTATCCTTATTTAAAATTAGATATTGAATGCGGCGAAGGTACTTATATTAGATCTATTGCTAGAGATATAGGTGGGCATTTAACTTCTTTAAGAAGAACCAAGTCAAATAATTTTGATTTAACTTCTTCAATTCGCTTTGAAGACCTTGAAGATGGTGATTTAGCAATGCAAGACTTAATTCTCAATGCATCTTCTTGTTTAGCTTTGCCCAAACATATTTTTTCTAGAAAAGAAGTGATAGCTTTACAACAAGGGCAAAGGGTTTATCTTGATGATTATAAGATGAGCAAACAAGCTCTGTTTTACAATGTCTTGATCAAGAAGAGGAACTAATTGGTCTTGCAGAGCTTCTTAAAATAGGTAGTAATTATCAATTACAACCAAAGGTGATTTTTGCTTAGTTATGGTAGATGACCCATTAAGAAAGCTTGGTGAAACTTTTAAAAATGCTCGTTTGCAGTTAGGCATTAGTCTTGAGGACTTAGCTCAAAAAACAAAAATCAAAATTCACTATTTGGAAAATATAGAGAAAGCTAATAGAAGTCAATTACCCGAAGAAGCATATCTCTTGGGTTATTTAAATAAACTTGCAAAAAGTTTAAATCTAAAAGACCCACAAAAAATTATTGACGAATACAAAAACTCTGAAGGATCGTTTATTTTACAAAATATTTTAAATGAAAATCATATAAAAGATTCAAATTCTAGTTACAACATGAGTTCGCTAAGAATATTTCATGTTTATTTGTTTCTTGTTGTTATTGTTGTTGGAGCTTTATTGTATTTGTTTTTTTCACCCAAAAATAGTGTTGATGATAAAAGCCCTACTGTGACTGCGTCAAAGCAAAAAAAATAATTCTAGTATTTAGCTATTTTCTGTGAGCAAATCTCGGACACTTCGGACCGTGTTGATTTTGTCTTATTTTTAAGACACTTTGGACCGTGTTGATTTTGTCTTATTTTTAAGACACTTTGGACCGTGTTGATTTTGTCTCATGATTCAATAAATTAATTTAGCTACTGTTAACAAATCCAGACAACTGCCTTAGTTTAGTGCCTCAAAGTCATCATTTGCAACGAGTAAACTGAAGCTTTTTTGGCATTGAAAAGCTTTGTTCTTAAAATTTGTTAACAGACCTAAGTGTGTTAACATTTGAACTTGATTATGGATCCTTATTTTAGACCAATTTTAATTGCAAGTTTAGTAGGTATTTTGCTTAATACCTTTTTGACGTTACCAATTGTGGGTTTTCCTATTCTTAGTTATATGATTTCTGGAATTATTGCGGTTTTAATTTTTCGAAATAATGCAAAAAAGAACTTTGAAAATTATGAAGTCAAGCTCGCAGATGCTTCAATCTTAGGAATTGCTACAGGAGTTGTGGTAGGTTCTGTTTTAGCGTTGATCATGGCTATTAATTTACAAAACCCTGAATTGAAACAAATGATTATTGATAAAATCAATGAGGCTTCTAGAATGCAATCTCAAAGAGAGTTTAGTTTTATTGATAGCTTAAACCCAAGTTTTTATATAATTATGGGTCTAATTACAATTTTTTTTACTTCGGCAATTTCTTTTTTTGGATCAATAGCTATTTTGCCTTTTATTAATAAAGCTAAAAAATAATTTTTCAGTACTTTTGCCGTGTCTATTTTTGATTTTGCTATTTTATTGGCATGCTCTTAAAGTTTTATTTTTTTCTTCTCAAAAAACTTGAATTTATTTTAGATGCTTTTTCGAAGCGCATTTGTTTTTTTTGTAAATTTAATTTGGGGGCAATAATTTGCCAAGATTGTTTGACTGACAAGCTTAGTCTAAAGCAAAAAATTATTGATTATCAAAATCTTGATTTGTATTTTCATGCTTGTGAACAGGTTTTTCATCCACGTATTTTTTATTTGTTTGATTATGCAAAGCAAAATTCTTACCTGATCAAAAAAGCAAAATACTTAAGACCACACTACGCCGTATTTTTAGCAGAGCTAATGGCAAAAGTTTTTAAAGAAGAAATGCAAGCCTTTTTTTTAGAGGATGCACAGATCTTTGATAAATCAATAATTACAAAGTCTAATAAGCAAATTAATTTATATCTAAGTTTTACACCAATGTATAAAGCAAAAGAAAAAAAACGTGGTTTTAATTTTGCTCAAATACTGGCAAAAGAATTTTTTCAACTACTCAATGAGAATTCAATCTTGACTGATTCTCTTTTATTGCAAACTAATTTTGGTTTATTAAAAGCTAATTTTGGCAAGGTGGTTTTTTTAGATGATTTTTTTCAAAGAACTAAAAATACTAGAGCTCTTTTTAATCTCAAAGCAAAATCTAGAGTAAAAGAATTGAGGAATTCTTTTTGTGTTAATTCCAAAATCAATATTAAAAAAGAAGATTTAAATTTTTTGTTAATCATTGATGATATTTGTACTACCGGCTCTACTATTATGGAATTAATGTCTTTGATCAGAAATACAGATTTATTTGTTGATATCATTGGCTTAACTTTGTATTCGCGAAATTTACAGTTTCAAGCAAACTAGTGCTAAAATAACCGATTGTATATGTTAACTCCGACTGATTTTAAAAATGGTTTAACGGTAAAGTGGAAAGGGCAAATTTGGCAAATAGTTGAATTTTTGCATGTAAAGCCCGGAAAAGGCGCCGCTTTTGTTAGAACAAAGATGAAAAACGTTGAAACCGGTGGTTCGCGCGAAGAATCTTTTCGTATGAATGAGCAGTTTGAAGCGATTTTTGTTGAGAGGCGTGAGATGCAGTATTTGTATCAGTCTGGTGATAACTATGCTTTTATGGATATGAAATCTTATGAACAAAACGAAATCCCACAAGATGTTTTGGGAAAAGATGTTATTGATTTCTTAAAAGAAGAAACAATTTGTATGGTTACAAGTTGTGAGGGGAAAATCATTGATATTGAATTACCTAATTCAATTGAATTGAATATAGTAGATACTGCTCCAAATGAAAAAGGTAACACTTCTTCTGGTGGCACAAAGCCTGCAACCTTAGAAACAGGTGCTGTCATTAACGTACCTTTCTTTGTTGAAAATGGAGAGAAAATTCGTTTGAATCCACGAACTAGAGAGTATCAAGATAGAGTAAAATAAGGAAAAAAATTATGTCAAAAAATGGTCTGCCGGTAGATAAAATTAATGCTTTAGCTCAAATCCTTAAAGAGCAAGAACTTACTGAAATTGAGTTAGAAGCTGATAACTTGAAAATTAAAGTTAGAAAAGAAATTAATGTAACTGCTGCTGCTATGCCTACTGTATCTGTAGCAAGCGCACCTGCGTCAAATGGTTCAGCTGTTGCCGTAGAAACTAAGCCTGCTGAAAATTTAAAAGAAATAAAATCGCCTATGGTCGGTACATTTTATGCTTCTCCTTCTCCTGATGCTGCTGCATTTATTAAAGTTGGTGACAAGATTAAGAAGGGTGACACAATTTGTATCATTGAAGCTATGAAGCTTATGAATGAAGTACCTGCTGACTTTGAAGGTGAAGTTGCTGAGATTTGTATAGAAAATGGTGAAGCCGTTTCTTTTGGGCAAGTCATAGCAAAGTTAAAATAGGTTTGCAAAAATATGGTCTATAAAAAACTATGGAAAGATTTTATAGAAACCATAGAAAATAAAGATTTGCTGGAAGAAGCATTGACACATAGTTCTGTTGTTAAAGAAAAAAAATCTGCTATTGATAATGAACGACTAGAATATTTAGGAGATGCTGTTTTAAAACTTAGTATTTCAAAGTTTTTGTTTACAAAATATGCAAAACTCAAAGAGGGTATTTTAACAATATATAGATCAAAATTGATTGCGGATAAAACTCTCTCAATGCTCGGAAAAAAACTTGGTTTAGACAAGCAAGTGATAGTTGCTGGTGAATTTACAAGCGCTGAAATCCCAGATTCTATAGTTGGCGATGCTCTAGAGGCTTTGATTGGAGCAATTTACTTAGATGCTGGTTTTGCTAAAGCAGATGAATTTATTTTGAAGTTGTGGAAAAAGATATGCAATTATTAATCAAAAGCTCAACTGAGACAGAATATAAATCAAGACTACAGCATATCATTCAAACTAAATACAAAATTTTGCCTGAATATCAAGAAATATCTGCAGAAGGACCTGCTCATAAGAGACAATTTGAAATGGCTGTAGTTTTAAATAGTAAAATTATTGGCAAAGCTAAAGCATTTTCAAAAAAAGAGGCAACACATTTAGCTGCAAAAGAGGCTTTAGACAATAAAGGGGAATGGTATCTATAGATGCAATCACATGAATTAAGAGTTAAATATTTATCAGAGGCTTTACCTTATATACAAAAATTCACCAATAAAATTTTTGTTATTAAATATGGTGGCTCAGCTTTAACAGATGTAAGTATTGCCCAAAGTGTGATTAAAGATTTGGTTTTACTTAATAGCGTCAATATCAAAACAGTTTTGGTGCATGGTGGTGGTCCTGAAATAAATCAAATGCTTGATAAAGTTGGTAAAGAGATTGCTTTTGAAAATGGTTTAAGAAAAACAGATACAGAGACTTTAGAAATTGCTGAAATGGTTTTAAGTGGAAAAATTCAGCGTAGATTGGTTTCATTGATAAATTGTACTGGAGCCAAAGCTATTGGTTTAAATGGTAGAGATGCTCGTATTGTAGTTGCAAAACAGCTTGAAGGTGCTGATGCTGATAATAAAGTGGGTGAAGTCAAAGAGTTAAACCTAGAGCTAATACATCAGCTTTTTGATCTTGATTTGATTCCAGTGATTAGTTCTATTGCGCCTAATGAACAAGGTGAGGCTTTTAATATTAACGCTGACACTCTTTGTGCTGAAATCGCTGCAGAGCTAAAAGCTGAAAAAATGATTTTGATGACAGATGTTTCAGGTGTTTTGCAAGATGTACAAAAACCAGATTCAATTATTAGCGAGTTGAGTATTGCTGAAGCTAAAAATAAAATTGCAAGTAAAGAGATCACAGGTGGAATGATTCCTAAATTGCAATGTTGTATTAATGGCATTAGTAAAGGTGTTAAGGAAGCGATCATTTTAAATGGTTTAACAGAACACAGCCTTTTGCTTGAGACCTTTACTGATAAGGGTTCAGGAACTAGAGTTTATCAATAATTTTAAGATCTTTTGTTAGCTTCTTAATTCAAAGACCAGTCCAGTTACAGTTCGGTCAAATTTTTCTATAGCCTTTAAAAATTCTTTTTCGAGAAGCTCTTTAATCATTTGTAATTCATTTGCAATGACAGCTGATTTTATACCAATAACAAGTTTGCGATCTTTGGTAAACCTATGAGCAAATGTGTTTTTGGCAATGAGTTCACTACTATTGTCTGTTATAAAATCTTTCCAAAAAAGCATAATATTAAAATCTTGTTTTTTCTCTTCTAGATTGAGTTTTTTGCTGAGGCTGTCAAAAACTTCATTGATTTCATAAAAATCTCTTTGTACAAAAATTTTGCCGCGCTTTAATTTAAAATCTTTTGGGAATTTTTTGTTCATTTAAATTTTACTTAGTTCTTTTATTGTCCCATTTTCGACTTCGATGATTTGTGAATCTTGGCTCCACTTTTCTAAATGTTTACCAATATGTGTCGTGGTAATTAAAACTTGCGCTTGGTTATTGACTGCATCTAAAAGAAAATCTTGTCTATCTTCGTCAAGTTCTGCAAGTACGTCGTCAAGTATTAACAGAGGGTAGTCTTGGAAACGTTCCTTGAGCATTTCCAGTTCACTAAGTTTTAGCGCTAGAATGATTGATCTTTTTTCACCTTGACTAGCAAAGCTTGAACTTGTTTTTGTATTCAATAATATTTCAAAATCATCTCGATGAGGACCTAGATTACTATAGCCACGTGCAATATCCTTTGAAAAAGAACTTTCAAGATCTTCAAGGGTCAATATTTGATGTTGGTATTCAATTTTGATTTGATTATTAGTGTTGCCCGAAATGTTTTTATAGTAAGTATCGAGCTTCGGTTCAAGTTCCACAATGAAAATTTTTCTTGAGTTAGTTAGTTTGTTTGCTTCTTGTAGATAAAGTTCGTTCCATGTATTTAGCTGATCTTTTTCACTTGGGTTTAAACTGTTAAGGTGAAACTTGGCTTTTTCTTGTAAGGCTTTAAGGAAACCATTTCGCTGAGAAAGTATCTTGTCAAAGTTAGCCAAATTCTCATTATAGGTAGCGCTAAATTGTTTTAATATTGAATTTAAAAAATCTCTTCTATAACTTGGACTTGCATTGATAATGTTTAAATCTTCAGCCATAAAAGATACTGATAAAACTTTGCCGAGTAATTCTTTGGGCTTTTTATTAACACCATTAAGCTTATAAGTTCTTCTGCCTGATTTTCTGATTTGTACTGCAAGATCTTCTGCTGCATGATTGTCTTGAATTTTGATTTTTAATATCGCTTCTTCAAAATCAAAGTTGATTAATTCTTGATCTTTTTTTGCTCTTCTAGATTTAAAGTGACTAAAAAGTTCTATGACTTCTATTAAATTTGATTTACCTTGAGCATTTTGTCCTATGACAATTAATTTTTGCTTTTCTAATTTTATATGAGCTTCCAAGTAATTACGAAATGCGATTAGATTTATCTCTTCAATGAACACTAGATAAGATTATATCTTTTTTAGGAGCTGTTAACAAATTTTGAGAACAAGGCTTTTTGGTGCCCAAAAAGGCTTTGGTTTACTGCTTGTAAAAGATGACTTTGAGGCACGAGATAAAGGTTGTTCTCGGGTTTTATTAAGGGACTGATTCCAAACCCCATTTTGAATTTTAAAATACAGTGAAATGTTAAAATCACTAGCAAATGGGGTCAGAAATCAGTCCCACAAACGACCTTACGCTTAGCTTGTTTCACTGCGTGAAACTCACTAAGCGACGGTGTTTGATTCTTTTGTTAGGCGTGTCTAACCAAACCCTACTTATGCCCAAATCTAAAGACTCGAGATACTTATTACGGGTTTGGAAGCACGCCTTTTAGGGGACTGATTCCAAACCCCATTTGAATTTTAAAATACAGTGAAATGTTAAAATCACTAGCAAATGGGGTCAGAAATTAGTCCCACAAACGACCTTACGCTTAGCTTGTTTCACTGCGTGAAACTCACTAAGCGACGGTGTTTGATTCTTTTGTTAGGTGTGTCTAACCAAACCCTACTTATGCCCAAATCTAAAGACTCGAGATACTTATTACGGGTTTGGAAGCACGCCCATTAACATGAGCTTGGTTTAATTAAGGATTCACTCCCTGATACAAGAGTGCAACTTGGCTCAGGTAGCGAATTCTTAAATTTTTTGCTAAGCAGATTGCGCCTCAAAACTTCTTTTTTTAGCGAATTCTTAGGGAATTATGAGACAAAATGAACACGGTCCGAAGTGTCTTATGAGACAAAATGAACACGGTCCGAAGTGTCTTAGTTGACTTAATTCAATAATATGAAAAAATTTTTTATGTAGCGTGTATCGTATTTTATTTTTAATTTTATGTGTTTTTTCTTTTAGTAAGCTTTTGGCAGCTGAGCCAACTGCAATTTTAAATAAGCCAATTGATAAATCTAAAATAGAAGATTCGTTTTTAAAACAAAATGCCACTAATGAATTATTTGGAGAAATAGTTGCTGATCAAATTTCTTTTAGCCAAGAAAAAAATTTTTATGAGGCTATTGGAGACGCGGAAGTTTTTTTGCCTGATAGAAATGCAAAGTTGTTTGCAAATAGAATAACTTATGATGTTGAAAAAAAATTAGTTGAAGCATTTGGTGATATTAAAGTACAAGAAAAAGAAAATGAAATATACGGAGAGTATGCTTCTTTTGTAATATCTGAGAGTGCTTTGTTTGTTGAAAAGCCACATTTCTTTTTGCAAGGAATTAAATTAAAAGCAAGAGAATTAAATTCTCAAAGAGTTGAAACACCAAAAGAGTCTTATACGAGCTTGAATTTTAAAAAAGGTGTTTTAGCTTTAGATCAACCACTAGTTGTTTATAATCATGCGACTGCTCGAAGTACTCTCTATAGTAGAGATATAGCAACTTACAATAAAAATCGTAAAATCACTTGGGATGACCTTTCTGATAAATCATCTTTAAGGTATTCTGCAAAAGAAATCAAAATTGACAACACCAAAAAAACTAACAACTTAAGTATTAAAGGGGCAAGAGTTTGGCTTAATGAATCATTGAGTATCCCATCTCCTGTACACATTACAACTACTGTAGGTGAAGCTGCACAGACTAAATTTAAAGGTCCAATAATTGGTAATAGAGAAAGATTAGGTGGTTTTCTTTTTGGTACAAGATTTTATAAAGAAGTCGATCAAGGTATTTTTTCTCTTGTACCTTTATTACAAATTGGAGATGGTCCAAGTTTTGGAGTTGGTGGAATTGCCACTTTTAATACTGTAAATGATACAACAGCGCTTAAGTTTGGCTATGGTTCTCTATACAATAGATTTATAGGAAGCTTTCATCAAGATGTTTACAAGAAATATTTTCAAGTAAACGCTTTATACAATCAATTTAAAACAGATAGTATGTTTGGTGCAAGTCAAGTTGGACAATTATATGAGCTTTCTAGTCAATTTAAATTACATTTACCATTTGTAGAAGACAATGGTGTACGTGTGCATGCGGCAGCGGGTTGGGCAAAAGACAATGTTGATTTATTCAATGGACAAAGAAGACAAGATCTTTCAAAAGAAAGAGATGATGCCCCTGCACGTCAAGAGCATAGTGGCTTTCGTTCAGAGTTAGAAGCTTCTGCGTACTCTAAACCAATTTGGCGTCATGGTAATGAGCTTTATAATTTGAGTTTGAGTACTCGCGGGCAAGCTGCCATTAGATTTTATGGTACAGGAGATTTAAATACAATCGCTCGTTTTGGTCCAGCATTACAAGCAAGAATTGATAATTTAGCTTTTGAAGTTGATTATTTATTTGCGGCAATTGCAGGTGAGTCACCTTTCTTGTTTGATCAATTTGTTGATGGTAGTCAAGCCGTTATTATTGATGGTGATTATAAAGTGAATAAATGGTTTTCAATTGGTACTGTTCTTACTTACAATATAAATAGAGATAAATTTGTCAGAAATGAAGTAAGGGCTGAGATTGGGCCTCAAGATTTTAAAGTACGTTTAGGTTACGACATGGTTCGAAATCAGTTTGATTTAGGTGTTAATGTCTTATATGGTGAGCCAATAAAGTATGATAATTTAAGGCTTAAAATATAAAAACCGTGAACTTTATGAAATTCACGGTTTTTTTAATTCGGGGGGGACTTCCTTGAATGATGTATATACAAGTTAAAATTAGGGATTATTTGACAACTGGATTATTAAATAATTTTAATCTTCGGTGCTTTTGATTGATATTTTAGCTAAATATCTAGGGATTAATAAATTTAGAATAGCTCATTGATAAATTAATTTAATCGCTCAGGGCTTTTATTAGCCTTGGCCTTATTTTGATTTTGATGATGTACTATTGAATTTTGGAGAAGTACAAAAAAACAAATAAAGTAGAACTAATTTGAAAAACACCCATAAAAAAAGAATAAAGCTTCTTTTGGCATTAGCTATTGTGTCTATTTGTTTTTTTTCTTTAAAAGTTTATGCTAGCTTGTCTTTAAATACTGTTCCTGCTGATGGAGCTACTAATGTGAGCACTAATCAAGGTTTTGTTATTAAATCATCAGAGCCTAACGAAAAATTGTTTGCGGGTGATGGTTCAATGAAGGTCCGTGATTCTCTTGGTGTTTACAGCTTTCCTTGTAAAAAGGATCAATATTTTAAAGGTCTTGGTACAAACCAAGTGACTTTGTTGTTTGCTTTTGCCGCAAATGATACGACTAAAATTTCTTTTACTAATGATTGTTTTGAAAATGCAAGTGGAGAAGATTTTCAAGGCTTAAAACTAAGTTTTGCTACTGATGCTTCTGAAGTGAATGCTGCAAGCTGTGATGCTTTATCAAGCAATGTTGATAGTCCAACGGCAACTCTTTCTGCTTATAGTGCAAAAGTTAAGGTAGTTTCTATAGATGATAAGCATCCTTTTTTAAACAAAGCAGATAGTAATCTCTCTTTATTTACTGTTTTTGATGGTAGTGCTGAACCAACACCGAAGCCTCAACTGTTTAATACTTTAACATCAACAAAAACAGATCTAGCCATTAATGGCTTTGGAAGCACGCAACTTACTATTAAACCTTTAGATGATTCAACAATCTTAGCTTTTAATTCTTCTTATAGTTTAGATTTTGAAGCTTCTAGGTTAAATTGTTTTACAGAAAACTTGCTCTTATCATTTTCAACCGCTTCAGTAAATACACCAAATCTTATAGGACAATATCCAAGAAATAACACAAAAAATATTTCTAATATTGCCTATATAGAAATGACATTTTCAGAAAATATTTATGCGGGCTCTGGATCTATAAAAATATATGAAGTCGATGAGGCTGGAAATATAATTTCATTAATCACTACTATTGCAACTAATGATGCAAAACTACATTTGAATGGAAATAAGTTTAGAATTTATCCGACTATTGGTATCTTTGAAGAAAATAAATATTATTCTATTGTTGTTGATGAGGGCTTTATAAATGCGGGTGATACAACTAAACCAAATGCAGAGATCAATTTAGGTGAATGGGCTTTTCATACAATACATAAAAAACAATTCTTCTGGGAAGATCTCTTGAGTAATTGGATTTAACTTTCTTTGAGACCCTGTAAGGCAATGCCTTTAATGAAATATTTTTGTGTAAATAAAAATAAAATTACAACAGGAATAATCATTAGTAAAACACTTGCCATAAGAGGTCCCCATTGAGCACCACCTAATTTGGATTGAAATTGTTGTAAGGCAATAGATAGAGTGTATTGCTTTTCGTTAATCAAATAAATACTAGGTTTCATAAAATCATTCCAAGTTAGTAAAAATTGAAATAAAACAACTATCAAAATAGCTGGTTTAGAAAGTTTCATATAAATTTCTTTGTAGATTGTAAATTCACTAGCACCGTCTATGCGAGCTGAGTCAGCAAGATCTTTTGGAATTGCAATGAAAAACTGTCTAAGTAAAAAAATATAAAAAGGTAAACCACAAAAATAAGGCAAGATCAATGGTAGTAAAGTACCATATAAATTTAAAGTTTTAAAAAATAGAAATTGCGGAATGAGCAAAACTATATCTGGAAGCATTATGGTAGCAAGTGTAATAGCAAAAAAAAGATCGCGCCCTTTCCATGTCATTGCACTAAAAGCATATGCCGCAAGAGATGAGGCAACAACAACACCAATGATATTAAAAACAGCCAGATATAAAGTATTTGCGAGCGCTTTTAAAAAATCTATTTTTGCAAATGCGGTAGTAAAGTTTTCAAGGCTAAAAGGTTTAGGTATAAAACTAAAATGACTGCTGTAGATTTGTTCTGCATTCATGAAACTACTTGTAACAAGCATTGAAAGTGGAAGCAAAAAAATTACTGCTAAAACAAGTGTAAGAACAAAAGAAAAAAAATTATTTTTACGAACTTTCATTTTCATTTGGGGCTTTTAACAAACCAGTCGCCGCTTGCTCTTGCGAGTAGTTCGTTTTTTTCATTGCGAATACCACCCTCTACGTAATAAATAGTTCTACCTTTTTTTATAACTTCAGCAAAAGCAAAAATAGTTTCTCCAGAAAAACCGGGCCTTAAAAAATTGACATTCATTTGCATGGTGACGACAGTTTCGGCTTTATTGATAAAATTACAAGTTACAGCACCAGATAAAGCGATATCGCAAAGTGCATTTATAATGCCACCATGTACAGAACCACCAATATTTAAGTGATGATCTTCAACTTTAAGACTGATTTCACATTGACCATCAGCATATTTCAAAAAATCTACTCCTAAATACTTTTCAAATGACTTACTGTACCTTTCTTTGGTTATTTGTGCTGGTTCTATGCTCATATATAAATTATTATCACATGTTTTTTTATACTCAGTACTTGCGCTTTTTTTGGCCTCGTATAAGCTTTCCTTTTTTAAGAAGTTATCGTGTTAAAATTATTATCTAAATGAAAACTATGAAAAAAAATAAAACTGTATTTAAGCAACCAAGTTTTGAACTTTCAAAGAATGATGTTGAAAGAAAAGAAAAAGCTTATTCGAATTTTTTTGAAGGTGCGAAACGTCAAGTTAAACAAGATTTAGGAAAGTTTTCAAGCTTCAATATGATTAAAAATTTAATTCTAAGAAAAAAAGAAGACCCTACTAATGAGTTGATTCTAGAAATTATTAAGCGTATGGAAAAAGATAAATTACAAGCAAATATTTCTATGCACATTGCCCAAAAAGCACAAGATCAATCGCAAAATATCCAAAAAACATCTTTAATCAAAATGATTCCATTTTTAGTTTCTGTATTAGGAATTATCATTTGTGTTTCTTTAGGAGCTGGTGTAAAGCCTTTAAACTTAGCAAACCCTGACTTAATCCCTTTTGCCGCACCTCTATTGGTTTTGATTCCATTTTATTTTTGGGCTACTAAAGTAAGAAAAGATGCCAAATTAGATATGCTTACTATCAATATTTTAATGCAGGCTTCTTCTGCTTTTGCTTCAGCTAAAATGCAAGGAAAAGGTGCCGTTGCTGCCATGCAAAATCTTTCTGAAATGAGAGTAAGATCAAAAAAACTTGAAGAAAAAGAAAAACAAAAGAAAGCCAAAAAGTAATTAAGTGTTTGTTTATATAAGCCTAATTTTTATACTTATTGTAATTGATCAAGTAACAAAGCAATTGATTGAAAACAATCTAACAGAGTCTTTTACTTGCTTAAATGGTCTTTTTGAAATTCATTATTCACAAAATACAGGAATATCTTTTAGTTTATTAGCACAAAACCCTATAGCGTTAACAGTTGTCAATTCAATTGTTATGTGTTTTTTGCTTTTTTATTTTTTTAAAAAGTTTGACAATATGAAACTTGAAAAAATCGCTTTTGTATTTATTATTGCTGGTGGCTTTGGCAACTTGTTAGATAGATATTTAAAAGGCTATGTTGTGGATTTTATAAACCCACTATTTATTGATTTTGCTATTTTTAACTTGGCTGATATCTTTTTAAATATTGGTGTGTTTTTGATGATAATTGAGGTTTTATTTGCAAGAAAATCACGAGCTAAGAGTTAGTCAAGAGTACTCTGGGACTCGCATTGATAAGTTTATTCATGAGCTTCACGGTTTATCTCGTGCTTTTATAAAGGATTTGATTGAACAAAAATTGGTTTTAGTTGATGAAAAAGTTGTTAAAGCAAGTTTTAAATTAAAAGAAAACCAGTCTGTAACTTTAAGTATTCCTGAGCCCGAGACTTTAGATTTAGAAGCACAAAATCTGCCTCTAGATATAGTTTATGAAGATGATGATTTATTAGTGCTAAATAAAGCTGTTGGTATGATTACTCACCCAGCACCTGGTGTCTACAAAGACACTCTGGTGAATGCTTTATTATTTCATTTCCAAGGAAAGCTTTCAGAAATTAATGGTGTTTTAAGACCAGGTATTGTGCATAGATTAGATAAAGATACCAGCGGGCTTATTTTGGTGGCAAAAAACAATTTAGCTCATGAAAGCTTAGCAGAGCAAATCCAAAATAAAACTTGTAAAAGAATTTATCAGTGTTTAGTGCAAGGTAAATTTAAAGCTATAAATAAAGTCACAGAAATTAATAAAGCTATTGGTAGAGACCCCAATAAACGTAATAAAATGTCTGTGATTGTAGATTCTGCAAAAAAATCAAGAACAGCTTTAACTTATGTAACTTTGCTTGATAGTTTCAGATTCAAAGAAAAAGATTTTTCTTTACTGCAATGTGAATTAAAAACTGGTAGAACACATCAAATTAGAGTGCATTTAAGTTTTATTAAACACCCAATTTTAGGTGATGAGCTTTATGGTGCAAGTAAAAAAAATGGATTTAATATTGCTAGACCATTATTACATGCAAAAAAAATAAGTTTTTCTCACCCTAGAACACAAAAGCTAATGTCTTTTGAAATTGATTTGCCAGAAGATTTTCAAAACTATTTAAAGCTTTTATCTACGGGCTAAAGGGTTGTATAATGAATTTGTGTTAGGTGTATTTGCTTTATCAGCGGCTTTAAAAGAAGAAGAACAAGAAAAGCTTGATCTGTCTATTAAACTATTAGAAGAACACTCTGTTTCCTTGCAATTAGCATCTAATTTAAATTCTAAAGAAGAAATTTTTGCTGGTGCTCAATATTTTACAGTTGGAAATCTTCAATCTAGACTAACTGCTTTATACGAATTGAAAGACCAAGAAAATTTACTTGCACTTAAGGGCGGCTATGGAGTATTACAGTGTCTGCAAGCTCTTGATAGTAATTTTTTTAATAACAAAAGAGTTTTTGGCTATAGCGATCTGACGGCATTGTTTCTAAAAATTCATCAAAATGCGAGTTTGTTTCACTCGCCAATGCTTTGTGAGCTTTCTTCTTTGTCTGATGAAGAGTTAAAATCGTTTTTTAGTTTTTTAAATGCTAAGCCAGAAGATTTTAAAAAATTCTTGCTTAAATATACTCCTGATTTAGAAACACAGCTTAAAGCATCGAGTTTTATTGAGTCACCAGCTTTTATTTATGGTGGCAATTTGACTTTGTTACTTTCTTATCCTATTAATTTAGAAATCAAAAAAGGGTATAAAAAAATTCTTTTTATCGAAGAGTGCAACGAAGAAGCATATCGACTTGAAAGAATGCTCTATAATGCTTTGAATAATCATGTATTTGATGATATCGATGAACTGTGGCTTGGTGAGAGTTTAAATGCTGACTTTAATAAGGATTTAGTTTTAGAAATTTCTCAATCCAAAGGGTTTAAAGTCTTTTTTGATTTGCCTTTTGGACATAAAAAGAAATTTACTTTACCAATATTTGCTTACTATGAGTGACCTAGCTACTGTTAACAAATCTCGATAACTGTAAGACACTTCGGACCGTGTTCATTTTGTCTCATGATTCATTGAATTAACTTAGCTACTGTTAAAAGCACCTAAGTTGTTTTGGTCACTGAATTAAAATTAAAGATTTGTTTACTAAGTTTGATTTTTGTTCTGGGATTGCCCTCTTTAATTAAAATCTGATTACTCCATAACAAAGCATATTGTTTTCTTAGCGCTTCAATTTCTGTTTTTAAATTATCATTAACTATAAAAAAGAAATTATCATCAAATTTTTCAAAAAAAACATATTTCTCAGCAAAGGCTATAATACAGTCATGGATTAAGCTTGCAGAAGCAGGATGCATTATAATTTCAAAAACTGATTTGTCTTTTATTTCTTTTTTTAGTGCATAGGCAACAATGTTGTTTAAATTATTGGTATGAGAAAAAATAAAGACCTTATTTAAATTATTTTCAAAAAAAACTTTGTTTCTAAAAAAAACATCTCGGTATTCCATAATTTGACAATCTCTATCAAAATTTGCAAGTTCGCCAAAATCTTTTCTTGTTATTTCACGACAATAAACATCATGAACTTGTGTCTCTGAGCTTTGATTAAATTGTTGAGCATCAAAATCAAAACAATAATTTCGATTGAACCTCATAAAACCACTTTCTCGCATTACTTCTATTTCTTTTAAATCTCTTAGTTCATCAAGTTCTCTTATAAAATATTTTGTTTTTTTTGCATACAAATTTACAAAATCATTAATTAGATTTTTACTACAAGTATCAGTTCGAAAAATTTCTTTTATATCCATTAGGTTTTGGTGATTGCCAAAAATCAAATAATTAATGAGTTTGTTTTTTTTAAATTGCCCAAAATAGTCTTTGCCCCAAAGAATATCTTTTTTGTTATTTATAAGATCAATAATATTTAATTTTCTAGCTTTGATTTTCATTATTGTTATATACTAATTCCATAATGCCCAGAATTATATATATTTTATTCTTTCTAGTGATTATGACAAGCCAATCTTTGTTTGCATACTACCCATCTGTCAGTATTAGCTTTAAAAATCTAAAAATCAAGCGATCACAACAAGCAATTATCAGTAAAGCTTTACTTGATTTTCTCAATGAAAGTCCTGAAATTCTCAAAGAAAAAAAACAAGTCTATAAAGTAGATCAATTCTGTCGTTTTGCTATCGACTTAGATCCTGAAACTAAAAATATTGATTTAAATACTATTGATGTTTTAGATAAAAAGAAAAATATTGCTTTTAATTTAAGGGTAATTGATTTTTTAAGGTCATATGAGCTCGGTCCTCTAACAAAAAAAAATGATGAAAAAAAAATTGAAATGAAATTCTATTATTATGCTTTTTAGTATCTTTTATTTGCAAGTTCTTGTAAATATTGATAGGTTTTAATTTCTTCTTTTGATATTTCTTTTGGTATATCGATTAATACATGTACGTAATGATCACCCACGACAACTCCTGCTGAATTTTTCATGCCTTTTGATCTTAAGCGTAAAATCCTGCCATTGTAAGTGTTTGGTGGAATAATCAATTCGACAATTTCGTGTAAAGTAGGTATTTTTTTAGCACAACCCAAGACCGCTTCAAATGGCTCAAGCTTGAGTTCGGAATGTATGTCGTCATCTTCAAGCCAAAATTTATCATGTTCTTTGATTTTAACTCTTAAAAACAAATCACCATTTGCGGCACCATTAGTACCGGGCTTGCCTTCGTTACTAACTTTAATTTTAGTCCCAGCTCTAACACCCGGTGGAATTGTAACTTCAAGTCTACGTAGTTGTTCTTTTGCTGTAGAAATTTCAATTTTTCTTACACAGCCATGATAGGTGTCTTCAAGGCTAAGTTCAATTTCCATTTCATAATTGTCACCTTTTTTCTTTGTTGTAGATTGACTTTGAGCTTTTTCTTCACTTTGACTTCTTTCTTTATGTTTACCAAAAAACATTTCAAAAAAGTCACTAAAGTTTTTTGAATCTGTTTTATCGTTGACTTTACTTGCGCGAGCTTGTGGAGCTTCTTTTTTTTGTCTTTCTTTTGCTTGGTTATATAAATCTTGAAAAGTCTCTGAATTAGAAAAATTATTTCCGTATCTATGTTGATTATTAGTTGAAGAGACTTTTTCTTCTTGAGCACTTCTATACAAATAGTCGTAGCGCCCTTTCTTAGAGGGATCTTTGAGTACTTCGTAGGCTTCATTGATTTCTTTGAATTTTTCTTCTGACCCACCTTGGGTATCAGGGTGATATTGTTTAGCTAATTTTTTAAAGGCAGATTTTATCTCTTTTTCTGAGGCTGTTTTGTTTAGTCCGAGAGTTTTGTAGTAATCTTTAAAATCCATTTTCTAGCTATTGAAGATTTTGTTGCAAATAATCGCTGATGCCACTGAGACATTTAAGCTATTAAATTTAACAGGAATATGAACTTTAAAATCGCAGTGACTTACGATTTTAGAACTTAATCCTTTACCTTCATTCCCAACTAGTACAGCTGACCTATCATCAAATTTGATAGTGTTTAAGCTGCTAGAATCTTGAGCGTCTACTACTGAAGCATAAATCCAGAATCTATTATCTTTAAGCTTCTTGATAAAGTCTGTTACATTGTTGATTCTTACTAGATTTGTCTTTAGTGCAGCACCTGCACTACTGGTGATCACCGTGTTATTAAGTTGAGCTGATTTTCTTGCGGTGAAACATACTGCATCAATATCAAATGCATAAGCTGAGCGAATTATTGCACCCAAATTGTGCGGGTCTTGAACATTTACAGCGATCAATATTTTTTTGAAATCATGAATAAAAAAATCTTTTTCTTCAATAAATTTTATTGGACTTAATTCTGCCGCGATAGATCTATGGTCTTGCGTTTGTGTTATTTCGTAAAGTTTTTGTTTGTTTACTTTTAAAACAGGTATTTTTTTCTTTTTAGCAAGTTCTAAAATTTCAATTATTTTTGGATTTAATTTTGCATCAATCCAAATTTTATTGATTTTTGTATCTGAATTCAAAGCTTCTAAAATTGAATTTCTACCATAGATTATATTTTTTTCTTGCATTTAATTATTCTTCTTCATCTTCTTCTTTGCGTTCAGTTGAGATTGTAAATTTTTTAGGTTTTGGTTTGGCTTTTTCAAAATCATCTTCTTGATCATCGTCTTCATTGTCGTCTTCTGCATCATCATTTTTTGCAGCTGATCTTAAGTCTTTGTCCTCTTGAGAAAGACTTCTTTTGTATTTGAAAAATTTTCTACTTTTTCTTTCTTTGATTTTTTCTACATCTGGTATAGGTGAAAAGTTTTTAGGTTCACTACCTTGTCTAAATCTTTTATAGACCGGGTTTGGAGTGTAATCGGTAGCAAGTAGACCAGTGAGCGGATCGATTGCGACTATTTTGTAATTATTATCAAAAGCAAAATTCAAAGGTGCTTTTGGTTTTTGTTTATAGTATTCAGTGATGTACTCTCTCCAAATCCATGCAGGAGTACTACCACCTGTAGCATATCTCGAAAGAACTTCTTTGTTTTGATCATTACCACACCATACTGCTGTAGCATAATCTGGGGTGAAACCTACAAACCAAATATCTTTGCTACCATCAGCTGTACCGGTTTTACCAGCCATTGTTCTTCCAGGTATTTTCGCTAAAGTGCCCGTACCGTAGCTAACAACGTCTTGCATAATTGCAACTAGCTGAGATACGTGAATTTCAGGTAAAGTTCTTTGAGGATGCGGTGTGTTAATTTCAATAGTATTGCCTTTGTTGTCAACAATTTTTTTAATAACAATAGGCTCTATATAAATACCACCTCTAGCTAAAGTTGAATAAGCGCTTGCAACTTCAAAAGGTGTAAAAGCGTGTGAACCTAAAGCAAGTGATAGAACTCTTTTCATATCACTCTTGATACCTGCTTTTTGTGCAGTTTGCATGATGTTTTTAATACCTGTTTTTTTGGCGATTCTAATTGCTGGAACATTTCTAGAAAAAACTAAAGCCGCCTTAACACTTATTGGTCCGTGATATTCATCATCGAAATTTTTAGGAATCCAAAAACCGTCTTCAAGAGAAATATCTGGTATCTTAAGTTCTTCATCTTGCACAATACTACTTGGGTCAAAAATCCCTCTCATAAAAGCTGTCAGATAAACAAAAGGTTTAAAAGCACTACCTAAAGTATGAGGGTTACTTGCTCTATCAAATTGATTTTCAAAAAAGTTTCCAACACCACCAACTAGAGCTCTGACTTCTGCGCTAGCTACATCTATGGTTACAATTGCACCTTGATCTATTCCTGAAGCTGCATTCTTAACACCTATATTTAAAGTTTTTTCTGCAATTCTTTGGGCAACTGGATCTATACCGGTATAAACTTTTAGACCCATTGAATTGATTTCAGAGTCAGTAAATCTATTTTTTAATTGCTTTTCAATAAAACTAAAGTAGTAAGGAAATAAAGCTAAATTGCCACTTGAATAATTAAACTCAACATCTTTTTCAAGTGCTTCTTGGTATTCTTTTTTAGAAATAAAACCATTTTCAAGCATTTTATTAAGTACATATTTCTGTCTATTTTTTGCTTTTTCAAAGTTTTGTGATAAATAAGTTGGTGCTGTTAATAAAGATGCAAGGTAAGAAGATTCTTTGATTGTCAGTTCTTTGGCTGTCTTAGAAAAATATCTTTGCGCAGCTCTTTCGACGCCATAAGACATTTTGCCAAAGTAAACCTGATTTAAATAGATCTCCAAGATTTTTTCTTTTGAGTATCTTTTTTCTACTTCAAGTGCAATTAAAAGTTCTTTGATTTTTCTTTTTATTGTTCTTCTATATCTTTGATCTTCTTTGATAAAAAGGTTTTTCACCATTTGTTGTGTAATAGTGCTTCCACCTTGTACTACCCGACCAGCTCGAAGATTGGCAAAAAATGCTCTAAAAAGTGAACTTAAACTAAAGCCGCTATGCTTAAAAAAGTTACTATCTTCAGCTGCAAGTACAGCTTGAATCATATGATCAGAAATTTGATCAAGTTTTACTACTTGTCGGTCTTCTTCTCCTTGTAAAACACCAACAAAATTATCTTGGTAATCATAAATTTCTACGCTACCTATTGGTTGGTAGTTCTCAAAAACAGAAAGATCATCTGCGCCCAATAATTTATTAAGTATGGGCAGACTAAAAAAAGTCAATGAGAAAATTACGATCAAGCTAGCAATAATTAGCCCCATCTTTTGTTTTATAAATTCTTGATTGATTTGCATAGTTAAATTTGAGGTTTAGTGATTAGACAAAACTTTCCTTTTTCAAGGCACGCTAAACTAATAATATTAGGATATGTCTTAGAAATACAAGGTTTTCTCAATTCTTCGTAATCTTTTAAGGCAATATTTGCAATTCTGATTCTCTTTAATTCTAAAACATTATGATTAATACTTTTGAGCATTAAACGTATTTGTCTTTTATAGCCTTGTTCTAAAACTATTCTTATTTGATTTTTGGTGATTTTTTCAATAATACATTTTTTTGTCTTAACGCATTTACCCGTATCCTCAGGGTCTATTTTTACACCTTGAGAGAGTTTCCTAATTTCGCTAGCACTAAGTTCTTTTTCTGTTATAACTAGGTATTCTTTTTCACAATAAAAACTTGGGTGTGTGATTCTTTGACTTAATTCTCCATCATTTGTCAATAAAATTAATCCTTCTGAATTTTTATCAAGCCTACCTGCGTAGTGTAATTGAGTCTTTTTTATTTTTGCAAATTCATTTGCTGTTCCAATAAAATTTTTTTTAATTAAAAGTTGTTTTAAAGTTTTTGCAGAATCTTCGAAACTAGTTAAATAGTCAGTTGGTTTGTATAGTGCAATATATAATTTCTCAAATTCTTTATTTATAAAAATATATTTTTTTCCTTCTACAAAAATTTCATCTTGGCTTTGTAATTGATAGCCAAGCTCCGCAATCTCTTTGTTTACTAAAACTTTGCCAGCTTTAATTAATTCATCAGCTTTTCTGCGAGAGCAAATCCCTAGTTGAACAATGTATTTGTTTAACCTCACAAAACAAGTATAATGTATATGATGAGCTTAAGTGAAACAAATATCGATGTTAAATTCCTTCAAGAAAAATTCTTGTTGGTAAAGGAGTTTCTTTGACCTTGAGCAACTGAAAGCAGAAATTGTCAATTTAGAAAAAGCACTTTTAGAACCTAAGTTTTGGGATGATACACAAAATGCCCAAAAAGTTACACAAGAATTAGCTAGTAAAAAAAAAGAATTTGAATTAATTCAATCTTGGCAAACAAGAATTTCTGATTTTGCTGAGATGCTGGATCTTCTTCAAGAATTAAGTGAAGAAGAGCAAAAAGAATTATTAGATACTTTAGAGCAAGAGTATAATAAACTTTTAAAAGAGTTTTCTAGCTTTGAACTAGAGCGTATGTTTGTTGGTGACTATGATTCATCTGACGCAATATTAGCTATTAATGCTGGTGCTGGTGGTACAGATGCTCAAGATTGGGCGCAAATGCTTTTGCGTATGTATACTCGTTGGGCTGAAAATTTTAAGGGCTTTAATGTGGAGCTTCTAGAGCAATCTGATGGTGAAGAAGCAGGTATTAAATCTGCTTCAATAAAAATTTCAGGAAAAAATGCTTATGGTTTATTAAGCTCAGAAAAAGGTGTTCATCGCTTGGTGCGTAAATCTCCCTTTAAATCGACTGCTGATAGTAGACAAACAAGTTTTGCTGGTGTTGAGATAACGCCTGTTGTTACTGATTTAGCAAATAAAATTGAAATCAATGAAAAAGATCTTGAAATTGAAACTATGCGTTCTGGCGGTGCTGGTGGTCAAAATGTTAATAAAGTTGAAACAGCAGTTCGTATCAAACATCTGCCTAGCGGTATTGTTGTTAAATGCAGTCAACAAAGAAGTCAACTACAAAATCGTGATAAAGCAATTGAAATGATTCAATCAAAGTTGTTAGCAATAAAAGAAGAAGAAGAAAAGCAAAAGCTTCTAGAATTACGCGGTGAAGTTGTTTCTGCATCTTGGGGTAATGCAATTAGGTCTTATGTTCTTGATGAGGGCCGTGTTAAAGATGCTCGAACTAAATTTGAAACTCGTGACCCTGTAAAAGTATTAGATGGAGATCTTGATGAATTTATGGAGTCTTATTTAAGATTTATGGTAAAGACTCTTTGACAAACTCCCTACTAAATATGGGTTTGTAGATAATAGTCAAACGTCAATATTGAGAATGTTTTACAATTAGAAATTAGAATCTAAATTATGGATATTAGTCAAACTTTACTTCAAACTATTACAATTTCTGTTGCTACTGGAATTGCCATGCAAGTCTTAGCACAAAAAGTGCGTTTACCAAGTATTTCTTTTTTGATGTTTGCCGGTATTTTGCTTGGACCTCAGTTCTTAAATTTAATTTCACCAAGTGCGCTTGGACCCGGTTTAGAGACCTTGGTATCTTTAGCAGTTGCTTTGATTTTGTTTGAGGGAGGTTTGAGTTTAGATTTTGATTCCTTTAAAACAGTGCATCAATCTGTAAGAAATATTCTGAGTGTTGGTCTTATTATCACTTTGCTGGGTTCTGCTCTTGCGGTGCGTTTTTTAATTCATTTAGATTGGTCTTTGTGTTTTCTTTTTGGGTCTTTTATGACTATTACTGGTTTGACTGTGATTAATCCAATTTTGCAAAGAGTAAAAGTAGAAAGGAAAATTGCAACCATATTAAGAAGTGAAGGGATTTTGTCTAACCCAATTGGTGCTTATATTTCTGTGGGTGTTTTAGAAGTAATACTTGCATCTAAAGAGCAGACCTGGGTATTTTTCACGACTACTTTTTTATACAAAATATGTGTTGGGCTTTTTGTTGGCTATATACTGGGTTGGTTTCTAGGTTTCATTTTAAAAAAGAAATATATAGAAGATGATTTAAAAAATTTAGTAACTTTTGCAGCCGTATTTTCGATATTTTTTATTTCAAATTTAGTAGAGGCTAATACTGGTATTTTAGCTGTTGTTGTAGCTGGTTTTGCAGTACAAAGAAAAAATATTCCTCAATTAAACAAGCTGAAACGCTTTAAAGGTCAGTTATCAGTTTTATTTATTTCAATATTATTTATTTTAATTTCGGCAAATCTAAATTTTGCAAATATCATTGCTTTAGGTTGGAAAGGACTAGCGATAGTTTTTCTGTCTATGTTTGTCATTAGACCACTTGCTATTTTTGTCTCAAATCATGGGATTTTAAGTCTCAAAGAAAAGCTTTTTATTACTTGGATTGGTCCGAAAGGTATTGTTTCAGCCGCTGTTGCTTCTTTGTTTACTTTGATATTAATTAAAAATGGAATTGAAAATGCAGAAATGGTTGAAGCTTTAGTTTTCTTGGTTATTATGGCAACCGTAATTGTGCAGGGTACTTTAGCAAGAAAAGCAGCTAAATTATGTGATTGTCTTTTGAAAGATGGAGCCATTATTATTGTGGGTGGTAACGCATTGGGTAGGACACTTGCAAGTGCTTTTCAAGAACTTGGTAAAGAAGTAACTTTGATTGATAATAATCAAGACCATTGTGCACTTTCAATTAGAGATGAGGTTGATACAGTCTGTGGCAATGCTCTTGATATTGATGTTTTAGATAGAGCAAATGCTCAAAGAGCTTCTTTGTTAATTGCAACAACTGCAAATGCAGAAGTGAATTTTTTGGTTTGTCAGTTAGCGCGTGAATCTTTTGCTATACCAGAAGTCTATCCAGCTATTGATTCGCCTGATAAAGGTGTTACTGGAACTTTTGTAGATGAAATTGGTGGCGACTTAGCATATGCAAAGCCGGTAAATATAGAAGCTTGGAAAGAAGCTGTTGAAAATGATCAAGTCAAGATTTTAGATATTGTTTTGTCTGAGCCGCAATCAGGGCAAACTCTAAAAGACTTTAAAATAGAAAATCTTGATGATGATAAATGGATACCCCTAATTTTGAGAAGAAAATCCGATTATCTCTTTGTGCATGCTGGTCAAACTTGGTCACAGGGCGATGTTTTAATATATTTAGCTAAAGCATAACCAAAGCTTAACTTAACTTTGTTTCAATTGGGCATAATAAAAGAAACATGTTATGGCAGCAATTAATAGTACTCAGCAGTTAGCAAAAATTAGAAGCCAAATTGATCTTCAACAGCAGATCATTGGTCAACTTGAGATGGAATTACAATTTGCAATTTTAGGTTCTCCTGATTCTGCAACTAGTAAGTCTATTGGTGATATTGTTGACGATATTCAATCAATGTATAATACAGTTACAGGTGGTGGACCTCTTGGTGCAGCTGTTAAAGCTGGTGTTGAAAGTTTTTATAAAGACAAAACAGGTTCTGTTCCAAATTTAGATGCTCAGCTTCCAGAGCAAGATTCAATTAGGCATATGTTGTATCAAGCAAGAGCAATGCTTGGTGAGTTAAGAATTGAAGAAACACAATGGAATCAAGAAGTGAATTCTGAGAAAGAAGCTAAAAAACAATTGACTGATATGGCTAAAGGCTAATTAAGTTTTTTATTTAAAGTTACTTGTAAGTTATTTAAGAAATAAGAATCTTTACCTGTTTTAAAAACACAAGGTATTTTTTCTTTTTTGCAAATAGCTTTAAGTTCTTGATCTAGTAAATTATTGGTGTAGTAGATTTCAAATAAAGCACCTTGATAATTGCGATATTGTAAATCAGGTTTTCTAGGTGAAAAATTTGATATAAAAGAAAATGGTACTTTGTCTTTTGAGATTTTAAAAGGACTAATCTGCAAAACTTGAAGATCTGCAAAATTATCAAAAGCTTTGTGACCATTAGAACATTGAAAAAATGGATCATGGATAAAGCGATCTAATTGAAAACTATTGGCATTCACAACATGTAGAGAATTGTTGTTGAGTTTAAAATATTCTTTGAAGTCTTTTGCTTCAGAAAAACATTTATTGTAATAAAGCACATTGTTTTGCGGAGTTTTATCAAAGAGATTATGATCTAAATGTAATAGTTGTTCTTTAATATTATTTTTGTGTAAAATTTGTCTGATTTTTTTTATAAAATCTATGGTGTCGGGCTGATTCATCAATGAATTATGTTTGATGGTATTTAATGAACTTGGCACTATTGCAAACAAAGTTAGAACGACAAAGAAAATATTAGATTTTTGCTTTAATATTGGCTTTGATATTTGAAAACAATAAAAAATTCCTATAGCAGAAAATATTGCCATAAAAGGTATTAATGGTAAGGCAAAGCGTACTGTATGTATCATTGAGAGTGATATTGTAATAAAAAGTGTTATAAAGAAAATGCAGATGGTTTTTAATTCTTCACCTTTGTTTTTTAGATATTTAAAACAATAAACTAAACCGATTATTGCAAGTAGGCTCAGTAACAATCCATATTCTTGAATAATAGAAAATTTTAAATGGTAGATGTAGCTTGGTTCTTGGGTGTTGTACCCCGCCCAACCTTCTTGCGTTTGCACTATTAATTCTCTTTTGAGAAAGCTTAGAATTTGAGTTAGCTTGTCTCCCATTGAGATTAGTAAAAAACAAAAAGCAATCAAGAGATTTTTGAGAGTAGTTATATCATTTTGTTTTCTTCTAAAAAATAAATACGGAATGATAAGGATCAAACCAATGTATTTTATAGAAAAACAACAGCCTAAAATAATGGCATTTGAATTTGTTTTTTCTGGATACTTAAAGAGCCGATAAAAAAAGAAAAGAATAAGAGCACTCAGTGGCATATCGGTTGTTGGGTAATGAGCTTCGGCATTCCAAAAATAACAACTAGCAAGTATGATACTTGCTAAATAGGCAAGCCAAAAATCTTTTTTTAAAAGAAAGCATAAATTAAAACAACTGTAAATCCCCAAAAGAATAAAAAAACCATTTACGGTGTAAATGCTAATAGAATGTTTTGCAATAAAACTTTGAAAAGTTTTTAGATTATATTTTTCGAATTTTGGATTTTTGGATTTGTATATATTGAATTCAATGCTACTCGGTATTTTATAAAGAGTGTGTAAAAAATAAGATTTGTTATAAAGGGTTTTTTCAAATTCCGTATCTATATGTTGTTGTTTAAAGCCACCGTAAAGCCCACTAAAACATGAAAACAACAATAGAAAAATTATAGCTATTTTGCGCTTAAGAGGCATTGGTAATATTTTATAATAGTTTCCAATGCTAAAAAACCAAAAAGTTACAGAAATATTGTCTTTTGTTAAAAAAAATATTTTTGCAATATTTTCAATATTGTTGATTTTAAATAATTTGGCAGCCACTGTGCAAAGAATATTTATTTATGCAATCAATCATTATGAAACACAAAACATGCATATCTTCTGGAAGATTGCTAATGGTGCAGTTCCTTATAAAGATTTCTTTACTTTAAAAGGTCCTCTATATTTATTATTCAATTCCTTTATTTACAAAGTTTTTTTGAATTCACAAAATTTTGATGTTTTTTTTGATTTTAGAGTTTTACATTTTAGTTTTTATGTATTGAGTGCAGTATTATTGTTTTTAATTTGTCGTTTATTGAATCGGTCGCTTAATTTTGCTTTGGTGACTGTTGCCATTAGTTTTATGTGGCATTTGCCTAATAATCAAGCTTTTACAATTTGTGAATTACCTTTTTTGAGCTTTATTTTTCTGCTTAGTATATTTTTCTATTTGCTTGCATACAAAAATAATATTTATCTTTATTTCTTTGCCTTTTTTCTTAGCTCTTTAATTTTTATTGATTTAAAAATGATTTTTGTTGTAATAATATTTTTGTTTTTTTTATTTAGCGATAAGAATTTTATTGAAAACAAAAACAGACTTTCTCAGCTTTTAATTGGCTTTGTAACAGCTTTATTTGTCGTTTTAATATTTTTCTTTTATAAATACTCTATTTCAGAATTTTTTAAATTATTTTTTGATTTCAATCTTTTTGATATTCCAAGTTGGCAAAAAGACCTTTTTGATAAACAGTTTTTAGATTTGTTTTTAAAACAAGATATAGTTTTAGTTGTATTTTTTTTATTAGCACTAGCTTACGTTGTTGAACTTGGTTTCATTGCTTTTTTATTTTTATCCCTGATTTTTACTGTTTTTTATCTATCTTCTTTTGGCTTTGATATTAAGTTTGTAGCAATAGTATTGCCTTTAGCGTCTTTTGTTATTGCCTATTTTTTTGATACAATCCTTTTGTCTTATTTAAGTAAACTAAGATTGTTACCTTTTTTAATTTTTGTTTTTTCATTTTGTTTTCTATTTGGAAATCACTTTGGTCATACCTTAGTTTATAAGGAGAGTATTTATTCAAAAGATATAAATGAGCAGAAAGTTAATTTTAATTTCTTCAAAGAAACCAATGTTAATAATCTAAAAATCCCAATTCTTACTCATGCTTGTCCAGCTTTTGCATTTCAAAATGATTTAGGGTTTTACTTCAATGCTGAATATAAAGCATATAGATATTCAGGTTTAGATCTTCAAGTAAATTATATGATTCAACAAATTGAACAATATGATTTACCTTATTTTCTTGGCGGATTAACCGAATTAAATTGGAGTCCGCCTGAAATCCAAAATTACTTGAAGGCTAATTATGTTTTTTATGATAATTTACCAGGCTCTCAAAGATCTCCTTTTAATTGTATTTGGATGAAAAAAGAGCTTGTGAATTTAGAGTAAGAGTAATTATTGAATCAGCTCCCTCTTTATGTTTCTGGTATTCATCTAATAAATTAAATTATTTTGTAGCGAGTACTATTGTCCATGGTAAAGGTGACTTAACTTGTTGTGGAATGAAATTATTGTTGCGTAGTATTTCTAAAAAAGATTGTTTAGACCAATGTTGTAAATGTCCGGGTGTATTGCCAAGAGAACTCCAGTATTTAGCTCTTAAAAATTTAGTATTCTCCAAATGGGTTCATTGGGAACTGAAAATAAATAAAATTTTGTATCGAGCTCATAAAGTTTTTTTAGTGCTTGATTAGGATATTCGAGGTGTTCAAGAACTTCACAGCAAACAATCATTTCTGCTGAATCATTTTCTTTGTTTAGATCATAAATAGATTTTTCTTCAAAAACAACATTTTCGCTTTTTAATATTGGGTTATTTTCAATAATGTTTTTTGATAAATCGCTTAATTTAAGTTTACAAAAATAGTTTTGCCTTATTAAAGTAGATAGGTGACCCTCGCCGCAACCTATTTCATGAATAGAGTCAACATTGGATTCTTTAATGAAATTTATAATTTCCAAATTGAAATTTTCAACTAGTAGTTTTGCTAAGGGGTTTTTTAGCTTTGTTTTATCTGTGACATTTCCTATAATAACTTGTTTTTTTTCTTGCATAAAATCCCGGAAAACTAATTATAATAAAGTATATGGCAATTAAGCTTTTGATACAAATCCCTTGTTATAACGAAGAAAAAACGATTGCACTTGTTTTAAGTAATTTGCCAACAGAAATAGTTGGTGTGAGTCAGCTTGATGTACAAATAGTTAATGACGCTTCTACTGATACAACAATTGAAAGCTTAAAAGATTTTGATATAAAACACATAGTTAATATCCCAGGTCCAAATAAAAGATATTTAGGACGCGCTTTTCAAGCAGGTATGAAAAATGCTTTAAGTGAAGGTTATGATATTTTGGTAAACATTGATGCTGATAATCAATACCCTGCTGACAGAATTTCTGATTTAATAAAACCAATTTTACTCAATGAAGCTGACATTAGCATTGCAGATAGATCACCTCATAAAATCAAATATTTCTCTAGGCAAAAAAGATTTTTTCAAAAACTAGCAAACCTTATTGTTAGTTTTTTTTGTATGCAAAATGTCCCAGATGCTGTAAGTGGTTTTAGAGCTTTTAGTAAAGATGCAATGAAAAAATTAATTTTAAAAGAGAAATATACATACACTGTAGAGTCTTTAATGCAAGCTATTGCTAAGGGTCTTAGGATATCATGGGTGCAGGTTGAAGTTAATGCAGCAACACGAAAATCAAAGTTGTTTTCGAATATTTATATAAAATTATTTAGGTCGGGTAACGCAGCATTAAGGTTTTACTTGAAGTATTTTTTTTGGAAGCATTGTGTTTTGTTTATTGTTATCGCTTTGCTTATAAAAATTATTGTTAATTAGTAAACATGTTTTTGTGCCGTTTAATATTAAGTTGCTAAAATTGTTTTGAGAGAAGGGGTTTCTGGATGGAGTTGTATTGATTGCTTTTAGTTTTTTAATGTTCTGTTCAATCATCATTTTACTTAATTTTAGTTTTGCTTTACTATGAACAAACCAAATTTTTGGTGCAAGGTCTTTATTAAAGATATAAGAGATGCATCTATTTGAAACAATTCCGATAGGTTCTTGTCTATCGATGTTTGCAATAGTCCAATTAAGTAAATTTTCATGATGTGTTAACCTTGATTCTTTTTTTAAATCAGCATAATGCATTATTTGATTATTATTGTATAAATGTAGCGTTATTAGAAATGATGATATGACAAATATAGTCTGTTGTTTTTTTTTTTACAATAAAAATAAGATTGAAAAAAGAAATTGCTAATAAATATTGATGCG
>JAYQSH010000010.1:0-9773 GCA_038146805.1 bacterium | reverse complement strand
TAAGGACACTTTTGTGTCCTTTTTTTTTGCCTTCTAAAATTTTATTGCTTACTCTCTAAGGGCGTGCTTCCAAACCCGTAATAAGTATCTCGAGTCTTTAGATTTAGGCATAAGTAGGGTTTGGAAGCACGCCCTTTATATCTTCATCTGAAATGCCAAATGTCGGTATCTTTTTGTGCTGTCAGCTATTTTTACTGCTAAAGTTTTTGGCTCCAATGCATCACTTTCAACGTTAC
The DNA here is from genome assembly GCA_038146805.1 of bacterium. Taxonomy (GTDB): domain Bacteria; phylum Cyanobacteriota; class Vampirovibrionia; order LMEP-6097; family LMEP-6097; genus CAIYXB01. Next base: position 9,537 of record JAYQSH010000010.1, on the reverse strand, counting down.
TCGTTATATAAAAGTGTTTTTATTGTTAACTATTTGCAAATCTGTGATATATAATCTGTTTTTATAAAATAGCCAGAGTAGTTTTACAATGGATTTTCTTGTGGTATTTCTATGCTATCAAAAAAGCAACTTCATATCGATTGTGTTTCCATCATTAAGTTTGTAGAGTATTCTTTCTTTTTGTTGTGGATCCTGAGAACCCATGCCGTCAACATAATAAATGCTTAATTCTCCTTTACCTCTATCTTTTCTGCTTCTTGATTATATTTTATTTTTTTTTAATTGATTTTTAGAGAATGCATTTGATTTTCCTATTGAAAAATAATAAGATAAACAATATTAATATGTGAAAACTCTGTTTTCTAAACACTATTAACCCCGCTGAAGTTTTATTCCCTGATAATAAGGCTTAATCTAAAAAATAGTAAGCTAGAACTTATGTGGTTTATCTTACAAGCTTTTTTTTGTACTTACACCTGTTTTGTTTTTGTGGGAATATTAATTATATATGAATATTGTTGTTATGGTTTCACAAACCCCAGATACCACAACAAAGTTGTAGTTTTCAGCTGATCAAAAAATCTATTGATGAATCTGGAATCACTTGGATTTTAAACCCCTACGCAGAATTTGCGATTGAAAAAGCTTTAAAACTTAAAAAAGCAGACTCAAGTTTTGCTGAAATAATTTTAATTGCGATGGGTCCACAAAGAACTCAAGAAGCCTTAAGACAAGGGCTTGCAATGGGAGCAGATAGAGCAATTTTTACTAGAGTCTGAACATGCCAATTCTGAAATTCTGGCAAACAAAATTAAAGAAACTAAATCCACAATTGATCTTAGCTGAAAAAAATCAATTGATGTTGAGGCTGCAAACTTAGAAATTGTTGTTGCCCGCAAAACTTGATCTGCCTTTAGTTCATTGTGCAAATAAATTAGAAGGTAGCAGTTCAACTTAAGTGTTGCAAGAGAAATTTCTGGTGAAACACAAGTTTTGATTTAGATTTACCTGCTTTAATTACTTGCGACAAAGGGTGATGATGAGCCTCGCTATGCGTCAATCATGGGCATTATGAAAGCCAAGAAAAAACCTTTAGATTCTGAAACAGTGAATGCTCAGGATAATTTAGGCATTGAAATTGTACATGCAAGTTTACCGCAAGCTCGTGGAGATGTAAAATTCTAGATGGAAATCCAGAAGAGGCTGCTGAGAAATTATTAAAAGCTCTTAGAGAAGAAGCTAAAGTTTTATAACTGAGTATTTATACTGTTTTTTTTATTTTGCTTTATATAATATACTTGTATTTTGTCAAAATATCAGTCACTACTTGCTAAAGAAATCAGCGATGTCGATATAGATATTAATTCCTTACGTCAAAAAAATTTACTAGAGGCAAAAACTTTCAATAAAGAATTTTTGCAGTAATTGCTTTTTTCAGTATAATTTTGGTCTTAGTTATTTTTCTTTTAGAATTATCTAGAACAAAATTCTTAGATGCAATCAATAAAACTTTAGAGTCCCTCTCTCCATTTTTTAGTACAAATCTTTCTTTCAAAGGATATTATTGCCGATCTAAAATTTGCAAAACCAATATCTAACTTGATTTTTATTGTCACTTTGGTTTTTTCTGTTTATATTTTTTCTGATTTATTGTTTTTAAACAGCGCGACAAGATTGTAAAAAGTTATGGAGCTAACGGTCAGGTTTATTATAATTACTCAAACAGTACTACTCATTTTTCTGAATCTTTTTCTATCTTATACTATTCATTTTTTGATTTTGTTGATTTTGATTTTGACTTTATTGTTGATTTGGAAAGGCAAAACCAAAAGTTAATGTAACTAGTATTGAGTTTATTCCAACTCAAATAGAGTCCAAGAAAGCACCCAAAAAAACAAACAGAAGAGCTGCAAAAATTCTATTGATCAAGGCAAACACAACCCACTCAAAAAAGAAACTCAGCAACTCCAGTTGAAAACCTGAAGCGCCAACTGCAAAAAAATCTGAAACTAAACCTACTTTAAAAGCACCTCCAAAATTACTGGCTAAACCAAAAACCGTTCAGCAACCAGCAGAAAAAGTTTTTAAGCCTGCAAGTTTTAGTAAAATTTCTCCAAAACCAAACATCAAACCAAGTCAAAAGTTTTGTCGCTCAAACTGGAGAAAATCAAGTTGATGCTCCAATTATTAGAGCAGATGATTTACCAAAGCTTTAGATTATCAACCTGATAGTTCTGCAACAGCGACGGGTAGCCGCAGTTCAACCAAGTCCCGCGTATTGAAGGAGAATCTAGAGGTGTAAATCATTTCTAGATTAGGTAGCATTCAAGAGCTCCTGATAGTTTAGAGTCAAACCCCTGATGGTTTTACTCATGGAGATCCGGGTAATCCGGGTGATAATCCCTTTTGCTGATCCGCACTCCTATTTAGCGGCAAGGAAGCTGATATTAATTTTGGTCCTTATATGTCTTCACTACAACGTAAAATTAAACGTCATGGAAACCGCCAAGAGGTTCGATCAAATCGTATCGTTCTGTCACCTTTACTGTTTTACAGGATGGTCGCACAGGTAACTTAAAGATAATAAGATCTAGCCCTGACCCTGAAGCTAATATGGCAGCCTTAAAAGCAGTTACTGATGCTTCACCTTTTGAAAGACCTTTGCCACCCGGTGCTGGTCAGATATTGATATTGGAATTTACTTTTGATTGCAATGTGTTTCAAAATCAAAGGTTTAAAAACATTAATAGTCTGATTTTATTATTTATATCTTGATAAAATGAAGTTATGGATTTAAATTTTCCATTTCTCCCTCTTTACACAATGATTAAAAGTTTATTGTCTAAAGCTGATAAAAAAGCAACAAAAACCTTTACTTTTATATAAAAAAAATTTTTAGAGCTTTTACAATCTACAGAAAATACGGATACAACTTTTTACAACTTAGTAAAGATTATGAAAGAAAATTTGTAACAATGCTTTTCATTTTAAAAGATGTTGTTTTTGAAAATCTACTAATGGAAATTAAAAGGAAAAGCTTTTAATAATTTAATGAATTTCTTGATTAAAGATAAAGACTTTTTAAATGAGTTTAAGTTTTGTTTGTTGAAAATTTTCGGGATATAGTTCACAGTTATTTAAAAACTCTTGATGAAAATATTCTTGTTGCCGCTTTTAAGTCTTTTTACAATTGTTGATTCTAGTTTTTGTAAGACTTTAGCTAAAGATCTACTTAACAATTTTAATTTAGAAGATATTGAAGCAATAATACGAAAATGGAAATGATGTCATCATCTCTATCAGATGCATTAAGTAACTTTGAATTTGAAAGTATGGATAAAACACCATACCCAATTAGACAAATTTACAGTCTTTATTAGTTGAATTACCGAGAAGGTATGAGTACTGGAAGAGAGGAATTTAATATTTTAACCGACAAGTTTTACAGGTTGGGGTTCTCGTGAAAGAGAGAAATTGGCTAATTTATTAAAAGAAAAATACCCTAGTTATGCATTAGAATTTTTCAACAATTAACAATGGATGAAAATCTTGACTTACAATTTCCTGATATTAGACTTCATGTGTTAAATACAGTTTAAATCAATTATTGAACAAACACTTTAAATATTATCGAACAATCAACGGATGATGAATTTCGTGGGTCTGTTTTGAATATACTTGCTTCACTTTCTGACTATGATAATGATAAGTTAATAAAAAAATTAAATGAAGATACCACTTTGTTAACTACTTTAATTAAACAGTCTAAAGATAAGCTTGAATCATTGTGTTCTAGCTTTAGTTTTAGGTTTTCAGATTTTATCAATCAAATTTTTACGAGTTAATAACTTTGGTGAAACGGTTGGCAATTTAAAGAAACAATTCCAAGATGATTATGAAAAATCTTCGATTAAACATATACTTGCAAACATCAATCTTAGGAATCTTATTAATGCTTTGTTTGAATCAAATCAGATCCAAGAGATAATTCTGAACATTTTACTTGATGCTATTGATGATAATAGGCTTATTTCTTTTTTTCAGCAGCCATATTCTAAAGAAAATAGAAATTCTGTTAGTCGTTTACGCAGCGCACTTAAAACACAGGCTGTATAAAAACTTTTGTGTTTTTAAGTATATATACTAAATAATTTTGAGATTTTACAAAAATACTATAAAATAATATTTGTATGCCAAGTAGTGAAATTGTTAACGAAGGTTTGGGCTTAGCTGAAGCAGCTGGACTTACTGAAAATGCACATGAAGCGGGATTTAATTTGCTTTGCTTCTTTTTGGTTGTATTTTCAAAATGATTTGATTTCATCAATTCCCATTACAATCTGTTCTGCAGCAGTGCTTGCTGTGGTTCTTGAAAGATATTTTTTTATAACAGAAACCATAGAGATATTTCAAGGTTTATTCATAACCTACAAAAACAATTAGAAAAGGGGAAATCTTGAAGCGGCGCAGATGTTAGCTTCACAGCTTAATAGCGTTACAGGCAGTTGCAGAAGAAGGTGTGAGATTATTATGTGCAAAAAGAAGATTTTTCTAAGATATGATATTACTGTTGCAATTGTAATTAGAAAACTACAAAAATATTTGCCTATACTTGCGACAGTTGGTGCAATCGCTCCTTTTTTAGGCTTGTTTGGAACGGTTTCTGGTGTAATCAAAGCTTTATTTAGAATGAGCCTTGGTTCTGAAGGTGCTTCACTTGCAATGATTGGGGAGATTTCAAATGCTTTGATTGCGACTGGTTATGGTTTGGCAATTGCAATTGTTGCAGTTGTTGCTAATAACTCTTTTGGAAATATTGTTAAGCGTTACAATGATGATTTTATGCTCTTAAAACTTTTGTTTTTGAGTTTTGCAAATACTAGTTTTGATTTGGGTAATTTGAATTATTCTGATGATACTCAGCCACAGGTTTATAACGACTATGTGTCTCAAGATTCGAGTCAATTTGAAACCCCTCAAGGATCTCGTGGTAATGACAAACCACCTTATCCAGATTTTTTAAAGTAAAGGATTTTTTTATAATGGCATTTAGCTCTGGTTCAGATGGCGAAGAATTTTCAAGAAATAAATATTACACCTTTGACGGATGTATTTTGATTTTGTTTTGATTATGATTGTGATTGCTCCATTAATTAATCAAACAGCTCTAAAACTAGATCCACCTAAAGCAAAAAATGGTCAAACAGTTTCTGGTAAAGCAAAAGCGATTATTGTTGAAGTTTCTAAAGATGGTTTAATTGCAGTAAACGGCAAAAAACTTTCTGAAAGCCCTTTTGAGGCTGATGAGGTTAATCCTACTGTAACCAAAGCGCTTGAAGCTGCTTTAGAAGATCCTAAGTATAAAGATTCACCATTAAATATTGTTGCTGACTCTGAAACTACTCAAAAATATGTGGTGGGTGTTATGGATGCTGCTGCTGGCTTGGGTTTGAATAAAATGTCTATTGTCACAGTTAGTGGTTTGTAAAGCTTTAGCTATTTACTAAAAACAAATTTTTACTAAAAACGATTGTCTATAAGGTAAAATTACAAAAGTGTCTTTCTTAAAAAATATTTTTGCAAAAATAGGTCTTGGTGCAAATTCTGCCTCTGAGACTATTGTTGACGATAAAGAAATTATTGAAGATAAAAAGGTTCTAGTAAATCATGTTTATTTAGAAGATCTAGAAGAAAAACTTATTAAAACAGATTTAGGAGTAGATTTAAGCCTTGAATATAGTAAGCTCATTGAAGAAAATATTTGGCTCAAGACATTAAACAAAGTATTCTTGAGCAAGAGCTTAAAGATTTTTTGCTTAGATCTTTGATGAAAATTCTCTCAATAAAGTCAATTTAGATAAAAATAAAAAAAATATCTTTTTGATAGTTGGTGTTAACGGAGTTGGTAAAACTACTTCAATTGGAAAGCTTGCTAGTAAATTTAAAAAACAAGGATTTAATACTTTAATCGCTGCGGCTGATACTTTTAGGGCTGCGGCAGAAGAGCAATTGGCACTTTGGTCTAAAAGAGCAGATGTTGATATTGTGCAATTAGAAGATGAAAGCTAAAGCTTCAACTGTTGTCTTTAAAGCAATTGAAAAAACCAAAGCTGAAAATTATAATATGCTACTCATAGATACTGCTGGACGTTTGCAAAACAAAAAAGATCTTATGGCAGAGCTCAAAAAATTAAATGATGTAGTAACAAAAAATTTAGCTGATGCAAACTTTGCTTTACAAACCTTACTTGTTTTAGATGCTACCACTGGTTCGAATGCTATTTCTCAAGTGGAAAACTTTAATGATGTTACAAAGTTAGATGGAATCATTTTGACAAAATTTGATGGAACTGCAAAAGCTGGCATGATATTTACTTTAGCGCGTAAATTTAAATTACCAGTTTTTTATGTGGGTACTGGTGAAAGTATTGATGATATAAAAGAATTTTCTTTTGAAAATTTTGTGAGTAAATATTTTCAATAATTCTTTTTAATAAAATAACTGAATCTTAATATAAATTTGTTATAGAGATATTACTATGACAGATTTAAATAATAATGGGCGTGTGTCTAACCAACCCTACTTATGCCCAAATCTAAAGACTCGAGATACTTATTACGGGTTTGAGCACGCCCATAAACACTAACGATTCTCTGAAATACGAAGTTTTGAGGCTCAATCAGCTTGGCAAAAATATTAAGGATTCACTTAAAAATCTATTTTTGATGAATGCAGTTAATCAATATTAACTAGGGATTACTCGTTCCAGTAGCACTTGAACTAGTTGTAGCTTCTTCTTCGTGTGGTAAATCTAATTTATCTAACTCGGCAAACAAATTATCTAAACGTGATTGTCTTTGGTCTAATCGAGCTTGTTGCTTTTTACTTATGCCATTTTTTTGTTTGTTTTGAGCATCTTCTGTTATCTTTTATTTTCTTGTCTAAATTTAATCTTGTTTCAACTATAGTTGCTTGCTTTTTGATCTTTGCTTCTAATCTTGCAGCTCTCCTTTTTAAGCGAGCGGCTTTTTTTTCATTATCAGTATTCTCAGCTCTTTTTTTCTAAGCGATCATGTCTTTTATCTAATCTTTCAATGTTTTTTATGTCTTTTTTATGCTCATGATTTCAAGTTATACCTTTTGTGTTTTAAGGTTTCATTATGGGACTGATTCCAAACCCCATTTTGAATTTTAAAATACAGTGAAATGTTAAAAATCATTAGCAAAAGTGGGGTCAGAAATCAGTCCCACAAACGACCTTAGTCTCGCTTAGCTTCTTGTTTAATCACTGCGTGAAACTCACTAAGCGACGGTGTTTGATTCTTTCTTTTGTTAGGCGTGTCTAACCAAGCCCTACTTATGCCCAAATCTAAAGACTCAAGATACTTATTACGGGTTTGGAAGCACGCCCATAATTAAACTTTTTCAAGTTATAACAAGGTTAAAATATTAGCTTAAATAAATGCTTCTACTATAAATTTTCCTCTATTCTTTTGTTTGTATATTTATGTCTACTTCTGTCAGTAATGCTTTACAATGCAAAACCCGATAAATTTTGCTAGAAGTTTTATCTAATTCGAGCAACACTGATTTATTAGGTATTCCACTACATAAACTATCAACTAAATCTTTAGTAAGCTCTGCCCCGATTGTTTTAAAATTAGCAAATAACAGAGATTGTCAATTTAGATTTAATTTTCCTGAGTCAAAGTATGATTCTTAAGGATTCACTGAAAAATAAAGGGCGATTTCTAATTTCTAGCTTAATTAGCTTAACAATAGATATAAAGGATCTATTTTTTAGTTATTACTTAACTAGTTCTTAACTCTATTTTGTATAAGTAGAAATATGAGTAGAATTGACCCTACGAATAATGGTTTTTCTGACTTTAGTCCTTTATTTTCCAATAAAGACAAAGATAAGTTAGCGGCCAAGAAGAAAGAAGTAGAAACAGACTTGTCTGAAAAACCAAGTGTAAAATTTTTAAATAATTTATATCCAGAAAGAGAACAAGCATCACAATCAGCTGAAGCTATTGCTCGAGCTAGAGAAAACCCAGAGTTTGCACAAGCAATTGTTAATGAAGTTTGGCATAGCTTATCTAATACAAATGATAATAGGTTTGAAGCAATTATTAAAGAACTAAAAAGAATAGCCGAAAAAGCTGTTGAAGATTCAAAGTTTTTAACTGCACTTAATCGAGACTTAGATGATTTGAATATTATATAACGACTGTTGTTATAATTCTATTTATGAATCAAAAAGCAAAAGTAGAAATTTATACTTGGGATCACTGTCCTTATTGTCAAAAAACCTTGGCACTTTTAAATGCCAAAAATATTTTATTTGAACAACATCGCTTAGATGGCAATGAAGAAGCACGTGAGCTCATGTCGCAAAAAACCAAAGCAAATAAAAAGTCTGTTCCTCAAGTATTTATTGATGGAGTAAGTATTGGTGGCTGCGATGATACTCATGCCTTAGATGCTTCTGGTGAATTAGATAAATTAGTTTTTGCATAAGATGTCATTAATTCAAAGAGCAAAAAATTTTCGTAAACAATATTCCCTGGGTCAAAATTTTCTTGTAAACGAAGAAATCCTAAATCAAATTATTAGAGTTTCTAATTTATCTAAAGAAGATATTGTTATTGAAGTTGGACCCGGAATAGGTTTTTTGACTGAAAAGATTATTGCAAAAGCTCAAGAACTTTATTCTATTGAACTTGATCGAAATACTATTCCTCACCTTAAAATTTTAAAAGCCGCAAACGCAAATTTTCATTACTTAAGAGATGATTTTTAGCGCTTAGTATTGAAGATATTTTTCATTTGAATTCTTATGAGCAGAAAAAAAAACAGCTTTTAGAAAATAATGATATTGAAGATTTAGAAATTGAAGATACTGAAATGATTAGTGATAGGGAAAGAGAAAAGTCTATTAGCTTGTTTAATCAGTTGTTAGAGCAAAACAAAAAAATAAAGATCGTTGCTAATATTCCATATCAAATTTCAAGTAAAATTCTTTTACATTTACTTGGTGAAATTGGTGAAGATAGCATAAACAAACAGTACATTTCTGAAATAAATATTTTGGTACAAAAAGAATTTGCTGATAAATTATGTGCAAAACCCGGTGATAAAGATTTTGGTTCTCTTACTTTGTTAATGAATTACCATGCAGATATTTCCCAAGAAATTGATGTATCTCGCAATGACTTTATGCCAGCTCCAAAGGTAGACTCTTGCTTTATTAAAATCAAAATAAAAGAAAAACCTGATTTTATTATAGAAAAACCCAAGCAGCTACGACGTTTAATTAAAGCTATTTATGCAAATAGAAGAAAAAAACTTATAAATGGTTTAAAAGCTGCTGGTTTTCATGAAACCGAGATTAAAAATTTAGCACTTGCAGATAATTTACGCGGTGAGACTCTTTCTTTGAAAGAAATAAATGACTTAGTCATGAAGCTTTAATTTTGGGTAAAATGTCTTTAATAAGTGAAAGATTTACTTGCTAAATTTAATATTGATAA
>JAYQSH010000009.1:0-12872 GCA_038146805.1 bacterium | reverse complement strand
TCCATGAATTTTTGCCCGGGTATTTTGTGTAAAGCAAAAGCACAAGGAGCACTAAGCACTGAATTTGTAATATTGCCTTCTTTATATTGATCTTTTAGTAGTGGTAATTTATCTAGCTCTGGCACAGAGTTTGGCAAAATTTATTATTTGTAAATAAAAAACCACACACTAGATAATAACACGGAGGATGTGTATTTACGCTTGATTGCGGTAAAAACACCTAAAAACAATGGTTTTTAGGCTTAAGATACGTATCTTATAAATTAGCTATTCACAAATCCCGATAACTAGCTTACTCTTGTGGCTCAGAATCGTCATTTGCAACCTATAAATCCAGCCTTTTTCCTCTTAAAAGCCTTGTTCTTAAAAATTTGTTATTAGCGGCAAATAAACTTTCGACGCGGCCAGTTAGAATTATTCTTTTTCTTTTATATATTTGCCTACACCCTCTCTAAATCTACCCTCACCTTTGACAGTGCGAGAAAGTCTAAGCCAAACTTCTAGTTTAGAAACGCCTTGTAAAATAAATACACAAAGCAAAGAAAAAATTATTGCATCAAAATAGTAGCCAAGTGCTACAACTGCACCCAGTGCCGCTTCAACCCAAATTGATGAAGCTGTTGTCAGACCAGCAACAAGACCTTTTTTGTTCATGATGGTGCCAGCTCCCAAAAAACCAATTCCTGTCACTACTTGACCCATTACTCTTGCTGGATCAGCATTTACTGCATAATTATCATGACCAGCAATAATGCTGTATTTGACAAATAGCATTGAGCCCAAGCCGATTAAAATAGAGGTTCTGATGCCCGCAGGTTTTTTTGATATTTGTCTTTCCAGACCAATTAAACCAACGCAGACTAGTAAAACCAAAATTTGTATGAAAAAATCACCTGTTAGGTTTGAAAAAAGACTTGTATAGTCTAAGGTTTGCATATATATTTTATGCCCAAGCTTAGATGTTTTTACTTGCCCCGTTTTAATGAAAGTTATAAGGGACTGATTCCAAACCCCATAAAAACAATACGCCAAAAACCTATCTAAAGACTTTTGACAATTTTATTTTGTATTTACAGCGTGGCGAGCTTAAAATACCATTGTTTTAAAGGCGATTCATTAATCACTTTAAATTTTAAAATACAGTGAAATATTCTCACTGAAGGGTCAAAATCAGTAAACGACAGAATTAGATCGATTCTTTTTGTTAGGCGTGTAGCTACTGTTAAAAAGTACAAGCAGTAAACTCAGCTTTTTGTTAAGCGTTAGCTTCTTCTTTTTCTTCTTTTTTAGGTCTTGGGTTTGGGTTTTCAGTAAGAGCTTTGATTGATAAAGAAGTTCTACCTTTAAAATCTGTACCCATGATTTTGACTTGTACTTTGTCGCCGACATTAACTACATCAGTTACATTGGCAACTCTTTCGTGCGCTAATTGAGAGATATGTACTAATCCAGAATTGCCACCGAACATTTCAACAATCGCACCAACTCCATCAAGTACTTTGACAATTTCACCATCCCAAGTTTCACCAGCTTGCGGTCCAACTGCAGTCGCCAAAACATATTTTTTAGCAAGCTCAGAAGCTTCTTCGCTGGTAGAAAAAATCTTGACGATACCATCATCATTAATATCTAAATCAGCACCTGTTTTTTCGATAATCATTTTGATATTTTTTCCACCCGGTCCAATCACGGCACCAATTTTGTCAGTTTCAATTTGAATTTGCGTTACTCTTGGAGCGTTACCTTTTAAAGATTCATTTGGTTTGGCAATAACTGCATTCATGGCATTTAAAATATGCAAACGACCATCTTTTGCTTGTTCAATTGCTGAACGGATTGTAGCCATTGGGATACCTTTGATTTTGATATCCATTTGCAAAGCAGAAATTCCATTTTCGTTTCCAGCTACTTTGAAATCCATGTCACCTAAAAAATCTTCTAACTCATGAATATCTGTTAAAACCACTGTTTTGTCAGGCTCTTGAATCAAACCCATTGCAACACCGGCAACAGCAGATTTCATCGGTACTCCAGCATCAAATAATGCCAAAGACGATCCACAAGTTGCACCCATAGACGTAGAACCAGAAGATGATAAAACTTCTGAAACTACACGAATTGCATAAGGGAAATCTGTTCTTGATGGTAATGCCGGCTCAAGTGCTCTTTCCGCAAGCGCTCCATGACCAATCTCTCTACGACCCGGTCCTCTATTAGGTCTTACTTCACCGACCGACCAAGAAGGGAAATTGTAATTGTGCATATAGTATTTTTCAGTTTCACTATCAATACCATCTAATCCTCTTGACATACGCTCTGTGCCGAGGGTAGCAATCGATAAAACTTGAGTGTCACCACGAGTAAACAAACCATCTCCGTGTACTCTTGGGAAATTTCCATTTTCGATTGCAAGTGGTCTTACTTGTGTTGGAGTACGTCCATCTGCTCTAACTTCTGTTTCTTTAATTTGTTTACGAAGTAATTTTTTCTCAAATTTTTTCATTGCTTCAGAAAACGCATTTGGATTTTCTGCTAAATATTTGTTGAGCTCGCTATCTTCACCAGTTGCTTCGATTGCCGCTTTAACTTTTTCTTCGGCAGCTTTTACAAATTGTTTTCTTGAAGCTTTAGTTGCATTCACCATAGATGCTTCTAAATCTTCGCGTGCATTAGTTTCGATGATATTTGCTAAATCTTGGTTTGTTTCTGGAGCACTAAAAGTGATTTTTTCTCTACCAACCATAGCGCTAAACTCTTCCATTTTTGTACAAAGTTCTTGGATATATTTGTGACCAAATTCGATAGCATCAACAACTTGTTTGTCTTCAACAAAATTCGCGCCAGCTTCAACCATCATAATAGAATCTTTTGTACCAGCTACAACTAAATCTAAATCAGAAGCTAATTGATCTTCTTCAGATGGATTGATAGCAAAATTACCATCTTTATCTAAATATATTCTTACAGAACCTACAGGACCGTCATAAGGTAAGCCTGCCGCTTCAACAGCAAAACCTGCACCAATCATTGCTAAAATGTCGGCTGGAACAGTCTCATCAACGCTCATAGTCATAACATTGATATGAACATCATTACGGTATCCTTCTTTGAATAAAGGTCTAAAAGGTCTGTCTATAAGTCTTGAATAAAGAATTGCCTTGTCTGAAGCTCTTCCTTCGCGGCGGTTATAACTACCCGGGATTCTACCAACAGAATAAAGTTTTTCTTCAAAGTCAACCATCAAAGGGAAAAAATCAATTCCTTCTCTAGGTTCATCAGTTGCAGTTACAGTAACCATCAACACCGTTTCACCACAAGTGATTTCAACACAACTTGTTGATTGGCGCGCAAGTTTACCAGTGCTTACTTTAATATTTTTTCCTGCAAGCTCAAATTCTAATTCTTTAATATCAAACATTATTTTTACCTTTTCTTTTCTGTTTATTTCAAGGGACAATTTTTTCAATGCCCAGCAAATAAAGTCAAACTTTATTTGTTTGTTTTGTATTCAAATCAAGAAAGATAGAAAGCAAAAGCAAAAGCTTTTAATCTCTAAAAATATTTTACCGTTAAAGTTACTTTCTTAAACCTAAAGCTTCAAGGATACTACGATATCTATTAATATCTTTATTTTTTAGATAGTTAAGTAATCCCTTTCTTTTTGAAACTTTTTTAAAAAGACCTCTTTTTGAGTGATGATCTTTTTTGTTTTGCTTTAAGTGCTCTGTTAATTGTTCGATATCAGTACTTAAAATTGCAATTTGTACTTCTGCTTTTCCAGTATCTTTTGGATGATCTCCAAATTTATCGATAGCACTTTGTTTTTGTTCTTTAGTAATTGGCATTTTGTTTCCTTTTATTTGTATCACTTAGATAGCAATAAAGCCTTAAAATATTTAAGACCAATGAGAATAATAGCATAAAGTCCAAGCTCAAAAGCTTTTAGCTTTATAAAAGGAATCCTTTTTTGGATTTATTTTGGGTGTATTAACTCACTTGCATAAATTGATTCTTTGTGCCATAATATATGTTATGACAATTACATTCGCCTATCAAAGATATTGCCCTGCGACTCGTTTAGTAGAATACTTTATCAGTGACGATGATCAACGTCCCTCATTTGTTAATTATTTTCAAAATAACAGTTCTGGTCAAGAGCGTCAAGCTACTCTGGACCAAATAGTCGAGATCTTACATGAAGATAAAGCAAAGCTAGAAGCTTTTTTACGGCATTAGATGATATCTTTCAACAAGAAGCATTTACCCACGAACACTATGGTCCTATAGAAGCTATTGTTGGTGCTCTTTTTGATAAGGGCGTAAATATGTTAAATAAAGTTCATTCTTTAGCAAAAAATTCAAAATGGGGTAGAGGATTGTATAATTTTTGGTTGCAGAAAGATCATATCAAATACTTGTCTGAATTTTATTTTCCACAGAACAGCTAATTTAAATAAAGTTAATACACAATAAGAAGTGCTCATAGGTTGTAAATAGTGAAAAAAATACAACCAATATGAGCACTTACCAACGTCTTACCCTAGAGAAACGCCGAAATATCGCATTAATTATGCATCTTCAGCCCTACCAGCGAACCATTGCCGAACAATTAGGCTTTAGCCAGTCAGCAATTAGCCAAGAACTTGCTAGAAATTTAGTAGATGGAATCTACAATCCAGAAAAAGCTCAAGAATTAGCAAACTCCAGAAAAATACAACGTAACAAGCCAGTACTAGGTGACCTTGAAATTCAGGAATTTATCAAAGAGGAACTCAAAAAGCGAAGAAGCCCAGAGCAAATTGCAAGACTTGCTAAACGAGCAGGTCTTCAAGTTAGCAGAAGCGCGATCTACATTTTTATCAATGAAAATCCTAAACTAAAGCGATACCGTAAACATAAAAAGTACTGGAAACACAATCACCAACTGTCATCTAAGCATGGTATCTTTGATCGAGTAAGTATTTCAGAACGTCCAGAAAAAGCAAATACTCGAGAAGAATTTGGTCATTTGGAAATAGATTTCGTCGTAGTTTGTTCTGGCAGTAGAGCTTGTATCCTCAGTGGTAGAGAGCGAAAAACAAGGTATCCATTTTTCATCAAACTTGAAAACAAGACTGAATTTCTAACGACAGAAGCAATTAAAAACAATCTAATTCTAGATTGGGTTAAAAGCTTTTCAACCGACAATGACAAGTCATTTGTAGGTCACTCTGTAATCAAGGCTCTGACTGGTGTTCCAACTTACTTCACAAGACCATCTGCTCCATACGAGAAGGGTGCTATCGAGTAGCTCAACAAAGAATTGAGAGTCTATCATCCAAAAGGAACCAATTTTACTAATGTGACTCAGGCAGAGTTAGATCAAATAGCAGAAAACCTAAGAACAGCTCCAATGAAATGTTTGGACTGGTTGACTCCAGCAGAAGCCTTGCAGAGAGAACTTCAACTCGATACCAGTTGACTAAAATTTAACTTTGCAGCTGACGGAGAATCTAATTTCTCCTGATCAAACACGCCTGAGTCCAAAAACCTGGTGGTTTCAACCTATGATTTAGAAAAATTTATCTTTCTTTTAAAATTGAAATAAGCTATGATTATCAATGAATCTATGAGTTCGTCTAAAGAATTAAGCTAGAAATTGGAAATTGCCATGCTTTTTTGGATTTATTTTGGGTGTATTTACTCACTTGCATAAATTGATTCTTTGTGCCACAATACATGTTATGACATATGTATTCTCCTTTGAAGAAAATCGCCCTGCGCATCTTTTAGCGAAGACTTTATCGAGTAACCAAAACCAACGTGCCTTATTTGTTAATTATTTTCAAGATAAAAGTCCTGATCCAGGGTATCAAGCTACTCTGGACCAAATAGTCGCGATTTTAAATCATGATGAAGCAAAGCAAAATGCTTTTTTTACGGCATTAGATGATATCTTTCAACAAAAATCATTTACCGAAGCACACTATGGTCCTATAGAAGATATTGTTGGTGCTCTTAATGATGCGAGCATTGATATTTATGACAAAGTTTATTCTTTAGCAAATAATTCAACTTGGGGTGGTAAATTGCTTGATTTGTTGCATCTTAACGACGAAGCAGATTCTTCTTATAAGTCTTTCTTCGGATCTTCTTCAAACTCTAAAGCTAGTGCTTTTGAAGATTCTCAAGATGCACCTGTTATTTTAAAATTCCCCCAAAATAAAGCTAGTTAAAATTCAATACCCAAATTTTGTGGTCCAAAGCCAAGTGGTAAGAGTTCACTGATGCTAGAAATTATGATTTGGTCTTTTTGTGAATTTGACATTATTACTTCGATATCATAATGAGATTTTTGTGCAAGTTCCATTAGTACTTGGCGACAAGCTCCGCAAGGAGATACGGGTTGTTTTGACTGAAAATCTTTGCCAATTCCATAAATCGCAATATGAGAAAATTTATTTTTGCCTTGTGAATTAGCTCTTAAAATTGCCGCTCTTTCAGCGCAAATTGTTGAGCCGTATGCAGCATTTTCAAAATTTGTGCCTGCGATAATATTACCGTCAAAGTCGAGTAAAGCCGCGCCCACGTGAAAATGTGAGTAAGGGTTATGTGCAAGCTTTGCTACTTTTTGTGCCTCATCAACAAGTTTTTTTTGTATGAAACTTAAGTCTTTGTATTTTACGCTTCTATGTTTTGTTTTTGTAAAATCAAAATTCTTTTTTTTGCTGTCAACATAGCTACTGTTTTTTGCACAACTAATTTGCGTTAAACAAATGATGATTGACAATACTCTAATAAAAAAATGCATGGTAAATATTTTAACTAATTAATATGTAGCGGTACAGAGTTTTTGCCTTGTCTTAATTGAGATTTTTTGTTACTAAGAATTCTGTCTGCAATATCAATAACTTCATTTGTGAGCCATAAAAAAGCATCGCTAGCTTCTCTATAATCAGCGGCAAAACAATTATCAACCCTATTGTCGTCAACAAGTTTTTTGGCTTGCTTAAAAGATTTTGCATGCTCTTTATTGTAAACAGCAAAAGCTTTACCTTTGTTTTTTTTCATAACACTAAAAGCTGGAATATCGCTTGGACCATCAGCAATATAAATCATATTTTCAAAAGGTACACGTCGTTCTTTTTCTGGCATAGATTGATTAACACTGATTTCTTCTGGGTGAACATTTACACCTTTGTTAATTTCAAAGAGAGCTCTTGTCTTGGTTGTGTTGTCTATGAGGTAAGCAATGTTGTTGATTTGTTTTTCTTTGTTGAGTATTAGCTGTGAATTTTCTGACACATAAAAATCTTCAATAAACTCACAACCCCAGATACCGTCTATATATTGATTAATGCTTGAGCCTTTAATCATCTCGGTTAAACCAGTGCTCACTACATAGTGCTCTACTTTTAAATTGAATTTTTGGTAGTCGCTATTTTTTTCAATTAAATCTCGACAAGTTTGAAAAAAATTTGGCAAGCCATGAAACATCTCAAGTTGGCTACCAAGTTCTCTAAGTTTTTGGTTACTTAGGTTTTTGAATTTTCCTTGTTTGACATAAGTTAAAATATGATTCAAGTATGCCGTATCTGGACTTAGAGTGATACCCTGCGCTTTGTACAATGCAGGTAACTGATTTACTTCAGCCCAAAATTGAGCTTCGTCGATATTATAAAATTCAAAAAGAGGTTTTTGCATATAATAAGGAATCAAAGTTTTATCAAAATCCCATACTAAAGCGATAATATTTTGATTAAAAGTAGGTGTCATGGCTCTAATTATCACATATTGAGCTAAGATTATTCTGTGAGAAAATTTTTACTCATTGTTTTAAGCCTGTTTTCATGTGCGCATGCGGTGTTATTACCAATTGGCTCTGGGCAAATAACTGAGATTGTAGAGTTTTCTCAAGATGCTTCGGTTTTTCCTGCTGTTATTGGTGAAAATTTAGAGGGTGAAAGTTTTTTGTTACCACAAGACTTAGCAGGTCAAAAAAAATTACTTTTAGTTGCTTTCAAAAGAAAACAACAAGCTGATATTGATACATGGTTGTTGGCAACAAAAACTTTACTAGAAAAATATTCAAGTTTTGCTGTTTATGAAATACCTGTCTTAAAAGAGTTTAATTTTTTGATGAGGTTTAATATTAATAATGGAATGCGCTATGGTATTGATTCTAAAAGTCAAAGACAAAACACTATTACACTGTATTTAGACAAAGATAAATTTACCAATAGCCTAAAAATAGAGTCGCAAGATTTTGTTTATGCTTTTTTGCTTGATACGCACAATAATATAATTTGGCGTAAAAAAGGTTTAGCGTCTAAACAAGCAGTTTTAGAGCTTGAGAGTTTTTAAAGAAATGAGTGAAAAAATAGCGATAGTTGGAGCAGGGATTTCTGGTGCAAATTTGGCGTATTTGCTTTCTCGAGAAGGTTTTGAAGTAGACCTTTTTGAAAAAGCTCGTGGTCCGGGCGGGCGTACAGCTACCAGAAAATATGATGATGGTCAAAAAACTTATGCTATTGATCATGGTGCTCAATATATTGATGTTGAAAATCCTGAATTTCAAGATTTTATAACTGAGCTTGAGCAGATGGGGCTTGTTGAAAAATTTACTAAGCTTAACACTATTAATACTTATGTTGCTGTTCCTGCAATGAATGTAATTACTAAGTCCTTGCTGAAAAATGTTTCTTGTCATTTTGCTGTGCGTGTTGGGCAAGTGAAAAGAAAAAACAATCGTAACTATCTCTATGATTATAAAGAAGAGCTTTTGGGTGAATATGATTTAGTCGTGTCAACAGCGCCTCCAAAACAAAGTGCTGAGCTTTTGAGAAATTTTTCTCAGTTTGCCTTTTTGGCTGACATTGAAATGAAAGCACATTTTGCTGTGATGTTAATAAGTAAACTCAAGCCTGATTTTGATTTTACAGAAATGCATCTGCCTGACGATGATGTACTCAATTGGATTGGTATTAATTCAAAAAAACCACAGCGCACAAATGACTTAGCGATTATAATGCATACTAACTTTAAATGGAGTTTAGCGAATCAAGATCGTGATCGAGAAGAAATTACTTATTTGGTTTTAGACAAATTAAAACAATATACAAACTTTGTTGATAAAGATCCTATTTATTTGGCGTGTCATCGCTGGCTCTATGCAAGAACTTTAGAGCCTTTAAAGCAAGACTATATCTGGGATGCTGAAAATTCTCTGGCTTGTTGTGGTGATTATATGTTGGGTGATAATATCGAAGCCGCTTATTTGAGTTCTAAAAGATTAGCTGAGTTTATCAAAACAAAAACAATATAGGCTAAGATACTTGATCTAAGAGTCCATGCAATAGTGCGTGTCCAATTGCTTTGTACTAGATGAGCGTGAAGTTTGCTGTCCCAGCCTTCTTTGAGTTTTTGGTGGTTAGGTACTGAGTAAGAAACTGTAACTAGCCAGATGATAACCACAATACAGAAATTTATTAAAAACAAATTTGGGATTTGGGTCTTATAAAAATTGTTTGGTGTAAAAACAATTAAAGCAAGGCTTGAAAAAAGTTCTGTGATCATTACTGGTGCAACAAGTGGAGTGATTTTTTTGATATGGTCTGTTTGGAAATCTGTAAAATTATCTGGTTTTATGTGTGGATAAAGCGGATAATTGACTAATTGCACAAGCCAAATTACTCCAGTCATAAATGCTGTTACTATAATGTTTGTTGTTAATAAGATTGAAAATTGCATTTTATTAGAAAATAACATATGTCTACAAAAAAAACACTAAGATTTTTACTAGGTGATCAGTTGAACTATAAACATAGCTGGTTTACAAAAAAACCTGATGCAGATGTTTTGTACGTGATGATGGAAGTGAAAACTGAGTCTGAGTATGTGTGTCATCATCTGCAAAAAATAATTGGTTTTTTTGCTGCTATGCGTCAATTTAAAGAACATTTTGAGCAAAAAGGTTTTGAGTTTTTGTATTTGCGCTTGGATGACAAAAACAATAAACAAGATTTTAAACAAAACTTAGATTGGATAATCAAAAAATATAAAATTGAAAATTTTGAAATGCTCGAGCCTGACGAGTATCGTCTAGATCTTTATTTTAAAGACTATATAAACGATTTAGTGATTGATGCACGGGTTTTAGATAGTGAGCATTTTTTGACACAAAGAAATGATTTGCAAGAGTTTTTTGGCAAAAAAGAAAAATATCTATTAGAAAGTTTTTATCGCAGGATGCGCAAAAAATATAATATTTTGCTTGATAAGGACACGCCTTTGGGAGGTAAATGGAATTTTGATTTGACTAATCGAAAAAAATATCCAAAAAAAATTGATATTCCTGTACATAAGGCTTTTGCTAATGATGTTACAGAGATTTTGCAGATGATAGAAAAGCAAAAGCTTGATTATATTGGCAGGCTTGCTGATGCAAAAAGTTTTGAATATCCAATTACTAGAAAACAAGCTTTGCATGTTTTAGATTATTTTTTAAAAAATCTTTTACAGCATTTTGGTGATTATCAAGATGCAATGTCTGAAAAGATTATTTTTGGTTTTCATTCAAGGCTGTCTTTTGCT
Organism: bacterium; assembly: GCA_038146805.1. Taxonomy (GTDB): domain Bacteria; phylum Cyanobacteriota; class Vampirovibrionia; order LMEP-6097; family LMEP-6097; genus CAIYXB01. Next base: position 2,300 of record JAYQSH010000009.1, on the reverse strand, counting down.
TTAAATCTAAAAATTTTAGATCCTCTTGAGGTGATAGAAAAAGCTCAAGAATATATGCACGCACATGCTGATAGTGTAGATATTAGTCAGGTAGAAGGTTTTATTCGTCAGATTTTAGGCTGGCGTGAATTTATGCGCTCCTTTTATTGGGTTAAAATGCCTCAGTTTGCAAAGACTAATTTTTTTGATAATCATAGACAATTACCAAAGTTTTTTTGGGATGCAAATACAAAAATGAATTGTTTGAAAAATTGCATTGAAAATTCTTTAGACAATGCTTATGCGCATCATATTCAACGCTTGATGGTTACTGGTAATTTTCTTTTGTTGGCTGGTGTGCATCCAGATGAAGTTGATTTATGGTATTTAGGAATTTACATAGATGCTATTGAGTGGGTTGAAATTACTAATACCAGAGCAATGAGCCAATGGGCTGATGGCGGTGGACTTGCAACTAAGCCTTATGTAAGTAGTGCCAACTATATAAATAAAATGAGTGATTATTGTAAAAATTGTTTTTATAAATTTCAAAAGAAATATAACGATGATGCACAGGAGGATGCATGTCCGTTTAATTCTTTGTATTGGAATTTTTTAGATGAGCATAAAGATAAATTAAAAAACAATATGCGTATGAGCATGGTTTATAATGTATGGAATAAGATCGATGCTGTTGAGCAAGCCAAGATTTTAAAGCAAGCAAAATTGTATTTAGACAATCTACAGAATTTGTAATTTGAATTATGAAAGAAAAAAATAAATTAGCGGATGTTTTGTATGTGGGATTTGGTGTCTTGATTTTTTCTGTACTTGCTTATTGGATGTTTATTAATTTTTTTAATTATATAAAAATGGATTATGCAACTATGTGCAAAAAAGAAGGTGGCACTTGGCATGCTTTTTCACAAGAATGTATTAAGCAGGAAGATTCAAACTAAAGGTATTTGCAGTTGGGCATTTTTCTGTTGCAAAGCTTGATTTGTGAACAGCATCTAGAATATGTGAATTTAAGTGATTATGGGCGTGCTTCCAAACCCGTAATAAGTATCTCGAGTCTTTAGATTTGGGCATAAGTAGGGTTTGGTTGGACACGCCTAACAAAAGAATCAAACACCGTCGCTTAGTGAGTTTCACGCAGTGAAACAAGCTAAGCGTAAGGTCGTTTGTGGGACTGATTTCTGACCCCATTTGCTAGTGATTTTAACATTTCACTGTATTTTAAAATTCAAAATGGGGTTTTGGAATCAGTCCCATTATATTTTGTAATAACATCAAAAACAGGGCTATTTCTATATAAACTCTGCAAAACTTCGTTTTTCAGTGTATCTTTAAAATTTTAGATTTGATTAATAGGTATATTTAGATTAAATCTTCTATAATTATTTAGCAATATTTTTTTGATTTTGCGTTTTTTTAGGGCTTTACCTCAGCTGGATAGAGGACTCGGCTACGAACCGAGGCGTCGGGGGTTCGAATCCCTCAAGCCCTGCCATAAAAAAAATAAAAGACACCCGGACAGGGTGTCTTTTGTTTTTTAGTAGTGTTTGAAGAATGAACCTTCGTCACCAAGGTCCAGTCAATCTACGAATCGTGGGATGTACACCAATTTTGTGTAATTTTAGGAAGTGAAACTCTTCCGTTTATCCGCATTGTAACAAAACCCTCTGTCTGATTTTTTAAAGTTTCTACCGTAAGCGATTCTGACGATTCGCTTCATTTTGTTATGAAATAATTTTAGGAAGTGAAACTCTTCCGTTTATCCGCATTGTAACAAAACCCTCTGTCTGTAATTTTTAAAGTTTCTAAATCCGTAAGCGATTCTGACGATTCGCTTCATTTTGTTGTGAAATCCTTCTGTAATTCCGTTGGATTTAGTATATCTCATCATCCTCAATATCTCCTCCTGCCAATTCTCTAAAGTCTTTGCTAATGACATCAGAGGCTTGAATTTTGATTTGTTTAAAAAATGAGTAAGAGTATTAAAATAGCCAATCACTTTCCTTGCATATCTAAACTTCATTTCTTTTAAATTCAAGAGCTTTACAAATCTATTTTTAAACTTATACAAAGCTTCTAGACCAGGTTTTGACTGAAGATAGCGGTGAAGTTTTTGTGTTTGTTCTTCAGTTAATTTAGAAGGTGTCTTCTAAAGAGAGAGTAAGCCCCCTCTGTTGTCTCTTCCTTTGGAGTCTAAGAGTTTCAGGTTGCAAGAAATCTTAAAAATTACTAATCTAATTACATGAAATCTATCAGTAATTATTTGAGCATTAGGGAAGTATTTTTGAACAATTGAGCGGTAA
>JAYQSH010000008.1:0-87668 GCA_038146805.1 bacterium | reverse complement strand
ATCCATTTGACTTCAAATTTTATTATTGATTTTACCTTTCACTATTTGAAAAATTTTCGAAACGGCACTTGAACTTTTACCAAAAATAACAGCAATTTCAGCCAAGCTCAAATTAGTATGTTGCTTTAGAAAGTAAACACTAACTTGTGTCCGGTGACCGTCTACGACCCCTGTAGTTCAAGTTGGTATCAACAAAAATGGGAAATAGTTAGAGAAGCTGTGCAGTTACACCTAAGTCAGGCAATCGTGTAACTCCTGTATTTGTTTGACTCTCTTGGATAGCGAGAAACATGATCGTCAAGCAATGACCGAATTATTTCTTTTTCAACATTAAAACCTTTCATATTAAGTTCTTCATAAGTTATTCTAAGTAAGTCCAAAAGGGCATATCTAAAATCATTGGCGTTTATAGATAGTTTGTCTTCAAGAGCTTTTCCAAAATTTCTTAGACCAATATTTACTGAAGGTAAAAATTCTTCGGTTTGAACTAAGGCTACAAATGCGTTTGTATAATAATCCGGACTATGTCTATGTTCTTTGCAAGCCTCAAGACCCTTACTATATATTTTTAGCTGCTCATCTGTTGGCTTACTTTGAACTAAGGCTACAAATGCTTTTGTATAATATCTCGGACTATGTCCATTTTCTTTGCAAGCCTCAAGACCCTTACTATATATTTTTAGCTGCTCATCTGTTGGCTTACTTTGAACTAAGGCTACAAATGCGTTTGTATAATCAACTGTATAATCTCCATGTTCTTTGCAAGCCTCAAGACCCTTACTATATATATTTATTCTAGATTCTAGCTGCTCATCTGTTGGCTTACTTTGAACTAAGGCTACAAATGCTTTTGTATAATCACTCGGACTATGTCCATTTTCTTTGCAAGCCTCAAGACCCTTACTATATATTTTTAGCTGCTCATCTGTTGGCTGACTTTGAACTAAGGCTACAAATGCGTTTGTATAATCAACTGTATAATCTCCATGTTCTTTGCAAGCCTCAAGACCCTTACTATATATATTTATTCTAGATTCTAGCTGCTCATCTGTTGGCTTACTTTGAACTAAGGCTACAAATGCCTTTGTATAATGTCCATGTTCTTTGCAAGCCTCAAGACCCTTACTATATATTTTTAGCTGCTCATTTGTTGGCTTACTTTGAACTAAGGCTACAAATGCGTTTGTATAATAATCCGGACTATGTCCATTTTCTTTGCAAGCCTCAAGACCCTTACTATATATTTTTAGCTGCTCATCTGTTGGCTTACTTTGAACTAAGGCTACAAATGCGTTTGTATAATAATCCGGACTATGTCCATTTTCTTTGCAAGCCTCAAGACCCTTACTATATATTTTTAGCTGCTCATCTGTTGGCTTACTTTGAACTAAGGCTATAAATGCGTTTGTATAATCACTCGGTCTATGTCCTATTTTGCAAGCCTCAAGACCCTTACTATATATATTTAGCTGCTCAACTGTTGGCTTACTTTGAACTAAGTCTACAAATGCGTTTGTATAATGTCTCGGATCATGTCCATGTTCTTTGCAAGCCTCAAGACCCTTACTATATATTTTTAGCTGCTCATCTGTTGGCTGACTTTGAACTAAGGCTACAAATGCGTTTGTATAATCACTCGGTCTATATCCTTTTTTATTGCAAGCCTCAAGACCCTTACTATATATATTTATTCTAGATTCTAGCTGCTCATCTGTTGGCTGACTTTGAACTAAGGCTAAAAATGCGTTTGTATAATGTCTCGGATCATGTCCATTTTCTTTGCAAGCCTCAAGACCCTTACTATATATTTTTAGCTGCTCATCTGTTGGCTTACTTTGAACTAAGGCTACAAATGCGTTTGTATATTGATATATATAATGTCCATGTTCTATGCAAGCCTCAACACCCTTACTATATATATTTATTCTAGATTCTAGCTGCTCATCTGTTGGCTGACTTTGAACTAAGGCTTCAAATACGTTTTCAAATAATTTTAAAGGAATACCCAGATTTCCACTCAAATTAATTCCATATTCTTTAATTCTTAAAAGCTTTGTATTTAAATTTTCTTTTGGCTTTTTACCTAACTTTTCCCCAACAGATCTTGAATTTTCATTTTTTCTTTCTAAAGATCCGTCATCTGTTGTTGAAGAGTCTCTATTAGCTTTTTGAGAAACGGATGTTTTAGGTTGTACTAACCTTCTTTTTAAATCATCATTAAAATTTTTAACCATTTAAATATGTAATAATAAGCTTAACATAATCAACAAGGTCTCTGTCGTTATACTAAATAGGCAATTTCCAATTACTAGCTTAATTCTTTTGACGAACTCATAGATTCATTGATAATCATAGCTTATTTCAATTTTAAAAGAGAGATAAATTTTTCTAAACCATAAGTTGAAACCACCAGGTTTTTGGACTCAGGCGTGTTTGATCAGGAGAAATTAGATTCACCGTCAGCTGCAAAGTTAAATTTTAGTCAACTGGTATCGAGTTGAAGTTCTCTCTGCAATGCTTCTTCTGGTGTCATCAATCCAAATATTTCATTGAAATTACCGGGGTCGTAGACGGTCAAAGGACAAAATTCATTTAAAATCCATTTGACTTCTAATTTTATTACTGATTTTACCTTTCACTCTTTGAAAAATTTTCGAAACGGCACTTGAACTTTTACCAAAAATAACACCAATTTGAGCCAAGCTCAAATTAGTATGTTGCTTAAGAACGTAAACACTATCTTGTGTCCTGTGTCCGTCTACGACCCCTGTAGTTCAAATTAGTATGTTGCTTAAGAAAGTAAACACTAACTTGTGTCCGGTGTCCGTCTACGACCCCTGTAGTTTCCAACATTAATAGTGGTCTTGCCATCTGCTAAATAAAAATAGCAATTTTGACTTGTCGCTGTAGGGGGTCAAAAGTCCTCTAGAGATTAAGAATCACACCTAGAAAGGCTATTTTGTCCTTTGTCCGTCTGAGATGCCAATAGTTCCTATATCTGGGTTTGCAAAATATTTTTCTGTTCTACCTATAAAAAAAGTCTTAAAGGTTTCAGCAAAATCTTTAACTTTTATATCTTTTAAATCTTTTGATTTCAAGCTGCCAGTTTTAACTGTATTCATAAACAACAAGCATGCTGAAGTAGTAGCCGAATCTTTAAAATCTCGCAAAGTTTTACTTCCAATATTGGCATAAGGATTTTCAAAGCCATATCCATGCCTGCCAATACCTTCAGCAGTGTTACTAATTAGCCCAATTCCAGTACCAGCTGCCGTTCCAACACTAAACTTAGCACCAGCTAACCCCACTCTAGAAGCAATTAATCCTGTCCCTGTGCTTCCTGTAGCAAGAGTCACAGCCATAATTATTGCTGACTGGCGAAAGTACTCCAGACGTGCCTCAGTCTTAGCATGAAAATTATCAATTCCTCGTAAATCAGCAGATATTCGAGATAAATCTCTTTGCAATTGTTGGCTTGCTGATTGATATTTTTCATGAGTTTTGCCAAGAATACTTGCTAGCTCTTTTTCATATCTTTCAAGCTGATTAGAGCAGTAAATTCTTTCTCGAGCTGTTTTTATATCAGACTGTTGATCTAATAAATTATCCAAAATTTCACCAGAGTGCTTAAGAGTCGAGTCTATTCGATTAAACAATACATCGTCTTCCCCAGAAATATCCCTCCAGGTTCTAGAGTCAAATAGACCTAATGGCTTGAGACCAGTGAAGCTCTTTATTTCATCCAAGTCACTTGATATATTTCTTTGATTACTTTTAATTGATTCTATTTGAGTGTCCTTAATCTCAGATTCAAGATCTGCAATTCTTTTTTCAATCTGTTGTGTTTCTTCTGGTGTTCTTGCTAAATCTCTATTAACAAGCTCTCTTTCTGTATGCTTATCTCTGCCATAGAGATAGCTTCCATTTTCAACATGAGCCTGTAAATCTTCTATAACTTTTTGACCTGCTTCAAAATCTTTTGAATTAAGGCTATCTGTTAGTTGATCATGTGAATCAAATAGAGTATTGGCTCTTCTTGCCAAGGTCTCTCTTGTCATATTACCTATAATTCCTTGATCTACTGCTGCCAGTCTTTCTAAAGCTGGTGTGTCTTTATTTGCCAAGATAGCCTGACCAATACCATGATCAGTGCTTCTAATTAAATCTAATGCTTCTCTAGAGATTTGAAGTTGTTCTGTAATTAGAATTCTTGCACGAACTACTTGCTCCTCATGACTCAATCCTAAAAGAGAATCAGATAAACATGATACGCCGGCTTCAAAATTATCATCTCTATGTAAAAATTGATATAGATCACGATATTGACCTTCAACTTCATCAGATAGTCCGCTATTATAGGATGCTCTATCAGCAATAACTTCCCTGCCTAAAGGGTTTTCCTTTTCCATCAAAAAGTAAATGGATTTGATCTGCCTTACCGGCTTGTGCAAGCTTGATCATATATCCATAAGCTGATAAAAGGTTCTTACGATCTTTTATAAGTGCTTCTCTATATTGTTCTCTATTAGATATTCTATTATCAATTTGATCTTGACTAGGGTTGATACCAAGCCTTTGTAACATTGAACTTGCTTCATCAATTACTCCTATTTGGATATTAAGTGAAGTTCCTTTATTGTCAGAAACCGTAGCGTCAAAAGGATTTCAAGTTTGACCCAGACTCAAGCCAAATGGATTTGAAATAGTTCTTTGAGAATCCCTTTGCTTTGGATTTGCCAAAGATGCAATAGCTTCTTCGTTGGCTATAAAACTTTGACTAGATTCATCAAGCTGACTTGTTAAACCACTCATTAGCTCAAGAGTGTGATTTTGCTGTTCCTCACGACTCATCTGGCTGTATTGAGTTGCTTGCATTTCTTCAGGCTTTTCTGTATTACCTAGCCTTAAGCTTGATTCAATATTCATTCTCAGATGCTGCGGAGAAAGACTTTCAGCTCTGGATTGTTCAGCTAATGCATATAAAGAGTGAGGCTGTTCTTTGACTTGCCTCAAGAGTTCTCTTGCTTGACTTTCATTACCGGACTGTAGGAGATTTTTTGCATGACTAATGATCTGTTTATAAGCAGACTGGTTTCTATGGTCACTTTCAAGCTTAGTCTGCTGCCTTTTAGAATCAACATCAGCTTTCCCATGAGCTGCTACAAAAGTTGCAGTATCTTTTCTGGTGGTAATATGATTTGCCAGAGTACTAGTATCGTGACTTGAACTTGTTTCTATACTGTGAGTTAGCCTTTGGTATTCTGATTCAGCATGTGACAATAAATCTTCAGTAGATACGTTAGAAGAGTTTTCAGTCTGAGTTACAGATGAAAGTTGACTCCAAGATAAGTTAGAACTTTGTTTTTTATCATTGGTAGTGCTAGCTACGGCTTCATTGGATTGTTGAATACTTGTACATGGTAATTTGAATGACAGAGATTGTGCAGGTTGTGGTAAAACTTGCTTTTCAGTATCACCCAAAGAATTAGGTTCCTCTGATTTTTCTTTTTGTTTTCTTCTTTGCTCTTCTAATGCTGTTTGATTATTGATATCAAACCAAGAGCTCTTTTTGTATTCCATCTTATAGAGCTTGCCATATATTTATATTGCTATTCTTCTATATAAAAGTTAAGCCTAGGTTAAGGATTACTTTTTTTACTTTGGAATTATCGGGCTCGTAGACGCTCAAAGGACAAAATTTATTTCAAATCCATTTGACTTCTAATTTTATTACTGATTTTACCTTTCACTTTTTACCTTTCACTCTTAGAAAAATTTTCGAAACGGCACTTGAACTTTTACCAAAAATAACAACAATTTGAGCCAAGCTCAAATTAGTATGTTGCTTTGAAAAGTTAGGGGTTGACACCCCCTGTAGTTCCAGACGATAAACCTGTTGATCTACAAAATCAATCTAATAGTGATGTTACGATTCCTCAGTTAAGATCCTTAGCCAGAGAAATTACTGGTGCATGTGATGATATTTGCAGAGTATTCTACCAGGTAAATAAAGATAGTGATAATGTAGGTTCAAAAGCAATAACTATGAGGGCTGTAGATACTGTAGATGTTATGACTGCAAATGTTGTAGATATTTCAGATATAATTTCAGATACAGCTAACCAAATACTTGATGAAGTACCTAATGTTAAAAGAGTCTTCTACGATATTACTGACAAGCCTCCAGGAACTATTGAATTTGAGTAAAAACTAGCTAGGCAGTTAGACTCAGATATTTAAATTAAGCAAAGTCAAGTAATAAGTTCAGAACCATTCATGATTATAGAGACAAAGAAATTCTATAATGAGACTTAATCCATCTCTCTTTCAATAATTTCTCTTTCTCTAAGGAGTTCTGCTTTTAATTCTTCTTCACTTGGCAAATAAAGCTTATAACGTGATGCAAAGATTTGTTTATTTTCTTCTGAAAGTGTGTACTTAACAACGGCTTCACTTTTATCAGCACAGAGAACTATACCAATAGGCTTATTGTCACCTTCTTCCATTTTTTCTCTGGTGTAGTAGTTTACATACATTTGCATTTGACCTAGATCTTGATGAGTTAGCTTACCGATTTTAAGATCTATAAGCACAAAACACTTGATATGATAATTAAAAAATACTAGATCGACATAGTAATTCTCATCATCCATTTGGATTCTTTGCTGCCTTGCAACAAATGAAAAGCCTTTGCCTAGTTCTAATAAAAATTGTTGTAGGTGTTCAATCAGCCCGGACTCCAGATCTTTTTCATATAATTTGGAACTTTGAGGTAAGCCTAGAAATTCTAGAACGTAAGGATCTTTTACCAAGTCTTTTGGCTCAGCTATTACTTGCCCTTCTTTTGCTATCTCTAAAACTTCAGATTTCTCCTTGCTCAAAGTTAGCCTTTCAAAAAGCAATGAGTTGATCTGCCTATCAAGCTCTCTGGTTGACCATTGACTATTGATGCATTCAAGCTCATAAAACGAGCGTTTTTCTGCTTCTTCTATAGCTATTAACAAGCGATAGTGGGTCCAAGTCAATTCGGCACGCACTGCGTGCCAATTCACATAACTGCGGTAAAACTGTCTCATTGCCCTTAGATTACGCTTGGTATAGCCTTTTCCATACTGTTCAGTAAGCTGCTGCGACAAAGTCTCAATCAGAGCCTTACCATATTCTGCTCTATCTTTACCATCTTGCTCTTCTTCGACGATTTCTTTACCAATCTGCCAATAAGTTTGAACAATCTCTTGGTTAATAGCTTTCAGAACTCTATTTTTAGCACCTTCAATAATCGGTACCACTCTGTCGTATAAAGCTTTTTTGGTTTTGAGTTCGCTCATATAGCTATTGTAGCTTAATTGACGCTAGCTAAGAAGCTTCAATAAATCTTCCTCACTTAACTTAGTTTGTGTGTCTGTACCTGCAAGCAAATCACTAGCTAACTGTCTTTTACTATGGTGCATTTTAAGGATTTTTTCTTCGATAGTGCCTTTAACCACAAATCTATAAACCGTTACTGGACGAGTTTGACCAATTCTATAGGCTCTATCTGAATTATCGGCGTCGTAGACGCTCAAAGGACAAAATTTATTTCAAATCCATTTGACTTCTAATTTTATTACTGATTTTACCTTTCACTCTTTGAAAAATTTTCGAAACGGCACTTGAACTTTTACCAAAAATAACACCAATTTGAGCCAAGCTCAAATTAGTATGTTGCTTTAGAACGTGAACACTAACTTGTGTCCTGGAATTATCGGGGTCGTAGACGGTCAAAGGACATCATTCATTTCAAATCCATTTGACTTCAAATTTTATTACTGATTTTACCTTTCACTTTTTACCTTTCACTCTTAGAAAAATTTTCGAAACGGCACTTGAACTTTTACCAAAAATAACAGCAATTTGAGCCAAGCTCAAATTAGTATGTTGCTTTAGAAAGTAAACACTAACTTGTGTCCTTTGTCCGTCTACGACCCCTGTAGTTCTAGCATTTAATTTTACTAAAGCTGAAAGTAAAAGGCCAGTGCGGATAAAGAATTAGTCCGCGAATTTATGTGTCAACATGGGTTGCAAGGACTTATTTAGATAAACTATAATACTCTGATATTGGGGATGAATTTTTAAGGAGATAAATAATGAATTGGTGGCGTAAGCATAGAAGAGAATTAACGGTCAGGGAACCTTTAGAAAAAATACCTAAAAAGGACTACCCAGGACAAGAAATTAAAAATCATAGAGGTGCGCGCCACACTGGTAGGAAGAGGTTAGAAATAGCGAGAAGAAATAGAGCTCTTCATGGAATGACTCCCGAACAAGCAATTAAAGATGTAATGCCTAAAAATGCGCCTAGAAGTTTAAGAAAATGGGCTCAAAGACGTGATGTTCTTCAAGCTGTAGCTTCAGCAAAAAAAACAGATTTTGATAAAACTCCGACAGATTTAAGTGAGTCTAATGATACCACTAACGTTGCAAATGATGGCGGCAATGAAGATAAATACAGGAAAGATACAAGCAGAGAAAGCATACAACTAAGAGGAGACAGTGTGTCTAACGTGAATAGAATCATAAAAGCAGCTGAAATTGGTGAAGAAGTTGCACTTTATGGTATTAATGCTACTCCTGGAATTGATAAGCCAATTGCTGAAGGAAAAATTTCTATTACTATGAGTTTCTTTGACAGTGTATGGGGTCAAGTTGATGGTGAATTGTTTCACAGTACATGGAATGAACATCAAATGGTATTTCGTGGTGTCAACCCCTAACTTTTCAAAACAACAATTTCTAAGCTTGCATTTTTAACTTCTGATGATTTTGAAAAAACTTAGCAGGTGCTGTTTTGAAAACAGGAATTATCGGGGTCGAATTACCGGGGTCGTAGACGGTCAAAGGACAAAATTTATTTCAAATCCATTTGACTTCTAATTTTATTACTGATTTTACCTTTCACTCTTTGGAAAATTTTCGAAACGGCACTTGAACTTTTACCAAAAATAACACCAATTTCAGCCAAGCTAAAATTAGTATGTTGCTTTAGAAAGTAAACACTATCTTGTTTCCTTTGTCCGTCTACGACCCCTGTAGTTTCAAATTAAGTTATGTTGTTGTCAAAAATATGTTATGATTATCTATATATACATATGAATGAAATTAATAACGCAAATCCTCATATTCAACAAGCTATTTTAGGTTCACAGGGTAGTAAAACTGGTAATGTGTCCCCAGATATTATTACTTTTAATACAAAAAATATTAGAGAGTCTGATTGAAGTGTCCCTGTAAATTAAACAAGCTTATTCGTAATACTTTTCCTAGATTTATTACTTAAGTTCACAAACTTAATTGTACAACTTTCTAAGTCTTGAATTACTAAAGGCTTAGTAAAGTTTTGATAGCACTTAAGTGGTGACCTCATACCTAATGATTGATGAGGTCTTCTGTTGTTGTAGTATTCAACAAATTCTTTAACTCCTATTTTTACCTCCTTGATTGTTTTGAAATATTTAGGATAAACACATTCTTGTTTCAGCGTTCTCCAAAATCTTTCTACTATTGCATTATCAGTAGCTCGACCTTTACCATCCATTGATATTGCTACTTGATGCTCTAAAAGCACCTGAGTAAATTCTTGGCTAGTAAACTGACTGCCCTGATCGCTATTAAATATTTCAGGACAACCATATTGTTCAATTGCTTCCTCTAGGGCTTCAATGCAAAAACTTGTGTCCATCATATTTGAGATGCGATAGCTTAGCACTGACCTGCTAAACAAATCGATAATAGCAACCATAAAACAAAAGCCTTGCTGAGTTCTGATATATGTGATATCAGTGCCCCAAACATGATTTGGTTTATCAATCACTAAATTCTTTAGCAAGTAAGCATATTTTTTGTGTTCCTTCATTGCCTTGCTAGTATTGGGTTTCGGAGCTTGAGCTACCAATCCCATTGCCTTCATTAGCTTAGATACTCTATCTTTACCAACTTTAAGACCATGGTATTCTTTTAAAGCCCAGCGCATATTTCTACAGCCAAACATTGGTTGTTTCGTATACTCCTGATCTATTGCATCCATAATTTTTTTATCTCCATCTGAAAACTCGGGCTTAGGTTTTCTATAATACTTAGAGCGATCGATGTTAAGCAACCCACATTGATGCGTGATTGGAAATTTTGAATCACCATCCATGAGGCTCATTCTCCCATTGAAATCCAGCTTCCCTATATTTTTTTTTAACCCAGTCGATCATGACCGTTTGTTCACCAATTAAATTTTTGAGCTCTTTAATTTGATTTTCTTTTTGCATGAGTTTTTCTTTATGTTCTTCTTCAATTTTTGAATCAAAAACAGAAGCCGAATTCTCTTTGAGTTTTTTAACCCAATCTCTCAAAGTTTTTGGATCGATTCTGTACTTAGAAGCAATCGTAGAAATCGCTTCTTCATCTTTTAACGCTTCCAAAGCTGCTTTTGCTTTTAGCTCTGAGCTAATTTTTCTGTAACCTGGCATTTTCTTTCTCCTTTTAGTCTTTACGATTTTATTAGGAAAAAGTATTTCGTTTTACTGGCCTCATATTACAGGGACATTACAGATGGTATTATAGCTCTTAAAATTGGTAGGGATTCAGATAATAGTGCAATTCAAATTGGAGCAAATTGTAATACAAGCGAATCGCTTAGCCAAAATCGTATAGATTCTATTTCAGAGAATCATGCTGAAATGATTATAGATACAAGTAACGGTACATTAAAAGTAAATGATCTCAATTCCACAAATGGTACTTCAGTACGCTTAAGAACTAGCACCAAGAGTTTTAAAAACCCTAAGAATGACAACTACACCCAAAATGCTGTAATGTATGAGCGTGATTATAGAGAATCAGATGGTTCTATTACTGGTCTTTTCAAATTAGCCCCATCGAAACCATTTCATCTAGATCTAAGGGATGAATGGGAAATAATTTTAGCTCCTAGAAGTCATTATAATTCCTATGCAAATGATAGTTTAGTAATTAAGTCTGACGGATCAGGAAATCTAACTGTTCATCAAATTGATCCAGATACTAATAAGCCAGGAGATGCCGTATCCGATTTTAAATTGAGTTTTAAAATACCTGAAGCTATCAGTCCTGAACTAGCTAATGCTGCAACTAATCCTGCTAAAGTTAATCTGTTAAATCCTGATTTCCCTAAAGACCCTGAATTTATCAATCCTGATGAAAAAAACTCAATTTACAATAAAGATAATTCTGACATCAATAAATTCCCTGAATTACCTCGTTCACTCACTCAAGTTGAAGGAAAACTCGATTTAGGAAACCCTCAATAAAATCCTGCAATCCCTAATTTTCCTGAATCACTCACTCGTGTTGAAGGAAAACTCGATTTAGGAAATTGTCAATAAATGTTCAATAAAAAAAATATTCAGTAAATTTACTTAGAAAAGCTTGCTATGTTATCAGTTTAAATGCTTTTAAAAAAAGAAGTTTCACAGTGAGTAGAACATAAAGAATTTTGTATGAAAATTCTTTTCATTATGGGCGTGCTTCCAAACCCGTAATAAGTATCTCGAGTCTTTAGATTTGGGCATAAGTAGGGTTTGGTTAGACACGCCTAACAAAAGAATCAAACACCGTCGCTTAGTGAGTTTCACGCAGTGAAACAAGCTAAGCGTAAGGTCGTTTGTGGGACTGATTTCTGACCCCATTTGCTAGTGATTTTAACATTTCACTGTATTTTAAAATTCAAAATGGGGTTTGGAATCAGTCCCATTTTGTGGTATTCATAGACGGTGTTTAAAGTAGTGTTTATAGTAGTATTTTTGCTGAATTATATTCAATTTTGCTTTTGATATGTTATTTTTTTTGCAGGGGGAATTTACAATGAATATAAACAGTGCTAATCCAGCAGTAAATTGGAGAAAGCTTTCAGAACAAGAAAAAGAACAAAGAATAAGGGAAATATCTGGTCAGGCAATTGCATCTGGTCAAATTAAAGCTTCGTTACACTCTAGTTATAGAGATTTAACAGATCAAGCTCAAAATACTCAAATGGGTCGCATGGCAGATGCAATCAGAGATACGGCAGAAGGTGCTTTGATACATGGTGCCATTAAAGCAACAAAAGATATTATAGATACGGCTTTTGATCGTGATGTTGATATCGACAGATCTTAGTGTGTTTTAGTTTGGGTATGTTTATATGATACTTTCTAGGCTAATCTCTGTTTATGATAGATATTCGGTTCCAATTTCAAGTGAAGGATTAGATCGTATTAATGCTTTAACAAAAGATCTTCAAGTGGCTTTGCCAAGCTTTAAACTTGAGTCGCCAAGTGATGCACAGCATTTGATTTATGAAATTGCAAAAAGAACTCAACCTCAATATTCAAATGAGAGAAATTTTTTTTCTAGCATAACTCAGTCATTTGCTTTGAACTGCGAGAATCTTTGTATAGCATTTATGCACTTTCTAGAGCAATTAGGAGTTCCAATTACCAAGCCAGCTACTCCAATTGTGTTGGTATCCTTTTTGAATGATAAACAAGCTCATTGTGCATTAAAGGTAAAAGGTATAAATAATCGATATTGGGATTTAACAGCTGAACTTAACTATCCTGTCTCTGCTTCTGACTATCAAGAGAGTTTTCCGTTTGTTTTTGAACATAGTCACAAAGAAAATAAGGCTTTAGCATTCATAAATGTCTTACCATTATCTCAAGAGCACCAAGGCTATTTTGCTCTGCTCGATGAGTTAATTAGATTAGATTTGACATACCCATCAAAAGACACCTTACGCTTAAAAAAAATGCAAGCTTTGTACAACAATATCAAGGGTGACTTAGCCTCAGCTAGCTTAAAAAAGATCCCAGAACAAATTGCATTATTTGAAGAGTTGCTAAAAACATTGTCTAAAGATAGTTTTATCTCTAAAGCCCAATTAGCTAGCTATCAAAGTTTCGTTGATTTCCATAAATTTCTATAAAAAAAATGGTTTACCAAGTTATAATTGTTTTATAAAATAAATTTAGCGCTTATGCAAATACTACCAACAATACTTCCAAACTTAATGGAATCTAAAGCTATGCCAGTTCAAAGTCCTCAACTTGATTTTGAAGGGCAGAGACAAAGTTCAAGATTGTTAGCGACTATTCAAAAACCAAGACTCTTTGATAATCCAAGTTTTGAAAATATTTTTGCTTTTCTAACTAGTATCATTCTTTAAGAATCCACTGCATAATACGACTTCGTCGATTCTTCAACCTTGGGACACTTCGGACCGTGTTCATTTTGTCTCACGATTCATTAAACTTAACTTTAGTATTAAACAATGTCTGTTGGCTGTCATTTTGTTTCAGCTTTTAATTAAGTGTAGCCCTAGCAAAAAAACTTGGATCATCAAAAAGAGTTTTGATTTTTTTTTATAGTTTCAGTCGCAGATTCTTTGTCTGCAAGATCAGCTAAAACTTTTTGAAAGGCATCATCACTATTTTCTTTTGATAGAAAGTAAATGGGTGACCTCATTTATAATATGAGCAAAAAAGTAAACTCCTTTTTTCGAAAACTTGATCTTAAGTAAATCTAGCTTATAACTGCACAATCATTCTTGGACGCACCACTCTAAAGCAAAAAAAAAAAAGAAAAAACAGGGTGAAAACACTTAATTTTTTTCAACTTTTCCTATCAAAAACCTTGCTAGAACTGTCTTTTCTATTAAAGAAGCTTTTATGAATTTTGGTATGTCACCTAATATTGAAATACATCTTGGAAATGTTGGTTCATGTAGATCAAGTTTATTTAAATGGTTTATTGGCGAAAATAAGTCAGCTAAATATTGCAAAAAAATTGCTGGTGAAAATCCTAATACCCAATTTACTGGAATTGATTTAAACGAGCTTAGTGTTGATGCACAAAATTGGCAGCAAGTTCAAGCCGACTTTTTAACTGGCTTATAAAGATTTAAAGATGGTTCTGTGAGTAAAATAAGCTCAGATCTTGCTCTTGGATACTATATGAGTAACAATGATCTGCCAGAGGATATTGTGGCTAAGTTTCTACCTACAGCGCATCAACCTGTTGAACCAGGTTTTGGTTTTTCCAGATTGGTATCACTTTATTTGAGACCAAAAGATTATCCCAAATTGCTCCAGTATACTCAAGAGGTATTAGATCTTTGCTATGAAAAATTATTGCCTCATTGTGATTTAGTAATAAGAGCAGATTATAATGGCAAACAATCACTAATGGATGCTGCAAAAAAATCAAAATTTAATCCTAAAGCTATTGAAATTTCTCCTTTAGCTAAATCTGATGGTCAGTATTCACCATGGGTAGAATATCAATTAAATAAGTTTTTTTTGTGGCGTCCACAAGTTTTTGAGCTTAAGTTTAAAAAGCCAGCTAATTAGTTTTGAGAGTCGCTAGCACATATCTACTATGGGACTGATTCCAAACCCCATTTTGAATTTTAAAATACAGTGAAATGTTAAAATCACTAGCAAATGGGGTCAGAAATCAGTCCCACTATCGACAAAACAAAAATAATCACTTTGTTTTAAACAAGTTTTGGAATATAAATTTTTCTATTGAATAATTTAGCATTATCACCAACATTTTTATTTGATTTGAACTTCGGTAATATTTAGTATCATCTGCAAATTCTTTGTTTTGTCCCCCATGTTGTTGAAAATAATGATTCCTAGTAAAAAAATCATTTTCACTATCTACAAAAACATAGCGTGGGTAAGGCTTTGTTGCATCTAAATCTAATAAGGTTATTCTATATTTGTGTCTATTGTTGAAATCATAGTTTATTAGTTGGAGTGCTCTTTGAGCATCTTCTTTAGAAATATTTCTAGCTCTTATAAGATTTTCTAACTGTTTTTTTATTCTTAGTAAACCTTTGCTAGGTCCCTTTATTTTATTTAATCTTTCAATCAGTTTTCTTAAACTTTCTTTTAAATCATTGACTTTATTAAATACATTGAAAGCATGATTAATATCAAACATTAATCTTGAAACTATAAACTTAGCTTGTTTTGTCCCTGGTTCTTTACTTATTTGATATATTTCGTTATTGTCATCAGTTAATGCTGTATTTGCTACATTCTGTCTTTCCCTCATAGAGCCAGTTTGAGGGTCTCTTATAAAAGGTTTATTACGACTACTTAGGGTCTGTAAACTAGTGCCTTGATGTGCATAAACAATTTTTGCGCTAGTTTTTTTTTCGTGGTCTAAATCTAAGACCGTAAATCTATAGCTTGTTACATGTTCTGTATCATTAATGATTAGATCTCTATAATTGTTTAAAGCTTCTAGTTTATAAGCATCATCTTCATCACTAGCTAAAATATTTTCAATAGTTTGCAAGTAGTTATCAACTCTTTTTAGACCGGGTTCTGTATGTTCAGAGCTAAAATACGAGTTTTTAAACTTTTAATTAAGGCAGAAATTTCAGATTTTTCCCTTGTTCAAATAACTTCACCATTTCATATGCACTTCCTTGTAAGTCTTCAAGCATAGTTTCTTTGAAAAGTGCATTGAGTTTTTTTCTTTCAGCATCTTGCATGTTTTGTAAATTTTTTATTCTATCTATATACAAGCTTCTTATTGTAGGTAAAGCTTCTATTTGTAATTTGTCTTTTAGTGCAAAATTTGAACTATGATCTAAATCACTAGCATCACAAAATATTTTGGCAATCTTTTCAATTTCTTGTTTATATCTTTCTTTTTCTTCTACGTTACTAGTTCTTGATTTATATGCACTCGCTATAAGTCTTAGTGATTCTTTTAAACGTTTTACAATTTCCCTTTTTTCAAGGACTTGGCCTAGTGACTCCATCTGAATCAAATTATTTATATCTTCTTCTAATTGTTTTTTTTGTGAATTATTGAAAGTACCTGTAGATGCAATTATTCTCAATTGGAAATTTATATTTTCAACTAAAGCAAGTTCTTTTTCTTCGATTCTTACAATTTCTTTTACTTGCCCTTCTATTGTATGCATTATTGATCGCGTGCCTGCATGTCTATCTGCGCTATAAAAAATATCTCTTTTAATGTATTCATATGCACCTGCATCTAAATGACTTTGTATCTTTTTCACGTCATTTCTTAATTCTTTTGCATCTTTATTTAGATCTTCTTTAATGGTCTTTTGTAAGTTTTCTAATAAATCAAAAATTGTCTGATGTTTTTCATTTCTAAACAATTCATCTTCGCTATTATAAATAGCTTTTAATTCATCTAGTTTTGCTTGAGTTAATTGTTCTTGTTCACGATTATTCTCTCTGTTTCTGATGTACTCATTAATAATTGATCTTATTCTTCGGTGTGGACATATCCATAAACCTTTTCTAATTTGAGTAACATCACCTGTTTTTTCAATATCATAGGCTTGAAGGTTTGCAAGGCTTATATTTGCCCCAAAAAGATCTTTAGTAGCAATCTCTCTAATTTTTTTTGTGCTTATATTTCTTCTTTTATAGAAATTAAGTTCATTTGTTAAATTTATAATACTCTTAAAACTTTTTGTTAATTTAGATTTTATTTGACGATCTTTCAGAAAATTTGCTTGACCTAAATTTGCAATTAGTAATGCCTCTTTAAGACTAAGCTTGACAAGGTTGTTATATAAAAAAATCGCATTTAGGTTTAATTCATTTAAATGATCTTTGTTAGGTTTTTTATTGTTTGATTCTGTTTGTAATGAAACACGATTAAGACGAATCTGTTCTTCAAGCTCTTCTCTATATTCTCTGCAATCTTCTTTTGTGATCTTATTTTCTGCATCTTCATTTAAAATTTCTATAAGCTGACCAAATTTTTCCGTGTCTGTTTTTAAATATCTATATCTCAATGCCTCATAAGTTTTTTTGTAAATCTTCTATGGCATTTCTATCACTTGAAATATCCTGAGCGGGCGAAAATGCTTGTGGCTCAGTTTTTTCAAGAAGTTGTTTTACGATACGTGCAAGATCAATGATCGCTCTTTCACTTGCTCGATAATCAAAGCGATCTGCTTTTTGCCTATAGCTAATAGAAACAAGTTCTACTTGATCTGTTGGAGAGTTAGTAGCATGCTCATGTTCTGAATCTATATGTGATCTTATTGTGAGTTTGTGAAACTCTGCAATTGCATTAAGTCTTTTATTTAGATCGGCAGTAAAAGAACAATTCCAAACCGAAATGCAACTTTTAAGGATTTAGCCGAAATGTAGTAAATACAGGAGGCTGATATGTCATTTAAATATAAGGGTCACTTGACCTGGGAAGAAGTAGTTAGAATTGAGACATTGCTAAATCAAGGTCTTAATCCAGCAGAAATAGCTGTTGTCATAGGAAGAAATAAATCAGTTGTCTACAGATGCGTAAACAATAACTCTGTTGATGGTGATTTTGTTGCTGAAGAAGCTTGGCAGTTAATGCATGAAAGAAAAAGAACTGCAAACCATCATCCTAGAATTATTGATGAAAGCTTACTTGAAAACTTCGTTATTGAAAAAATTAGTTCTTACCATTCTCCAGAGCAAATTGCTGGGATATGGACTGAAGAGTGCAACGAAGCTTTATCTCATCAAACCATATATACATGGCTACAAACCAAAAGACCTGATTTAATAAAAATTTACTTGAGAAGAAAAGGTAAAAAATATCGTAAGAAAAGGACCACCCCAGAATTCATTGTTGATAAAAGATCAATTGATGAAAGACCGATAGAAGCCAATGAGAGGCTTGAATTTGGTCACTGGGAAGGCGACACTATGATAGGTGCTCATGGTAAAAAAGAATGTATTGTTCTTAATCTAGAAAGAAAAAGTGGTCTTGTCTTAGCTAAAAAGTTACCAAACAAAAAAGCTGAATCAGTTTTAAAAGCTACTGAAGAATATTTTAAAGAGATACCAGAAGAACTTAGGATTTCAGTTACTTACGATAACGGAACAGAGTTTGCAAAGCATAAAGAAATTGAAGAAAAGACAAAAATGACGGTGTATTTTGCTAAACCATACAGCCCTTGGCAAAAAGGAAGTATTGAGAATCTCATAGGACTTTTAAGGCAATTCATTCCAAAAGGCACTGATCTAAATACCCTTTCAGAGGAAGATCTACAGCACTATATTCATCTTTTAAACACTAGACCCAGAAAAAGGCTAAAATGGAAAACACCTTTAGAGGTATTTCAGGCTCAAATCAAGCAGAGTTGCAATTGATATTGGAATCCATCAAACCCATAGGTTCTAAATAATAGCAGGCATTGGTGGCTAATTACTAGTAGGTAATTTCCCCAATAGGACACTTCGGACCGTGTTCATTTTGTCTCATATTGAGTGACTTTAGCTATTTTATTTTTTAGCTTAATTCTTATCTAAGTTTCACTGGTTCTAGATACTCGCCAATAAGTTTTCTTTTCCAATAATTTCCAGTGTTTTTTCTTTCTTGATAATTTGTAAACTCATAAATATAGCCCCTTGCTCGAATGTACACAGGAGCTTGGCCATCAAAAGGATTAGTGCGCAGTAATTTTAAAGTTTCTCTATCGTTTTGTAACAATTTTTCTATTAACGGCATAAACCAATGTTGTTGTTGTCGAAAGCCAAATGAGGCAAACCACATTAACCAATCAAGTCTTAGATGATATGGTGCATATTGAGCAGGCATTTTTGCAAGGTCTCCGGGCTTTCCTTTAAACTCATATTCAAGCCATTTTGTGTTAGCGTTTATTTCTTTGTCTAAACTGCCCTCGATGATGATTTCATATCTTTGTTTAGTCACCGAGCCAAAAGCTCCATAGGTATTCACTAAGTGCAGGCTATCAAAACTTGCATTCATTTTTTGTTGTTTAGAAAACAAATTCAAAATTGGTTTATAACTTAACACCAAGATTAATATTGAAATTACAATACTAATATTTTGTTGCCAAGAACATATAGTTAAACTAGTAGGCACTTCTATAAAAGGAAAAATCCTTTTTAAATATGAATTTGAAAAAGCACTAAAACTTAGAATAATTGCAGACCAATTAAGCCAAGAAAAATTACCACTTAATACTAGCCAAAATTGAGTCCCCACAATCATTGTCGCGGCAATACTACTAAAGGGCTGAGGCAAAAACAAACCCCAAGGAACAATTAATTGCACAAAATGATTTCCTAAGACCTCTAATTTGTGTACGCTATTAGGTAAATTATGAAAATACCAAGACAAAGGATTTGGCATAGGTTGAGTTTCATGGTGATAATTTAAGCAGGTTAAATTACGCCAACATTCATCGCCTCTAATTTTTATCAAGCCAGCTCCAAATTCGAGCTTGAACAAAATTAAGCGCAAAAGAAAAATTATGATTATTGGCACCAAGCTTTTATTAGACCCCAAAAAGATTGATAAAAAGCCAATCTCTAATAGTAATGATTCCCAACCAAAACTATAAAAAGTTTGACCAACATTGACGATAGATAAATAAATAAGCCATGGTATAAACCAAAAAAATGCATTAAGCAAAAAACTAAATTTATCAGCAAAGCCAAAAAACAAAAATATAGACACAGCTAAACCAAGCCATGTAATTGTCATAAAAAATTTATCGGAATAGTAAAAATGAAAAATACTAGGAGCCTGACTGAATTTTACATAAGTCAAAAATCTTGGTACTGGTAACAATCCATTTTCACCCAGTAAGGCTTTAAATTGATTGAGAGCAACCAAGAAAGCAACAATATACAATAGTGCTAAAGACTTTTGAAAAATCAATCTTGCAATCCAATATTGATCTGAAAAAAAATTCGCGAGCATTTTATTTTGTGATATTTAATAAAGCACGTCTAAGTTCTGAAACACTCCATGCTTGTGCAATGCACCCTCTTGCCTCAAAAGGTTCAGTAGCATCAAAAACTTCAGATATTGAATTTAAACCAGCTTCATCTAAGTGGATTTCAAAATTTAATAGCAAATCTTTTAAATTGTTTTTTGCTTTATTTGCGTCTTTTGAGTACCTTAAAATAGCATCGCTATAGGCACCAATTAACCAAGGCCAAACTGTTCCGTTATGATAGGCAGTATCTCTGTTTTTGCCATCGCCTTCATATCGAGCTTGAAAAGCACTATCTTTATGACTTAATGTTCTTAAGCCAAATGGTGTTATTAAATCTTCTGTAATATTTAAAATTGCCCTACAAGCTTTTTCGTCATCAACTTCTATACAATCTATAGCAAGTGCAAAGAGTTGATTTGGTCTGAGTTGTTTATTGATACCGTCTTTTGAAACGTAATCAGCAAAGTAGCCTTCAGTTTCTAACCAGAAAGTTTGCACAAAATTTAATTTAAGTTTTTAAGTGTTCTTTTAGTTAGCTCTTCAATATCTACGTCAAAACAATCTTTTGCTAGTTGATGCATTAAGGAGTTGGCGTTATACCAAAGAGCATTAATTTCAACAAGCATGCCATAACGTGGACTTGCGGCTTTACCATCAACCATAGCATCCATCCAAGACATAGTGTCTGTTGGTGAGCCAGTTTCAAGTAAACCTGAATCTAACATTTTAACGCCGGGTGCTTTTTCAAAAAAATAAGCCAAATAAATTTCTTTTAAATCCAGCCAAATTTTATCTATTTCAGCTTTAGTTAGTTTGTCTTTAAATTTACTTAAAGCCCAAAACATCCATAAAGATGAATCAATGCAGTTGTATGCTGAGTCATCTTTTGATGCTCCAGTCATATTCGGTAGCACTCCATTTTTACTTAAAGCTAGATATGGTTTTAATATTTTCAAGAATTTATTTTCATCGTTGCTATTCAGTAATAATCCGGGTGCTGAAATAAAAGTATCTCTGCCCCAAGAATTAAACCAATGGTAGCCAGCTAAAATTGAATATTCATCTTTTGCAATTTCTATAATAAAATCTTTGCGTGCTTTTTCAAGTCTGTTCAACAAAGATTTGGCTTCGTTTTTGATACTTGAAAGTTTATCAATCGTAGTTAAAGTATGTTTTCTATTATTAATTTCTTTTTGCCAAGATTTATTTAAATCTTGAGTTTTTTGCTCTTCACTTGAAACACTGATTATAAAATTTTTGTTTTCGTTGAGGTCTATGACAAATTCAACACAAGAAAACAAATCTTCAATACTTGGATAGCCCCTCTTTTGTTCTTCTGTTAACCAAAAGTTTTTGTACCATTGAGATATTTTATTAATAGCAAGGGCACAATTTGCTTGAATATATAATTTCTCATTTGAATTTGAGCTAGTTATTAAAACTCCGTTCTCAACCTCAGTGAATTCAAATTGAACATTTTCATTTTCATTTAAAACATGATGAAAGTCTCTAAAAGCAGTTAAGGGCTTTAAACTCAAACTTGCTTTTGTACTTTTTATTTTTTTAAAATCATAGTTAATTAAAACAGTATTTTTTTTATCGAGCATCAAGATGCTTCTATTTAATTCAAAGGTTTTATTTTTTAATTCAGAGCTTGGGTATAACTCATTATCAAATTTTGCTTGGTATTGTTCTTCCATTGGTATGTGAACGGCAGGCTGATAGAAATGGTGAGATAAACAAAAACTTGACTCATCAATAGTCAAATTTTCATCAAACTTTGATAATAAAACAGTTCTTTGTGTGGCTTTGTTTAGAGGCTTTTACAAATAAGCCATGATATTTACGAGTGTGACAAAGACTGACAGTGCTTGAAGCATAAGACCCTAGTTTATTAGTTTCAAGCCATTCTGTAGCCATAGCTAAACTAATACTTTCAAGATTTAGTTCTTTTCTTTCCATAAGTTCATTCATAATAATTAAAAAATATCCTTTTTTCTATTTTACAACCTATAATATATTCTATAGTCTTATGGCTCAAAAAGTTTTGATGTATGGTTGGGAATTTCCTCCTTTTATTAGCGGGGGACTAGGTATTGCGTGTTACGACATAACTAAGTCACTCAGCGAGCTTGGAGTCACTATAAATTTTGTGTTACCAAGTTTTTGTGGCAAAACATCTAACGAAAATCAACATCTAAAATTAATAAACTCTTCTGAAGTTGCAGTAACAGAAAAACAACTTTTGCAAGTAGCTGAACATTTTGTTGACAATGTTAAGTTGCACCAAATTGATTCTTTATTGTTTCCTTATATAACTGAAGAAGCTTATTTGGAACAAATTAATTTCATTGAAAAACATGCAAGTTACGACGAACATTCTAAATCTTATCGACTTAATATAAGTGGCAATTATGGCAAAAACCTTTTGGATGAAGTTTCACGTTACTCTTATATATCTGGTTTTATTGCAAAAGAAGTTGAACATGATGTCATTCATTGCCATGACTGGATGACTATACTTGCTGGCATTGAGGCTCGTAGACATTCAAATAAGCCTCTTATTTACCATGTACATGCTCTAGAAACAGATCGATCTGGTGATAATACTAACCCTAGTGTTTACAACATAGAAAAATATGGATTAGAACAAGCTGATAAGATTATTGCGGTTAGTTATTTTACAAAAAACAATATTGTTAATAAGTATCATATAAACCCCGATAAAATCGAAGTTGTTCATAATGCTGTTTCAAAATCTCAACCCAAAAGAGTTAATTTAAAGCTAGTAAAAAAACAAGAGGGAGAGAAATTAGTACTTTTTTTAGGTAGAGTAACTCATCAAAAAGGTCCTGATTATTTTTTGGAGGCGGCGGCTAAAGTTCTTGAAAAAGAAAAAGATATTACTTTTGTTATTGCTGGTAACGGTGATATGACAACCCGATTGATTGAAAGAGCGGCAGAATTGCGTATAGGTAATAAAGTGCATTTTACTGGATTTTTAAACCGCGAAGAAGTCGAAGCGCTCTTTAGAGCAAGTGATCTTTATGTAATGCCGAGTGTCTCTGAGCCTTTTGGCATATCAAGTCTAGAAGCGGTTCTTTATGATGTGCCTGTCTTAATGTCAAAACAATCAGGTGTTTCTGAGGTTTTACAAAACGCACTTAAAGTCGATTTTTGGGATACCCATGAACTTGCAAATCAAATAGTTGCTGCCGTTAACTATAATGGTTTAAACAAACAATTAATTGAACTAGCAACAGAAGAATTAAAAAATATTCAGTGGAAAAATTCTGCACAAAAAATTTCTAGCATTTATAATATGATGATAGAGTACAGTTATGCCTAGTATTTGTTTTTATTTTCAAGTTCATCAACCAAAAAGATTACGTAAGTATACAATTTTTGATATTAATAATTCCCATCTATATGAAGATGATGATGCGAATTGTCAGATCATGCAAAAAGTTGCAAACAAATGTTACTTACCCATGAATAAACTTTTACTTGATTTGATTCATGAACATCAAGGTAAATTTAAAGTTGCATTTTCGATTTCTGGAGTTTGTATTGAACAAATGAAAATCTATAGTCCAGAAACTTTGCAATCGTTTAAAGATTTAGTTAACACAGGTTGTGTTGAACTTTTAGGAGAGACTTTCTATCACAGTTTAAGTGCTGTTTATTCTGAAAAAGAATTCAGAAGACAAATTAATAAACACAGAGAACTAATGAAATCAGAGTTTAATTATATTCCTAAAGTATTTAGAAATACAGAATTAATATATAACGACTATATAGCGAGAGTCGCTGATGAAGAGGGATACAAGGCAATTATCGCTGAAGGTACCGAAAAAGTTTTAGGATGGAAAAACTCAAATTTTGTTTATAAACCTGTTTCTTCAACTGGTATAAAACTCTTGATGAAAAATTATAGTTTGTCGGATGATATTGCTTTTAGATTTTCTAATCAAGCATGGGAGGATCACCCTCTAACTTCAGAAAAATTCTCTTCATGGGTTCATAGTATGGATGGTAATGCTGAAACAATAAATTTATTTATGGATTATGAAACATTCGGTGAACACCAATGGGCAGATTCTGGAATCTTTGATTTTATGAAAGTTTTACCAGATCGAATTATGAGACATCCAAGTTTTGATTTTGCTACGCCTAGCGAAGTGATCGAAAAATATCAAGTGCGCGATTATATTGCGGCCCCATTTTATATTTCTTGGGCAGATTCTGAAAGAGATCTTTCAGCGTGGATGGGTAACCATTTGCAAGATGATAGCCTTGAAAAGATCTATGCTCTTGAATCAAGGGTCTATGCTACTGAAAATGAAGACATGATCAATACGTGGCAAGCTCTACTTACTTCAGACCATTTCTACTATATGTGTACTAAATACTTCGCTGATGGCGATGTGCATAAGTACTTTAACCCATATAACACTCCATATGAGGCTTACATAAATTATCAACATGTGCTTAGAGACTTTGAGAATAGATTAGAAGCTCTAGAGAAAACAACCGTTCGTAAAAAGAAACGCTTGTTTACTGGAAAACTTGGGTCTAAACAAAAAGAGCCTATACTGGCTTAAAGAAAAAAGGCAAAAAATGAAATATTTATTTGAAGTTAGCTGGGAAGTGTGTAACAAGGTTGGTGGTATTCATACAGTTATTAGCACTAAAGCCCAAGAAGCGGTCAAAGCATTTGGCGATGCTTATATAACAATAGGTCCTGATTTAGGTCAAGATGGACATGAGTTTAAAGAAGTTGAAGATGAATTTTTTAGAACAATCAAAACTCAATTAGAAGCCGTTGGATTACATTGCCGCTTTGGTAGATGGAATATTCAGGGCAGTCCAAGAGTAATCTTAGTTTCTGGCTTCAAAGAAAGATTTAATATTGATCGTTTACTTTATACTTATTGGGAAGAATTTGCTGTTGATTCCTATGGTGGTGGTTGGGATTATATCGAGCCTGTTTTATTTTCTACTGCGGCGGCTGAAGTTATTGAGCAAATTGTCAAAACTCAATTGATTGATTACAGAGATTATGGTGTTGCACATTTCCATGAGTGGATGTGTGGAGCAGGCTTATTATATTTAAAGAAAAATTTGCCAAAACTTGGAACTGTGTTTACGACTCATGCAACTATGCTAGGAAGAGCTCTTGCACATAGAGATAGTAACTACTATAAAACCTTAGAAGACAAAACCAAAAATTTAGAGAGAGCTTATCAACTGGGTATTGTTTCTAAACACTCAATGGAAAAAAGTTCTGCACAACATGCGGATTGTTTTACTACAGTAAGCGAAATTACAGGTACAGAAGCATTTCAGGTACTTGATAAAAAACCAGATTTAATAGTTTATAACGGTATGAATTCAAAATCTGATTTTGAGTTTCCACAGGAAAAACGTCAAAAAACTAGAGCAAAAATTTTAAATTTATGTTCTGAGTTCTTAGGTGAGACCCTTGAAGATGATACAAAAATTATTATTGCTTCAGGTCGTTATGAGTATAAAAACAAAGGCTATGACATTAGTTTAGAAGCTTTGTCGCGTTTACAAAAAAAATACAAAAGTAAAATGCCTAAGGTTTTAATGCTTTATACAATTTGTGCGGATCATTTGCATTATGAAAATTACAAATTACCAAAATCATCTGATGCAAACTTTAGACCAATTGCTATAAATGCTGTTTATAATGCTGAACATGATCCAATTATTAATGCTACAAAACATTTTGGTTTAGATAAAAAAGATTCAAATGTGAATTTAGTTTTGTCTTCTTTGTATCTTGATGGTAGAGATGGTATTTTCAATATTGAATACAATGATTTATTATCAGCTTGTGATTTGAGTTTATTTCCATCTTTTTATGAGCCTTGGGGTTATACACCAATGGAAAGTGTTGTTAATGCTGTGCCAACGGTTACCTCCGATTTGGCTGGCTTTGGCTACTGGAGTAAGGTTCATGATCATGACTTTGGCGATATGATTACTGTTCTTAAAAGAAAAAACAGAAGTTATGAAGACGCGCTTGATGAACTTTCAGAAGTTATTTATCAAAAACTTACAGAAAAACAAGATCAAGAAAAAATTCTTGAACAAACTAATTTGATTCGAGATGCTGTTTCTTGGCAAAATATTTTTGCTGATTATTCACTTGCTTATGATATAGCTTTTGGTAAAGCGCAACATAGGGGCATGCAGACTTTGCTTAGCTCTAATCCTTTTTCTGGAGCTCGTTGTAGTATTCAGCCCGGTAGTTTGGATTTGAGATGCTTTACAATGTCTACAGCTTTACCTCATGGTATTTCTAAACTTAATGATGTTGTTTATAATCTGTGGTGGACTTGGGATGATGAAGCAATAGAACTTTTTAGATCAATCAATCCTGATCTTTGGGAGTACTTTAATCATAATCCTGTTTTGATGCTCAAAAATATTCCTGCTCCTGAAATTAGAGAGCTTGCTGAGTCTAATGAATTCAAAGAGAAATTAGATAAAGTACATGCTCGCTTGATGGATTACATGGGAGAGATTTCTGTGAATTCTCTTATTGATTTAGAAAGACCTTCTATTGCATACATGTCTATGGAATTTGGTTTACATGAATCCATTAGAAGTTATTCTGGTGGTTTAGGCATTCTTGCTGGTGATCACTTAAAAGCTGCAAGTGATTTGGATGTAAATCTAATTGGAATAGGTTTGTTTTATAAAAATGGATATTTCATTCAAGAAATAAATCATGATGGACAACAAATTGAACATTATCCTGCTCAAGATTGGCGTGATTTGCCTATGGATTTGTTACTAAATAATTCTGGTGAGCCTGTGAAAATTCCTGTTGAATTTCCAGATAGAACAGTTTGGTCTAGAGTGCTTTTAGTAAGAGTTGGTAGAATCGCTTTGTTTATGTTTGATTCAGATGTTGATGAAAATCATCCTGATGATCGTTCTATTACTTCTAATCTATATGTCGGTGATAGAGAGGCTCGTATAAAACAAGAATACCTGATTGGTGTTGCTAGTTTAAGGCTGTTAAAAGATGTACTTGGTATTAATCCATCTATATATCATCTTAACGAGGGTCATTGTGCTTTTATGGCTGTTGAATTAATGCGTAGATATTTTCAACAAGGCTATTCAAGAGATGCTGCAATTGCTGCCATTAAAGATTCAACAATCTTTACTACTCATACTCCAGTACCTGCTGGAAATGAGGCTTTTAGTAATGATTTGGTGCGTAAAATGTTTAAAAAGTTTTGTGACAATATGCACATGCCTATTGAAGACTTTATTGCGATGGGTAAAAATCCAGATAAAGCTGACGAGTTTTCTATGACGGTTCTTGCTTTCAATGTTGCAAAAAAAGCTAATGGTGTATCAAAATTACATGGAATTGTTAGTAAAGAAATGTGGCAACATTTGCTACCGAATGAGGAAAAATATTTAGGTTATGTTACAAACGGTGTACATATGCCAACTTGGCAAGCTCGTGAAGTTCGCAAGCTTTGTTCTAATTCTTATGGCGAAGAAGGTTATGAGCTTTGTCCAGAGCAAATAAATCAAGTACAAAATCAAGTACTTTGGCAAGCACATCAAACTCACAAAAAAGAGTTACTGAGCTATCTACATCAACATATCAAAAATGATTATGTGCGTCGAGGTTTGAGTTTAGACAAAATAACTAAAATTCTTGATAGTCTTTCAGAAGATGTTTTGTTAGTTGGTTTCGCTAGAAGATTTGCTTCTTATAAACGTGCGAATCTTTTACTTAGAGATATTAGTAAATTAATTGAGATAGTAAATTCCTCTGAAACACCTGTTGTTTTTGTTTTTGCTGGTATGTCGCATCCTGCTGATGGTAAGGGTAAAGAAATAATTCAAGAAATTTATCGTCATGTTGAAGATGAAAGGTTACTTGGTAAATTGTTAATTATTGAAAACTATAATATGCATACTGGACGTTTGCTTACTAATGGTTGCGATGTTTGGCTAAATAACCCAATTATGGGTAAAGAAGCTTGCGGTACAAGTGGTATGAAAGCTGCTGCTAGTGGAGTTTTGAATTTATCAATTCCTGATGGTTGGGTTTATGAAACACCAATTGAAGATATTGGTTGGAAAATTACACCTTGTGAAAGTGATGATGAAGCATTTGTTTTGGATAATGAAAGTGATTCGATTTATAAAATGCTTACGGAAACTATTGTTCCTGATTATTACGCTAAAAATGAGCAAGGCTATTCTGACCAATGGCTTGATAGAATGAAAAGATCTATTGCATATGTTGGTAAAGAATTTAGCGCAAGAAGAATGCTTGAAGATTATAATGTTAAGCTTTATATGGGTGTGATAAGACAAGGTCTTGAATCTATAAAGTCTTAAGCCTTATAAACTAAAGATGTCAAATAAGCTACTAATAACTGGTGCAACAGGATATATTGCTTCGCATGTTCTCAATAAATTAAAACTGCAAAATTTTGATGAAATAATTCTTTGTGATCGTAGTTTTAAGTTAGATAGGCTTCAACAAAAATATGATTTTAAGCTTAAAGAGTTAGATCTATCAGAATATTATGAAATTGATTTTTCTCAAATCAATACTATTGTGCACTGTGCTTATTTAAATGATAACGAATCTGAATTAAAATTTTTAACTCAAATACACAAAGATACTTTTTTGGTCTTTATTTCTTCTGCCGCTGTTTATGGTGAAGGGGCTGGAACTGTTGTCAACATTGAAAGTGCAACACGTCCTATCAATACTTATGGCTTTAATAAACTTAGATTAGAAAATTTTATAAAAGCGGCATTTAAAAATCATGCAATTTTAAGAGTGTCAAACCCTTATGGCAAAGAGTTTTCACAAAAAAACTTTTTTTCAATTGCAAAAAATAAGCTTGAAAATAATCAATACCTTACTTTAAATTGTGAACATGCAAATGAACTTATTAGAGATTTTATTGATATAGATTCTTGTAGTGAAAAAATTGTAAAGGTAATCGAAAACCAGCTTCAAGGTATTTTTAATATTAGTTCAGGTAAAGCTCAAAGCTTAGAAGAGTTTTTAAGTGCAAATATTGAAAACTTAGATAAAAATTTAATTCATTATGCAACTAAAAGAGCAAATGAAATTCAATATTCTGTTTTAGAACCCAATATTTAAACAAGTGCCTTATGCGGCTTACCTTCGATAATTGAAGAGTTAGTAACCCTAATAAATCTTGATTTTTCTTGAAACTCTTTGATAGTACGAGAGCCACTGTAGCTCAGTCCTGATCTTAGTCCTTTTGCCATTCTTGGCAATATATGTCTAATACTACCTTTGTATTTTACTGTGAGTGCAACACCTTCTTCGTTGATATCATCAATACCAAAATCACATTGCGCCGGAGCCGAAGCCATGCCGCGATAATTTTTGGTCATTTCTTCTTTTTCGTTTCTCCAAACAGTGCCCGGTGTTTCTTTACATCCAGAAAAAATCGAACCCATCATAACTGCATCTGCGCCTGCTGCAATTGCTTTGGCTATATCACCATATACTTTTATACCGCCATCAGCAATAATAAAAGCTTCTTTGTTTGTTGCTTGCATAAACTCTTGTCTTGCTTGATGAGCTTGTATGACCGCAGAAAGCTGTGGATAGCCAGAACCAGTTTTGATTCTTGTTGTGCAGACAGAACCCGGACCAATACCTACTTTGATACAATCTGCTCCCCAGTTTAATAAATCTTTTGCCGCTTGATAGCTTGCGATATTTCCAGCAATAATACCAATTTGGTCTGCATAATTATTGCGCAATGTTTCGATGGTTTTTTTGACAAGGGCGTGATGACCATGTGCAACATCAATACAAAAATGTCTTACTCCAGCTTTAAACGCTGCTTCAATTCTTTCATTATCATGTACACCTATTGAAACTATAAGTGGTTTCATTGCAATATTTTCTTCTTTAAAGAGTTGCTCATATTCATTTATTTGTGCAAGCATCTGTTCAATATTCATATATCTATGTAAAACTGCAGTTGCACCAAATTTTGCCATAGAAAAAGCCATATTAGCTTCAGTTACTGTATCCATGTTCGCCGCTACAAAGGGCTGAGTTAATTCAATACCGGGTAAAATTTTTGTGTTGATTGAAACCTCGGCTCTATGTTCAATATCTGAATATTGAGGCACAAGCAAAACGTCATCAAAGGTGAGCGCTTCTTGCAAATCAATTTTATTAGATATCGTAGAGTTATTTTGAGTGTCTAAGGTTAAACTGTTTGTATTCACAAGTTATTTATAATAGCATGTTTGATCAAAGCTCATTAGATTTTTTAAATATTAATAAATTGTGAGAGTCGCTTCAGGGCTTCTTATCTAATGAACCTTCTAGACTAAGTTCTGGGTATGTTGTATTTTGGATATGATGAATGAATTTTTTAAATTTAAGACCTTAAAGTCAAAAATAATTCTTATTATTACTCTTGCCGCAATTGCATGGTGCACAAGTATCACCACTGAATTTGTTGGTTATGACGATATAAAGCTAATAATTCGTAACGATAAAATTCAAGAAAGTATTTTATATGCAATGAAGTTTTATTTTAATATCGTTTCTGATAGTCATAATGTGGCTTGGACTAATTATCCCACTGTAATTTTTAGACCTTTAGAATGGGTTGGTTCTTCTATTGGTTATCATATTTGGGGTCCGAGATCTTGGGCGTATCATTTGTTTGTAAATTATAGTTTTCATATTTTATGTTCGCTTATTTTCTTTTTTATTCTTTCAAAAATCTTTTTTACTCCATTATTTGGCAACAAAAATTTGTCTATTGAGGATGAATACAACAACAATCTTCCTGAAAAAACATCAAATTTAAAACAAAAGCAAAAAGCTAAATTTGCTAAGCAAACAAAAGTTTCTATTGATACTAAAAGTGTTACATGGTGGTTGCCATTGATTATTATTGCTTTTTGGGCAGTCCATCCTTTGCATAATGAAGCAATTAATATGCTGACCTCTGGTGTTGGTTATTTATTTGCTACTTTACTTTGTATAACAGCGTTTGTGATTAACCTTTATGTTAAAGATTTAAAATCCCCATCTTCTATTTTATTAATTGTATTTGCTTGGATTTGTGCTTTTGTTGGTTATCATGGCTCAGAGATGACTGTGATTGCTCCTTTTATGCTTTTACTTGTTTTTGCAAGGTCTCTTTTGAGCCTAGATTTTAAAAAATATTACTATGAGTTTTTAAAATTAGTTTTTAGTTTTTCGACACTTGTTGTTTATTTAGGGCACCGTTCAGAAATTGTTTCAGAAAAAAAAGAATGGCTTGCAAATGGAGTTGCAGAATTTTTTGAAAGATTATTTGTGCTTGCGCCACAAATTTATATGCACTATATAAAATTGTTTTTTTATCCTGCAAATTTATCAGCTGATGAACACCATAATGTAGTTCTTGAAAATGCCTTTACCCCTTATCATCTAATTTGTTTGCTTGTTGCACTAGCTTTTGTTTTTGGGATTTTCTATTTTGCTTATTTAAAAGAAGAAAAATATAAATCTCACAATATTTTGATTTCTGGTTCGCTGTTTTTTACTGGATTTAGCATTGCAATTTCTCTTAATATCATTCCTCTTTATGTGCTTGCTCGTGATAGATACACATATTTCTTTGTTTTGGGTTTGCTTTGTAGTATATTTTTGATCTTAGATAAATATATTTTTACTAGAATTACAGAACAGCAGAATTTTAATAGAAAGCTTATTACAGTTTGTTCTGTGTTGATTTTTGCTCTTGGTGTGCGCTCAGCTTTTAAAAGTTTAGATTGGAGAAATGGTGAGGCTTTTTGGACACAGACTATAAATTCTATTGACGATATTGGTGCTCAACAAAATTGGCGTTATCGTTTGATGCAATACTACAAAGATCCGGGCACGACTACATTTAAAGCAGATGAAGATTATAAAGCAAAAATTTTAAAAGACTTTGAAAATTTCCCTAGTGACAATAAACTTTTTGATATTAATGTAATAAAAAAATATCAGGCAAGTGCAAAAGATCCAAAGAAACATATAAAAAATAAGTATGGTTATGTCGATAATAAAACTATTGCCTCTGGATTGTTTTTTAATGCTACAGAAGTTTTTCAGACTTGCAGTAGTGTTCCTAAAGACAAGGTTGTTGAGTGTCGTAATAAGGCAATTAATATTTATCGCTTAGCTCATTTGTATTACCCTGAGCACTACCAAACAAATTTACAGCTTTTAATTCTTACTTATGGTATGAATCAACAAGTTACTCAAAGTTTATTGCAAATGCTCTTTGTAGAAGCAAAAAGAAATTCGTTTTTAGCTAAAGGTTTGATGGATAGTTTGTTTTTTATAAAATATCCTGATATTTATAGATATGCTTCGCATATTAGAGATTTATTTCCAAAGACACAAGTATTTTCTGTTTATGCATTTCATAGTGCTGTTAATGAAAAGAAATATAGTATTGCCTATGATCTAGCTAAGAGTATAATTAAGAAGTATCATGAGCAAGATATCTTTGAAAAATACATTAAAATGTACGAAGCTGGTAAATTTCAGCAAGGTTAAACGATTAGTTTTTCTTTGTTTACTGATTTGTTTTCAAAATTTTTCTTTTGTAGCTAGTGCCGCGCGCTTACTTGGTAACCCTAAGATGAAAGCAGATGATTTGGTTTCAAAAATTTATGACCAGAACTATACAATTAGCCGTGATAATACATTAGATTTTTATTACAGCTTTAAAGATGGTTCTTCGCAAAACTATAAAGATATTCAGGTTTTTCCGAATGGCACCATAATTGTGCCAAAAGTTGGTGAGGAGTTTATTTTTGATAAAACTACTGATGAATTAAAGCAAATTATCTATCAAAAAAATCCAAATCTTACCGATGTTGAGATTTTTATAAAAAGAGTTGCCAATAATTTTTCTGTTTTAGGTGAAGTAAATAGCCCGGGTAGTTATTCACTTGCTGATGTGAGAACTATCTATGATGGTATCGCAAAAGCTAAAGGTTTTACAGAAGTAGCAAAAAAATCAAAAGTTTTGTTAATTCGCCAAAGAGAAGATGGTTCTCGTTATACATATGAAATTGATTTTCCTAAAGAAGTTTTTAATGCTTATGGCGAAGATACTGGCATTGGTGAAGATGCATATTTACTGCGTGAAGGTGATTTGATTTATGTTGGTGGTGCTGCTGTTAGAAAAATGTGGAGAATGTTTAAAAAAGCTATGGGCGCAGCTACCATTGGTGTTTTTGCCGGTATTATGAGTGCGGCTATAAATTAATAGAATGAGTAAATCTAAAGAAAGCACCGGGTCTTAGGTTTAACTCTAAAAAATAAAAATCTTCCTTGGATATTAAAATATCTATGCTGTATATTTTGGGGCTAAGTTCAGCTAAGTGATTTTTGATACAAGTAATTAATGTTTTTAGAGATCTCTTCAATTCTTCGTTTATTTGCTGATTAGCAAAAACTTGCTCACAAAAAACTAAAATTTTCACTTCTTGATGAATATTGATTTTTTCTTGTAGTAAAGCATCATCATAAGTCAAAATTTTTCTTAGTGCGGGCAAAGAATAATCCGCAAAATCTATTGCTTCTGTGCCAAAGCGAGGTTTTAAGATTTTTGTATGAAAATCATTTGAGCTTTCTTTGTTTAATAGTAAAGTCTCTGGACATGGCAAATTATTAGCAAGCAAAAATTGATAAAACAAATATTTATCATCAAAAATATTTTTTTCAAATAAAAAATTATTCAAAGATTTTTCTGCTTTGATTTTTAAACTAATGTTTTCATGTGTTCTTAATTCATTACTCAAGTTTAGATGACAGGTATAAAAAAAATAATCGTCAAGTAAGCAATCGTTTAGCTCAAAAGCTTTAATACAAAGGATCTCAGAGGGTTTTATTTCTTTTTGGATAAATAAAATTGATTTTTTGAAATCATCAAGATCAAGTTCATGAATTATAGCTAAAGGAAAATTCATAGATAAGCTTTTGGATTGATTTTATAGTATGGTTGATTGTTTTCGTATATTAAAACTTTTATGCCCTGGTAGCCAATGAGCCTGTTGCCATCAAGTTTGTATTCGTAGGTTATTAAGCCATTATCAAAAAAATGTCCTTCTGCTCTAGGAAAGGTTATTTTTTTTTGGTAAGCACCTCTATGAGATTGCCAAAACATTTTAAAAGCTCTTTGCCTGACTTCGTCTCTAGTTAATTTCGGGTTTTTGGTATCTCTTGGCATTAAATGTTCACTACGTACTTTGTCATTTCTGAAAAAAGCTACTAATTTCCAGTCTCGATCTAGCCAATAAGTTGCAAAACCAGTAAAGCCTGATGCAGTCGGCAGTTTTTCAAGCATTACAGGTTCTCCGTATTGAGTCTTGTTTTCTAAAAAACTTGCATTTAATCTTGCTTGTGCAGATAGCGTATTAACAATAAGGGCTAGTATTAGAAAGTTTTTTAACATGATTAGTATAATTATAATTATAGCGAGTAAAATAAATAATTAAGTGCAAAATAAAACTTTAACAACAAAAAATATTAATTCTTGGAACTGGTATCGTATTCTTTTAAAGCTCAGCGAAGAACAAGAATCTATTACAGCTATAAAATCATTGTTGGTAAATAGTTTTAAAGATCAAGAAGATATTAATAATCTAGAGTTGATTATTCTTGAAAATACTGATCTTGATGAAGTTTTTGAAAACCAAATTTCAAGCTTTATAAAAAGATTTGAATTAAATCATGAACATATTAAAGCTCTTACTTTAGATTTTAAAGCAACCAAAATCAGTTTTAATAAACTTATTTTTCCGATAGTTTTTAATAAAAAAATATTAGGACTTTTGTATATTGAAACTAAGTCTAACAACGAAAATCTCTTTAATTTAATTTGGTCTTTTTGTGATCAATTCTCGGCTATTGTTTATGGTTTTGTTGTTGATAATAATGCAAAATCTATCCAAGTTAATTCAAATATTGAAAACTTACAAGGTTTTTTAGAGGCTTCATTAGATAGGTTAAAAGCTTTAGAAGACCAAAACCAACAACTAATAAAACTTAACGAAACTAGAACAGAGTTGATTAATAATGTTTCTCATGAATTAAGAACGCCCCTAGTGAGTATTATGGGTTTTTCAAAAATTTTACAAAGACGAGAAATAGAAACAAGTTTAGTTTTAGAAGCTTCTGAACAGATTCAGTCCGCTGGAAGTCGTTTGTCAAGAATGATTGATGATTTGATTCAGCTTAATAGAGCAAGTACTCAAGGCTGGCAATTAAATGTTGAAAAACTTGATATTGGTGAGATTGGTAAAATAGTGGTGGAATCTTTAAGCCCACTAAATAAAAATCATAATTTCACTTTTAATTTTCCTGATGACTACCCTTTGGTTGAAGGTGATAGAAAGCTTTTGAGACAAGTGGTAGAAAATTTACTTTTGAATGCAATCAAGTACTCACCAGATGGTGGAGAGATTAATTTAGAAATTACTGTTGATAATAAAGATCAGTTTGTTAGCTTTAGTGTGCATGATGAAGGTATTGGCATGACCGAAAAGGAACAAAAGAAAATTTTTGATAGATTTTATAGGGCAAAAAATCCTAGTACAGAAAATATTGCTGGTCTAGGTTTAGGTTTGAGTATTAGTAAAGATGTAGTTGAAGCTTTAAACGGTTCAATTGAATGTCAAAGTGAATTTGAAAGAGGCTCAAGCTTTACAATTAAAATGAGGTATTAATGGAAATAAAAGAAATTACAGTTTTAGAATTAAAAAATAAAATTGATAACAAAGAAGATTTTGTTTTGATAGATGTTCGTAACCCAGATGAGTATCAATATTGTAATATTGAAGCCCAGCTAATTCCAATGGGAGATATTCCGGAAAGATATCAAGAAATTCCAAAAGACAAAGAAGTTATTGTGCATTGTCATCATGGAGGTCGTAGTAAAAAAGTTATTGCGTGGTTGCAAGACAACTTTGCATATACTAACCTAATCAATCTTAGTGGTGGTATACATCAATGGTCAGAAGAGATTGATTCTAATGTTGCTATTTATTAAGGATTTTGCTATTTGAATTATTTAACTTAAAGCATTCACTTTAAGTCTAGAAAGTTCTAAGTTGTAATCAATGATAGAAGTAATTACAGCGAGTATTGGAATTGCTAATATTACTCCTGCGATGCCTCCAAGTTGTGCTCCCATTAATAAAGCTAGAAAAATTGCAAGAGGGTGAAATCCAAGACTTGAGCCCATGATACGAGGTGTAACAAAGTTATCTCTGATTACTTGTGAATAAAACATATATACGGCAAAGGCAATTAATCCTTTGTAAACACCAGCAGTTAAGCTAATAATAATTACACAAGGTACGATGGCGATCCAAGTTCCAATTACTGGAATGATTTCTAAAAATTGAGCTAAACCAAAAATAATCGCATATGGTAAATTTAAAAACAAATAAGTAAAGGTCATCACTAAGGCTGTCATCGTTGCAATTTGGAACTGACCAAATAAAAATGAATTAAGTTTTTCGTCAATCTTTTCTTTGATCGATATTAAATGCTTACTAAGTTTTTTTGTAAATGGTAATAAAAACATTTGCCAAGCTCTCTCACCATCTATTAACAAATAAAAACTTATTATTAATGTTAAGAATACATAGATCACAGCAAAAACTGAACCAAAAAATAAATCACTTGCAATATTACTAATCTCACTGTAGTCAAGCTTTGGAGCGTATTTAAATAATGAATTTAAAAGTTCTATTCGGTTAAAATCTGCAAATGGAATCTCGATTTGGTAATGTTCGAAAAAGCTTGATAGATTAAACAAAAACACATCTAATTTTGCGACTATTTTGGGGATATTATTTTTTAAGGCAATGGTTTGCGTGATAATGGTCGGAACTAAGTAAGCAATAGCAATGGAAATCACTGAAATAAAGCTTATTAAAATCATAAAGACAGAAATAAATCTGTACTTAATAAACCTTGTTAAAAAATCTACCGGTTTAGCAAAAAGATAATTTATCAAAATCGCTGTTGCAAATGAATAGAGGATTTCTTTGATATACGAAGCTAATTTTACCGATATGGCAATAATAACTAACCACAAAATCACATTGACTAGTGCAATTGTATAATCAATACTTTTTTTGTGTTCTTTTTTATCAAACATTAAGATATATTGTAATTATAAGTTTAAACTGTGTCTAGGTGCTGTTAATAAATTTTGAAAACAAGGCTTTCGAGTACCCAAAAAACTAAGTTTATTTTTTGTTTGCTGGAAATGCATTATAAAGATAAAATCTATTTTATGCTCACTCAAATTCCAATTAAAAAAAATAAAAAGGGAACTTTTTTAGATTTTAGAAATGAAAATTTAAGTTCATTAGATTTTCTAAGAGATTTTCAAGAACAAGCTCGTGATCTTTCTATGTTTCTTTCAGGATCTTCTGTTTCTATAATTATTAATCCAGAATTTAAAAATGACGAAAATTTTGATACTACTATTAGATCGATTCAAACAGAATTGAACCATGAAAATATTTCTTTAAAAGCAGTTGTAGACTCGTTTGAATCGACAGAGTCACTTATTGATAATAAAGTGCAAAATTTGCCAATGAGTGCTGAAGAAAAAAGTGATTCTAAAAAACAAGAAATTTTAAATACTAGTGTCTTACCAGAAACGCTTTATGTAGAATCTAATTTACGATCTGGCCAACTTATTAGATATCCGGGTAATGTTTGTGTAGTAGGTGATGTTAATCCTTCTGCTGAAATCATTGCCGCAGGTGATGTCATTATTTGGGGTACTTTGCGTGGTATTGTGCATGCTGGTGCGGATGGAGACCGTGAAGCAAAAGTGATTACTATGGATCTTTCTGGGGGACAAATTAGAATTGCCGACAAGGTCGCTGCTTTTAAAGAAATTCGTTCAAAAGATAAAAAAAAGGGTGGAATTAAAGTTCCGGAACTTGTCAAAATTGAAAACAATGACATAATAGTAAAAAGATATTTCTAGAATATCGCTAATAAAATTAAATATTTACAACATAAATCAGGGAAAAAATAATGGGAAATGCAAAAGTAATAGTAGTAACATCAGGTAAAGGTGGAGTTGGTAAAACTACAACAACAGCAAATATTGGTGCTGCCTTAGCCTCTTTGGGTAAAAAAGTTTGTGTGATGGATATGGATATCGGGCTTAGAAACCTTGATATTTTAATGGGTTTAGAAAATAGAGTTGTTTACAATTTAGTTGATGTAATTGAAGGTACATGTAAACTCAAGCAAGCTCTTGTAAAAGATAAAAAAGTACCAAATTTATGTATGTTGGCGGCGGCTCAAACTAGAGATAAAACTGCTGTCAATGCAGAGCAAGTTTTAGGGTTAATAAATGAATTAAAAGAAGAGTTTGATATTGTTCTTGTTGATTGTCCTGCTGGTATTGAATCTGGTTTTCAAAATAGTATCGCTGGTGCTGATGAGGCACTTGTTGTAGTTACTCCTGAAATGTCTTCTGTTAGAGATGCAGATCGCATTGTGGGTTTACTTGAAGCTCGTAAAGAACAAATTGGAGCTGTTAGATTAATTGTTAATAGAGTAAAACCGGGTTTGATTGAAACTCATCAAATGATGTCTATTGAAGATATAACAGAAATTTTAGCTATTGATCCAATTGGTTTGATTCCTGATGATGAGGATGTTGTTATTTCAACAAATAAAGGTGAACCTTTGGCTTTACTTGATTCAAACAAAGCCGCTGGTCAGGCATATAGAAATATTGCAAAAAGAATTTTAGGTGAAAAAGTTCCTTTTATGGATTTAAACAAAAAAGTAGGGTTCTTGAAAAAATTAAAGGCTATATTTGCGTAGGGTGAAAAAAAATGATTAAAAATATAATTAACTGGATATTTGGTAATAATGACGAAGCTCAGGCAAGTGGCAATATCGCCGCTAATCGAATGAAGCTTATGGTTGTGCATGATAGATATCAAATGCCGCCAGCGGTCGTTGAGGAAATGAAGTTAGAGCTTTTGAAGGTCGCTTCTAAATATTTTGATATAGATAGCGAATCGGCGGAGTGTATGATAAAATCTCAAGGTAATAGACGAGCATTTATCTCAGCGACAGTGCCATTATTAAACAGAGGAACTCTTACTAACCATGCAGACACTAACACAAAAGCAAAATCTTCAAGAAGAAATAAAAAAGATTTATCACCTAGCCTTACCTGATTTAATTTTTCAGGCTCAAAGTGTTCATAGAGAAAACAATAATCAAAATTCTGTTCAATTTTGTACTTTGAGTAGTATTAAAACTGGTGCATGCCCTGAAGACTGTAAATATTGTTCACAATCTGCTCGCAATAATACTGGTTTACAATATGAGCCTCTAAGCGACACTGAAAAAGTTTTAGAAGAAGCACGAAAGGCTAAAGCTAATGGTTCTACTCGTTTTTGTATGGGGGCGGCTTGGAGAGAGGCTCCGAATAATGAGCAATTTACTCAAGTTTTGAATATGGTTAAAGAAGTAAAAGAAATGCAAATGGAGCCATGCGTTACTCTTGGTATGCTAAGCAAAGAACAAGCACAGCAGCTTAAAGAAGCTGGTTTACATAGTTATAACCATAATATTGATACTTCTGAAGATTTTTACGCTCAAGTGATAACAACAAGAACTTTTCAAGATAGATTAGACACCATCAAAAACGTGCAAGATGCAGGTATAGAAGTGTGTTGTGGTGGTATTTTAGGAATGGGTGAGCAGTTAGATGATAGGTTATCAATGCTTGAAACTTTAGTGAAAATGGATCCTCAACCTTCTTCCGTACCAATCAATGTTTTGGTTCCTATTGCAGGTACACCACTTGAAGCGGCTGATCCAATTGATGAAATTGACTTGGTGCGTTTAATTGCGACGACTAGAATTTTTATGCCAAAAACTCGTATTAGACTTTCTGCTGGTAGAAATATGATGAAAGAAAGTTTGCAAGCTTTTTGTTTTATTGCTGGAGCTAATAGTATACATACCGGTGAAAAGCTTTTAACAACTCCTTTACAAGGAAAAGACAAAGATAAATCTATGATGGAAAAACTTGGCATGGAAATAATGTCTTAAAAATGTTTACAGAAAAAAAAATCATAATATTAACTGGTGGTTTTTCCAATGAAAGAGAAGTTGCCTTACGTTCTGGTAATAATGTTTTTAACGCTTTTCAAAAATTGAACTATAAAAACATAGAATTATTTGATCTCAAAAACACAGATTCAATTATTGAATTAGTGGAAAAACATAAAACTAATAATTATGATCTTGCATTTCTGACAACTCACGGTAGATATGGAGAAGATGGTTGTTTACAGGGGCTTTTAGAGATGATAGAGCTTCCTTATACAGGTGCTCGTGTCATGCAAAGTGCAATTTGCATGAACAAAAAGAAGACTAAACAGATTTTATTTGCAAATGAATTACCAATTTTAACTTCACATAGTAATCTTGAGAATTTGGTTGAAAATGAATATATATTAAAACCTAATTGTGAGGGATCCAGTGTGGGGATTGAAAAATTTAACTCAAAAATTGAGTTGCAAAATTTTGTTGCACAAAACTCAATTGATCTTTCTGAGTATTTAATAGAAAGATTTGTAAAAGGTTTTGAACTTACTGCTTCTATTATTAATTATGATATTGAAAATAATCCATTAAATCTTGATTTGCAAAATCAAGAGTATATTTATATTGATAAAGAACATAATCTTATTTCTTTACCCTTATTAGAACTTAGACCTAAAAAAGAATTTTATGACTACGAAGCAAAATATACAAAAGGTATGACTGAGTTTATTTTACCTGCTAGTCTTGGACAAAAATTACAAGAGCAGATTCATCAACTAGCACTAAAAGCCTATCTGGCACTTGATTTAAGTGGGCTTGCTCGTATTGATTTTCTGGTTGATAAGGCAAGCAAAGAGCCATTTATTTTAGAGCTCAATACTCTGCCTGGTATGACAGAACTTAGCGATGCGCCTGCCCAAGCCTTGCATGCAAATATTAGCTATGAAAAATTAGTTGAAATTATAAGTTTAAACTCTTAAATAAGCGTCGATACTTTTGCCGCGACCTTCTTTAGCTATATAAATATGTGACCCTAAAGTAAGTTTTTCCAGATCTTTACCTTTAGCAAGTAATTGTGGAATTGGAAAAACTAAACCTTTTGCAAAACCAACTATGGCAGCTTTTGTTTTTGAAGTATTTTCTTTTCTGTGCTTTACTTCTAAGCTACTATACAAAATTCCATAGCCACCTCTTGAAACTGGTAAGCCAACTATTGTTGCATCAAAAACAACTCCAAGTGTAAACGCTGCAACATCAACTGTACTTACAAAAATTCTTTCTGAATTGATAAATGGTCTTGGGTGAATTTTAAATTTTAAATCATCATTTTTTATAGAACCATCTGGGTATACTACTTTGGAGATTTGTACCATCCAATATTCATCTCTATAAAATCTTTTAGGAGCTTTCTTTTTTGTAATTTTACCAACGAATTCTGATCCTATAGGGTAGGGAGATTTTTCTTTGTTTGCAAGCTCAAAAACTTTTAACTTTATGTCATCTCCGTTTAGTTCAACTACTCTAGTATCTAAACTTGAAAGCATAGAATAATAATTAGTTGCTTTTAATTTATAGCTTTTTGTAAAAGCCATTTGTGGAAAAAGAATCAATATCAATAAAACTGTATAAAGGGTTTTCATAAATTCACCATAGTAATCATAATCCTTTTTAAAAACAAATAAAGCCTAAATCAAAAGTATTACTATGATTTTATCTTTATACATTATTTGTATTAGAACTTAATAAAAAGTGTTTTAGCTTATGGCTTTTTTTAACCTAGTAAGCACTTCTGTTTTGCCTAAAAATTTCATGATTAAGCCTAAATCTGGTCCAGCTGACCTAGCGCTTAAGGCTATTCTAATCGGAAAGAACAAAGCTTTTCCAGACAGTTCCATAGAGGTACCAAGCTCATTTATAGAGTTTTTTAGTGCTTGTGCACATGAAAAATCATATAAATCCGCTTCGATATTGTTTACTAATTGTTCTAAAAGATTTTTGCCTTCAACAAGAAATTTTTTGAGCTTCTCTGCTGTTTCAGGCATCACAAAAAAATAATTTACTTCATTATTTATTTCAGAAAAATTGTTTAAGTTGCCTCTAATCGCTTCAAGCAACTGCATTAATTGCTCTGGGGCAAATTTTTCTGCAAGCGGGTATGTTAAAAAGTTTTTGCATAAGTCAAAAACCTCTTCATTGCTTAGCTTTGCTATATATTCTCGGTTAAACCAATTAAGTTTTTGAATATCATAAATGGCAGGGCTTTTTGAAATACCTTGATGTGCAAAACTTTCTTTTAATTCTTCAAGAGTATAAACCTCTCTTTCAGCGTTTTGTGTGTCTGTATAACTTGTTGCAACTAAATAGTTATTTAGTGCTTGAGCTAGATAGCCTTCTTTTTTGTATTTATCAACCCCTGCTATATCACCATGTTTTCTTTTTGAGAGTTTTTG
The DNA here is from genome assembly GCA_038146805.1 of bacterium. Classification (GTDB taxonomy): domain Bacteria; phylum Cyanobacteriota; class Vampirovibrionia; order LMEP-6097; family LMEP-6097; genus CAIYXB01. The sequence continues at coordinate 45,244 of JAYQSH010000008.1, read as the reverse complement.
TTTGTCTTTGGTAAATATTAAAGGTAAGTGTGCGAAATTTGGAATAGGAAAGTTTAGTGTTTCGTATATGGCAATTTGTTTTGCTGTGTTTGTTAAGTGATCTTCACCACGTATTACATGGCTTACTTGCATATCATTATCATCTACAACAACAGCAAAATTATATAAAACTTGTCCATTAAATTTTTGAATAACAGGATCACCGCCTAAGTCTTTTGTGTTAATAGACATAGGTCCACGAACTAAATCATCCCATTTGATATCTCTATCTAAGCCAAGGTTTAATCTTATTACATATTTTAATCCTTGTTCTTCATAAGTCTTTATTTCTGCAGCAGTTAAATTTCTTGATCGATTATCATAACCTTCAGGTTCTTTGTTTTTTCTTTGTGAGGCGCGTAATGCATCTAATTCTTCTGGGCTTGCAAAACATTTATAGGCAAGCTTTTTCTCTAATAAATCTTTAATTAATTCATGGTGTCTAGCTTCTCTTTTTGATTGTCTTAGCATGCCATTTTCATGTTCTAAATTTTCAGGTGCATCCCAAGAAATACCAAGCCATTTAAAACCATTAATAATTTCTTCTTCAAATTCTTTTGTGCTTCTTTGTTTGTCAGTATCTTCTAATCTAAAGAAAAATTTACCATTATGTGCTTTTGCAAAAAGTAAATTATACAATGCCGTGCGTACCGTTCCCAAGTGTAAATTACCTGTTGGACTTGGTGCAATTCGTGTGATAACCTCAGTCATGATCTCTATTATAAGCTATATTAAGAGCTTAGCTCTAAACTTGGCTCCGCTTTTTTTAGTACTTGTTTATCTTTGGAAATAATAGTTGAGTGTTTATATTGAGCAAGAGTTTTTGGTGCATCAACTCTAAAATGACATCCTCTTGATTCTTTTCTTTGTAAAGCTGATTTGCACAGTAAAATTGCCACAGTTTTTTCTTTGTAGTTAGGCAATGATTCTAAATATTTTAAAGTGCTCTGTAAAGTTTTTTGTCTTCTTTCAATACCAATATTTTTACTAAGTACTGTTCGAATATCCTCTAAATTTTCTTTGTATTTTTCTTTTTCTTGAAAAGTTTCAATAAATTCGTAACTAGAGCAGTAATCATAATCAGAAGCGTAATTGAAATTTGTTTGTTTTGCAATTAATACACTTGATAAAAACCTAGCCATCACCACACATTCAAGTAAAGAGTTTGAAGCAAGCCTATTTGCTCCATGTAAACCGTTTGAAGCGGCTTCGCCTAAAACATATAAACCTTGTATTGAAGTTTCGCCTGATAAATTTGATTTAATTCCACCAATAGAATAGTGTGCCGCTGGTCTGACTGGTATTAAATCTTTTTTCATATCAAAACCATTATCAAAACAATATTTGTAAATATTAGGAAATTTATTTTCTATATTCTCAATCATCGTTGCATCTAAGTATACAAATGCATCTGCTTGGTTTTTCATTTCGATATTTATTGTTTTTACTAAAATATCTCTTGGGGCAAGCTCGGCATCTTTGTGAAACTTATGAGCAAAAGCTTCTTTTTTGTTGTTTAAAAGTTTTGCTCCAGCACCACGCAATGCTTCAGAAATTAAAAAGTTACCTTTGATAAAAACAGTTGGATGAAATTGTACAAATTCTAGATTTTCAATCTTTGCTCCAGCGTCATAGGCAAGTGCAATTGCATCTCCAGTGAGTATACTTGGGCAGGTGTGTTCTTTGTACAGTCCTGCATAGCCACCACTTGCTAAAACAATATTATCAGCAAAAATATCATAGCATTCACCAGCAATATTTGAAAAATTGACACCAATGATTTTGTTTTCAGCAAGGTCTTTTATTAAACTAAGAGTTTCAGTTCCTTGAGAGATATCAACTTTTTGTGATCTTGAAACACAATCAAGTAAGACTCGAATAATTTCTCTACCAGTAGCATCGCCATTATGAAAAACTCTTTTGTCACTATGTGCAGCTTCAATATTATTGTCTGCATCAAATTCACAACCTAAACTTAGTAGCTCTTTAAGTTCACTCCAGCCTTTTTTTATTACATTTTCAACTACATTTTCATCAGCAAGTCCGCAGGCAACATTTAAAGTATCAGCTATATGACTTTTAATAGCATCTGGGTTTCTTTCAAAATTTGCAACTGCAATGCCACCTTGAGCATATTTAGAGGAACCTTCTGTTACAGCTTCTTTTGTTGCTAAAAAAACTTTTTTGCCAGCGTCAGCTAATTGCCTTGCTAAATTTAATCCTGCAATTCCTGCTCCGACAATTATGACATCATATTTTTCTTTGATCATAGTGATTTTTTTTTATAAGAGATTGTCAAAGCAACGAATCTCTTAATATTTTTTATGTTTATTAAAAACATTAACATTATAGCGAAAAATTTATTGAGTAATTATTAAAAACTATTTTTTGAACAATTAGATATAAATTCAGCCATATTTTGACAAAAATCATCTTGAAATTCTTTGCTGGTAATGATTTCGCTTTCTAGTGGGTGAATTAAATAGCCATTTTCAATTAATATACTCTGGCAAAAATCATTTTCTCGACAAAGATATAAATTTTGTCTAATGGCTGAGTTGTTTTTCATATTTAATTTTGTTGACATATAACGACTAAGTTCTTTTGCGAAATTAAAACTATGTTCAAAATAGTAATGCACAGAAAAGCCATGATGCTCTATTGGGTCTAGATGATCAGGTATGGCATTATGATGTAGTGAAATAAATAAATCGGCTTTTTGTTCTTTTGCTATATTGACCCTTGCTTCTAAGCTTAAATCAATATCAGTTTCTCTTGTTAAAAATACTTTAAAGCCTTTTTTTAGAAGCGTTGCTTTTAAGTTTTTAGCTAATTCTAAATTAAGGTTTTTTCTTTAATACCTGTTGGTGACTGTGTTCCATTTTGAGAGCCACCATGACCCGGATCGATGCAGATATTAGTAAAGTTTTCTTTTATGTTTCTGCCTTTATAAGCTAGAAATTCATGTGTGTTTTTTTCTAGGCTCTTTGCTATAGCTTCAATCTCTAGCTGATGCACTTCATTATCTAGTTCTAATTCAAAAAGATTTTTACCTTCTGTAAGTTGAAGACAAGGACAAAAATTACCATTTGCGAATAATGATATTTTTTCACCGTTGATTTTACAGTGCTTTAAGGCTGAACCAATAAAAAAAATAGTTGAACTATCTGTTTTGTGTTTTTTTGGTGGATAAGCTAAAAATCCCACTTATTTTCTTCTGAAGGGACCCCACAATGAAGCACCTCGTGTTGGTTTTAAGATTTTTTCTTTGATACGTTCTTTTAAAGACATTGGTTTTTTAGGCTCAGGAGTTTCTTCAATGTGTTCTTGCGCAGAGTTTTGTGCCTCTAGATTTTGCTGAGAGTTTGCATTTTGATGATATTCAATTTTTTGAGGTTTTTGAAAAACATTTGCTTTTGGGGTTTCTTGTGCAATATGATTTTCAGTTTTTTGTCTTGCAGGATTTTGTTGAAAGTCAAGATTTAGCTTTGCTTCTAAGTTATCCTCTACAGAAACCTGTTTAATGAGCTGGTTTAATAATGCATCTTTATATTCAACCTCTCTTGTACGTAAGTCGAGTTTTTCTTTTAATTCATCAATGAGTTTTTCTGTTTCTCTTTGATTGCGTTGTTTTGATTCTTCTTCAACCTTTCTTTCTTGATCAATTTGTTTCATTTTATATCTTTGCTCTAAAAGCTCTGACTTGATAGTGTTGTAGCTTTGAATGTTTTCGTCATTTTGAGTTTGAACTTCTTTGAGCTTATTTCTAAAACGATCTCTTTCTTCAGTTAAAATAGCTATTTGTTCTTCAAAACTATTACGATTTTGATTTAGTTCGTTTTTTAATTCTTTTGATATCTAGCTCAGACATTCTTAGGGCTTCTTTAGCAGCCTCAAGATCGTACTTAACTTTTTTATTTTCTTCTTTTACAGTTTTAAACTCCAAATTTAGATCTTCATATAATGACTCAATATGATTTGCTTTAACTTTAAATTCTTGGCTTTCATTTGCTTTATTAACATAGCCATCCATAAGAGCATTAAATTCAGCAGATACACCGTTTTTTTGTCTATCAATAAGTGCAGTTAGTTGTTGTTCTATTTTTTGTAATTGATTTTCAAAATCTTTTGATTTCACTAATGAGTTCGCGCTACTTGCAAGTGAGTTTTTCTTATCTTGGTATTCTTCAAAAACTTCTTCTAAGATTTTTGCTTTTTGCGATTTTTCTTTTGTATCTTGTGAACTCATAACTTTGTATAACTATTTTAACAATTAAGTCTTAGAGTTTCCCGGCTTTTATTGTTAAAAGAAATTCATAAGTATTGACGAAAATACTATATAAAATTAAAATATCCTTAATGGCTAGTTTCCCTGATCATTCTGATACTGACTTAACAGGTTTTGATTCTTTATGGCAGATTGGCTATGAGGATACTCAGAGTTTTATTCGTGAAAAACAAGATGATGTTTTAACCAAATATCAAGAAGAAATAAACCTTATTCAAAAAGAGCTAGACGAAAAAAGTTTTGAAATTCAAAAGCTTGAATGGCAGCTTAGTGAGCGTGAAAAAGAATTAAAATCTTTATATGATGAGTTGCATAAAATCATTGAGTTAAACAAAAAACTCGATCAACAGTTACAAGATTATGAGGCTTTATGTCAAAAGCAACAAAGCATAATTCAATTGTCTGGTGCTGACAAAATCAAAGAGCCTGTATTACCTAAGATTTACAGCTAACTACTGTGTTTACAAATTTCTTTAATTGCGCTACTCGTCTAAGTCATCCTTGACAAGCATTAAACTTTGCTTTTATTGGCATCTGAAAGCCTTTTTTTAAAATTTGTTTACAGCACCTGGTTTTTATAAACAAAAAATTAAAAATGAGTATTTGCTACTATATCTAGCCTTGGCTAATATGTTAATATTAATGTCTTATGAAAACTGATATTCATCCAGAAACACAAATTATTACCGCTTCTTGTATTTGCGGTGCAGAATTTCAACTTGAATCAACGTTAGACTCACTTAGAGTAGAGATTTGCTCTAGCTGTCACCCTTTTTATGCTGGTACTAATAAGGTTGTAGATACTGCTGGTAGAATCGATAAATTCAAGAAAAAGTATAGTAAAAAAGCTAGTTAATCTTTGGTCTAAAAACTACTTAATCTCTATTAGGGGACTGATTCCAAACCCCATTTTGAATTTTAAAATACAGTGAAATGTTAAAATCACTAGCAAATGGGGTCAGAAATCAGTCCCACAAACGACCTTACGCTTAGCTTGTTTCACTGCGTGAAACTCACTAAGCGACGGTGTTTGATTCTTTTGTTAGGCGTGTCTAACCAAACCCTACTTATGCCCAAATCTAAAGACTCGAGATACTTATTACGGGTTTGGAAGCACGCCCTTTAGATCGATTAAAAAAACTCTATAAATAAAAAACAGCTCCTGTACTATTGGACCGGAGCTGTTTTAATTTTGATTTATTTCTTAAACGAAGCTCGTTTTGAGCTTTTGTTTCATTGTAAAACTCTTAGGAAGTCACTAGGTCTAAGTAGTCTTTCAATTTGATTGCACGATCTGGGTGTCGTAGTTTTTTTAGTGCTCTAAATTCTAGTTGACGCACACGCTCACGAGTTATTCGAAGCATTCTGCCAACTTCTTCTAGAGTTCTTTCTTGTCCAGAATCTATACCAAATCTCAATTGAATTACAGCCTTTTCTTTTTGTGTCAAAGTGTCTAAAACTTTGATGATATCCTCAGCTAGTAGTTGCTCTGTCGCATTTGCTTCTGGTTTTAAAGACTGATTTGGATCAGCAATGAAATCTTCTAATTTTCCATCATCTTCACTATTGATTGGTGACTCTAGTGAAACTGGAGTTCTCATTGCGGCAACGATTTCTTTGATTTTTTGTGTAGAAACTTCCATTACTTCAGCAAGTTCTTCTTCTGTTGGTCTACGATTCAATTCTTGACCAAGTTTCCTTGCGATCTTTTTAAATTTGTTGATTGTTTCTACCATGTGCACAGGTACACGAATAGTTCTTGATTTATCAGACAAAGAACGAGTGATACCCTGACGAACCCACCAAGTAGCATAGGTACTAAACTTATAGCCACGCTCATGATCGAATTTTTCAGCGGCACGAATTAAACCTAAATTACCTTCTTGAATTAAATCCAAAAATGGTAAGCCACGGTTAATATATTTTTTTGCAATAGATACAACTAGTCGTAAATTATGACGTACAAGTTTTCTCTTTGCATTGATATCACCTTTTTTGATTGCTCTAGCAAGTTCAATTTCTTGTTTTGCATTCAAAAGAGGTACTCTACCAATTTCTCTTAAATAAATTTTGACAGCATCATCAGATAGAGGTGAAACTGAACCAATTTCATCTTCATCGTTATCATTGTCTGAATCGTTATTACGTCTGCTTGCTGCAGATGAAATGATATCTGATTCAATACCAAACGAAGAATCTTCTTCGTCCATTAATGATTCTTCATAAGATATTGCATCGTCTAAAATATCTTGCGTTGCTGCATTTGATTTTTTTCTTGGCATATGCTCTAACATCTCCTTAATATATAGTTTTTCTAGGGCATTTTTTGATACCTAATTGCAATCACTCTTAGGTATTTTTATTCATATTAATTTTTACTGCTTTTTAATGTTTTGGGCTTTATTTTTATTTCTTTGCCTATAGATTTTTGTTAGGCCAATTATTTATTGCTTATATAAAGTCTTTGATTGCAGCCAATTCGTTCCCAATTTAATAAATAAGAAAGGATTGGATTAGAATTGTAACAATTATAATGCGTAAATACAAGCCCTGAAACTTTAAATTTTTCTATATATTTACATTTTAGGTGAAATTACTTATTGAGTATTCGCTAAAAATGCAATTTTGAGGCTAAATCCAAGTACAAACTCAAATAGCTGCGTTAAACTAAATCTTTTTTTGAAAATAAAGAGTTTTGTATAAAATCACTGTTTCTTACTAACTGATGCTCTAAACTCCACCTGGAAATATAAATCTTCAAAAAACCTATATAAATAAAAGACTTTTGACAATTTTATTTTGTATTTACAGCGTGGCGCTACATGAATCAAAAAAGTCTTAAAATACCATTGTTTTAAAGGCTTTTATAAGATTCAGGTGGAGTTTAGAGCACCAGTTTATGTTTCTTATAAATATTTATGCTCTGGCTATATCGCCTTGTTGTTTTCGTGCATCTTTTTCTGCAAGTAATTCCCCGCGCCAAAAGGCTTCTTCATTTCTTGCTTGTCCAAGTGCAGCTTTTAATTTTCCTAGCTCTAATCGAAGGTGGGCTAGAGACTCTTGGTTTGCACTTTCGTCTAAAAGTACAGCATCCATTCTATTTTGTAAATCTGCAATTGCTCCCTGTAGTGATTCTTGATCACTAATTGCTCTTGCCAATTTAATTGTTGGATTTGACATATTACTATGAAGTTGTCGCTAATTTATTGGTTTCTTTCACGGCAAGTTTATTTTCATTAATTTCTTGACGCCAAAAACTTGATTCCCCTCGCCAAAAACCCATTGCGGCTCTGACTAAATTAATTTGCGCTCTTAATTTTGCTATTTCAGCCCTAGCAAAGCCACTTTCATCATCCATTGAAACGTATTCGTCCATTAGATTTTCAAGACCAGTCATTTGTGATTGGTAAAATTCAATCTTGAACTCTGAAAACGCTAATTCTGTTGATGGATTAATCCCCATAAGTTTTCCTTCTTTCGACCTTTAAACCTTTTTATTTGCTCCTTGTTTACCTGCGATTAACTCTAGTGCATCTTTCAACTCTAGTTCAGCGTTGTCTCTTATCGCTTCTTCGTAAAGTTTTCTATTTAAGAAATCTTTCATTGATTCGTTCTTGGTTTTAGAAAGATTGCCTAAGTTATCTTTGATGTTAGATACTTGTTTGATTTGATTATCAATTCTTTCTAAGTCTTGTGTTAGAAATGCAGCCGCTTCTCTTTTTTTGTCTGCCTCTTCTTTATATACTGCAGATGCTTCTCTAAGTGCTTGAGGACCTGCTTTTACTAAAACTGCTAATTGCTCTATAAACTCTGCTGGGACTCCAAGTTCTTCCATCAAAGTTTTTTTAACTTCTTCAAGTTTTTTCTTTTCAACTTGTTTTTTGTTTTTTTCTAATAAATTTGCTAAATGATTTGTGTACTCAGCCATTTTGCCAAGTGCGTTTGCTTCATTTCTTAGAGCTTCAATAGCACCCGGATCAATATTTGCTTTTTCACTCAATAGGTTAGTAAGTTTTTTTTCTAAGTTTGCTTTTCTTTTTTCATCACTTTTTTTCGAGTTTAAATCTTTAGTATTTTCTACTAATTGATCTAATATTGTGTTTGCTATTTTGTCTACCATTTTTTTTGCCCTATATTTTGCTTTATTTTCTGGATACTAAAATCCTTTTACTGTATTAAAGAACCAATTAAGCTTTAAGCTTTGGTTAAGGCGGAGTAGATTTTTTTAAATTATAAAAATTAGGGGTTTTTTGTTATTTTTTTTGATTATTTCTAGAGAGTGCAATGGTACCAGACCTTGCTACTTCCTTGATACCATAGTTACGTAAAATTTGGATTAAGGCGTCAATTTTTTCTGCCCCACCCACTGCTTCAATAATTAGTGCATCATCTGCAACGTTTACTATTCTTGCTCTAAATAAATTTGCAATTTCAATTATTTCACTTTTGTTTACTTTTGTTGAAACCTTGATTAATGCTAGGTCTCTTTCAACAAAATCTAGGTCTGACAAGTTTGTCACTTTTATAGTGTTAATTAATTTGTGTAATTGTTTTTGTATTTGTTCTACGTCTTTAAGGTCTGTCACTATAATCATGCGACTTAAGCCCGGATGTTCAGAAGCACCTACTGTAATACTTTCAATATTGTAACCTCGGCGAGAGAACATTCCTGATATTCTGGCGAGTACCCCGGCTTCATTTTCTACTAATACTGATAAGACGTTTCTCACTTCTTTACTTAAATATCAATACTAACATTTATTGATTTTTTCTACTCGTCTTTGGTGTCTGTCACCAGCAAAATTGGTATTAAGCCAAAGCTCAATAATTTCTTTTGCTGTTTCTGGCTCTATAAAACGAGCTCCAAGTACTAAAACATTAGAGTTATTATGTTCTTTGCTTAATTTTGCAATTTCTTGGTTATGAACAAGAGCGGCTCTAATGTGAGAGTGTCTGTTGGCTGCTATAGACATACCTACACCTGATCCACAAAGCAAAATCCCTTTAGCGTCATCATCTTTTATTGCCTTCGATAAAGCATGAGCATAGTCAGGATAGTCAACTGAATCTTGAGAGTCAGTACCAAGATCAACAAAGTCTATTTGCTGACAATTATCAAGTAAAAATTGTTTGAGTTCAAAGCCAGCGTGATCACTTGCTATAAAGACTTTCATGACTTAAGAGTCTCATTAAGTTTTTTGATTTTTGCATCTAAACTATAATCAATAACCTTATTTTCAACATTGATTTTTACACCTGCAAGCAATGCTTCATTTATATTTGCTTCAAGTTCAATTTCAGTATTGAATAATTTTTCAAGATTTTCTTTTATCGTTTTCAATTCATTTTCTTGCATCTCAGTTGCTGATTCAACTAGAGCAAGTTTGATATTGTTCTTAGCATAAAATGCCGCCTCGTAATGGTCTTTAATGAGTGTTAAAATTTTGGTTCTTCTTTTTTGAATGCATAACAACAATAGATTAAGTGTTGCATTTGAAATACTGTCTTGGAAGACTGCGATTATAATTTTCTTTTTTAATTCTTCTGAAATACTTGGATTTAAAAGAGAGCTGTAAAGGTTTTCATTATTATTTAAGGCTTCTGTAACTAAACTTAGTTGAGTAAGAGTTTCTTTTGAAGCATCAATTTCCAACAAAGCTTCTGCGTATTTTTTTGCAATTAAATTTTCTTTTGACATTTTAAGCTATTTTTTCCTTTAAATCATTGGCTACTTTTTGTTTAATTAATTGGTCAACTTCACTTTGTCTCTCTTTGAGAGAGTTTTGTACAGCATTAATCGTAAGTTCTCTGAGTTTATCTTTGATATTGTTTATTGCAATATCTTTATTCATTTGAATTTCTCTTTGAGCATTTGCTTTTAGTCGGCTAATTTCTATTTGCGCATCTTTTACAATTTGCGACTTGATTGAGACCGCGTTTTCGTTAGCACTTTCAATAATCTTTTTTGATTCAAGTTTTGCAACTTCAATTTCAACTTCTAATTCTTGCAATTTAGCTTCAGCATCTTCTTTTGCTTTTTGTGCATCAGTAAGTTGTTTTTGTATTTCGGCTTGTCTTTTTTTTGTTGAATCAGGTATAAGTTTTACTAAAAAATATGCAATAGCAACTGCTACTATCGTGAAATTAATCAAATTACTTTCTAAAATTAATGTTTTAATATCCATGTTTTTGTGCCTTGTCTTTTAAGCTCTTGCTGGAATATTAAGCTCTGCAATCAACTTATTGACAGCATCGTTGCTTAATTCATTTACATATTTATCCATGTTAGACAAAATTTCGTTTTGTTGTTTTTCTAGATCACAAATCTCAAAATCTTTTTTTGAGCTAAGCTCATCTACTTCTTTTTTAACAACTACTTCTTTTTCTTGATTTGCTTCAGTAATAGCTATAGAAGTGATTTCGGTTGCTTTGATTTTTGCTGATCTTAAAATTTCCAAAGGATTTTCAAGTGCGTTTGCTGAGCCGATTTTATCAAGTGCTTTTTTTGATTCTTCAAGTGCATTGTCAATAAATGCTTCTCTTTTCTTTATAACGTTTTTGACTGGGTCAAAAAACACAAATTTCATTGCAAATACAAATGCAATAAAACTAAAAACAAATACAACAAATGTAAAATCTAGCTCAATCAAACTTTATTCCTTTTAAAATTAACCGATCTTACCTAAAATAAGGAACGATACTAACCAAGCAAGAATTCCAAGTGCCTCAGCCATACCTGCAAAAATAATTGCATTTGTAAATAGGCTTCCAGTGTGCTCAGGTTGTCTTGAAGCACCTTCAAGCATTTTTCCAGCAATATTACCTACCCCTAAAGCTGGACCTGTAACTCCAATTGCTGCAATACCTGCACCGATTGCTAATCCTAACGTTTCAATTTCTGCCATCTTAAAATTTCTCCTTTTTGCAAATTTTTAAGGCAAATTTGCATTAACAACGAAATTATATCAAGCAAATAAAATACTGCTCTTGAAGCATCAATAGTTACGCCAAATCTTAATAATTTTTTTGGGCCATGTCTCAAGCCATCTTGCCACAAAATAAGACCGCCTTGGTCTCCATTAAGCAATTTGGGGGCGTTCCATTAATAAGTTTGCTTTGGGCATAAGTAAATTAACAAAAGAATCAAACACCAATAGGCAGTTATTAACTATTTTTAATTTTCGTTGCTTCTTTTGCTTATCCTCTTAACTGAATATTAACTTCTATTTAGTTATATAAAGCATGGATTTTGGTTCACAACTACAGATACAAACTATGCCATCTTACGGTAAAATTCCCGGATTACCAACTAACCCAGCACACAATGGTCTTGAAGGACATGTTACAAAAACTGAAGGCGCAGGCGGAAAAAGTTTTGGTGAGACCATAGGAGTTTTATTAAACAGAGCAAACGATACAATGGCACAGCCAGAAAAGTTGAGTATTGAAGCCGTACAAACTGGAAACGTTGATATTCACGAAGTCATGATTGCTCTTGGTAAATCTGAAGTAGCTTTTAAATTAATCACTTCAGTTAGTCAAAAAGTTATTGGTGCTTTTGATAAATTAACAAGTTTACAGGTATAAATTAGGTAAAAATAACTAGTATTTTCTTACTGTACTAGGTCCCTTTATTGGGAATAAAAAAATTAGGTATTCAAACTTATTTATGTCGGGAGAAATTACCACAGAAGATAACCAAATGGATATGGGCAATTTTGATGGCAATCAAAATGCACCTGAAAATTTTTTTCAATCTATCTGGAATGATCAACAAAAAAGAATGATTGCAATTGGCGTTGTTGCTGTAATTGTAATTCTTGGTACTTTTTTGTTTTTCAATTCATCTCAAAAAGATGAAAACAAAGGCAAACTTGTGCCTTTAGTAAGAGAGATTGATCAATCAAGAGCTTTTGAAATTGTTGCAAAGCTCAAATCGGTAAATATTGAAGCCAAAGTAAATAATGGTGAAAGACCAGGTCAATATGTTGTTGAAGTTTTTGAAAATGCTGTAGAAACTTCGTACTTAGCTTTATCAAGAACTAATCTTTTAGAAGATGATGACTATGGTTTATTTGATTCAAACGACTGGGCTGCAAGTGATTATGATAAACGTATAAAACTTCAAAGAGCAATCAATGGTGACTTGTCTCGAATTATTAGCCGTATGGATGGGGTACGCTCTGCAACAGTGCGTGTCAATATTCCTGAACAACAGCTTTTTACCGAAATGCAATCTGCAACAACAGCAACTGTACAAATAGAACTTGATAACGAAGGTGAAGAACTTTCAAAAGCACAAGCAAAAAGTATTGTTAATGTTTTACGTGGTTATGTACCAAATCTAGATAAAGAAAAAATTTCTATCGTTGATACTCAAGGGCATAGCTATAACACTTTTAAAGAAGATGAAGAAAGTGCTAATGATGATTTTATTGATGAGGTTGAAAAGATCAATAAAATTATCGAAAAAAGAGTTGCTAAATATTTAGATGTTGTAATTGGTAGTGGTGATTATCAAGCAAGCGTCTCTGTTTCTATTAGTAGAGAAAAAGTGCAACAAAACCAAACTATTTATTCTGAAGGTGCTGTTGGCTCGAAGCAAACTTCAAGTGAAGTTTTAGATTCTGGTGCCGCTGCCAATAAAGTTGGTCCGGGAAATACTCAGGGTAAAAAATATAATTCATCAAATACTAACGAAACTCATTTGCCAAGCTTTGAGCAAAAAAGTGTAACTTATTTACCGGGTCGTATCACGGATGTAAGTGTTGCTCTTGCCGTTGATAAAAGCGTTCCAGCGATGATCTCATTGCAACAATTAAGAGAAAGTGTTGCCGCTGTTATTGGTCCTGAAGCAACTGTTGATAGTGTCAAAATCACTGTTGTAGATATGCATGCTGATGAAGCACAGCTTGCAGTACAGTCTTTAGAACCAGAAAAGAAATCAATTGTAGCAAGTGTACAATCTGCGTTTAAGGGTGGTTCTTGGGGCTTTTTGTCAAAGGTTTTAATTATTATTGGTATTGGTTTTGCATTGTTGTTACTTGCAATAGTTGGTTTGAATTTCTTGGGTGCAGCCGCAAATAAAAGTTATGAAACTGAAATAGATCCAGACTTAGGAAACGATTTTGAAGAAGTTTTAAATGATGAAGATTATGAAATGTCTGATGACTACTCTAGTGATTACGGTGAAACAGATTCATTAAAACAGCAAGAAGAACTTTTGAGAGAAATGATGGCACAAAATTCAGCAGCGCCTGCGGCAAGTGATTCTGAGCCTGAACAAATAACACAAAACACCGCTGATGATAATGTAGAGTTTGAAACTCTTTTAAATAATTTTCAAAACGTAGCAAATTCTAAGCCAGATGCTTTAGCTAAAAAAATCCAAGTTTGGCTGGATGATGAATAAAAGTTATATAAAAAATGCAAGTATCTAGAAAATTAAAATCACTCGCTCTCATTCTAAGGTCTTTGCCACCAGATACTCAAAGAGCTATTTTTGAACAATTGCCTTTGCCTTTGGTACAAAAAATTAGTGATGTTGATTTAAGTATTGAAGAAACTTTATCGCAAGAAGATTGGGAGTATTTTGCGGCTTCTTGGCCAGAATTTGCACAGATGATTAATTCAGTCAAAAAAGAATCAAAGATAGAAGCAAGTAATAGGTATTTGGTCACAGAAAGACCTAAAATACGTGAATTTTTAGAATATAAACTAGGAAAAAGAAGATTTAGACCAAATTTGAGTAATGCTATTTCAAAAATTGTCGATGAAGTAGTATTAGAAGTCTCGAATTAGGTTAAATGTTAATTAAGGCAAACAAAAGTAAAAAAAATGAAGCAAAGAAAAATGTTTTGGCCAAGAAAACTGCCAAAAATCTAACTTTGCCAGATCAGATATTGAGTTTTATTAGTAATGAGGTTGAAAAAAATCTTGATCAAGGTATTATTAACGAACAAGACATAGAGGGAATTTTAAGTCAAAAATTATCACAATTAGATTTAGTTAAAAGCAAGATCCCGAAGGAAGACTTAGAGAAACAAGCACAAGCTTTTTTAGAACATCGTAAGCAAGAGCTTCTTGCAGAGCTCAATCAGGAACTTGATGAAAAAAGACAAGAACAAGAAAAGGTTTTAGAAGAACTTAGAGAAGATGCTCAAGCAAAAGTGAAATCAATAATTGAAGATGCAAATTTAGAAATTGATGAACAAAAAAAATTACTAGAACAAGAGCAACAAGCTTTTGAGCAAGAAAAAATCAAACAACAAAATGAACTTGAACAATTAAAATATGATGCTTTAAAAAATGCAATTAATGAAGTACAGCCATACGTAAACGAGGTTGTTGAGATGTTTAGAAATCTCAATAAAGAAAAACATGAAATTGCTAAATTGGTAAAAGATAATTTGGCATGTATTGCTTTTGATGTTGCCAAGCAAATTCTAAAGTATGAAGTGCATGTGAACGACAACTTACTTGAACAACAAGTCTTACATTCAATCAATAAATTACTGGATTCGAAGGGAGTTATGAAGCTAATTCTCAATTCTGCAGATAAAGAAAAACAAAGTGTTTTAGAGGAATTGCTCGCAAATATATTAGATAAATCAATTAGACTAGTATATATGTATGATGACGAGGTGGACCCCGGTTCTTGTGTTATTGAAACTCAAGGGGGTAAATTAAATTCAAGTTTTTCGGTACAATTAGATAAAATAAAGGCTACATTTGAACAGTTTTTGGGGCATAAAATATCTATACTTCCTGACGAACCTTTATTGTTAGAACTAAGTCCTAACCTTGAGCTAGAGGAAATCGAAGAGGAAGTTAATGATGAAAATCATGAATTAGATTTGGGTAATGTAACTGAAATTGGTGAGGAAAGCCATATGCCTAAAAATAAAACAAAACCACAAGATTTTAATTTAGAACCCTCTGACGAAGAGTTAATGGAGCTCGAAGATAATTTTGAAGACTTCGCTGATTTAGATATTGAAGATGATTTGGATGCATTGTTTGGTGAAATTGAATCACCTTTACCTGAAGCAAAAGAAGAAAAATCTACAAAGAATAAAAAAACTCAAGAAGAATTTGATCCTGTGGATCTAACTGATAGTGATGAGCTTGGTGCAAATGACTTTGCCAATGGTGATGACTGGGCTCAAGAAGATGATTTTTTGGAAGATTTAAGTGAAACAAAAGATGATGAATACCAAGATGAAGAAGGTAATACTTTTGTTGAATATAACGAGTTTCAAGATGATGAAAATTTTGGTGATTCTGGAGAATTACCTGATGAAAGATTTCCTGAATATTAGATAGAAACTGTTTTTAGTGCTTCTTGAAAGACTTTAATTGCTTTTTTTGCATCTTGTTTATTGATTTTGTAGTTGTTTTCATGTGCGATTTTGTTACGCATACGATGGTAAAACCAAAATTCTTTTTCGTTCTTTAAATTTTTTGCTATATCTTTGAGCATTTTAGCGGCTGTTAATTTTTTGTTTTTATAACTGCTCTTTAAGGTGTTTGTCATTATTTTATGAGCTTCTAAAATTGATAAATTTGGCTCTAAACTTTCTGCGGCTTTAATTTTTTTATTTGCTTCTTTTACAAGATTTTGATTTAATTCACGATGATTAAATTCTAAGTACAAAAACATTAAGAATAAAGCGATGTTTAAAAACAAAAAACTATAAATTAATATTGAGCTTAAGTTCATTTTTCTTTATTATAGGTGTTTATTTTATTAAAAATGTTAAAATCTATTTTATGAATCTTGCTGATCTAACCGTTAGAGCTGAATATACTCCCAATCCTAATTCTTTAAAGTTTATTTGTAGTCAAACTATCTATCCATATTCAAATTCACTAAGTTATTTGAATCTTAATGAAGCGACTGAAATTGATAACCAATTAGCCATTAAATTATTTGCAATTGAAGGTATAAAAAAAGTTTTTATAATGTCAAATTTTGTGACTATAGATAAAGAAGAACATATTAATTGGAAGGATATACATTTGGAAATCAAAGAAATTATCAAAGATTCTTTAGATTTCATGAGTACTTGGTCAGAGAAAAATAAACCTGCTGAAGATGAGTTGAATTTTGATAATGACGATACAAGAGCAAAAATTGAAATTGTTTTAAATAAAATTAGACCAGCTTTGGTTGCTGATGGTGGTAATATCGAATTTGTGGATTTGGTCGGCAAAGATGCAAGACTGCGAATGGTCGGTGCTTGTGGTACTTGTCCAAGTTCTATGATGACTATGAAAATGGGTGTAGAGAGAGCTTTGGTATCTGAATTACCTGAAATTATTGAAACGGTTACTCAAGTTTTTTAAGTGGTCAGTGATAAACTTTGTTTTTCATGGTTTATAATGACTTGTAAATGTCTGCAAATTTAGATACAAAAGAATATAAAGCCTCTGAAATTGAAGAAAAATGGCAAAGTGCTTGGCAAGAGGCTGATCTTTATAAATATCAGGCTAGTGCTGATAAAAAAAATTATTATTCACTAGTAATGTTTCCATACCCATCAGGAAACTTGCATATGGGGCATATGCGAGTTTATACAATTTCTGATTTAATTTCACGCTATAAAAGAATGCAAGGTTTTAATGTTTTAAATCCTATGGGTTTTGATGCTTTTGGTTTACCTGCTGAAAATGCAGCAATTGAACGAGATGTCCACCCTAATACTTGGACTCAGCAAAATATAGCTTATATGAGAGATCAACAACTCAAAAAAATGGGTACTAGTTATGATTGGTCTCGCGAAGTGGTTTCTTGTAATAAAGAATATTACAAATGGACCCAATATTTATTTTTGAAGCTCTATGAAAAGGGTTTAGCTTATCAAAAAGAAGCACCTGTTAATTGGTGTAATGAGTGTAATACTGTACTTGCTAATGAACAAGTTGAAAATGGTATGTGCTGGCGTCATACTCAAAGTCCAGTTCTAAAAAAAATGATGAAGCAATGGTTTTTAAAAATCACTGCTTATGCTGAAGAGCTTTTAAATGATTTGGATAAACTAGAGCACTGGCCTGAGAGTGTAAAAATCATGCAAAGAAATTGGATTGGTAAGTCAACTGGTTCCGAAATTGATTTTCCGATTTTAGATAAAGATGCTAAGCAGACGGGTCGCTCTATAACAGTTTATACGACAAGACCTGACACTGTTTACGGTGTTACTTATATGGTGCTTGCTCCTGAACATAAATTAGTTAATGAACTTTGTGCGCCGGAAAAATTGGATGATGTAAAAAATTATATTTTAGAATCTTCTAAAAAAACAGAGATTGAAAGAACAGCCGAAGGTCGTTTAAAAACTGGTACTGAAATAGGTGCTTATTGTTTGAATCCTTATACAAACGAAAAAATCCCTATTTGGATTGCTGATTATGCTTTGGTTGATTATGGTACTGGTGCTGTTATGGCTGTGCCAGCTCATGATCAAAGAGATTTTGAGTTTGCAAAAACTTTTTCTTTGCCAATTAAACAAGTTATTGCAAAAGAAAAAGAAAAACTAGAAGATCCAAATCAATGGAAAGAAGCTTATTGTGAGCAAGGATTTTTGGTAAATAGTGATAATTTTAATGATTTAGAAAATACTGTTGCTATAAAAAATATTACTCAATTTGGTCTGGAAAATAATTTTGCACGTTTTGTCACCAAGTATCGCTTGCGTGATTGGTTGATTTCTAGACAAAGGTATTGGGGTTGTCCTATTCCATTACTAGAGCTTGAAAATGCAGATGGATCTAGAGAAATTATTAAAGAGGAATACAGTAATTTGCCAATTGAATTACCAATTGATATAGATTTTGCAAAAGCAAAACAAGCTGGTGGCTCGGTCTTAGAAAATTCTCCAGAGTGGTTTAATGTTACTTTAAAAGACGGAAGAAAAGCCCGACGTATTACTGATACTATGGATACTTTTATTTGTTCTTCTTGGTATTTTTTAAGATATCCTGATGCTTTTAATTTAGAAAAACCTTTTAGTAAAGAAAATGTTTTTGCTGTAGATCAATATGTGGGTGGTGTTGAGCATGCAATTTTGCATTTGCTTTATGCAAGATTTTTTACAAAAGCCCTTAGAGATTGTGGCATGCTGAGTTTTGATGAGCCTTTTGATCGTTTGCTTTCTCAAGGAATGGTTGTCAAGTATTCTGAAAAAGAAGGCAAGATTACAAAAATGTCTAAATCAAAAGGAAATGTTGTTGGTACTGACGATTTTTTCCGTGAATTTGGTGCAGATGCGGCTCGTTTATTTATTTTGTTTGCTGCGCCTTGTGAATCTGAAGTTGAATGGGTTGATGAAGGTGCTCAAGGTCAGTATCGTTTTATCAATAGAATTTGGAGATTGTTTTTTGCTCTTGAAGATATTTTAAAATCACAAGAATACAATAAGGTTGCAAATTTAAAATTTGAAAAATCACAATTAGAGACTCATAATGCTGAAATTCTTAAAGTTTATAATTTATCTTTAAAAGCAATTATTCATGATTTAAAACCAGAAAACAATGGCTTTAATACAGCTATTTCTAGAATGTCTGAGTTTATAAATGCAATGTACAAATATCAAAATGAAAAACAAGAAAAAAATCTAAGTTATTCTCAGCAGGATAAAGATGTTCTTGCCTTTATGCTTTTTAACTTTATAAAAATCATTGCTCCTTTTGTACCTCATTTAGCTGAGGAGCTTTGGACATCATTTGTTTTAAAAACCAGTGATTTTGATATAAGCAAAGACTCGGTGCATTTACAAAGTTACCCTGATTTTAATGAAGAACTTACTGAGTCATCAAGTTTTAATTTAGTTTTACAGCTTAAAGGAAAAAAAGTTGATTTAGTTGAAGTCGCTAAAGATACTAGCAAAGAAGAATTAGAAAAAATAGCTTTGGCAAATGAAAAAATACAAAAAAAATTAGAGGGTCTTGAAATAAAAAAAATAATTGTGGTGCCAAATAAGCTTGTAAATATTGTTGCTCTATGAAAAAGAAAATAGTTTTAGTTTTATTGCTTTTGCTAAATTTAAATGCTTTTGCTTATGAAGGTAAAATTGCTTTTGATTTAGATGAAACTTTGATTGAATCTGATAAGTTAGATAGACCTGCTCTGAAATTAGCTCAAGGACTAGGTTTTAATATTCAGGAGTCTAAGATTGGGCAAGATTATATAGTGCGTCCGGGTACTTTTGAACTTTTAGAGTATGCAAAAAAACTTGGTTTTAAATTGATGATTTATACCCATAATAGAGCAACTTATGCACGTGATATTTTAGAGAGTGCTAATTTAATGAAATATTTTGATGAAGTACGCTCTATAGAAGATTGTAAGGCAATTTATAATATGGATTTTAGCCGTTATCCAAGTCATAGAAACAACGTACATCACACTGAAGCAAATACTTTTATGTATTTTACAAAAGCTTTTTATCAAGGTGCAATTAAAAATAGTTTTAAGAAATTTACAGGTAACAAAAATATTCATCCATATATCCCTTGTGTTAATTGTGATAAATATCCGCCTTTATATGGAGCAAGGGTTTTATATGACAATTCGAGCTATAACATTGAAGATGCCATAGATTTTGTTGGTATAAAAGTGAAAGCTTTTTATGCTAATGAATTAGAAGCAAGCCAAGATGGAAAATATTTATGGGTTGAGGCTATAAAAAAAGATCTTGATTATTTGCAAAATCATACTTGGCAAGAGTTTTACAGAGAAAAAAACAAAAAGAACCACTAGATAATTTTGTTCCGTTAATCAAAGGTATTGATCATTAACCACTGCTGACAAATTTGGGTAATGCGATACTCTCGCTTCTCAAAGGCGTTATTTACAACGGCTAAACTAAAGTCTTGTTTGGCAGTTAAAAGCCTTGTTCTTTAAATTTTTTGATAGCAGCTAAGTAGATGCTTCATCTTTTTTTTGAATGATAAAAGGTCCCTCATATTCACGAAACTTGTCTTCTTTCCGATTGCCAATAAAGACTTCATAAGCATCTTTGTTTTCTAAATCTTCATCCTTAAAATCTATTTCAATCATCTGGTCTAAATATACGATCGTGTATCTTGTTTTTGTTTCTTTTGAGTCATCTTCTTGAATTTGTTTTTTTTCAATATATCCTTCTTTTAATTGAAATTTTTCTGTAGTGGCTTCAGTTATTAATGCATCAATAAATTTTACAATTCTATTTTTTATACTCTCTAGTAATTTTTTTCCAGCTTCGCCAAGGTCTATTTGTTTTTCTTCCTTTGGTGAAATTTTATGTAATGTTTCTATTGCTTTGCGGCTTAGCAATTTTCCTATTGGGGTTTCTTGTAATTCTAAGTTAATTTCATCGTCATTAATTTGTAATTTAATTGAGTCTTCACTTAAGTCATTTTCTTGTATGAGCTCAGATAAACGCCTGTTTTCAACAAGAAAATTTAATCGTGGTGGCAAAGACATGAATAAAATGATAGGTTTATCTGACTAAAATTTCAATCAGGGTTTTTAGCTATTGCTCACAATACTAAAATATCTTTCTAAATATTTTTAATAAGAAGCCACCATCTCTGTCTTTGGTCAGTGCTCCACTACCGATAATTTGTATCTGTGCATTGGCTAACTTGTAACTAGGTATTTCTCCGTTTGAATCAAGATCTTTTGGAAATACGACACCTCTAACATAGAGATTTTTGCTTTGTCCTTCCATTAAAATTTGTCGTGAACCCTCAACTATCATATTGCCGCTTTCTGGGTCTATTTCAACAACTAAACAACTGACCAAAGTGAAAAATTCTTCACGGTTATTGACACTGATTTCTCTGTTGTTTCTTTTACCATAATCTGATGGTAGTCTAAAACTTGTTACCATATTTGCAATATCATTTGTTGTTGGATCAAGTGTGCTCGTTGTGGTCATTGCCATTTGAAAACTCAGATTTGCTTTAGAATCTGTATCATTATCGACAATGATTTCTGATTGTTTTATAGCATCAATATTTTCCATTATTCTTACCGTTACAACATCGCCAATTTTGCGCGCTTGAAAAGCTTCAAAAAAACTTTGTGGATTTTGTAAAAGTGAACTTGGTCTAACTCCACCTTTTTCAAGCAAACTTACAGCTTGAGCGTTTGTGAAACTCAAAAATATTACTATTAAAAAAACTATTGAATAAGATTTTGACACTTAATTAATATTATTCCTTATTTTAGTAGCTTTGACTAGCATGATCTATCTAGTGACATCAAGCTCTATCGTCTAAATTTACTATTTTAATTTCCAAATTTATTGAAAAGCAAATTTATCTTACTAGGCTAAATAGCTTAGGCACTGTTAACAAATCTCGATAATTGCTTTTGTCTAAAACTTTGTTATTCAGTGAATCTTTAATTTGTGATTTTCCAAAATTTATCACGGCTTATAAATATCTTGCCATTTTTGTAAATCAAGTTTGAAATTTTACCAATTTCTTGAATTTGCTCTTTTACTTTCTGGCTTTTACTTTTTGTTGAAATGACTGTTATATCTGGATTCAAAAGCTTTGTAAGATGTTTTAGTTCTACAAAATCATTTTTTAGATTTGGAATAAATAAAAAATCTATTTCTTCAATATCATTTTTTATAGTATTTAGATCTGTTAAATTATTGATGATTAATGCTTTTTGTGTCTTTAGTGAAAAATAATGAAAATCCTTTTTGACTTTAAAATGCTGTGCGTATTTTTTGTTTACAATTTTGCCGTTTTTGATTTGTAATTTTTCTAGGTTCATTGGCTTAACATTTGTTGCAAGTAATAAAACTACGCTAGAAGCAAAAAGTGCAAGTTGGATTTTTTTGTTTTTTAAAGCTTTTAAGAAAAGGTTTTCTTCGCTGAGTTTTTCTTGTTTGCAAATAAGCATATAGAGAGTAATTGAGCTTATCCACATTAATATTAGGCTTGTTAAATCTAGATCAATTTCCTGTTTTATAAAAGGTAAGTAGTTAAATATTTTACTTAGATATAAAAACAAAGAAAGTAGTGGATTAATTAAAAAACTCATTAGTGTAAAAGATAAAATTGTAATCAAACTTAGTAATGGTGAAAAAACAATATTTGCAAGTACTGTCCAAATTTGTAATTTTGAAAAGTAATAGAGCACCAATGGATATAGCAAAATTTGTACACTCAGGCTAACTGCGAGTAATTCCCTAAGCCATTTTATTTTTAGAAAAGCTAATAATTTTGTTTCTAAGTCTTTATAAAACAATAAAATTGCAAGTGTGGCTAAGTAACTAAATTGAAAGCCTATGTCAAAAGCTGTAAAGGGATTTATTATGAGCATTATCGCCGCAAGTATTACCAATAATTGATGTCCTATGATTTTTCTGCTTGTGTATTGAAAGAGTAAAAAACAAATTGCCATTATTCCTGCTCTAGTAATAGAAGGGCTGAAATCAACAAGGCACATATAAAATATGCTTAGTAAAATTGAAATTGGAATTTTATATTTTTTAGATCGAACTAACCAGTGAATGATTAAAAGTAAAATCACCAAGTGAAACCCTGATGCTGAAAAAAAATGTCCAAGTCCTAAATTACGTATTTGGTTTATGGTCGTTTGATTTACCTGAGCGTTCTTGTTTCCTAGTATTAGTGCAATAGCTAATTCAGCGTTTTCTTTGTTTAGGCTACTGCGGTAATATTTTTTTAGACTTTCTTGAGCTTTTGTAATAAATGTTTTTTTATTTTCTAAATATGTAAAATCTTTATTGGTGATTTTTTGAAAGATTTTTTTGTGTCTTAAATAATTGTTTTTTAATTCTTGGAATTCTACTTTTTCTTTAAACTTTATACGATCTTTTATATTGAGTTTTAAAATATTTGAGTTATTCCATGTGAAATAGGGACTTGTAAATTCAGCCAAAGGATTTGCGGCAACGGCTTTCAATATTATTTTTTGGCTAAAGAATTTAGCTTCTTTAATTTCTATAACTTGAAAAACTTGATCTGCTTTAATTTTTTTTGAGGCAAAATAGTGAAAATATTCTTCTTGAGCTGTGTAGCAAAAAAACATCAACAGAAAACTTGTTAACAAACTAATTATTTGTTTGTGGTATTTTCTAAGACTCGTAAAAGCTAAGGTTGAAATTACTAAACAAAAAAATGCAGGTACTAAAATTTTAAAGCCACTTAAAGCAAAGAAAATTGTGCCTATTACAACTCCAAGTGCTGAAAAATAAATGCTCATTTTTAATATATATCTCGTTGATATCTACCTGAGTCTTTTAGTTCTTTCATATATGCATCAGCATCTTTATTATTTGCTGTAATAATTTCTCTAAGACAAGTGTCAACGTCTTTTGCCATGCGCTTTGCGTCGCCACAAACATAAAAATGAGCTCCCTTTTCAAGCATGCTAAAAATCTCGTCTTTATGTTCTTGCATTTTATGTTGCACATAAACTTTTTCTTCTTGATCTCGAGAAAAAGCTGTGGTTATTTGCAAACCATATTTTTCTTGATACTGATCAAGTTCTTCTCCATAAATATAATCAAAATCTTTTCTTTGGTCGCCAAAAAATAACCAATCTTTACCAACTTTTTCTTCGTTGTCACGGTCAATATTTCTCTCTTCTATAAAAGCTCTAAACGGCGCAATGCCTGTACCCGGTCCGATCATGATTATGTCAGTTTCTTTGTTTTCTGGAAGCCTAAAGCGGTTATTTTCGTGAACATAAACTCTGACATTTTTTGCATTTAACTCTACTCTGTCACTTAAGAAATTAGAACAAACCCCAAGCACTTTTTGTGAGTTTATTTCTTCTTCTACTCTTGCAATACAAAGGTGCACTTCTTTAGGGTGTGCTTTGAGTGAAGATGCTATTGAATATGCTCGCGGCATTAATTTAGATGAGTTTTGAGCTAATTCATCGCTATCAATTTCTAAAGTGATTTCTTGTTTTAATTCTTTTAAAATGTTGACAAGGTTGTAACCATTAAAACGCTCCATCATTTCTTTGCTATCTAATTGTTTATCTGGGTCTAGTTTTGAATTAATAAGAGAAAATAATTTTGAAGAGGCGCGTGTGATATTTACTTCTGTTTTAAATCTAACAAATTCACTTTCATGAGTTTGTTTTAAAGTAATTAAATCTAGTAATTCGTTAACTAAGCTATCTTCATTTTCAGCAAATACATAAAGCGCATCACCTGGCAAATAGCTAATATCGCTTCCTGCTAGTGAAATTTCAAAATGTCTAGTGTCTTTTTGAGAACCTTCTTTGTTCAGTTTTTTGTTTAGTATTAAATCTGCGCTAAAAGGGTTTTCTTTGGTATAAGTTTGTGCTGTTGTTGACATAATTAAATTTTGCCATGATTATTGGCTTTTTCTTTAATTTAAGTGTTTTATTTGCCATAAAATGTTTTTATCTTGATTTTCTTTCGATCTCAGCAATGGCATTAAAAGTGAATTTGGCACTTGGTAGTTTTGAAGCTAGCTGATCTTCGATTGTTTTTATAGAGTGAATGATTGATGAGTGTTTACGATTTGAAAAATGTTCACCTATTTTTTTGTAGCTTAAGCCAAGTTTGTTGTGCGCAATATATATTGCAATATGTCTTGCCTTAGTGAATTCTTCTTTTCTTTTTTTACCTATTAAATCTTCCTCACTTATAAAAAAATAATTTGCGGTTTCTTCAATGATTTTATTTATAGATAAACCTCTCGAAACTGGTGAAAAATTACATTCAAATGCTTTTGCAAATGCTTCGGAATCAGTAGAGCTATATTGTCTTAAAGCGTTTAATTGCATGATGTTGCCTTCAATTTCTCTAATGCAATTACTTTTTATACTGTTGATAACTTTTTTGTGTGTTTCGCTTAAATTAATTTTTAGTTCTTGCAGTTTAAAGTCCACGAGCTTTTCTTGATCATACTCGTTAGGTTCGAGAATCTCTGTTGTCAAACTATTTCTAAGTAATGACATTAACTTCTTATTTAATTTGCTTATATCTAATAATTTTTTTGTAGAGGCGATAATTACTTTGCCGTTATTTGCAACAATATTCTCAAAAGTATGTATGAATTCTTCTTGACATTTGGCTTTATTTTCTAAAAAATGAAAATCATCAAATAATAGTAAATCTAATTTTCTATATTTTTGTCGAAATGATTCTGTGTTATTTTTTTGAATTGCCATAATTAATTCATTGATAAAACTTTCAGAGTTAATATATTTAATTTTTGCGCTGTTGTTGAATTTTCTAAATTCATTTGCAATCATATGTAAACTATGACTTTTTCCAAGTCCACTTGCAGATTGTATAAATAATGATTTATAGATTCCACTTGTGTCTTGTAAAATTGTTCTTGCAAATAATAAAGTATTTTGATTAAAGCTACCTTGATAGGTTTTAGATAAATCTATATTGTAATTAATGCGTGATTTGTCTTTTATTAATTGACTATTGTCTTTAATATCAGACAAAGTGTTTTGTCTTGGTGCTTCGATTTCGTCAATTTTTATTTCGCGCACTTGCATTTCATCAACTTCAATTTTGATTGCATAAGAACATCCAGTAGCTTCTTTTAGGGCTTCTTGTATAACTTTGATGTGACTTTGAATGATAAAGTTCTTTGTAAATTCGTTTTTAACTTGTAAAACAGCTATATCTTCTTTAAGTTCAATTAAAGATATTTTGGAAATCCAAGTTTGCATAACTATGCTTTTTAATTTTTTTGATAAATATGCAAGACAGTTTTGCCAAGTTATATTGTATTTTTCTTTATTTTCTTTTTTGTGTAAATTATCTTTTTCGTTGTCAACAAATTGGGTGTTTTCAGTTAAAATTTCTTGATCTTTAAGCATGTTTTTTTAGTAGTACTCGTTTTAAGTGATTAAAACTATTTAATAAGTGTTTTCAATGTATTTATCTCATTGATTGACTTGGATTAGTAACTATATCATTTGGGGGAGGGTTTTTGTCTAAGAAATTTTTAACTTGAAGTATTGGTGACTTTTTAAACTTTAATTGTTAACCAAGCCTTAACTTTGAAAATTTATATTTATATAGATGTTCAATGGTATCCCCAACCATTCAAATTTTCTAGCAAGGCCCTATACACAAACTGGTGGGCCTCTTTCAAGAAGGTCACGTTTACATCCTGGTCAAACTGCTCATTTAAATTTACATTTAAAAACCCAACAAGATGATATTGTAGATGCTGTTTTTCAAACAGTAGGTGAAAGAAAACCAAGGCTTGGACAAAATCAAGCACAATCTTTAAGCTACCATCGTAACGCTTTTCAAGCTAAGTCTGGCATTGACCTTAATGACAATACAAAAACTAGATCGAATAAAAGATCTTTTGTTACTCTTGATAACGATAAAATAGATCCTAATACAAAACAAGCACAAGATTTATCGCAAAAAATTTCTCAGTTAGAATCAAGAATTTCAGCTTTAGAAAATACTGTTGTTGAAAACAGATTTCGTTCAAATGCAAATGTTTCGTTTCCAAATACACCTAAAAAAATGCCTGCTGCTGATGCTCAGTATGCCGCACACAAAAGCGATTACAACAGTCTTATTAAACAGTTAAGATATTCAACTAGCCATGTGGCAGATGCCTAAAGGCAATTTCCAACTTCTAGCTTAATTCATTAGAAATATTTCTAGCTTAGTTACGAATATCTTTGTTCAAACATTTCATTGGAGCTGTTTTAAGATTCTTTGCAAATACACTTGCTACGATTTGGATCCAATCCAAAAAATCAAGTAAGTCGCTATCGCTCCGTTTTTAGCAGAAGCAATTCGCCGTATCTATACTTGCGATTCTGTTTCAGGTTATTTATTAAGCATAAAACTTTAAAACTATTCTTAAGGGCGTGCTTCCAAACCCGTAATAAGTATCTCGAGTCTTTAGATTTGGGCATAAGTAGGGTTTGGTTAGACACGCCTAACAAAAGAATCAAACACCGTCGCTTAGTGAGTTTTACGTAGTGAAACAAGCTAAGCGTAAGGTCGTTTGTGGGACTGATTTCTAACCCCATTTGCTAGTGATTTTAACATTTCACTGTATTTTAAAATTCAAAATGGGGTTTGGAATCAGTCCCCTTAAGGTTCCTCTGAAAAATGCGACTTCGTTGATTTTTCAACCCTGATCAAAGAGTGCAACTTGTCTCAGGGAGTGAATCCTTAATATTTTGCTAAGCAGATTGCGCCTCAAAACTTTATTTTTCAGCGAATACTTAAACAGCTAACATTTTGTTAAGCGGATGATCTGGCTTTGATTTTAGTGCTGTGTGTATTTCATCTAGATCATTTGCTAATATCAATTTTAATTGGACATGTGGGTTTTTATTAAATCCAAATTTAATAAAAAATGAATTAGGCTTATTTTCGAGCTTTTCTTTAACCCATTCATCATTGGGATTTAGGTTTGGATTAGAACCAACTCCCATAGCAAAAGCTGAATTAAGGTCTTTTTCGAGCACTTTTTGAACCCATTTATCATTGGGATTTAGCTTTGGATTAGAACCAACTCCCTCAGCAAAAAGTGATCGAGGGTTTTTTTCGACCTCTTCTTGAACCCATTCATCATTGGGATTTAGGTTTGGATTAGAACCAAGTCCCCGAGCAAACTTTGTATTACGGCGTTGATTGATATTTGCTTTAACCCATTCATCATTGAGATTTAGGTTTGGATTAGAAGCATATCCTTCAGCAATCCTATGATCTGAAATAATATTAAATAGAACATTAAATTTCTTCAATGTATCAAAGTTTGGATTAGAACCAACTCCTTTAGCAAACCATGAATTAGGGTCTTTTTCGACCTCTTTTTTAACCCATTCTTCATCGAGATTTAGGTTTGGATTAGAACCAACTCCTTGAGCAAATTTAGGGTCATTTCTGACCGCCTCTTTAACCCAGTCAGCATTGGGATTAGGTAGATATTGCCCGATTAATTTTGAAGCGGGGTTCATCTCTTGATTTAATTTTTCTATAAATTTTTGGTTAAAAATCCTATCACTAAAATTATTTAAAATTTCATCAAGGTTGTTTTTCGCCAGTGTTACCATCTTATCAAACGCTTCTTTCCCTAATTCTTTAAAGTTTGATATTTGATCTAATACTTGTGCTAATAATGTATCATTGAGATCTAGTATGGGTGGTGTTTCGTCTTGTTCTGGTAGTAGGTTTTGTGATTCGTACCTAGTTTTGCCGATTAAATGATAGTGAGTTGCCTAAAATCCAAAGATTAATTTAACTAGATTCAAAATAACGTAAAAACGTCAAAAAGCTCATAGTTGTATAGCTGAAAGGAAAACAAACTATGAGCAAAAAACGAAGTTTTAAACACTTTGACGAAGCAGCACGGACAGTAATAGAGATCACCGAAAACGGCTTCACCATTACAAGGCAAAAAGTAGCAGAATTTTTACACTGTTCTGAAGCTGCTATCAGCCAAGAGGTTAAAAGAAACTCATATTTCGGCAAATATAGTGCCTCCAAGGCTCAAGAAGCCAGTAAAAAACGAAAAAACAAGACAAAGAAACGACCTATTTTGGATGATCCAGAGATAGGAAGGTATATTGAAGAAAAACTGGAGTTAGGTTGGACTCCTGATGAGATTGCCGGAAGGAGCAAGTTAGACCTAATGTAAAAAGTGTTTCTAGAGGTTCGGTATACAACTACATCTATGCTCCTAAAAATCATAGCAAGCAGCTCTGGAAACTTTTACGCTTTAAACGCTCAAAACCTAAGAAACGAAAAGCCGGTAATCACAAAAAAGGTGGGATACCAGGTCGAGTTGGTATTCAAAAACGTCCAGAAATTGTTGAAGAAAGATCTAGGCTTGGAGACTGGGAAGGCGATACTGTAATTGGAGCAAATCAAAAGGGAGTGATCGCAACTTTTGTAGATAGAACAGCTCGTTACACCAAAATCGGTAAGCTTGAAAACAAGTCAATGATTGAGATGCATAGAGTTACCGTAGAACTATTCAAGTCGGAGCCAAAAGAAAAACTCAACACGATGACTTTTGATAATGGTAAAGAATTTACTGGTCACTTAGCAATATCAAAAGATCTAGATATTGAAATATTTTTTGCTGACCCGTACTCATCGTTCCAAAGAGGCACTAATGAAAATATGAACAGGCAGATCAGAAGATTTTTGCCGAAAGGAACCGATCTAAGATCAGTAACTCAAAAAGAGCTTGATGAGATAGCTGACAAACTCAACAACAGACCGAGAAGAAGCCTAAATTACAAAACACCCGCAGAAGTTTTTAACAGCTCTTAAAAATCAATAAATGGGAGCAAGAGGGTGTATAGATCTTTCAGGTGGAAACACCTAGCCTTGCTATGCAGAAAAACAAAAATTAACAAATTTTTCTAAGATTTTGGTTATACTTAAAAAGCTAAATCTTCAACTATGAAGCTAAGAATCCAGGAAATTAAAATTAAGTTTGGATTTTAGGAAATACACTTGCTACGATTTGGATCCAATCCAAAAAATTAAGTAAGTCGCTATCGCTTTGTTTTTAGCAGAAGCAATTCGCCGTATCTATGAACCTTTCTTTTTGTGTATTAATTTTATTTAAATTAGCTGGTTAGCGGAATTTGCCTATCTTTAGCTCATCTAACAAAGAACCCCTACCTTTTAGAATTGGGAATAATATAATTAGTTTATGTCACAAATAAAGATTACGGACTTTGCACAGTTCTCTTCATTACTGTCTAGTGAGGAAAATATGATTTTGTCACAAACAAAAGAGTTTGTGAATAAAGAAGTTTTACCGATTATTGATCAAGCCTATATGGATGCTGTGTTTCCTTCTGAATTAATTTCTAAAATTGGTTCTATGGGTTTTTTAGGAGCACCTCTTGAAGGCTATGGCTGTCCGGGTTTAAATTATGTTTCTTATGGTTTGATCAATATGATGCTAGAGGCAGGTGATTCTGCCATTCGTTCTTTTAATTCAGTACAAACATCTTTGGTGATGTATCCGATACATGCATTTGGTACTGAAGCGCAGAAACAAAAATATTTACAAAAGCTTTCTAGCGGAGAGTTTATTGGTTGTTATGGTTTAACCGAACCTGATCATGGTTCAAACCCAGCAGGCATGGTTACAAACGCTAAGAAAGTTGATGGTGGTTTTATTCTTAATGGTTCTAAAATGTGGATTACCAATGGTTCTGTTGCAGACCTTGCGATTGTTTGGGCTAAATGTGAAGCTGTTTCAAAGGGTAAAAATCATATTTGTGCTTTCATTGTAGACAAAGATACTAAAGGTTTTTCTACTAAGCTTATGAAAAATAAACTTTCATTAAGAGCTTCTGTTACTTCTGAATTGATTTTTGAAGATTGCTTTATACCAGAAGAAAATTTTTTGCCGGGTACTGAACAGGGTTTAAAAGCGGCTTTGATGTGTTTAAATTCTGCACGTTTAGGTATTGCTTGGGGTGTAATTGGATCGGCTATGGTTTGCTATCAAACTGCTCTTGATTATGCTTTATCAAGAGTACAATTCCATGACAAGCCTATTGCTTCACATCAATTAATACAAAAAGATCTAGTTGATATGCTCACGGAAATCACTAAAGCTCAATTTCTTACTTTGCAGGTAACTCGTTTAAAAGAAAGAGATGAGGTAACTCCTGAACAAATTTCTATGGTCAAAAAGAACAATGTTGCTATGGCTATTGAAACTGCAAGAAAAGCGCGAGCGATTTTAGGTGCGAATGGTATTAGTGCTGAATATCCGATTATGCGCCATATGTCTAACTTAGAGTCAGTGATTACCTATGAGGGAACTGATAATGTTCATACTTTAAATATTGGTAAATTTATTACTGGCTACAATGCCTTTTAAATTGAGGCAATGCTGATTAAGACAGTAATGATTGTCGCTAAAATAGATACACTCAATGAAATTAATGCAAATTTCACTCGGTTATATTTTTCTGTTGCTGTTAAAGAATAAAAATATATTTGATTGATAAGTTCTTTCATTTTTTCTTCGTTACTAGTTTGCCAATATTTATTTTGTAGATCTTCTATTTTTATTTTGGCTATTTGTCCCCAGTAGAGCATTTTGCTCGGGTTGTTTTTAGGATTGTTTTTTGGCGTGATAATCAAGACTGTATAAAACAAAGAACTCATAAGTGAAATAATTGCAATTGAAAAAATAATTGTAATGCATAAAAAATTTTGACTTTTACTAATTAGTGGAAAAAATTTAAAAGCAAAAGCAGACAGTCCAGAAATTACAGCTAAGTCTAATGACAATAAAAATTTTGCTTTATTATCAGCAAGTCTTATATGTCGATTTAAGTTATCAAAAGAAAGTTTTGTAAATTCAAAAAAATTTAAATCCATGAGTTAAGTATAAATAAAAAAAGCTTAGCATTCTCTAAACGAAGTTTGATTTACAATTCGCCAAACTAAAATTTTAAGTTTAAAAAATAAGATGAGACATTATTAATCAACAAAAAAAACAAAGTTTTTTAAAGAAGAACCAAATAAAAAAGTGATATCTTCCCTCCCCAGATTGAAAAATAAGAGGTCTCATCTCCCCATTTCAACTCATGCCTAAAGATAATATTCCCCTTTCTGGTCTAGTTATAACCCTGTATTCTTAAAAAATACTCATATATCCCTTCTGTAAATAAAAAAAAATTAGCTCAAAATTAAAAATCTTAAATAGTTTTTAGTGAAAATGGGTAATTACTCTTATTATTTTATGTGAATTTGCTCAATAAATGCATCTGTAATTTTTTTACTATTTTTCAATTCTTCTATAAAAAGTTGGTAATTCAATTTAGTTTCTAATTTATAGAGTTGATTGATAAGAGCAAACATAATTAATCTTTTGTCTTTTATTGTTGCTCTTGTTTCTAGTTGATAAATATTTTTTGCCTTGATGGATTTTTCATTGTTCGTATAAATTTCACTATCAATAATGAGTTGGCTTTGTTCGTTGATTAAATCTTTTACTCTGTTATAGCCATCTTGAGAACTGACTAAAATATAATCGGCTTGATCAATTTGTGAATAAAGAATTGGATCTTTTGCAAGTTTTAATTCTGTTATTGAATAACCAGTACCAATTGTTACTGGGTTATCATTTTTTTGACTTATATGAAATCCATTTTTGACAAGGCTTGTTGCAAATAGACTTGAACTAAACTGAATCCCTTCACCAGCTGTACCGGCAAGTATTAGATTTAACTTTAGATCAGTTGCTTGCAGATCAGAATTAATTACAGTAGGTTTTTTGTAATCAGTATTCTCTTTAAAAGCTTGTTGATATTTTTTACTAAAAGAAATTTTAGTTTTATCGTTTAAAAGAATGCCTCTTTGTTCTTGATCTGTATTTTCTAAAATCTTTTCAATTTCTTTTTTGCTTAAATCATTCCATTTTGTTGCATAGCCAGTGCAAAGTTCGACAATTTCAATTAAGGCAAAGCCGTCATAATTTATTGCTTCAAGTATTGTGTCATCTAAATCTTGATCGGTAGCAAGTTTACGAGCTATGAAACCTGCATGCGCTGCCTCTAAAAGTTTTGCGATATGAATATTTGGTACTAAGTTACCTTGCAGTGTTGTTGCTGTCTTAAAGTTTTCTGGTGTGAGCCCAGAGTTTTGTCCGCCAGTCATACCATAGACAAAGTTATTGTGTAAGATCACAGTGAGATTTGCATTCATTTTTGCCGCTTCTACTAAATGCAGCAAACCAATTGTTGCTCCTCCATCGCCAATCATTATGATATTAGGACTTTTACTTTTATATAAAATTTCATCAGCCAGGTTAATCCCGGTTGCAACTGCTGTTGATCTGCCGTGTGTTGTGTGTATAGTATTGGTCAAAAACATTTTGTCTACCAGACCAACACAACCAATATCACTTATTAGATTTATTGCAGTTGCTTTCAAATTACTTCTTTGCATGGCTTTAGCAACTGCTTTATTGATCATTGTGTGACCGCAGCCATTACAATAAGGAAAAGTTTGATTTTCGTTTAAGTAGGTGCTAAGTTCAAACATTTCTTTTCACCTCAGCTATGATTTTTTCTGGGCTAATAAGATTCGCTTGAGAATTGATTTTGATAATTTTAATTTTTGGATTTACTTCTAAAAGTGTTGCTCTAATGATTTCAGCGTATTGCCCATCAAAATTCACTTCTGGGATAATGATAGTTTCACACTCTAAGGCAAAGTCTCTTATAATATTTTTTAAAATTGGAAACAAAGTAACTAAATTTAAATGTTTAACGTTTATATTTTCTCTGGCGAGCTCTTTGAGAGCTTCTTGAGCACTTAGGTCAGTTGCTAAAAAACTAATGATGCCAATCTTTGCATCACAATCTTTTAGTGTGTAAAATTCATAAGAACTTTGATTATTTTTGATTTTAGCGTTTAAATGATCTAAAACCTCAAAAGCTTCTTTTGAATTTTTACTTAGAGTGCCAGCTTTGTCATGCATAGAAGCTGTAACTATAGTCTGATAGTCACTAGCAATACCAGGTGCTAAAAACTCTGGTATCTCATGGTTGTTTGCAAAATTATAATTTTTAAAAATTTGATTTTGTTTTTCAAAGTTGAAGTATGGTCTGTTCCTTACTTGCTGATTGTGTTTGATGCTTTCTAACTCTCCAAGGTCAATATTGGTTTTGGACATTATGATGTCTTTTTCAGTGAGTAATATTACAGGAGTTCTAAGTTCTTCTGCTAAGTTTATTGCCCTGTATGTAGTTTCATAAGCCGAGAGTATCGAGCTTATTGCAAGTACAGGTATTTCGTAACCACCAGAAATAAAATTACGCACAAAAGAAATATCACCTTGAGCGCTTTGTGTTGCCGCGCCTGTACTTGGTCCAAGTCTTTGTCCATGTACTATAACGCAGGGTATTTCTGTTGCAAATGCATAAGCGATACTTTCAACCATCAAGCTTAAGCCAGGAGCTGATGTTGCCGTCATGGCTTTTGCTCCCCTAATTGAGGCACCAATGCACATACAAAGAGCAGAAATTTCATCCGAAGCACTTATTGCAATTTTGCCAGTTTCTTGTAGTTTAGTAAGTAAGCTTGTATATATGCTTGAAGCTGGTGTTATTGGGTAGCCAGCAAAAAAATTTACTCCTGCATCTAATGCCGCTTGAGAAATTAATTCTGCACCATTAACTATTGAATATTGTTTTTGCAATCAAACCTTCTTTTTGTTTTAGACAAGTTCTAAAAGTAATTTGCCTGCAGAAATATTTAATCCTTTAGCAAATCCGGGGTCTTCGTCAAGCGCTGCCATACCGTTTTTGGCAAGCTTAATTAAATAAGGCATTGTTGCATTACATAAAGCAGAAGTGCTTGTGTTAGGAACTGCACCCGGCATATTGGCAACACCATAATGTAAAACATCGTGTTTGACGACAATTGGGTTATCGTGTTTAGTTACTTCTGAGGTTTCAACACAGCCACCTTGATCAACTGCAACATCAACGATTACTGATCCATATTTCATTTTTTTCACCATCTCCTCGCTAATAAGTTTTGGCGCTTTTTTGCCGGTGATCAGTGCCGCACCAACCACTAAGTCTGAGCGAGTTACAGATTCTTCAATTGCGGCAGTTGTACTATATATTGTTGTTATACGACTACCATAAAGATCATCTAAGTGTGCAAGTGCATAAGTGTTTTTATCAAAGACATGAACGTATGCGCCCATGCCAACGGCAATTTTAAGTGCCGCTGTTCCAACGATTCCTGCACCTAAAATAGTTACAGTTCCTTGTGGTACTCCAGAAGCACCACCCAGTAAAATTCCTCTGCCCGGGTGACCTTGAGTGCCACGCTCTAAATAGCGTGCACCAATTTGCACAGCCATGCGACCTGCTATTTCTGACATGGGTCTAAGTAATGGCAAACGCCCTTCTCGATCTTCGATTGTTTCATAGGCAATACAATGTGCACCTGATTTTACGAGTTTGTTAGTTAAATCTTTATCTGCAGCAAGGTGAAGATAGGTAAAAAGAATTTGATCTTTTTTGAGCATTGCAATTTCTTCATCAAGTGGTTGCTTTACTTTAAGAACAATGTCAGCATCTCTAAAAATTGTTTGTGCATCTGCAACAATTTTTGCTCCATTAATTTGATAGTTGATGTCATGAAAACTACTGCCAATTCCGGCTTGACTTTGAATCAACACCTCATGCCCTTGTTCAACTAAAGTTCTAACCCAAGCTGGAGTTATTGAAACTCTATTTTCATTTACTAAAATTTCTTTTGGTACACCAATTTTCATGTACTAATTTTAAACCAGTTTTTTTCGAAAAATAACTAAATCTTATCTTAAAAAGAAGACACAACCGCTGCTTCAAGAATATATCCGCAGCGGGGGGGATTCTTGTGTCATAACGTAATTTATCAGAAAAATATAATCTTGAAAAGAGCTAATTTCCAGTTCTTATTTTATTTTAAGCATTTATCAGATGATTTCGCCATGATTTTGTCGCATTGGCTTGTGTTTTCTGCAATCTGCATATTTTCACCTATGATGCAATTTTTAAGACTTACACCATTTGCAATTTTAGTATTTGGATAAATTACGCAGTTTTCAATCTGAACATTTTCACCTATCTCAACGTTATTTGCGATATCACAATAGCCTTTGATAATTGAGCTTGAAGGTATTGATAATGCTTCTGTATCAATATTTATTGAATCAAGTTTGATTTTGTTTTCAAATATATCTTGTACACTTTGCAAATATTGATCTTTTGTACCAAGATCAGCCCAATAAGTATTTGCTTTGACCGGAATCGCTTGGATGTATTTTTTTTCTTCGAGAAGTTTAGGAAATAAATCTCCAGCTACATCATATTTTGCGGCTTCTTCTTTAGACGGAATATAATCGTAAATTTCAGGTTCAAAAAAGTATACACCAGTATTTGCCCAATTTGAAAGTGCATCTGCCGCAGCTGGCTTTTCTTGAAATTGAATAATTTGGTTTCTTGAATTTGATTTGTCTTGAGTATCAAGCATTGATTTGGTTACTACAACTCCAAATTGACTAGTATCTTCCACTTGCATCATTGCGATTGTTGCAAGACAATTATTTTCTTCGACTGCTTTTTTATGCTCTGCATATAAGGCGCTAAGATCAATGTCCGTAAGTGCGTCACCCATTATAATACAGGCTGTTCCTTGTTTTAAAAAATCTTGACATTCACGAATACCACCAGCAACTCCTGAAAGTTTTTCTTCGTGAACAAACTCTAAATTGATAGAGTCTGTTTCTTTGATATTTTTGAAGTGATCATGAATTTGTTCGGCTAAATGATATGTGTTTGAAATTACATTGTTAATGCCGTGTTTTTTTAAAAGTAATAGAATATGTTCCATAATTACTTTGCCACCAATTCTTATTAGTGGTTTAGGTAAATTATCACTTAGTGGTGCAAGTCTTGATCCAATTCCTGCTGCTAAAACCATTGCTCTTAAATTTTTATTCATAACACCCACTTTATTCCACATCTTTGTATTTATAACTATCAGTAAAAAATATTAGCTATTTTTTTATCTCAGTGCTATTGTTCTAATAGGTTTATGAAAGAAAAAAATATTGCTTTAATACTGATTGTTTTATGTTCTTTAGCTGTTTTAATCTCGTTATTTAAAAGTAAAACTGCTGTCAAAGATAATAGCACACTGGATTCTGACATTATCTCAAATGCAATCTCGTCAAAAAAAATAAAAGTTCTTGCTCTTGATGGCATGATTTTTGATTCTATATCTTCATCGTCTTCACCATTCAAAAGTCATTTTGATGCCGCAACTTTAAAGAGAGATTTAATAGATGCAATTAAAGATGAAAATGTAAAAGCAATCATGTTAAGGGTAAACAGTCCGGGTGGCACTGTTGCTACTAGCCAAGAAATTTATAACTTAGTTTTAAAAGCCAAAGAAAAAAATAAACCTGTTGTTGTCAGTATGTCTGATTTGTGTGCGAGTGGTTGTTACTATATTGCAAGTGCGGCAAATACTATTGTTGCAAACAAAGGTAGCTTAACTGGAAGTATTGGAGTTATCAGTCAGGGACTTAATTACAAGGGGCTCTTTGATAAACTTGGACTTTATGACCAAACAATTAAAGCAGGTAAATTTAAAGATATTGGTAGTGGCTCAAGAGAAATAAGTCTAGAAGAAAAACAAATTTTACAAAATTTAATAGATGATTCTTACGATCAGTTTTTAGAGGATATTAATAAAGCTCGTGGTATTGAAATGTCTAAATTGAAAAAAATTGCTCAAGGTTTAATATACACTGGGCGTCAAGCAAAAGAAGTTAATTTAGTTGATGAGCTAGGTACTTATGATGATGCTAAAGCTATTACTATTAATCTTTTAAAAGCACTCGGCCAAGCAGAAGCTGATGATTATGTTTTTGATGAAGTCTGGAAAAAATCAAAAATAAGCTCTATAAAAGATTTTTTGAGTTTTAATCCTTTTGCAAGCTTAAATTTTGCAAATTTTATGGATTTTTTCAATCTTTCAGCAGAAAATCAAAAAATCCTTTGGCTATCTAGGTAAATACCCCTAACTTTAAATATATTTAAGCTAAATCTCTTTTTCTTAACCTTAGCTTAAATCAATTTTATTTTCCTTTTTGCTTTGTATAATCAATAAAGGCAACTATTTTTATAGAAATGAGTCTTTAAATATTGATAAAACTGTACATATGAGTTATTATATTATGTATATATTTTTTTAATATTTCCCTGGGCGTTTGATCATGCTGAGTTCACAACAAAAAAACCAAAAAAATTCTAGTTCTGGTGGGCTTTTACTCGCTGACAAAAATTCAGTTCGTGTTAGAGAAGCTAGTAGTAATTATGAACTTAGCCGTGTTGCTGAGTTATGGGCAAATTTGACTATGATTCAACAGATGCGCGGTGATGATGTTTGGCTCAAAAATTCTAAAGTTTCTGGTCTTAGTTGGAATGAGTACGTGATGCAATTGATTAATGCTGAATCTACTAAGGTTTTGATTTTTGAAAAAGATGAGATTGTTTTTGGTTTTAGCTATATGACTTTAGAAAATGTCAATGCGAGCAAACCTAATCTTCCATTGAGTTTAAAGGCTATTATCAAAGAAATTTATTTGGAACCGGGATTTAGAAAATACGTTGATGCTGATGTTCTTGCTGAATTGATGAGAAAGTCTATGAAAGCACTTACTATTAACTATTTTGAAGTGGCTGTTAAAGATTTAGATCTCTAAAGTTTTTTAGAATTTGCAAACCCTGTTCAGCACTTTTTTCTGGATGAAACTGTGTTGTGAAAAAGTTTTTGCCATTCCAAAAAGATGCTAAAAATTCTTCGCTGTGACTACAAGTTGAAAATTCGGCTTGAGGATATTTGTTTAAAATTGCCTCTTGAGAATTTAGTTTATAGGCATAGCTATGTACAAAATAAAAATCAGTATTGTCTTTGATGCCTTTAAATAGTGGGTTTTGTGCTGATGATATTTTTACTTGATTCCACCCCATATGAGGGATTTTGCAATTGGTTTTTTCTTCTAATTTTTCAATATTGCCTGGAATTAAGCCTAAACCTTTAGCCGTCTTGTTTTCTGTGCTTTCACTGCTATCTTTAAACATTAATTGCATTCCAACACAAATACCCAAGAATGCTATATCTCTTTCAACTGCATTGATTAAGGCTTGTTTAAGACCTAAGTCGTCTAGCTTTTTTGTTGCGGCGCCAAAGCCACCGACTCCCGGAAAAATAACTTTGTTTGCTAAGTCAATGTCTGTAGCTTTTGAGCTTACTTTGTAGCTGATATTTAGGTGTTCTAAGCTATTTATTAAACTAAATAAATTACCGCCACTTTTATAATCTACAACTAATACTTCCACTTTAAATAATCATAACTTATGCGATTTTTTTTATTCTTAACCTATCTTTAAATTGGGTATGATTAATTATAGTCACAGGGACGGGGCATGAATTTAAGTTACGAAATTATTGAAGCAACTGAAGTAAAAGTAGAAAGTTTTACTCAAGATTATGGACAGTGCGAGACAGAAAAAATAATTTTGTCAGATAGTATTAGAATTCAAAATGACATAAATAGAAAGTTATATAAAAACAGATATCAAATAGACAGAGACGATAAAAATATCTTAGCTACTGTTAAAATCAAAAAATTAGATCAAAAATTATACAGAAATTCAGCTCAAAAAAATACAACGAGGGTAATATCTAATGCTGACAATCATAATATCAGATCTATTTCTTTTTAATGCAATCAAAAACTATGCCTATGACCTGATTTTACGTTAAGGGGACTGATTCCAAACCCCATTTTGAATTTTAAAATACAGTGAAATGTTAAAATCACTAGCAAATGGGGTCAGAAATCAGTCCCACAAACGACCTTACGCTTAGCTTGTTTCACTGCGTGAAACTCACTAAGCGGCGGTGTTTGATTCTTTTGTTAGGCGTGTCTAACCAAACCCTACTCATGCCCTAATCTAAAGACTCAAGATACTTATTACGGGTTTGGAAGCACGCCCTTAAGTTGTTTTAGCTACTGTTAACAAGCAGTTTATATTAATTTCATTATATAAATTATAGATTTTTATAAAGAAAAGTTATAATAATAATGCTTACAAAAGCGTTTAATTATGAAAGTTAGTGTAATAGGTACTGGTTATGTAGGTTTGGTTACTGCCTCTTGTTTTGCTTTTTTGGGTCATGATGTTTGTTGTTTGGATATTAATGAAAACAGAATCAATGATTTAAACAATGGCAAGATTCCAATTTATGAACCCGGATTAGAAAATCTTTTGGCAGACTGTAAAAAATCTGGCACTTTCCCAAGCTTTACTACTGATGCGCAAAAAGCAATTTCACATGGGGATTTTGTTTTTATTGCTGTTGGAACTCCTTCATTGCCAAATGGAGAACCTAATTTGACTTATTTACAATCAGCCGCAGAAACAATCGGTAAGTTTTTAAAACCGGGTGCTGTTGTTGTCAACAAATCAACTGTTCCTGTGGGTTCGGGTAATTGGGTTGCAATGTTAGTTGAAAACGGTATTGCTCAAAGAGCACCAAAAGACGGTTCTACTGCCGCAACAATTGAAAAAGTAGATTTTGCAGTTGCCTCAAATCCAGAATTTTTAAGAGAAGGATCTGCTATTGGTGATAGTTTGTATCCTGATCGTATAGTTTTAGGTGCTGAGTCAAAAGATACTTTGGCTAAGCTTAATGAACTTTATAAAGAACTTGCAGAGCAAAAATTTAAGGCTCCTGATTATTGCCCTCGTCCGCAAAATTTTGGTACAGTTGAAGTAATTGGTACTGATGTTACAAGTGCCGAAATGATTAAGTACTCAGCAAATAGTTTTTTAGCAACGAAAATTAGTTTTGCAAATCAAATTGCGAACATCTGTGATTTAGTTGGTGCCGATGTAAACGAGGTGATGAGAGGTATTGGAACTGATTCAAGAATTGGACCAAAGTTTTTAAATGCTGGAATTGGTTGGGGTGGTAGTTGTTTTGGTAAAGATGTTGATGCTCTGATCAGTATCGCTTCTGATTATGGCTATAATACTTCAATTTTAGAAGCAACCAAGCAAGTAAATTATATGCAAAGAGAAATTGTTATAAAGCGTTTACAAGAAAAATTGAAAATCTTAAAGGGTAAAAAAATTGGTTTACTTGGTATTGCTTTTAAACCAAATACTGACGATTTAAGAGATGCACCTTCTTTAGATATTGCTCGTGCTCTTTTAAAAGCTGGAGCACAGGTGAGAGCTTGTGATCCGATTGCAATTGAAAATTCTCAAAAACAAAATCCAGATTTAAATATTGAATATTGTCATGATCCTATTGCCATGACTGATTCTTTAGATGCTTTAATCCTTGTTACTGAGTGGGATGAATACAAAAATCTTGATATGCAAAAAGTTTTATCAAAAATGAATGGTAATTTATTTTTGGATGGTAGAAATCAATATCAACCTGCTCTTTTAAAAGAACTTGGTTTTGATTATATTGGTATGGGTAGACAAGACTAGTTTTTTATGAGTGCATTGATAACTGAAAAAACAATTTTAATTACTGGTGGAGCAGGCTTTATAGGTTCTCATCTTGCTCAAAGGCTTCTTGCTGATGGTAATCGTGTGATTGTTGTTGATAATCTTGTGACGGGTTCTTTTAAAAATATTGAGCATCTTGAAGCAAATGATAACTTTCTGTTTATTGAACACAATGTCTCTGAATATTTTAGTGTTGCTGAAAAACTTGATTGGGTAATGCATTTGGCTAGTCCAGCTAGCCCTGTTGATTTTGAAAAGTTGGCTATTCCCATTTTAAAAGTAGGTAGTTTGGGTACTCACAATGCTTTAGGTTTAGCTAAAGAAAAAAACGCAAAGTTTTTTTTGGCTTCAACTTCAGAAGTTTACGGTGACCCTTTGGTGCACCCACAGCCAGAGTCATATTTTGGTAATGTAAATCCTATTGGACCTCGGGGTGTTTACGATGAATCAAAACGTTTTGCAGAATCTATTACTATGGCTTATCACCATAAACATGGTATTGATACAAGAATTGTCAGAATCTTTAATACTTATGGTCCGCGTATGCGTGTAGATGATGGTCGGGTAGTTTGTAGTTTGCTTTGTCAGGCTCTAAACAATCAAGACTTAACTATATGCGGCGATGGTAGTCAGACAAGAAGTTTTCAATATATCGATGATTTAATTGAAGGGTTTATTCGTTTAATGTCGGCAAATTATAATGCTCCTGTAAATATTGGTAACCCTAATGAATTTACAATTTGTCAATTGGCACAAAAGATTATAGATATTACTGGTGCAAAATCTCAATTAAAGTTTATTGAGATGCAGCAAGATGATCCTAAGCGTCGTAAGCCTGATATTAGCCTTGCAAAAGAACTTTTGTCTTGGGAGCCTCAGGTGCAACTAGAAGATGGCTTAAAAAGATCTCTTGAATATTTCAGCAACTTTGTTGCTTAAGATAAACACTAATCTTTCGTTTTAAAATTTATTTTTCTTTTTTTGTAGATATGTTATATTTTTTTTATGAGTGTTAGTTCAGTTCCTAGTTTTTCTAAATTTACCACAAATTTAACACCTGGAGTTAATCCTTCAGAAAATGCCCCTGCTGCTAGAACAAATATAGCTCCAAAAGAATTACACTCCCCTAGAGAAAGATTTTTTGAGAACATATTGCCTAAGCCTGTTCTTCAAGTTATTAAAAATAATCCAAATGATGTTTCTGCAATCCTAAGGGCTTTTCAAGATCTACCTGTTCATGATCAACGCAGTTTTTTAAAAAAAATAAATAATGCTGGTATTAATCTTGGTTTAGATGTAAATAATCTTTCTAATGAAAAAGTAGCTCAAATCTTTAAGAGTGAAGAGTTTGCAAAAAGCTTTTCGGAAACTTTTGCTTTAGTAACACAGATCGCTTCGAATGTTAAAATTTCTCATCCTGTAGAGTCTAAAAATAAATTAATGAGAAGTTTGTCAGCACCTGCTACTTATACAACTGCCGCTTAGTAAAGCTTTTTAAGTAACTCAATAGATTTATAGTCCTTTGCTTTGAGCTCAATTGTAGTTTCGTTTACGTACATGTCTAAATATTTTTTAGCGTTGAAATCGTCAAGGTTGTTTTGTGCAAATGTTCTTGAGTACTCTTTTACTTCTTCAAAATTTTCTTTTCCCCATAAAATAGAGTCTTTTAAAAGTTTGTTTAATTTTTTTATATTGTCTTTGCCAAGTGATTTTTTGATGGCGTTACAACCTAGAGGCATATTAAGCCCGACGGTTTTTGTGTGCCACCAAACACCAAGGTCTACTAATAATTTAAAACCATAGTCTTGGTATTTGAGTTGTGCTTCATGAATCAATAAAGCGGCATTTGCTTTGTTAGCATCGATTAAATCAAAGACTTCGTCATAAGCACAAAAAATATATTGAAACTGCGAATGGTAGTTTTCTTTGAGAAATGCTTTAGTTGCTAAAAAAGCACTTGTGTTTTTTCCGGGTACAGCGAGTGTAAAATTATTAAGATTGGCTTTTGAGTCGCTGAGCTTAGCAAAATCTTTGTCAGCACAAATTATTTTTGGTCCGTAATCTTTGCCTGCAAACGATGTGCCTGACGGCATTAGCTCGTATTCATCTTCGATGTCAAATAAAGTCGCAAAAGAGACAGCTATAATTTCAAATTCATTTTGACCTTCTAATGCTTTTTGATTTAGTTGAGCAATTTCAGCTGCCGCAAAACTAAAATTGAAATTTTCGAGATCAATTTTTTTTTCTTTTAGTGCATAAAACATAAAAGCATCATCAGAATC
Source organism: bacterium (assembly GCA_038146805.1). Classification (GTDB taxonomy): domain Bacteria; phylum Cyanobacteriota; class Vampirovibrionia; order LMEP-6097; family LMEP-6097; genus CAIYXB01. The sequence continues at coordinate 1,536 of JAYQSH010000008.1, read as the reverse complement.
AGGGCTGTGAGCAATGTTGATATTTATTTTGCTTGAGCTGTTTTGTGTCACTGTATTAAAGTGCCATGCTATTTAACATTGGTTCAAAGAGTGAATTAATGTAATCAGGATTCAAACCATAAACTAAGGCTAAACCAAGAAGTATTGCAAGTACAAATACTTCACTTTTTCTTGCGTCTTTTAAGTTTGCCCATTTTTCTGGCATATTACCGTAAAAAACTCTTTGGTTTAACCAAAGCATATAGCCAGCAGTAAGTATAACTCCAAGTGTTGATACTGCCGCTGAGATTTTTACTAGGTTGATTGCACCTGAAGAAGCAAAGGCACCATAAAAAACTAATGACTCACCCACAAAGCCTGAAAGCCCGGGTAAGCCTAGGTTTGCCATGATTGCAACTAAAGCAAGAAAAAATGTTTGCGGCATAACTTTAATGAGTCCGCCAAATTCAGAAATTTCTCTGGTATGAGTTCTTTCGTAAATCATTCCTACTATAAAGAATAGTGCCGCTGATATTAAACCATGTGAAAACATCTGAAAAGCTGCGCCTGAGTAGCCTGCGCCATTTTGTGCAGCCATGCCAAGCAATATAAAGCCCATATGAGATATCGAAGAGTAAGCTATAACTTTTTTTAGATCTTTTTGAATGAGAGCGGCGTAAGCACCATATAAAATATTTACAGCCGCAAGTACTGCAATTACTGGAGACAATGCATCTAAAACCGCAGGGAAAAACTCTAAGCCAAATCTTAGTAAACCATAGCAACCCATTTTAAGTAGTATGCCTGCAAGTAGCATTGACACTGGTGTTGGCGCTTCTACGTGTGCATCTGGTAACCATGTGTGTAGTGGTACTGATGGTAGTTTGATAATAAAACAAATTGCAAACAATATAAACATTAGTGCTTGAAAAGGGTAAGCAATACTTTGACTCATCGCAGCAAGCTCTTTCATATCAAATGTTGCAAAACCTGTTAGAGAGCTTAATAAAAAGAAGCCAATTAACAAACAGACACCAGCCGCAAAGGTATAAATTAAAAATTTCATTGATGCGTAGTTGCGGTTTTTTGATCCCCAAATATTGATCAAAAAGTACATAGGTACAAGTTCAAGCTCCCATGCCAAGAAGAAAACAAATAAATCTTTTGCCATAAAAACAGCCATTACAGAGACTGAAAGCAAAAGAATTAGTGTGTAATAAAGACGTGGTTGACCTTTTTGGGCTATTGGTTTTGAGGCAATGATTACTACTGGTAATAAAATCGCATTAAGTAAAACCATTGAAAAAGACAAACCATCAACACCAAGGGCAAAATTTATATTGGAAATCCATGGATAAGACTCAACTAATTGCAAAGCTGTATTACTTGGATCGATTAAATTGAAGTATTGATGTAAAGTTATTGCAAGCACAATCAAACTAGAGCCGAATGCTATATGTCTTGCTTTTTGCTCGCAAAGATCCTTTAGAGCAATTATTAAAGAAGCTATTGTTAAAACAGCTAATATTAAACTAAGAGAATGACTATTTATAAATT
>JAYQSH010000007.1:0-101144 GCA_038146805.1 bacterium | reverse complement strand
AGTTTGCACCATTTACATTGCCAGTAAATGTAGCATCAGTACCATTAACAACTCCATTTGATAATAATTTTTCTGTAGTTGTAGTTCCATTGATAACTAATTCTTGAGCATTAATTGATCCCACTAAAATAACATCAACACCATTTACATTTGTCGTAGAGATTAATTTTCCAGTGTCAATTGTTGTTGCTATGCAAATCTGTTGCACCATTAATAGTGCCTGTAAATGTGCATCAACACCATTTACTACTCCGTTTGATAATAATTGATTGACCATTTATTGACCCGTAGTTGTTAAGTTTGCACCATTGATTGCTCCACTAAATTCAGTTGCATTAGTACCATTAACAACTCCGCATTTAAATTTAAAGTCAGTTGTTGCAGTATGATTGACCAAGTTTGCACCATTGATAATAAAGGGGAATTCTAAATCTAAACCATTACCATTTACACCGAGGATAATAATTTGCCCTAGTAGTTGAACCTGCAGTAACAAATTTGCACCATTTAATTGAAATTTGCATTTATCTTTTAATCTTGAGCATTAATTAAATTTCCATTTAAATTTAAGTCTAATGACCTGCTATTGAGTTCAAGAGTATCAATTTGTTGTTTTCCATGATAAAGTATTTCCATTAGTTATAATACCGTGTTTGGATTTCCTTTTGATAATTCAGTTACAATGCCATCTTGAGATGCATATAAATAATGCTTCCTTTATTTTAAAACTGGAACAGATAAGTTGCATTTACCATTAAATTTAATATTGCTCCATTAATATTCCCACTAAATATTGCGTTTGTACCATTTATTTTAAGTTGTAGTGATTTTATTAGCATTAACTGTTCCTGATGTAACAAAGTTTGCACCATTGATAGTTCCTGTAAATGTCAGCATCAAGAACCGTGCTTTGCCGCTTGATAATAATTTAGCAGTAGTAGTTGAACCAGCAGTGATCAAGTTTGCTCCATTAATTGTGCCAGTGAAAGTAGCATCTGTACCATTTACTATTCAGTAGAGATTAATTTTCCAGTGTTGATTGTTGTTGTTGCTATTAGATTTGTTGTACTAGCTGTACCGGTTGAAATTTGCATCAACACCATTAAGTTTCCACTTGCAATAATTGATTGACCATTTATGTTGCCAGTAGTTGTTAGTTGTGCTGCGTTAATTGCTCCACTGAATTGTGCTGTTGTACCATTGATGTAAAAGCATTACCATTTAAATTTAAATCTGTTGTTGCAACATGATTACCAAGATCATCAGCTAATATAGGATCTTCTAAACTAAGATTTCCATTTACGTCTGAGGTTAATACATAATTACAGTTCCACCTGGTATTAAAATACTTCCATTTAATTTAATATTGAGCTATCTTTTAATAGCAGTGTTCCATTCGCATTTATATTTTCTAATGTACCTGTTATTGATGATGAGTTTATATTTGTTGCTGTTAAATTGCTAACATTGACATTTGTTATAGTGCCATTTACTGAATTAATGGTGTTTATATTTGCAGTTATGCCATTAAAGGTTCCACCATTAAATAAATTACTATTTACTTCTGTTGTTATTGTTGCACTTACTGCTTGAATATCATTTGCGTTTGCAATATTTACATTATCAATATTGAAAAGTGCCATATCCAAATTCTCAGTAGCAATATGATTTCCAAGATTGTCGCCATTGCTTGGTAAAGTGTTAAGGTCTTGCCAAGATGCATTGCCGTTAATATCAGAAGCAAGAACATAATTTAAGTTTGCGCCTGCAGGGATTGTTATTGATCCATTGAATTTAGTATTAGAGTTGTCTTTAAATAAAACTGTGCCATTTACAGATGGGTCTTGTAAATTACCAGTGTAAGTACCACCAGTAATATTTGTAGAATTTAAATTTGTTATATTTGCATCTGTTACTATTGCATTTGCAATAACGCCATTTATTGTTTCTAAATTAGTAAGTGTTGCTGTATTGCCATTAAAGTTTCCACCATTAAATAAAGCGCTATTTATTTGCGTTGTTATTGTTGCTGTTGTTGCTTGTAAATCATTTGTTTTTGTAATATTGATGTCATCGATATTATATAAAGCCATATCAAGGTTTTGAGTTGCAATATGATTTCCCAGATTATCACCGTTGCTTGGTAAAGTTGTTAGGTTCTGCCAAGAAGCATTTCCATTGACATCTGACGTTAGAACATAATTAAGATTTGCTCCACTTGGAATGTTTATTGTTCCATTGAACTTAGTGCTTGAGCTATCTGTAAACACTGTAGTACCATTTACAGTTGGATCTTGCAAGTTACCAGTATAAGTACCACCTGTTAAATTACTAACGTTTAAATTTGTTATGGTAGCGTTTGTAGTATTAGCATTTGTTGAATTTACTGTTGTTATATTTGCTTCATCACCATTAAATGTACCACCATTGAATAAGGCACTGTCAATTTGTGTTGTTACAGTTGCTGTGTTTGCTTGTAAATCATTTGTGTTTGTCGTAATAATATTATTAATACTGTTTGAAGCCATGTCTAAATCAGTTGTTGCTAAATGATTACCAAGATTATCTCCATTACTTGGTAATGTAGTTAAGTCTTGCCAAGTGGCATTACCATTAACATCCGAAGCTAAAACATAATTTGAATTTGCACCTGAACTGATTGTTAATGTTCCATTGAATTTTGTACTTGAATTATCACTAAAAACAGTTAAACCATTTATTGTAGGATCTTGAATATTTCCAGTATAAGTACCACCGGTTATATTGCTCACGTTTAAATTTGTTATAGTTGCATCTGTTGATGACGAATTTATAGAACTAACAGTTGTTGCATTTAAATTTAATATATTTGCAGTTGTAGAAGTAACTGTATTTGAAGAAACGTTTAATGTATCTATATTTGTATTGTAGATATCGTCAATAGTTGCTGTGCTAGAAACAATATTATTAGCTTCTAATTCGTTTGTATTTTTAATATCAAAATTTGCTAAATCTAAATTCTGTGTTGCGATGTGTTGCCCCATTTCATCTCCATTAGTTGGTAATGTTGTTAGATCTGCCCATTGTGCGACACCATCATTATCAGATATAAGTACGTATTGGTTACCTGCACCATTTGGAATCATTAGTGTTCCATTTACTTTTAAATTTGAATTATTTGTAATTAAGAATTTACCGTTGGTATAACTTTCTATTAATTCAACGTTATTTAAACTTTTTATTTCAGCAGATAAAATATCTAAATTTTCCCAACTTGCGTTACCACTTGCATCTGATTTCAATACAAAATTTTCTTGGTGCCCAACTGGGAAATTAATTCCTCCAATATTTTCTATATTAAAATTGTCCATATCAAGGTGGATTGTAGCTTTATGACTTCCCATATCGTCACCGTTAACTAATCTAGCCTCGAAATTAATCCATTGAACTTTGCCATTAGCATCTGACATTAAAACCCAATCTTCATAACCACCATCAATAATGATTTCCCCGTTTATTTGTAATTGAGAATTTATTGGAATTAAAGCTTTATTGTTAACTATAATATTGTTAGTATCTATATTATCAAATATTGCAGCAGTACCATTAATGCCATTTGCATTAATCATTGAAAACCCGTTTAAGTTTAAATTTTGTCCAGCAATATGAGTTCCTAATGTATCTGTTGGTAAAGCTTGCCAACTAGCAACACCATTGACATCAGAAGTTAATACATAGCCTTGATTAGCTCCATCTGTGATAATTAAACTTCCATCTATTTGGACTTGAGAGTTATCGTTAAATAAAGTATTGCCATTAATATTTAAATCTTCTATATTTGTTGTGTTGGTGAAGTAATAAATACCACTCATTGTTCCACCATCAGCAATTTCTAAAGAGTTTAATTTTCCATCTACTATATTTTGTATACTACCTGTTAAATTAATTCTTTGGTTTCCTCTTGTGAAAAATAAATCGCTTGATACAACATCATATTCAAATGCACCATCATAAGCTGGATCCTGTAGTTCTGTTTTTGCTAAGGCAATACCACCTTGGTTTAAAATTGAAAATGCATTTGGATATTTATCAACTCCAAAGACAATACCAATCTCAGGGTCATATCTCATAGCACCAGATGCAGTATCGTTTTCATCAAAGAATGGGTAGAAGCCATCTTCTAATTCAAATTCGTTATCTTGTTTTTCACCTTTGATTTTAAATTTCTTGATATTTTTTTTCTTGAGGACATATCTATTCTTTCTTACTGGAATGACAACATTATAACTACCTTTAGCATCTCGTTTTATTTCTGTTGTCAAATTGTTTTTAATTTCAGTCGTATAGTTTACATTTTGTATAAAAAATTCAAGAAGACATTCTGGATCGTTTATTGGATTATCACAATCAAGTTCATCTTCTAATTCATCTAGATCAGAAATAGATGAAACCTCATTTAAAAAGTTTTCATCCACAAGATCTATATTGTATGTATAAGAACCATAAAATCTATTATTAGAATCATAAAGATCTATATATAAAGTTTCATTGTCTTCAATTAATCTTAATCTTGTTCCAAATATAAGGTTTTGTGCTGCTTTTTTTGTTTTTAAAGTTCTATTGAAAACATGTAATATTTTTTTATCTCCATTTCTGTAGACATATACTTCTAATTTAATATTACTTGGATATTTATTTGCAACAACTAAATCTTTTCCTCTAATAAATATTTTTAAATATTTCTTTTTGTTTAAGTAATTGTCTTTAATGAAGATGTCTGTAAGCTTAGAACTAAGGTTTTCAAATTTATCTAAGTTTCTTAATTGTATTCTTTGCGCGTGCGCATTATAAACACTAATAGTGCTCACCAATAGTAATAGCAAAATAAGTTTTATTTTTCTCATACTAATTTCTAGTATGAAAAATTTATTCACTATTTAATTTTTTTTATTTATCAATTAAAATAACTAAATTTCCGTTATTTTTTTCTGGTATTATTAGGTTTTTCTAACTACTTAAGAGACTAGTTATTAATAAAAATGGGTTATCTAGAGTACCAATTTTATTAAAGTTTTTGATCTTATAAAAACTAGTACTTTTAGACTAGGTAAAAAAGTTTAATTCTTTTAAATACTTTTTAGCAAAATAGCTTAAGATTATATCTGCTCCAGCTCTTTTTATTGCAAAAATTGATTCTATTATTGCTTCTTTTTCTTCAAGAATATTATTCTTTATTGCATTCATTAGCATTGCATATTCACCGCTTACTTGATATGCAGCAATTGGTTTTAAACTATTGTTTTTGAAGTCTTGAATTATATCTAAGTACCATGAAGCAGGCTTGACCATTAGTATATCGGCACTTTCATTATCGTCTAAAAGAAATTCTTTTAAAGCTTCTTTTTTATTTTTAAAATCCATTTGGTAGGTTTTTTTATCTAATGGAATCTTGCCTTTTGTTGATTTTTTTGTTCCAAGCGATGCTAGTGCTCTGCGAAAAGGGCCATACAAACTTGATGCATATTTTGCTGTATATGACATGATTATTTTGTTTTCAAAAGCATTTTTTTCAAGTTCTTGTCTAATATTAATAACTCTTGCATCCATCATGTCAGAGGGGCATATGATGTCAGCACCTGCATTTGCTTGTGATATCGCCATTTTGCAAAGAATATCTACTGTTTTATCGTTTAAAATTTCGCCATTTTCGATGATGCCATCGTGCCCATGGTTAGTATAAGGATCTAATGCCACATCTGTTGCAATGAGCATTGAATCAGCAAAGTTTTTCTTGGTCAAGCTTACAGTTTGATTTAAAAAATTACTATCTTTGTATGAATTTTCAGCAAGACTAGTTTTTTTGCTTTCATCAACAACTGGAAATAAAGCAATTGCTTTGATACCAAGTTTTATAAGTTCTTCAATTTCTTTTTGTAATGCTTCTTTTCCAAAATAAAACTGCTCTGGTAAAGATCTAATCTCTTCTTTAACGCAATTTTCTTTGATAAATATTGGGTAAATAAAATCGTTTGCAGATATTGAAATTTCAGAGACCAAGTCTCTAATATTGTTGTTTTGTCTTAATCTGCGAGGGCGTTCTAACATTTTATTTTACTTTGTTGATTTGACTTTGAATTTGTAGTCTGCTTGTTCCACCGATGATGTTTCTAGAGTCTACAGAATTTTCTATTTTTAAAATTTCAAAAATATCTTCACTAAAAAAATCGCTACATGCTTGAAACTCTTTTAGACTTAAGTCAGAGAATTTTTTTTGTGTAGTGATACATTGATTCACTAAAGTACCAACGATTTTATAGGCATCTCTAAATGCAAGTCCTTTTTTTACAAGGTAGTCAGCAAGATCTGTTGCTCCGCAAAAAGAAGCTTCTAAGCTTAAAAGCATTTTTTCTTTATTTGCTTTGATATTTTTTAAAAATTCTATTGCTATTTTGAGGCATTTTTTTGTTGTATCAGATGCCATAAAAAGCATTTCTTTGTCTTCTTGTAAGTCTTTGTTGTAAGCTAGTGGTAATGCTTTTAAGGTGATTAATAAAGCATTTAAAACACCTATAACTCGACCAGTTTTAGCTCGAAGCAATTCAGGAATGTCAGGATTTTTCTTTTGTGGCATCATGCTACTTCCTGTTGCAAAATCATCACTAATTTCTATAAAGTTAAATTCTTGTGAGTTCCAGACTATCATTTCTTCTGAGAGTGAACTCAAATGCAGCATTATCATTGATATACAAAACTCATACTCGCAAACATAGTCTCTGTCTGAAACTGCGTCTAATGAGTTTTGTGTCATTGCAGCAAAACCTAGTTTTTGTGTTGTATATTCTCGATCAATCGCAAAACTTGAACCCGCAAGTGCACCAGAACCTAAAGGATTTATATCAGTTCTTTTATAAGAATCTTCTAGTCTAGAGATATCGCGGCTAAATTTTTCTTTGTAGGCAAGCCAAAAATGCCCTAGTGATATTGCTTGTGCTTGTTGTAGGTGAGTATAACCCGGTAAAAATATATCAATATCATTTTTGGCTTTTTCGACTAATGTCGTTTCTAACTCTTTTAAGAGCTCGATGACAATGTTTATTTCTTTTTTGAGCCAGAGTTTTAAGTCTGTGATTACTTGATCATTGCGACTTCTTGCTGTATGTAATTTTTTGCCAATATCACCAATTTTGTTAGTTAATTCTTTTTCGATAGCCATATGGATATCTTCTTCATGACAATGATCATTTAGCCATTGCTTGATATCTGAGCTAATTTCTTTTTTTATTTCTAAAAGTGCTTGTTTGATAGTTTCAAACTCAGAAATAGTTATAATTTCTTGTTTTGCCAGCATTTCTGCATGAATAATACTGGCATCTATATCTTCTTGAAATAAATTAATATCAAAACTAAGGCTGGAGTTAAATTCATTAAGAATCTCCGCGCATGAGCTTTGAATTCTTCCTTGCCATAATTTTTCAGTAGACATTTAGTAATGATTTTACAACAATCTTTATCTCAGAAAGCGGTTTTATTTTGTATCAACTAAAAATATGATAAAAAATCAAAAGTTTTTGTCAATAACAAGGTTAAGAAAACCTTATATAAACACTTGAGGGAGGCTACTTTTATGAACAGGGAGTTTGGCGTTTTGTCTTTATTATCAAATCCCTTTAAGGTTGCAGCTAATTTTGGTGCTAATTTAGGCAGCAATTTTAGAGAACGATTGCGAGATAAAAATTCAGCATCCAATTCTGAATTTAATCTTGCCGTTAATAATCAATATCGTTTCTTTGAGATCCTACCAAATACGCTCTCACAAGAAAATGTTGATTTATTTATTGAAGCAGCCTTAAGAGCAAAACCAATTCAATATATTGATCATAATGGTTTTGCAAATAATCTCTTTGCTTTATCTGATATCAAGGCAGCGCCAATAACCATCTCTGGAGAAATTACTGATCCCTATACTGGTGACACAATTTCTTTTGCAAACTTAGATGAATTATACGAAGCTTTTGAAAATTTACAAAAAGAAAGAAAAAAACTTATGCAAGAAAGATTAAAAATGGATCTTTTGCTTGCAAGTGCTGGAGATCCAGAGCAGGTGCAAAGAATTTATGAAGTCACTGCACCAAACGATAAAGATTCTGCTGATTACCAAGAACACTATCAAGAAATGCTTACAGCTGTTGATGATGCTTTAAAAGCAAGTTTTAAGTCTATGACTTTAGAAGAACTCAAATCATTTTCGAGTGATTATCCAAGTCTTGCTACTTTAATTGCCCAAAGGGAAAGTCATTTGCAAAAAGCAAATATAACTCTAGCAAAAGGAAAAAACCTTACACATAGAGAAATTGATCAGTTAAAACAACAAGAGGATAGAGAATTTGAAAATATTAATATTGATAAGCTAGCTTTTGCAATTGACAATTTAAGCCACGAACAAAAACAAGAACTGGTTTATCGTGTACAAGAACTACAAACAAAAAATTTACAAACTCAAAAACAAGAATCAAGAAAACTTTTACATCGTTTTAATTTAGTTGTCTAATTTTTAATCAATGTCAATTTGTGCTCTTTGCAATTTACCAGAGTAATCAATTGCAATTGTTTTGTATTGTGTATAGGTTTCAAGTGCGGCAACCCCAGACTCTCTTGAGCCATTACCTGTGTTTTTCCAACCACCAAACTGACTTGCTCCGCCACACTCCGCTCCTATTGTTGGTGCGTTTAGATAGACCAAGCCTGATTCAAAAGCATGTACTGCTTGCATACCCAAGTTGAAATCTTGTGTATAAACTGCATTTGAAAGTCCATATTCAATATCATTAGCAATTTCTAGTGCTTTATTAAGAAACTCTTCTTTAGAATTTTCTTCAAGTTCAATTACACTTAAAACAGGACCAAAAACTTCTTTTTTTGTAATTTCACTACCATGCTTTGCTTTTAATATTGTTGGAGCATAGTAATAACCACTGTTTGATCCATCATCTAAAATTTTGCCACCACAAATAAGTTCAGCTCCTTCTTTAATCGCTCTTTGTACCATGTTATCAATTTTTTCTAATTGTTTTTTATTGATTATTGGTGCATAGTTTATAGCTGGTTTATCTGTGTAAAGATCTTGTGCCTTGGTAACTAATTGCTTTAGAAAACCATCAGAGATTGATCTTTCGATAATTAATCTACTTGTTGATGTACATCTTTGTCCGCCTGTTCCATAGGCGCCCCATAAAACACCATCTAAAACTAACTCTAGATTTGCATCTCGAACTACGATAGTAGAATTTTTTCCACCAAGCTCTAGAGCACATTTTTTGAAACCTGCTGCTGCAATTTGTGCAACGTGTCTACCGACTTCTACTGAACCAGTTACACTGACAAGCTTTGACAATGGATGCTTTGCTAAATACTCACCAACTGATCCTGTTCCCATAGCATATTGTGCTACACCCTCTGGTAAACCAGCCTCATTTAAGACATCAACAAAAAGTTTTCCAGATAACGGAGCTAACTCTGAAGGTTTTAAAATAAAAGTGTTACCAGCGATTAAAGCAGGTGCCGCTTTCCAAGCTGGAACAGCCGCGGGGAAATTCCATGCTGTAATAAAAACACAAGGACCTAGAGCTTCGCGCGTTGTCATTATTGTTTTGTTTGGCATTTCAGATTGCCCCGTCATGCCATAAAGTCTTCTACCTTCACCAATGAAAAATTCAAAGACATCGATAATTTCTTGTATCTCACCTCTTGCTTCTTCCAATGGTTTTCCATTTTCTCTATGTAAAGTTAGCGCAAGCTCTTCTTTTTTGGCAGTGAAAATTTCGTTTGCCTTTGATAAATATTTTGCTCTTGTGGGTGCTGGTGTTTTGCTCCAAGTTTTAAAAGCCTTGTCAGCGGCAATGAGTTTTTGTTCTAACTGAGCCTCTGAGTCTATTTCGTGGCTTGATACGATTTCAGAAATTTTTGCAGGGTTTAGATTAATAATTTTTCCGTCTTCAATTAATCCCATTTCTTCTAGGCTTTTGTTTTTTTCTACTGTATTTATAGTCATAAGTTTTCTTTTATTTTAAAATATTTGCAATTGCATCGAGTCCTTTTTGTAAGTCTTCTTTGCTTATTGTTAAATCCGGAGCTAATCTGATTATATTACCAAAGCTACCACAACTTAGTGTAAGGATTTTTTCTTTGAAACAATGTTCTTTTACTTTTGTTGCAGTTTCATTGTTTGGAAATACCAGTGCAATCATTAATCCAAGACCTCTTAATTGGATCTTGGCATTGTGGTAAGCAGAGAAACCATGTCCACGATTTGGCTCGTTCGTTCTTGGGCTTCCGTCAGCGACAGCTTTTCGAGTGTCCGAACCTTCAAAATGTTTTTCAAAAAAATCAAAGACTTGATTTGAGCGATCCAAAACATTTTGCATTATATTGTCTCTTTCCAGTATCTCTATTAATTTTAATGAAGCTCGGCAGGCAATTGGATTTCCTCCCCATGTACTTCCGTGTGAACCCGGTGGCATCTTGCTCATGAGTTCATGGCTAGCACTAAAAGCACCCAAGGGCACTCCGCCACTTAAACCTTTTGCCATTAATTGAATATCTGGAACAACACCATAATATTCTGAAGCAAACATTTTACCTGTACGAGCAAAGCCACATTGGACTTCATCAAATACAAGCAAAATACCATGTTCATCGCAATAATCTCTTAAAAATTGCAAATAGTTTTCTTCTTCTCCAATACCCGGTGCTGGTATATAGCCACCTTCACCTAAAACTGGCTCTATGTAAATTGCTGACACTGATTGAGGGTGCACCGCCGTATCCATATAGTTGTGAAAAATATCTTTTAAGTGATTTATTAAAAATTTTCGAGCCTTTAAAGTTCCTTGCTCATAAATATTTGGAAATTCAGTTGTGTGAATGCCAGTGAGAATCGGGTCATAATACCTACGATAAGAACTTTTAGATGTTGTAAGTGAAGTTGCTCCAAGGGTTCTACCGTGAAAAGAGCCGCGGTGTACAAAAACATTATTACGTCCTGGCTGAGCAAGTTTGACAAGCTTCATTGAACCATCGACTGCTTCTGCTCCACTATTACAAAAGAAACTAGTTTGTAAATTACCAGGCATTATTTGAGCAAGTTTTTCTGCAAGGTCAATATTTGCTGGGTAGTGAACAACACAACTGGTATGAATGCAGTCTGCGGCTTGTTTTGCGATTGCTTCAACAATTTCAGGGTGAGCATGTCCAATTTGATTCACAGCAATACCACTTGTTAAATCTAGATAGTTATCGCCTTGCTCGTCAGTGATGTAAGAACCTTTTGCTTTTACGGCAACAATATGATGAGCTCTTCCAAGTGCAGGTGACAAATACTTTGCATCTCTTTCTAATGAATCTGACATAACTATAATATACCCTAAATGACCTATTTCAAAATAAGATTACCACTTTAAGCTATTAAATGAATCCATTTTAATATTAACGCGGTTTTTGTAAATTATAAGTAGCAAAGAAAGTCCAATCGCGGCTTCAGCTGCTGCGATTGCCATTACAAATAAACTAAATACTTGTCCTTTGACAAAGATTGGATCAACGTAGTGAGCAAAAGCAACAAAGTTAATATTGATTGCATTTAAAATCACCTCGATACTCATTAATACTCTAAAAGTGTTGTTTCGAGTACATAGACCATAAACACCTATTGAAAACAAAAGTGCAGACAAGATCAAATAGTGGTTTAAACTTAATTCAAAAATATTCATTATTTAACTTCCTTTTTAGATATGATTATGACTCCAATTAAAACGATGAGTAAGAGAACTGAAACAAGTTCAAAGCCTAAGATGTAGTCGTTGAGCATGAGGTAGCCAATTTGGTTTGTATAAATTTTTGTTATTTCTGCAATATTTACATCACGATGCATAAAGTTATTTATTTTGGCAATGGAAATCCAATCAATAGAATTTATGACATTAACTAACAAAGCAAAAATGCCGCAAGAAAAAATAAATGCAGTGATATTTTTCAATGAGAATCCTTGACTCTTGTCACTATCTTCATCTGCACTTTCTTGTGTTGCTGGATCTTTGAGTGAGCAGAGCATTATTGCAAATACAATAACTAAAACTATGCCGACTGCATAAATTAAAATTTGTGAGACACCAACAAAGTTAGCACTAAGCATAAAATAAATTCCTGCTATTGCCACAAAAGATCCAATTAAGGTGAAACCTGCTCTTACTAGGTTCTTGTTAAAAATCATTCCAAGCGAACACAATACACTTGCAGTTGCTAGAAAATAAAAAGAAAACGGTACTAATTTGTTTAAATACTCCATAAATACAAAAAGAATTATATGCTAATTTTTCTATTTGTACTAGTTTATAATATTATTAAGTGGATTTATCTTGTATTAATTCTTGACTTAGCTTGCAAATAAGAAATGAGACAGTTTTAACACGGTCCGAAGTGTCTTGTTGAGGTATAAAATATATAGGACTATTTAAAATAGTTCTGTTTTTTTCGTGAATTTAAAAGACCTAGCTGAATCGAGAATTGTTATAGACCAAGATATCTGTGGTGGTAAGGCTCGTATTCGTGGTACACGAGTGATTGTTGCTGATGTTTTATTGTCCTTAGCAGAAGGCATGAGTAACCAAGATATTTTACGAAATTTTAGATCAATTCAAGAAAAAGATATTCAAGCTTGTTTGGCTTATTGTTTTTGTATTACTGACGGCATTAAATTATTAATTGGTTCGTCTTTTGATGGATCAGTAGAAATTGGTGAAGGCGAAAAGATTTTAACAAAAGAAGAAACAAAAAGAATCGAAAATGATGTCTTTAGTCAAGTCCTTGAAGAGCAGGCTTTAATTCAAGAAGAAATAACCAAAGAAAAAGTTGAAAAAATCAAACAAAAAAAACAAGCAAAATCAAAAGCTCCAGTGCTAGATCAAAAAGCTCCACCTCAACAAAGACCTTACGATTTGTTGATTGATATTTCTGCAGAAAAAGCAACCAAAATTTTTAGTGATGATGCACATATTGAACAGGGACTTGATATGCAGTTGGATAATTATTTATTTGAAAAACGTAACGATAATAAATTATGGCTAACTTATTCGATTAAAGAAGGTGTGGAAATTGATCAAGCCATGAAAAGAAACCTACTTGTTACTTATAGTGCTAGCGATGGCAAACTTAAAGAAGCTGTTTTTGAAGGATACTTAACAACAGATAGACAAAACAAAGTCTTTATACAAAAAACAGTTGATGGTAAAACTTGTGGTCGAGCTTTATAGATTTTTTTGTTAACTGTATTTAAAGTATTCGCTTAAGTATTTTCATCTAGGATCTTGTTCTTGATCTTCCTCTTCTTCAAATGTAATTTCTGCAAGAAGATTTCTTATATCTTCGCTTTCTTCTGTTGTGCTATCTTCCTGAGATTCTAATAGTTCATTAAGTTTATCTTCGCCGCCAACTGCTTCAGTAACGATTTCTTTTTTTTCTTCATCGCTTAAGCCTGAAACACTATTAAAATCAATTACATACTCACGAGCTTTATTTTCATATTCTGAATCACTAGGCTCCATTTCTGTTGCTAATTTATGTCCTTCTATAGTTACCTGTGATAATTCTCTTACTTTATCAAAACTTTCTTGAAGTTCTGCTCGCTTGTCATCTGGAAGAGCCTCATAGGCTTCATTTAATTTATCCAGACTCTCTTGAGCTTCAGTTATATTAAATTTGCCATCCTCGTTGCCATCCTTGCCAACGTTAATTTTTTGCATTGTTGCATCAACTTGTTTTTCAAATGCCTTTAATTCTTCTGGTTTTTCACTATCTTCTGTTTTTAGTTTTTCGGCTGTCTCTTGGGCAAGTGCTCCAGTTTGATCTGCCGCTCTTAAGACAGTAGCTGGATTATTTTCATAAAGTGCTATTTGTTTTTGAGCTTGTTGTACTACTTTATCTAAGTTCGCTGTTAAATCAGTGAGATTTTCTCCATATTCTTTTGCTTCGTTCTGGATTATTCTCCATCCATTCTTTCAGTTTCTCAGCAGAGTCAAAAAGTTTTTGTGGGTTATAGTTGTCTTCACCTGCTTTTGGTTTGTTATCTTCGGCGAGTCCTTCTTTTACTTCGTTTAAAATTTCTTTTAATTCATTGTCTTTTTCACCATCTTTGAATATTTTTAGAAAATGTATCTATTTCATTGTTTAATTGTTCAGCAGAGTCTTTTAAGTCTTGTGCAAATTTGTCTATTTCTTTTTTTGTTCTTTCATCAAGATTTTCTTTTTGAACATCCGTGATTTTTCCTTGATCATCTCTTGTTACTCCGCCATTTGCTCTGTCATTTAAAATACTTTGTAAAAATGCTTTTATGTGAGGGTTTGAGCTTGTGTCAACTTTTGGTGTTGCTCTTACGGGTGCGGCAGGTTTTGCTGATGCAAATTGACCGTCACCAACTTGAGGTGTGAAATTTGGATTAGAAGGCGGTATTCCAATGCTTGGTGCTTGGACTCCTGAAGGTGGTCTTGATAAAGAATCAAACCAGCCTGTAAGCGGTGTCTTATGAATCCAGTCACTATATGCTTTTACAAATGAACCGCCTTCTCCTCTTGTTGAAGACGTAGCTCCTGAATTAGCAGATGCATTATTTGCTGAACCAGATACGTTTGCAATTGCAGATTTGATTGAACTCGAACCTGAACTAGATATTTGACTTGGTCTAGATATATTCATCTTTTTCCTTTAAACTGTTGCATCCTTTTTTGTCCATGCCTCTAGTACTGAATCAGTGGTTTCTTCTTCTTCTTTTTCTTTATTTGCTTTGTTTTTCTGAAGTTTTTTGTGTGTTAATTTTTTTATTGTGTTTTAGTTTCATTATTTGCTCCTTTTATTATAAGCTAAAAAATTTCTTGGCGTTTTTTTTGTTCTTGAATTTGTGTCAATTTTTTTTCATTGTTTATTGAAGTCATGATTTGCTCCTTTTATTATGAGAAAACTTGGTCTTCTTTTTCCTGCACTCCAAAGTTAGCTTCTTGGTTTTCGTTTTGAGCTATTAGTCTTTGTTCTCTTTGTTCTTGTGTGGCTCAGTTTCTTTTTTTTCTTCTTTTTTATTTTCTTCTTTAGTATTTTTTTGAGCAAGTCCAGCAATAGCATTGCCTAATCCAATAATGCCTGCTGTTACAATAGAAGCTGTTCTTGCACTATTTTGATATGATTGTTGCATATCAAATTTTGCTGCCCAATTTTTTTGAGCCATTTTATCCCACCATCTCATGTAATCATTTAATTCTCTTTGTGCAAATTCTTCTGCGTGTGTTATATCAAAGTTTAAAATAGCCTCTAAGATAGCTGTGCTTTCTTCTTGTCCTTTAATTGCCGAAACAGCGTTGGCTATTCCTGTATTACTTTTAATATCAACCTTACCGTCAAGTTGATTTTTTGCAGTTGAAATACTTTTTGCTATTGACGGTTGCGGTACTTTAGGCATATTGAGTCCCTCCTGTTGCTAGTATTTCTACTGTGTTTTCATCACTCTCTAAATCTGTTACAATTGGTTCTTCTGATGTATTTTGTGCTCTTGGAGCTTGTTTTTCTGGTTTTTGAAATCTTGTTTCATTATTGTTTGCTTTCTCTTTTTCTTTGTCGCTAAGTTTGGCAACATTATTATTGCCCGATGAGCCACCACCACTTGATCCTCCAGATTTAGACAATTGATTCAAAGCTCCAAATAGAGGGGTTATTCCAGAAAGTAATGCTGCGGTCATCATTTGTTGTTGCTGTTGATCCATATAATCTTGCTGCATTTGTCTTTGCCATTGCATTTGATCATTTCTAATTCCTCTTTCGTAATCTAGCTCAGCTTTTTTATAGCCATAATAACTTTCATATAATTTTTGCGTTGCTTGTAAACCAGCTTCTGCGGCGCCCTCTGAAACTGGCTCTCCTGGCTTCCAAGTGGTATTTGTATCATCGGCTTTTGTATACAATGAACCAGAATCTTCATTTGTTGTAGCTGTTGTACTAGCATCTGCTGTTTCTGCCGAACGAGCAACTTTTTTGATAGAACTTTTTATTGGTTTAGTTCCTTTTTTTATAGCCAGTTTAGGTTCTTGTCTTTCTATTGCCATAGTCTAATACCTTATATGTAAAAGTTACATAGTTCTTTTAAGGCTTGGTTAAGGATTTACAAAAATAATTAGGTTTTTGTGGTTTGTAGAGGAATACTTGATTTTATTCTGCTGCTGGTTCTTCTTCTGCTGGTTCTTCTGTTGTTGGTTCTGTTGTTGCTTCTTCTGTTGTTGTTGGTTCTTCTGTTGTTGTTGGTTCTGTTGTTGCTTCTTCTGTTGTTGTTGCTTCTTCTATTGTTGTTGCTTCTGTGGTTGCTTCTTCTGTTGTTGTTGGTTCTTCTGTTTTATTATTATTCTGATTTTCTGTAGAATCATTTACATTATTAATAGTTTGCTGGTTATTTTTTCTTGCTTCTTCTAATTCTTTTTCTAATCCTTCAATTTTTTCTTGACTTTTTTTATTATTCTCTTGTAATTGTTTTTTAAGTTCTGCTAATTGGTTTGCATTTTGTGTACTTGCGCCTTTGCTTGGGCTAGCTCCACCGCCGCCACCTATGCTTGGCATTTTAGGCGTAGCTCCTCCACCTGGTGGTGGAAATGCTTGGTTGTTTCTACCAAATCCATTACTCGCTTGGGCTGAGGCTATTTTGCTTTGAATGTCACTATCGAAATCTTGTAGTTTTTTTTGTGCTTCTTTGTAGAAATTATTTAATCTGTCTTTAGAGCTTACTGTTGTTGCTTGTTCTGCTTTTTTTCTTGTATTAACTCTTGTTGTAGTTTGTTGAGGCTGATTGCCTTCATCTGTACTAAAATCTGCATTATCACCTAGTAAATCGTTTGGGTTAATTAATTTGTTAGTTTTATTCTTGGTCGTGTCTTTAGCCGCAGCATTAGTATTTCCTGCAGTATTTGTGGATACTTGAATTGATTTTTTTATACATGACACATATTCTTATAACCATAATTTTATTAAGAACTAGTTAAGTCGAGTTGTTTTTTTCATATTTTTAATGGAATAATATAAATAAAGATGACTGATTCATCAAAAATTAATTCAAATAACGACTTTGGCGCAAATAAAGCTGGGTCTTCTTCTGCGGCAAAAGCTAATAGTAATTTACCTAACTCAGGCTATAAAAATTCTGCTAATTCTCAATCTGAATTAGTTTTAAATGAAATCAAAAAAAATAATTCTGAAAATGGTAAACAATTAGATTACGAAATTCGACACTCAAATCCAATTTTGTATGAAGCTCTAAAAGACGCTAACAAAAAACTTCCTGAAAAAAACAAAGAAAAAAAAGCACCTCCTGAACCCTCTTTAAGAGTAAAGCTTGCACCAAAGGGCTATGCTATTAATCCTAAAAAAGTTAAACCAACTATTCCGGGAAGGCTAAATCCTTTTAATGATCCAGGAATTTCTAACAAAGATAGGCTTACATTAAGTTTAGGCGATAGCAGTGATGCCAATTTGAATAAACTTTATGGAGAAAAATTGATGCAAGACTATATAAAGAGTTTTCAATCTAATTGTATAGCCGAGCTTTTAGATATTGATTCAGGCATTTTTAATCAAGATAGACAAACCATTATAGATTATTTGGAGATAAAAGCAGAGTTACTTGCAGAAGACCAATACTTATACGAATTTATGCAATCAATTCTTCAAAGTTTCACTAAAACTGATAATCCATTAATTCAAATATTGCAACTTTATTTGCCGTTTCCTTTGCCATATACACTAAAGGATATTGACGCAAGGTTTAATGCAGATGAAGAGGAGTTTTATGAAGATCTTGCTGACAAAGAAGATTCAGATGATGATGACGAAGCAGAAAATCCTGAACAAGCCTACGATGAAATTTCATTATCTATTCTTACTCTTAACTATAATAAAATCCATATTTTATTGAGGTTTTTAAGAAAGTCTAAAGAACTAAGGGTTTTTATTCGTGGAGATTTAAAGTCTTCGGAACTTTCAATACCCATTGAGATGGCAATTGACGATTGTCTTTTTGGTGAATTGGATAATATTGAATTTGAAAATTTTCTTTGGAAAACACCAGTTCCGCTTGAAATTAAAGATAGAGTTTTAAAGATAAATAGTAAAGGTAAGTTGAACGCAAATATGATACTTGTTATAAAAGCAATTTTAGATACAATTGCTTTTAATGATTTAATTGATGATAAGGATTCAAATATTTTATAAATGTCTGAGCTTCGTATAGTTGGAAAAATTTTTGGTTTTCATGGTTTGAAAGGTGAAATAAAGGTATATCCTTTAATTGATGATTTAAGTTTTTTTGAGTCTCTAGATGAACTTGTTATTGATGGTGAAAATTATATGATTGAAAATAGTAGACTTCATAAAAATGCTGTTTTAGTTAAATTAAAAGATTTCGATAGTCTTAGCGCTGTTGAAGATTTTTCTGGTTATGTTAGTGCTTTTGTTGATCAAGAATTAGCTGATTCTGAAATTTATATCGAGGATTTAAAGCAAATGCTTGTAATCAATGACTTAAATGAAGAGATTGGTTTTGTTGAAAATTTTTATGATTCTAACCAACAACTCATTGGCATTAAAGCTAATGAGCGCTTGAATTGTAAGCGTGAAATATTATTACCTTTTGTTGATGAGTTTATTCTTGAAATAAACAAAAAAGATAGGTATATTAAAGTTAAGCTCGAGGCTGGGATTTTGGAGTTGGCTCAATAATGGCAAAAATTAAATTATGTGGTTTTAAAGATATCAATGACATTGTTTTTGCACTAAATTCAGGTGCTGATTTTATTGGACTTAATAATATTTCAATCTCAAAACGGTTTGTACATGCAGACGATATTTTAAAAATTTTAAATTCTTTACCCTTAGACAAAAGAAAAAAAATAGTTGTGTTAATGAACTATTTTGATAGTGATTTTGTCTTTAATTTAAAAGAACTAGGAGTCGAATATTTGCAAAGTTACTTAAATGAGAATGAAGAAAATATTTTACTAAAGTTAGATTTTAAAATTTTTAAAGTTTTGCACGTTACGGCTCATGAAGATCTTTTGTGCTTAAGAGATTCTAAGCTCACTAAGTTTGATAAAATTTTGTTAGATTCTAAGGTCAAAAATGAACTTGGTGGTACTGGTCAGAGTTTTTCTTGGGATCTTTTAAATGATGTTGACGAAAAACTTTTTGAAAATTTAATTCTTGCTGGAGGTATTAATAAAACTAATCTGCACACTATTCTTGCAGATGGTTTTATAAAATTTGTAGATATAGCAAGTGGTATAGAAGATGAAAATGGCGGCAAGTCTTATGCATTAATAAAAGAACTTATTACTACTGCAAAAGCTCGTCAATAGCTTTTGCAAGTTCATAGTCTTTATCTGTAATCGTGTTTGTTTCATGTGTGAAAATTTCTATATTTGCAAAGCCCCAGCCAAAATGAATTTCTGGATGATGATTTTGTCTGTTTGCAACTGTAGATATTTTTGAAACAAATTTAAATGCCTGATCGTAATTGTCAAATACGAAATCTTTAGCTAATTTGCCATTTGTTATATTCCAAGTCATATAAAGAAACTAGCTTGAATGCTTTATTTGATCAAGGCTAAATAGTATAAATGTACTAATTAAATTAAATCTTGCTTTGTCAATATAGTGTATATGAAGCACAATGAAAGATTAATACAAATAATCAATGAATTAAATAAAAAAGAAGCTGAAAAAAAAGATAAATCTTCTAGAAAGGAGCAATTGATTTCTGAAATTAATCAAATCGATGAACTGGAAAATAATTCTATCTCAAGCTATCTAAATAAATTTAATGAGTTCAAAAAGAACATAGACTCAAATAGAGATCAGAAATTAATTAATAGAGTTATAACTGAAGTTGAAAATATAGAAAATTTTGATGGCGAAAATCTTGATGTATATTCTAAAAAAGATAAAAAAGTTTTTTTAAACAAAGCAAAAAAAGAACATCGTGACATCATGTCTAACAGAAAAAAATTATATGCAAATACAAAAGCAAGAATTAAGTCAGATAATTCACTTTCTCCTTTAAAACTAAAAAGGTTCTTCAAGTTAACTTGTCCCGATAAGCCATTTGTTACACTGCAAGTGAAGTAGCTTTATTGTTAACTCTTTTATTTTGTGTAGAGTTGTAGAAAACAGAAGTGAGGAAATTATCTTGCTGATCGTCTGAATTTGAAGCTTTGTAAAGTTGCAATGCTAATCTGCCAAAAGCATGTGAGAACATATTAACAAAAAGCCTTGTGTTATCTTGATTAATAAACCTCGCCATAAAATCTAATACACTTTCTGTAATAAACATTGCACCAGAAGCTTTAGCTATTAATTTTTTATGGAATAGCATTTCCCAATCAAAAAGAACACCTGAGATATCTCTCATCGTGCCAAATATTTTTTCATTTCCCGTTAAGAAGTAGCCTAAAGTGGATGCAATACTACCCATACTACTCAAAAGTGCATAGTAACCTTTGCTACCTTTCTCTTTGTCTATTGTTGTCAGTACTTTTATTGGATCTTTTACTATATCCTTGAGCATTGCTATGCATGCTTTTGGCGTTTCAATAAAACCATCTTTCCAAGTTTGAAATTTACCATTTTTGAAACGAATAGGATCCTTTTCTTCAAGTTTATTTTCTGTTGCAACCCAAATTTGATCTGTACCTGTTGCAGCACCCCTGATAAGGTATTTGTTTTTTAAATCAGACATCCAAACCATTGATGTCTCTAACATAAAACCTAGAAACATGTATGGGTTTTTATTTTCTAGAAAGGCACGTTTCATCCCATCAAGACCGTACGGAATAAAACTAAAATTAGAAATATTGTTAATGATATTTGCAAATGAATTTTTTACTGAATCAGGGAAATTACACAATTGCATAAAGGCTCCGCCTACATTAGACAATATCGTTGCTGCAGTACTAAGGTTGTCTACCTTTGTCCATAATTGCCCAAGGCTCCTGGATCTATTAATTTGCTTATCAGTAGATCTTTCTATTTCTTTTTTTATTTGTATAGGGCTATGAATTTCAGCATTATCAAAATCTCCAAAAGGATGCATATTAGCTTTATCAATTGTTTCTTTTGCGACAGAATTTGAGCTCAAGTCAATGTTTTCAACTTGGCCAGTTGTATTATTAGAATAAGCATCTCTAGCAGAAGAGATGTTTTCTGCAATTTGTGTCGTCATATTTTTGGCTTTGTGTATTTACCAGAGCATTAAAATTGTACAATATCTGTTATGACATTTCAGGAAAGCTCTTATGGAGTTAACATAACTTGATATTTTTGATTTTAGGAAAATTAAAATGGCTTAAATCCTTGATTTCGACTCAAGATAATTTAGAATTATGTCGACTTGCACCTAGACTAAATAGACTATCTTACAAAATTAAGTATATTTTAGATATAGTCTTATGAATGTATGGTATTATATAAGTATGAGTGAAATTCAAGTTTTAGTTTTATCAAGTTTATTTATTGCTGCTTTAGCTTTTAACTTTTACATTTGCGAAAAAAGGATTAATAGTGACTCTCAGCAATTGACTTTAAGCGATCTAATATTTATGATTTTTAGTACAAAGCCTAGTAACAGTTAAAGCTTTATGATTTTCTCCAGATTGCAAAGACTATACTAGGCTTTCCTATTTAATTTACTTATCAGTTTAAGATTAAAGTATTTGTTTTTTTAAATTTGTAATTTAGGTTCATCTTAATTGATTTTTTTAGCTTTTGTATTTGTTTTTTTAAATTAATTACTAAAAATTTTACTGAAAGGGAATTTTATAAAAACCTCAATAGCAAATAGTGAGTTTCACGCAGTGAAACAAGCTAAGCGTAAGGTCGTTTGTGGGACTGATTTCTGACCCCATTTGCTAGTGATTTTAACATTTCACTGTATTTTAAAATTCAAAATGGGGTTTGGAATCAGTCCCTTTATTAGACTCAGCTCGTGTGTAGAACATGATTTTGTCTTTTAATAGATACTTTTAGTCATATAAAGTTTTATTAACTGCTGCTCTAAACTCCACCTGAAAATATAAATCTTCAAAAAACCAATATAATTAAAAGACTTTTGACAATTTTATTTTGTATTTATAGCGTAGCGCTGTATGTATCAAAAAACTTTTAATATATCTTTGTTTTAAAGGCTTTTATAAAATTCAGGTGGAGTTTAGAGCATCAGTTTATGATTTATGTTCATAATTAGCCTGAAAACTTATTTTTCATTGAATCATAAAGTCTTTATAGAGTAACGATTAAGAACTATTTATAAGGCTATTAAATGTTCAAATAAATTAATAGAAACAGCCTCACCGCATCAAGATAAGAATTTATCATCCTGAGCACACCCGTATTAAATTATATTGCAATTAAAATTCTATAATTCTTTAATTGTTAAATGGCTTATCGGAAAGGGATAAAAATTAACTTCTTTGATTTGTACATGAATAATTTGACACAAGAACTTCTCCCAAGTTTATTAATTTTGAACCGCTTATCGGTTCAAGCTAAGCTTATATTTTTAATATTTTTAATATCAATTTTTGTACTTTACTGATAAAATTTTTTTTCAGTGCCAAAAAGAACTGACCTGAAAAAAATTTTAATCGTTGGTGCTGGGCCTATTATCATAGGTCAAGCATGTGAATTTGATTATTCTGGAACTCAAGCTTGTAAAGCTCTTAGAGAAGAGGGATATGAAGTTATACTTATCAACTCAAACCCAGCTACCATCATGACAGATCCTGAATCTGCTGATCAAACCTATATTGAGCCTATCACTCCAGAATATGTAAAAGAAGTAATTCGCAAAGAAAGACCTTGCGCACTTTTACCTACAATGGGCGGTCAAACAAGCTTAAACATCGCTGTGAGCCTTGCTAAAGATGGTTTTTTAGAAGAGTACAATGTTGAATTAATTGGTGCAAAATTAGACGCTATCGAAGTTGCAGAAGATAGAGAAAAATTTAAGAACTTAATGAGTTCTATTGGCTTAAAATCACCAAGATCAGAAATTGCAACCACACTTGCAGAAGCAATAGACATAGCAGACAAAATAGGCTTCCCTATCATAATCCGTCCGGCATTTACACTTGGAGGTTATGGTGGTGGCATAGCTTATAACCAAGAAGAATTACAAAACATTGCAGTTAAAGGATTAAATGCAAGTCCTGTTAAACAAATATTAGTTGAACAATCTGTTTTAGGTTGGAAAGAAATTGAATTTGAAGTTATGCGTGACCTCAAAGACAATGTAGTGATCATTTGTACCATTGAAAACCTAGATCCTATGGGCGTACATACTGGTGACAGCATCACAGTTGCACCAACTCAAACAATCTCAGATAAAGAGTTTCAGGCTTTAAGAAATGCTGCCATCAAAATCATACGAGCAGTTGGTGTTGAAACAGGTGGTAGTAATGTTCAATTTGCTTTAAACCCTGATACTGGCGAAATTATTATCATTGAAATGAACCCAAGAGTATCTAGATCAAGTGCACTTGCCTCTAAAGCTACAGGATTTCCTATTGCAAAAATCGCCGCAAAACTTTCAGTAGGATATACACTTAATGAAATCCCTAATGACATTACAAAAAAAACAATGGCAAGTTTCGAGCCAAGTATAGACTACGTTGTCACAAAAATCCCAAGATTTGCATTTGAAAAATTCCCAGAAACCAAAGACATATTAAACACACAAATGAAGTCTGTAGGCGAGACTATGGCTATTGGTAGAAGTTTCAAAGAAAGTTTTCAAAAGGCACTTAGAAGCCTTGAGAGTAAAGGACCAATAGGTTTTTTTGATAAAGAAATTGTCAGGAAGATTGGTAAAGATTATGAGCAACAACAAGATGTAGTTGAACTTCGAAATGAATATCTAAAAAAAATCAATACTCCAAACTCACAAAGATTAAGTCAAATATTTTGTGCAATGTACTTAGGAGCAAGTATAGAAGAAGTTTTTGTAAAAACCAAAATAGATAAATGGTTTCTAGCACACCTAAAAGAAATAGTTCTTGAAACAATTGCTCTACAAGAAAAAGTACAAAGAGAAACTTCAAGAGCAACTGCTTCGGGCAATATAAACAAACTAAGCAAAGAAAAAATTCTTTCTCGTATACTCGATACTGAGACTCTTTTAAAACTTAAAAAGATGGGCTTCTCTGATAAACAATTAGCCACAATTATTAGTGTTGAGTATAAAGTAAGCAAAAAAGAAATATTTGAATTTAGACATAAGCAAAAAATCATTCCTGTTTACAAAAAAATTGATACTTGTGCTGGTGAGTTTGTTTCTCATACACCATATTTTTATTCAAGTTATGAAGAAGAAGACGAAACAGAATATTCTGCAAAAGAAAAGATTATCATCTTAGGCGGTGGACCTAACAGAATTGGACAAGGAATTGAGTTTGATTATTGTTGCGTAAAAGCGGCTCAAGCTTTATCTAGGGCTGGATTTGAAACCATTATGATTAACAATAATCCAGAAACGGTTTCTACCGATTTTGATTCAAGCGATAAATTATATTTTGAGCCAATAACAGTAGAAGATGTTTTAGAGATTTATCATCGTGAAAAGTTGAACGGCAACAGTATCAAGGGTGTAATTATTCAGCTTGGCGGACAAACACCACTTAATATTTGTAAGGCATTAGAAGATCATGGTGTAACTATAATTGGTACCTTACCTGAAAAAATCGATCTAGCAGAAGATAGAGATAGCTTTGGAAAATTACTAAAGGCTTTGAATCTCAAACAAACTCAAAATGCTATTGCAAACACAATAGAAGAAACAAAAATAAAAGCAAATGATATTGGCTACCCAGTTGTTATCAGACCGAGCTATGTACTTGGTGGTAGAGGCATGGATATTGTCAACAACGACGAAGAACTCAAAAACTGGCTTGCTAGAGTTCTTGTTGAGCGAGATCAATTTCCAATCTTAATAGATAAGTTTTTAGATGCAGCTGTTGAAGTAGATGTAGACGCTATTGCAGACGGCGAAGAATGTGTACTTGCTGGTATTATGGAGCACGTTGAATATGCAGGAGTTCATAGCGGTGATTCAGCTTGTGTATATCCCGCTCAAGGACTTTCAGCAGAAATTAATGCACAAATAAAATCAGCAACAAAAAAACTCGCATTAGCCCTAGAAGTAAAAGGATTAATGAATATTCAGTTTGCTGTAAAAGACGAAGAACTTTTTATATTGGAAGTAAACCCAAGAGCAAGTCGAAGTGTTCCTTTTATTTCAAAAGCAAATGGCATAGCTTGGGCTGAACTTGCAGCTTTGATTATGGCTGGTGCAAAAATCAAAGACTTTAGAGAAATTATTAACAAGCGCAACCAAAACCAAATCTCAGTCAAAGAAGCAGTTTTTTCTTTTAATAAATTTGATGGTTCTAGTGTGTTTCTTGGTCCAGAAATGAAAAGCACAGGAGAAGTTATGGGTATCAGTGATAACTTTGCACATGCTTTTGCAAAAGCACAGATTGGAGCTGGTTTAAATCTTCCAAAATCAGGAAAGGTATTTTTGAGTTTTAGAAATGATGACAAAGAACATGCCATTGAAATTGCCAAACAACTGATTGCGCAAAACTACAGTATTGTTGCAACAAGTGGAACAGCAAGTGTATTAGAAGAACAAAATATAACAATAGAAAAAACTAACAAAGTCAAAGAAGGCAGACCAAATATTACAGATATGCTCAAAAACAACGAAATAAGTTTAATTTTTAATGTGCCATCAGGAAAACAAGCCTATGAAGACAGTACAGTTATAACAAAAATTGCTCAAGAAAAAAATATACCAGTAATAACAACAGTCACTGGGGCTTTAGCTACTGTACAAGCCCTGCAAACCTTGAAAAGTGAAAACTTTAAAGTTAAGTCTATACAAGATTATAAAAAAGAATTTGAAGAAGCCTTAGCAAGAGTTTAGTGGAATAATTAAATTAATGCAGACACAAGAACTAAAATTTGGATTAATCGGCAGTTCTTTGTCTCATAGCAAATCAATCAATATTCAAAATGCAGCTTTTGAATATTTAAAAGTAAATGCAATTTATGAAAATTATGAAATTGAAAAGAATAATTTTGAAAGAGAAATAATTGAACTTTTACAACAAGTTAATGGATTAAATATTACAATTCCCTACAAAGAAAAAATTCTAAAGTATCTTAATAGATCAAATGAACTTGTAAAAAAAAATTGGTGCGGCAAATACAGTTCATGTCAATGAAATGGGAATTACTGGATTTAATACCGATTATTTTGGCTTTCTTGAATCTTTAAAACCAATTCCAAATATCAAAGAAATTAAACCGACTCTAATCGGAGCAGGAGGAGCAGCTAAGGCTTTAATATATGCACTACGAGATATAGGTATAAAACAAATTGATATCTATGCGAGAAATCCAATTAAAGTAGAACAAGACTTTGAAAATAGTTCATTGGTTAATCTTGAAATTAAGACACTGCGTAATGACATTGATTTAAAGCCCTATAACCTTGTCATCAACTGCACTCCAATCGGACAAGGAAGATTAAGTCATGAAACACCATTAAGCCAAGAATTACTTTCAAGTCTCGAAAAAAATTCTTTTATATATGATTTAATTTATTCTGATACAAGACTATTACAAGAAGCTAGAGAGATTGGCTTACAAACAATTAACGGCAAAGATATGTTAATTTGGCAGGCAATCTATGCAATACAACATTGGCTTGATATTGAAGCAGATCAAAAATTATATGACGTAATGTCAGAAGCTTTTTAAGAAATCAAACAGATAATTAAACAACAATAACTTTATCAACAGCTTTATCGTGACTTTCTAAAGAGGGTAAATTTTCAAAATAAAGTTCTTTAGCAATTACACCAACAGTCTTAGCTTTAGATGATATCCTAGTTAAAAACCTATCGTAATATCCTCCACCTCTACCTAAACGATAGCCATTTTTATCAAAAGCCAAAGCAGGAATTAAAATCAAATCAAATTCACTAGGCTGAATCAAATTAGAAGTTGCTATAGGCACTTTTAAACCGTTTTTAAGACTTAAGAGGTTATAGAGCTCATCTGTTTCAAAACAAAGCATTACACCTTCACCAATAGGTCTTGGAATAGCCCAACGCTTATTGGGATTTGCAATAATTAAAGAAGTTAAATCAAATTCTCCTTCTAAAGGATAATATGTCAAAATTGTTTTTGCATTTTTAAAAAAATCACTCATTTCAATTAAAGAAATAAGCTTATTTTGTCTATCATAAAAATCACTTTGATCACTAAACAAAGAGCGCTGCTCTTGTTTTACTCGAGACCTTAATGATTTTTTGTTTTGATCATCTAAAATTAACACTAATAAAATTATAAACTATTTATTAAGGATTCGCTGAAAAACGAAGTTTTGAGGCGCAATAAAATCTATATTTAAGGGGCGTGCTTCCAAACCCGTAATAAGTATCTCGAGTCTTTAGATTTGGGCATAAGTAGGGTTTGGTTAGATACGCCTAACAAAAGAATCAAACACCGTCGCTTAGTGAGTTTCACGCAGTGAAACAAGCTAAGCGTAAGGTCGTTTGTGGGACTGATTTCTGACCCCATTTGCTAGTGATTTTAACATTTCACTGTATTTTAAAATTCAAAATGGGGTTTGGAATCAGTCCCTTAAGAATTGAAAAAGTGAAACAAATATACCCAAATTAAGAAATGAGACAAAAATAACACGGTCCGAAGTGTCCTATTTAACTTAGCACAGATGCTGCGCTAAGTGGAAACTGTAGAAACTCTAATGTTTATCTTTAAAATTATATTCTTCTCCACGAATTAATCTAAAAATATTAGATCTGTGCTTCACAAAAACAATAAAAATAAAAGCAATAATCCCAAAATAACGATATAAAGCGTCTTCTTTAAAAATCCACATCAAAACAGGTACCAAAGGTCCCGATACAATAGATCCCAAAGACGAAATACCAGAAAGGGTCACAGTAACTGCCCAAGTACTTATAATTACTAAACCAATAATCCAGTTAATTGCAAAAAGTACACCCAACGAAGTAGCAGATGACTTACCGCCTTTAAAGCCGATATAAACGCTTTTTGTATGAGCAAAAAGAGGCAAAAAAAGTAAAAACATAGCAAGAAAAATATTTGCATCAGCGCTAAGGTAAGTGCTGAAATTCTTCAAATAGAAAATTGGTACAAAACCTTTTAAAGCATCAAGAATAAGAACAAGTAATGCCTGCCATTTACCCACATTACGCATTACATTTGTAGCTCCAGTACTGCCGCTACCAGTTTTACTTAAATCTACACCATGCATTAATCCAATGTAATAACCAAAAGGAATTGCGGCAATTAAATAAATCACTAAAATTGTGATTAATAAGTTTAAATAATTTATTTCAGTCATTTTTTATCAACTTTAAAACCATCAAATAGTATACCCTAGCATCTTTATTTTTAGGGTCTAGGCTAACTGCTTTTTCTAACAGATCTTTTGCAGTCAAATACCTTAAGTTTGCTTCTTGTGTTAAATCTTTTAAAATTGAGAGAGCAAAATCAACATGAACTTTTGAATTTAGTTTTTTTGCATAAGAGCTTTGCATATCATCAAGCTCAATTATTGCAGACGAGAAATCTTTTTTTGCAAGAGCTTCATTTACAATTTTCATATCTTCATGAAACAATGCACACGAAGCACATACAATACAAATAAAGCTTAAAGTAAATAATTTTCTTAAAAGCATAATAAAATACTAGCAGTAGTATGAATTTATGCAAAAGTTATTAAAAAATAAACTAAATCTATTTTCTCTGCTTTTTTTAGCACTTATTTACAGTCTCTGTTTTTTTGCAGATTTGATTGCTCCCTATCCTGCAAATGAATTGCATAGCAAATTTGGCTACAGCGCGCCAAGCAAAATTTATATCGACCAAGGAGGTTTATATAGCTATCAAATTGACCAAAAAGTAGACCCTAAAAAACTACAAAAAATCAACATTGAAAACAAAGAAAAAAAATTCTATCTAGAGTTTTTTAAAAACAATAAAATTTTACATATTAATAAAGACAATAATTTCTTTTTACTTGGAACAGATAGTCTTGGCAGAGATTTATTCTCTAGAATTTTGTATGGAGCAAGACCGAGCTTGACTATCGGCTTTATTTCTTTAATAATTGCTTTTCCTTTAGGGCTTTTGTATGGAGCTATCTCAGGGTTTTTTGGATCATGGATAGATAATTTAATGATGCGCTTAGCAGAAGCAATAATGTCCTTGCCTAGTTTTTATTTATTGATCATTCTCTCTGCACTTTTACCAGCAAGCCTGAGCAATTTTCAAAGATTTGCCTTGATAACTTTTATACTTTCATTTATTTCTTGGGCTTCACTTGCGCGAATAATACGCGGTCAAGTTTTAGCGATTAAAGAAAAAGAATTTATAGAATCAGCAAAAACAATTGGTTTAAAAGAAATTTCTATAATCCTCAAACACTTACTACCACATACTTTTAGCTTTGTTATAATCGCGGCAACTTTATCGGTACCCGGCTTTATCATTGGTGAAACAGCCTTAAGTTTTTTGGGCTTAGGCATAAATCAACCTGACCCAAGTTGGGGAAATATTTTAGCAGAGGGCAAAGAACTCAGCAATATCCTCACTCGCCCCTGGCTTTTATGGACACCAGCACTATTGATTTTTGCATCAGTGTTTTCTTTTAATATCATAGGTGATACTTTAAGAGACTATTTTGATCCAAAGATTGCTAAATCTTAACTGACTTTTGCCCAGTTAAATCATTAAGCAAAGTATCATGTGCGCCATTTTCTTTCATATGTTTTAAAAAACTATTTCTTAAAATGGATGGAGTCACTGTTTCTTTTAAATTTGCTATTTGACCTGCTTCAGAAATGATTCTAAAAACTTCACGCTCAGATATTTTTTCAGCTTTAATATTTAAAAGTAATTTATTTTTTGCTTCTAAATTTTCTTCTTCAATATATTGCAATAAATAGCTTGCCAATAATTGATTAAACGGAATTGTACGTTCTTTAAATTTAACTGAACTTGGAATAGTTAAAAGATTATTTTCTAAATCTAAATCAGCAACAGTAAGATTTACAAGTTCACTTACGCGAATACCTGTCGCGTAAATCAACTCTAAAATAATTTTGGCTTTTAAATCTAAGTCAGGGCAATCAAGTAATATAACAATGTCATCTTCACTAAGGGTAGCTAATTTGATATTCCTGAATTGCGTATCACGCTTTATCTGCGTAAAAGGATCTCTATTGACTAAACCCTTCTCCTTAAGCCAATTCCAAAAACCCCTTACTGCAGTAAGTTTTCTATTTATAGCGGCAGTACTTTTTCCGAGATTAAGTAAAGCTGTCATAAATTTTTTTAAATCTAGCTCTGAGAGTTGCAAAATATCAAAATGCAAACCATAGTTTCCGACAATAAACTCTTTAAAATCACGAATATCGGTTTTATATAGTCTTAGCGAATTAAAACTAAGAACATCATTAATTTCAAGGGATTTGCAATAATCGTCAATTAGCTTCATAATAGAATTACATCATGCCCAGTAGATCTACTTACGCAATTATACCTGCTGGAGGTATAGGAAAACGAATGCAAAGTCAAAATCCTAAACAGTTTTTAACTTTGTTCGATGAACCTATTTTACTACATACTGTCAAAGCTTTGGCTAAAACAAATTTAATTAGCAAATTTATAATACCCACAATAGATATTGTTTACACAAAAAAGATTCTAAATCATATTAAAGACGATTTAGATATTCAGATCTGCAAAGCTGGAAAATTTAGACAAGAAAGTATCTACAATGCATTACAAGAAATTATAAAAACTAATGATTTACCAGAATTTATATTAATTCATGATGCCGTTAGAGCTAATGTAAAAAAAGACATAGTCATAAATGTAATTAATAAAGCAAAAGAAAAAGGCGCCGCAGTTGCGGCAAGACCAGTTACAGATACTTTAAAACTTTCACATCTTGATGAAAGCGGAGATGTCTTGATAAAGAAAAATGTTTCAAGAGATCTACTTTGGCAAACACAAACACCACAAGTATTTGCCACTGATATTTTACTTGAAGCATACGAACAAGCAAAAAAAGATCATTTTTTAGGTACTGATAGTGCTGGGTTAGTTGAGAGAATAAATAAAGATGTTTACCTTGTTGAAAGTCCGCAAAGCAATCTAAAAATCACAACTCCTGAAGATCTAGAACTAATGAAACACTATTTGAAGTTAGAAAAAGAATCAAATTAAAAAACTAAAATTAAATCCAAAAGATTGGATCCAAACCCGGTATAGAAGAACCATCTACAATATTAGAAATTTGCTCTCTGACTTTTGTTTTAAATGCATCTTGTACTGGATTTCCATTAGATTTACATGCAGATAAATCAAAAACACCAGTCCATTTCCCATTGTCACAACCCTCAGCACCAAGGTTTCGAGCAGCAAGTTCAGTGGCAGAATTTAAAATAGATTGAACAAAAACAATTTCACCAGAGTTCATCAAGCAAGCCGCTCCATTCTCTTTTTCATTAGAAATAATCCAAGAAACAGTTCCATCATCAAACCTTTCAACACTATTAATTGCACTACTAGATCCTTTTTTACCAAGATGAGAAATTTGTCTTATATTTTTAAATTTATCAATTAAAGTTTCATTTATTACCATTGGAGTTCCGTTATCAAAAACACAATGTTTGATACCATCAATACGTTTGTTTTTGTCATAGTGAATAATTTGTACAAAATTTGTTTGTTTAGTTTTTTCATTTGGATAAGCAATCATCACCAGTGACTTAGCTTGAATGATTTTATACCAAACAACAAAATCTCTTTTATCGGGTCTAGTAATATCAAGCATCTGATTAAATGCTAAATCACTAAAGTGAGAAAACTGTGCTTTAATTTTGGCTAAACGCGTCTTGGTCATACTACAAATACGCTTTTCAAAACCTGCATTTTTTAAAGAAACCACATCCTTGAGATGTAGATAAGGTGATAAATCTTTCGCATGAACTAATTCCAAGTTATTTTGATAATCTTCATGATCAATAGTACTTGGCATAATCTCGTCTTCATCAATTTCTTCATCGGTTTCATTGATATAAAAAACGGTATTATGCTGAGGATAGGCACCAGCACGAGCATCTTCTTCAGGCAAAGCTATACTAATACGACTAATTTGCCCGGGTCTTGTCATTAAAACCATTTCGTGAATTTTTTCTGGATCTAAGCCAACTTGTTTATCTCTTTCAATTTTAGAACTATTTTTATAAGAGTAAGGACCACCAAAATATTTATGAGTATGTTGTAATTTCACACTATCATTTTTTGCTTCTGGTTTTTTGTCTTGCATTACTAAAAATTATTATACATTTACTTTAAATATTGGCATGAAGCCCGGAATACAAGCCCCATCAATAATTTGATTAACCTTATGTTTAACTTGCATTTTATATTCTCGTCTCATAGCATAACTATCTTCATATAAACTAATACAACCTTCTTTTGAAAATCTACCTTTCCATTTTAAGTTTTTGGGATTTATTGCTTCAGCACCAAGGTTTCTGGCAGAAAATTGAGCAAGTTGTTGATCAGACCCCTTAATCAGTACTATACGACCATCCTCGAATAAAACAGCAGAACCAGTTAAATTTTTTCCTTGTTTAAAATCAGAACTTGTCCATATCAAAGAACCATCATCGTATCTTTCTAAAGAATTATAAAAAGAATTTTTTTTTGACCCCGTAATGCCAACATGAGCAACTGAGCGCAAATTATCATAAGCATCTATAAAACTTTGATTAATGACAATAGGAACACCAGCCTCACAAACAACATGTCTTAAGTCAATAATTTCACCATAGTCATTAAGTTTAAAGCTTTGAAAAAATTGTGTAAAACCAAAGTGTCTATTAAGATGCGCAATATGTACAAATCCGTCTTCAGCTTCTTTAACATAAACATCAAAATCTCTTTGTTTTGAATCAACATCAAAAGACATCATTTCTTCAAAACAAACAGGACTCAAATGAGAAAATTGTTCATAAATTTGAGCTGTGCGTTTTTTTGTTAAACTAACTGTGACTTTAAAGAAATCATTTTCTTCTAGAAGGTCAGTATTAATCAAATTTTCATATAGGTCTAACTTTAAAGATGGATTAAGCTCAAGATCTTCAGGAAAATCTCCTTGACTATTATGCTGTGGAAAAATACCCGCTCTAACATCTTCACTACTAACAACTTCAACAGACAAAGCTTGACCGGGCTTAGCATAAACAATTCTATTGTTTTTATTTGGATCAAGTAGATCTTTCTTCTTATTAGAATCAGAAAAATATTTTTGAAAATGTTCAACCTTGAACCCATTTTTAGGGTCAGCATTTAAGACAGCTTCTGCAAATTCAATTGCTTCATCAATAGATGAAAGTTCAGACATTTAAAACCTTTTTTAGTGGTAACTATTTATATTTTGCGTTGAATAAGTTAAGAGCTAGTTAAGAAATTAAATGATTTTACCCAAGATAGGCTAATTCAGCTTCAAATAAGGATTTTTCTTTTAATTGTTCACTTAATTGGGATTTAGTTTCATCAATTTTTTCTGCTGAAGCATTATTGACAAAATTATCAGAACTAAGTCTTTTTTCTAAACCAGATATTTGAGCTTCAAGTTTATTAAGTTTTTTAAGCAAACTATCTTTTACTTTATCTAAATCTACTAAGCCAGCAAGTGGAACTATAAATTTAGTTTTTCCTAGAATCATAATATTTGCAGGTTTAGGTTCTTCAACTATTTCTTTGACAGCATCTGCTTTTAAAACATTTTTTAAAATATCAATATTGTTCAAAATGGTATTTTTTTCATTGTCATTTTCTGAATTAAATAAAATTTCTATTTGATCTTGCCAAGAGATTCCAAGACTTTGTCTAGTATTTCGAACAGAGCGAATAATTGAAATCAAATATTCAACATCATTTGCTTGACTTAATGTAAAAATCATTTTTTTATTTTGTTTTGGAAATTCAACAGAAAGCAAATGCTCTTGAGAACAAAAATTATATTTAGCATTTAAAACATTCCAAATTTCTTCTGTGATAAAAGGCATTATTGGCTGTAAAATACGTAGTGAATTTTCTAAAATATAAAACAAGATTTGTTTTTGTTCTTCTGCAATTTGAGCTTGCTTTGAAAACTCTATATACCAATCACAAAAAGAAAACCAGAGAAATTCATAAATCTCTTTTTGCGCTTGAGCTAAATCATATTTTTCATAAGAAAGATCAACTTCAGCAATTAAATTTTGAAATTTATTCAAAATCCACTTATCAAAACTTGTTAAATTATTTAAATTTAAATCTTCAATATCATGGACTTTAAAATCATCTCCTAATTGCAACATTACAAATTTTGAAGCGTTATAAAGTTTGTTTGCAAATTTTTTGTATTGTTCAAAAGTATCAGAAAGCCAGCCTTGAGATTTATCTTTTTTACCCGGAAATCTAACATCTTGATTACCAAAAACACCAACACTTGCATACCACATACGAGAAGCATCGGCTCCATATTTTTCAATCATTTCCAATGGGTCAATAGCGTTACCTTTTGACTTAGACATTCTTTTTCCATCAGGAGTCTGCACAACTGGATGAATTAAAATATCATTGAAAGGTTGTGATTTTTCAAAATACTCACTAGAAAAAATCATTCGCGAAACCCATAAATTTATAATCTCTCTTGCTGTCGCTAAAATATTTGTTGGATAAAAGTGATTAAAAAATTCTTCATCAACTCTTTGACTATTTACATCAAATTGCATAGTAACAAAAGGCCATAAAGCACTAGAAAACCAAGTATCTAAAACATCTTCGTCTTGAATATGAGAAGGGTCTTTTGCTTCTAAAGCCGCATAGTAAGAATAAAACTTAGAATTTTTTTCAAAAGTATTTTTTCCGTCTAAACTTTCAACTTCATAGTAAAAAACAGGTATCTGATGTCCCCACCAAATTTGACGAGACAAACACCAATCTTGAATATTTTCTAACCATTGTTTGTAAATTTGACTATAGCGCTCTGGTAAAAATTGAACACGCTTATTTTTTTCAGAATCTAAAGCAAGTTCAGCTAAATCTTGCATATTTAAATACCATTGATCACTTAAATAAGGTTCAATTTCAGTGTTACAACGATCGTGCAAATCTTTTTCTTGCTCATAATTAGAGGTTTTCTTTAGTGCTGAACCTAAGGCTTGCAAGATCAAGTCACGTGCTTTATATCTTGTTAAACCCCAAAGTTTTGTTTTTTCAACAACACCATTCTCATCAGTAATATCTATAAATTCTGGTACTTCAAGACACTCAAGCATTTTTGCATTTTCATCTAAAATAATAGGCTTATCAATTATGCCAACACGTTGAGCTATATCATAATCATTAGCATCATGAGCTGGTGTTACTTTTAAAGCACCTGTACCAAAATCTGTTTTTACATGCTCGTCTAAAATAAGAGGAATTAATTTTTTTGAAAGAGGAATTTCAAACATGACTGACCCCGGATCAGAAATATGTTTTGCAATTAAATCTTTAAACCTTGTATCTTTTGGATTAACAGCAATGGCTACATCTCCAAACATTGTTTCTGGTCTAGTTGTTGCAACAGTAATAAAATCATCAGAGTTATGCAAAGAATAATTAATTTCATAAAGTAATTTTTTTGTATTTTGTTTATCAATTTCTAAATCAGATAAAGAAGTTAAACATTTAGGACACCAATTAACAATGCGCTTGCCTTTATAGACAAGACCATTATTAAAATAATCAATAAAAGCTTGTTTCACACAAAGTGCATAATGTTCATCCATAGTATATCTAGCACGAGAATAATCTGGACTAAAACCAAGAAGCTTCATTTGATCTAAAATTTTTGCTCCATATTGATCTTTCCAAGCTTGTACTCTTTCAATAAATTTATCTCTGCCAAGATCGTATTTTGTTTTATTCTCTTTTTCTTTTAAATCTTTTTCAACAACCAATTGAGTTCCAATACCAGCGTGGTCAGTACCTATTTGCCAGTGTACATTTTTACCTTTCATTCTTTGAAAACGCAAAATCACATCTTGAATAGTTCCAGAAAGAGCGTGCCCCATATGTAATTCACCTGTTACATTTGGAGGTGGCAAAGCTATAGAAAAACTTTTTTTATTAGCATCAACACTTGCTTGATACAAGTTTTTTTCAAGCCAAATTTTTGACCATTTATCTTCTACGTCTTTATGGTTATAATTTGATAACACAAAAAATATCTTATCACTTGAAATAAGTGTTAATATATATTTTTACAAACTATTATGAATCAAGACAATTCAGCGCTACAAGAAAAACAAGAACATAAGTACAAAGATACTATTGATTTGCCACAAACAGACTTTCCGATGAGAGGAAATGGTCCAATAAGAGAACCAGAAATTCAAGCGCTATGGTTTAAAGAAAATATATATCAAAAAGCTCTAAAACTTAGAGAAAAACATGGAGCTGAATCATTTATATTGCATGATGGACCTCCATATTTAAGTTCAGACAAGATTCATATTGGAACAGCATTAAACAAAATCCTTAAAGACATCGTTATCAAATATAAATCTCAAAGAGGTTATAAGACGCCTTATGTACCAGGTTATGATAGCCATGGATTACCAATTGAAAATGCAGTAGTAAAAGATCTCAAAGGTGGAAGATCATCTGTAACTGTTGCCGAACTAAGAGAAAAGTGTGCAAACTTTGCATTAACGAATTTAAAAGGTCAAGAAGAAAAATTCAAAAGACTTGGAGTACTAGGAGAATGGGAAAAACCATATGTCACCTTAGACAAAAAGTTTGAAAGTGAACAAATAAAACTTTTTGCTGAAATGGCAGAAAAAGGTCATATCTATAGAGGCTTAAAAACCGTACAATGGAGCTGGGGGGCAGAAACAGCACTTGCCGAAGCTGAAGTCGAATATAAAGATGACCATCAATCTCCAACTATTTATGTAGCTCTAAAAATCATCACAACAAATTTTTCAAACGCAAAAGATGCAAGCTTGATTATCTGGACAACAACACCTTGGACTATACCCGGTAACCTAGGTGTTTGCTTGAGCAAAGATATTGATTATGCAATTTATCAAACAGAAAAATTTGGCAAAGTTATAATTGCTAAAGAGTTAGAAGCAAGTTTTATAAAAGAAACTGAAATTGAATTAACTCAAATTGGTGATGTATTTAAAGGCAAGGA
This sequence comes from bacterium, assembly GCA_038146805.1. Lineage (GTDB taxonomy): Bacteria > Cyanobacteriota > Vampirovibrionia > LMEP-6097 > LMEP-6097 > CAIYXB01. The sequence continues at coordinate 63,732 of JAYQSH010000007.1, read as the reverse complement.
ATTAGCCGATTCTGTTGCAAAACACCCTTTATTTAATCGTGAATCAAAAGTAATTTTTGGAAGTCACGTGACAACAGAAGCTGGTACTGGATGTGTGCATACGGCACCCGGTCATGGTCAAGAAGATTTTTTAGTTGGTAAAGAATATGCTTTGGAAATTTTATGTCCAGTAAACGAAAAAGGTGTTTATACCAAAGACGCGCTTAGTTACAAATTTAACAATGTCGATTTTTTAAATAAAGCATTAGAAAAAAATCAAAGCCTAAAACAAAAACTTGAAAATAGAAATCAAGATTTAAATCAAGAAATTGAACTAGAAGGTTTTCATGTTTTAAAACAAGCAAATGATTTAATAGTGGCTGCACTTTTTGATGCAAATGCCCTTTTAAAGCTTGGAAAAATAACTCATAGTTATCCTTATTGTTGGAGATCAAAAACACCATTAATATACAGAGCAACTGAACAGTGGTTTGCAAGTATTGATGGATTTCGCAAAGAAGCACTTAGCGAAATCGAAAAAGTGCAATGGATTCCAGAAAGAGGTAAAAACAGAATCTATAAAATGGTTGAAGATAGAGGTGATTGGTGCATCAGTAGACAAAGAACTTGGGGAGTGCCAATTCCAGCAATTTATAATCAAGCAAAAATTAATTCTGATGGCAACCCTGAAGCAATTTTAGATCAAGAGATTATTGCTCATGTTGCAAATGTTTTTGAAAATGAAGGCACAACAGCATGGTACACAAAAAACAAACAAGATCTAATACCAAAAAGTTTCTTTGAAAAAAATCCAGAAATTAAAATTGAAAATATAAAATTAGAAACTGATACTATGGATGTTTGGTTTGATTCAGGTTCAACTCACCGCTCTGTAGTTGCTGTTAGAGAAGAACTAACAGCAAAAGATTCAACATTCAAAGCCGTCGATTTATACCTTGAAGGCTCAGACCAACATAGAGGTTGGTTTCAATCATCTTTACTAACCTCTGTCGCAACAAACGGTTTTGCTCCTTACAAAGCTGTTTTAACTCATGGTTTTGTAATGGATGAAAAAGGACGTAAAATGTCAAAATCACTTGGCAACGTTGTTGATCCTGCTGATGTTATTGCGAAATATGGTGCAGATATTTTAAGACTATGGGTTGCAAGTGTAGATTACTCAATAGATATCAAAGTTGGAGACACAATGTTTAAACAGCTTTCAGACATTTATCGAAATTTCAGAAACACCTCGAGATATTTACTGGGAAATCTTTTTGACTTTAATCCTACTCAAAACAAAGTAACTTACGATGAGCTTTGGCAAATAGACAAATTGATTTTACACAAGCTAGAAAATTTAAAAGAAACACTAACAGAAAATTTTGATAATTATCATTTCTTTAAGTACTACCAAGTTATACAAAACTTTTGTTCAGTTGAGCTTTCAGCTTTTTACTTTGACATAGTCAAAGACAGGCTTTATACACATGGTAAAAACTCAAAATCAAGAAGAGCCGCTCAAAGTGTTTTATATGAATTACTTAGTAATTTAAATAGATTATTTGTGCCGGTACTTCCACATCTCTCTGAAGATATATTTAATTACACAAGTAAAGAAATAAAAAATTCTTACAAAGAAACAGATTTCTTTATTGATGGACATGAAGATGCTTCAAGTATTCTTCTAAGTAATTGGCCAAGCATTATTGAAGCAAACAAAAATAAAGAGTTAGAAATATTCTGGGAAGAAATCTTAAACCTAAGAGAACTTGCCTATAAAGAAGTTGAACAACTCAGACAAGAAAAGAAAATTGGTAAATCTTTAGAAGCAAAGCTTGTTATTAAAGGTCCAAAAGAAAAGCTAGATAAACTAGAGGCTATTGTCAATGAACTAAAACAGGTATTTATCGTGTCACAGATTGAGTTTCAAGAGCATGATGCTGGATTTGCAATAGAAGCTCAGGCTTTTGATGCAGAAAAATGTTTTCGTTGTTGGAAACTTTTTGAGAAAAAAGAAATGAAAGAAGACATCTGCGAAACCTGTTATGACGCAATATCGCCAATAATTAATTAAGTTTTAAAGCAATAGATAAAACTATATATACATGCTATAAATGTATTGGTTTTACAGTAGTTTTAAAGTTTTTAGAAAAGGAACACACAGTATATGGCAATAAGTCAAGAAAAATTTCAATTAGATCAGTTTCAACTTGATTCGATTAATGAAATAAAAGCTGGAAATAGTGTTTTAACCTGCGCGCCTACTGGTGCCGGAAAAACTGTCATAGCAAAAGAAGCTATTAAATTGGCAATAGCGCAAAATAAGCGTGTTTTTTATACGGCTCCACTAAAAGCTCTTATCAATCAAAAATATTTTGAATTTAGTGAAGAATTCGGTAAAGAAAATGTTGGTATTTTAACTGGTGACGCTAATCAAAATAGAGATGCAAAAGTTATAGTGATGACAACAGAAATTTATAGAAACATGTTGTACGGCACAAGCTTTGGTTCAATTGATCCATTTTTGCACGATTTAAAATATGTTATTTTTGATGAATTTCACTTCATTAACGATGATAACCGTGGAACAGTTTGGGAAGAAAGTGTTATTTACACACCTAAATCAGTACAAATGATTGCACTTTCAGCAACCATTTCAAACCCCCAAGAACTAGTTAATTGGATTCAAAACATTCATGGCAATATAAGTCTAGTAGAAAGTTTTGAAAGACCAGTACCACTTTCACATTATTACTTTAAAGAAGAACAGTTAGCACCACTACTGACAACAAACAACAAACTCAATCCTCAACTTAAAGAAAGAAACGACAACCGTTTTGGTAAAAAGAAAGGAAGATTTTCAAATAATTTTGCACAAAAAGCTTCTACAGCAAAAGTTGTTGAAGAGCTCTCAAATAAAGGCATGCTTCCTGCTATATATTTTGTATTTAGTAGAAAGGGTTGTGATAATGCAGCAGAAGAATGCAAAGAATTAAATTTGTTAAATAATGAAGAAAGCAAAAAACTTAGCGCTGAAATTGATCTAGCAATAGAATCAAACCCAGCACTTAAAACTTTTAACAAATTAGACCTTCTAAAAAAAGGTATCGCTTCGCATCATGCTGGCTTATTGCCGCAGATCAAATCTCTTATTGAAGAATTATTTGCTAAAGGCTTAATAAAAGTAGTTTTTTCAACAGAAACACTTGCTGCTGGAATAAACATGCCAGCTAAAACAACTGTAATAAATAATCTTTCAAAAGCAACTGACGAAGGCTTTAGAACTCTAAAAGCCTCTGAATTTTTACAAATGTCAGGAAGAGCAGGGCGTCGTGGTTTAGATAAAAATGGTTATGTGGTCACAGTAAAAAATGGCAATTACACAGCCGGAGAAGTCGCTCTATTAGCTGTAGCAAAACCAGAGGATATCACAAGTCATTTTCAAGCTAGTTATGAAATGGTATTAAACTTGCTTATGGGACACTCCACTCAAGAACTAAAAGAACTTGTCAAAAAAAGTTTTGGTCAATATATTGCAGAAACGACACTAAAACAAGACCAAGATGAAATCAGCCGCTTGGAAGATCAAGTAATTGATTTACAGCACCCTCTATGTCCAGGAGAACTTGGTGATTTAAAACAGTACAAAGAACTACAATCTAAAATTGACATCACAAGAAAAGAAAAAAAAGAATTAGAAGCCGCTATGGATCCAAATGCTGAAGAACTAGAGATAGTTCTTGACATGATAACCATGGAAGTTAAAAACTATCCTTGTAACGGTTGTGCAAAACAAAAACCTTGTTCAAAACAAATGGACAAAATCAAAAGATATAGAAAACAAATTAAAAAAGCAGAAGAAAAAATTGAATATGTCAAAAATTTAACATGGGAAAATTTCGAGAAGGTCTTAAAGCTTTTAAAAGAAGAAAACTATATAGAAAACGACAAACCCAATAAAAAAGGTGAAATTTGTGCTTCATTAAGAACAGAAAACTCATTTTTTATAACAGAACTCCTAAGTTCAGGAATTTTTGATAACTTAAGCCCAAGTGAATTTTCTGCTTTATTATCATGCTTTGTAGTAGGTGAAGCCAAAAATAGAGAAAAGTCATATGCTGATCAGGCAAAAATTGTTTTTAAAACTGAAAAAGAATTTAAAAATATTGCAAGAAGAACAATACAAAAACAAAGAAATTTTGGCATAGAAAGGCAAATACCTTTAAACACAAATCTTTCAAACCTTGTTTATAGATGGGTAGAAGAAAATTGTGATTGGGAAAGCCTTATAAAAAACTGCTTTTTAGATGACGGCGATGTTTTAAGAGCACTCAGAAGAACTCTTGATCTAACTAAACAAATAGCTAATCTTCCAAACATAAGCAAAGAAATAAAAGCAACTGCAAAAGAAGCAGCAAAAATTATTGAAAGAGATTTGGTAATAGAAGCTGTTAATTTTTAGAAATGCAAGTTTTTGAAAAATTAATTGATAAAGAATTAATCGAACAAAACTTAGTAAAAATATTTGCACATAGAAATATTTGGACATTAAGAGCGGACTCTCTTGGAGATATTCCTTTTTATAGTCTTGGAGCTGCTGCTTATATGGATTCTGGTGAACAAGGAAAAGATTTTTATAAACAACAATTTTTAAAAACAAATCCTATTTTAAAAGAAAATTTTTCTGAAATTTATGAAATTATTTTTGCAAAACTTAAAGCTGAATTTCAAAAAGAATTTGTGCTTTATGATAACGCGGCATTCCCCGGGTTTCATATATTTTTGACTGATGAAGTTTTTGAAATAGCTCTTGCCTCTAGGCATATAGACTTACAATATAAAATTATTGAATGGCAAGAAAACGAAATAGACCCTAATAAATCTCTTAGTTTCACTTTGTATTTAAAATTACCAAAAAATGGTGGCGGTGTATATTACTGGGATTTATTTAAAGAAGATCTAGATGCATATAACCTTACAAAAAAAGAAGAAATTATACATCAACATGAACGTAAACTAAAACTATTTCAAGAAGGAGATTTGTTCGTACATAACGGGCATCAATACCATCAAATTGCACCTTTCTTTGACATTGAAGAAAATGATCAAAGAATTAGTCTGCAAGGACATGCAATATACGCAAAAAATTTAGATAAATATTTAGTGCACTGGTAATTCAAGCTCTTGTTTTTGTTTGGCAATAAGCATAATCAAAACCGAAATATCATTAGGAGTCACTCCACCAACTCTAGAAGCTTGCCCCATATTAAGAGGCTGTACTTTTGCTAATTTTTCTCGAGCCTCAAGACTTATAAAGTTACAATTTTTAAAATCAAAATTTTCAGGAATTTTCATTTTTTCAATTTTATTAAATTCATTAATTTGTTGTTTTTGCCTATTAATATAGCCTTCGTATTTTATTCTAGTTTCAGTTTCAAAATTAAATTGAAAGTTTTTCAAACTAATCTTTTTTTTCTCTAGTAATTTACTCGATTTGTTTATAAATCCATCTAGATCATAGTCATTTAGTGAAACATCAGGAGTTTTGATTAAATCAGCAAGTAATTTTTCTTGCACTCTATATGCATTACAAAAACTAATTTCATTTTTGATCTGTTCGTATTTTTCTTGAAAGACTTTAAACCTAAAATCATTAACCAAACCTAGCCCTCTTGCAATAGGAGTCAATCTTTCGTCAGCATTGTCTTGTCTGAGCAACAAGCGATATTCAGATCGAGAGGTAAGCATACGATAAGGATCATTAATTTCTTTTGTTACTAAATCATCAATAAGAGTTGCTATATAGCTTGTATCGCGAGCTAAAACAAAAGAATCATTGTTATTAATATATGCTTCGAATCTAGAATTAAATTTATGTTCTGATCTAGAAATCAACAACTTTGCTGAACGTATAGAAGCATTTATACCAGCAATCAAACCCTGGGCTGCAGCTTCTTCATAGCCACTTGTACCAAGCACTTGACCTGCAATAAATAAATTTTCTATTTTTTTACTCTCTAAATTATGCTTACACTGAACAGCAGGAAAATAATCATACTCAACAGCATAAGCAGGTCGAGTAATAACAGCATCTTTTAAACCCGGTAGTGAATTCACTAATTGCCATTGCACTTCAATAGGTAAACTCGTAGAACAGCCTTGTAAGTAAATTTCATTAGAAGAAAGACCCTCTGGTTCTAAGAAAAAATGATGAGAAGGGTTATGAGCAAAACGAACAACTTTATCTTCAATAGAAGGACAGTACCTAGGACCATTAGCATCAATCATGCCACAGTACATTGGTGACTCATTTAAGTTTTGCATGATAATTTCATGTGTTTGTGCATTTGTTCTTGTAATATGGCAAGGATATTGTGCACGAATAGGTCTATGTGGTAAAAAAGAAAACCATGATAATTTATCATCGCCGGGCGCAAGCTCAAGCTTAGAAAAATCAATAGTTTTTTTGTGCAAACGAGGTGGAGTCCCCGTTTTAAGACGACCGGTTTTTAAACCAAAATCTTTTAAGCTTGGACTTAAACCTAAACTTGCTTGTTCGCCAGCGCGACCTGCAACCGAAAAACGTTTTCCTGAAAAAATTCTTGCTTCTAAAAACGTACCAGCAGTAAGCACAATAGTTTTAGAAAAGATTTTTTCTTGTAATTGAGTTTCAACACCAATAACTTTATTGTCATCAAATATTAAAGCTTGCACCGAAGATTGGTAGATAGTTAAATTAGCTAAATTTTCCAAATATTGACGCACCCATTTTGCATATTCTAATTTGTCGCTTTGGGCTCTTAAAGCCTGCACAGCTGGTCCTTTTGAGGAATTTAAAGTCTTCATCTGCAAATACGTCGCATCAGCAGCAAGAGCCATTAAGCCTCCCATAGCATCGATTTCTTTCACCAAATGAGACTTTGCCGGACCACCAATTGCTGGATTACAAGGCATAGAAGCTATTTGATCGATATTATTTGTAATAAGTAAAGTTTTTAAACCAAGACAAGCACTTGCATGAGCCGCTTCAGCTCCAGCATGTCCACCACCAACAACAATAATGTCAAAATTTCTTTGCAACAATTATATATTAACACATACAGCTTAGCTTAAGAAACTAGGATTTTTGCAGGGACTGATTCCAAACCCCATTTTGAATTTTAAAATAAAGTGAAATGTTAAAATCACTAGCAAATGGGGTCAGAAATCAGTCTCACAAACGACCTTAGGCTTAGCTTGTTTCACTGCGTGAAACTCACTAAGCGACGGTGTTTGATTCTTTTGTTAGGCGTGTCTAACCAAACCCTACTTATGCCCAGATCTAAAGACTCGAGATACTTATTACGGGTTTGGAAGCACGCCCTTGCAATCATTTGCAAAATCTAAAGCAGAATCTATATTATCAAGATTAAGTTGAGCTTCGATTCTTGATTCTTTCTAAACCGAAATGCAACAAATCTATGTTTTCTTCCTTGTAAGTAAATACAGGAGAAAAAGATGTCAGGCAAAAGTAAGGGTCATTTGACTTGGGAAGAGATGGTTAAAATTGAGACATTGCTAGATCAAGGATTAACTATTAGTGAAATTGGAATTACTATTGGTAGAAATAAATCAGTTGTAAGTAGGTGTATTAGTAACAATTCAGTTGATGGAAGCTTCACTGCTGAAAAAGCTTGGCAGCTTGCTTATGAAAGAAAAAGAGAAGCTAATATTCATCTAAGGATAGTCAGTGACAGTGTTTTAGAGAAGTTTATCATTGATTGTATTGAACTTCACTGGTCTCCCAATCAAATTGCGGGTAGATGGAGACAAGAAACTGGTGAAGTAATTTGTCATGAGACTATATATCAATGGCTCTACAAGAAACGCTGTGACCTAGTCAAACTCAGGCTTAGGAGAAAAGGTAAAAAATATCGAAGGAAAAGATCCAGCCCAGAATTTATTATTAATAAGAGATCGATTGATGAAAGACCTCAAGAAATCAATGAGAGGAGCGTTCCCGGACATTGGGAAGGAGATACTATGCTTGGAGACCCAAAACAATCACCTAAGATTTTAATTAACGTAGAACGCAGGTCTGGACTGCTTCTTGCAGCCAAAATGGAAAATAAAAAGGCCAAATCAATTCTTGAAACAACAGAGGAGCTTTTTGAAGAAATACCTGACGAACTTTGTCTTTCAATAACTTATGACAATGGCACTGAATTTGCAAAGCATCAAGAAATAGAAAGTAGTCTTGATATGAAAGTATATTTTGCCAAACCTTACAGCCCATGGCAAAGAGGAACGTGCGAAAATACTATTGGACTTTTACGAGAATTTATTCCTAAAGGAGCAGATTTGAGTAAAATTACAAATGAAGAACTTCAAAAGTACGTTGATTTAATCAATGGTAGACCAAGAAAAAGACTAGGCTACAAAACACCTTTTGAGGTCTTTGAGGAAGAAATCAAGCAAAGTTGCATTTGCTCCTAGAATCTATCTAGCTTCACAAAAGCAGTATTCTTGTAGTGAGTTGGAAAAAGTTAGTCCAGATGAAACAATGGCTCATGATTCAGTAAATAGATGGCTGAATAATTCTGAATTTTCTCCAGAAGACCTTTGGTCTCAGGTAGAAGAAAAAATTAATATCAATGAAGGTTACTTAGCATTTGATGATACTTTGCTTGAAAAACCATATGCTAAAAAAATTGAACTAACCAAGTGGCAATGGAGTGGCAAACATCATGCCGTAAAGCAAGGTATCGGTATCGTAAATGCTCAGTGGGTTGACCTAGATGGCATAGCTTTACCAGTAGACTACCGAATCTACAACAAAGAAGGTGATGATAAAACCAAGAATGATCATTTTAGAGATATGTTAGATATCGCTGAGCAACGAGGTTTCAAGCCAAGTTATGTACTGATGGATAGCTGGTATGTGTCAAAGGAAAATTTAAAAGCAATACAAGCAAAAGGCTGGAACTTTGTTGCTGACATAAAATCAAATCGCAAGATTAGTGAGGTGAAAGGAGTTTGGATTAGAGTTGACGAACTAGAGTTAGCAGAAAGACAAGTTAAGAAAGTTTGGCTAAAAGACTTTGGTCCAATATTAGTGTGCAAGAGGACTCTCAAAGACGGGAAGATAAGGTACTTAATAACTAACGATTTGGACTTAGATGACTGGGATAATTTTATTGGTCATGCTAAAACTCGCTGGTTTATTGAGACCATGCACCGAGGACTTAAACAAGTCTGTGGACTTGAAAAGTCATATATGCGAAAAGCTCAAGCGCAAAAGAATCATATATTTTGTGCTTTTTTAGCTCTGATCAAGCTGGAATACTTTAGATTCAAAGAGGGTACAAGTTGGTATCAACAAAAATGGGAAATAGTTAGAGAAGCTGTGCAGTTACACCTAAGTCAGGCAATCGCGTAACTCCTGATAGATTTGTTGCATTTCGGTTTAGAAAGAATCGCAATACAGATTGAACATACTGTAATTGCCAGAAATTAGGTGAAAACTTTGATTTTACTTGATTCTTAGGGAATTCAGTACCAAAGCTTGAAATTATTAATACATATTAGCTAATATGTATATATGGTGACTACGGCATCACTGAATAAAACGCGTGAATATCATCAAAATACAGGACAGGTTAACAATAACCATGGCCAGGATTCTGATGATGGTTTTGCTCGTACTCCACCATATTTGTTAAGAGCTTTTAATCTAAGCTCCGTACCTCTTAAATCAACTGTAGATATATCACAAGAGGAAGCAGAAAAAAGACATGCCATAGACAAGAAAAATTGGTGCATTAGATTTACGGATATTTTTAGACCTGTAACTTTGTTCAATAAAATTTTTAACAAGATCCTATACCCATTCCAAAAAGCTCACCGTTCAGATTTTGATCGAGATTTTAGAAGCATATTCCAAGCTGGTATACCTTTGGAAAAACACTTAATCAGAACAAGTGATAATCATTCTATCGAGTTATGGTTTGCAAGGCATTCGAATCCAGAAGCCAGAACAAAAATTTATCTACATGGCAATGGTTCTAATATTACTAATTTTAAAAGAGAAGCTATTGAAGATTTTAAAAATGGCAACAATATTTGTTTGTTTAGTTATAGGGCATATTCTGGAAACCATGGATATCCATCAGAAGAAGGTCTGATTGATGATGCAAACTCAGTAATAGACTTTTTGAAGAGCAAGCAAGCCGTAAACACTGAGTCCGTGGATTTTGAAGCTCACTCTTTGGGTTGTGCAGTATTGCTAAATACTCTTGTAAAAAGAGCTGCTAAGAATCCTGATGAAAGGTATGGCGACTTGTTACTAATGTCACCTTTTAAAAGCATGAGAGCGGAAGCTGAGTCCAAATACATGCCTAGATTCATTTCTTGGTTTTTAAGGACTACTTGGGATAACTATGATGCTATACCAAAGTTAAAAGGCAAAATAAATAAACTGAAAATTCTACATGGAAAAAATGATCGGGTTATACCGCACAAGCATTCTCAAGAGCTGTATAAACAAGCCATGAATAGCTCTATCGATTCAGAACTGATTGAATTAGACAATATTGGACATAACGATATTAGGAGGGACATGCGATGATCAACAGAGTCTCTTCACAAACAGTTATAAATACTCCTGGAATTAAATCTTCTAACCAAGCGAATCAAACTGTAATGTCCCTGTAATATGAGGCCAGTAAAACGAAATACTTTTTCCTGATAAAATCGTAAAGACTAAAAGGATAAAGAAAATGCCAGGTTACAGAAAAATTAGCTCAGAGCTGAAAGCAAAAGCAGCTTTGGAAGCGTTAAAAGATGAAGAAGCGATTTCTACGATTGCTTCTAAGTACAGAATCGATCCAAAAACTTTGAGAGATTGGGTTAAAAAACTCAAAGAGAATTCGGCTTCTGTTTTTGATTCAAAAATTGAAGAAGAACATAAAGAAAAACTCAGGCAAAAAGAAAATCAAATTAAAGAGCTCAAAAATTTAATTGGTGAACAAACGGTCATGATCGACTGGGTTAAAAAAAAATATAGGGAAGCTGGATTTCAATGGGAGAATGAGCCTCATGGATGGTGATTCAAAATTTCCAATCACGCATCAATGTGGGTTGCTTAACATCGATCGCTCTAAGTATTATAGAAAACCTAAACCCGAGTTTTCAGATGGAGATAAAAAAATTATGGATGCAATAGATCAGGAGTATACGAAACAACCAATGTTTGGTTGTAGAAATATGCGCTGGGCTTTAAAAGAACACCATGGTCTTAAAGTTGGTAAAGATAGAGTATCTAAGCTAATGAAGGCAATGGGATTGGTAGCTCAAGCTCCGAAACCCAATACTAGCAAGGCAATGAAGGAACACAAAAAATATGCTTACTTGCTAAGGAATTTAGTGATTGATAAACCAAATCATGTTTGGGGCACTGATATCACATACATCAGAACTCAGCAAGGCTTTTGTTTTATGGTTGCTATTATCGATTTGTTTAGCAGGTCAGTGCTAAGCTATCGCATCTCAAATATGATGGACACAAGTTTTTGCATTGAAGCCCTAGAGGAAGCAATTGAACAATATGGTTGTCCTGAAATATTTAATAGCGATCAGGGCAGTCAGTTTACTAGCCAAGAATTTACTCAGGTGCTTTTAGAGCATCAAGTAGCAATATCAATGGATGGTAAAGGTCGAGCTACTGATAATGCAATAGTAGAAAGATTTTGGAGAACGCTGAAACAAGAATGTGTTTATCCTAAATATTTCAAAACAATCAAGGAGGTAAAAATAGGAGTTAAAGAATTTGTTGAATACTACAACAACAGAAGACCTCATCAATCGTTAGGTATGAGGTCACCACTTAAGTGCTATCAAAACTTTACTAAGCCTTTAGTAATTCAAGACTTAGAAAGTTGTACAATTAAGTTTGTGAACTTAAGTAATAAATCTAGGAAAAGTATTACGAATAAGCTTGTTTAATTTACAGGGACACTTCAAGATTTACAAAATTCTTTTAAATTAACAAAAAAACTTTACAAAAATTTTGAAAGAAAATCTTGAAATTGAATTTCTTTTAGAGAATCAGTTTGTATCTTTTATATAAGTTTTCTATAGTCAATTAAAGAGTGAACCTGTCAACTAAATACCATGCATTGCCATCATAAAGAAAACTAAAGATCTCAGATTTTTGTTGTCTTCTTGGATTTAGAATATTTCCCCGACCCCACTGTAAAGTATTTAAATCATGATTAGTATTTAAATCAAAAAATAGATCATTAGACTTTAATTGAATACTAATTCTTTGTCCCATTGTTCCACCTGTGATAGTAGAGAGAGTATCAACCGTTGTAAGATCAGAATCTATCAAACGAATAAAGTTATATCCACTTACGTCTATGCTGGTAATTCCATTTATATCAATTTCATCACTAATACCCACTGGAGTTATTGTATTTTCTGCAGGTTTTTTCCAAGTTGCATTACCATTAGCATCTGAAGTCCATAGATATCCATCATCAGCGGCCTTTGGAAATTGAAAAGAACCATTATTAGTAAAAGTAACTGGACCATTGATAACAGCTCCATTAGCTAGAGTACCAGAAGGACCTTGAATCCCTTGAGGACCTCGAGGACCTTGAATCCCTTGAGGACCTTGGGGACCTTGAGAACAAGGACCAGCCAAATCTTTCAGAGAGACTCTTTGACCGTTAAAAGTAAAGTAGAAATTATTATTTGCATATTCTATAGCTCCGTTTCTTAAATTGGTTTGGAGATTAACATCACGTAAAACAATTTGATTAAGTGATAATTCATCCAATTCAGTAACATTACTTTCTGAAACTTGATCATTTACTTTCAAATTAATTTTTCTTCTACTTCCATTAAAATATCTAAATCTTCTTGCATAAGGAAAAGTGATTTCTAATTTGTCTGTAATAGGGTTTTTTTCAACAGAGGTGCTAGCTTGTTTTTTTGGAACAGCACTAAAACTTACATTTGTTAAGAGGTAGCTTTCAATACAAGCTTCAATATCATTAACATCACATGAATAATCACGATTCGGATCAGCGCTCACACTTACTTGAGCCTCTCTATTAATTGCATTTATTACAAGAGGGTAAGTTGCCACAATAGAACCAGTTGCATCATATAAATCAATTTCTAAATCTTTTTGGTCTGCCTGAAAATAACCTAGATCAACAGAAATATTTACTGCCTTAGTTCTAGCTGAACCTACTGATAAATTTGTAGAATTAATAAAAGTTCTTGTAGAGCTCGCTACGTCATACAAAACCAATTCAATATTTCCAGTAGTTTCATTGTCTACTAAAAGTTGCTTTGGTCTTACCAATCTTAATTGAATATTGTTTCGTTTTTTAAGATCAAGATTTTCGTCTTTTACATTAATATAAAGCTTTACATTACGTGTTGGGCTAGTTAAAGCACTTAACTCTTTATATCGTGTCTTTGCATTAACCCCCGAAATTAACAAAATAGTTAAAATAAATACGCTAAAAATTTTACCCAGAATTTTCATACTAAAATACTAGCAAGTATTCTTTAAGAATGTGTTAACATAATGCAAAATGGAAGCTATAAAAGATAAAAGCAAGCAAAAACCCCTAATAAAACAAAAAAAAGTTTTTATAGAAACTCTTGGCTGTCAAATGAATATGGCAGATACAGAAAGAATGCTTGGCATGCTTGAAGAAATTGATTATTACCCAACCGAAAATTTTCAAGAAGCTGATTTATCGATTTTAAACACCTGTAGCATCAGAGAGCATGCCGTCGATAAAATGAGAAGTTATATCGGCAAATGGGATAAATTAAGAAAACCCGGATCTTTAATTGCTGTTTCTGGCTGTGTTGCCCAGCAAGAAGGAACAGATCTCGTGAAAGAAATCAAAACCCTTGATCTTCTCGTGGGCACGCATAATATTCACCGTTTACCAGATTTAGTATTAGAAGCAGAAAGTAAATATGCTGAAGCATTAAAAAACGAAGTTGACGGTATTGTTGCCAATAAGGGTGTGTTTTCCAGACCACAAACAGCAGAAGTTTGGCAAGAATTACCAGAAATAATTCCAGAAACTCCAATTTTCAGAAAAACCCAATACTACGCATGGGTCAACATTATTTATGGTTGTAATTATAGGTGCACTTATTGTATAGTGCCAAAAACACGTGGCGAACAAAGATCTAGAACCATTGCAGAAATCAAACAGGAAATAATTGGACTTGCAAATGAAGGCTACAAAGAAATAATTTTACTTGGACAAAATGTTGATGGTTATGGACTCGACATCAAAACATCTCTAGCTCAATTATTAAAAGAGATTCACGACATAGAAGGAATAGAAAGAATAAAATTTTTGACTTCACATCCTTGTGATATGACATTTGAATTGATCGAAACTGTAGCGAACTTGCCAAAAGTTGCTAAATATTTTCATATTCCGATTCAATCTGGCAACAACGAAATATTAAGAAGAATGGCAAGACGTTATACCTATGAAAGGTACATGGAGTTAATCAATTACATTAGAAAATTAATGCCTGACGCTGCAATCACTGGAGATATCATCGTTGGCTTTCCTGGTGAAACGCATGAACAATTTATGGATAGTATAAAAGCTATTCAAGAAGTGGGCTATGATGCTTGTAACACAGCTATTTATTCAAAAAGACCTTTTACACCCGCCGCAACTTGGGCAGATGATATAAGCGCAGAAGAAAAACAAGAGCGTATTCGTTTTATGAACGCAATAATTTCTGAAACTGCAGAAAAAAGAGCACAAAGATATTTAGGTACAATTCAAAAAGTTTTAATCGAAGGCAAGTCACAGCGCAACCCACGAAGACTAGCGGGTAGAATTTTTGACAATAAAACAACTAATATAGAATGTGATCCTGAATTACATGATCAATATATTGGAAAAATTGTTGACGTTAAAATCACCAAAGCAAATGCTTGGGCACTAAGAGCTGAAATAGTTTAAAAATTTTGTTTCATCAAGGCATCTGCAATACCAAAGTTATTTTTTGATCTTGAAATATCTTTTGCAATTGCTTCGTCCATAAACTGATAAAAGACATCTACAGCAAGTCCATCATTAAAAAGACCACCTTCTAGTTTTGGACGCATTGCTTTTAGAGAACTTTGAATAAAAACTGCTTCAAAATCTTGAGCGGCTTCTAATTGTTTCTGTTTTGGTCTAGGAGAATTAGGAGCAAGAGCACTGTCATTCATTAAGTCAAAATTTTGCAAATAACTAGAATTTATATCCATCAATTAAGTGCCTTTCTAAAATATTCTTGTTTACCAAAACTATCAGTAAGTACCAACCAGAACCTTGCATCTTTATGGTCAACAGAAAAATTAAAATTATAAGTTAAGCTTGAGTGTGCTGGAATTGATTTATTATCAAAATATTTATACTCAATTTGTGGTCTAGTAGTGTAGCCTAAAGCATCAACAATCTTTAAATTAGATAATGGAATATCTTTATTTAAATCATTCGTAATTTCAACCTTTAAAAAATCATCTGTAACTTTTTTAACCTGAGCTTTAACGTAAGAAGTTTCTTGAACTTTAAGTTCTTGCGCTTTATAATCTTGCTTTTCAATATAATTTAAAGTGAGCAACATTGGCATTCCCGGTACAATCTCAACATCATGCCCTTTTTTTGCAATAAAACTCACAAGAGCAATTGCCGCACCAGCACCAGCCGCAATAGTAATATTAGAACCTTCAGAGCCAGCTAAACTTAGTAATCCTCCAAATTTAAATCCAGTAACAGCACCTTTGGCAGCACCTAATAAAACCTCAGAAACACCATCAATAGCAGTGGAGAGTATTTGAGACCTTTTAATCAAATCACCATCAGCAGAAATATCAATTGAAGTAACATTATCAGGAAAAATAATTTTTTCAAACAATATATCAACTTCACCAGATCTATGAAAAGAACCAGCATTTTTAATGTTTTTTATAACACCGATAACACGACTATTTTTTGGTATAAAAACTTCACCACGCTCAGAAACAACATTTTCGATTACACGAGCTGTAAAATGTTCACCGACACTAGTACCGGGTCCAATAGGCCACTCCGCAACAATATCAACGGGAGTCGTTTCAATAATTCCAGTTTTATAAGTTTGTGTATGAGCTGAGCTCATACACAAAAATAAAATATTCAAAATTAAAAAAAACTTTTTCATTGTATTAAATTATTTCTAGATCAGCCTGCAAAGAACCTGATGCTTTGAGTGCTTGCATGATGGCAATCAGGTCTCTTGAAGTTACACCAATTTTATTTAGCTCATTTACTAAGTCAGATAGAGTTGTCGCTTCTTCTAGTGCCACATATCTAGTATCTGTTTCGCTAAATTCTATATCTGAATTTGTAAAAGCCTGAGTATTGATACCTGGATTGTAATTATTTGCAAGAGGGGTTTGCTCAGTATCACCAGTTTGTGTATTTTCATAAGGGTTAGTGTTGATGTTTGCATTATCAGTAGCAACATTTACATTTGCTAAATTCAATGCAGGTTGTGAAACAGCATTTTTAGTGTTAATAGTAATTGAAATATTACCGTGTGCTATTGCAACACTTGAAAGTTTCACATCAGCACCAACAACGATTGTTCCGGTACGCTCCATAATAACAACCTTTGCTTTATTTTCAGCATCAACAAATAATTCACCAACATCTGCAAGTGCAACAACTGGGTTATCTTCTGGTCCATTAAGTTCTAATTTGATAGTACGACCATCAATGATAGTGGCTCTTCTATTGACAGTAGAATTATTAATAGTGTCGACAATTTTTCTTGTTGTTGAAAAATCTATATCCTCTGTAGTAAGCGTGATGCCATCAGCATTTGCCATAACATCAGTAGGAAGAGGAATTTCAATAATTCCACCTTTGGGAATTCTTCCTGAATTTGGAGACCCATCTCTCACTAAACTACCATTTGCTTCAATCTCATATCCTGAATTAATAACAGGACCTTGTGCTAAAGCATATACTTTACCATCTGGACCTTTAAGCATAGTTTGTAATAAAACGCCGCCAGTTAAATTGCGAGATGAACCAAAAGAAGAAACACTCACATCAAAATGATCTCCCTCTTTTGTATATGAAGGAACTTTTGCTGTAACCATAACAGCAGCAACATTACCAACAGAACCACCATTAAGTTGTCTTAAAGCAGATAAAACTCTTTGACCAATATTTTGTGAATTTAAATTAATGACATTAATTTGGTTATTAATTAAAAACTCTTTTAAATTAATACCAAAATTTTTCAACATATTTATTTGTGCTAAATTTGTTGCCATACTATTTTTATCACCACTATTTGATGGCAAACCAGAAACCAGACCATAGCCAACCAAGTAATGTTCTCTAAGACCTTGCACCTTTGTAATATCTTTGATTCTGACATTAATAGCAAAAACAGAAAGAAAAAACTGACTGCTTAGTAAAAAAGTGAAAAATAGCAATTTAAAATAGTTTTTATGCATACTATTAAGTTATTGACTCAAAAAGCCTTAAAGTAATAGCTTAAAAGACCTAGCTTTAGCCGACTAAATAGTAAAAAAGACCGATATTTTAGCATGATGACAGCTGAGAAATAGAGTGATAAGCTTAATATTATGAAAATTTCATATATTTATTTTTTAGCAATAATTTTGGTGTTTATATCAGGCAATGTAAAAGCTGCCGTAAGTGCAAAAAATTTAAAAGGTGAATTTTTTGAAGGCAAGTATATAGAGATAACGGGAAGGAAATTAGACCGTGAAATTAAATTAACCACAATAGATAGAGATGAATATTTTTTAACAGCTCTTTCTAATAAAAAAAGATCAAAGTTAAAACTTCAGTTACCACTGGTCACCAATGACACAAAAGTCAAATTAACATTAATAGATAGAACTGGAGAGTCTACAATAAATATAATTATTTATAATGATCCAAATATTGATGAAGCATCTTCTGATTATGAAGGGTTATTAGTTTTAGATGAAAATACAACAACTGGCTTTATTGGCATCATAGGACCTGAAGGTCCTGAAGGTCCAACTGGACCCCAAGGACAAGCAGGTTCGTTTCCTCCAAGTTATCAAGGTGAAAGAATTGTAGGAAGTGTAAACTCAGCACTTACTGTTGTAAATGCATCTCAATCAAACATTAGCACTTTATCAAATCTAACTAATGTAGGTAAAACCGGAGTAAACACAGTTTTTGCAGGTCCAATAGTTGCAAATGAAGGAATAACAGGAGATATAATTGGTGGTGCTAGTAACTTCACAGGCTCCCTCAGTGGTGATATCACGGGGACACAATCATCAACAGTCTTAGCAGATTCAACATTGTTTGCAAAGACTTTGCAAAACACCTATCTAAAATCTGCTGGAACAGTAGCGATAGGTGACACTTTAGAACAAGCAATAGAAAAAATTGTTGCTAACCAAGATACAAACATAAACAATATCTCTACGCACGATGCTTTGCTAGTTTCTCATCAAGCAAGCATAGATTCTTTTACTACAGAGATCTCGAATAATACATCGAATATAACGACAAATACTAACAACATAAATAGTAACGATACTGACATTGCAACAAATGCAGGCAATATTACAACGAATGAAGACAATATTACAAGAAACACATATTACATGCAAATACAAGCAATATTGATGCAAATACAAATGAGATCTCATATTTAAAAGCAAAGCAAACAGTAGATTTGAATGCTGCAAATAGTTTTGACAGCGAAAATAAATCTTTAACTCTACTAAATAATTCTATAGGAGAAGGAATACTTAATACTATTACTGGAGCTGAAGAAGGACAAAAAATTGTAATTATTTTTCAAGGTACTATCACTGTTACAGATAATGATAGTGCAACTTTAAATACAATAAATCTGCAAGGTTCGGCGACTAATTTTGTGGCAGGACAATATGACACTCTTCAATTAATTTATGATGGAACTTCTTGGTATGAGATTTCTCGAAGTGTTAACTAATAACTTAGTTTAAATTTTTTCTAAATTTCTTTGCATAATCTTCTTCACCAATACTTAAAAAGAATTGGTATGCTTTATCGTTTGCAGTATCAATGGTGACACCAAAGCCTTCATTATTATGACTACTTAAACTTGAAAGATCATATTCTAAATCTTCAATTAAATAATGCATATCAAGGTAGTATTGTTTTGCTTTATTTTTATAGATCTCTGCATTTGCTTTATCTTTGTTCAAAAAATAATATTTATGATTAAGATCAGCAATAAAAAAAAGAGTTTTCCAATGCAAATCAGAGAGATTTTCTTTTGCAAAATATAACAAAGCTTGATCAAAATGTTTCATCGTAAGTAAATAACTTTGTTCATTTAGGACTACATAACTAAGCAATAAGACACCTATTAACACATCTGTAATTGCTGATTGCATGAAGGCTTTTTCAGCTTTAAAAAGTTTTTTTGCTTCAATAAAATTCTCTAGTGAATCTTCTAATCTACCAATACTTGCATAGATATTTGCCATAGATTGATAAGCCTCAGCTTCACCAATAAAATTATCAGTCTTTTTAAAAATATCAATTGCTTTTTTAAAATTATCACGTACTTCATCAATTAATTCTTCAGAGAATTCAGAATCAGCATTTTTTCTTACTAATAAATATGCCAAATCCATATACTTACTAGCTTTTAAATCTTCATTACCTAATTTAGAAGCCAAGTGAATAATTTCATTACAAAGTTTTATTGCCAAATCTACTTTGCCTTCTAACAAAAAGGTTTGAAATAAAAAGTTTTTTGCATTAAGCATTTGAGGATATCTTTTTAGATCCTCAAATAAACTAATTGCTGTTTGAATATGACCTTGTGCAATCAAACTAGACTCACCAAGCTGAATCGTTGTGTTTGCTAAAAGTTGATAAGCTTGAGCAGAAAAATAACTAGGTGTATCACCATTAATCAAATCATGCACAGCTTCTTTTACTCTTTGATATTTGCCTGAAATTGCTTGCAAAGAAATTTCTTGAATTAGTAATCCAAATTTTTCAAAAATACCAGAATTAATTAAAAATTTCTTTGATTCATCAAAAGCTTTTCTTGCTTCTGTAATTTCACCACGTTGTAAATATACACTAGCTAGTGCTTCTAAAACATAGCCAACAGCAATGTTAGAACCAGATTGAGCAAAACTATCTTTTGCTTTTTCATACATCTTAAAATCATTAAAATCTTTTGCGTAAGAAAAATATACTTCAGCCAATCCAAATTTATTTGCATCTTTGCCAAACAAAATTTCTGCATCTTGAATAATTTCTTTGTTTTTTAAAAGTTTACCTTTAAGCAAAAGAACTTTTGCTTTAGTTGAATGATTTACTTTATCGCAAATAGCTAAAACATTTTCTATATGATCTAGAATGACAGGCATTTGTAAATCTTGACTAAAAATATATTCTTCTAAAACAATCTCAATACTTTGAATTGAAGACAAAATAGCTTTAGTATAATCACCCTTTTCAATAAAATTTTTAAAGCAATTTTCAATTAATTCATCAGGATCTTGCTTAATATTATTTTCTTTGAGAAAAGATTCACCAAGAAAAATTCTAGTCAAATAAAGAGCTTGCGCTTGATAAACATACAACTCATCATCTTCATAGTCAGCATTTAAAAGATTAAGAGGATTTGCACTAAGCAAAAAAAACAAAAAATCTTTAAGTGCACAATCTTTTAAATTAGCAACATTATCATAGGCTTTATTATAATCACCAAGGCGAAAATAAACTTTTGATTTATAAATAGGAAATGACTTAAAATCCTCATTAGCTTCTATTAAATCTAAACAAGAATGAAAATCATCCTTAAAAAAAAGCTTCCAAAACTCTTGATCTAATTCTTTATTTATTTGTTGAGTATTGTTTGCTTTTGCGGACATTTACTAATTTCTTCTTTAAATTTGAGCCTTTTAGTTTCTAAATTTAACAACTCAATAAAAAAATCTGTCTGAGCAGAATCAAGTTTTTTTAACGCCAACTGAAAAATCTCATCATCAATTTTTGAAAATTTTCTAGCAAGCTTTAAACGAGTTAAACTATTTAAACACTTTTGGGTGTCATCACCTATATTTTGCTCAGAATTTAGGTTTTTTAAACCTTCAATTAACTCTAAATATTCAACTTTATCTTGACTTAACATATTGTTAACAATTCTAACACAATTGAGATCTTTGTACATTATATTTTTTTAATATTATGTCAATACAGGTTCCTCGCATCAAATTGGCTAATATAGGTTAAGATTTTAACTTTGAGATGATTGAAAGATACAGCCTAGAAGAAATTAGTAAAGTTTGGAGTGAAGACAATATTTACCAAATTTGGCTTGATATTGAATTTGCAATTCTAGCAGCCTACCAAGAAAAAGGAATTATTTCAAAAAATGACTACAACAGTCTAAAAAATACTTTAAAAATTGATATTGATCGCATAAAGGAAATTGAAAAAGAAACTCACCACGATATTTTGGCTTTTTTAAAATCATTACAAGAACAAATCAAAGGTGACGAATCAAGATTTATACATCTAGGACTAACAAGCTCAGATGTGAAAGATACTGCACTAAATCTTCAACTTAAACAAAGTTTAGAAGTCATCTTAAAAGCTTTAGAAACATTGTTAACAACTTTAAAAAACATTGCACTAGAGCATAAGTACACAACTTGTATTGGTCGTTCTCATGGTATACATGCTGAGATTACAAGTTTTGGTTTAAAAATTTTAAACTATTACTATGATCTAAAACGATCTCAAGAACAGTTTTTAAAATTACTTGAAGAAATTTCAGTTGGCATGTTTTCTGGTGCCGTTGGTACCTATGCAAATATCGATCCCGAACTTGAAGAAATTGCTTGTGCAAAATTAAATTTAAAAGCTTGCAAAATAAGTACACAAGTAATTAGTAGAGATCGTATTTCCAACTTAATGAATTATTTTGCTGTCTATGGCTCATTAATAGAAAAAATTGCAATCGAAATTAGACATCTTCAAAGAACAGAAGTTTTAGAACTTGAAGAACCTTTTTATGAAGGTCAAAAAGGCTCTAGCGCTATGCCACACAAAAGAAATCCTTGGAGATCTGAAAATATTTCTGGACTCGCCAGAATGCTTAGAGGCTTCGCTGCAAGCTGTTTAGAAAATATTGGTCTATGGCACGAAAGAGATATTAGTCATAGCTCAGTAGAAAGGGTAGTTGTGCCAGATGCCTGTATACTCACTCATTACATGACAAAAAAAATCAATGAAATTTTAGCAGGCTTAACAATTTATCCTGAAAACATGAAAGAAAATTTGAATAAATTTGGTGGTATTTGTTTTTCACAACAAGTTTTACTCTTGCTCATAGAAAAAGGTATGAAAAGAGAAAACGCTTACGATCTTGTACAAAAAATTGCACTTCAGGTTTGGAACAAAGTAGATGGTAATTTCAAAAAAGAAATTTTTTCTACAAAATCAATTACTGATTTAATTAGCGAAGAAGAACTCCAAGAAGCTTTTAGCGCAAATAAACAGTTAAAAAATATCGACCAAATTTATCAAAGAGTAATTTAGCTTAAATATTTCCTGTTACACCAAACTGAAAACCCCAAGTGTCATCATTTGCAGTTAAATTGACAATTGGATTTGCATAGAGATAAATATTGTCATTAAAATCGATAGAAATACCTGGTGCTAAATACAAATAAGTATTGCCCGTACTAAAATCAGTCAGACCCAGTAGCTCAATATAAGGTTGTAACCAAGAATTAAACTCATAAGAAAGTGAATTGTTATATAAAAAATTATGAGTTACAAAATCAGCACTAGTTGGAATATAAAAATAACCTAATTCACTATAAAAACCAAATTGTTTAGAAAGCTGTTTTTGCCATTCAATACCAGTATTAAAGCTATAAAATTCATAGCCTAATTCTTTATGATCTAAATTTGGAATAAATTGATTAAAAAAGATATTCGCATGATCTACAAGTTCAAGATTCGCAAATTTTAAAAAATCATTTTTTTCAAAGTCATAAACCTCAAGCTCAGTCGTCAAAAGAAAATTTGATAAGCCAAGATATGAATTATTAGCATCATTATAGTAACTCAAAGAATTTAAAACACCAAAACGAATCTTGTCAAAAAAAGTGTATCTTAATTCAAGCGAGAGAGGGTTATGAGAATCTGTTCTTCCGGCATAAAAAAATTCATGATACACAGTCCACCAACCACCTTGAGATAGTTCTGCAGATTGAGTATTAAAAGGGGATGCATCAAAAGCCTTAGCTTGATGCCAAGAAAAAAACAAAAGAAAAATTACTATAATTTTTTTCATAGAAAAGCGTTGATCAAAGTTTTTTTATGTTTTTCGTAAACTGCAACTTTAGATATATTCATTTCATTTAAAAAATCTGCAAGTTTGTCGTAATTATGACTTAAATCTTTATAGCTATGAGCATCTGAAGCTATAGTAAAACTAATATCTTTGTCTTGTGCCATTTTAACAATTTCTTTTGCAGGATAAATCTCTGCAATCGGTTTTCTTAGTCCAGCTGTACTGATTTCAATAGATAAATCATTTTCTTTTATGACAGACAAAGTTTCATCATATATTTCAGTCATATCTTCGGTAGGAAAGAATTTAAAAATCTTGATTAAATCAAGGTGAGCCATTGAATCAATAAAACCACTCGCTGCAATTGAACGTAGGTTTTTATAATACTCACGATACAGATGATTTATATCGTATTTTTCATATTCTTTTATATAATGAGGATGATCAAAAGCAAAGCCCTCAACGAAATGCACTGAACCTAAAACAAAATCTAGCTTGTCATAGTTTTTTTCGAGCCAAGCAAAACCACTTTGAGAAGTTTCTGGATCATTGTCAATTTCGATTCCCGCTCTAAAATTTATTTCAGGATGTCTTTGCTGTAATTCTTCAATTTCAGTAAAAGAAAAACCTGCTTTGTACCTATCATGATCAGTAAAGGCTAAATCTTTAAGACCTAATTCTTTTGCTTTTAAAGCCCAAGGTTCTAAAACATCAAAAGAATAAGGTAAATCAGTTCTGTGTGCTTGAGGGTGATTATGATAGTCTGCAGAAAGCTTATTGACAAAGCTATTAGACATTAGAATAAATCTCCTCTTTAACAAAGTCTTTCACAGAAAAAACATAAGAATAATCTATACCCAACTCATCGAATTTACGCACGGCACCATCGTTTCTATCTAACAATGACACAACTTGTTCAACAGTAACACCCATCTGCTCTTTAAGTGTTCTAATCATTTGTATCAAACTTGCACCGCTTGTAACTAAATCTTGAATCAAACAAACTTTAGAACCAGCTTTTAAAGGACCATCAATAATTTTTGACTTACCATAAACTTTTGCATCACCCAATTCTCTTACATAAAAACAATTAAGTTCTTGCCCGCTAATTGAAGCAAGCATAGAAACAGCAACACTCAAAGAATAAGTACTATCAATAAAACCACCAACAGCTTTAACATTTGATTTTATTAAATCAAACAAACAAATTGCTGACAAAAAAGATCCTTCTGCTCCTAACATTGTTTCTTTAAGATCAAAAGAAACTGTTGAAATTCTACCTGATTTCAAAATTGAATCTCGATTATAAATAGAATTTTGTTTAATCAAAGCATGCAAAGATTTTTTTGCATCTTCTGGAGAAATTGACAAAAAATTTGTTTGTTTATCATTGCTAGATTTAGAGCTGGTCTTTTTTAGAGGCATAATATAATTTTAGCAGAATAGTTAATTGCTAATAAGTTCTAGCATGGCTTCAAGGCTAGCTTCAGTTGTAACTTGAATATCACAATGAGGATATAACTCATTAATTTTTTGACTTGTCTTAGCACCGATACTTAAAATCTTTATATTTTGTAAGTCCATTGCCTTTGTTTTTTTATAGAAATTTACAACACAACTTGGACTAGTAAAAAGAATATAATCAATTTTAGTAGGCAGATCAATATGCTCAAAAACTTCAACAGTATTATAAGCAGGCACTTCAACAAGTTCATAATTATTTGTTGACTCAATCAATTCTTTAAAATTATCACTTGCAAGCTCACTGCGAGCTAATAAAACTTTAAATTTACAATGAAAGTCAAAAGCAAATTGTTTAGTAAACTCGTTTGCAAAATCTACACTAGAAGCTTTTGCTGGCATGAAATCAACTGGCAAATTTAATTCATTTTCAAAAAAACTTTTTGTATTGTTACCAATCACTGCAAACTTTAAGTGATTAGACAAATTAAAAAAATTACCACCAATACTTAAAAGCCTTTCAAAAAAACTTCAGCGGCTTTTTTACTTAAAAAAAATACCCATTCAAATTCATGATTTTTTTTAATTGCTTGGTCTAGTGCCTGATAATTATCGCTTGGCGGCGCATATTGAATACAAGGAAAAGAAAACAAAGCTAAATCTGGATTCTTTTTAATTAAAGAATCATTTTTTTCTTTTGTGCTCGTTAAAACAATCACAAAAATAATTTTAGCTTATAAGTAAAAAACAATTATTAGCTCAGACAATGAATTGTAAAAATTATGAACCCAGTCTGTAACCAAAACCTCTTACTGTTTGTAAGAACTTAGGTTTATTTGGATCTTCTTCAATTTTTTGTCTTAACCAACAAATATGCACATCTACAGTTTTTGAATCACCATCAAAATCTAAACCCCAAACTTTTTCGATTAATTCATCACGAGAGTAAATTCTTTTTGGATTTTGCATAAAAGTTTCAAGTATTGAATATTCACGAGGAGAGAGATTTAACTCTTTATCTTCTACCCAAGCTCTATGAGTCTTAGTATCAAGTATAACTTTACCGTAACGTATTCTTTTTGGATGAGAGGCATTTGCCTGCTGAGAGCGACGAATCGCAGAGTTGACACGAGCTAAAAGTTCTTCCCAATTAAAAGGCTTAGTGATGTAATCATCTGCTCCAGCTTCAAGACCTTCAACGATATCTTCTTTTGCACTTTTTCCTGTAACCATAATGACAGGGGTAAAATTTTGGTTTTCACGTATTCGTTTTAAAACATCAATACCGGATAAATCAGGCATACTCCAATCAAGTAAAATCAAATCTGGTTCAGCCGAATCATATATATTCATAGCTTGTTCACCATTTAATGCAATTTCAGTATCAAAACCCTTTTGCTTTAAAGTGTATGCCATAGGCTCAACTAAATTAAGCTCATCGTCTACCAACAAAATCTTTAAACTCATCTTATACTCCTTATTCCCCTCTTAATTAAGAAAATAACAAAAATCTTAACCTAAGTTAAGAAGAACACCTAAAATCTTAAGCCGTTCCAATTTGACTTAATCCTAAAAGGTCTTTTCTTAACTTTAAGCTTTCAAGTTGTTCATTTACCCAGTCTCTTTCGTTTATTCTTTGATTAGCTAAAGAGGCATAATACCTTGAAAGGTGGTCTCGAAGCTCATTCATACTACCTTCACCAGAAAGTAATGCTTTTTGATAGTCCTCGTGCTTATCGGCAACTTTGGCTTGAAAAGAATCAATTTTAGATCTAGTTTTAGCTAATTGTTTTGAAATGTTTACCATTATTACCCTCTAATACTAATATAAAGCATTTTATTAAAAGATTTTTATGTATTAGCAATTTAAAAATTGGCTTATCGGCGTTATTTGGATTAATATTGCTAAAATCAATACTCTAAAGATGGCAGATCCAATACAAGAAATCAAAGACAAAGCAGATATACTTGAATTGATTTCAGAAACTATTCCAGTAAAAAGAGCAGGGGCTTCTTATCTAGCTCTTTGCCCTTTTCACAATGATTCAAAGCCTTCAATGCACATTAGTTCGAGCAAGGGAATTTTTAAATGTTTTGCATGTGGAATGGGAGGTGATGTTTTTAAATTTTGGTCTGAATACTACCAAAAAGATTTCAAAGAGACACTTAAAGACCTAGCTTCAAAATATGATGTGCAATTGCAAGAATTTAACGAAACAAAAGCAGAAGAAAAAAATCTTTTTATAAAACTGCATCAAATAGCAGCGGAGTTTTATCATCAAAAATTATTGCTAGATCAAGATGCCGCTAAAGCACGCAAATATTTAAAAGATCGCAATATAAATACAAAAATAATTTCAGAATTTAAATTAGGTTATGCAATTGCTAAACACAACAATGCCAATCAACTTATAAAACACATCAAAGCAAAACTAGAAAATATAGACGATGAGACTTTGGTTAAAGCAAGCCTCGCTTATAAAACTTCCAGTGGGGATTACATAGATCGCTTTAGAGAAAGATTGATGATTCCAGTCTCTGACGAAAGATCAAGAGTTATAGCATTTGGAGCACGCACACTAAACGATGAAATTGGACCCAAATATATAAACTCAGCAGAAACAGAAATATATGTTAAAGGAAATAATTTATATGGGCTAGATTTAGCTAAAGAAAGTATTCGTAAAAAAGATTCTGTTGTTTTAGTCGAAGGTTTTTTTGATGTAATTAGCCTCAGGCAAAGTGGTTTTGAAAATATAGTAGCTAATCAAGGAACTGCTTTAACAGCAAACCAAATAAAAAAACTTTGTAAGTTTTCGCTAAATAAAAAAATCTTTTTGTGTTTTGATACAGACCAAGCTGGAGAAAAAGCAACCGATTCAGCCGCTGAAATGATCGAACAAACACTTGCACAATTTGACTATGAACTAAGAGTGATCAGAGTACCCGGAGAAAAAGATCCAGATGAATACATAAAAGAAAATTCTTTAGAGGATTTTGAAAAATTACTGGTCTCTGCTCCCTATTACATAGACTACAAGCTAGATAAACTAGTTAATGCAATTGATATTAACGATAGTTATCAAAAAGAAAAAGTAACAAAAGAAGTATCAGAAATAATTTCCAAAATTCCAAAAGAGATTGTGCAATTTGAATACATAAAAAGAATGGCAGAAAAATTAAAAATCCCAGAAAGGTTTTTTAAAATAAACAATAACCCATATCAAGAACAAGAGCTCATAAAACCAGAAAAAAAACCAATAATAACTAATGACAAAAAAAGTATCAGAACAAATGAAGTCGAGCTTTTAAGTTTGTTTCTCTTGGATAAAAGTTTTTTAGAGGATTTTCTATCAGACAATATTGAGTTAGTTACACTTGAAGCCAAATCAATTTTAAATTTAATCATAGATGCTGTGTTTGAAAATCCACAATTAACGGACTGTAACACTCGCTATAATTTGCTTCTGGAAAAAAGTCACTTAGATCCTAAAAACAGTAATATGATTGCTGATATTGGATTTTTGCTTGAGCAAGGTTTATTAAAAGATGATTCATACCAAGAGCGCTATCACGATTTAATAAAACGTATTCGTGAATATAATTTAAAAATGGAATTAGAAACTTTAAAAATAGATATGAAAAAACTTGAACCTAACTCAAAAGAATGGATGGAAATCTATAAAAGAAAATTAGAACATACAAGAAAAATTCAAAATATCAAAAATAAAAGTAACTAAATTTTAGAAATCAAAGTATCGGCAGTAAGTGATTTAATATAGTTTTCAGCTAAAAAGATTTTTGATTTAAAGCCCTCATTATTTAAATTACGTTCACTAAAATCTCTAACTAAACCCTCTAGATCAGCAGCTGAACGATAGTTTTTTAGATCATAACCAATGCTAAAAGTACAAGAAGAATTTGAATTAAAATCGAGGATTTTATTTTTGAGTTTTTTATCAAGATTCACTACAGGGTTTTTTGAGTCTATTCCAAAAACAACTAAGTCAGAAGAATAAATAGAATTTTTGACTCTATCAACATGGTAGCCATTTTTTGCTCTCATAAAATTAAAATCAGCAAGTTCTCTAAAAGCATCTACCTGAGAAGATGACGAACTAATTCTATGAATAATATTGATATTATGAGCTTGAGCATTTAGTTTTAAAATAGCCTGAACACTTTTTAAAGCAGTACCACCAGAACCTAAAACAGAAATTGACAGCTTTGATAAATCAAACAAATTTAAATTCTTTAGAGATTGAGTAATAGCAACATCGCAATAAGAAAATCCACCATCAAAAATATTTTCAATATCAAGTTTTTTTCTAATTCTAGAAGCAAAATCTAAAAGATGTTTAGCACGAGTAGAGAGATAATTCATTTTTAGACATTGCTGAAAAGCAATCTGAATTTGAAATACAATCTCATGTTCAGAAACTAAACCACTATTTAAACCACAATAGGTTCTTATAAAATGAAGTTCAGCATCACGCCCAGACAAAAAATTAAGGCTTAGATTTGATTTATTGAATTTAAAAATAATGTTTTGCATTTTTAAAACATCAACATTATTTAATTGCCTATTAGAGAAAAATAAATTTCAAAACGATTGCAAGTTGAAACAATCGAAACTTCATCGATAAAATCTAATTCCTTTAGAGAGTCTAATAAAAAGGGAAGCTCATCATGAGAAATTTTTACACGAAGTAATTGCTCAGAATCACAAAAACTAAGTGATTTGATAGGATTATCAACCAAATTTTTTATTGCAATACCAAGATAATTGAAGCTCATTACTAAAATCTCTCAAATTTATGAGATATCTATTAAATTATACAGTAGATTTGCGCCATACAATTTAAAGCAAAGCATAATATAAGTATTGGAACTTGCGCAATTAAGAAAAATACTTAATGGCAATAGGCTTTTTAGATCAATAGCCTCAGTAAAGCTCGCAGTTTTTTTAATAATATTTTTAATGATTAATATCATTGCCGGCACCCTCGAACAAAGTGCAAATGGTTTATATCAGGCTAGAGAAAAATATTTTGATGCATATTTATCATTTTTAGGTGTTGTACCTATACCCGGAACCCTAACAATTTTATGGTTGCTAACAATAAATTTAATCTGTTCGATGATCTCTAGATTCAAATTTAAAATTTCCAATACAGGACTTTTGATGTCACATTTAGGTTTAATCTTATTGTTTATTAGTGGCTTTTTTCATTTTTATTATTCAAAAGAAAGCTTTATGAGCCTTAAAGAAGAAGAAAAAACAAGCATTAGTCAAAGTTATGACAATTGGGTTTTTGAACTAAAAAGCTTTGACAGTAAATTAAATAAAATAGATAGCCAAGAAATTAAATTAAACAATTTAAAAACAAGAAACTTTAGATTAAAACCAGATATAGATATAAATCTTGTACTGATTTATAAAAATGCAAAAGTCTTTCATACACCTTTTGCTGGGACTTTAATAAAAGAATTTAAAGTTGAAAAAGATAATGAAAAAAATATCCCAGCTATAAAATTATTAATAAACAAAAAAGAATATTTCTTAGACGCAGAAGAAAATAGTTTCTTGAAAGAAAATATTAATGACCAAATAATCATCTTGGAATTAAAGAGACAAGAAAGCACTTTACCTTTTTCAGTAAAATTAATAGACGTAACAAGAAAACTGTATCCAAACAGCTTTATCGCAAAATCTTATGCAAGCCAAGTTATTGTCAACGACGGCAAATTAACAAGAGAAGCTAGAATATCAATGAATAAACCACTAAGAGTTGGTTTGTACACTTTGTACCAATCGCGCTACTTAATAGATATGGATGGCAACGAAATAAGTACATTTGCAGTGGTGAAAAACTTAAATTACCAATTACCTTATTGGGCTACTTTGTTAATAAACTTAGGCTTACTAATACACTTCGTTTTTGCTTTTAAAAATTATAGAAAAAAGAGGATTAATTAATGAGACAAATCCTTAGTTTTATATCGATATTTTTTCTATCAATCACCGTTGCTCAAGCGCAGAACTTAAATGCCTTTAAGAGAATTTTGATTGCTGATAATGGCAGAATTAAACCACTTGATAGTTTTTCAAAAACAAAATTATTAGAATATTCAGGAAGATCAAAAAATCATAATCAATGGCTATTTGAAACTCTATTTTTTCCAGAAAAAAGTAATGAAAAAGATATATTTTTGATTGAAAATCCTGACTTAAGGAACGCCTTAAACTTAGACGAAAACAAAAAAGATTTAGCTTTAATGAACTTGAAAAAGCGAGTAGAAAACTTTATAAATTAAGTGATCAAATTACACAAGAAAAAGAAGAAAAAGATTTTACTCTACTTGAAAAACAAATCGTTAATCTAAAAAGTAATTTTAATAGCTACCTTAATATCAACAATTCATTTTTATTTGCGATTGATAATCCAGCATTTACTTTATCAGCAAGAAACGCTCAAAAGCTAAATCTCAAAGAAAAAAATAGCTTATATAAGGTTCTAGAACAAGCTGGTCTTTTAAGTGCAGCTATAGAAAACTTGGATATTAAAAAAAATGATTTTCAAGAAGCAGAAGCAGAATTGATGGGACTATCATTGACTCTTTATAAATGGATAGAAAATTTCCGTATTTATGATGAAAACTTTAACACGGAAGCAAAATTTTCTATAATACCAAGTAAAAAAACATGGCTTAGCACTTGGGAAACAATTTATATGCCAAACAATGAAGAAAAAGCATACCTCTGGCATTTAAATCAAATATATGAAAACCGAGACAACAATAGCTTTAATGAAAAAATTAAAACATTTAATCAAAAAGTATTAAAACAAGTAAACTACAAAAAGATACAAATAGAACTAGAAATTCTATACAATCAACTAAATCCTTTTAAACTAGCAGTGATCTTTTTCTTTTTGGCATTATGCTTATTGTTAAGATCAACACAACTCTCTTACATACTATGTTTAAGTGCTTTTGTAATAGAGATGGCTGCAATAATTGCAAGAATTATTATTATGCAAAGACCACCAGTTTCAAATTTATACGAGACTTTTATTTTCATTGCGGCTGCAGTCACATTGCTTGGATTGATTATTTACAAAATAGAAAAAAACAAAATTGGACTTTTTCTTGCGGCATTTTCAGGTTTTGTGCTCACCTTAATTTCATTTAAATTTGCATCACAAGGAGATTCTATGCAAGCCTTAATTGCTGTGCTTAATTCAAACTTTTGGTTAAGTACTCATGTCATTTGCATTAGTCTAGGTTACGCTGGCATATTTGCAGCTGGGGTCGTTGCACATGTTTACATAATTCAAAAATTAAATACAAAAAAATTAGGTAATTTAAAGTCTTATATTTTAGGCTTACTTGGTTTTGGATTAATATTAAGTTTTTTAGGGACTTTACTTGGCGGAATTTGGGCGGATCAAAGCTGGGGTAGATTTTGGGGATGGGACCCTAAAGAAAATGGTGCTTTATTGATAGTACTCTGGACTGCATTAATATTTCATGCAAAAATTTCAGGACAAATAAAAGACAATGGACTTGCTCTGTTGACAGTCTTTGGCACGGTAATAGTAATGCTTTCATGGCTAGGAGTAAATTTACTTGGGGTCGGCTTGCATTCTTATGGATTTACTAAAGAATTATTTTTGGCTTTACTAAGCTTTAGTGTCTTAGAAATAGTTTTTATAGCTTATACAGCTTTTAAATTACGTAAAATAAATTAAGCAGAAATATAATCACAATGTTTTGCTAATAAACATTTATCACATTGCGGGCGTCTAGCTATGCAAGTTTCACGTCCATGTGCAATAAGCCATAAAGAAAATTGATCCCAATTTTTTTTCGGTACAATAAGACTTAAATCAATTTCAATTTTTTCTGGACTATCGTTTTTTGTTAAACCTAAAAGCTTAGTAATTCTTTTTACGTGAGTATCAACAACAACACCATCAGCGTTATTAAACCAATTACCTAGAACAACATTTGCTGTTTTTCTTCCAACACCAGCAAGTTTAACTAAAGCATCCATAGAATTAGGTACTTCTCCGTTATGTTTATTTACTAAGTCAATTGCCATATTTTTTAAATTCTTAGATTTATTTTTATAAAAGCCACATGATTTAATAAGTTTTTCTAAGTCAGTAATTTTTGCTTTAGCCATAGAAAAAGGATCAGGAAACTTTTTAAATAAAGCAGGTGTTGTCATATTTACTCTATCATCAGTGCATTGAGCACTTAAAGCAACTGCACACAACAATTCAAAAGCATTTTTATGAGTTAAAAAACACTTTAATTCACCATAATTAGCTTGTAAAATTTTGACAATTTTTTTTGTTCTCGTTTTTAAAGGATCCAGTTTGATTTTTGTCGGCATAATATATACAATTAAGTGATATGAATAGTATATCTGAATCTCCACTAGAAATAAAACAACTAGAATTAGGACCAATGGAGAATTATATTTATATTGTTGCTAATAAAGACACAAAAGAAGCTGTTGTCGTTGACCCAGCATGGGATATAACAAAAATAGAAAATGAATTAAAAAAAGAAAACTATAAATTACAAGCAGCTTTAATCACACATGGACATGCTGATCACACAAATGGTATTGAAGAACTTTTAAAAATTCATGATATCCCAATATATGTAAGCGAACATGAAGCAAGCTTTTACAAACCTATTGGAGAAAATATTAAAGAGGTTAAAAAAAATCATCAATTAATTTTAGGAGATGCTAAATCTAATATAGAAATAAATTTTGTTCACACACCTGGGCATACTCCGGGGTCACAATGTTTTTTTATTAATACTAAGAAAAAAGAATTTAAAGCAAATGATCAAATAAAATTTTTCAGCGAACATCTTTTAGTTTCTGGAGATACTTTGTTTTTGGATGGTTGCGGCAGATGTGATATGCCCGGAGGCGACGTTGAAGAAATGTACAATACTATTGCAAATATTTTAATGCAGATGCCAGATGACACAGTTATTTTCCCGGGGCATAATTATCATCATTATTGTTGTGATAGCTTGAAAAATCAAAAGAAAAGCAACCCTTACATGCAATACGAGAACCTAAAAGGATTTATTAATAAAAGATTAGGCTAAGGGCATAAGCAAATAAAAGTTATAAAATATATATACAAATGAGTATCAAATTACTAATTTCTTGCGAAGATAAAAAAGGTATAGTCCATGAAGTTTCTAAATTCATTTTAGACAATGGCGGCAATATCATTGATTCGCAACAACATTCTTTAGGTTTGGATTCTAGGTTTTTTATGAGACTCGAAATAGATGCTCTCACAAAAACAAGCAAAGAACTTAGTACTGATTTTTCATGTATTGCAAATAAATTTAAAATGGACTATCAATTTATTGAGGGTCAAAAAAGAATGGCAATCTTAGTATCTAAATATGACCATTGCCTTTATGACATTTTACAAAAAATTAAATCAGGGGTGATCAAAGTTGATGTGCCAGTAATTATTTCTAATCATCCAGACTTAGAAAATATTGCAAAAAATTTCAATATTGAATTTAAATATTTACCAATAATAGATTCTGATAAAGAAGCTCAAGAAAAACAAATTTTAGCTGAACTTGAAAAACATAAAATTGATTTTATTGCGCTAGCGCGCTATATGCAAATTCTTTCTGAAAATTTCATCAATGCATATCCCTACAAAATCATCAATGTACACCATAGCTTTTTGCCTTCATTTAAAGGAGCAAATCCATACAAACAAGCTTATGAAAAAGGCGTAAAAGTTATTGGAGCAACGGCACATTACGCAACTGCTGAGCTTGATATGGGACCAATAATCTCTCAAGATGTTGCAAGTGTAAATTACAAACATAATCTTGAAGACTATAAACAAATAGGTGCAGATATAGAAAAAGTAGTTTTTGCAAGAGCTATAAAAGCTCATTGCGATGACAAAATTATAATTTACAACAATAAAACCAATGTCTTTAACTAATCACCAAGAAAACATAAACGCTAAGAGAGTTCAACTAGAAAAACTTTTTGAAATAAATGATATTGTCAAAAAAATCATTTTAGAAATTAAGCAAAAAGGTGATCGAGCACTAGCTTTTTATTCTCAAGAATTTGATAATTTTACAATTGATGAAAACCAAGCAAACCCTTTTAAAGTAACAAATGATGTTAAGTTTACAGATCTTAATAAAGAGTTACAACAAGCATTATTAATTGCTAAAAACAGAATTGAAAATTTTCATCAACATGATCTAAAAAATTCAATTAAAGATAGTTGGATATTTACAGGACAACATCAAGAAAAACTTGGAGCACAATTAAACGCAATTGAATCAGTAGCATTATATATACCTGGAGGCAATGCTCCCTTGGTATCAACATTATTAATGACAGCAATACCAGCAATAACTGCTGGAGTAAAACGTATCGCACTTTTTAGCCCACCTCTAATAAATAAAAATATCTTAGGCTTAGCAGATTTACTCGGCATAACAGAAATTTATCAAATTGGTGGTGCACAGGCAGTTGCGGCTGCAGCACTAGGAACAAAATCGATACAAGCTTTTGACAAAATTGTTGGACCCGGAAACATTTTTGTAAGTGAAGCAAAAAAAATCTTAAACGGTATTATTGGTATTGATGGCATCTATGGACCAAGCGAGCTTGCAATATTGTGTGATGAAACAGCAAATATAGAAAATCTAGCTATCGATCTTTTAAGTCAACTTGAACATGGATCAGGATTAGAATCAACATTACTTGTTTCTAGCTCAAAAGACATAATAGAAAAGATAGAAAAACAATTAGAGATTGAAATTGAAGCAATCAATTATACAGATAAACAAAAAGTAACTATTAAAAATTCAATCAAGCAGTGGTCTGCATTTATTTATGAAGAAGATTTCAACAAAGCAATTGAACTCATAAACAACTATGCACCTGAACATTTAGAATTACAGTTATCAGCAGAAAAAATTGATCAAGCAAAAGAACAAATCAAAAATGCAGGAGCAATGTTTATTGGTAGTAAATCATGCGAAAGCCTTGGAGATTATTTAGCAGGTCCAAGTCATTGCTTACCAACAGCTAATTCTGCAAGATTTTCTTCAGGTTTACAAGTAAGTGATTTTTATAAAAAGACATCAATAATTGATTTTTCTAATGCCAAAGATATAGAAGATTTACTAGAAGCTACAGCAAAAATCGCAAGAGCAGAAGGACTAGAAGCACATGCCAAAGCAGCAGACTATCGAAAAACAAATTAGTACAGAAGAAAAACTACACAAATTTTTACTAAAAAAAATACAACGACTAGTAAAAACACAGCAAAACATTTTGCACATTTCTAGTAAACAAAATGAGATCACTAATTTGCTCAAAGAAGATAATCTCTACACAAAAAAAACTAATTTAAATGAAATTAACTTTGAAGAAAAAGCATTTAGTCAAATAATTCTTGATTTAGATTCGCCTGCTTGTGACGACTTAGAGCAATTACTAATTGATTGCAAAAAAATTCTTTTTAAGTATGCAAATCTTATAATCATTGCAACTGACTTGTGTAGTTTTAATAATAAAATCAAATTTTTTTTTGAAAGTAAATTAGAAAATTTCCAAAGACCAAATCGAGCTGTAACAGGAGGTTACGTTAGAGAATTATTGTTAAAAAATGGCTTTAGTATAAGAAATAGAGCCTGGAAATTTAATGACAAAATCTTATACTTGTCTACTTTTGATATAGAGCTATAAGTTCTTCTAGTTTATGAGCTCTTGATGCCTTAAACAAGACTACAGCATTGCTTTCTAACACTTCATCTAGTTTATTTTTTGCTTGCAGCAAATTAAGTTCACGTAAATCTAATAAAGTCAGTGACTGGTCTTTTGCAAAAGTATCAAAAAGATTATTAACGAGTAATGAATCGCTTTCTTTAATTTGTCCTAATGCTAAGATGATTTTTTTGTGAGAGAATTGTTTTTTTATTGCTTCTACTGAATTAAGGACAGCTTCAGGATTTGAATTATAAGTTTCATCTATAAATAAAATATCATTTTCTAAATGTATAAAGTTACCCCTACCATTACTTGGACTAAAATCTTGAAAACAATTTTCAATCTCTTGCTCTTGCATTCCAAGTGACAAAGAAACAGATTTAACTAATGACATATCATGTAATAATCCTTCTGAACACAAAAAATTATGAGAGCCAGATAAAGAAGGAAGTATAAGAGTTTTCAATTCAATATTTAATTTTGAGACTAATGACTTATAGAATTCATCATTAATAACAAAGTCTAAAATCTCCTGCTCAGCAAAAAACATGTTTTTGTGATTTAAATTTGAAAAACCCTCTAAAATTTCAAGCTTTGCTTTTCGAATATTTTCTTTTGATTTTAAAATTTCAATATGAGCACTACCTATATTTGTGATTAAAGCAATATTTGGCTCTGCAATTAATGATAAATCTCGAATTTCACCTAAATTTCTCATTGCCAGTTCAAGCACAAGAACTTGTGTATCTTTGGGCATAGCCAATATAGTTTTAGGCACACCATATTCATTATTAAAATTCTTTTCTGTAGAAAAACATTTAAACTTATTGTTTAAGACAAGGTTAAAGAGGTTTTTTGTTGTTGTTTTACCAGCACTACCAGTAATTGCAATCACTATTGGCTTAATTTTTTTTCTATAGTGCTGAGCAAGAAATTGATAAAACTTTAAAGTACTTTCAACTTGAAAGATTTTTTTTGAATTTAAACCCAAATCTTTTTCAACAAAAACATAGTCTATATCTGGATTTTTAATGATTTCTTCTACAAAATCATGTGCATCATAAGAAAGCCCCTGAAAACAAATAAAATATTTTTTACCAACTAGATCTCTGGTATCAGTACTAATCAAAGAAGTATTGTCTAAAATCTCATCAATAATTTTTTGATCAAAATCTGAAATATTTTTCATCTAAGAAAACTATATAATTTTTTTTCTAAAAAATTCAAATTAAATAAAATGAAAAATTAAATAAAAATAATATTTACAAGTTAATATCGGGCAAATAGTCTATAGGGAAAAGCCGATATATAAAGCTATTGACGATTGAGGGGATATCAAAAAAATGAGTCAATAATGAAAAAAATACCTGTGGAAAAAAAATTTAAAGCAATTTTTTTAGTAATTGTATTACTAACTACTATGGTATTAAATTTTTTACCAGTAAGTGCAAAAAAAAATAGATACTTAAGTTTAGAAAGAATAAGTGGCACAAACCCAGAATTAAATTTATATATAAACGAAAAAAGTTTAAATCTAGACTTATTAAAAACAAAAAATATTCGATTAAGAATTAAAGCGAGAGATCTATATAGCAGTATAGATAGAATTTCATCTTTTAAAATATCAGTATTTGAAATAGAAAATTCACAAAGAAAATTTATAGCTTCACAACAACTCAGTATTTTTAAAGGATATAGAAAAAGTAGAATTATTTCCTTGTCAGCAGGTGAATTTACAACAAATACAAAAAATTTAGAATTTGAAGTTTACAATACCCAAGGACAATTAATTAATACTTACAAAGCAACAATTGCCGCAACAAATATTGATAGCCAATTTAATAGTAGTATTGGTACTGAGCTTAATGAAGTTAATTGCGATGGCAATACATTTGGAGAGTGTCAATTAGATTATTTGTTACAAAGAATTCACTTTGAAGCAAAGCCACAACGACAAGCTTCAACAAGGGTCATTAAAACAAATGACGGATTTTATAAAGTTACGATTCCATTTCCAAGAACAAGATTTAAATTTTTAGGCAGAAGCATAAATAGACAACCAAGTGATTCAAGTTCAAGCGGAACAACCAACACGGGTGATAATTCAGGAGGAAACAACGGAGATAGCACTAGTTTTAATGGAGCAGAACTCGGAGGATACGGAGAAACTGTATACGCTTCAATTATTAGCTTAGGTAATAGCGCAATAGAGCAACAATTCATAAAATATGACACAAACGGAAATTTAAATTTTAACAATAATATGTTTTTGGACCTTGAAGGAAAGCTCGGAATTGGAGTAAGTACACCAACAGCTTGGCTACATATTAGAAATGGTGATGAGACTACACCAAGTTTAAAATTAAATTCAGGACCATTAACAACAACACCTCAAGATGGTGCAATTGAATATGATGGAGAAAATTTTTATATAACAGTTGGCACAACTAGATCAATAATCGGAGCAAATAATTCAAATAGTACATCTATTTATAGTAACCAAAATGTTTTATATGACAATAATTCAATAGTAAGTTTTATAAATGGATCTTACATCGAAAATCTTGAAGTTAATGGCAATGCATTATTCAACCAAGACTCAACCGTAAAAATCAATGGAAAGCTTTTGATTAAAGATGGAGAAAATGGACAAGTTTTAACATATGTAAATGGAGAAGCTCTTTGGAGAAATAGCACTGGAGTTCAAAGTAACGGTTCAACAATAATAAATAATCTTACAGAAGTTTATAACAATGGCACAAGTATATATAATGACAGTGAAATTAATTACAATAATGTCACAGAAAACTACACAGACTCAGTTACAAACTATAGTAACCAAAGTATACTCTATGAGAATTCTGAAATAATTAATAATAATGGCGCAACAATATTTACAAACGGAGCTATTTTATTTAACCAAACTGAATTAAATTTCTTAGACACAACAATTAATAAAACAAATGTCGAAGAAAATTACTACGATTCATCAAGAAATTTTGATAATCAAACAGATCTTTACAACAACGGATCAATCACTTACAACAATGGTACTGTTATAAACTTTGCTAATGGATCGTTTATAGAAAACATTGAAGTAAACGGCAAAGCACTATTTAATGAAAATTCAAGCTTGAAAGTAAATGGCACATTTAGTGTTGCTGGAGGTAGTGTCGGAGACGTACTTACACAAGACATAAATGGAAATATAAGTTGGAATACTCTTGCTTCTGATAATTGGACAGATATAGGAACAGCTTTACATCCATCGGATTCAAGTGGTGTACAAGACATAATCCTAGGGGGCACCGACTCATCAACAGCTGATGTAGAAATAAAAGCAGACGGCGGTGTTACATTCAACAAACAATTAAATAATACAAATTTTGAATTTAAAAATATTACAGGAGAATCATTTACTATATTTGGAGAAAATGGAAACGTTAGTTTAGTAACATCAGGTTTGAGCACAAAAAATACTCTTGAGTTAAAAGATCAAAGTGCTGCAGTAAATTTAAGCATGAAAGCTTATGGTAGCGCAACAGGACCAGTAATAAGAGCAGACAATAATGGATTAACTATAAACGGAGAAACTGCCATAACTTTAAATGTTGATGGTGGCAATAGAGAATTATACGTAAACGGAGATACCGTTAGCATAGGTACAAATGAAGGAAAATCTACATTAAATATAGATGGCAGTATGTCAGTCATGGGAACAAGCATTCAAAGTATTACAGCCGGCAGTGGAATAATCGCAAATAGATCAAATGTAAAAATAGTTGGAGATTCTGGTGCAATAACAATTACAGCAAATCCACAAATCAATTTTACTGGAGATAAACAAGACGGACAATTATTAATATTAAGAGGTACAGATGATACAAACACAGTAACAATAGTTGAAGGGAATGGGGTGATATTAGATTCTGGACTAGATTTTACGCTGGGACAAAATGATATTTTAGAGTTGATTTTTGATACTGGCGAAGATGCATGGATAGAAATAACAAGATCTGACAAATAAACTAAATGAGAAAGATAAAGACTATATTGAATATTACTTTTCTACTTTGCATAAGTATATATAGTCACAATAAGGTTCATGCAAAAAGTGATGGAAAGGGTACTTACTATATTAAAAATAACGTAGGTATCAAAACTAAAAACCCACAAGCACAGTTACATGTTAACGGAAGTTTTTTAATGAAAGACGGTAATCAAAGTGAGGACTACGTTTTACGCTCTGACAATAACGGTAAAGCATCTTGGGTTGACGTAACCACAATACCTGGAGTAATTGGTGATGGAGGTCAATTAAACAATACTTATATAAACAATGGTGAATTTTTTAATGCAACTTTACTTGGAACAACAACCATAAATGGAAGTTTTTATTTTCCAGGATCAATACCGGCTGGCTATATTTTAATAATGCAGGCAAACGGAAACGCTCATTGGGGGGCAAATACATTACCAATGGGAACTGAAAATGGTGAATGGAATGAAATTGGAGGAATTATTTATCCAGCACAAAATGACGGAGCTCAAAACGTTGCAATAGGAAGCCAAGATATAAATACTGCAGACATCATACTTTACAAAAATGGTGGTGCAATATTTAATCAGCAACAAGATGCAAATGGAGATTTCATTGTTTCAGGGACTTTAGCGAAAAACTTATTATTGATTGACAGTTCAAGTAATCGTATTGCAGTAAACCATAGTTCACCAGATACGGTCTTGGATATAAATGGACAACTTAGCTTAAGAGCAGGAACGAATGGATCATTAAGCTCAAGTAATGATTATGAATCGAGTCCAGATTTAGATAGCGCAGTAATATGGTTAGCAAAAAATTCTTCATATGCTAATAATGGAGATTTAGTAGCTCGAATAAATTCTGATGGCGAAGATAAAATTTTTAAACTAATAGATTTTGATGGAACGACAAATGGAGTAACTACACAAAACGGATTAATATTAACAGACTTAACTGCAAACAGACTTATTAAAACAGATGCAAATAAACAACTAACAAGTGAAACAACTTTATTTTCTAATGAATCTAAAGTTGGTATTGGCAATAGCAATCCAACAAGTTTACTTGAAGTTGGTAATGCAGTGAAGACTTATATAGATGGTAATTATGACTTACTTGTTGAGGGTGATATAGAAGTTGATGGAACAGTATATGGATTAAATTTTGTAGGAAACGGTTCATCATTAAGCTTAAACGGAAATACCATAAGAAATGCCAAAATTTACAATTCAACATTTTATGAAACATTAGATTTTAACGGTAACTCAATGATAAGAGCAGAGTCTGCACCTATATTAATTAACGGAGATACAGAGCTAGGTGGTAACTTAGTGATGCAACCGGGATATATTATGAATTTGTTTAAGGGCGATCTTGGGTCTGAAGAATCATTCTTTTACGCCTATAACGGTGATATTGGAATTAACACAATAAACCCACAAGCAAATCTTGAAATAAATGGTTCATTATTAATTAGAACAGGATCTCCATTAAATGGTTATGTGCTAACTTCAGATGCAAATGGTTTAGCAACATGGCAACCAGCAATTGCGCTTGAAGCAATAAACGCAGAAAATGCAACATACGCAGAAATTGCATATGCACTAAACAATAATGCAACTATTCTAAATGGCAATATTATAGGTGGCATTCTAAATGGACTTACATTAAAAAATATAAGTATTGAAAATGGCATAGGTTTAAGTAATTGGGATGAAGGCATTGATGGCTTATATCCAAATACAAATACTGCAAATCAAAATGTTTTAATCGGTGGTAACACGATTAACAGTGCAACAATAAAATTAGAAGCAAATGGAAGTATAACTGCTGAAAAATTTTATGGTAACGCAATGACCTTAAATTCAGAGCTCTGGATAAACGCAGAAGAATTTTTATATCCATACGATACAAGCAAAAGTATTATTATTGGAGGAAACACAATAGATGATGCAGACATAGTTCTAAATTCTTCAGGCTCAGTTGAAATTAATAAACAAAAAAATGATGCAGATTTAAAAATCTCAGGACAAGCACAAGAAAATTTATTTTATATTGATGCTTCTAAAGATGGTATTGGAATAAACACAAATAGTCCAAGAACAAGCATAGATATAAATGGATCATTCGCATTTTTACCACATAGTTTTGAAATTAACTCTAGTGGAATTCAAGCAAGCATTATAAATAAAAATTCGATTATTTATTTAGCAAATGAAAATCAATCATGTAGTCTAGATATAACAAATGACCCACAGATTGCAGCTGGGCAGGACGGACAAATCATAACAATTGTCGGCTTGTATACAAATGAAGCCATTTTACTAGAAGACGGTGCTGGTCTTGCTTTAAATAACAATGTTTCTTTTAAACTAAAAGCCAAAGATAGTATCACCTTTATCTACAGTGAGCAGTTTAATGAATGGGTTGAGCTTTCAAGGAATAATTACCTTGAGCGCTCTGGTGAAGAAATCACGAGAGGAGTTTGTCAATAAAATGAAAAAGAAAATAATAATTTTCATACTTATGATCTTTATAGGAATGCCCCTTCCATTATTTGCTGTTGACGATGGTAATGAATATTTTTTCACAAATCAAAAAGTTGGCATTAAAACAAGAACTCCTCAAGCAAGTCTAGATGTTAATGGGGATATACAATCTCTAGAAATTAGAACGAATAATTTTAGATTAGATAGACCTAATGCAAAAAATGGCATGGTACTTACACTTGGACTTAACGGCTATGCAGAATGGATTTCATTTCCTGTGCAACCACCTACTGACGGACCAGATAATTTAGGTAATCATGTTGCAGAACAAGATTTACAAATGTCTAATAAAAATATTATTGATGTCAACACAATTAGTGCAAGTAAATTTAATGGTGGAAATTTTTATGGTGGAAGATTTAATGGAGATGGATCTGAACTAAAAAACGTACCAAGTGATATTTTCATAGTTAAAGACAATGTTATTTCCAATAATGGCTCAAGCTCTAATTACCAAAACAACTTTGTTATTGGTGCACCACATATAGCAACCAATGATGCAAACTTTCACACAAGAATGATTTTTAATAAAGAAAAAGGTTATTTTAGAGCTGGAAGAGCTGAAGGTGGTGAGTGGGATCAAGGTGGATATTATTCTGTCGCTTTTGGTAAAAATACTATAAGTTCTGCTGATTATAGTTTTTCTTTTGGACTTAATAGTCAAGCAACTGGAGTCGGAGCATTTGCTGGAGGCAATGGTTCAAGTGCTAGTAGCAATTATTCTTTTGCTCTTGGTAATAATACTCTTGCTAGTGGTAATAATAGTATTGCTCTTGGAAAACAAAGTAGTGCAACAAAAGATAGTGCAATAGCTTTTGGGGTTTCTAACAATGCTGATGGAATTAATTCAATAGCTATTGGAAATAGAGCAAAAGCAAGTCAAACAAATTCTATAGCAATAGGAACAAATGTTTTAAGTTTAGCTAATTACGGTTTTACAATTGGTAGCGGAGTAAATGAACAAACACCATTAATTAATTCAATAGATAATTCACTTGCAATAGGATTTTTATCAAACCAATCTACACTTTTTGTTGGACCTAGTACAGGTGCAGCTACAGTAGGTAAAGTCGGAATCGGAACAAACATACCTCAAACACTATTAGATATTGCTGGTAAAACAACAACAGAAGAATTAAGACTTACAAATGGAGCACAACAAGGCTATGTTTTAACATCAATAGACGCAATGGGTAATGCCACCTGGAGAGATCTACAAGAAATAGAATTAAATCAACAAGGGGATAACTTAGGAAACCATATCGCTGAAACAGATATAAATTTTAACGGCTTTAATTTAGTTAATGGTAATGAAGTCAATATAAACAAAATCATACTACAGGAAAATG
This sequence comes from bacterium, assembly GCA_038146805.1. GTDB lineage: Bacteria > Cyanobacteriota > Vampirovibrionia > LMEP-6097 > LMEP-6097 > CAIYXB01. The sequence continues at coordinate 19,131 of JAYQSH010000007.1, read as the reverse complement.
GTAATGAAGCAAATCCAATTGTAACTTTTGCTGATGCTTTAACAACTGGAATTTATCAAGGACCAGAAAAACAAATTGCTTTTAGTGCAAACGGAACTCAAGCTTTGGTGATAAATCAAGCTGGGAAAATTGGAGTTAATTACAAAAATCCATTCACGGAATTATATATCAATGGAAACACTTTTACTGAAAAGCTATGGGCAAACAACGGTGACCCAATAGCACCTTCAATAACTTTTATTACAGACCGAAATACAGGATTCTTTAATCCTAGTAATAATAATCTTGCAATTACAACTAAAGGCGTAGAAAAAATCAGAATTGATGGCAACGGTGCAATGGGTATTGGTTTTAAAAACATGCAAACTAAACTTGATATTAATGGAAGTATTATGATCAAAGATGGCACCCAAGGTGAAGGTAAAGTACTTACTTCTGACGCTAACGGAATTGCACGTTGGGAACTAGCTTCACAAGGTAGTGCTGGTGATAACCTTGGTGATCATATCGCTACTCAAGATTTAGATATGGCAACAAAAAACATTGTGAATGTTGAAAAAATTTCTGCAAATACTTTAGAAGGAAACTTATTAAATTCAACTGTAACTGGTGGAATAATAAACGGATCAGAGCTTAAGAATGTAGAACTAAAACCACAGAAACTTTTTGCACTAGCTGACAATACAAAAGAAGTACTAGCAGCAAATTCTTCTGAAACAGGAAGCTATGTGAGATTAAGAATTCCATCAGCAGTTGGTTGGTCTGAATATTCTATTAATGACGAAACTAATAAGCAAAAATGGGCAATAGGAAGTCTTGGCGATCAAAGACCTGATAATAATGGTGGTAAAAATACTTTTTACATTTTTCAACGTAGTAACAAAGATGATATTAATGTTAATGGCTACCGTTTAGCAATTACTGATACTGGTAATGTTGGTATTGGTACAACAAAAGCAACAGAAAAACTACATATTAAGAATGGATCAATTTTAATTGATGACGGAACTCAAGCAGATGGCTATGTTCTTACATCAGATGCAACAGGAAAAGGAACTTGGAAATCTTTAGCTGAATTATCTACTAATGGTGATAATCTTGGTGACCATCTTGCTACACAAGATTTAGATATGGCAAATAATTCAATTGCAAATATTTCTTCACTCACAACTAGTAGTTTAATTTTGAATGATGGCACACAAGCAGATAACTATGTTCTTACATCAGATGCAACTGGTAAAGGGACTTGGAAATCTTTAGCTGAATTATCAACTGGTGGTGATAACCTTGGTGACCATATTGCTACTAAAGATTTAAAAATGGGTGGAAATAATATTGTTGGTGCTAACAATATATTTGCAAATTACTTTAATGGCGATGGTAGTGCAATAAAAAATATTCAAGCAACAAATATTGTTGGGACAGTGGCTCAAGCAAATTCATCTTTCTATGCAGATGAGGCTTCTAAAGTTACAGGTTTCGTAAATGGTGCTGTGATTTTAAATAGTAAAATTTTAAACAATACTGTTAATGGAACACTTGAATTTAAAAACAATAGCCAAATAAATGGCAACATCTTTAGTAACGGTAATATTCTCTTTGCAAAAAGAGACTTGAGTATTGGTCTTGCTAATCAAAACAGATTGCCAAGTTTACGAAATATAAGTTGGGACCAAGCAGGAACATTAATTAAAGATACTGGCTGGGTTGATTTTATTGCAGATGCTAATGGAAACAATCAAGATTTTGGTTTTAGATTTTACTCTAATACACAACAAAGATCCGAACCAAAATTAATTGCAAAAATCTTAGGTAATAAAGTAGAAATAAATAAACCTTTAATTTTAAATGGTAATCAATTAACAATTAAAGACGGAACTCAAGCTGATGGCTATGTTCTTACATCAGATGCAACAGGAAAAGGGACTTGGAAATCTTTAGCTGAATTATCTACTAATGGTGATAATCTTGGTGACCATCTTGCTACACAAGATTTAGATATGGCAAATAATTCAATAGCAAATATTTCTTCACTCACAACTAGTAGTTTAATTTTGAATGATGGCTCACAAGCTGATGGTTTTGTGCTAACAACAGATGCTTCAGGAACAGCAAGATGGACTGACCCAAATAGCTTAAATAGAGATGTCACGCAACTAAAGAATGGAAATAAAGTAGCTAGCCTTGTTGAAACCGATGGTAATTTTTATGTAACTAATAACGGTGAATCAAACATTGTTGCAAAAGGCTTTGTAGTAAGCACCAGTAACAATATATTAAGAAGAGGTAATGTACCATGGACAGGGGTTTCACCCAAAGATGGATATAGAATTAAATACTCAACAAATATAACAGGGGAAGCAAATGATTTTCTTGTTTTTGAAAAACTTGATGGTAATTCATTTAATCCAGATGGCGGCATTGCTTTTACAAATACCGGAAATGATGGAGTAGAAGAGATTGCTCTAGCAATTAGAGGACAAGGTAATATAGGAATTGGAACTGCAACACCTACAGAAAAACTACATATTAAAGATGGCTCAATAAAAATTCAAGACGGAACTCAAGCTGATGGCTATGTTCTAACATCAGATGCAACTGGGAAAGGGACTTGGAAATCTTTAGAAGAATTATCTACTAATGGTGATAATCTTGGTGATCATATTGCAACCCAAGACTTAGATATGGCTACAAAAAACATTTTGAATGTTGAAAAAATTTCTGCAAATACTTTAGAAGGAAACTTATTAAATTCAACTGTAACTGGTGGAATAATAAACGGATCAGAGCTTAAGAATGTAGAACTAAAAGCACAGCAACTTTTTGCACTAGCTGACAATACAAAAGAAGTACTAGCAGCAAATTCTTCTGAAACAGGGAGCTATGTGAGATTAAGAATTCCATCAGCAGTTGGTTGGTCTGAATTTTCTATAAATGACGAAACCAATAAGCAAAAATGGGCAATAGGAAGTCTTGGCGATCAAAGACCTGATAACAATGGTGGCAAAAATACTTTTTATATTTTTCAACGTAGTAATAAAGATGATATTAATGTTAATGGCTACCGTTTAGCAATTACTGATACTGGTAATGTTGGTATTGGCACAACAGAAGCAACAGAAAAATTACATATTAAAAATGGATCAATTTTGATTGATGACGGAACTCAAGCTGATGGCTATGTTCTTACATCAGATGCGACTGGGAAAGGGACTTGGAAAGATCTTCAAAATATTAACAATAAACAATGGAAATTAGTGCATTTTCAAGATTTTGAAGCTAATGATGCAATTTCAGGATGGCAAACAAATGCTGGAGCTACTGTAAATCTAACAAGCTGTAATAATACAAAAATATTAGGCGGAGTAAATTCTCTATCAAAAGCTAATATCAAAAAAACATTTTCACTCACGGGAATTCCACATACTCAAGTAATGATTAAATTTAATTATTACTCATTAGATAGCTGGGATGATGAAGATGCTGTTGCCTACATAAATAACACAAATGTCTGGTCAAGAAATTTAATTCATTTTACAAGGCCATTTGATAGAAGTCCAACAAGGAACAATAGAAAACTACCAAATTGCGATACCGGCGCAAGCAATACAAGTGGTACTTTAAGTTCAGATAGAGTATATAGCGCGAGCGGCTTTATAAATCACAATTCTGACACTTTAGAAATAGAATTTGGTTCAAGTTTAGATGAAGCACCCAATAATGAATCTTACGGTATTGATAATTTAGAAATTTACGTAAGAACAGTTGATGAATCCCCAAGACTTCCAGAAGCGTTACCTTAAAGCTGTAGTCTAAATTAAAAAAATAAATGAAAAAAATAAAACTAATCGCTATTTTAATTATATTTGTAAATAGTTTTACATTAGAAATTCAAGCGACTAGTGACGGTAAAGGAACTGAATATTTTCAAGACAATGTATCTATCAAAAATAATTACTCAAAACTTCCAAAAACTCAACTTGATGTAAACGGGTCAATGATTATATTTGATGGTAGTCAAAACATAAACTACATACTACGCTCTGATAAAAATGGTCTTGCATCATGGGTTCCTATAAGCTATTACCCAAATTTAAATGGCAACAACGGTAGTTTTAATCATTTAGACCTACACGATCCAATAATTTATAATGGAAAATTTCTAAATTTATTAACAGTAGAAAGTAAATTAAATTTTCCAAACGTAGCAAATGGCTACATTTTAGCAATTGATGTAAATGGGCAAACACAATGGGTGCAAAATTATGGAGCCGGTGGAGAGTCAAATGATCGAAACTGGATAGAAAAAAATAACACTATTTTCCCTAAAAGCAATGGCGGAGCTATGAACATTGCAATTGGAGAAAATGGTTTTGCTAGTGCTGATATTTATTTTAGTTTAAATGGCGAGGCATTCTTCAACAAACAACAAAACACAAATGAAGAAATAATAGTTAAATCAAAAGACAATACTGCTCTTTTAAAAACTCAAGTAAATCAAGATCGCATTGGACTTGGAATAGCTAGTCCACAAGCTAGACTAGATATAAATGGAATGCTTGCAATAAGAGCAACAGGAACCGACTACCTTACAGCTCCTGATAATAATAGTTCTGTGATTTGGCTAGCAAAAACTCTACAGTTGCTGCAAATGGAGCATTACTTGTACATATTAACTCAGATAGCAGTAATAAAATCTTTAATCTATTAGAGTATGCAAGTGAAAACGGTATCAAAACACAAAATGGAATTTATTTAACTGATCTTGCGGCTAATAAATTAGTAAAAACCAATGCAAATAAAGAATTAATCTCTGAAGATACTATTAGTCTCTCAACGAACGGTATAGGAATTAACACTGATAATGTAGAAGCAAACTTGCAAGTTGGCAATGGTATAGTAAATCACATAGATGGCACAAACGATATTTTAGTAGAACAAGACCTTGAAGCAGATGGCACAATTTATGCAGAAAATTTTGAGGGAGAAAGTTTAAGTGGGCTTTGGTTCAATGGCATAACATTAATGAACCCCAATATTTATACATCAACAATTTATGAAACAATGACATTAAATGGCAATGCAGAAATAAAGCCACTAGATGGTACTTTATACATAGACGCGCACTTAGAATCAAAGGGTAATATTAATCAAAAAACAAAAAAAATCTTTCAAGTAAAAGGAAGCCCAAATGCAAGCAATGACTATATCACTCTTCATGCAAGCAATGGACAAGTTGGTATAAACACACAAAACCCACAAGCCAATTTTGATATAAATGGAAGTTTGATGATCACAAATGGTTTTGAAAATAACGGCTATGTACTTGCAGCAAAAGATAGTAATGGACTTGCTCAATGGAAAGCAATAGAATTTATTGCACTTGAGGGCAAAGTGAATCAAGCTCAATATGTACAAACAGCTCATTATGCAGATAGTTTAGTAAATGGAGAAATTTTTAATGGTAATTTTATTGGCGGAACTGTAAATGGAGCTACTTTAAAGAATATAGATTTTACTGAAACTCTAGGTTTAAGAAAATGGCAACCAGGAGCAGATGGTTTATATCCAACAGACACTAATAATGCAAATGTTTTAATTGCGGGAGATACAACAAATAATGCAGGAATAATTTTACAAAGCAACGGCTCAGTAACTGCTAAGAATTTTTATGGTGATTTTTCAGGCATCATAAATAAAAGCTTTAATGAAGATTGGGTAGAAGTAGATGATATTTTTTATCCCAAAGTAAATAATGGTGAACAATCTATATATATAGGAGCTGACAATTATAATGATGCTGGTTTGGTGATTGGTCATAATGGCATGGTTCTCATTAACAAAAACAAAACAATTAATGACACAATATTTCATAGTCAAAATGAGGAAAATTTATTCTATATTGATGCAAGCTCTAGTAGAGTTGGTATTAATCAAAAAATACCAAGAAGACAAACTGATTTCAATGGTTCTATTGCATATAAAGCACAAGCATTAAGTTTAGATGAAACTGGAATAAACGGCTCATTAATAAATTCACGACTAGTTTACCTTGATAATTTAAGCAAGTGCAACTTGGTGCTTAATGCAGACCCACAAATTAGTGCAGGTGTTGATGGACAAATTGTTACTTTTATTGGACGCTACAGTGATGAAGCGATCAATCTTGAAGACGGAAAAGGCCTTGCACTCGCTAATAATCAATCAATAAAACTAAAAGCCAAAGATACCATCACATTAATGTATAGCCAAGGACTAAATGAATGGATAGAAATTAATCGAACTAACTATCTAGAAAGAAATAATGAAAATTTAAAGCAGAATAATTGCCAATAGCTTGATTTTAATTAAGGAATAATCTAGATGCTAGAATATATATTTAATGGTTCAGACAAATATTACAGTTTTTGAAAAGGATTTAGATCAAGAAAGTTTAGAATATTACCTCAACAAAAATATTATTGCTGTTGATTGCGAAATGATGGGCTTAAATATAACTCGTGATCGCCTTTGTTTAGTTCAAGTTGGAGATGAAAAACAAAAAATCGCTCTTATTAAAATTAAGCAAGAACAAACTGAAGCTCCAAATCTAAAAAAATTACTTGAAAGTCAAAACATAATTACACTCTTTCATTTTGCACGTACTGATCTTGCTTTTTTAAAACATTATTTATCTATAGAGGTAAATAACGTCTTTTGCACAAAAATAGCTTCAAAACTAGCAAGAACTTATACCGATAAACACAGCCTCAAAGAACTTACTCGAGAAATCATCGGTAAAGATCTAAAAAAAGATCAACAAAGCTCAGACTGGGGCAACGATCAATTAACACAAGAACAAATTAAATATGCCGCTAATGATGTTTTCCACCTTATTGAAATCTACAGAAGCCTTGAAACAATGCTTAAAAGAGAAAGTAAATTTGAATTAGCAAAGCAATGTTCGAATTTCATAAATACCTTCGCTGAACTTGATACATTGGGCTACAAGGAGCTTTTTGAACACTAATGTTAATAACCAGCATAGACAAAAACACCATAAATAAAGAAAGGCTTTGCGACTTAGTAAACACTTTTTCTCAAGTCAAACTTACAGTTTTTGGAGATTTGATTTTAGATGAATATTTAATTGGAAATCCAAGTAGAATTTCTCGAGAAGCTCCTGTAATAATTTTAAAATATTTAAAATCAAGTTTTGCACTTGGTGGCAGTGCTAATGCTGCAAATAACGCTGCCAGTCTTGGTGCACAGGTTACTTTAATTGGTAGTTTGGGTAATGATATTTATCAAAAAGAATTTGAAGAGCTTTGCGCTAAGGCAAATATAAATTTAAAAGCAGTAATAGATATAGAAAAACCAACAACAACAAAAACAAGAATCATTTCAACATCAAACAAAGACGCTAATGCAGGAACAGGTATACAACAACAAGTACTTAGAATAGATAGAGAATTTAGTGAAACCATTTCAAACGAAAATGCAGAAAAACTTTTTCTTTGCTTAGAAGAAAATCTTACTAAATCAGATTTAGTACTTTTATCAGATTATTCAAATGGCAATCTTGCAAATAGAAATACACAAGAAATAATTACACTATGCAATAACAAAGGTATTAAAACTATCGTTGATAGTACTGGTGATTTAAATAAATTTAAGGGTGCATATTCTTTTACACCAAATCAACCTGACTTAGAAAAGTTTCTTTCTAATGAAATCAAAAGCGAAGAAGAATTATTTAGTAAGGCACATGATGCACAAAAAAGCTTAAAAGCAAATAATCTACTTCTCACAAGAGGTGCAAAAGGCATGGCTTTAATAAAAGATCAAGCAATTACAACTATTCCTGCTTTTAATATAAGTGAAGTTTTTGATGTAACGGGTGCTGGAGACACTGTTGCCGCTGTATTTTCTATAGCGACAGCCCTAAATGCTGATGCAATAGAAGCTGCAATACTTGGAAATTTAGCAGCAAGCTTAGTTGTCAAAAAAGCAGGAACAGCAACAGTTAGCAAAGAAGAATTACTAAATTTAATTAATGACTTATAAATTGAGATATATTGTTTTTTTGTTTTGTTTTAGCTGTCAGCTTTGCCATGCAGGATTCAATGATTTATTTAATTTCAAATTAAAAAATGAATACAAATATAAATCAGCACCATTGAAACCAAAGGTTGCAAAAACAAGTTTCTCGGAAATTAATATTGCTATAGCAGGCAACATTAATCTTTATGTTCAAAAAGAAAACCAAATATATTACCCTTTAATTACAGAACTTAAAAATAGCGAACTTTTTAAAATAGAAAACTTTGATAATAACCCTTTTATAAAAGTACAAGACAAACAAGCACAAGATATTATTAAAAAAAACACCGTGATAGATCCAGATTTTAATAGTCCTATTCTTTATAAAGAAAGTGTTTTAGTTCTTCAAGATTTTTTAAGCGCGCAATTAGATGAATTTAAAAAATCATCTTTAGACTTAGTCTTTTTTTCTGGCAATCAAGTATATTCCAATAATCAACTTGATTACTTCTATGCAAACTTAGTAGAATTTTTTGATAAATATCAAGTTCCACACTTTGAAGTCATTGGTACAAATGAAAGAATTGGACAAAAAGACATAAACAAAGAAATCAAAGATTCATATTATTTGCTTCAACTAAAAGGCTTAAATATTATAGTTTTAGACAATGAAGCTGAAAATATAATACCGCAAGTCTTACCATTTGAAGCAAACGAACAATACATTTGGCTTGAAAGAGTACTGAAAAAACTAAATAAAGAAAACCAATTCGAAGACCTTTTTATTATAAGTTTTAAAAAGCCCAGTACAAAATTAATTAACTATATAAACCAATTTAAAAGCTTAAAATTAGTAGCTTTCATTTATGGAGAAGATGAAAATTACAGCTCAAGTTTTATAAATAACACAAAAATTATTTCTACACCAAGTCTTTCAAAATATCCATTAAGTTACTTAAAAATAAATCGAGATAAAACAGGTTTTTATAAGTTTCAAAATATACAATTAGATCTACCCGGAATGCAAGAACTTGCTCAAAAAAGACTAAATAGATAAAACGGCTTCTAGCAAAGACTTTGTATAGGACTCACTAGGACTTTCAAACAAAGAAAAGACATCTTGTTGTTCTACAATGTTTCCTTTTTGCATTACAACAACCTCATCTGCAATCTCAGCAACAACACCTAAGTCATGAGTAATAAATAAAATTGTTTGTTTGAGTTCTTTTAATAGCTTAAGAACATTTGCTTGCACAGTAACATCCAGCGCCGTCGTCGGTTCATCTGCAATAATTAAATCAGGGTTATTAATAACAGCCATAGCAATCATTACTCTTTGTCGCATTCCACCAGATAGTTCATGAGGATACGATGTCAACACTCTATCTATATCTGGAATACCAACTTTATCTAATAATTCAAAACAAAGAAGTCTTGTTTGCTCTTTTGTAATTTTCACATTAGCAACTTTTACAGCTTCAAAAAGTTGATCAAAAATTGAATACATCGGATTTAGAGAACTTAGGGGGTCTTGAGGTATATAAGAAATCTTTATTCCTCTAATTAAATCTGGATACTTGCGAGTAGAACAAGGTATAAACTCTTCATTATTAAGTAAATATTGACCGTTAAATTTAATAACGCCTCTAATCATAGCGTTACTAGGTTCTAAGCCAAGCAATGATAGAGCAGTTAAACTTTTACCACTTCCACTTTCACCAACCAAAGCTAAAACTGAAGATTGCTTTATAGAAAAATTTGAGTTGTTAATAGCATGAAAATTGATTTCAGGGAAACAAAGCGAAAGATTATTGATTTCTAAGATATTTTCAGACATTTAAACAATAACGAAATTATTCGCTATAATTATAATTTACAGCTTTTTATTAATCATGACAAAAAAACAAGAAAAAACTCAAGAAAACCCAAAAGAAAATTTGAAGATAACGGCTTTAGGGGGCTTACACGAAATAGGTAAGAACAATTTCATTTTTGAAGCAAATGATGAAATATTAGTTGTCGACTCTGGAGTATATTTCCCTGGTCATGATTCTCCGGGTATTGATTATACTGTTTCTGACTACAACTACCTAATTCAAAATGTAAAAAAAATCAAAGCCATATTTATTACCTCAGTAGATGATTTCCATATGGGTGGAGCTCATCATTTAATCAACAAACTTTCCATAAAAAATATTTATGGCTCAAGTCTTGCTCTTGAACTACTAAAAGTAAAGCTCGGCGAACAAGCAAAAGAGAAACATAATTTTTTTGAATATGAAAGTAGAAAAAAAATCCACGAAGGCTCTTTTACAGTAACACCTCTATTTATGACATCTTCAAGTCATGCAAACTATTCTTTGCATATAGAAGCAAATGGCAACACAGTATTTTATTCGGGCTCATTTAAAATTGATCAAACTCCAATTGATAACCACAAAACAGATGTGGTAGGTATCACGGAACTTGGTTGCGAAGCAAGAGAACAAGGAAAAGGAGTCGATTTATACTTAGGAGACTCAGCCAATGTTGAAAAAGAAGGCTACTCAAGATCAGAGTCTGAACTAATAAAAAGGTTTGAAGAAATCTTAAGCAATAGTGCTGGCAGAATAATTTTTAATACTTATACAGAAAATACAATAAGAATACAAAATTTACTTCGAGTAGCAGACCGACTTGGAAGAAAAGTCTCATTACTAAACAAAGAAACAAAAGATATGATCGAGGCACTTTTAAATGCAAAAATCATTGATCCAAATAGAAAATTTGTTAACTTACAAGAAATAAAGGATTTAAAAGATTCAGAGATTCTTGTTTTAAGCACTGCCTCAGAAGGAGAAGCCCTCAAAGAACTAGAAAAAATTGCTTTTGATGAACATAGTCAGTTTCAAGTCAAAGAAGGCGATACAATCGTAAACAGCGGAGATTTACCACCGGGCACAGTGAGAGTAATGGCTCAAATATCAGATGCTTTATTTCTAAAAAAGGCAAACATAATCGGTGGTAGAAATGCAAATATTCATGTAGAAAGCCATGCAAAAACAGAGGAATTGAAATTCATTTTCAATATACTTAGACCAAGATTTTTTGTACCAATGGTTGGTGAAACTAGACACTTAGTAAAACATGCCAAACTTGCTGTGGAGACAGGCTTTGATCCAGGATCAATTTTTATACTTGAAAATGGAGATCAAATAGAGCTTTATAACAATAACCTAGAAATTAGTGGTAAATTAAACACCAATGAAATTCTATACAGTGACTCTCAAGATTTTCAAGTTGACACTAAGATTGTCAAAGAGAGAGACGCATTAGCTCAAGATGGTATTGTTACGGTAAGTTTTACTTTAAACAAAAAAAACCAAATTGTAGCAGGTCCGATGTTCTCAGCGAAAGCATGTACATTTTCTAATAACAAAGAATGGAGAGCTTTTTGTTTGATGAATACTATAGAGTTAATTGATGAAATTGAAAATTTAAACGAGGAAAATCCAAAATCAGATTTAAATGATTTTCAAGATGCCGTTCGTGAAAAAATGAACCATCTTATCAAAACTCAAATTGGCAAAAAACCTTCTGTCGTCGTATTGGCAAATCAAATAAGCGCAGGAGTAAATTAATAAATCAAAAGATGCTTACAGATTTAATTCAAAAATCCGATAAATTTCAAGAAATAAAATCTAGGTTAACCAAACCCGGACAAATAATTAACGGACTAGTAAATCCAGCAAAAAGTGTCATCATCTCAAATCTTGCTTCAAATACAAGTCAGCCAATAGTATTTGTCACTCAAAATCATCATGAAGCCTTAACTTACTATAGAGAAATAAAGAATTTAAACCCACAAAAACAAGTGTTTAATTTTTTAAGTCATGAAGTGTCAGCCTATGATCAAATAAATTCGGATTCGAGCATTATTTCAAGTCAAATGCAAGTTTTTGAATCGTGGCAAAACAAAGAAAGTTCAATAACAATTATCAACTTTAAAGCTTTTTTACAACAATATATCAATTTTCAAACTTATCAAACACGAACAATAAAAATCGACAAAGCACAAGAACAAGATCCACAAAAGCTTGCCAAAGATCTTGTTTTATTAGGTTATACAAAAGTCCCAGCAGTCGAAAACAAAGGACAATTTTCTCAAAGAGGAGATATCACAGATATATATCCGCTAGTAGGTGAACCAGTAAGAATAGAGTTTTTTGGTGACAATATAGAAAGTATTAGAATCTTTAACCTAAACACACAAAGGTCAATCAAGGAGACGGATTCCTGTATAATACACCCTCGTTTTTCTTTGGTAAGAGAAGAAAATGACCAATTCAAAGAAAAGATATTTGAAACTTATGGGGTAGATGAACATTTAATAGAACATCTTAAAGAAAGTGAAGATCTCTACTGGGAAGGAGTTGAATACTACAGAGAATTCACCAAGCAAACTGCATCTAATTTTTTTGAATTTTTACCCAGCAATTGTCACTTAATATTTGATGAATGGCAAGATTTATTTAATCAAGTAGATCAATTCCTTGAAAAGCAAGAGGAAATTTGTGAAGAAGCAAGAACAAAAAACAAGATTTTACAATTAGAAAAAAGTTTATATTTCACAAGCAAAGATATAAAAACAAATCTAGAAAATATCAAGTTCAAGCTCTATTTACAAACTCTAAGCGAAGAAGAAGAAAATTTAAGCTACGAAATAAAAAGCTATCCAACAGAGAGATTCTCAAGTAAAATAGCAGATTTCGTTGAATATATTAAGCAACAACAGAGAAATAACAAAACAGTTTTAATATATTCAGAACAACCGCAAAGAGTACTTGGCATCATGAAAGAATGGGATATTCCTGCTACCTATTCATCTCAAGAAGACGATATAAGTACAACTCTAAACAATATCAATCAAAAAAATGTTTATATCCAAAGAGATGGAGTTGAAGAAGGTTTTCAGTTTCCTGATTTAGATTTGATAATTCTTACTGACCGTGAACTATTTGGAAAAAGTAGACAAGCTGTTGCTAAACAAAAGAAAAAAATAGAATCTGAAAAAACAAAACGAGAAGCAAAAAACATTTACACAGACATTTCTGAAATCAAGTCAGGAAACTATGTTGTGCATTATAAGCATGGGGTGGGTATTTACAGAGGCACTGAAATCGTAGAACTTGACAATGGTCGTATTAAAGCTGAATACATTGCAATTGAATATGCTGATGAAGCTCGAGTACTAATACCAGTAGATCAAGTGAATATGCTCTCAAGGTTTAACGTTAATCAAGAAGTTAAACCAAGGCTCTCAAAACTAGGTGGCACAGAGTGGGAAAGAACTAAATCAAAAGTCAAAAAATCAGTTCGCAAAATTGCTCAAGATTTAATTAATTTGTACGCACTTCGAACCAAACAAACTGGCTATAAATACCCACCAGATACCCCTTGGCAAATAGAAATTGAAGATGCCTTTCCATATCAAGAAACAGAAGATCAATTAAAGGCAATAACTGAAATAAAAATAGATATGGAATCAGAAAAATTAATTGATAGATTAATTTGTGGGGATGCAGGTTTTGGTAAAACAGAAGTAATTTTAAGAGCAGTTTTTAAAGTCATCATGGAAGGCAGACAAGTAGCAATCTTAGTGCCAACAACTGTTTTAGCACAACAGCATTTCGATGTCTTTTCAGATCGTTATGCACCATACCCAATAAGAGTCGGTCTCTTGAGCAGATTTAGAACTGCCGCACAACAAAAAGATGTAGTACAAAAACTAAAAATTGGCGAAATGGATTTAGTCATAGGTACACACCGTTTACTACAAAAAGATTTAAAATTTAAAGATTTAGGTTTACTAGTAATAGATGAAGAACAAAGATTTGGAGTTGCCCACAAAGAAAAACTCAAGCAAATAAGAAGAGATTTGGATGTTGTATCCATGTCAGCAACGCCGATTCCTAGAACCTTACATATGTCACTTTCTGGGATTCGAGATATAAGTTTAATTTCGACAGCTCCTACCAACAGAAAACCCGTTAAAACCTATGTAGGAGAATTTAAAGGATCATTAATAAGAAATGCTATTTTACACGAACTTGAAAGAGGCGGTAAAGTGTTTTTTGTGCACAACAGAGTAGAAAATATTGATCAAGTAACTTATCAAATACAAGAAATGGTACCAGAAGCTCAAGTTAGATTTGCTCACGGACAAATGAAAGATAGAGAGCTCGAAGATGTCATGTTTTCTTTTATCAATAATGAATTCAATGTACTTGTGTCAACAACAATTATAGAAACTGGTTTAGATATTACAACGGCAAACACTATCATTATTAATAACGCAAACCATTTTGGCTTATCTCAACTTTATCAGCTAAGAGGTCGTGTTGGAAGAAGTGATGTACAAGCATATGCATATTTACTATATGATTCAGCATCAGAAATATCAGAAACAGCACGACAAAGACTTAAAGCAATTCGAGAACTGACCAATTTAGGCTCAGGCTATCAAATAGCTTTAAGAGATATGGAAATTCGAGGTGTTGGCAATGTCTTTGGCGCAGAACAACACGGTCAAATGTTAAGTGTTGGTTTCGATTTGTACTGTAAAATCCTTTCAGATACTATAGAAGAACTTAAAGGCAATATTGAAGATATCAAAGAATACGAAAACGCTTGTACCATAGAAATAAAAGTAACGGCATTTTTCCCACAGACTTGGATAGAAGATGAAAAACAACGTATGAACGAATATAAAAGGCTTGCAAGTTGTCGAAGCGAAGCCTTGTTGGATAATCTTATCAATGAATGGCAAGATCGTTTTGGTAGAATGCCTATAGAGGCACTGAATCTTGTTGAAATCTCAAGGTTAAAAAATCTTGCTTCTCAAGCAATGGTTCGCTCCATCAATCAAGAGGCTGATACCATAAAAATATTTAACAACCTAAGATTGCAAAATTGGTTACAAATGCAAAGAAAATTACCAAACTTTTTACAAGCAAGATTAAACTTTAAAGCTGGAGCAGTTGGCGCCAGAAGCTCTGATTCGGTGATTTCAGTAAAGGTATCTGGCTTAGATAGCGAAACAATAATTCAAAGTATGAAAGAAATACTTTTATTAATCAAAGAAAGCTTCTTGAAATAATGAAAAAAATAACATTATTATCCATATTATCCATATTATTTTTTGTCACTAGTCCTTGTAGTGCTTACAACAGCCAAAATATTATTAATTTTATTTATGAACTCTATAAAGAAGAACTAGGTATGGGCTTTCTCAAGAAAGATTATGAAATCAAAAATCATAAAGCACGCAAAAAAATACTTGCTTACATGCAAAAAAAAGAACATCCTCAAGACAATGACTGGAACAAATACGTAGTGAAAAACTATGAATCAGAAGAAAAACTGTCAGCATTACTAGAAAAAAGCTATGACAATATCTCTAGAATTAAAAATAAATATCATGAAGACCAATTGCTAACTAGCTTTTTTGAATCTAACATAAAGCAAAAACTTGAAAATGATATAAACCAAAGAAAAGAGCTAATCAATCAAGTCATAAATACTCAAATTAGTAACGAAGAAAAAATAGCTTCTGAAAGACAATTAGCCTTGATTTTAAAACAAAATGATATCAATGAACTTGGCAAAAAATATAAGCTAAGCAAAGATGATATTGATTTTTTAATTACAAGTAATCTATTACTAGAGAAAAACTCTAAAAAAGTCTATAACAAAGAATTAAATAAAAAGAGTGTTTAATCTTACAGAAAATACTAATTACAGCAAAGAAGAAGCAAAAAAAATCTTATTAAAAAACTATACTAATAAATCAAAATATATATTTTAAGGATGCACTGAAAAATAATTTCGTATAAATTCCTCTTTAAAGCTAGTCTATGATTGAGTTTGATGTTAAAATCAGTACATGCAAAGCACCTTCTTAGACATAGTAAATACAGGCAAAAACCCAACAAAAGCCGCTAAATTCCTTGAAGAAATAGACAAAGTTATACCTTGGTACCGAATTAATAAGGTTTTAAAGAAATGGAAGGACTCCGATCTTGGCAGAAAAGGCTACAGACCTGAAACTATGTTTCGTATGTCTTTACTGAAAGATTTCTATGGTTTGAGTGATTATGATACTGAAGAACAAATTAATGATCGTCTTTCATTTCGTAAATTTATGCAGCTAGGCGTAGACGAAACGTCCCCTGATGAAACAAGTCTCTGTAAATTTAGAGCTTGGTTAACACAAAACAACAAACAAGAAGAACTGTTCAAAATCGTCAATCGCTATCTAAATGATCAAGGTTGTTTTGTCAAAAAGGGTGCTTTGATTGATGCAACTATTATTGAAGCTCCAATAAATAAAAGCAATGGTAAAAAAGAATGGGTTGATAAAGATGCTAGTTCCACTAAAAAAGGATCAACCTGGTATCGTGGTTACAAGGCTCACATGGGTTTAGATTTTGGTTCAAACTTAATTGCTGACATAGTTACAACAACAGCTAAAGTTGCTGATACTGTCATCTTTGACCTACTACTTCCAGCTTATGCAAAAGTGGTTCTTGCGGACAAAGGTTACTACAGCCAGGAACGGAAACGAGAGTTACGAAGAAGTGGAATTTTTTGTGGAATCTTGGATAAAGCAGCACGAGGTAGAAAACTTTCAAACTCTCAAAAGAAACGTAACAAAAATTATCATCAGTCAGAGCCTATGTTGAACATCCGTTCAACGCAATAAAGAATTGGTTTAAATTTAGGAAAACCCGTTATGTTGGAATTATAAAAAATTCTGCTCAAATATTCATTTTACAATCTTCATAGAGTTAGAAAGATCTTAGAACCAGAACCATACTTTGCATGATTTTAGGGAGTAGTGTATCTAAAAAGCCCTGAAAATAAGGAATATATCAAAATTAAGCAAGTTTTAGGTAGCTAAAAGAGCTAGAAACAGGCATTTCTATTACTTCACAAGAAAATTCTTTAATTTTCAGTGCATCCTTAAAGTTGTTGATTATACTTCAATATCAATTCAAAACTATTGTGTGTCAAATCAAGATCGCTTGGATCCATGATTTTAAACTGCAGATCTTTAACGAATCTATTAGAAACGCGATTAAACAAAGTACTATTACTTGGATGTAAAAACTGAATATCTTTAACATAGCCAGTTTGAGTATCAAGAATAATTTTTATATTATTGGCAAGAGGATATTTCGTATCATTTAGTTGAGATTTTTCATCTATTTCAAGCTCATCCAAAAACTTCAACCATAAATCTTCAATAATATAGACAGCTTCGAGCAAAGAAGATTTTTCTTGAAAACTAATACTCTCATTTTTTAAAATCATCTTATAGTTCTCTTTTAAAGCTACTTGTAATTTTGACTGTTCTTCAATAAACATTAAATCAAAAGTACTAAATAGATTTTTTGCAATAAGGTTACGATTAGCAATGTAAAACTTTGGATGATTAATAGTTAAATCACGGTTAGATTGAGTTTTAAAAATAATTTTTGGATATTTAATATAGAATGCTTTAAAAATATTTTTTTCTTGTAAGTACTTACGCAAATCAAATCTTAATAAGCTTAAATCTTTTATATCTGTAAAACTATTAATATCAATCAAAGAAATAGATTCATTAAGATCAAGAGTGAATTTATCTGTAAACTCAGCAGTATCGTAAATCAAAACAACTGGATATAGTTCATTATTTTTTTTATTAAGGTTAATATTGTAAGTTTTATTACGATTGTCTATCCATTGCGAGAGTTCAAACACTTGCTTATGACCATAATCTTTCATACTGTCCCAAAATAAAACTGGAGATGCAAGTAAAAGTACAACTAAAGTAAGGCTGGTAACGATTCCGGGCACACATATAACAAATGCAAGAAAAGCACTTATTATTTTTGTCAATAAATTATTGTTGATATCAATAACATAGCTCTTACTTAAAGTATCATGCAAACTAAGTTTTTCTCTATTAAAAAGAATCGCAAAGAAACCTAAACCCAAAAACAAAAAACTAAAGACAGAAAAAAAAGTTCTCACTAAAGCTCGAATTAAACCAATACTTTTTAAGCTAGATCATCAACAACACGCAAGCCTAAAATAAGCTTAGCTAAATTAAAAGTTAATAAGCATTGAAACAAACTATCTGACAAAAAACCAAAAAAAACAAAAGCTAAAAACAAAAGCACAAATTGAGTACTAAAAAATTCAAACTTTAATATTTGTAAATCAACAAGTAAATAAGCAAAAAGAAAACTTAGAGCAAAAACAAAAAAACAAGTTAAGAAAAAAGCTGCTAGCCTTTTAAAGAAACTTGCTTTTTTAATATTATTACTCTGTAAAATATTTTGCATAAAGAGCACCTACAAAAGATATTGTATCTTCATATGAGTCAAACTCAAAATCAACCATTTCTTTGTTTTTTAGTGCATCCCCAACACAAACATTATTAACCTTAATTCTTTTTTGCGGATAAATTTTTTGATATTCACGTAGAGCAGTCATAGCCTTATAATCATCACCAGAATCTCCAAAGAAAAAGACCTGATGTAAATTAGATAAATTAGTTAGATTTAAAATATCAAAAATAGCATCACCTTTTGTATAAGGATATTTAGCATCTTTCACGATCAGCTCTTTACCAAAATCTAAAATACTCCAGCGTTTAGAATTTTGTAAAATTTGATTTAAGACCTGTAAAACTTTTGCTTTCTGTTCTTTAAAATCTTTTGCTTCAAAATAAATTGCAAAATCACCGGGTGTAGTCAAAAAATCAAGGCTAGCAGTAAGATTAGGTCCAAGAATATCTTTTAAAATCTCAATAAATACTGCTATTTCAGCATCTGCATTTTGAAAATCATCTCGTGTATATTTTAAATTTTCACCTTCCATTACTTGTTTACCAAAACCACAATATTTTTTGATGTTTTTTGGTAAATTTGATCTATATAAATCAATTGCACTTCTTGCTGTAAGTATCAAAACCGTAATATTGTCTAAGGTATTAAGATTCATTAATTGTTGTGCAACATTAGGGTCAACTTTAGGATATCTATGATCTAAAGATTCAACAGTATCAGGTCTTAAAGT
>JAYQSH010000006.1:0-7480 GCA_038146805.1 bacterium | reverse complement strand
TACGTGGTTGCTAAGAAGTTTTTAAACAAAACTTCTTCTGGTTTTAGTTTATGTAGATGAAGAAAAATATTGGTAATAGACCAAAGTGCTTATTGATAGCGAGTTTGAAGACTTTAGAGCAAGCTCAGAATATATCTCTGGGTCTTATTCATATTATTCAAACTACGATATGACAAGCTCAATGAATGAAAGAGCTTTATTTGCTGTTGGGGAAGATTTTGATGATAATGTAAACAAAATATTAGTACAAACAACAGAACTTACGACTGATGCCGCAACTATTAATATCAAAAAAGGTGATTGCTTTTATAGTGACAACTCAGAGGGTGATGAAAACGATAATTCAGACGAGGAAGATTTTACAAGCAATTTTTTAGATTTCAAAGATTTAGCTTCAGAAATCTATCTTAAATACAAAAGACCCAGCAAAATTCTTTTGGATATTTCAGCAAATTTGCAAGAAGCTCAAAATGGTATGAAATTTAAAATCACGAAATCAGCAAATTTTAAAAAAATGTTATGAAGATAAAGAAAAAAACTCTTTTTCATTATCAATGCGAGATGGCAAAGTAAAATTTTAGTGGCACCAGAACGAAAACTTATTAAACAAGGTTATGTTGCTGACGAAAAATGGAGAATACACTAGAAGTTTTGATAAAACAAAAATCAAAAGACCTAGTTTTACTCGAGAGTTTTGGAATTTAAAGTCAAATCTAATAATGGGACTGATTCCAAACCCCATTTTAAATTTTAAAATCACTAGCAAATGGGGTCAGAAATCAGTCCACAAAACGACCTTTACGCTTAGCTTGTTTCACTGCGTGAAACTCACTAAGCGACGGTGTTTGATTCTTTTGTGGCTCTACCTCATAGAAAAAACTCTAGGAACTAAAGATAAGTGAAACTCTCTTAAATATTGTGTTTCAGCAATAAAAGGAGTTTCACTATGAAAATAGTAATGTAAATTTGATTAATTTACCAGAGTACCGTTGTTTAAAAAATGATATTTTTGAGCATAAAATTGTATTTCACATTAGACCTAAGTCTAAATGTTCTGTTTGTAACAAATGTTCTGCTAAAAGTTCAACTGTTTACGAACATAAAACTAGAACCATTCAGCATTCCTCCTGGGATACTAAAACTACTTGGCTTAAAGTTTTTCAAAGAAGATTTAAGTGTAGGTCTTGTGGCGCTCGATTCTGGGAAAGATTACCAGGCATCTTGCCATATTTTAGAAGAACTGAACAACTAAGAGGACAGGTAGCTAGAGCTGCTCTTCGGGGGCATGACAACAAAGGAGTTGCTTCTGATTTTAAACTTGGAGAAGCTACTGTTCAAAGAGATATCAATAGATTTACGTTTCTCAAAAATCAAGAAAAACTATCAAACATTTGTCCTGAAGTTCTTGGTATTGATGAACATTTCTTTACCAAGAAAAAAGGCTATGCCACTACCTTCTGTGATTTGAAAAGGTCTAAAATCTTTGATATTAGACTTGGTAGATCAGAAAAGTCTTTAAATAAATATTTAACTAAACTCAAACACAAAGAACGTTGCAGAGTAGTTTGTATTGATCTTTCATCATCATACCGGGCAATAATTAGAAAGCATTTTCCTAACGCCCAAATTGTCGCTGATAGATTTCATGTAATTAGAACTGTAAATCATCACTTTATCGAGCTCTGGAAGCTTTTAGATCCATCTGGAAGAAAAAATAGAGGGCTACTTTCATTATTCAGAAGAAATCCTTCTAAGCTTAGTTTTGAACAAGCACAGAACCTTGATCGATATTTAAATGATATTCCCGGGCTCAAGCAAAGTTATGATTTTAGAAATCATATTAATCAGTTTCTTAATATCAAAACTCTTGATTTTAAAACTATGAAGCCTGCTATCAAAGAATTTAATTTTATGATTGAAAAACTACTGGCTTCTGGGTTTAATTCTATGGTCACTCTTGCTAATACTTTTCAAGCCTGGGATGAAGAAATCTTAAGAATGCTTAGATATACCAAAAACAATGGCATCACTGAAGGCTATCACAACAAAATGGAAGTAATATCTAGAAGAGCTTATGGATTTAGAAATTTTGAAAACTACAGACAAAGGGTTTTGCTACAATGTGCGTGACGATAGCTAGGAGAATTTCACTCCTATTTTTGAAGTGTCCCTGTAAATTAAACAAGCTTATTCGTAATACTTTTCCTAGATTTATTACTTAAGTTCACAAACTTAATTGTACAACTTTCTAAGTCTTGAATTACTAAAGGCTTAGTAAAGTTTTGATAGCACTTAAGTGGTGACCTCATACCTAACGATTGATGAGGTCTTCTGTTGTTGTAGTATTCAACAAATTCTTTAACTCCTATTTTTACCTCCTTGATTGTTTTGAAATATTTAGGATAAACACATTCTTGTTTCAGCGTTCTCCAAAATCTTTCTACTATTGCATTATCAGTAGCTCGACCTTTACCATCCATTGATATTGCTACTTGATGCTCTAAAAGCACCTGAGTAAATTCTTGGCTAGTAAACTGACTGCCCTGATCGCTATTAAATATTTCAGGACAACCATATTGTTCAATTGCTTCCTCTAGGGCTTCAATGCAAAAACTTATGTCCATCATATTTGAGATGCGATAGCTTAGCACTGACCTGCTAAACAAATCGATAATAGCAACCATAAAACAAAAGCCTTGCTGAGTTCTGATGTATGTGATATCAGTGCCCCAAACATGATTTGGTTTATCAATCACTAAATTCCTTAGCAAGTAAGCATATTTTTTGTGTTCCTTCATTGCCTTGCTAGTATTGGGTTTCGGAGCTTGAGCTACCAATCCCATTGCCTTCATTAGCTTAGATACTCTATCTTTACCAACTTTAAGACCATGGTGTTCTTTTAAAGCCCAGCGCATATTTCTACAGCCAAACATTGGTTGTTTCGTATACTCCTGATCTATTGCATCCATAATTTTTTTATCTCCATCTGAAAACTCGGGCTTAGGTTTTCTATAATACTTAGAGCGATCGATGTTAAGCAACCCACATTGATGCGTGATTGGAAATTTTGAATCACCATCCATGAGGCTCATTCTCCCATTGAAATCCAGCTTCCCTATATTTTTTTTTAACCCAGTCGATCATGACCGTTTGTTCACCAATTAAATTTTTGAGCTCTTTAATTTGATTTTCTTTTTGTCTGAGTTTTTCTTTATGTTCTTCTTCAATTTTTGAATCAAAAACAGAAGCCGAATTCTCTTTGAGTTTTTTAACCCAATCTCTCAAAGTTTTTGGATCGATTCTGTACTTAGAAGCAATCGTAGAAATCGCTTCTTCATCTTTTAACGCTTCCAAAGCTGCTTTTGCTTTCAGCTCTGAGCTAATTTTTCTGTAACCTGGCATTTTCTTTCTCCTTTTAGTCTTTACGATTTTATCAGGAAAAAGTATTTCGTTTTACTGGCCCTCATATTACAGGGACATTACACTGTATCTGGAGCAGTATAAGGTCGCAAAACGCTTGTAGTAAGAAAATTTTTAACATTTCTCACGATACTATTGCCTTGAATAGAAGTTAAAATTGACATCGCAACTCGCTTTACATATTAACATATTCCTTCACTGTAATGTTGAAATTATAGGGATTTCTAAAGAGTATTGAGTGAAAACCACCAATAAATTATTCATATAATAAGAGAGGACTTGCTAAAATTGTATATACTTAGATCTTAATGCAATCAGCACAAATAAACCACAGCATAAAGTACGGAACTCCTATTGAATTAGGTATTCAAAGGCAAGAATACCCGGCAGTTTCCACTGACCAGCTAATATTCATTATCTAGACCGAGATTTTCAAGAAGATGGAGTGAAAATTCTTAGAAAATTCTGGGAGCACGGTGAAGTGTTACATAATGCTTGGTTTAAGCAGAAAGAGAATGAAGGCAGCAATTAAAACTTTTCATCATATGATCGAAGATTTAAAAAGTTCAGGTTTTGCTCCCATGATTACACTTGCTAATACTTTTCAAGCCTGGGATGAAGAAATCTTAAGAATGCTTAGATATACCAAGAACAATGGCATCACTGAAGGCTATCACAACAAAATGGAAGTCATTTCAAGAAGAGCTTATGGATTTAGAAATTTTGAAAACTACAGGCAAAGGGTTTTGCTACAATGTGCGTGACGATAGCTAGGAGAATTTCACTCCTATTTTTCCTTTTCTTGGTGTACATCCCAACCATGCCCAAATCTAAAGACTCGAGATACTTATTACGGGTTTGGAAGCACGCCCTTAATTTATAAAAAGTGGTGGGCTTGTAGAGAGTCGAACTCTAACGCCTTACGGCACATGATCCTAAGTCAAGCGCGTCTACCAATTCCGCCACAAGCCCAAAATGCATAAAACTAGAAATCATTAATAGTTTTACTTTTTAACAAAATAGCACAAAATTAGTTACT
Source organism: bacterium (assembly GCA_038146805.1). GTDB lineage: Bacteria > Cyanobacteriota > Vampirovibrionia > LMEP-6097 > LMEP-6097 > CAIYXB01. Next base: position 3,021 of record JAYQSH010000006.1, on the reverse strand, counting down.
ATTAAAATATCTATTGATTAATTAAGCATTTAGATTTAAAAAAAGCAAAGGCATCAAATGTTAGAAGATCAGCTCAAAAAAATAGATATAAATACAGATTATGCTTTATCACAAAATAAAGTAAAACTTATTGCTGTTTCAAAATATGCCAGTGATGAGCAAGTTCAAGAAGCCTATAAGCTTGGCATAAGAGATTTTGGCGAAAATTACATAATGCCTGCTCTCAAAAGACAAAAAACTTTGAATTTTAGAGATGAGGTTAGATGGCATTTACTTGGACCCATACAAAAAAACAAAATCAATAAAGTAGTTGGGAACTTTGATTTAATCCATTCCGTACATACACAGGAGATTGCTTACTTAATAAATCAAAAAGCAGAAGCACTTAACTTAGTTCAAAATATTTTGCTTCAAGTAAATTTAACACAAGACAAATCTGGATTTTTAGAATCAGAAATAGAAGAGGTTTTTTTAGATTTAGTCAAATTAAAAAATATAAAGATCCAAGGTTTAATGTTAATGAATTATCATGAAATTTCTCAAAAAACAGAAACTAATTTTAATCGCATGCGTCTTTTGAAAGAGATGATGACAACTCATTGTCCAGATAGTGATTTTGAACTATCAATGGGAATGTCAAATGATTATCATCTTGCTGTCAAAAATGGCGCAACAATAATTAGGATAGGCAGAAATCTGTTTTCTTAAAATGGGAGTACAATAAAAGTTCGATGTTTAAATTAAAAAAATTGTGGATGGGTCCAGAAAATAAAGTTATCAACGAAGGTTTTGATAATTTATTTGACATAGAGGATGATTATAAATTCCAGCACCAACAGCGGAAGTAAAAACACGCTTAAATTCAATGACAGACTCAGGTATACAAGAAAACAAAAAAGAAGGATTTGACGCAGCTATGGAATCAGTATTTGGAAGAAAGCAAGGAAATGAGAATTACGAAAGAGCAAATTTCAATTCGTCACCTTTACAAGTTGTTCAACACGGAACCAATGGTGTAAACATTGTGGTTGTTGAACCTAGAAGTTTTGAAGATAGTTTAGAAATAGTAAATAATTTAAAAGAAAGAAAATCAGTAATTGTAAACTTGCAATATTTAGATCAAGAAATGTCACAAAGAGTTATTGATTTTGTCAGTGGAGCAACTTTGGCTTTAGATGGTACTCAAGAAAGAGTAGGTCATGGAGTATTTATTTTTGCTTCTATGAACTGCACTGTACAAACAGAAAATATTAGTCATAAATCTTATAAAGATTTATTTGGCAAAGCTTTTAATTAAGTATAAAATTTCCCATACCCCCAACTCCTGTTACAAAAAACCAAGGCTAATCCTTTGGGTTTTTGTAATTAGTAATTATTAGAACACTTCGGACCGTGTTCATTTTGTCTCATTATTAGGACACTTCGGACCGTGTTCATTTTGTCTCATTATTAGAACACTTCGGACCGTGTTCTTTTGTCTCATTATTAGAACACTTCGGACCGTGTTCTTTTGTCTCATTATTAGAACACTTCAGGACCGTGTTGATTTGTCTCATGAATCAATAAATTAACCTAGCTACTGTTAACAAATCCCAATAACTGCGCTAGTCTACTGCCTCAAAGTCATGATTTACAAGCAGTAAACTGAAGCCTTTTTGGGGCGCTAGAAGTCCTTGTTCTCAAAATTTGTTAATGGGACTGATTCCAAACCCCATTTTGAATTTTAAAATACAGTGAAATGTTAAAATCACTAGCAAATGGGGTCAGAAATCAGTCCCACAACGACCTTACGCTTAGCTTGTTTCACTGCGTAAAACTCACTAAGCGACGGTGTTTGATTCTTTTGTTAGGCGTGTCTAACCAAACCCTACTTATGCCCAAATCTAAAGACTCGAGATACTTATTACGGGTTTGGAAGCACGCCCTTAATTAATAGCAGCTAATAATGCAGGAGTTACGCGATTGCCTGACTTAGGTAATCAAAAAAAATAGCTTCTCTAATAACTATTTCCCATTTTTGTTGATACCAACTTGTACCCTCTTTGAATCTAAAGTATTCCAGCTTGATCAGAGCTAAAAAGCACAAAATATATGATTCTTTTGCGCTTGAGCTTTTCGCATATATGACTTTTCAAGTCCACAGACTTGTTTAAGTCCTCGGTGCATGGTCTCAATAAACCAGCGAGTTTTAGCATGACCAATAAAATTATCCCAGTCATCTAAGTCCAAATCGTTAGTTATTAAGTACCTTATCTTCCCGTCTTTGAGAGTCCTCTTGCACACTAATATTGGACCAAAGTCTTTTAGCCAAACTTTCTTAACTTGTCTTTCTGCTAACTCTAGTTCGTCAACTCTAATCCAAACTCCTTTCACCTCACTAATCTTGCGATTTGATTTTATGTCAGCAACAAAGTTCCAGCCTTTAGCTTGTATTGCTTTTAAATTTTCCTTTGACACATACCAGCTATCCATCAGTACATAACTTGGCTTGAAACCTCGTTGCTCAGCGATATCTAACATATCTCTAAAATGATCATTCTTGGTTTTATCATCACCTTCTTTGTTGTAGATTCGGTAGTCTACTGGTAATGCTATGCCATCTAGGTCAACCCACTGAGCATTTACGATACCGATACCTTGCTTTACGGCATGATGTTTGCCACTCCATTGCCACTTGGTTAGTTCAATTTTTTTAGCATATGGTTTTTCAAGCAAAGTATCATCAAATGCTAAGTAACCTTCATTGATATTAATTTTTCTTCTACCTGAGACCAAAGGTCTTCTGGAGAAAATTCAGAATTATTCAGCCATCTATTTACTGAATCATGAGCCATTGTTTCATCTGGACTAACTTTTTCCAACTCACTACAAGAATACTGCTTTTGTGAAGCTATTAAAAACTCAACGTACAAATCTAAGCTACATTTTTGTTGTCTCATGTAGTCTTAGACGTATTTAATTCAAAAAGTAGCGTAATACTTATTAAATTACTGACAAATTAGGCAATCGCGTAACTCCTGT
>JAYQSH010000005.1:0-1041516 GCA_038146805.1 bacterium | reverse complement strand
AGGATGCACTGAAAAATAATTTCGTATAAATTCCTCTTTAAAGCTAGTCTATGATTGAGTTTGATGTTAAAATCAGTACATGCAAAATACCTTCTTAGACACATAGTAAATACTGGCAAAAACCAACAAAAGCCGCTAAATTCCTTGAAGAAATAGACAAAGTTATACCTTGGTACCGAATTAATAAGGTTTTAAAGTAATGGAAGGACTCCGATCTTGGCAGAAAAGGCTACAGACCTGAAACTATGTTTCGTATGTCTTTACTGAAAGACTTCTATGGCTTGAGTGATTATGATACTGAAGAACAAATTAATGATCGTCTTTCATTTCGTAAATTTATGCAGCTAGGCGTAGACGAAACGTCCCCTGATGAAACAAGTCTCTGTAAATTTAGAGCTTGGTTAACACAAAACAACAAACAAGAAGAACTGTTCAAAATCGTCAATCGCTATCTAAATGATCAAAGGTTGTTTTGTCAAAAAGGGTGCTTTGATTGATGCAACTATTATTGAAGCTCCAATAAATAAAAGCAATGGTAAAAAAGAATGGGTTGATAAAGATGCTAGTTCCACTAAAAAGGATCAACCTGGTATCGTGGTTACAAGGCTCACATGGGTTTAGATTTTGGCTCAAACTTAATTGCTGACAAGGTTACAACAACAGCTAAAGTTGCTGATACTGTCATCTTTGACCTACTGCTTCCAGCTTATGCAAAAGCGGTTCTTGCGGACAAAGGTTACTACAGCCAGGAACGGAAACGAGAGTTACGAAGAAGTGGAATTTTTGTGGAATCTTGGATAAAGCAGCACGAGGTAAGAAAACTTTCAAACTCTCAAAAAGAAACGTAACAAAAAATTATCATCAGTCAGAGCCTATGTTGAACATCCGTTCAACGCAATAAAGAATGGTTTAAATTTAGGAAAACCGTTATGTTGGAATTATAAAAAATTCTGCTCAAATATTCATGCTAGCTACACTTTACAATCTTCATAGAGTTAGAAAGATCTTAGAACCAGAACCATACTTTGCATGATTTTAGGGAGTAGTGTATCTAAAAAGCCCTGAAAATAAGGAATATATCAAAATTAAGCAAGTTTTAGGTAGCTAAAAGAGCTAGAAACAGGCATTTCTATTACTTCACAAGAAAATTCTTTAATTTTCAGTGCATCCTTAATAAAATTGTGCGCATGGGTCACCCCTTTAACGAAGAAATAACAACTCAAGGACACACTTTAAGTTTTGGTGCACTTCTGCAAGAAATTTTTTATAATAATCTAAATCTCAAAAATCTCAATGGAGAAAAAGCTCTTGTTTATGCTCATTTATTGCTTTGTGAACTTATGGACCAAGGACTAATAGAAGGTTTTTATCATTTAGATCAGCCCTTACTTAATCAATTTATCGACCCAAATTTTATAGGTGAAAAACAGTGCCAAACCCTTGACCATTTTGGGTATTGATATTTTAGTTGAAGTCAAGACCAGGTGTCTTTATACCTTTGCAAATAAAAGCAAATGGTAATTTAACTAAAAACTGCTGTATAAAAGAAGATCCAGAGTCAGCAGAAGATCAAACAGAATATTTTTTGCATATAGAGAGACATATTCCAACTTTAAATATGACCATTAGTAATTATCAAGACAAAGAAAACTATTAAAAAAATTAGTCACTAATAAATACTTTATTACTCAACAAACAAGAGCATATACGATTTGCAAAAGCACCAAAGATTTAAGTCAAAGAGTTGATAACAAGCAACAGAAAGCGGCTATATTAAGATTTTAAGACATAGTAGACATGAATTACCATCAAAGCCTCAACGCAAAGCTAGACAAGAAGCAACAAAACAAAAAAACACCGGTTGTTTCGAGGAAATCAATATCATGCTACAACAGCTTTTGCAAAATCCTCAAAAAGCAGAGAGAAATTCACGAATTGCAAAAGTATTAGATGAATTTTACAAAAACAAATCCAGAAAAGTTCTCAAATCTGATCAACAAACTTGGTTTAGAAAAATCAATTACAGAAACAAACTTGGTCCGGCTTTTAGAGGTGATATAAAAGCCATTGAAGCAAGAAATCCAGATTCTGGGTATAGCGTTGAAAATTTTATAGAGCTAAAAGAAAAATTAGTACTTGCAATTATTGAAGACAATTTACTAGCTGGTCAAAGCATTGAGCTTGCAGAATTGCAAAATGCTTTTGATCGTGAAAACTTTGAAAGTGAGCTTAATAGTTTTAGTCAATCAATTCAAAAATTAATTACCACTCTACGTGAACAAAATATCGATGGTCTGAAGCATAAATTAAATCCTCAAAGAATAAGCAAGGAAGAGACTAATCAATTACCAATAACAACAACAAATCCCCAAGGCAATCCTACAAACACCTATCATTCAGCCTAAAAATTTTTAATCAAACTCTATTATGGGCGTGCTTCCAAACCCGTAATAAGTATCTCGAGTCTTTAGATTTGGGCATAAGTAGGGTTTGGTTAGACACGCCTAACAAAAGAATCAAACACCGCCGCTTAGTGAGTTTCACGCAGTGAAACAAGCTAAGCGTAAAAGATCATTTGTTGGGACTGATTTCTGACCCCATTTGCTAGTGATTTTAACATTTCACTGTATTTTAAAATTCAAAATGGGGTTTGGAATCAGTCCCATTATAGATTCGGTCCATGGATCTGCTCGTGGTTTTATGGCTGCTATTAAATAATAGCTTGCAATATTAGCTGGTCAGTGGAAACTGCCGTTTTTTAAGCTTATATGGTTCTTAATCTTGGCAATAATGTACTTTATATTCTGGCCAATAACCTTTGCTTTGACTGCATTTTTTTGAATTAAAAGCTTATTGAGTGAAAAGACCCAGAATAATCAAAAATAAACCCCACCAAGTGTCTTGACATACTCGCAGTCAAATGGTATTATATTGAACGTGAGTGTTGATATACATCTTTCTAACAAATCTAGCAGGTGCTTTAATGCAGTAGCCACGCTTAGAGTCGTTTTATCTTTTGCATCTGAGAACAATGAGACTAGGCTTAAGCAACTTAAGGAGATTAATCAAGAGATTAAAGACATATGTCAAGAAGAATTAACGAGGAAAACACTAACAAAACTTTCAACTGAAACACCAGATATTGTGGATATAGATTTTATGAATGAGGTCTCGCTCTTACAAAATCTTGGTGCGACTTTGGATCTTCTGTTCAGGTTAGATTTTTATTATAAGAAGGAAGCAGAAGCTGATGATCAAAAAGAATTATTGGAGGAATGTATTGAGACTCTTGTTGAAGCTCTCGAGTATTTTGTTGGTCAATGGTAAATTTAGGTAAGAATGTCACTGGATAAAATCATAGCTAATTTCCAAGATGATTCTGAAAAACTAGCAAACACAGTTCATGATCTTTATGGTGAAACTAGAGAAAGAACAACAAAGCTTGGTTAAATCACTTCGGTGACTCTAAAGAGTAAATTTGAGGAAATAAATTATGACAGACGGTGTAAGTAATAGTAGTGTCAAAAGAAAATCACCAGTTGATTTTCAGAAGATTATTGAAAGACAAAGGACAGCAAACCAAAAGCCTAATACTGAAGTCTATGGTCCAATAGCAGCAGATGATAGAGACTCTTTACAAAGTCTTAGCAGTGCTCCAATCAGTGAGATGAGAATATTAGAGCAAGGAGGTGAGTATGAACTTGGTCCGCAAATACTTAAAGAATGTCAAAGTGATGCTAAAGTGATGCAGTTTCTACGCGCTGCATGTGGTCAGGGTTTTAAAAATGCTCAAAATTTTAATATATATCATCCAATTTTAGAATTGTTTTTAACTCAAGGTACTTTAAATGATTTTAAGCTTCTTTCTAGACAATCTGCTGGCGGTCAAGATTGGCATGTTTATGAATCTAAAAACACGACGGTGCAACACATATTTTGATAGCTCCATCACATGTTGATAATGCAGCTAATTCAGAAAAAAATCCTAAGAATGTAATTCCTATACCTGATCCAATATTGCTTTTAACCTTAGATACTCAGGATATTCCGCATCAACTAATTAAGTTTGATAGAGGAAGAGTACTTGTAGCTAATTTACACCCAAATACAGCCATACAAATTAAATCCACTATTAGTACTTTTAATTTGTTAGAGGGAGCTCTAAATCTCAAGAACATGCCAGATGGTTGTATCAAGACATGCTCAAAGCTTTTATAAACAAGGAGTAGCAATACAACATGGGATTAATCTTGAAGAAATGATGAAACGAGACGGTAATTTCAACAAGTTTATTTCACCAAATCCAGATCAACATGATGAATCACAAACTTTCAATGATGTTACTTTTCAGACAATAGATGGATTTAAACTAAAATCTGGACTAAGATTCAAGGATCCTAAAAAAGAAGAGTATATAACTGAAAGATTAAACGGTAAAGATTTTAGAGTCTTTATTGGAGATGAAGATGTAGATCTATGGAAAAATTTGCTTTATTCTACAGAAAGCATGATTGCTGATCACTTAGATATGCCGGTTCTAACTATTTCTAAGGTTGATGAAGATGGATACATCACTGATGCAGATTTAAAAGAACCTTTGAAGCTGGTGATTATGAGCGAGATGTTTCTTAATCAGTTAGGGAGGCGGTTTCCGCTGACCAGCTAATTTTGAAGGTCTACCATCTAGTTTTTGATTCTTGTAATTCTTTCCACGTTGGTTCAAGCTTTTTTGCGATAATTTCAAATTCTTTGACATCTAAGCAACTTAGTTTCTGAAAAACTTTTGGCTTGTTTATTAGTTTTTTGTAGCTAATGCTCATGTTTACATGTATGTAAATATCAGCATTTTGTAGCCTAATTAACTAAATTTTATTCTTTCGCAAAAAATCTAGTGGCCGTTGTAAATTAAATCTTGCTCATATATCTTGGCTGAAATCCCAGCCAGAGTTCCCAAAAGCCTTTATTTATCAATGGTTTCAAAGGTTTCTTATTTGACTGAGAAAGTATTTAGTGACTGTTTAAGGACAAATATCCGTATTGACACATAATCCCCAGCACTGCTATTATCTTATTTCGATTAGGTAATCGCAATTTCTGATACCGCGTACTTCATATGAATACCCTTAGTACCACAATCCCATTATCTCAAAGTTCTCTCACTCAGCATGAACTTCAAAGTGCTGTTAGATTAATTAATAGTTTACAAAAAAAACTTAAAGATGCAGGAATCACAGTTGAACTTGGAAGTACCTCAAATACTGAGGAAGTTTTTGGTGATATTGAAAGAATACAAGATGCATTAAGAAATCAAGTTGAAGTTAAGCCAAGCCAAGCAGATCAGGCTGACCCCACAGCAGACGTGCTCGAGTCCTTGAGTACTACAAAAGATTTTTTATCGAGATTAAGAGCAACTCCTCAAGGCAATGATGTTACTACTGATAACGAAAGTGTCTATTTGTTACGAACATCAGTAGAATCAATAGTTGGTAAAACACTGACAGACATTCATTCAGTAGAATATCAACAAATACCCAGCTCAGAAGAATTAATTAAAGACCTTGGTATGCCAGTCATCAAAAGAAGGACTAATAAGCCAAAAGAAAAGAAAAGAAAGGCAAAAGCAGGTGATGAAGAAGATCTCATCAAGAACCAAACTCCAATTTCTGAAAATCAAGCTAGAGGTGAAGGCTCGTATGAAGTTAAAGAAATCCCTACAATATGGAAAGATTTTCTAAAAAAACAGATGCTTCCAATTGCGCCAGTGGTTTTTGTAAATGGAAGCATATTTGATATGCATGAATTGTATGAAAAAATTCAAGGGGAAAGCTGTTGGTCTGAATTTGAACTAGAAGAAGATTTAAATAGATCAAGTATGTTTGCAGATATGATGATGCACGATATCGGCAGACGCGGAGTTTATCAAGATGAATACACTGATAAAGATTCTTTTTTGCCTACCATCCCATACACAGGCGAGGAGCTTAGAAATGGTATCCCATCTATACCAGGTTTTGCACCATACAAAGCGAAACTCAATGATGAAGAATTAACAGTAGAAAGATCTCTATTTGGTTTCTATAGACTACAAGATAAAGCTAAATTGAAAGACGAAGAGCCTATTCACATTTACTATGCACCTGCTCCATCTCTATATGATGAAGAGAGGAAAGACGAGGTTAAACAGAAAAAGACAGATTTTCTTAATAAGATGGAAGCACAAAAGCCTCATGACTTTGATTTGAGTGATCTCCCACCTGAGGTTAATGATGAAATCATATGCCCAGGAAATAAAAATTCATGGCGCGATCAATTAAGACAAATGATAATTGGTCTTAATCTTGGATATTCTAACCCAAAAGATTTATTGAAGTTTGATAAACACGTAGGTCCATATCTATCTTCTCATTTAGCATCAAGGCGTATGGGCACTTGCCTGCATCAAGCAGCGATAGTATCAGATATGCTAAGTCAGCTTGGCAAAGCTAACTTTCTTACATTGGGCAGGTATCTTGATAGGGCAGACGGGCATGTACAGGTATGGCAATATTCACCAGACAATAACCGCATATTAAAAATTGAACCTACTGTATATTCCACTATTTTAAAAAAACAACAGTCTAAGGTTTTGGCTACTGCACCTACTCCAGTGGAGGAGTGCGACAATGAGGAAACGGCCTATCAATTAGGAACAGAAGTCCGTTCTTTAATACCAAATCTCGCCTATCAGATAGGTCCTCGTGGTCGCTATGCAGAATATCTCTATGATATAAGGTCTGAAAAACATGGTGGTATGTATAGTATGATGAGAAAAATTCACCATCATGAAGATGAAATAATGCTTTGGGGTGAAGGTTTAGTACCTCTTAGAGCTTCTCTTAAAAAGCCGTTGATCGTTTTCAAGATGGTCGTGCAGATAGCTTATTGAAGTTATTTTTTAGTAGAAAGGCGAGATAAATTCCAAGATTGCAAATAGAATGCAAAATGCTTCTTCAATACCTGAAGGTCCAGCAGACTTAGCAGTTAATTTCATTAAAGCAGCCTTTCATGAGGATAAAGTTCACGCTCTTGATTTTCAAGCAAGATATACTGAAGGAAGAATTGGTTATGGCTTTGATGGTAAAGAACATGTAGTTGGAGACTTATTACTTAAGTGTGATGATAACGAATTAAAACATCTTGGCACAAATAGATCACAGCTTCATGAGATTCTCAGAAGATCTCCTGTTGCAATTAACACTGTTTTTAGAGCAAGAAGAAGTTCATATTTATCTGAAGAACAAAGGGCTAAAAAAGCTCTAGCCAAATCACAAGTTAGCAGTGAACTCAAGGATGCAGAAGAATTGTTGCAGGTCCTTACTGAAGGCAAGATATCAGAATTCGATCCAGGGCAGAAATCAACTTTACGCGATCTCTGTGTCTCTTTAATAGAAATATATGCTCTATCAAATAAAGTAGGAGATTCAAAGTTAAAAGAAAAAAGTCATTAAAGCTTTTGGAGCACTTGGTGAGAGTTTCAATACCGTGCCTGACATGATTGATTTTAATATTTTTAGAAAAGCTTTTGGAGCACTTAGTAAGATTTTCGAGCAGGACCCTGACATGGTTGATTTTAATATTTTTAGAGCCATGGAAGTTAAGGACAACTCAGATATAGTCGAAGGATTTGTAACCTGTTTACAAGAGCTAAAAAAAACAAACCCTAAATTTAAGAGTATATTTTCAGTAGACGACAATAATAAAATCACCCTGAGTAGCCAGGGAGCTTCGAGGTTTATTGAGTATTGGAGCGATATTGGGAATAACAGAGATTCTACCCATGAAGATTATGAAGATTTTACTCTTAGTGTTATATACCTTGGCTTTCTTCAAAAGCAGGGGATCTTAGGTGATGAGGTTGTGAGAGAACTTTCTGAATCATCAAAAGAAATACTACTCAATGATATACTCCATAAAAGATATGGGTTAAATCCACCCATAGATGATTATCCTTTAAGTCAATTGCAATTACTTAAAAAGATGAGATCTATGCTCCCTACTGAAAGAGGATTTGCTCCTGCAATTTTAAAGCTAAGAGAAATTGGAGTGATTGATGATAGTTATGTTTCTAAAAAAGGTGATTTAATAGAGAAAGCTTTCTCTGACTCTTATAAAAATCGGAAGGTGAAGAAGAGCGTTCTAACAGCAATATTAATAAGGGTCTAATATCATATACTCCTATTGGCAGAGAATGGGATATTATTTGGTGTTCAATATTAAGTATTCGTCTAGAGATCTTGGTTGCTGAATGCCCAGAATTAAGATCTAGTCTGTCTCCAACTGGGACTATATTCAGTAGGTACCATGATGTTTTAAATTATGGTTATAAAGGAAATTTATATTCACAAAGCTTCTGATTCTCAAGAGGCTATTAATTACAGAAAAGCTATACACCTCTGGAAAGAAAAATATCCTGACTCATTTGAAGATTTTGTAACTTTCGTTCAAAACTGTGAAAACCATAATCGTGTTTTTTGGAATAAAAGAAAGTCTTTGGTTGAATACTGCTCTTTTTGTGACCAACCTAAAGAGATTCATTAAGCACGCTAGAGTTAAAACTAAGTCTTATGACCAAGCATTTTTCTGACCAAGCAGACTCAGATCAATTAGTTCAAGTGGCTAAAAACTTAATATGGTCAGTATATGATGCTATAGATAGTAATGCTAGTTGGTCTAATGATGAATTAGGTGTCGACCAATATGATGCTGCAGTTATAGCTACTGGAGATATGAGCTGGCTTCATGATGTTAATGAAGCAATTACCAACAAGGAAAAATACCAGGCTGCTTTAGATTTTGATACTTGTGCCAGAAAGACTTACAGTCTTTCAGCAACAGAAAAAAGCTTAAGAGCATTAATGATTAATGAAAGTGACAAACTAGACATGTATCTTGATATAGCTTCCATCAAAAACATGGCAAAGCAAATTGCAAAAGAAATCAAAAAGAGATCTCCGATGATAGTATCTGGCAATAGGCAAAATGGTGACCAAAAAGGAAGAAGACCTTCGTCTGACAGAACAGCTGAGTTTTCACATTATCAGGAACTAACTCTGCCTGAAGCACATAAAATAGACTGGAAAGCTTGGGGTAAAAGTGATAGATTTTATGTGCGTAAAACTACAAGTTCTGAAAAACGTGGTGAGACAATCATTTTTAATGCTGGCAAACTGAGATCACTTACTTTTACTGACCTTTATGTTTCTAACGGTTATAGATATAGATTGAGACCAACTGAATTGATGGGCAATATTTTAAAAACTTTACTAAACCAAGGGAAGGTTAATGAAGATACAAGATTTGCAATCTACAGCCATGGTGTCCCAGTTGCTTATTTCACTCTAGCTGAACTAAACACACAACAAGTACCATTGCTTCAATGTTATAAGAAATATTCTCATGACTCTGGTGAGCTTGATACTCCACTTGAAAGGCTTATAGCGGTTCTTATGGTTGCCCAAACGATGGGTGAAGCAGAGTCACTCATTCCGATCAGAGATAATGCTTCATTGCTTGAATCTACTAGCGACAAGAAAAGATTTTATGGTCAAAAGATTACTCTCATCACAGAAACAGATAGCGCTATTGATGATGCTGTTTACAATCCAGTCACTTGTAAAACGCCAGAACTTGTCAATCATTAGATGCAATAATGATTCATTAGAAATGATTGCTTAAGTTATATTAAACTTTTCATTACGTTTGAAGTGTCCCTGTAAATTAAACAAGCTTATTCGTAATACTTTTCCTAGATTTATTACCAATGTGAAAGTGCTCTAAAAAAAGAGACACTTCTTTTTGAAATGCTTCGCCTGCGCTTACACTCCCAGTAAGCAAGCTTGCGCTACCGCTCACTTAATTGTTGAAGGGGCAATTCAACGAGGAGCCGAAGGCGACGAGGCGGAAGTTCTACTGAAATACCAACAACCCTAAAGTAGTGCTTTAGGGTTGTATGCAAGATCTTAGTTCTGCACCATGGAGTGAAACCTGAAAGGGTTCACGGAATCCGATCAAGACCTAGGCTTGATCGGTATAATTACCATCTCTCGATATCAAAAAGTTATACCAAAATTCAATATCAAACAATTGAGTAAAAATACCTAAAGAAAATCTCACCAAATAAGTATTGACAAAGCCCTTCAGTTTTTGATAATATCTTTAATTATAGAAGTGTACAAACTATGAGAACTAATTTAACCACATTTGATGTAATGCATTCAGTGCTAGCAAGCCTTAGAAACGCTATGGGCAAAACTAAAAGTGAATCAGAGACATTGGCTCAATTATTTACATTTGAGCAAATGCCTAATTTTACAGAAGTTTCCAGTTATATTGTAGATAATACAGGTATTGATGGTCAATTTACCGGCAGCACTCAAGATTTGATTGATTTAGTTAAAATTGGGTTCAGTGATATTCCTTCTAAAGCTAGAGAACAAGCAAATAAGTTTTCAAGACACTTTGATTCACTGATCAGAGGTGGATACGAAAAACTTATTTCTATGCCTAGTTTATCAATTGCTTCATTAGAGTTAAAGGCTACTTCAGATGTAGTCGTACCTACAAGATTGGCGCTATTGGCTAATCAAGAGAAGGCACGAGCTAATATGCTTGATGAAGGAAGCCTACAAGCTTTAACAGATTTAAACTTAAAGAACTTGATACGCAGAGTTACTCATATGTATGCAGAATCTCAAGAAGATACACCTCTTGAAGTTGATGGGATTTTTAATGCAGATAGATCCCAGTCTGAGGATACTACTACTATAAAACTCACTCCAATTGGTTCTGGTGAAGAATCACCTACTTTTACGTTGAAATTTAATGATGTTAAACAAGAATTAGAGTCTCTAGAAGTTGCTTTTGGTCAACATTCAAGAGGTCACTACGTATATAGACTCAACAGAGCAGAGCTTGTCTCGAATATCAATGAAACTTTGAGTGCAATTGATGAAGCTCAGTTACCTGGAGATTTAAAGTTATCCTTTCCAGAGGAAAAAGTAAGTATACTTGAAAGACAAGGGACTTACTACACACCTAATAATGAGAGTGTTCCATCAGATGCAATTAGTCAGCTTAATCTTAATATGCCAGTGACTTACAGAGATAAATTGACTGCTGCCTTGGAGTATCAACAAAGTGAGAATCCTTCTATTGGATTTACAGAAGCTTTGCAGCATGTTGATGCTAATGGAAAAAAAACTGAACTTCTATCTGAAGATTGGTTTAGAAGTCAGTATCCATGTTTTTGGGTTTAGATATATACAGGAGTTACGCGATTGCCTAATTTGTCAGTAATTTAATAAGTATTACGCTCACTTTTTTGAATTAAATACGTCTAAGACTACATGAGACAACAAAAATGTAGCTAAGATTTGTACGTTGAGTTTTTAATAGCTTCACAAAAGCAGTATTCTTGTAGTGAGTTGGAAAAAGTTAGTCCAGATGAAACAATGGCTCATGATTCAGTAAATAGATGGCTGAATAATTCTGAATTTTCTCCAGAAGACCTTTGGTCTCAGGTAGAAGAAAAAATTAAGGATGCACTGAAAATTAAAGAATTTTCTTGTGAAGTAATAGAAATGCCTGTTTCTAGCTCTTTTAGCTACCTAAAACTTGCTTAATTTTGATATATTCCTTATTTTCAGGGCTTTTTAGATACACTACTCCCTAAAATCATGCAAAGTATGGTTCTGGTTCTAAGATCTTTCTAACTCTATGAAGATTGTAAAGTGTAGCTAGCATGAATATTTGAGCAGAATTTTTTATAATTCCAACATAACGGGTTTTCCTAAATTTAAACCAATTCTTTATTGCGTTGAACGGATGTTCAACATAGGCTCTGACTGATGATAATTTTTTGTTACGTTTCTTTTGAGAGTTTGAAAGTTTTCTACCTCGTGCTGCTTTATCCAAGATTCCACAAAAAATTCCACTTCTTCGTAACTCTCGTTTCCGTTCCTGGCTGTAGTAACCTTTGTCCGCAAGAACCACTTTTGCATAAGCTGGAAGTAGTAGGTCAAAGATGACAGTATCAGCAACTTTAGCTGTTGTTGTAACTATGTCAGCAATTAAGTTTGAACCAAAATCTAAACCCATGTGAGCCTTGTAACCACGATACCAGGTTGATCCTTTTTTAGTGGAACTAGCATCTTTATCAACCCATTCTTTTTTACCATTGCTTTTATTTATTGGAGCTTCAATAATAGTTGCATCAATCAAAGCACCCTTTTTGACAAAACAACCTTGATCATTTAGATAGCGATTGACGATTTTGAACAGTTCTTCTTGTTTGTTGTTTTGTGTTAACCAAGCTCTAAATTTACAGAGACTTGTTTCATCAGGGGACGTTTCGTCTACGCCTAGCTGCATAAATTTACGAAATGAAAGACGATCATTAATTTGTTCTTCAGTATCATAATCACTCAAACCATAAAAATCTTTCAGTAAAGACATACGAAACATAGTTTCAGGTCTGTAGCCTTTTCTGCCAAGATCGGAGTCCTTCCATTTCTTTAAAACCTTATTAATTCGGTACCAAGGTATAACTTTGTCTATTTCTTCAAGGAATTTAGCGGCTTTTGTTGGGTTTTTGCCTGTATTTACTATGTCTAAGAAGGTGCTTTGCATGTACTGATTTTAACATCAAACTCAATCATAGACTAGCTTTAAAGAGGAATTTATACGAAATTATTTTTCAGTGCATCCTTAATATCAATGAAGGTTACTTAGCATTTGATGATACTTTGCTTGAAAAACCATATGCTAAAAAAATTGAACTAACCAAGTGGCAATGGAGTGGCAAACATCATGCCGTAAAGCAAGGTATCGGTATCGTAAATGCTCAGTGGGTTGACCTAGATGGCATAGCTTTACCAGTAGACTACCGAATCTACAACAAAGAAGGTGATGATAAAACCAAGAATGATCATTTTAGAGATATGTTAGATATCGCTGAGCAACGAGGTTTCAAGCCAAGTTATGTACTGATGGATAGCTGGTATGTGTCAAAGGAAAATTTAAAAGCAATACAAGCTAAAGGCTGGAACTTTGTTGCTGACATAAAATCAAATCGCAAGATTAGTGAGGTGAAAGGAGTTTGGATTAGAGTTGACGAACTAGAGTTAGCAGAAAGACAAGTTAAGAAAGTTTGGCTAAAAGACTTTGGTCCAATATTAGTGTGCAAGAGGACTCTCAAAGACGGGAAGATAAGGTACTTAATAACTAACGATTTGGACTTAGATGACTGGGATAATTTTATTGGTCATGCTAAAACTCGCTGGTTTATTGAGACCATGCACCGAGGACTTAAACAAGTCTGTGGACTTGAAAAGTCATATATGCGAAAAGCTCAAGCGCAAAAGAATCATATATTTTGTGCTTTTTTAGCTCTGATCAAGCTGGAATACTTTAGATTCAAAGAGGGTACAAGTTGGTATCAACAAAAATGGGAAATAGTTAGAGAAGCTGTGCAGTTACACCTAAGTCAGGCAATCGCGTAACTCCTGTGAATAATACGAACTAATATTTCTTCTGTTATTTAACTAGAGTTATCAATTAGCTTATTAATATATTTAAGGCTTGAATTTGATCTCTTGTGAAACTCTAACAGTTGGTTTTTCGAAACAGTAAACACAGCAGGTATGCATTTTCATGAAGCAAAAAAATAAATCAAGGATTCTGAGCCACAAGAGTAAACTAGTTATCGGGATTTGTGAATAGTAGCTAATTTATAAGATACGTATCTTAAGCCTAAAAACCATTGTTTATAAGTGTTTTTGCTCGCAATCAAGCGTAAATACACATCTTGTGTTATTATCTAGTGTGTGCTTTTTAGTTTACCAATAATAAATTTGCCAAACTCTCCTATGCCAGAGCTAGATAAATTTCCATTTCTAAAAGATCAATATCAAAAAGGCAATATTACAAATTCAGTGCTTAGTGCTCCTTGTGCTTTTGCTTTACACAAAATACCCGGGCAAAAAAATTCATGGATGCAACATCTTAATAAAATTGTGCGCATGGGTCACCCCTTTAACGAAGAAATAACAACTCAAGGACACACTTTAAGTTTTGGTGCACTTCTGCAAGAACTTTTTTATAATAATCTAAATCTCAAAAATCTCAATGGAGAAAAAGCTCTTGTTTATGCTCATTTATTGCTTTGTGAACTTATGGACCAAGGACTAATAGAAGGTTTTTATCATTTAGATCAGCCCTTACTTAATCAATTTATCGACCCAAGTTTTATAGGTAAAAAACAGTGCCAAACCCTTGACCATTTGGGTATTGATATTTTAGTTGAAGTCAGACCAGGTGTCTTTATACCTTTGCAAATAAAAGCAAATGGTAATTTAACTAAAAACTGCTGTATAAAAGAAGATCCAGAGTCAGCAGAAGATCAAACAGAATATTTTTTGCATATAGAAAGACATATTCCAACTTTAAATATGACCATTAGTAATTATCAAGACAAAAGAATACTATTAAAAAAATTAGTCACACTAATAAATACTTTATTACACAGCAAACAAGAGCATATACGATTTGCAAAAGCACCAAAAGATTTAAGTCAAAGAGAGTTGATAACAAGCTTAGAAAAAAGCGGCTATATTAAGATTTTAAATCGTAGTAAACATGAATTACCATCAAAGCCTCAACACCAAGCTAGACCAGAAGCAATAAAACAAAAAAACACCGATTGCTTCGGGGAAATCAATATCATGCTACAACAGCTTTTGCAAAATCCTCAAAACGCAGAGAGAAATTCACGAATTGCAAAAGTATTAGATGAATTTTTACAAAAAACAAATCCAGAAAAAGTTCTCAAACCTGATCAACAAATTTGGTTTAGAAAAATCAATTACAGAAACAAACTTGGTCCGGCTTTTAGAGGTGATATAAAAGCCATTGAAGCAAGAAATCCAGATTCTGGGTATAGCGTTGAAAATTTTATAGCAGCTAAAAGAAAAATTAGTACTTGCAATTATTGAAGACAATTTACTAGCTGGTCAAAGCATTGAGCTTGCAGAATTGCAAAATGCTTTTGATCGTGAAAACTTTGAAAGTGAGCTTAATAGCTTTAGTCAATCAATTCAAAAATTAATTACCACTCTACGTGAACAAAATATCGATGGTCTGAAGCAAAAATTAAATCCTCAAAGAATAAGCAAGGAAGAGACTAATCAATTACCAATAACAACAAAAAATCCCCAAGGCAATCCTACAAACACCTATCATTCAGCCTAAAAATTTTTAATCAAACTCTATTATGGGCGTGCTTCCAAACCCGTAATAAGTATCTCGAGTCTTTAGATTTGGGCATAAGTAGGGTTTGGTTAGACACGCCTAACAAAAGAATCAAACACCGCCGCTTAGTGAGTTTCACGCAGTGAAACAAGCTAAGCGTAAGGTCGTTTGTGGGACTGATTTCTGACCCCATTTGCTAGTGATTTTAACATTTCACTGTATTTTAAAATTCAAAATGGGGTTTGGAATCAGTCCCTTTATAGATTCGGTCTATGTATCTGCTCGTGGTTTTATGGCTGCTATTAAATAATAGCTTGCGATATTAGCTGGTCAGTGGAAACCACCCAAATATTGTATCAGAGTTTTTTATAATATCATCAAGATTTGCGCCTTTAAGATTTGCGCCTCTAAGATCTGCGCCTCTAAGATCTGCGCCTTTAAGATTTGCGCCTATAAGATTTGCGCCTTTAAGATTTGCGCCTCTAAGATCTGCGCCTCTAAGATCTGCGTATACAAGACCTGCGTTACGAAGTTCTGCGCCTTCAAGTTTTGCGCCTTCAAGTTTTGCGCCTACAAGACATGCGCGTACAAGTTTTGCGCCTACAAGACATGCGCGTACAAGATTTGCGCCTCTAAGATCTGCGCCTTTAAGATCTGCGCCACTAAGATCTGCGACTTTAAGATCTGCGCCACTAAGATCTGCGACTTCAAGATTTGCTTGACGAAGATCTGCGCCTCTAAGATCTGCCTGAGAAAGTATACCATTTTGTAAGGTTATATTATTATCCTCGAGAAATTTAACAAGTTTAAAATCGTACGTTTTTTTGCGTTTATCTTGATCGTGTAAATCTGCATAAAAATTAGATAACTTCAAGGGATTTCTTGGCCTTGTGATCATTACTTTATATCCTGGTTTATAAAGTGAATCACTTCCCTGAGACTTAATATCGCATATTTGTTGCCAAAAAACTTGAAATTCATCTATTGCTTTTTGGTCTCTTAAATGACTAAGAACTTCTGGTTTTTTTTGACTTATCTGCCGAGCAATAGGAGCGTGATCCCTTCTAGCGACATCTTTTAATGCATTCGATCTAGCTGTGGCCATATCACCCAAAGCACCAGAATTTCGTAATTTTTTTCGATATATACGTTTCAAGCTCTCCGGAGCGGAAGGACTATTTAAAACTCTATGAATATGCGTTGACTTAACCATAAGAAAGATAATAGCACGCCTGGTATCTATTTGTCAATACTTCGGAAGCACGCCCATTATTGATATATAAACAAAAAAAAATCCCCAGAAGGGGAAATTTTTTATTTTTTCTATAAAAGAAAAGCCTAGCATTTAACTATCTTTCCAGGCGGTCTCCCACCAAGTATTGTCATCTCAAGCTGCCTTAACTATCGTGTTCGGGATGGGAACGAGTGTGTTTCAGCCGATACAACACTAAGCGTTATTAATAATAGCGAATACCATGGTTTTTTTGCAAGGGCTAAATATAAAAAAAACAAAAAAAAGACCCAAATTGCTTTGGATCTTTTTTGAAAATATATTTGTAAAAAAAGTAAACTTATCTCTTAGAGAATTGGAATCTCTTACGAGCTTTTTTACGACCGTATTTCTTAGATTCTTTGATTCTTGAATCTCTAGAAAGCATACCAGCCGCTTTTAGGGTCTTACGCATAGTATCTTTTGCTTTTGCTAAAGATCTTGAAATTGCATGAGCAACAGCATCAGCTTGACCTGATAAACCGCCACCTTGAACATTTACTGTAATATCTTTTTTTGCAAGGTTTCCAGTTAGCTCCAAAGCAGACATAATCTTTTTAAGCATAATTGGGTGGTTACCAAAATAAATATTTGGCTCTTTACCATTTACGGTAAATTTACCTTCACCATTTTTAACTTGAACACGAGCTATTGCTCTTTTTCTTTTTCCAGTTGTAATTAAATTATCTTTTTTCTTTGCCATGATTTAAACCTTATTTATTTTGCAGCCGCCAATTGTGCTTCATGAGGATGCTCTTGACCAGCATAGATTTTTAGTTTGGTGATTAATCTATCACTTAATCTATTATGCGGAAGCATACCTTTGACTGCTCTTCTTAAAACTTCTGTTGGTCTTCTTTTTAAAAGGTTTCCCTGAGTTTCCATTCTGTGACCACCGTTAAAACCTGAGTGTCTATGATAAATTTTTTGGTTTAATTTATCACCAGTTACTTTAACTTTTTCTGCATTTATTACTACTACAAAATCTCCACAATCTTGGTTCGGAGTAAACAATGCTTTATCTTTACCGCGAAGAGCGTTTGCAATCTCGACAGCTAAACGGCCTAAAACTTTGCCGTCTGCATCAATAATTCTCCACTTGCGTTCAGAATTTTCTTTTGTGTAATATTTAGTTGCTTTTTGAGCCATAACTTAAAGGATTCTATCAAATTCACTATGAGTATTACAATCTATAAAAATAAGGAAAAGCTTGAGTTTCTCAGCCGGCAATATAGTCAAAAGCAAAAAAACACAAATTCTTAGCTATTTTTAGTGTATATTTAGGTGGAATCATGATCAAAACGCATATAACACTAGATTTTTATAGCGCAAACGCTGAGATTTTAGCTTTTTCACAAAATCTAAAAAATAGCATCGTTACAGCTCTTGATGAGCTTGATTTAGTAATTATGCAAGAAAGTTTTATTCAATTTCAACCACAAGGTGTAACGGCAACCCTAGTTGGTGATAATTTTCATTTTAGTATTCACACCTGGCCAGAACATAGATCATGCGCCATTGATCTATATAGCAATCAAGACTACGGATTTGCAAGATCAATTGCTGATGCACTGAAAAAAAGTTTTATGGCTGATGAATACGATATAAAAGTTTTAGATCGTAGTCAAAAATAATTTTACTGACCACCTAAAAAGCTATAAGGATTATAGTCACCCTCAGCAAGTGAATAACTCTCTGCTGTATATGGCTCTTGGAAACCTTTCACCAAACCAGTTACAGCACCGTTTGCCAAGCCAGTAATTGCACCTGTAACAGCACCAGTTATACCACCAACAGGATAGCCCACAACTTTACCTAGCAAACCGTCTCCCATAGTGTCATTGAGCGATGAAGCATAGCTTGCTGATTTTGATACAGCGCCTCTAAACATTCCAGAGATTGGTCCAACAACAAGTCCCGAAATAGCACCAATTGGTCTGCAAATAAAACACATAGGTTTTTTCTTGTTTACTTTTGTGCTCGTTGGAGCAACAGCAGCTATCTTTTGTGGCTCTTCTTGAGGCACTTCTATATTTTCGATTTGCTCATCCAATAATCTTTTTGCTTTTTCGATTATCTCTTGATCATCTTTTTGTTGTTCTTGAGCTTCTTGTTTGTACTCTTCTTGTTGTTTTTTCGCTTCTTCTTCTTCAAAAATTTGTTCTTGTGGATCAACTTCAACCAAACGCCTTACTACTCCAGCATTTACACTTGGCATCACCATCATAGAAACCAATAAAACTAATACTAAATCTTTAAAAAATCTTGTTTTCATATTTAAGATTATAAACCATATTCAAAAAGTTAATACAGGAAAAAACAAGTAAAATAAGGGTTTTTTAGAATTATTTACACAAAATAATAGCGAAAAATGTGGTCTGCGTGCCTGGCACGATGACTACATAGCGAGCACAATGGTTATAATAAAAAGTTATGACCAAAACAACAAAAAACATAGAAAAAGTTTTAATTGCAAATCGAGGAGAAATCGCTTTGAGAGTTATTAGAGCATGCAAGGAACTCGGCATAAAAACAGTTGCTGTATATTCAGAAGCAGATGAAGATAGCATGCACGTCACTATGGCTGACGAAGCTTATTGCATTGGTCCTGCTATTTCATCAAAAAGTTATTTGCATATTCCATCTATTATTAGTGCGGCTTTAACTTCTGGTGCAGACGCTATTCACCCCGGTTATGGATTCTTATCAGAGAACGCACACTTTGTAAAAGTTTGCCAAGAACACAATATAAAATTTATTGGACCAAGTGCTGACGCTATCAACAAAATGGGTGACAAAGCAACCGCCCGCGAAACAGTGATGGCGGCAGGTGTTCCAGTAGTACCTGGCTCAGATGGTTTGGTTGAAGATGTAAAAGATGCAATTAAATTAGTAAACGAAAAAATTGGCTACCCTGTAATTATCAAAGCGACTGCAGGTGGTGGTGGTCGTGGTATGAGAGTATGTTACAACCAAGAAGAACTAGAAAAAAATATGGTACAAGCACAAACTGAAGCCCAAAATGCTTTTGGTAACTCTGGTGTATACATCGAGAGATTTATCACTAAAATGAGACATATTGAGATTCAAGTTTTTGCAGATCAATATGGTAACTGTGTTCATATGGGGGAGCGTGATTGTAGTGTACAAAGGAGACACCAAAAATTAATCGAAGAAGCTCCATCACCAGCAGTTGATACAGACCTGAGAAATCGCATGGGTGCAGACGCTGTTAAAGCGGCAAAAGCCGTTAACTATGAAGGTGCAGGTACTGTTGAGTATATTTTTGTGCCTGAAACACAAGAATATTTCTTTATTGAGATGAATACTCGTATTCAAGTTGAGCACTGTGTTACAGAAATGATTACCGGCTTTGACTTATTGCAATGGCAAGTAAGAGTTGCTAACGGAGAAAAATTTGATTTCACTCAAGACGATATCAAGATTAGAGGTCATGCAATTGAATGTAGAATTAATGCTGAAGATTCAGAGCGTAATTTTATACCTTGTCCCGGACACATTACTGGCTTTATGCCACCGGGCGGACTTGGAGTAAGAGTAGATACCCACTGTTACACAGATTATTTCATGCCACCAAATTACGATTCACTGATGGGTAAACTGATTGTTTGGGGGCGCGATCGTAAACAAGCTATAGCTCGTATGAAAAGATGCTTAGATGAATTTACCATCACGGGTATTGCTTCAACAATTCCATTTCATAAAGCTGTAATGGAAAACGAAGTTTTTCAATCCGGTGAAGTTTGCACAGACTTTATTGAAAAAGATTTCAAAAAAAACGATAAAGAAAAAGTTTTAAATTAACAAAGACTTTTTTAGCGAATCCTTAAGCAAAAACAGCTTGATAAGTTTTTTGCCAAAAGTTTTTGCTAAATAAGTCTTTGAAGCCCAAGGTGTTGTGCCCGTCTATTCTTTTTTGTGTCATTTCCCCTTTATTATAAGCTTGTAACTGAGCTTGTTTACCAATCAAATTTAAAGACCAAGTGAAATTTTCTGTTGCCTTTTTCATATGCTCTGGCAAAAATTCTTTTACCATATTGATCAAAGAAGAAGCTGTCATTAAGGCACCTGAAGCCAAAAGTGCGTAGCGCCCATTTCTTAAATTATCTGTATTCAATTTGGAAGCTAACTCTACTGACATGCCAAAAACTTGTCCCATCACAGAACCAAATTTCTTAAAGCCTAATTTATAAGGAATCAAAGAAAGCGTGGTAGCAATACCTGTGGTAATTCCTGCAGTACCAGTTTCTAAATTAGTAAAGGCTTTTATTGGATTCTCGCGCACTGCG
The DNA here is from genome assembly GCA_038146805.1 of bacterium. Lineage (GTDB taxonomy): Bacteria > Cyanobacteriota > Vampirovibrionia > LMEP-6097 > LMEP-6097 > CAIYXB01. Next base: position 1,020,651 of record JAYQSH010000005.1, on the reverse strand, counting down.
GCACAATATTTTTTGTATGCATTTTTAAATACATTTACACCTTCATCAAAACTTTGATAGCCTTCTTTTTTACCGCCGCCTAATTTTTCAATATCAGCAGCTACATTAGCAAGACCAACTTCTGGTCTTCTAAGCATGGTCAAATTTTCTTTATCAGCTAGCATCGGTACAACTACAGCTAAAGCTTGAGGAATCATTTGCGGTAAAAATTTTCTTGCAAAAGCATCTTTTGAACCAAAAAGACCAAAACCAGAAAATGCAAATGAAGATAGACGATTAGTAAGAGTATCTAATGATTTTGCAAGTTGATGCTCAACGCCAAAAATCATCTTAGAAAAACCAGCTAAAGCACTTGTAAAGCCACCTATTAAAGTAAGGGAAGTCATGGCTTGATTCCTGACAGATTTTTTACTTGTATTTTCTTTTTGATGAATAAACTCTTGGAAAGTCTGAAGTTTTTTTTCTTGTTGTCTATTTTTTGGCTTTGCAGAAGATGGCATCGAGGGCTCTGCCAAAACAGGCATCGTTGCCTCTTGCGTGGCTTTGCCACTTGCAAAAGGTAAAACTTCCCCCATAATTTGACTCACGTCCGCCAATTAACGTTTCCCTTAGTTTTTATATTTTCCTTATATTTTAATTGTAATACACATTTAGCCTAAAAATCAATAGCTCAAAGCGCGAATTTACTAGTATATTTGGGATTATTTGATTTGGAAATAGGTGTTTTCAGTTAATTTTAGTAATTTTTTAACTGATGCCCTAAACTCCAGCTGAAAATAAAATCAATAAAAAAGCCTTTCAACTACCCCAAAGTCTTCTGCTTACACGTTGTAAGTGATGGCTTTTGGGGCTCGATACTAACACAGTTCTCGGGATTGGTTGACAGTAAGTAGTTAATATTAATGGGACTGATTCCAAACCCCATTTTGAATTTTATAAACTGGTGCTCTAAACTCCACCTGAATCTTATAAAAGCCTTTAAAACAATGGTATTTTAAGACTTTTTTGATTCATGTAGCGCCACGCTGTAAATACAAAATAAAATTGTCAAAAGTCTTTTATTTATATAGGTTTTTTGAAGATTTATATTTCCAGGTGGAGTTTAGAGCATCAGTTTAGTGAATTTTAAAATACAGTGAAATGTTAAAATCACTAGCAAATGGGGTCAGAAATCAGTCCCACAAACGACCTTACGCTTAGCTTGTTTCACTGCGTGAAACTCACTAAGCGACGGTGTTTGATTCTTTTGTTAGGCGTGTCTAACCAAACCCTACTTATGCCCAAATCTAAAGACTCGAGATACTTATTACGGGTTTGGAAGCACGCCCTTAATAGAAAAAGAAAAACTTGAGATACGCAATAAGACAAAATTAACACGGTCCGAAGTGTCTTAGAAATAAGACAAAATTAACACGGTCCGAAGTATCTTAGAAATAAGACAAAATGAACACGGTCCGAAGTGTCTTAGAAATAAGACAAAATGAACACGGTCCGAAGTGTCCTAATTATGAGACAAAATGAACACGGTCCGAAGTGTCTTAGAAATAAGACAAAAAGAACACGGTCCGAAGTGTCTTAGAAATAAGACAAAATTAACACGGTCCGAAGTGTCTTAGAAATAAGACAAAATTAACACGGTCCGAAGTGTCTTAGAAATAAGACAAAATTAACACGGTCCGAAGTGTCTTAGAAATAAGACAAAATTAACACGGTCCGAAGTGTCTTAGAAATAAGACAAAATTAACACGGTCCGAAGTGTCTTAGAAATAAGACAAAATTAACACGGTCCGAAGTGTCTTAGAAATAAGACAAAATTAACACGGTCCGAAGTGTCTGGTGGAGTTTAGAGCATCAGTTTGTATTTTTTTTATAGCGACGCTTGGCTTCTTCTAAACTATTACGAGCTTGTAAATTACCACTTTTTGCACTTTCGCTAATTAGACTCCAAGCTTTTTCTTTATCACCTAAATTGTTATAAATAGTACCGAGTAAAAACTTATAGTTCGCTTTTTCTTCATCTAAAAGCCTACTTGTTTGATCAAAATCATCACTAAAAATAGTAAGCTCTTGAGCTTTCTCCATTTGTCCCAAAGCAGATTTATAATTTTGATGCGCAATAAAAAGATTTGCTTGGTTCATATATCTTTTTAAAATATAAATTTCTAATTTATCAATTCTGATTTTACTTGCTTCTTTTTCACGCTTTTGTAATAAAAGTTTATCTCTAAAAGTTAGATACATATCACGTCCCATCAACAAAACTTGCATCTCTTTATCAATATTTTTTTGTTTTCGTGAAATATCAATAAGGTAACTTTCTTCAAGCTGAATCTCTCCAGATTTTGCTAAAAGCTGCGACATCATATCGGTTTGATCATTATTATAAAGAAGTTTGATTAGTTCATAAAATTGTTCTTTATATTTATTACTAAAGCTTGAAATCTGGTCTAGCAGTTCATTTGCAAGCTCAAAGTTTTTTGCTTTAATGGCGGCATAAAAAAACAATTGTCTTAGCTCAGGGTTTTTATTATTTTTTTTCTTGGCAACAAGTTCTAAAACCTTAGCGTATCTGTATTCTTGAATATATTTTTTTACAAGTTTTATGTCACGTTTTGAATCAAAACAAAAAATCACCACAACACCAGTGGTAATTAAAAAAATCATAAGCAAAATAGTTTGAGTTTTATTCAAGTTATCTCTTTATCAGCTTCAAGATAAGTATAGTCGAAAAGTATAAAACAAGCAAAGCACAAGCAAGTACCGACATAGTCAAAGGATCAGGAGTAGGTGTTAAAAAAGCAGACACAATAAAAGCACCCAAAATCACATAACGCCAAATTGCAAACAATTGTTTTACTGAAACTATATTAAAAATACCCAAGAGAAACACTAGAACTGGTAATTGAAAAGCAATTGCTGTAACTGTTTCAATACTAAGCACCAAATTCAAAAAAGACTCTAATCCGTATCTTTTTCCACCAAACCTTCTTTGAAATTTAATAAAAAATCTAACAGTGGTGGCAAAATAAAAAAGTAGGCAAAGACTAAACCTAAATAAAACAACACTGGAATAAAAACACTTAAGCCTTTTACAATTTGTTTTTCTTGCTCTTTAAGAGCTGGTTTCACAAAAAAATATATTTGTGAAATTATGATCGCAAAAGAAAAATAAAAAGCTACAAAAAAACCAACTTTTAGACTCGACATAAAAAGTTCACCGGGCTTCAACTGAAAAAAACTTGAACCTAAAGGAGCTAGTTTTTTTAGAATCTCAATAAAAAAATCAGCATAGTAAAAAGCTATAATAAAAAACAATAGTAAACTTGCTAGAGAAATCAAAATTACAGATCGCATTTCTTGTAAATGCATAGTAAAGTCACGCACAAAACCTGTTTGTTTTCTTTCCTCTAAGTAGTCTTCACGATTTAGCTTAGGTTCTGGCATTGATAAAACCTACCTTATTCTTTCATAGCGTACGCTAACCAAATTGTCACCATAAACAAGACTAATTGAACTATGGTCAGCACTAAAACCTTCTGCTTGATTAGGATCAAAGTAAAAATTTATATCTTGTTTTTCATTAGCAAATTGATATTGATCACCATTTTTTGAAAGCTTAACGGCAAAAGACATTCGAAAGCCGATATTTAAACGAGATGCAAACTCAACTCTCACGGTCTGTCCTTGCAAACGATTCAAAAAAGATGTCATCTCAGCAAGTTCGGCATTGGTTAACATAGTATCTCCTCTTGCGGTGAATTACGACAAGGTACATCTTGCACTAATAAGCCATATATAACGCTTTCAACAACTGCATCCCAAGAAGCTTTAATAATATTGGCACTAACACCAACAGTATCCCACTGAGAAGTATGATGAATATCACCAGTGTTAATTTGCACTTTAGTGACAGCGGCAGTACCTAAGTGACTATCAATAATTCTTACTTTAAAATCTTGCAAATGAAAATTTTCAATTTCCGGATAATGATCTAGTAAAGCCTTTCTAAATGCTTTATCAAGGGCATTTGTTGGACCATTTCCAAGACAAGCAGAATGTTTTTCTTGCCCAGCAATACGCAAGCGAACTGTTGCTTCTGTCTTTTCGCCATTAACAACATGTACATTTGTTTCAATTAATTCAAAATAGCTTGGTAATAGTTTTGCTTCTTCAAATTTTTCTTTTAAGAGTTTACGTACTAAAATCTCAAAACTTGCCTCAGCATTTTCAAAACTATAACCATCATTTTCTAACTCTTTAAGCTTAAACAAAAGCTCAGCAGCTAGCTCCTTGAGCTGGTCTTGTGACAAATCTAATTCAGCCACAATATTTTCATTGCTTTTGAACCAATCCATAATGTTACTCAAACCCGATTGATCTGAAACAACTACTCTAGTTTTATTACCAACCAAACTTGGATCGATATGTTCGTAACTAGTTTTGTCTTTTGCAAGTGCACTTGCATGTAAGCCACCTTTGTGCGTAAATGCTCTCTCACCAACAAAAGGCTGTGACTGATTCATATTCATGTTTGCTATTTCAGAAATCAACTTTGCAACGCTAGTAATTTTTTTTAGTTTGTCTTGAGGAATACAAACTAATTTATCCTGAGCATATTTCAATTGTAAATTTGCAATAATTGAAATCAAATTTGCATTGCCACATCTTTCGCCATAACCATTGATAGTACCTTGTACCTGCACTGCACCTGCTCGAATTGCGCGAATGCTATTTGCCACAGCCAACTCACCATCATTATGTGCATGAATACCAAAACCAATTTGCGCTCCATATTCTTGAAATAATTCATTGGTCACTTTATAGACTTGTTCAGGCAAAGAACCACCATTAGTGTCACACAAAATCATACGATCGGCACCTGCCTCAATCGCAGTTTCTATAAACTTTTTAGAGTAAGCTTGTTGAAATTCAAAACCATCAAAAAAATGTTCAGCATCTACAAAAACTTGTTTGCCATGTTGTTTTAGATAGGCAACACTTTCAGAGAGCATTTGCAGATTTTCATCAAGACTTGCTTTCATTGTATTTTCTACTTGCCAAGCAGAACTCTTAGCAACAATACAAACCACCTCGGTATCAGCGCGCAAAAGTGCCGCCAAGATTGGGTCATTTTCAACACTGGTATTTGCCTTGCGAGTGCTACCAAAAGCAGTAAGCTTTGCGTTCTTAAGATCTAATTTTTTTGCTTCGTTAAAAAAGTCAACGTCTTTGGGGTTAGCACCCGGCCAACCACCTTCAACATAAGCAAAGCCCAAATCATCTAAAATCTCTAAAATACGCAATTTGTCATTAACACTAAAAGAAACATCACGCATTTGCGCCCCATCTCTCAAAGTTGTATCGTATATTTCTATGTTTTTGATCATGATTGAATCAAAGTTTAGTTTAGCATGCACTTAAGACTCTGCGGACCGGGTCATTTTGGGCGTGCTTCCAAACCCGTAATAAGTATCTCGAGTCTTTAGATTTGGGCATAAGTAGGTTTTGGTTAGACACGCCTAACAAAAGAATCAAACATCGTCGCTTAGTGAGTTTCACGCAGTGAAACAAGCTAAGCGTAAGGTCGTTTGTGGGACTGATTTCTGACCCCATTTTTGTCTCATCTTAAAGATTATTATTACAAAAAAAACTCCCTTAAATAATAGGGAGTTTTTTTAGTTAATTTAATCTGTTGTAGACAATAACACTTAAGCTTCAACGCCAGCAGTAGCTGCGGCTTGATGCTTGATAAAACCATCAGGGATGATTTGGTAACCACCACCATAAACGGTTTTGATGTATTTTTTCTCACCAGCTTCAATTCTTGATCTTAGATGTCTAATGTGAACTCTGATTGTATCAACATCATCCTCAGGAGAGTAACCCCAAACTTCTTTTAATAAAGTGCCCGGAGATACAGTCTGACCATGGTTTTGCATTAAGCAATGTAAAACTTCAAATTCAATTGGAGTTAATCTCATGATCTTGTCTTCTATTTTGATTTCTCTAGACTCTGGCATTAATGTAATATCACCAGCGTGTAAGATCTCAGGAATAGACTGAGAAAGTGTTATAGCACCAGAACGTCTTAATAACGCTCTAACTCTAACAAACAATTCTGCAAGCTCAAATGGTTTTGTTAAATAGTCATCAGCTCCTGAATCAAAACCAGTAACTTTATCTTCAGTACGGCTTAATGCTGTAAGCATTAGAACTGGGATATCTTTAGTTTTCTCGTTTTGACGAAGTCTCTGACAAGCTGTGAAACCATCTAAATTAGGCATCATTAAATCCAAAATCACCAAATTTGGTGGGTTTTGTTGAATTAATGCTAATCCATCAATAGCGTTATCCGCTGATTCAACTTGGTATCCTTGTAATTCTAAATTAGATGTAACAAGCTCCAAAATTGCCGGATCGTCGTCTATAACAAATATTTTCTGTTGATTTTCTGCCATAATGAAGAAATTATACACAAGCTTGGGCTAATTGCGCAATACCTTTTTTAATATTTCATGAATTTTATTATTATTTTATATTCATCTTGTCTTTACGATGCTTTAGACTTCTTAGACTTAGGGCCTAAAATCCAAACTTAATTTTAATTTCCTGGATTCTTAGCTTCATAGTTGAAGATTTAGCTTTTTAAGTATAAGCAAAATCTTAGAAAAATTTGTTAATTTTTGTTTTTCTGCATAGCAAGGCTAGGTGTTTCCACCTGAAAGATCTATACACCCTCTTGCTCCCATTTATTGATTTTTAAGAGCTGTTAAAAACTTCTGCGGGTGTTTTGTAATTTAGGCTTCTTCTCGGTCTGTTGTTGAGTTTGTCAGCTATCTCATCAAGCTCTTTTTGAGTTACTGATCTTAGATCGGTTCCTTTCGGCAAAAATCTTCTGATCTGCCTGTTCATATTTTCATTAGTGCCTCTTTGGAACGATGAGTACGGGTCAGCAAAAAATATTTCAATATCTAGATCTTTTGATATTGCTAAGTGACCAGTAAATTCTTTACCATTATCAAAAGTCATCGTGTTGAGTTTTTCTTTTGGCTCCGACTTGAATAGTTCTACGGTAACTCTATGCATCTCAATCATTGACTTGTTTTCAAGCTTACCGATTTTAGTGTAACGAGCTGTTCTATCTACAAAAGTTGCGATCACTCCCTTTTGATTTGCTCCAATTACAGTATCGCCTTCCCAGTCTCCAAGCCTAGATCTTTCTTCAACAATTTCTGGACGTTTTTGAATACCAACTCGACCTGGTATTCCACCTTTTTTGTGATTACCGGCTTTTCGTTTCTTAGGTTTTGAGCGTTTAAAGCGTAAAAGTTTCCAGAGCTGCTTGCTATGATTTTTAGGAGCATAGATGTAGTTGTATACCGAACCTCTAGAAACACTTTTTACATTAGGGTCTAACTTGCTCCTTCCGGCAATCTCATCAGGAGTCCAACCTAACTCCAGTTTTTCTTCAATATACCTTCCTATCTCTGGATCATCCAAAATAGGTCGTTTCTTTGTCTTGTTTTTTCGTTTTTTACTGGCTTCTTGAGCCTTGGAGGCACTATATTTGCCGAAATATGAGTTTCTTTTAACCTCTTGGCTGATAGCAGCTTCAGAACAGTGTAAAAATTCTGCTACTTTTTGCCTTGTAATGGTGAAGCCGTTTTCGGTGATCTCTATTACTGTCCGTGCTGCTTCGTCAAAGTGTTTAAAACTTCGTTTTTTGCTCATAGTTTGTTTTCCTTTCAGCTATACAACTATGAGCTTTTTGACGTTTTTACGTTATTTTGAATCTAGTTAAATTAATCTTTGGATTTTAGGGGGGTTTTTATGGTTGGTTTTACATCTTGTACCAACTGCAAGTCCTCCAAAACCTCAATTTCTTCAGAGCTTAACTCTTGATCTTGAGCAGAATCTTCACTATTTAGTTCTAAATTTTCTTCTTGAGTTTTAAGGTTGAAATTAAATATGTCTGCAATAAACCTACCAACCTTAGTTCTTTTCTTTTCAGTTTTTAACATCTCTGAATAGTATTGTTCTAAAATTGGACGAATATTTTCAATAGTATTGTAGTGAGTAAGTCGTCCTTGTGAAGCAATCGACAAACCACCGGTTTCTTCTGAAACAACTAAACAGAGTGCATCTGTAACTTCGCTAAAACCAATTGCAGCTCTATGACGCGTACCATATTGCCAATCAAGTTTTGGATTCTCGGTCATCGGCAAAATCACACCTGCCGCAAGCACAGTAAAACCTTTTAAAATCACAGCTCCATCATGCAAAGGTGATTTTGGGTTAAAGATTGTAATCAAAAGTTCTTTGCTTAATTTGGCATTTATACCAAAACCCGGATTCACATAGTATCTTTCAACATTTGCTTTTTCAACAGCAATCAAGGCGCCAACTTTGTTTTGTTGCAAAGTCGCAACAGCATCTAAAATCTCATTGCAAGCTTCATTGACACTTTTTTTAGATTCAGCAATATGAATATAATCTACTAGCGACAAATTTCCACCTAACTGCATAAGCACACGTCTAAACTCTGGCGCAAAAATTACAATTAAGCCAATTAAAATTGTTGGAGAAAAAATTTCTATCAGTCGAGTAATGATTCCAAGTTTGAGGGCATAACAAATTAAAATTACAGGGCTAATCAAAATCAAACCTCTTAGCACACGCTCTGCCTGAGTACCTTTGAGCTTTTCATAAACTTGATAAATCAGCCATGCAATTCCAGCTAATTGCAAAATGATACTTAAAACACTAATTGGATTTAATTCAAGATCAAAAAATTTAAAGAGAAATTCTTTAAGATCCAGATAGTCAATAGTTATATTTTGCGTTTCTATATTTTGCTCCCTTAGGCTAAATGATCTGGAATTAAATCATGCGCAATCAAATCGTCTAGGCTTTCTTTTCTTACAATTAAATTATGCCCATTTTTATTGACTAAAACCATCGCAGGCTTAGTTGCACGATTATAATTTGAAGCCATTGAGTAATTATAAGCACCAGTTGAAAAGACCATTAAAATATCCTCTGCCTCTGCTTTTGCGAGCATAATATCTTTAATCAAAACATCGCCAGACTCACAATATTTGCCTGCTATTGTTACTTGCTCTAAATTTTCATTTGGATCTTTGGCATCAAGTTCTGCATGGTACTGAGCTTGGTACATAATCGGTCGCACATTATCAGCCATACCACCATCAACACAAACATATTTTCTAACATTGGGGATATCTTTGATATTACCAACTTTATATGCGGTGATTCCAGCTGGGGCAACCAAACTACGTCCCGGCTCCATCATTAAAATTGGTTTTTTGAGATTTAATTTGTCACAAATGCTAGTGACAGCATCACACGAATTTTTGATTATAGTGCTGATTTCTGGAGGGTCATCACTTTCTAAATATTTAATACCAAGACCACCACCTAAATTTAAATAAGCAAGTTCAATATCAAACTTAGATTTAATTTCTGCATACTTTTCCAAAAGCACCTGTGCGGCATCTTGCTGTGGTTGTGTTTCAAAAATCTGTGAACCGATATGGCAATGCAAACCAAGAATTGTAATAAAAGCATAGTTGTTTTTGATATCTTCAACTAAACTCAATAAATCTCCTAAATTAAATCCAAACTTAGAATCAATTTTTCCAGTTTTAATGTATTCGTGCGTATGACACTCAATACCTGGAGTTACCCTAATAATAACTTTGACATTTTTCTTTTCAGTATTTAGTTCTGACACTAACCTGAGATCATTAAAGTTATCCAAAACTATTCTGACATCGTTTTTGATACAAGCACTAATTTCTTCTGGACTTTTGTTGTTACCATGAAAAACAATTTTTTCAGGATTAAATTTTGCTTTTAGTGCAGTATGTAACTCACCAATACTCACAACATCAAGACTAATATTTTCTTGTTGCATTAATTTACAAATTGCCATGCAATTTAATGCTTTTGATGCATAGATCACCTCGGCTTCACCATAATATTTTTTAAAGCTGGCAACATATTCTTGTGCGCGTGCTCTAATAGTTTCTTCACAAAGTATATAAAGTGGCGAGCCATATTGAGCCACTAAATCTTTTACCTTATAGTTATGTATTAAAGTCTCTTGCGCCTCATTTCTTGAGAATCCAAGGGGTTTTAATTTATTAATAGAACTTAAATCTGTTGTCATTTTTCACAATGATATCATGATATTTAGTAACAATGAAAATCGCAATCGCACAATTAAACCCTACTATCGGAGACTTTGAAAAAAATTATCAGACTGCTTTAACTGCTATCCAAAAAGCAAAATCTGAGTCTAGTAATCTGATTATTTTTCCTGAACTTTTTCTACCGGGCTACCCACTTTTGGATTTGATTTTTAAACATGATTTTTTAGAACAACAAAACAAAGTTTTACAAAAACTCACAAAAGAAACTAGTGAAGATTTTGCAATTATTATAGGTGCAGTTGGCTCAAGCAAATTTAGTACTAGCCGCTTCACAAATTCTGCTTATTGTTTAGCTAACGGTAAAATTGAAAAAGTAATCAACAAAACTTTATTGCCTAGCTATGACGTTTTTGATGAAACACGCTATTTCTCTGCTAATGATGACTATGATTGCACTTGGAAATTTCAAGAACACAAAATTGGCGTGTCAATTTGCGAAGACGCATGGATAGAAGCTTACCCAAGTGTTTATTCAAAAAACCCTATTGAAAATTTAGTAGCCGCAAATGCAGATTTCATAGTAAACATCTCGGCTTCACCATTTACCAACAAAAAAATCCAACGCAGAAAAGATTTAATTGGCAGGATCGCCAAAAAATACCAAAGCAAATTTATCTATGTAAATCAAACAGGTGCAAATGATCAATTGGTTTTTGATGGTAGTTCGTTTGTTTGCAATGAACTTGGCGCAACAATCATCAACTGCAAATCATTTCAAGAAGAAATAAAAGTTTTTGACATCGACAAAACTCAAGCTGATAAAGACCAACAAGAAAATTCTGATATAGAAAATATTTATAACGCTTGCGTGTTAGGTATTAAGGATTACATAGAAAAAACAGGCTTCACAAAAGTTGTACTTGGCTTATCTGGCGGCATTGACTCGGCAATTGTTGCTTGTTTAGCTGTGCAGGCGTTAGGAGCTAAAAATGTTTGCGGCATCATGATGCCAACTTTATATACCAGTAGTGATAGTATCAAAGACGCAAAAGCACTTGCAGAAATCCTTGGCATTAATTATCAAGTAAAAGAAATTAATTCTTTATATCAAGAAACTAAAAACTTATTTGATAATCAATTACAAGGCTTAGCTGACGAAAACATTCAACCACGCATACGAGCTAATATTTTAATGGCATACGCCAACGCCAACAATGCAATATTACTTGCAACTGGAAACAAATCAGAGATTGCAGTAGGCTATTCGACTCTTTATGGTGATAGCTGTGGCGCCATCGCACCAATTGGTGATTTATTAAAAACCCAAGTTTATGAATTAGCAAATTTCATTAACACAAAAAAAACAATTATCCCCAAAAACATCATTACAAAAGCGCCAAGCGCTGAATTAAGACCAGATCAAAAAGATAGTGATTCATTACCAGACTACGAAATCTTAGATCAAATTATTAATTTATACATAGACGAACTTAAATCATCGCAAGAAATTATAGAGCTTGGTTTTGATCGAGAAATAACCTATAAAACTTTGAGCATGATAGATCGAGCAGAATACAAAAGAATGCAAATGCCACCAATAATTAAAATCGCCAATCGTGCCTTTGGCATTGGTCGCAGAATGCCAATTGCACAAAGGTTTTCACATGCTTAGAATTGGACAAATTAATTTTATTAATTGCTTACCAATCAATATCCCATTAGCCAGAATGGGTTTTGCCAATAAATTAGAATATGAAATCATTGAAGGAAACCCAGCCGAGCTTAATCAGATGTTACGCAATCAAGAATTAGATATTGCTCCAATCTCAAGTTATGAATTTTTATCACAGCCAATGCTCTACAAAAAAATCGAGACCTTAAGCATCTCATCTAAATCTTATGCTGATAGTGTTTTGTTTTTTTGCAACCAAGATTTTTTTAACAACAATAAACAAACTATTCATGTGACCAACAAAAGCGCCAGTTCAATCGCACTCTTAAAAATTATTTTAAAGAATGTTTACGCTATGAACTTAGACTTAATTCAATTTGAGAAATTTAGCGAAAATAAAAACTACCCAGCAAAACTTTTAATTGGTGATGAAGCACTGACCGAAAATAAAGACAATTATGAAATTGTTTTAGATCTGGGAGAGCGCTGGCAATCAATGCATAGTTTACCAATGGTTTTTGGTTTATGGGTTTGTAACAAAAGCTCAATCACTTATAAAGACAAAGACTTATTTGATTTTTTAGGGCAAGAATTCTATCGACTTAAAGAATATGGGCTCAATGAAATCTATCCAGACATTATCATAGAAGCCTTTAAAGAAACAGGCTTAAGTAAAACTATACTAAACCAATACTTTCAAAATCTTGATTATGATTTCACAACTAAACATCAACAAAGCTTAGATTTATTTTCTGAGCATTTGCAAAAAGATTTGGCAATATCGTATTAAAATTAAAATTGCAGATGCAGGTAAATTTCGGAAAAACTTTTATTGTCGGCTTTGAGGGTGAAACTCTTAGCTCTTTACTAAAAGAAAAACTTTTAGAGCTTGAACCTGCTGGAGTAATTCTCTATGATACAAATTTAAAAGACACACTGAAAGTCAAAAAGCTTATTCAAGATTTGAAAGATTTACTTGGACAGGATTTGTTTGTCTGCGTTGACCAAGAGGGCGGCAAAGTACAAAGACTTAGAAATGTGAGCTATGAACTACCAAGTCTTTTGAGTCTTGGCACAGCGAGCCGCAAACTTAACAAAGACAATTCTTTTTTGTTTTCTAATGAGGTTTTAGATCATTATGCAAAAGCTCTTGCTCACCAGCTTAAAGAGCTTGGATTTAATTTTGTTTTTGCTCCATGTGTTGATTTAGATTTAGAAAAAACAAATCCTATTATCAATTCTAGAAGCTTAGGTGATGATTATCGAATTGTAGCTGAGCAAGCAAAAGTTATAATCAAAAGCTTAAGAGCGCAAGGCATTATAAGCTGTGCTAAGCACTTTCCGGGACATGGAGATAGCAAAAAAGATTCACATCATGAACTACCTGTAATAAGCCGTACCTTAGAAGAAGAACTCATAAACCTTAAACCGTTTATAGCAGCAGTTGAAGCCGAGGTTGATAGTATTATGGTTGCACATTTGCTTTTAGAGATTGTTCACAGTAGTAATTTTGACACTAAATTAATTGATGAAAGTAGTATCTCAAAAGAAGATTTACAAGAACTAAGTTTAGTAAGCAAAGAAAAAAATATCGCAACAAGTATAAATAAAGACTTAGTTGCTAAAGAGTTGATTTATTTATTGGGCTTTAAAGGACTTGTTGTCAGTGATGAAATCACAATGAAAGCTTTGAATCAATATGGCAACTATACAGAGCTTAGCAAAAAACTACTTGAAGCTGGTAATCATTTGATAATCTGGAATACAAATATTGATGATGCCTTAGAGACTTGTCAAAAGCTTAATAGCTTAGCCCAAGAGGATTACACAGATTTATACAACAATTACGAAAAAAGCATTAGCAAAATTGCTCAAACAAAAACAAGATTGGAAAATTCGACAGATACTTTTTATAACTATGACAAAAAATATTTTGTAGATTTAATCAAAACAAGTTTTGAAGAATTAGATTGTAAACCTGACACAAAATTCGACAAAATTTTGATCAACAAACACCCAAAGCTTGAACGCGAAAAGCTTGAAACAGTTTTTGCGAACTTTGAAATTGAATATTTATCAAGCATTAATACCAATATCAAAAAACAAAACTTATTGGTGATTTTATTTCAAGCAAACTTGGATGATTTGTTTACTATTGAGACTCTAAAAAACCAAAACAGCATTTTTCAGGTTTCATGTGATGTACATGATATGAGCTCACAGTTCAATATCAAAGGTGCTGGAGCATTGCATTACCAAGCATTAAAAGAATTTCTAGCAATTTAGATTAGGTTATGAGTCCACAGATAATAGCAAAAAAAGTGTTCTTGGTGCCTGGCACGATGAACACACTTTAAGCAAGAGCAGCAAACTTTTTATCATACCTTTGCATAGCAAAAAATGTTTGACCCGCTTGAATAAAGCTACTAACAATCATATACAAAAAAGCACCTGCCGGTAATGGTACAAACATCATCATGCCTGTCATCATAATAGGCATCATCGTTGACATACTTCTTTGCATTGCCGCTTGTGGATCTTCTATCTCACCAGGTTTTAAAGGCACCGTTTTTGGTGCATTAAGTTTTGTAGAAAGCCAGATACTTATACCAAACAATAAAACCAAAATCACGATATCTATATTTAAAGAATTTGTTTTTTTATTAAAGACACCAGTATCACCCAAATCAGAGATAAAAAAGAAACTATCATTTGTAATTGTTTTTGGTAACAATGCCTGCAAACGTACTTTAGCACCAGCTTTTTGAGCATGAATCATTAAGTTACCTGTTTCAGGATTTCTTTCAATATTCACACCTTGATCAGCTTGCATTTCATTAAAGAAACCCCAATCAATTTCTTGTGCGCTAAACTCAGCGTCGCCCTCTGCTTTAGAAGCTGTAACCTCAAAGCTATCACCTTCAACTAAGGTAAGTTTTTTGCTATTTAAAACAATTCTTGCTCTTTGACCATTAGCATCAACAAAAATCTCTCCTTTACCATTAAAAGGTTTGATTTGTTTTTTTGCAATTTCAGCTTGAGAAACAACTTTAACATCAATAAAAATTGGTTTTTCTTTAAAAGGTGAACCCGAAAAAGTCCAAAATAAACCCAGTAAAATAGGCATTTGCACAAGCAAAGGCAGACAGCCACCCAAAGGATTAATATCATTTTCTTTATAAAAAGACATCATCTTTTGCTGGAAATCCATTCTTGCTTTATTTAGTCTTTCAGGATCATCTTTGAGACGCTCTTCTCTTTTTTTAAAATCATCTTGTAAAGCTTTTAATTTTGGTTGTACTACTTGCATTTTTCTAGTACTTTTTATTTGTTTAAAAGTAAGTGGTGTAAGCACTAATTTGACAGCCGCAGTCAAAAATACAATTGCCCAGCCATAGCCATACAACCCAGTACTAGTTAGAATCTTATGCAAAGAGTCTAAAAGTGGGATAAAAACCGAATACGTAATAGCAGATAAATCCATTTGCTCAACAAGTTTAACACTGTAACGATGATATGGCGACTAAAGTAAAGCTTAAATTAACAAGACACTTCGGACCGTGTTATTTTTGTCTTATTTTTGAGACACTTCGGACCGTGTTATTTCTGTCTCACCTCTTATCTTGGGTAAGTGCTCGGCTTTGATATTTGCATAAATTAATCAGCGTGAAGAAAAGTGCTTGAGATAAGAAATGAGACAAAAATAACACGGTCCGAAATGTCTTACTTCATATCAGCCAAAGCAGGTAAACTTTGCCTGATTTCTTGAAGATAATTTAAATCTAAAGTGGCAGACAAGATTTGGTTTTGTTCAGGTTGCGCTTGAGCTATCACTTTGCCCCAAGGATCAACAATCATTGAATTACCATAAGTCTCAAAGCCATCCACCACTCCCCATTGATTGGCGGCAATTACATAAGCTTGGTTTTCTATTGCCCTTGCCTGCAAAAGCGCTTGCCAATGTGCCACACCTGTTTTTTTTGAAAACGAAGAAGGCACCAACAAAATTTCCGCAGCATGTTTAGCATATTGGCGGTACAACTCAGGAAAGCGCAAATCATAACAAATAGACAAACCAATTTTGATTTTATTATTATTCAACACTAGGCGAGCCAAGCACGAATCAGTACCAGCTTGCGACTTTGCACTTTCATCAATTTCTTTGTCTTTAAGCTTCACTTTAAAAAGATAGTTTTTTTTGTAATGCGCCACAATCTCCCCAGCACTATCAATTAAAATAGAACTATTAAAAGGCAGTTGCCCATTGACTTTCTCAAAAATACTACCATTAGAAATACAAACCTGATGTTGTTTGGCAAAATCACAAAGCAATTTTGTGCTTTGACCAGTAGCAATCTCTTCTGCTTCATGTAAACTAATTTCTTTGCTTGCCCTTAAATTAAAAACTTCTGGTAAACAAATCAAATTAGGTTTTTCTTGCACAGCTTGCTCAAGCAAATTTTTTATTGCAACAAGGTTTAGTTCTTTGTCGGCACCTGCATTAAACTGAATAATTGCTACTTTTATATGTGATGATGTTTCTTGCAAAGCTTTCCTTTTTTTAGCTTAATATACAAAAGCCTAACATAGCATTTGCAGATGCTTTTGTAGCTACTGCTAACAAAAATGCAACGAAGCAAATAAGAAATTTATTAAGAACAAGGCTTTTCAGTGGCAAAAAGGCTTCACATAGTCTATGTCAATAGTTATGTATGAGAATTAGCTTTTTTTCTTAGTTCAATTTTTTCTTTTTGACATTTAGCCCAAGTAGCCTTAAATTCTTTGATTTTCTTGTTTAGTGGTTCGTAATTAGGGTCATAATCAACTTTGTTTTTCAAAATAGCATAAATGATATTGATTAATCGTCTTGAGAGATATTTTCTAGCTTGTCTTTTGGTTTTTCCTTCGTCAATTTTCTTTTGAAAATACATAGCTGAGAACTCATCATATTGATAAGCGGTAAAAGCAACTCTATCAAGAATAGAGTTTAATCTTCGATCACCTCTCCTATTTGCTCTTGTAAAAATTGATGTGCCACTAGCATAAGTGACAGGTGCTCTTCCAGCATAGCTTGCAAGCTTAGCAGCGCTGCTAAATCTACCAATATCACCAATACAATCCATAATTGTAAAGGCAGCTATTCTTCCAATGCCTGTGATAGTTTGTAATCTTTTAGTATCTGGTGTTTCATAATCATCCATTTGTTTTTCTAATTCATAAATATTTTGATCATAATTTTGAATTGCAGCTATTAAAGTTTTTACACAAAGCATAATAGATTTTTTGTAAATATCTTTTTCTTTGTGATATTGACTATCACAGTATTCTAGCCAAAAATTCAAAGTGTTTTTAGCGCTAATGTTTTTGCCACCGACTTGTTTGTACTCGGGATCAAGTTCTAATAATCGAGCATGCAATTTATTTAAGTTTTCTGTGCGAATGAGAACAAAATCTTGCCTAAGTTTAGTTATTTTTCCAATAGCTTCATTTGCATTATTGAAAATTACTTTTGGCAATTGATTGACATCGTCTCTAACTATTTTAGCGACGATCAGTGCATCTCCAGGATCAGACTTACTCCATCCTGAGGTTCTACATCTTCTACTTTTTTGGTCAAAGCTGAGTTAATTTCATAAACTTCAAAGCCAGCTTCAATTAAATATTTTGCCAAGTGTTTACCAAGACCATAAGCACCTTCTAATCCAATATTCAAATGAGCTTTTTTGCTCAGAGCTTTTAATTTAGCAACACAACTAGTTAGCCCTTTTTTAGTATTAGTAAATTGAAAGCTAGCTTTCTGTTGATTTCTTAGATCTATTGCAACAAGGTAATGAGTCTCTTTGTGACAATCTACACCAATGAATATTTCATCCTGAATTGATTTGTTTTTTGACATATTGATTTCCTCCTTAGAAATTAGTTAAAATATCTAGACAGCAAAAAGAGTGGCAAACCTTAGGTTTACTTATTTAAGCTGACTAGAGAATTAAGTCTTACTCTAGTATTTGATGAGATAGCATGGCATAGCAGTATTTAGCATTTAATGCAAAAGTCTATTAAGCCTTATGCTATCTAAGATTCAAGCAAGCTGGTGACAATGCGGACCTAGTTTTAATTAACATCTTCGCGGAAGTCTTTCCAGCTTGCATACTTTTTTATCACACCTAGCATCAAAAATGTAAGTTAGTTAACAATGCGAGGCAAAGCCTTTCTGTGACACCTACGCTCAAGCTTTACTAACTTACATTGATTAATTTAAGCATACTGCTATACTCCTTGAAAATGAAGACTTTGAGGCACAAGATTAACGCAATTATCGAGATTGGTTAGATAGTAGCTAAGTTAATTTATTGAATCATGAGACAAAATGAACACGGTCCAAAGTGTCTTAAAAATAAGACAAAATCAACACGGTCCAAAGTGTCTCAAAAATAAGACAAAATCAACACGGTCCGAAGTGTCTCATTCAACAGGATCATAGCCATAGCTGCCAAAAGGATGGCACTTTAATAGTCTTTTTATTGTTTTAAAACTTGCCCGAAAAAGCCCATACTTACTAAAAGCCTGCTTAGCATACTCAGAACAACTAGGGTCAAATCGGCATTTTGGCTGTCTAATTACATAACTTGCTTGATAAAACCTTATAAGCGCTAATATAATTTTCTTAATGAAGGATTTAAACAAAACTGATTCTCTTTTTGGTGATTTTTTATTTGAACTTGGAGCAGAAGAATTACCAAGCGGACAAATAAAAAATATTGCTGATTATTTTAGCTCAAAACTAACCGAAATTCTGCAATTAGCAGAAATTCCTTTTGCAAATTGCAAAAGTTTTTTTACCCCAAGAAGAATTTGTATACATATCGAAGAAATTCAGTTAAATATTCCAGATAAAGAAATCGAAATCAAAGGTCCACCAGAAAAAATTGCCAAAACAGAAGATGGTAATTTATCAAATGCTGGACTTGGATTTTTGAAAAAAAACAAAGCCCAAGAACAAGATTGTTTTTTCCAAGATGGCTATATTTATATAAAAGAAAAAATTAAAGCAACAAATTTAAAATCTTTATTAGAACATGAGCTAGCTCATTTACTAAAAAATACACCCGGTATCCGTTTTATGCGTTGGGCAAACAGCGAAGCCAAATTCGCGAGACCCCCACAATGGATCTGTGCAATCCTTGCAAATGAAGTAATAGATTTCAAATTTGAAAACTTACAATCTGCAAACAAAAGTTTTGGACATCGTTTTTTAGCCCCTGAAGAATTCACTGTGACAGATTTTGAACAATATAAAGCGCAACTCAAAAAACAATTTGTTACTTTAGATCAAGAAGACCGCAAACAAGAAATTATTACAGAAGCCAAAAAAATTGCCGATAGCGAAAATGCCCAGATTATTTTTGATGATGATTTATTAGACGAAATTTCTTTAATTACAGAAAATCCATATCCAATTTTATGTGATTTTGATTCACGCTTTTTAGAGATTCCGGATTGTGTTTTAACAACAGTAATGATTAAACATCAAAGATATTTACCATTAGAACAAAACTCAAAATTAATCGAAAAGTTTATTGCTATTAGCAATAATCCACTAGAAAAAGCTCGTACAAATATCAAAATTGGTAACGAAAAAGTTATAGTACCAAGATTTAAAGATGCTGAATTTTTTGTTAGCGAAGACAATAAAATTACATTAGAAGATAGATTAGCTAAATTAGAAAAGCTGAATTTCTTGAAAGGAAATTTCTTACAAAAAAGTCATCGACTAGAAAAAATCACAAACTATATTGCACAAGAATTACAAAACACGATTAAAGCAAATCCTAATATTGATTCAGAAATAGACCTGAAGGCTTTACAACAAGCAAGTTTGCTTGCAAAAACTGATCTAACAACTAATTTAGTTTTTGAATTTACAGAACTCCAAGGTTTAATTGGTGGTATTTATGCCAGCAAACAAGGATTAAATGATCAAGTAGCACAATTTATTGCCGAGCATTACAAACCATGCTTTGCCGCTGATAGTACTCCAAGTAGTCTTGGTGCGAAAATCATCTCAATCGCAGATAAAATCGATAATATAGTCTGCTCTTTTGCACTAGGCAAAATCCCAAGTGGCTCTGCTGACCCATTTGCCCTACGCAGACAGGCTAATGGCTTACTTGAAATAATCACTGAAAGTCAATTAATCATTGACATTGAAGCTTTGATTAATTATGTTTGCCAATTACAAAAACAAGAATTTGGCACAGGTGAGCAAATCAAAAAAATCAAAGGCAGAGGCGACAAGAGACAAGAAATTGTAGTTGATGAACTTTCATGGGATAACACCAATGAACAAGTTGCAAATTTCTTAGAGACTCGACTTGAATTTGTTTTTGAACAAATTAATGCAAACAAAAACATCAACAAATCTGTTTTAAGCGTAAGTAACTCTCTTAAAGAATTACACAAAAGACATATGAATATAAATTTCTTAAGTTCAATTAGCAAGAAAAAAGAATTTGATAATTTAGTCGAAGGTGTGAATCGTATAATTAATATCTGCAAGGGTAAAGAATTTCCACTAGATATTGATCCTCAGCTTTTTGAGAGCAATTTTGAAAAAGAGTTTTACGAGATTTCACAAAAATTAGAAGCATGCAAAAACCAAAACCTTAGTTATGAGTTTGTCTACTCAGAAAATTTACTTTTTAGTGCGGCTGGTACTATTAATAAGTTTTTTGATAATGTTTTAGTCAATAGTGAACAAGATGAAGTCCGCAACAACAGACAAGCCTTAGTTGCCTATGCAAACAAAACCTTTAAAAATTTAGCTGATTTTAGTTTGATAAAAGCTTAATGCTAATCAGTAATTCACAAATACTGTAATTTACCACTCTATTAGGAAATAGTACAATACTAAAAGATGTTTCAATTCTTACTAAAAAGAATCTTTTCTGCCATCATATTGATTTTATTTGTTACTTTTATTACCTTTGCTGTCATGAAGATGAATTTTGTTTTTCCTGAGATTGACCTCAAAATCAAAATCCCTTTTAGTGAAAAAATTCTTTTTAAAATCCATAGTGACGCTACCCTAATTCAAACAGGGGACCCACTTGCTGACCTAAAACTAAACCCTAGTATCTCGCAAGAAACCATAGAAGCAGAAAGCAAAAGACTTGGACTTGATAAAAGTTTTGTTTACCAATATTTCACTTGGCTGAAAAATGTTTTACAAGGAAATTTTGGTTTAAGCCAAAGTAACCAAAGAGTAGTTGACCTTATTAGACCAGCTCTTTGCAATACTTTGATTTTAAATCTGGCTGCGATATTACTGACATGGCTCATTGCCATTCCACTTGGAGTACTTGCCGCCGTAAATTACAAAACATGGATAGATAACGCACTAAGAATTGTGACCTCTGTCTTCATGTCAGTGCCCGGCTATGTACTTGCAATTTTTATGCTTTTATTTGCCTTAAATACTGGTTTCTTTCCCATAGGAGGTTTGACTAGTAGTTTTTATAACGAACTAAATTATTTTGAAAAAGTTTTAGATATCACTAAGCACCTAGCACTACCGCTAATCATCATGGTTACAGGTGGTATTGTCGGTATTCAAAGACAAATGAGAGCAAATCTTTTAGATGTACTCCAAGATAACTATATCTTAGTAGCAAAAGCAAAGGGCTTAAAAGCACCCGTTGTTTTTTTTAAGCATGCTTTACGCAACGCTATCAATCCACTAGTAACAATTTTAGGTTATGAATTTTCATCTTTGTTTGCAGGTTCTGCGTTAATAGAAATGGTCTTAGGCTATCCCGGACTTGGCAACCTCACACTTGAAGCAGCAAGAAAACTTGATGTAAATTTAGTACTAGCAAATCTTTTACTCGGTAGCATGATGCTAATACTGGGAAACCTACTTGCTGACTTACTTTTGATTTATGTAGACCCCAGACTTAGAAGCAAGCAAATATCATAAAACCGATTTAGCTAAAGTTACAGCAACATCTTCAACTTGCAATTCTTGATTACCCAAAAAAGACGACGACGTTGTAACAGCTGTATTCATCATCACATTACAGTATGGACAAGCTACTGAGATTTTTTCAGGATTATGCTCAATCAATTCTTCAAGACGCATAACATTTATATGATTACCCGGTGCTTCATACCACATCTGTGCGCCACCACCACCACAGCAAGTGCTTTTTTCTTTTTGATTGTCAATTTCTTTAATTGTCAAACCAGGAATTGCTTGCAAAATAAATCTAGGTGCATCAAAAACACGATTATATCTTCCTAAATAACATGGGTCATGGTAGGTAATGCTAGTTTTAATTTCATGTTGTGGTACCAATTTACCGCTTTGTAATAACTCAGCCAAGACTTCGGTGTGGTGATAAATTTCAATACCAGCAAATCCAAATTCAGGATATTCATTTTTAAAAGTATTGTAAACGTGTGGACACTGAGTAACAACTTTTTTTACACCATAATTTTGCATTAACTCAATGTTTTCTAAAACCATTTCTTGATACAAACCTTCATCACCAGCCCTTCTTGCTAAGTCACCAGAACTTTTTTCTTGGTTACCTAGCACTGCAAAATCAAGCCCTGCTTTTAAAAACAATAGGGCATTAGCTTTTGTAACTTTTTTATTGTTATCATCAAAAGCTCCCGGACTTCCAACCCAATATAAATATTCAAAATTATTTTTATTGTCTTTTGCTAATTTAATATCAAAGCCAGATTCTTTTTTTAGCTCTTGAATCCATTTTTCTCTATCATTCGGATCCATACCCCAAGGATTTGACTTAGTGCGTAGATTTTTTAAAGTTGCCTGTAAATTACTTGGCGCCATATTCGCTTGTAATAAGCCACGACGCATATCAACAATAGTATCAACATGCTCAATAAGAATTGGACACTCTTCTACACAAGCATTACAACTAGTACAAGACCATAAAACATCTGGAGAAATAAATTCATAAACTTCTTGTCTAGTTTCTTCCTTAGCACTTGCTAAGGCACGAATATCCAAAAATAATTTTTTTGGTGATAAAGGTTTTTCTGTATTTTGAGCAGGACACACTACATGACAGCGACCACAAGAAGTACAAGCCTCTGCATCGAGCAAAGTTTTCCAAGAAAAATCTTTATATTCAAAAACACCAGTGACAAAATCCTCTTCATTTATTTCTTTACCTTCTGCTTCTGCTTGCATCAAATCCAATAAATTATAAGGAGTCAAAAGCTGTCCTCGTTTTCTTTCTGATTTAAAAAAGATCGATAAAGGCGAAATAAAGATGTGCATAAATTTGGTATATGGCATTGAAGCGATAAAAGCAAATGTCAAAAAGCTATGAAACCACCACAAAAAGCTGTGTCCATTTTGCACATCTTCTAAAGTCATATAAGACAAAAACCGAGCAAGTGTTGCACCCACAGGAGCAAAATCTTCTAAAGTATTGGTGCCAAGCATTCTTAGTGCCTCAACCAAAAAACCAGTAATCACAAAAAGCAATAAAAAAACTGGCATCACCCAATCGTTTTGGCTATTGTCTAAATATCTAGATTTTGCAATATATCTTCTAAAAGCAAAAACAAGTGTACCTAAAAGCACAAACAAACCT
This sequence comes from bacterium, assembly GCA_038146805.1. Lineage (GTDB taxonomy): Bacteria > Cyanobacteriota > Vampirovibrionia > LMEP-6097 > LMEP-6097 > CAIYXB01. The sequence goes on along the minus strand of JAYQSH010000005.1, from coordinate 997,174 downwards.
GCAATATCACCAGCAAAACTTACTAACTTATAAAAATCTCCATGAAAGAAATAATAATCAGAGAAATGTGCTAAATGTTCTTGTACTGCAACGATATTAGTGACTATCCATAAAACCAAAAAGCCACCAGCAACAGCAATATGAGCAAGTCCGGGCACTTTTTTTTCTTTGATTTTTTTGTGCAAAAAAGCAAAATTAAATACCGACAAAAATCTATCCTTAAAAGAATTAAATCTGTTTTCAGCAATTTGTTTTCCTTTAAAAATATGTTTGATTTTTTGATAATAACCATAAACAAAAAAAACAACTGCGACTAAAGCCAAAAGATAAAAAATAATTTTGCCAATTCCAGTATCGATATTCCACCAAAGTTCTCTGGTTTCTAATAAAGATGAATTTTCAATTTCAATAAGTGAATCAACAGTTATTTCGTTCATTACTATAAATATAATCCAAAAAAAGCCAGTTTCCAAGCACTAAAACATTTATCTTAAAAAGCAGGTTGCCTAAACTCAAAAAGCTTTCTAGGCAGCCAAGCTGTTTTCTAGATATTTTTGCTTTAATTGGTCAACTTCAGCTATGCCTTCTTGCCTAAAATCCAAAGATTAATTTAACTGAACAATTCCAAACCGAAATGCAACTTTTAAGGATTTAGCCGAAATGTAGTAAATACAGGAGGCTGATATGTCATTTAAATATAAGGGTCACTTGACCTGGGAAGAAGTAGTTAGAATTGAGACATTGCTAAATCAAGGTCTTAATCCAGCAGAAATAGCTGTTGTCATAGGAAGAAATAAATCAGTTGTCTACAGATGCGTAAACAATAACTCTGTTGATGGTGATTTTGTTGCTGAAGAAGCTTGGCAGTTAATGCATGAAAGAAAAAGAACTGCAAACCATCATCCTAGAATTATTGATGAAAGCTTACTTGAAAACTTCGTTATTGAAAAAATTACTTCTTACCATTCTCCAGAGCAAATTGCTGGGATATGGACTGAAGAGTGCAACGAAGCTTTATCTCATCAAACCATATATACATGGCTACAAACCAAAAGACCTGATTTAATAAAAATTTACTTGAGAAGAAAAGGTAAAAAATATCGTAAGAAAAGGACCACCCCAGAATTCATTGTTGATAAAAGATCAATTGATGAAAGAAAGATAGAAGCCAATGAGAGGCTTGAATTTGGTCACTGGGAAGGCGACACTATGATAGGTGCTCATGGTAAAAAGAATGTATTGTTCTTAATCTAGAAAGAAAAAGTGGTCTTGTCTTAGCTAAAAAGTTACCAAACAAAAAAGCTGAATCAGTTTTAAAAGCTACTGAAGAATATTTTAAAGAGATACCAGAAGAACTTAGGATTTCAGTTACTTACGATAACGGAACAGAGTTTGCAAAGCATAAAGAAATTGAAGAAAAGACAAAAATGACGTGTCAACCCCTAACTTTTCAAAACAACAATTTCTAAGCTTGCATTTTTAACTTCTGATGATTTTGAAAAAACTTAGCAGGTGATGTTTTTAAAACAGTATGAATTCTATCTTTGTTGTAATAGTTAATAGTTTGATGAATAGCTTCAATTAACTCACCAAGATTTTCAAATTCTTTTGTACTATCAAGTTCCTCTTTAAAGCTGCCATAAAAAGATTCTTGAAAACCATTTTGCCATGGTGAAGCTTTTGAGCTCATTGAACATTTGATCTGATTTGCTTTTAAAAAGTTTTGATACTCTTTTGATTTGTACTCACTGCCTTGATCTGAATGAATCAAATCTGGAGTTTGACCAGTACGTTGTATTGAATCAAGCAGAGCCTCTTTAATCATGCTTGCTGTGTGCCTTCTGGATACCTGCCAGCCAACTATCTCTCGTGTAAAAGGTCTATGACTGTTGCTAAGTAAACAAATTTTCCTTCAAATGGTATGTAAGTAAAATCACTTGCGTAAACAGTTCTTGGAGCAATTACAGTAAGGTCTTTGATTAAATTTGAGTGAGAACTATGATCCTTGCCTAAATCTCTTTTCTTCTTTGGTTTTCGTTTTGATTTAATTGGATAAAGATTAAATTTCTGTTTTATCCTATGAACTTTTTGCTTACTAACACTTAGATTTAAAGCTATTCTTTCAGTTCCATAAGCTGGATGTTGTTTCATTACTGTGACAACGGTGGAGAAAAATTCTAAATCTCTTGCTGGAAGTTTGTGATCATAGTAGATGCTTGATCTTGAAATTTGTACTAGCTCTGTTAAAAAGTTTTGTTTAAAGTTTTACATAAATATTTTTCAACTAAATCTCTTTTTTTCTTGCTAAGATCAAGAGTAATTTTGCCAACAAGCTCTTTTAGAGCTTTGTTTTCTCGTCTTAAGCGACTCATTTCAAGTGCTGAGCTGTCAGTATTTGTTTTTGAGCTTAGCCTGTTGTAAATAGTTTTAGTACTAATACCAAACTCTGCTGCTACTTCTGTTACTCTCTCACCATCTTTGACTCGCTTTAATATGTCAGACCAATTCTCTTCGCTTACTTTTACACCTTTCATTGCAATCCTCCTTAGACTTACTTGTTTAATATATCAAGAGGGGATCAACGGTGTATTTTGCTAAACCATACAGCCCTTGGCAAAAAGGAAGTATTGAGAATCTCATAGGACTTTTAAGGCAATTCATTCCAAAAGGCACTGATCTAAATACCCTTTCAGAGGAAGATCTACAGCACTATATTCATCTTTTAAACACTAGACCCAGAAAAAGGCTAAAATGGAAAACACCTTTAGAGGTATTTCAGGCTCAAATCAAGCAGAGTTGCAATTGATATTGGAATCCATCAACTAGATTCAAAATAACGTAAAAACGTCAAAAAGCTCATAGTTGTATAGCTGAAAGGAAAACAAACTATGAGCAAAAAACGAAGTTTTAAACACTTTGACGAAGCAGCACGGACAGTAATAGAGATCACCGAAAACGGCTTCACCATTACAAGGCAAAAAGTAGCAGAATTTTTACACTGTTCTGAAGCTGCTATCAGCCAAGAGGTTAAAAGAAACTCATATTTCGGCAAATATAGTGCCTCCAAGGCTCAAGAAGCCAGTAAAAAACGAAAAAACAAGACAAAGAAACGACCTATTTTGGATGATCCAGAGATAGGAAGGTATATTGAAGAAAAACTGGAGTTAGGTTGGACTCCTGATGAGATTGCCGGAAGGAGCAAGTTAGACCCTAATGTAAAAAGTGTTTCTAGAGGTTCGGTATACAACTACATCTATGCTCCTAAAAATCATAGCAAGCAGCTCTGGAAACTTTTACGCTTTAAACGCTCAAAACCTAAGAAACGAAAAGCCGGTAATCACAAAAAAGGTGGAATACCAGGTCGAGTTGGTATTCAAAAACGTCCAGAAATTGTTGAAGAAAGATCTAGGCTTGGAGACTGGGAAGGCGATACTGTAATTGGAGCAAATCAAAAGGGAGTGATCGCAACTTTTGTAGATAGAACAGCTCGTTACACTAAAATCGGTAAGCTTGAAAACAAGTCAATGATTGAGATGCATAGAGTTGCCGTAGAACTATTCAAGTCGGAGCCAAAAGAAAAACTCAACACGATGACTTTTGATAATGGTAAAGAATTTACTGGTCACTTAGCAATATCAAAAGATCTAGATATTGAAATATTTTTTGCTGACCCGTACTCATCGTTCCAAAGAGGCACTAATGAAAATATGAACAGGCAGATCAGAAGATTTTTGCCGAAAGGAACCGATCTAAGATCAGTAACTCAAAAAGAGCTTGATGAGATAGCTGACAAACTCAACAACAGACCGAGAAGAAGCCTAAATTACAAAACACCAGCAGAAGTTTTTAACAGCTCTTAAAAATCAATAAATGGGAGCTAGAGGGTACATAGATCTTTTAGGTGGAAACACCTAGCTTTGCTATGCAGAAAAACAAAAATTAACAAATTTTTCTAAGATTTTGGTTATACTTAAAAAGCTAAATCTTCAACTATGAAGCTAAGAATCCAGGAAATTAAAATTAAGTTTGGATTTTAGGCTTGTTTTAATTGTTTATGACAAAAAATATTATTTGCAGTATTTTGAAGAACTTCAATAAAAAGATTTGTTAATCGTTCATTATCACTTACATCAACACTAGAACTAAAACTAATTAATATTAACTGATGCTCTAAACTCCACCTGAAAATATAAATCTTCAAAAAACCAATATAACTAAAAGACTTTTGACAATTTTATTTTGTGTTTACAGTGTAGCGCTGTATGTATCAAAAAACTTTTAATATATCTTTGTTTTAAAGGCTTTTATAAGATTCAGGTGGAGTTTAGAGCATCAGTTTATAATTAATAAATCATAAGCTTGGTTTTTATCTTCAAAAGACATTTGATCTAATGCTTTTATAGTGAATTTTTCTAAACTACTTTTTAAAATGGGCGTGCTTCCAAACCCGTAATAAGTATCTCGAGTCTTTAGATTTGGGCATAAGTAGGGTTTGGTTAGACACGCCTAACAAAAGAATCAAACACCGTCGCTTAGTGAGTTTCACGCAGTGAAACAAGCTAAGCGTAAGGTCGTTTGTGGGACTGATTTCTGACCCCATTTGCTAGTGATTTTAACATTTCACTGTATTTTAAAATTCATTAACTGCTGCTCTAAACTCCACCTAATAAAACCTAATTAGCATCAAAAAAAGCCTTTTGACCCCCCATAAAAAGTCAAGTATTGTCTAATATTTTGTACTTGGAGGATTCAAAATGAAACAATACCCATGCCCCTGCTGTAAAAACAGAGAAAAGTCATCAAAAAGGCACACATATCAGAAAGTCAGATAGAAAAATCATACAAAGATTTTTTTGTAAAAGCTGTAATAAAAATTTTTCTGAGCAGACACTTAGGTTTGATTACCGATTACAAAAAAGACATATCAATAAATCATGCTTTAAGCTACTCTGCAAAGGGCTTTCGGAGCGCGCTTGTGCGCTTGTACTAAGCGTCGTACCTCGCACAATTTCTAGAAGATTAGTGCGCTTGGGTTTTTGTGCAAGAAAAAAATTAGCCAAATCCCGCGAAGAAATCACGCCGATTACAGATTTGGTTTTTGATGAAATGGAAAGCTTTGAACACACTAAGTGTAAGCCTTTGACAATGGCAATTGCCGTTGAAATGCAAAGCAGAAAAATATTAAGCGTAAACGTTGGCAAAATTCGCGCTAAAGGGCATTTGGCTGAAATTGCCAAGAAAAAATATGGCGCACGTAGTTGTGAGCGCAAAAAAACACTGCGCAAAATGTTTAGTGAACTTCAAGCTTGTTGTAACAAATTAACGCAATTTATTTCTGATAAATCATGGCATTACCCTGCGCTCATTCAAGAATTTTTTGCAGGCGCTACAACACTGTCATACAAAGGGAGGCGTGGCTGTGTCGTGGGGCAAGGTGAGCTCAAGGCAACTGGTTGGGATCCGCTTTTTAGCTTGAATCATAGTGCCGCTATGTTTCGCGACAATGTAAAAAGGCTCAGTCGTAAAACTTGGTGCACCACAAAAAAGATTGTCAATCTTGAACATTTAATGCATATTTATGCTTGTTTTCATAATATGGTAATTGATAATGAGGAGATTTCTTTACGTGGTTTTTTAGTATGAGATTTTTGGCTTAGGTGGAGTTTAGAGCATCAGTTTATAAAATTCAAAATGGGGTTTGGAATCAGTCCCATTATAATTAGCAAATTTAATCGAAGTTTTTTTCTTCTGCAACGGACTATCAAGCATTGTTACTGGGAGCTCTTGATATAAATTATTTACAGAGCTTTGAAATGATTCTAATTTTTTTTTAAATTCTGGATTTCTAAGCAGAAGTTGATATTCTGATTCCGGTCTTTGGGTTTTACTTTCATCTACAGTAAGATCTCTTGCTCTTTTATGTTTTCTAAAAACTCGTTCAACATGATAAGACGGTGTAGCGACTAAAACAGAAATTCTTTTAAGATAACAAAAATTCAGCTAGCGTAAAATAAGAAATTTTTAAAACTTTTTCATTTTTTTAAAGACATTTTTGCTTTTAGTGTTTAAACTTATTTACAAAGATGGACGAAATCGTTAATACACTTAATGCTCTTACACATGGATTCAAAGAAGGTTTTTTAGATCTGTTTAATTGGAATCGACCAGCCAGAGAAAAACCAGCAGAAGAAGAAGACCATAGCTGGAAAAAATATTATAAATATTCAAAATGGAGATCTTGGCTAATCACCGAAATTACAGCACAAAGTTTTGTCATTATTGTTTTATTAATTTTAATTAGAACTGGAATTGGTGAGTTTAGATATATTCCTTCAGAAAGTATGGAACCGACATTATTCAAAGATGACAAACTTTGTGTTGAAAAAATTTCTCGAATTTTCAAAAGCCAATATAATCGTGGTGACATTGTTATTTTTTATCCGCCAGCAACTGCAAAAGATGGAGAAGAAGTAATTAAGAACGATCCATTTCATTTATTTGCTCGACTCACTGGCTTGCCATTTTTGCCGCAACCAGAAGCGTATATAAAAAGAATTATTGGCATCCCCGGCGACAAAGTAAAAGTTGTAAAAAACCAAGGAGTCTTTATAAACGGAAACCCACTCTATGAGCCTTATCACCGCAATAGTATTGATTACTTACCTGAGTATAGCACCGAAGAAATCGAAGTACCACCGGGTTATTATTACGTACTAGGTGATAACAGAAACTACAGCTATGATAGTCACTATTGGGGTTTACTCAAAAAAGATAGAGTAATCGGCAGAGCGGCATTTTTAATTTATAGACCTCTCGATGAAAAATCTGAAGTAATTGAAATAGAAAGAAAAATCTAACATGACTTTATTTGCTTCTCTGATTTTCTTTTGTGTATCAGCAATATTTTTTGCTTTGTTCACATGGTCTTATCCTCTTATTAGCCCTGATGAACCGCGCTACGCAGAAACAGCACGAGAGATGCTCAGCCAGAGCAATTTTATTGTTCCATACTTAGATGCAGTACCACGTTTAGTTAAACCAGTTTTGTTTTATTGGCTTGAAGCACTTTCATTTAAAGCCTTTGGCATCAATGAGTTTGCCGCAAGATTAATATCAATTCTAGCTGGAGCTGGATTGGTTAGTTTAGCTTTTATTTTTGGTTCCTTAAATTCAGTAGGCATCATTACAGCCATCATTACAATGTCAAGCATTGGCATTTTCATAGCGGCAAAACTTTCAATTACAGATATGCTTTTGAATTTTTTAATTAGTGCATCTTTAATTTGTTTTTTTGTTGCTTATGACCAAACCAAATACCGAATAAGCACAGAAAATAATAATGAACATAAAATTTCTATCTGGTTGTTACTTGCATTTGTGGCTATGGCTTTTGGCATACTCACAAAAGGACCTATCGCAATCGTATTGCCAGTGTCAATCATCTCAGTATTTTTATTTTTACAAAAACATCTAAGTTTTTTCTTGCGCAGTTTTAAAATTGAAATCTTTTTAGGCATATTAATTTTACTTGCAATAAACTTGCCATGGTATTTTTTAGTAGATTACGCTACTAATGGAGCGTTTAGCCAAACATTCTTTTTAAGCGATAATCTTAGTCGGTTTTTTAAACCACATAGTTCTCATGGTGCACCTATTTGGTTTTATATTCCGGTTATTTTTGCCGGGCTTTTTCCATGGTCTTTTTTTTTAATTCAAAGTCTTGTGGCACAAAACAATGACAGTGGCTCTTTTAGCTTGAAATCTGAAAAACAGAGACAAAAACAAATGAGTAATTTTTGTTTGGTTTGGATTATAATCACATTTATATTTTTTAGTATTGCTAAAACTAAATTACCAACTTATATATTGCCGATATTTTTACCTTTAGCATTGCTTATCGCTCGTTGGTGGCAAGCACGCTTTGTAATTAGCAAAAGCCACAATTCAAAAAACCTTGGTCTATTTTGGGGCTTAGTTGCTTTTCTTATTACAGTTGTCAGCTTTTTGTTTATTTATTTTAGTAAAATCAAGCAAAGTCTTAGTGTAATAGAAGCTAATTCTTTAGTGCTACCGGTGATTATCATATGTTCAATCTATATAGCCTGCACTGCGATTGCTTTAACAAGTGTTTTTTCAAAAGCAAAAATCTCTTTTATATTTTTTGCTAGCGCTAATTTTTTATGCTTAAGTTTTTTTACGCCACTGTTAATCAAACCTTTTGCCATTTACCGAGATGGTGAAGCAAAAGCATTTATGCAAAACCTTAAAGATGATGAAAAACTTTACAGCTATGCTTCACATCCAAGTCGTTTTAGTTTTTATGGCAAAAGAATTATAAAAAAAACCAGCATTAAAGACTTAAAAGAATTAATAAAAAAAGATAATCAAGAAATTTACTTGGTACTATTTACTAAACTTTTAAAACAATTTGAAAAACAAACTCAAAATCACGCAATTCAATATACTACCGTTAAACAAAACAATGTTTACACTTATGTGAAAATTTCAAAGCAAAAGCTTCAATATGTTTTATAAATTAACTTAGGCTGTTTAACTTTTTTCTCAGAAAAAATATAAGCACTAATAATTTTATCGGCACAATCTTGCATTTCAGCTTCTACATTACCAAAAACGGTGAAGAGTAAATCTCCGGGCATTACTTTATCACCAATTTTTGCTTTAAATTTTACTCCCGCACTATTGTCAATATTATAGCTACCACCTTCAAGTGCTTTGTAAGCAAGTTCATGCACAGCTTTACCCACTGCTAAAGCATCTAATTCTTGCACATAAGCTTCTTTGGTTGACTTTATTTCCAAACTAAATTTTGCAGTATTGGCTTCTTTTACTTTTTCAAGGTCGCCACCTTGAGCTTCTACCCATTCTTGTAATTTAACGTAAGCTTTACCAGAGTCAATAGCATCGCGCACTTCCACTGGACTTACTAATAAAGATGCTAATTCATAAATTAAATTATAAAAATCACCCTCTTTATTTTTACCTTCAAGACATTCAATTGCTTCAATCAACTCAAGACCATTACCAACAGTGTCTCCCAAAGGCTGATCCATATTGGTAATCACGGCTCTAGTTTTCAAATTGAGACCTTTACCAATAGCTACCATTTGTTTTGCAAGTTTTTTTGCATAAGACAAATCTTTCATAAAAGCACCAGAGCCAACTTTAACATCAAGCAAAATCACATCCGCACCACCAGCAATTTTTTTAGACATTACGCTTGAAGCAATCAAAGGAATCGAATCTACTGTTGCTGAGCGATCTCTAAGTGAATACAACCTTTTGTCTGCTGGTGCAAACTCTAATGTTTGACCCGCCAAACAAATACCAATATCTTCAATTTGTTTTTCAAAATCTTTCATTGATATATCGGTTTTAAAACCCGGTATCGCTTCTAATTTATCAATAGTGCCACCAGTATGCCCAAGTGACCTTCCTGAAAATTTTGAAACTTTAAAACCCAATGAAGCTAACAAAGGTGCTAAAGCAATTGTCACTTTATCACCAACGCCACCAGTAGAGTGCTTATCAACAAAACCTCTATTTGCTGATCTTTTATTTGGTCCACCCAAGTCACATTCAGCATGTCTTTGCAAAGTCAACACATGCCCGCTATAGGCCATAGCACGCGTTAATTCTTGAGTTTCTATCTCATCTAAACCATTTAAACAAACTGCCATTAACCAAGCTGTTAATTGATAATCAGGAATTGCATTTAAATTATTTATCATCCAATAAATATCATCAGTGCTGTGTGTTAATCCTTGACGTTTGTCTTCTATCAAACGCATCATAGCTGGATTTGCTGCAATAGAATCTTGTGTTTGTTTACTATTCATCGTTAACTCTAAATTCATTTTTATAATTTACTCAAGTGCAGCAGCACCACCAACAATTTCAGAAATCTCTTGAGTAATACCTGCTTGACGAGCTTTGTTATAAGCAAGTACTAACTTACGTATAAATTCTTTTGCGTTATTTGTTGCATTACTCATTGCTGTCATTCTTGCAGCAAGTTCACTAGTAGTTGCTTCGAGCAAAGATTGATACAAAATATTTTGAGTATACATTGGCAAAGTAGCCTCAATAAGCTCTTGAGCACTTGGTTCTAAGTAAACCAATGGATCAACATGTAGAGCTTGACTATCTTCTTTTTCTTTTTCAACTGGTAAAAAGTTATTGATTTCAACATTACTTGCAACCAATGAAATAAATTTTGTAGAAATGATTTCCACTTTATCTACCTCATCACTTTCATAAGCTGCAATAGCTTTTGAGGCAATTAAATTCGCTTCAGCCACAGTTGGAATAGAACTCAAATTCAAAAATGATTCCATGACCTCAACACCTTTATCTATATAGCTTTGCTTCTGAAAAGCTGACTTTGCTTTTCTGCCAACTGTAATAAGTTTTACTTTTTTGTTTTCGGCTAATAATGAGTCGATTCTTTTTGCAGTAGCTTTAATGATATTTGTATTATAAGCTCCACACAAACCTCTATCAGAACTTATAGCAACAAGTAAAACAGTGTTTTGTGATGTTTTTGGAGCTAAAAGTTTAATGGCTAACTTTTCGTCTTCTGATAAAGTTGCTTCAAGATTTAAAAATATCTCTTTTACTTTACTTGCATAAGGTCTTGCTTGCATTAAGATTTTTTGCATTTTGTTTACCTTCGCTGCAGCAACAAGCTTCATTGCTGAAGTAATCTTCATTGTTTTTTTAGTAGAAGAGATTTTTACTCTAATTTCTTTTTGGTTTGCCATCAATATAGTATTTTAGCTCAATACAAGCAAAGAAAATATGGCAATTAAATAAAACTGTTAATACCCTTTATCAAACTTTCTCTTAAATTATTTGCATTTATTTCGAGTAAACGTTGTGCCTCAGCAGCATTTACATTTTTTTCAAGCATCAAAATAGCAACTTTAACTTTATAAGAACATTCTTGCAAAACTGTCGTTATTTTTTTCTCATCTTGCACTCCAGTAATTCTTTGAACTAAGTGCATTGCTCTTTGTTTTAATTTTTTATTTTTTGCTTGCAAATCAACCATCAAGTTGTCATAGACTTTTCCAACTTTAATCATCAATGAACTGCTAATCATATTCAAAACTATTTTTTGCGCAGTACCTGCCTTCAGACGAGTACTACCTGTAATAATTTCAGCACCAGTATCCAAATAAATAACCTCTTGTGCTGTTTTAAAAATTTCAGCATCTCGATTATTTGCAATAGCTACCGTATATAAACCTTTGTCGCGAGCGGCATCAATAGCACCTTTTACAAAGGGCGCTGCACCATTAGCACTGATACCAATCACGATATCTTTTGGACCGCAGTGTTGCTCTACATAGGAGCGAGCTTCAGCAGAATTGTCTTCAGCATTTTCTATTGCTTGTGTGATGGCTCTATTACCACCTGCAATAACAGCATTAAACATATCTGGATGTGATGAAAATGTTGGCGGACATTCTGACGCATCTAAAATTGCAAGCCTACCACTTGTACCAGCACCAAAATAAAAAATTCTTGGACCAGTATATTGTTCGTTACCCGTATAAGACTGATAAATTTCACGATAATCTTTTATTCGCAAAAATATTTGATCAATAACACCAGCAATTTGATATTTTGCCTGCTCCAAAGCTTTAGTCACAGCATCTTCTTCATTAATAAAAATTTCTAACAACTCTTGTGTAGATTTCAAATCTAAGTTTTGAGTGTTTTCATTTATAGCTTCAGTTATTTTCATAAAGAAAAAATATACCAATTAAATTATTCCACAAGAACTTGTTATTATATATTATCTGAAACTTTTCTTATTTTTATGCAAATTCAAGAATTTAATATTGCTACTCAAAAAAAAATGGCTAAAAACCATGCCTCGCCATAGAATTGCACAAGAGTTAAGATCTTGTAAATGCCCGACAGCACTAGAATTTAAATTAAAAATTTTAAATAAAAATCGCCAAATTAAAAACCCCGAAGTTTTTTTTCAAGAAATTTTTAGGATGCACTGAAAATTAAAGAATTTTCTTGTGAAGTAATAGAAATGCCTGTTTCTAGCTCTTTTAGCTACCTAAAACTTGCTTAATTTTGATATATTCCTTATTTTCAGGGCTTTTTAGATACACTACTCCCTAAAATCATGCAAAGTATGGTTCTGGTTCTAAGATCTTTCTAACTCTATGAAGATTGTAAAGTGTAGCTAGCATGAATATTTGAGCAGAATTTTTATAATTCCAACATAACGGGTTTTCCTAAATTTAAACCAATTCTTTATTGCGTTGAACGGATGTTCAACATAGGCTCTGACTGATGATAATTTTTTGTTACGTTTCTTTTGAGAGTTTGAAAGTTTTCTACCTCGTGCTGCTTTATCCAAGATTCCACAAAAAATTCCACTTCTTCGTAACTCTCGTTTCCGTTCCTGGCTGTAGTAACCTTTGTCCGCAAGAACCGCTTTTGCATAAGCTGGAAGCAGTAGGTCAAAGATGACAGTATCAGCAACTTTAGCTGTTGTTGTAACTATGTCAGCAATTAAGTTTGAGCCAAAATCTAAACCCATGTGAGCCTTGTAACCACGATACCAGGTTGATCCTTTTTTAGTGGAACTAGCATCTTTATCAACCCATTCTTTTTTACCATTGCTTTTATTTATTGGAGCTTCAATAATAGTTGCATCAATCAAAGCACCCTTTTTGACAAAACAACCTTGATCATTTAGATAGCGATTGACGATTTTGAACAGTTCTTCTTGTTTGTTGTTTTGTGTTAACCAAGCTCTAAATTTACAGAGACTTGTTTCATCAGGGGACGTTTCGTCTACGCCTAGCTGCATAAATTTACGAAATGAAAGACGATCATTAATTTGTTCTTCAGTATCATAATCACTCAAGCCATAGAAATCTTTCAGTAAAGACATACGAAACATAGTTTCAGGTCTGTAGCCTTTTCTGCCAAGATCGAGTCCTTCCATTTCTTTAAAACCTTATTAATTCGGTACCAAGGTATAACTTTGTCTATTTCTTCAAGGAATTTAGCGGCTTTTGTTGGGTTTTTGCCTGTATTTACTATGTCTAAGAAGGTGCTTTGCATGTACTGATTTTAACATCAAACTCAATCATAGACTAGCTTTAAAGAGGAATTTATACGAAATTATTTTTCAGTGCATCCTTTATGCATTTTCTCAACAAAAGAGAATTTGACTTTGCAAACAAACTAGTGAATTTTATAAATCTAGATTCTAAAAATTGCTTAAATATATTCAAAACAATTTTAAAAAAAACACAAGCACAAAATTCAAACAGAGAAGTTAAAGGAGCAGAAGAATACAGGCACGCAATCTATCAATTAAGCTTTAATCTTTTTCAAAAAGCAAATTTGCCAATTAAACAAGTGATAGCCATTCTAAAGAGATTTTCAAGATTGCACCCAACAAAACATGCCTACTGGGACTATCGCTCGGGCAAAGCATTACACAAACCCCAAATTTCACCATCTGTATATAAACCTGAGGTTTTTGAAAAACTTATTAAAATTGAGAGCCCTAAGAAAAATAATTCAGCATAAGATGCTGAGGCTAATCTTCTAGTAAGCGACGGTGTTTGATTCTTTTGTTAGGCGTGTCTAACCAAACCCTACTTATGCCCAAATCTAAAGACTCGAGATACTTATTACGGGTTTGGAAGCACGCCCCTTAAGACTCGTATAAATGACACATAACTTGGTGCGGCAAAGAAGCATCAAGCTCAACATTTTGCGGAATGCAACTTTCACACTTATCAATTTTTTCTGGACAACGAGTTTTAAAAGGACAACCTTGGGGAATCTCGGTTGCTTTTGGAATCTCACCTTGCAAAAAAAATCTTTCACGATCTCTTTGCTTAGGGTCAGCGATTGGTGCTGATGCTATTAAAGCCTTGGTATAAGGGTGCTTAGGATTTGCAAATAATTCTTTTGTTTCTGCAAGCTCAACGATTTCACCTAAATACATGACCGCAACACGATCAGAAATTTTTTTAACTACAGCTAAATCATGTGCAATAAACAAAAAACTTATATCTAATTCTTTTTGCAGTTTTTTTAAAAGTTTTAAAACATTTGCTTGCACTGAAACATCAAGCGCACTTAAAGCTTCATCGCATACCAAAAGTTTTGGATTTAAAGCAATTGCTCTTGCGATGCTAACTCTTTGGTTTTGACCTCCAGAACATTCATGAGGATATTTACAAGCTAATTCTGCGGGTAAATCTACAAGCTTCAAGAGTTCATAAACTCTAGCTTTTATTTTTTCGGGGCTCCCAAAATTATGCAACTCTAAAGGCTCTTTTATAGAATCAAAAACCGTGTAACGAGGGTCAAGACTACTAAAAGGATTTTGAAAAACCATTTGAAAATTTTTTCTTTTTTCTCTTAACTCGGAAGCTTTAAGGGTCAAAAGGTTTTCATCTAAAAATATCACCGCACCTGAATCAGGCTGAATCAAGTTCATAATCAAACGTGCAGTTGTTGACTTACCACAGCCCGACTCGCCAACAATAGATAAACACTCCCCGGCTTTAATATCAAAACTTACATTATGTACAGCTCTTAATGTTTTTTTAGTTCTTCCAAAAAAATCTCTTGCAACACAAAAGCTTTTTGAAAGCTTCTCTACCTTTAATAGGGGGGCTTGGCTAGTCTCAAAAATTGCCATTGTAAACAGTCTATAACATTTCCCCCAAAGAACTTGCTCGACAAAAGTTTTTCCTTAAGTTTTATTAATCCGATTCAGTCACATTAATCATGCAATCTGGATATCGCTTAATGTATAATAATTCGCATGGGTTTTTTCGATAAGTTTTCTAAAAATATAGGTATTGACTTAGGTACCGCAAATACATTAGTGTGCACTTCAGAAGGTGGCATTATTTTAAGGGAGCCAAGTGTGGTTGCCGTCAGCAGAGATTCTGGCGATGTACTTGCCGTTGGTGAGGAAGCAAGAGCTATGATAGGTAGAACTCCAGCTCACATCATTGCAACAAGACCTCTTAGAGATGGTGTGATTGCAGATTTTAGGCATGCAGAATTAATGTTGAAATATTTTTTAGAAAAAGCTAATGGCAAGGGAAGCTTTAGACCATTAAGCAAACCAAGGATTGCTGTTGGTATCCCATCTGGAATTACAGAAGTAGAAAGAAGAGCAGTTAGAGAAGCGGCAGAAAATGCTGGCGCTGGTGAGGTTTTCTTATTAGAAGAACCAATGGCTGCAGCAATTGGTGCTGGACTTGCAGTAGCAGATCCAATCGGTAGCATGATTGTTGATATTGGTGGTGGTACTACAGAAGTTGCGATCACATCACTTTCTGGAATCGTTATCTCTGAGAGTGTAAGAGTTGCTGGTGACGAACTAAACGAATCAATTATTTCTTACATGAAAAAAGTTTATAACCTAGCAGTTGGTGAAACTACAGCTGAAATGGTAAAAATCAAATTAGGCTCAGCTTTTAGAATTGATGATAATTCTGATGAAGATCAATTAGAAGTGAGAGGTTTAAATCTATTAAACGGACTTCCAAGAACAGTTTTAATTTCTAGACCTGAAATCAGAGAAGCTATGGCAGAGCCTTTATCGCAAATTATTGATTCTGTAAAAAGAACTTTAGAAAGAGTACCTCCAGAACTTGCTTCTGATATTTACGATAGAGGTATTGTACTTGCTGGTGGTGGTGCCTTGTTACAAGGTTTAGATGAAATGATTACTCACGAGACCGAAGTACCTGTTCATATCGCAGACGATCCTCTTTCTTGCGTGGTACTTGGAACAGGAAGAGTTTTAGTAGATCAAAACCTCAAAAGAGTTCTGCAAAACGCTGGAGAGCCCGCTTTAAATTAAGATGAATTTTTTCAAACATAAAAATCTCTTAGTTAGTGTTTTTGTTTTTGTAATTGTCTTATGGGTTTTTGCTCGTCCATTAACAGCGTTTGGTTTATTTGTTTATAAAAATAGTTCTGCATACCTCAACCGAAGCGTAAAAAACATCAAACGCACTCAAGAAGAAGCACTCACATTATTACAAGCTCAAGCTCATGCAGATAAATTAGACATTGAAAACCAAGAACTCAATGTAGAGAACAAGTATTTAAAAGCAGAACTTGAAAAAGCCCAAGCAAAAAAAGACTTTGCCAAATTAAAAGCAAAAAGTCTCAAAGCAACAATTCAAGCAGAAGTTATAGGACGCAGTCCAGATCTATGGCATAAACAATTTATCATTGACAAAGGTACAAAAGACGGAATCGTCTTAGGAAGAGGTGTTGTCAATGACCAAGGTGTAATTGGGCAAATAAAAAAAGTTGCTGATAAAACAGCTATCGTACAATTAATTTCAAATCCTGATTGGCGCATGGGAGTAAAAGTCAAACGTTTAAATCAATACTGCATTCTAAATGGCAGTAAGGCAAAAAAAGGCAAATTGCAATTTATCACCATAGATAGCAAAATACAAGCTGGAGACGAAATTGTTAGTTCTGGTATTTGTACCGATAATGATATTTGTCCTTACCCAGAAAATTTTCCAGTGGGTACAGTTTCACTTGTAGCAAAAAACCCAAACAAAGTGGATTTAGTGGTAGAAATCGCTTATCATGCGGACTTGGAGCAAACAAAAAATGTTTTTGTTTTAAAGTAAAAGGATAGAAAAATTTCAGAATTTAAAATAGCTCAAAACAAAACTCCTAATAATCTTGATGACATTAAAGAATTAGTTTATTACACAGCACGTTTAGCAGACGATAAAAAAGCAGAAGATATCGAAGTTATCGATATTTTACATTTACAAGATATCGCTGACTTTATAGTAATTGCTTCTGCGGCAACAGCTCCACAGCTTAAAGCAATTGCAAGTCATATTGAAAATAGCCTAAGCAAACTTGGCATAGAACCCGCTCACAAAGAGGGGCGCTACGGAGCAAAATGGTTTTTACTGGATTATATAGATTTTGTTGTACATATAATTCAAGATGAAGCTAGAGATTTTTATAACCTTGAAGAGCTTTGGGCAGATGCTGTATTTATTCCAAGTTTAGAATGGGAGCAAGTTTCTAAAGATCTAACATAGTTTTAAAACCCGCTTCGTGAGAGCTTAGTTTAACAGCCGTATTCATGAGCATAGCAACCGTTGCATTCTCACCATTGATACCATTATTAATTTTAATTTCTAATGGCTCTTGTTGCTCTGTAAAAAAGATTTTGATACTATCAAAATCTTCATTTGCTTTATAAGCAAGAAAATTAAAATTGATTTTTTTATCTGCTTCACAATGCAGAGAAAAACTTTGTTTGATACCCTGAACTCTTGAATTAACAAGCACAGGCTCAATAGTTTCTTGAGAATGTTTTTTTTGCCAAGCAAAATATTGCAAGAGCAAATCTGCACTTTGCTCAAAACCCACATGACCAATTTTATTTTTTTCTTTTTGCTCATTAAATTCTGGTAAGCTCAAACCCACTCCAACTTTGGCTTTGAAAGAATCCCTACGGAAATCAGTGTTGATACTTCTAAAAAAATCTAACTCTCGAATATTTACAAAAGGCATACTCAAGACAGTCAAAAAATAATCCATTAAAAAGCCCGGGTTAATACCAGTACCTAAAATAAACACAGAATGTTTTTTAGCAAGTTGATTGAGTTTGTCTTGCACCTTTGGCTCAGGAAAAATCAATTGCTCACAACTTGAAACAATATTGACTTTGTGTTGCGCCAACAAAAAAATCAAATCTTCAATCTGCTCATAAAAAGAACTCGTCACAATAAAAGCCAAGTCGAAACTTTCAGTTTCTAGTAAAATCTGTAAATCTTGAGAAATTTTCAAGCCCGCAAAATCAAGCCCTGATTTAGATGGATCGTTGTCAATTATTGCTTTTAAACTAAAGCGCTTGTCAAACTCTAAATGCTTTGCCAAGTTTTCACCTAAAGGACCAAAACCAATTAGCAAAGTTTTTAGCGGCATATTATGAAGCAAGCATTTGTGCACCAGCAGCAGCAAGATGGTTTGCTGTAAGTACACCAAGCGTAGTTAAAACCAGAAAAACACCAAAGCTAAGCACAGCAACTACTTGCTGAGATTTTTTGCTTACTGTGATACCCCAAGTAATGCAAAAACTCCAAATACCATTAGCAAAATGATAAGTAATAGAAACAATTCCGATGATATAAAACCAATAAACGCTAAAAGGGTTTATTAACGGAAGCTCTGGCAACAAAGGTATAGTTTGCCCCGCAACCATTGATTTGGCTATGTAGTTGTAATCTAAATGCTCAACTGTACGAAACTGTAAAACGTGGAAAATTATATAAACAAAGGCGATCATACCAGTGACACGCATCAAAAAATATCTCCAATTCTCTGAATTTCCGTATTGTACATGGTTTGGCTTAGAACTTCTAACAATGATAATGCCATAAACAGCATGAAAAAGAATTGGACCAAACAATGCAATCCATTCAACAATTTCTAAAAAAGGAATACTTCTCAAAAATTTGATAATGGTATTGTAGTTTTCAGCACTAAAAATCGCCGTAGAATTGGCAAATAAATGAAAAAACAAAAACAATCCAATTGGCACTATTCCAGACAAAGAATGTAAACGTCTAAGTAAAAAATTATCTTGTAAAGCACTAAGCATAAAATCTATTCTACCTCAAAAATAAAAGCAATGGTGATGAGACACTTCGGACCGTGTTCATTTTGTCTCATGATTCAATAAATTATAAAACTGCTGCTCTAAACTCCACCTGATTAGTTAAAAACTATTGAAAATAATAGGTTTTTGAGAGTTTTTTTCGAATGTATGAGTAAAGCATGAAACAAGACAGAGAGAGTCATTTAAATATTGATTATGCGAGGCTTTCTTTTATAGATTTTTATGTTCAGGTGGAGTTTAGAGCAGCAGTTTAAATAAATTAATTTAGCTTCTGTTAACAAATTTACTTGTTGCAAAGCTTAGCTTAGGATTTATCTTATAAACAAATCTTCTTTTAAATTAAGGAGAAACTTTTATAGCTAAATTTTTCACAGAATATCTTGATAATTCATCAAAAACAATCAAAGCATCTTCATGGTTTGCATAAGCATCACCAATTTGAATCGTATAAACCTCATCGGTTTTTATTAATTTTAAATTTACTCCCAATCTTTCTTTAAGATTTTTTTGATAGAGCAAAGCAGAATTTTGACTTACAAAATTACCACTAGTAATAATCAATTTTTGTTTGAGCACGGTATTAGAGTTTTTTGTGATGGCAGGCAGTTCATCTTGAGAATTTGAATTTGCAAAAGGTTTAAAGACAAAAACAAAAGTCAACAAAGCAAAAATTATCAAAGTCACAATGCTGATTGATTTCAACAAAGAAAAATCACTTTCTTGCTTTTGAAAAAGCGGTCTAGAGCTAAGCCTTTGAGCATCAAAATAGCTTTCTTGATCTGCTTCTGTTGTATTTTCATAGGCGAGATCTACGTCTTCATCTTCATATTCAAATTCTTGGTAAGTTTCTTGGTCGCTATATTGATATTGAGTTTCAGCTTCTGACTCTTCATCAAGTAATGCACCAGCATAGTAGTCTTCAACATTAACAATTTTTTGTCTTGGTTCTTCACTGCTTTCTTCTGCAAAACTTTGCTGACTTGCTTCAAAAGCTTCTTGCTCTACATAAGAAGAAAAATATTTTTTTTCAATTTTTGCAAGTTTATCTTTTAGGTCAGTTCCCGTATTTTCTTCAGAGTCCTGAATATACATTGGTCTCAAGCCCAAATTTAAATTTGAACGATTAATAATCGAGTTTGCTTTATTTATTCTTTTTAGATCTTCGTAGGAGGGCATGATTTTAAAAGATAGAACTTATTTTACAATCTAGCTTCAATTAAGAAAAGTTTTTGGGTTATTATTAGAATTGTGAAAAAACTTTTATTAACTATATGTATTTACTCCCTATTTTTTGCTTCTTTAAACTCAAGCGCAAAAACTAAAGCAACTAATGAAGAAAACGTTAGCCTCAAAGCCCTAGTTGCCGAGCCAAAAAAGTTTTTAAATAAAAAAATTTTTATCGAAGGTGAGTTTCATTCTTTTAGTTCATTACCCCTAGACTACGAAAAAGCTAAACGTAGTTCAGAAGATTTTATAGGAATCATTTTAAGCAGACCAGATAAAAAAGAAATCCCTTTAGTTGAATTAAAAATCTCGGTGCCCATCAAAATGTTTAAAGAGAACACTATAACTCTTAATTCAGGAGATAAAATCAGGCTTAATTCAAAAGTTTATGCCTACGAACTTGGTGAGCCATGGCTTGAAGCCAAAGAGATAGAAATTTTAGAGAAAGCGGCAGTTGTTGATAAAGAGGAAAGTTAAGTGTTTGAGTTTTCTTTAATTAATCAAATTCGCGGCGTTGACGGCTATCTGATTTTTGATGAAGATACTAATATTTTAGATAAAGATATTCAAAACACTGATTTAGAGTTAGAAAAATTAAAAACCCTATTTCAGGCTACACTACTTAACCAAGCAATGTTAAATCCTCTTAATACTACATTTTTATTGGCAGAAAAAGGGGTAACACTAGTAAGTAAGATACATAGTTCGTACATAATGATACTAGGAGGTCATAAAGAATCTGTCGATATTGCGAAATTAAATAGTCTTATTGATATTATTAGACTAGAATTAGAAAACTTTAAAAAAGAACATAGTGAGGAAGAAATTTAAAGGGAATAAAATCATGAAAAAAACTACAATTATCATAGCTTTAATAAGCACATTCATTGCAAATTTTTATACAAGTGTCAACGCTAATACTTATCAAGGACAAGCTAGTTATATTATGGCTGGTACTCCACTAGATGTAAGTTTAAACAACGCACTCGGAAGTGCATTTTCAAATGTGGGAGATACGTTCTCGGCAACACTGGCAAATCCAATTTATGCTGGCTCTCAAGTAGTTGCTGGTGCTGGATCAAAACTTGAGGGTTTTGTAACAGAAGTAACACCTGCTGGACGAGGCGGTAAACCGGGTTCTATTGATTTAAAAATCACACACGTTGTTACAGCCAACGGAAAAAAAATTCCTTTAAACGCATCTATTGATAAGAGATCTTTTAAATTACAAGCTAATGGTGGCAGAACTTCTCACTACACTAAAGCAACAGCGGCTGGTGCAGCTGGTGGAGCGCTTTCTGGTTTAATTGGTAGTGCGATCGGTGGCGGTCAAAAAGGTAAATCAACTGCTATTGGAACCGGTATTGGAGCTGGCGTGGGTATTCTTGGAGCAAGCTTTAAAAAAGGCAAAGAATTCACTTTGGCTCAAGGCAGCAATGTATCTTTTGTTGTGGATAGTGCAACAGCAATTCAGGCTCCTGCACCAAGTTTTATACAACAGCACGGATCTGATTTTGGTACGGCGCCAAGTGGTGGCTTTGCTGATCCTTATGCACAACAGCAACCTACGATGCAGCAAGCACAACCTATACAACAAAAAACAAACTCAGAAAATTACAACCCCTATTTATAAATCATGACAACGCAAATAAAAATATCGATAAAACTACCAGATGGTTCGACAAAAGAAATAGACAAAGGCAGTACAGGTGAAGACCTCGCAAAATCAATCTCACCAGGGCTTGCAAAAAAAGCAGTAGCACTCGATATTAATGGTGAGTTACAAGATTTGTTTTATGTACTTAAAGACGGTGATGAAGTAAAAATCGTTACTGCTGGAGAGCGCAAGAGTTATGAGATTTTGCGACATACAACCTCTCATATTTTGGCGGCTGTAGTCCAAAAAAAATATCCAAAGGCAAAAGTTGGAGTTGGACCAGCCACCGAAAATGGATTTTTTTATGACTTTAAAATCGATGATCATAAAATCAGTGATGAAGATTTATTGGATATAGAAAAAGAAATGAAAAAGTTTGCTTCTGGTGCTTACAAACTTGTCAAAGAAAGCGTAAGCAATGTTGATGAAAAGCTTACTGAATACAAAAACAACGGCGAGATTTATAAAGCGGAGCTTTTAGAAGAGCATAAAGATGACAATCCAACGGAATACTATTTTGTGGACAACAACGGACAAAAAGTTTGGTCTGATCATTGTTTAGGACCGCATTTACCTAATACCAAATTCATCAAAGCCTTAAAACTCACAAATGTTTCAGGTGCATATTGGCGCGGTAAAGAAGAAAACGATGTTATGCAAAGAGTGCATGGCACTGTTTGTTGGGACGAAAAAGAATTAGAACAATTTTTAAAACAAAAAGAAGAGGCTGAAAAACGCGACCATAGAAAACTTGCAAAAACTATGGATCTGTTTTCTACACATGATTTAGCGGGTGCAGGCTTGATTTTTTGGCATGCAAAATTAGCAACTGTGCGTCACGAACTTGAAAGTTTTTGGAAAGAATTACATAGAAAAGCTGGCTATGAGTTTGTAGTTACTCCTCATATCGCAAAATCTGAACTTTGGGATACTTCTGGACATAATAATTTTTACAAAGAAAACATGTACTCACTAAGTGTTGACGAACAAGAATATATTTTAAAACCAATGAATTGTCCTTTTCATGTTTTGATATATAAAGATTCAAAACATAGTTATAGAGACTTGCCTGTGCGTATGGCTGAAATGGGTACGGTATATCGTAATGAAGCTTCTGGTGCCGTTCACGGATTGGCGCGGGTGCGTGGTTTTACACAAGATGATGCACATATTTTTTGTACGCGTGATCAATATATTGATGAAATCAAAGGTGTTTATAACTTAATTGAAAAAATTTATTCGACTTTAGGTCTAGAATTTGAAGTTGAACTTTCAACACGTCCAGAAAAAGCAATCGGCGATGACGAGCTTTGGCAATTTGCCGAAGATGGACTCAAAAAAGCGCTCAGCGAGCTTGGTGCAAATTTTGAGATCAATGCAGGTGATGGTGCATTTTATGGTCCAAAAATTGACTTTAAAGTGAAAGATGCAATTGGTAGAACTTGGCAACTAGCTACAATCCAATTAGATTTTAATTTACCAGAAAGATTTGAGATGGAATATGTTGCGGCTGATAACTCGGCACAAAGACCTGTAATGATTCATAGGACAATTTTTGGTTCTTTGGAGAGAGTGTCAATGGTACTTACTGAGCACTTTGCAGGTGCATTTCCGACTTGGCTTGCACCAGATCAAGTAATGTTGATTCCGATTGCAGATAAACATAATGAATATGTGCAAGAACTCAAAAACAAACTTATCGCAGAAGGCATCAGAAGCAAATCTGATTTAAGGTCAGAAAGAATGAACTACAAAATTAGAGACGCACAGGAAAAACAAATTCCTTATATGTTGATTATTGGCGATAAAGAGATGGAAAACGACAAAGTAAATGTTAGACATCGCCGCAGTGATAGTCAAACTGAAATGTCCGTAAATGATTTTATAGAAAAAATAAATCAAGAAATCAAAACCAGAGCACTTTAATAATAAGACACTGCGGACCGTGTCATTTTTGTCTCATTTCTTCTCTGAGATATTGATTAGTTATATTTTCACAAAGACCTGATAAATCTAGGTAGTCAAAAACCTTGTTCTTGAAATTTATAGTATTTCGCAAAATTAATGTAATTTAAATCTGGGCAAAATCAAGTTTTAGGGAATTAATTTTTCCTGCTTCAACACGCCGAATTCATAATCTTAATGGTTTCAGATTTAGAAAATTTCATTAAATTTTAAAATTTGAATAAGCTTGGATTATCAATGAATCTATGAGTTCATCAAAAAAATTAAGCTAGAAATTGGAAATTGCCAATCACAGTGCTGGTTATGTTAACATAGTTACATGTCAAATGTATTATTAGTTAATGACCCTTCTTTTAGGCTCGCAAGAAATCACCTATCGAGCCACCTTTATAGTTTTCTTAAAACAAAAGACAGTTCAACTGAAACTGTTGGAGATAATTTAAAGAGTGTTTTACACCAAGGTCTAATAAATCTTGCTAGTAATAATGAAAAACAATTAAATTGGCAATCTTTATTTGAATGGATGGATTCTTGGAGAGAATCATTTAGTTGGATAGATTCTTGGAGAGATTTAGCTAAAGGAATTAAAAGAGAGGATGCACAAGTATTTGCAAATTATGTGTCTAAACGTACTAACGGTTTGCCGGCTCAAGTAAGAAACTTTTTGGGTATCATTTTGAATAAAGGTATGAATAAACTCTATCCGAGGAAAAGAAAATCTAACCCTGATTGGCAAGGTCTTGGAAATTATTTAAGTAAACAACTTGCTCCCGTTATTCAAGCTTTAAATACAGAACAGAATACAGAAACACCAGTAGATATAAATACATTAAATGACTCTATGAATCAAGTACTTGCTGATGTCAGTTCTGAAATCATTAATTATAAAAGAATATATACGGTAGCATCTCCTAGTATAATACAATGGCGTTCTAGTCAAACTAGGCAAGGGGAAAAACCTGGATATTTAGAAACATTGGTCAATCAAGGTTATGAAGAGATTAAAAAATGTGTTGCAGAAGGTGCAGATATAAACCATAGGGCTAGGTTAAATGATAGCTATATCAACCATCGCGGTAAAAAAAGTAGGTCTCAAAAACCTCTTAGTTTTACTCCGTTGCAGCTTGGGCTGATTTTTAAAGATTACCCTTGGGTTATAGAACAGCTTAAGAAACCTAGTTTAAAACCAGATGAGCAAATTGCAAAAGGACAGTATAACGGCAAATATTATGAATATAACCTCTTGGATGCTGTGTACCTTTTTCCAGAATATGATCCTCACATAGATGGTCAAGCTTTCTCAAATAAAAGAAAGTTGGAAGTTGTACGTATGCTCATTAGAAAAGGAGCAAAAGTTAGCAAAGAATCTCTACTTAAAGCTTTCGAGACAGCTGATGTTGATTTCTTCGAAGTTATAAATGAAGAATCTAAGCGTAAAATAATACCTATTGATAAAAAGTTATTAAATAAATTATTACCAATTTTATTTATCAAACCTTGTACTGATAATGATACTTTCACAACTACGTACGAGCTACGTAATAATCCTACAAATAAGCGTAGAAATAGAAATTCCATTATAGCAAATAAGGCGGACTTGCAAAATAGAATAAAGATACTAAAAATACTTGCAGAATATTCTAATACCACAGTCAAAGAACTTTTAAATAAACCACTTCCTGAAGAAATTCGTGATTCTGCTTCTCGGCAATTTAGTAGACGCAATCCTATTCACAATACTGCGGATTGGATTACCCGTTTTTTAGAGACAACAAAGGCAAGAACTGTTCAGGAGTTACGCGATTGCCTGACTTAGGTGTAACTGCACAGCTTCTCTAACTATTTCCCATTTTTGTTGATACCAACTTGTACCCTCTTTGAATCTAAAGTATTCCAGCTTGATCAGAGCTAAAAAAGCACAAAATATATGATTCTTTTGCGCTTGAGCTTTTCGCATATATGACTTTTCAAGTCCACAGACTTGTTTAAGTCCTCGGTGCATGGTCTCAATAAACCAGCGAGTTTTAGCATGACCAATAAAATTATCCCAGTCATCTAAGTCCAACTCGTTAGTTATTAAGTACCTTATCTTCCCGTCTTTGAGAGTCCTCTTGCACACTAATATTGGACCAAAGTCTTTTAGCCAAACTTTCTTAACTTGTCTTTCTGCTAACGATGGATTCCAATATCAATTGCAACTCTGCTTGATTTGAGCCTGAAATACCTCTAAAGGTGTTTTCCATTTTAGCCTTTTTCTGGGTCTAGTGTTTAAAAGATGAATATAGTGCTGTAGATCTTCCTCTGAAAGGGTATTTAGATCAGTGCCTTTTGGAATGAATTGCCTTAAAAGTCCTATGAGATTCTCAATACTTCCTTTTTGCCAAGGGCTGTATGGTTTAGCAAAATACACCGTCATTTTTGTCTTTTCTTCAATTTCTTTATGCTTTGCAAACTCTGTTCCGTTATCGTAAGTAACTGAAATCCTAAGTTCTTCTGGTATCTCTTTAAAATATTCTTCAGTAGCTTTTAAAACTGATTCAGCTTTTTTGTTTGGTAACTTTTTAGCTAAGACAAGACCACTTTTTCTTTCTAGATTAAGAACAATACATTCTTTTTTACCATGAGCACCTATCATAGTGTCGCCTTCCCAGTGACCAAATTCAAGCCTCTCATTGGCTTCTATCGGTCTTTCATCAATTGATCTTTTATCAACAATGAATTCTGGGGTGGTCCTTTTCTTACGATATTTTTTACCTTTTCTTCTCAAGTAAATTTTTATTAAATCAGGTCTTTTGGTTTGTAGCCATGTATATATGGTTTGATGAGATAAAGCTTCGTTGCACTCTTCAGTCCATATCCCAGCAATTTGCTCTGGAGAATGGTAAGAAGTAATTTTTTCAATAACGAAGTTTTCAAGTAAGCTTTCATCAATAATTCTAGGATGATGGTTTGCAGTTCTTTTTCTTTCATGCATTAACTGCCAAGCTTCTTCAGCAACAAAATCACCATCAACAGAGTTATTGTTTACGCATCTGTAGACAACTGATTTATTTCTTCCTATGACAACAGCTATTTCTGCTGGATTAAGACCTTGATTTAGCAATGTCTCAATTCTAACTACTTCTTCCCAGGTCAAGTGACCCTTATATTTAAATGACATATCAGCCTCCTGTATTTACTACATTTCGGCTAAATCCTTAAAAGTTGCATTTCGGTTTGGAATTGTTCAACTCTAGTTCGTCAACTCTAATCCAAACTCCTTTCACCTCACTAATCTTGCGATTTGATTTTATGTCAGCAACAAAGTTCCAGCCTTTAGCTTGTATTGCTTTTAAATTTTCCTTTGACACATACCAGCTATCCATCAGTACATAACTTGGCTTGAAACCTCGTTGCTCAGCGATATCTAACATATCTCTAAAATGATCATTCTTGGTTTTATCATCACCTTCTTTGTTGTAGATTCGGTAGTCTACTGGTAAAGCTATGCCATCTAGGTCAACCCACTGAGCATTTACGATACCGATACCTTGCTTTACGGCATGATGTTTGCCACTCCATTGCCACTTGGTTAGTTCAATTTTTTTAGCATATGGTTTTTCAAGCAAAGTATCATCAAATGCTAAGTAACCTTCATTGATATTAATTTTTTCTTCTACCTGAGACCAAAGGTCTTCTGGAGAAAATTCAGAATTATTCAGCCATCTATTTACTGAATCATGAGCCATTGTTTCATCTGGACTAACTTTTTCCAACTCACTACAAGAATACTGCTTTTGTGAAGCTATTAAAAACTCAACGTACAAATCTAAGCTACATTTTTGTTGTCTCATGTAGTCTTAGACGTATTTAATTCAAAAAAGTGGCCGTAATACTTATTAAATTACTGACAAATTAGGCAATCGCGTAACTCCTGTATTAGATCTTTTGCAAATGTCAAGATGAGTTTGTTTATGAGAGCTTGCACGTGTTTTTATGCTCAATTAATTTTTTAAAATCCCATTTTGGGACTGATTCCAAACCCCATTTTGAATTTTAAAATACAGTGAAATGTTAAAATCACTAGCAAATGGGGTCAGAAATCAGTCCCACAAACGACCTTACGCTTAGCTTGTTTCACTGCGTGAAACTCACTAAGCGACGGTGTTTGATTCTTTTGTTAGGCGTGTCTAACCAAACCCTACTTATGCCCAAATCTAAAGACTCGAGATACTTATTACGGGTTTGGAAGCACGCCCATAAATCTAGGTACTCAAAAACCTTGTTCTTGAAATTTATTAACAGCACCTAGAAAAAATGTGGTCTTTGTGCCTGGCACGATGATTACTTTTTAGCAGATTTTTTGTATCTTTCGACTTCCCACTGCCTAATCACCAAATCTTGTTTTTCTGTTTTTCCGAGTTCATCTTGCAAACCAGCTTGAATAACAGTCAAAAGCATATCTTGCATACAAAATTCAGCTATTGATTCTTCATCTTGCTTCTCTAAAATAGTTTGTATAACCGGAGCTTTGTTCTCAAGCATATAATTGGCTAGAGCTTCTATATGATTTTTTCTCAATGCCTCATAATTACTCTGACCCTCTAAATCTTTGAAAGCTTCCAAACTAGCTTTGTTTTGGTGATCTCGCAACGGCAGCGCAAAAAAGACCTGCTCCAAAATCACGCCATTGTTTTTCTTTAACAACAACTCCAAATCCGAATGATGATTCACCGTACCAATTCCGGGCACATGAATAGTGGCATCAATACCATCTTTGTTTAGAGACTCCCCTTTTAATTGCGCCCTAAATTTGTTAAGAGCCTCTAAAGAATCGGCGTAGACCATACTATATCTTGTACTAAAAGATTTTCTCGCCAAGTAAATATCAAGGGTTGCCAAATCAAAAAACGCTTGGTTACCAGATTTGAAATTTTCAAAGGCTCTTTGCGCACCATTAATCAAAGCCTCAGAATCTAAGCCCATCATTTCAGCACTAAACATACCAACAGGACTAAACATTGAGAATCTACCGCCAATATTCGGGTCATTTTCAAGGTAAGGCACATCAAAATCAGCAAGTTCTTTGATTTCGGCTCTTAATTTATGAATAAAATTTTCTTTTTGAGGATTTTCTGGCTCTGTAATAAACAATAAATTTTCTGCAAATTGAGTAATATCAAAATCATCTTTCTTTTGCGCGTGATTTAAAATTGTCAACAAGTTACGCCTCACTTCGTCTGTACCACCTGATTTGGTGATAACCACAAAAAATGTTTGATGAAAACTTTCATCTATCTCATCAAGCCGAGCTAGTAAAGAAACCGGATCTAAATTGTTTTGTATTAAAAACTTATAAGGTCTTTTTTGATTTGAGAACTCATAAAGGCCATTTTTTAAGACCAAAGAATTAATTCCAGATCCACCCATTCCAATTACAAAAATATTTTTTATATTTTTTTTCGCTTTGATTTTTTTTGTCATTGCGATTGTTTTTTGATTAATTTCATGCAAATATTGAAAATTTAGCCATTTATAGTAGGACAAACCCTCTTTATCTTGACTTGCCGCCTCTAAAAGCTCTTGAATTTCATTATATTTATTTAAAAAATCTTTTTGGAATTCACTAAAATCGGTGAATATTTCTAAAACTTTATCGTACTTTTGGACTAATTTAGATTTCATGTCTGTCAGCATAATTAGCAATTATAACGTCTTATAAGGCTTCTAGACCATTTGATTGATAATAATATCTAAAATTTCAACTTTTAGACTGGCCTCTATTTTCATGACCCTGGGCTTATAGAAAGTGTTACGTCAGTACATACCCCCGTTAACTGCAGCAACTGAATAAAAAGTAGCTGCAGTTTTTTTGAAAAAGCAAAATCCATATTTAGCAATCCTGCTATTGTTAAAGCTAAAGTCTGGTGAAATTATTTAATTTCTCAATGAAAATATTATAATTATTGTGATCGTCAGTATTCTGTAATTGCTCAACGCATAACAATTTAATATATCTAGTAAATCTTGTATCCTCAAAGATTCCCGTTCCTTTTCATTAAACGTATCTTTTTTCAATTGTTTTAACAGACAAATATATTGGTGATTAGTACAAATTTTTACATTTTCAATACCTTTATTAGCTTACATTAGAATTTCTTTATAGATTTATTGAAGTTTTTGGAAATGTTCTTTAGTCACATCAGTTATAGAATCTTGATTCAGTTTTTTGACAAGTCCAAAGCCCCATATGTGCTCTAAAAGCTAGTAGAGGAAATTTTGTTACTAAGTCTTTGCATTGTTTTTTTATTGGAGCAATAATGGGACTGATTCCAAACCCTACTTATTCCCAAATCTAAAGACTCGAGATACTTATTACGGGTTTGGAAGCACGCCCATAATAAGTTTTGAAAAAAATTGTTGATCAGAAAAATCATCTGTTTTATCAAGAATATATTGACTCATATCTTTTGATAAACAATGCTGATCTTCTTTGTCCTGGGCTTCATGCGAAATTTTCAGACCATTATGTTTTTCTTCTTTTACAGATAAACTGATTTACAATCAAGCACAAGAAGATAATATTAAATAATATGAGATAACATAGGATAATATCTTATTTTTTTAAAGAAAAAAGCACATAAGTGCTAAAAACAATAATCGTAAATAAAATCCATGAAAGAGCGCTCGCATAGCCAAAACGAAAATCATCAAAGGCTAATTGATAAGTATAAAGCGAATAAAACATAGTGGCATTTTGCGGTCCCCCCGAGGTCATGACAAAAGCAGGTACAAAATACTGAAAAACCTGAATAAGCCCTATTGTTAAATTAAAAAATATTGTTGGCATAAGCCCCGGTATCGTAATATGCCAAAACTTAGCCCAAGTACCAGCGCCATCTAAATCAGCGGCTTCGTATAAACTTTGTGGGATATTTTGTAAGCCCGCTAGGTAAATAATCATAGGATTTCCAATTGACCAAATACTCATCAAAATCAAGGCAGGCAAAGCCCAATTTGGATCTGCGAGCCACAGAGGCGTTTTTATATTTAAACCAACCATAGCGCCGCAATTTGTAATAAATTGGTTTAAAACGCCGTTATCCGCCTTAAAAATCCATGTCCAAAGCACACTAGATGCAACAATCGGGATAATGCTTGGCACATAAAAAACTATTTTAAAAAAACTTTTAGCAATTAATTTTTGTTTGAGTAACATGGCAATAGCAATAGCAAGTACCGTCATTAGTGGCAAAGAAACAAAAGCAAAAATAAAAGTGATTTTTAATGACGCCCAAAAAACCGGATCGTGAAAAGCTGTCACAAAATTTGCTAGTCCAATTGTACTAGGCATATTCAAACCATCAAAACGAGTAAATGCCAAAAATAAACTAGCAAGAATTGGTAGAAGTAAAAAAGACAAAAAACCAATTAGCCAAGGTGCCAAAAAAATAATTACTGAATTAAACAACACTAAAATTATAAGTTAAAAACTTAAGACACTGCGGACCGTGTTATTTTTGTCTCACCTCTTATCTTAAACCAAAAGTATCTGGATTGATAAAGGGCGTGCTTCCAAACCCGTAATAAGTATCTCGAGTCTTTAGATTTGGGCATAAGTAGGGTTTGGTTAGACACGCCTAACAAAAGAATCAAACACCGCCGCTTAGTGAGTTTCACGCAGTGAAACAAGCTACAAAGAGCAGATTAAAAGCCTATATATTTAAAAGATTAGAAATGAGACAAAAATAACACGGTCCGAAGTGTCTCACTTAGCGCAACATCGATTTAACGCTATGCACTGTCGCCATACCATTCGCTCTTGCAATAGACTCCGTTAATGGAATCTCTTTTGGACATGCTTTAACACAAGCTTGCGCATTTCCACAATTATTCAATCCATTATCAATCAATGCCTGAGTTCTCTCAGCGGCTGTGTTTTTACCATTAGGGTGGCTGTTAAATAAAACTGCTTGTGAAATCACTTGCGCACCGACAAAAGCATTGTCATTTGTAAATTGC
The DNA here is from genome assembly GCA_038146805.1 of bacterium. Classification (GTDB taxonomy): domain Bacteria; phylum Cyanobacteriota; class Vampirovibrionia; order LMEP-6097; family LMEP-6097; genus CAIYXB01. Next base: position 965,624 of record JAYQSH010000005.1, on the reverse strand, counting down.
GGACATGCCTCTAAGCAACATCCACAAGTCATACAACGACTCAAAATATAATTTTGTTCTTGAATTTTAGGACTGACCTTAGGACCCTCTCCTTGATCATAGATTCCATCAACTTCTATCCAAGCTTTAACTTTTTTAAGATTTTCAAACATATTAGAACGATTAACAATCAAATCTCTTCGCACAGGAAACTTAGACATCGGCTCAAGTGTAATCATCGAATCATAATTATCTACCAAAGCAGTACAAGCCTGACGTACTTTACCATTGATCACCATAGTACAAGAACCACAAACCTCTTCTAGACAACCAGATTCATAGCAAACTGGCTCAACATCTTTACCATCAACTGTTTTAGGATGTTCTTTTGTTGCCATCAACAAAGAAATAACATTCATTCCCTGTTCATAAGGCACTTCAAATTCATCATAATGTGCTTTAGAATCAGGCTTTGCCTGTCTTTTCACTCTAAATTTTACAGTTTTTTTAGTGTCTGCCATATTTATATTTTACCACTGAAAATATTTATAAAACTTAGAGATTTCACCTAATTTAACAAACTAAAGATCAGAAATAAGAATTGCGCCGCTAATGGCACTTTGGCAAGAGCTAAATTATTCGCGAGCTTGAATGCTTATGAGATAATAAGCCTAAGCACTTAATCATGGGAAGAGCAAAAAAACAAATTGCAAAAAAAAAGAAAAAAGCGGAACAATTAAAAGCGCAAACAAAGTCTGGCTCAGCAACAGTTGCACGCAACAAAAAAGCAGGTTTTGATTTTAACCTCGGCAAAGATATCATCGCTGGCATTGTTTTACAAGGCTCAGAGGTAAAATCTCTAAGATTGGGTAATGCACAAATGAAAGGTGCTTTTGCCAAAATTATTGACGACGAAGTTTTTTTGTTTAATTGTCATATTAGCGAATACAAACATGCCAACCGCAATAATCACCAAGCTGATAGGGTACGCAAATTATTGCTCAACCGCATCGAAATCGATAAACTATCTCACGAAATTGCAAAGAGCAATCAAACTTTGGTTGCCTCAAAAATATTTTTTAAAAAAAACAAAGCAAAAGTTTTATTGCATCTTGCTCAAGGAAAAAACAAAGGTGACAAACGCGAAAGTCTAAAAAAACGACAAGTGAATCTAGATATTCAAAGAGCTTTAAAGCAGTATTAATTAAGCTGCTTTTTTTTGGCTTGAATTATCGGGGTCGTAGACGGTCAAAGGACAAAATTTATTTCAAATCCATTTGACTTCTAATTTTATTACTGATTTTACACTCTTTGAAAAATTTTCGATTTCAAAAATAACCATTTGAAGCTCAAATTAATTTTATTAAACACTGATTTTCATTTTTGCTTCCAAATTAAGCTTCTCTTTGCCCACACATATTCCGGTTTTTGATTTTTGATATATTCAACTTGCTGCAATAATCCTATGGTTAATTTTACTTGTATCAATATGTTGATTTATAATGCGATGTAAGAATTCTTTCGAAAGACATGAGTAATCATCTGGGTTCCAAAACAACTTATATCCTCGTAAGTATATTCAATCATCTTTTCTTTAGCCTGTTTTTATTTTTGAAAATTGCTGCTCCACTTTATTTAGGAATCTATTCGAAGCCGTTAAACCAATTAATGCATTGTAACTAGAACACTTCCATTCATGAGGATGTTTAACAATGCCTGCTTTTACAGGATTAAAATATATCGACTTAGTTGCAGTGAATATAAATCAGTTTGAACCAATTTTCTTTTATAGCGTCCTTTAAATACGTGACTATCCCTATTAGGATATTTATTGAGAAAGTATCTAGCATTAATAAATTTCATTATTTTAGATAAATTTGCATTGGGCGTTTGAAGAAAAAGATGATAATGATTATTCATTAAACAATAGCCATGACAAATAAAACCAACAAATCATTTAAAAAATTTCTTTTTCTGATATAAATTTATATTTTATATAAATTAGATCTTCAGGCATTTGCACATTTGATTCATCAACTCTTTTCAATCGCACGCTACCGTCTTGCACTGGTATATCAATGTATTGCTTATTTTTAAGATCATGCAAAATCAAACTGTTTGAGTAGCATCATTCGGGGGTTGCACTTCATAAAACATGATTGGTTCAGGCTTCTCAGGACCAGACCTGGTTATTATAATTTCTGGAGCTCTATTAGTAATCTTCATAAACTATCTCCTCTTTTTGTTTGCTTGTAATCTCGAATAGATTGATCATATTCTCTCTGTATTCTTTGCTCTTCAGTGTTTGAATCTGCAAAAAAAGATTTGGCTAAAAGCTTATTGGCAAAGCCATTAGGTTGTTTAAAACTGCGAATGGCTTGATCTAAATACCCAAAAGAATTTTTCAAATCAATCTTAAAGCCTTCACCCACAGTGGCTTCTAAAATACCTGATGCTGAATCATACCTATACTCATAAGGGTAAAAACACTGACTAACAATGCCCTAAATTTTGAGAGGGTCGAATCTTCTAAATTTGCAATATGCCAAATTTAAAACAAAATGTATGCCCATTTTTTATTCTTGCGGGCTAAAAAACAGATCGTTCATTATTAGAACCCAGGGGCTAGATGTGAATCTACGCGATTAAGGCTTTTAAGCAATCTACCTGATGATTTTAAATCATCAGGGTGAATTTTCAATATCGTGCCTTGTTAAACTATTGTTTTCCAAAGGGAATTTTCTATATAATTGTAAATTTGCGCCACTCATGCTCAAAATAATATCACCCATTGGCACACTTGTCAATACTTAATTGCCCTTTTTGTATTTGCTATTATAAAAATCATGAAAACACTAGAAAAAAGCCAAGAAAAAGGAAATTTAATGCAAGTTAAAGACAAAATAGTCATCATTACTGGGGGTACTCGGGGAATCGGCAAAAGTATTGCGGAAGCTTTTGCTTTGGCAGGAGCTGATTTAATTATCACTGGCCGCTCTGCAAGCTCAAATGTGCCAGAAGAAATCAAAACCGCAAATGAAAATCCAGATTTAAAAATTAGTTATATGTCTTGTGATCTATCACAAAAAACAGATATTCAAAATTTAATTGATTCTGTGTTAGCGCAAAAAGGTCGCATTGATGTTTTGATTAATAATGCAGGAATCACTAAAGATACACTTTTCATGAGAATGAAAGAAGAAGAATGGAATGCTGTAATTGATACCAATCTAAATTCTCTTTTTTATATTTGTCAACCAGTTATCAAAGCTATGTCAAAACAAAGATCTGGATCGATAATAAATATGACCAGTGTTGTTGGATTGCATGGTAACCCTGCACAAGTAAACTATGCAAGTTCAAAAGCGGGTATGATTGGTTTTACCAAAGCACTCGCCAAAGAATATGGACGTCGTGGTATTCGAGTAAACGCAATTGCTCCGGGCTTTATATCAACAGAAATGACCGCCGAATTACCAGAAGAAGTACAAAATAAATATAAAGAAAACATACCACTTGGTGACTTTGGTAATACAAAAGATATTGCAGATACAGCACTTTTTTTAGCGGGTTCTGCAAACTACATTACCGGACAAGTAATACAGGTTGATGGTGGCTTGTTTATGTAGTATTCTAAATTTTCGGGTTGGATAAAATGGGTAAAAGCAATTAAACTGCTTTAAAATTAAAAGGAAAAAGTAATTACTATGGATCGCGAAGATGTATTTGAAAGAATAAAAAAAGTTGTAGCTGGTCAACTTAGTATTGGTGAAGATGAGATCAAAGAATCATCAAGCTTTACAACTGACTTAGGTGCTGATTCACTTGACACTGTTGAGTTAGTTATGGCTTTCGAAGACGAGTTTGGAGTTGAAATTCCAGATGAGGAAGCTGAAAAAATTACTACTGTCGCAGCAGCGATTGATTACGTTACTGCTAAAGCAACAGCTTAATTGCATTTAAAAAAATTTTTTAGAGTAAGCTCTTGGCAAAAGAGCTTACTCTTTTTTTTTGTTTGTGCTTGCTATAATCTGTTGCATGACAAGTACCAAACTTAATCGTAAAAACTCAACTGAACTTTTTAAAATCGCACAAACACTTTTACCCGGTGGTGTAAACTCGCCAGTCAGAGCTTTTCGGGCAATTGATAGTCAACCTCCTTTTATCAAAAAAGCACAAGGCGCTTATATCTGGGACGAAGACGATAACAGATATATTGATTTTGTGGGTTCTTGGGGTCCGATGATTTTAGGGCATCGTAATTTACAAATTGAAAATGCTCTTAAAACTGTTATTGAAAATGGGACTAGCTTTGGAGCTCCTACCCAAATCGAAAATACTATGGCACAAGAGGTTGTCAAACTAGTTCCAAGTATTGAGATGCTACGTTTTGTCAACTCTGGCACTGAAGCTGTTATGTCTGCAATTAGATTAGCGCGAGCTTTCACAAGCCAAAACAATCCTCAACAGATAAAGATCATCAAATTTACTGGTTGTTACCACGGGCATATTGATTCTCTTTTGGTCAAAGCAGGTTCTGGTGTTCTTACTTTAGGTTTGCCTGATAGTCCCGGAGTAACCAAAGAAGCAACAGCAAACACTGTCTTGGTTCCGTTTAATAATATAGAAGCCTTAGAAAAAACATTTGCAGAAAACAAAGATCAGATTTCTGCAATTATTGTAGAGCCAGTAGTTGGCAATTCAGGTTGCATCTTACCAAAAAATAATTTCTTAAAAAAACTTCGAGAAATTTCCAAAGCAAACAATGCCTTGTTGATTTTTGATGAAGTAATGACCGGCTTTAGAGTAGCTCTTGGTGGCGCACAAGAAAAATACAATGTTATGCCAGACATAACTTGTTTGGGCAAAATCATTGGTGGTGGGCTTCCCGTGGGAGCCTATGGAGCTTCAAAAAAAATCATGTCTATGGTAGCGCCACTAGGTCCAATGTATCAAGCTGGTACACTCTCCGGAAACCCGCTTGCCATGACAGCTGGGCTTGAGTGCTTAAAACAAATTCAAAGACCAAACTTTTATACAGAGCTTGAAGAAAAAGCAAAATATTTAAGCGATGCATTAAAAGAAATTGATGAAGATATTCAAAGTTGTTATGCAGGGGGTATGTTTGGTTTCTTTTTTGCAAAAGCAGAAATTAATTGTTTTGAAGATGCGCAAGCGTTTATAGACTTAGATAAGTTTAGAAAATTTTATTTGCATATGCTTGCTGAAGGTGTTTACTTGGCGCCATCTGCTTTTGAAGCTGGCTTCATGAGTGACGCACATAGTTATGCAGACTTAGACTACGTTATTGATAAAGCTAAAAAGTTTAAATATTAAAAACCCTTTAAATTCAAGCAATAACAGTGATGCTAACTAAGCGACGGTGTTTGATTCTTTTGTTAGGCGTGTCTAAGCAAACCCTACTTATGCCCAAATCTAAAGACTCGAGTTACTTATTACGGGTTTGGAAGCACGCCCATTAATTATTTTTTACTGAAAAAGCCTACGCAAAATATATAAGCATAACAAGCAAAAGCTACAAGCAAGCCTGTATCCCAGTTAGGCACAAGCGCATCGGCGGCTTGTGTCTTTTCTGCAACATAAGCAATTGCAGGTCCAATTACAGCACCACCAATAATTGCAGTACACAAAATCCCTGAAATCGCAGACGAATATTTTTTGTCAAAAGCATTAGTACAGGTCGAATAAATTGTTGGAAACATTATCGATATAAAAAAGCCAACTGCAGGAAAAGCAATCAGAGCTTGTTTTAAATCACCTAAAGTTGCAACATAAAGAGATATAGCAGCAAGTGAAATATACCCCATAATTGCATATTTGCCTTTTACTTTATCCAAAACAAAAGACCCTAGTAACCTACCAATTAATAAACCTAACCAATAATTACCAATAGCACTATTTTTTGCTAATTCAGCTCCCTCACCTAAAACATTTGAGATATGTAATTTATCTTCTAAGTAAAAACCAATTGTGTTAGCAACACCCACCTCAACACCAACATAAAGAAAAATTCCAAGAGCATATAAATAAATCAAAGGGTTTTGTGTCAAAAGCTCAAGCGTCAAATTTTCTTCGCTTGATTTTTTTTCTGTTTTTTGTTCTTGAGGGTATTTAGGAAAAGCGACTGCCAGAGTCATAACAACCGCAAGTACAGTAAAAACCAAATAAGTTAACTGCCATGGTTGATTTAAATTTTTCATTAGAGTAACTAATTGAGGAGCGGCATAACTACCCAAACCGTTAATCACCATAAAAGCAGTTAAGTTACGAGAATATTTTTCAGGATCAGAAATTTCGGCGACCAAAGGATTCAAAGCAACTTGAATTCCAGTGATTCCAACGCCACAAAGAAACATGGCAAACATATTTGGAGCAAAGCCAGGTACCAAAGCAAACAAAGCAACACCTGCAGTCGTAATTATTGAACTTATGATTAGTGTATTTTTCTTGTTGCGTTTTTCCATAAAAATCCCCCAAGGTATCGAGGTGATTCCATATGCAATAAAAAAAGTAGCGGCCAAAACCGAAGACAAAGTCGCAGAGACTTGGTAAGTATCTCTGATTTTAGGTATTATGGCTCCTGCAACATTAGTGATAGCTCCAAATGAGGCATAAGCAAAAGCAACAGCCAACGTAAGCGCAGCAAAATCCTTTGCGTGTGTTTTTCCAGTCATGATTTATTAATATTCTCCTTACAAGGGCAATATTCTATCAGGTTTCCATAGATTTTCTTAAACATCTTCAAAGCGTCATACATGATACAATTAGCTTTTGTCATTCATTTAAGGAAAAAAACAATGTCAAGTACAATAAATTTAATATTAACCGAAGACTCAGAAGCTGGAAAAGCTGGAGAATTAGTGAAAGTAAGACCGGGTTTTGCTAGAAACTTTTTATTACCAAAAGGTCTTGCTGTCGTTGCAGATGTTTTTAATATGAAAGTTTTTGAAGCTAAAAAAGCTTTAATTGAAGAGCAAGCGCAAAAAAGAAAAGAAAACGCTGAAGCTGCAAAAGATAAAATTGGCGAAGATGCTGTAGTTAGTATTAGCGCAAAAGCTGGTGAAAGCGGAAAATTATTTGGTGCTATCACAAAAGAAAAAATCGCTGCAGCAGTGAGCGAAGAGTTCTCTCTTGCTTTAAGCAAAGAAAACATTACAATAAATGAAGCTATCAAAGCTCTTGGACAACACAAAGCTAAAATTAGTTTAGGTTCAAAAATCGAAACTGAAGTTACAATTAAAGTTGAAAGAGAAGAGTAATTAGAGAAACAATATTTTGTTTATAACATTTGAAGGTCCCGATAAAGCTGGTAAAACGACTCAGGTAAAGCTCCTGCAGAAATATGCTGAGGAAAATAATTTGGGTTGGTTTTTCACTCGTAACCCGGGTGAAACTGATCTTGGACAAAGATTACGTAGTATTGTTTTAGATTCAGAAGAAAAAATATCTGACAAAGCAGAATTAATGATTTACTTGGCTGACCGAGCACATTTTGTGCATGAGGTTTTACAACCCAAGTTAGCACAAGGTCAGACTGTTGTTTGCGATAGATTCAACGATAGTACTATTGCGTATCAAGGTTTTGGAAGAGGCATAGATGCAAAAACTATAGATAAAGTTTGTCACTTGGTTTGCGAGGGCATCAAACCTGATTTGACAATTTTATTGATGGTGTCACATGACGAAGCAGAAAAACGTAGAAAAGACGCAAAAAAAGACCGTCTAGAAGCACAAAATAAATTATTTTTTGTGCGTGTACGTAATGGTTATAAAATTTTGGCAAATGAAGATCCAAAAAGGTTTAGAATGATACAAGTTGATGGCTTAAGCGTTGAAGAAGTTCATCAAAAAATCATTGCAGTTGTCAATGAAAAAATTCAAGAACTACAAACTGAAAAACTAAAAACATAAAATGCAAAAAACCGTATTAGTTACTGGAGCAGGAGGATTTATAGGTTCACATCTTTGTGAGGCACTTGATTCTCAGGGTGTAAAAGTTGTTGGCGTTGATAATTTCAATAACTACTATGACCCTAAGGTAAAGTTTAAAAACTTAGAAAATTTTTTTAGTGCACAAGATTTAGAAAGTCTATGTCAGGTAATCAAAAGTCCTTATCAAAGTTTTGCCGATTATAGCGACGACAATGATCATGATTTTTTGCAAGAAGAAGTGAAATCATTAACTAGAGCTAACTTTAAATTATACGGTCTCGATCTTTGTGATTATAAAGTTCTCAAAAAAGTTTTTGAACAAAACCAAATTACGCACATTGTAAATCTGGCAGCTTATGCAGGCGTTAGACCTTCTACACAAAAACCTTCTTTGTATTTTAGAAATAATGGAGAGTCAACAGTTAACCTTTTGAACTTAGCAAAAGATTTTAAAATACAAAAATTTGTGCATGCTTCAAGTAGCTCTGTTTATGGTGCTGTTAATAGTGTTCCTTTTAATGAAGAGCAAGATGTTTCAAAACCAATTAGCCCTTATGCCGCGTCTAAAGTCGCTGATGAAGCTCGTTTAAACGCTTTTTATTACTTAAACAAAATCCCAACTGTGGCACTAAGATTTTTTACAGTTTATGGACCTCGTCAAAGACCAGATTTAGCAATTAGTAAATTTACAAAGCTCATTGATCAAGGTCAAGAAATCGAAATCTACGGTGATGGCACTGCTAAAAGAGATTTTACCTATATAGAAGATATACTCGATGGAATCTTAAAAGCGATTGATTTAGATTGCGCCTATGAAATTTTTAATTTGGGTGAATCACATACAACAGATGTCAACACTTTAATTCAAATCATTGAAAAAAACTTAGGCAAAAAAGCAAAAATCAAATTTGCTGATCCAGTTCCTGGTGATGTTCCAATCACCTACGCCGATATTACTAAATCCAAAAATATTTTAGGCTATAATCCGCAAACTCTTATTGAAGAAGGAATTGCCAAATACGTAGCATGGTATAAGACACTTCGGACCGTGTCATTTTTGTCTCACGACTAAGACACTTTGGACCGTGTCATTTTTGTCTCACGACTAAGTAAAATCAATCTGTCAATTGTATTATTTTTGTCTAACTAATATTAGATTTATTTTTCTTTTGAAAATTAGGCGTGTTCTTCCCAAACCCTGAAATAAAAGACTCGTTTAGATACTTTATGAGCGCAAGCCAAAGTGGGTTTGGAAAATCACCCCAAAAGTTAATCAGCTCTAGAAAATGATTTTGGCCTGAACAAATCCCTAAAGTTACTTTAAGCAACTCACAGCTTTAAAAGATAAGAGGTGAGACAAAAATGACACGGTCCGAAGTGTCTTATTTCCTAAATTTTTCTGGATATTTATCAATGATTTCTTGAGTAATATTATATTCGGCTTCAGCAAAATCAATACCAATTGCTTGAAGCTTACCACCACCACGTTTATTAAAATGACAAATCGAGCAATCAGCCTTTTTTAAGGCGCGTGGGTGCTCTTGATATTGTTTGAAAAAAGCTTTAAAAGCAATGGCATCTTGATTTGCAATTAAAAAAAGAACTAAAAAGAAAAATCTCATGCAAAATACAATCATACTACATCCAAATCGTATTAATTAATACCTATCTTCAAAAAAAATCCACAAGTGTTAGAATGAACACGATAAATGAAACTAGAACTACATTGGCGTATTTTAATTGGTCTTGTACTTGGAATAATTTTAGGATACTTTTTTTCTTTAAATAATTTAGCTGGAGCTGATAATCCAAGTATTGGTTTTTTACAACTTAACCATATTACATGGATGGGTGAAGTCTTTTTGAGACTTTTAAAAATGATTGTCATACCAGTAATCATGCTTTCTTTAATTTCTGGGGTCAGTCATTTACCAATAAAAAGCCTTGGCAAAATTGGTCTGACAACTTTACTAGTATTTAAAGGTCAAATGCTTTTTGCCGCATTTTTTGGCTTATTCTTTGTCAATTTACTCAAACCGGGTAATCATATTGATTTACATAAAGTTTTAGATAAAGGTCAAAGCGGTGATATTCATTTTATTACTGAAAGTAATCATGACCTAGCAGATATTTTACTTAGCATGATCCCTTCAAATATTTTTGAAGCACTTGCAAATGGTACTTTAATTCAAATTATCGTCTTTTCAATTATACTTGCGGTCGCGCTTGTAAAAGTTAGAGGCGGCAAAAAAATATTAGATGTAATTCAAATCGCACTTGATGCAATCTTACAAATTACACATTGGGTTATGGAACTTGCTCCTTTTGGGGTTTTTGCTTTAATTGTAAAAACAGTTGCTATCGGTGGTTTAAGTTCTATAGCAGAATATAGTTGGTTTATGTTCACTGTCATTGCGGCACTTGCCACAATGCTTCTGGTTATTGGTTCACTTGCGGTACATTTTTTGACAGACTTTAGCCCACTAGAATTTTTTAGCAAGATGCGTGAAGTTATGCTCACAGCGTTTAGTACTTCAAGTTCAGCGGCTACGATTCCAGTTAATTTAAAAACAATGGAAAAAAACTTTAAAGTACCAAATCATGTTGCAAGTTTTGTTATACCTCTCGGTGCAACAATGAACATGAACGGAGCCGCAATTTATGAATCAATAGTTACTTTGTTTATTGCTCAAGCTTGGTTACCGGAACCTTTAAGTTTAGAAAAACAAATTTTTGTTGTCTTTATGGTTTTACTTGCTACCTTTGGCACCCCGGGAATCCCGCATGGCAGCCTCGTTACACTTGCGGTAGTTTTTCAAGCCGTAGGTTTACCCATTGAAGCTATTGGTGTGATTTTAAGTATTGATCGGGTTTTAGATATGTCAAGAACAATGGTTAATGTAAGTTTCGACTCAATATCTTGCTTAATATTAAATAAGTTTGCCAAGATCGATCAAGTACACCCTGAAGCCCAAGAGCTTGCTCAAGAAGCTGCTTTGACTCCATCAAATTTTTAAATGTTATTTATTACTGCAACAGACACAGACGTAGGAAAAACTTTTTTCGCGAAAAGTTTGATCAAGTTTTTACTCAACAATAATATTTATAGCTCAAAAGAAATTTGCTACTTTAAACCCATTCAAGCTGGTATTCCAACTGATTTTGATGAAATAAAAAACGAAGCTAAGGTTGATGTCTATTGCTCTTATCCTCTAAACTTTCCGGCTTCTCCAGATTACGCATCAAGCTTGGAACAAATCAAAATTTCTAGTGACAAAATTCAAAATGATTTTTTGCAACTACAAAACAAATACAAATACATTATTGTTGAGGGTGCAGGCGGCGTTGCAGTACCAATTAACGACAAAGAATTAATGTCAGACTTAATAAAAAAATTAAATCTAGAAACTGTAATAGTTACAAGACCAGACCTTGGCACTATCAACCATAGCTTGATAAGCTTTGAACATTTGAACAATAAAAACATAAAAATCAAAGGTTTTTATGTTTCTGCTAAGACACGGACAATTTCAGAGCAATATAATATTAGTGAAGAAAAAAAATATGTGCAAAATTCAAAAGCACTTGAAAGTATTATAAAATTTACTAAGTCAAAAATTTTGAAATTTTCTGATTTTGTATAAATGAATAAAGCTCAAAACATTATCAAAGATTTTTTCCTAAAAACAGAGCTAGAAGACTTTGTTGCAAACTTACTCTTTGAAGAATTTTTACAACCAGGCTTAATTTTACTGCCATCAGGAAATACCTTTGAGGAAAGTATCTACCCTAAAGTAAATGATTTTTTTGCCGAAACACAGTTTCAAGCTTTTAATGTAGCAACCCAAGAAACCAAAACTAAAGAAATCAAAAAACAAGTTCACCCTCAACTGAAATTGTCACACCTTGATGAACTGGTTACAGAAAACAATTCAAAACCTTTTGCCGAAGCTATCCAAAAAAAGCTTTTTAATATTTGCAAAAACAATTTCACTGAAATTGATACAAAAAGGCTTGAAGATTTTGACGAGTTTTTAAAAAGTAATGGACCGAGAGTGATTGTCGCTGGACTTGGACAAGATGCACAAAATGCACATTTTGCTTTTATTGGAGAAGAATTTATCAATAGCGAGACCTGCAAAATCAATTTAAGCCCAGAAATGCAAGCAAAACATCATTGCCAAGAAGCTGTAACCATTGGCACTGATATTTTAGAGCACCCCAATCTTAAAAAAATCTATGTGGTAATTTCAGGAGAAGACAAAGCACTTTCTCTAAAAAATGCTTTTGCAGATGATACAACAGGACTTGGCTATGTCATTGCAAAACACTCCGATAAACTAACAATTTTTGCTGACGCAAAATCCCTCAGCCTAATTTAAATTTGAATTTATAAAATTATATGAACTTGGTTCAAAATTTTGTTCTTTGTTTTCTATAACTTCTGTTAAACATTTCCACAAATAAATATTTGCCGGACTTTTATATTTTGATTTTTTCCTTACTAGATCTAAACGTTTATGTACCAAAGCTTTTGCTCGAATAGGTTGTAACAAACCTTCTTCTAATTCTCTTTCAATAATTTTTCTTGGGATAAAGCCCCACCCTAAACCACTAATTAACAATTCTTTTTTTACTAAAAAATCAGTAACATTCCAAACATTACCACCTGTAACCATTCCTTGAGATTGTTTTTTCTTTAGTGTATCTCTACCACCAACAACTAAATAAGTCATCTCATTTAAATCTTCAGCGGAGATTCCCGGAAAAGTTGCTGGGTGACCATGCGCAGCAACAGCCATAAACTCTACAATATGCCATTGAGCTCTATCAAAATCTTCGTGATTAATCAAAGAAGAAGTAATAGCGAAATCAACTTTATTAGTTCCTAAATAATCCAAAGGCTCATCACAAGTTGTAAACAAAAGTTCAATTTGTACTTGTGGAAATTTCTCATTAAATTTTTTGAGTGCTTTAATAACTAGCGGTGTTGGTGTCACTGCAGTTAGTGCCAGATTAAGTTTAGTTTCAATTCCATTTTTTACTAAATTAGAAAACTCAAAAATCTCTTTATTAATTTTTACTATATTGATAAATTTTGTATAAAGAGTTTGAGCAGTATCAGTAATAATAAAATCTTTGGTTTTTCTATCGAAAATTTCGATACCTAATTTTTGTTCTAGTTTTTTGATTGTATAACTTATTGATGACTGCGCTTTATGTAAAGCGAGTGCGGCCCCACTAAAACTACCATTTTCGATTACCGCTAAAAAACATTCTATTTCATCATCACTAAGCAAAAATACTCTACTCCCAAAATTATATAAATTCATCCCTTGCCTCCCTAATTTCTTTGCTACATATACATATTTACTTTAGAAAAAAATTTGATAATCAATATCAAGTTTTTAAATTAAATTTTGCTCAAAAAACATATGGGACTTTACTTTATATATACAAAAGTAGGAGTGAGAAATGCAGCAAAAATCCAGTGATATTGCAAAAAAGAAGGCGATCAACAAATTGGCTCGAAATAATACTCGCTTTGATTTTGATTACGAAATTGATAAATTAAAAGATAAGCTACTTGATGTAGATCTTAGTCACAAATCTTTTAATCGCATAGTAAAAAGTATTGACCTTTTACAATCGGCTAATCAAATTTCTAAGTCTCTCAATATTGGCGATCAAGCACCTGATTTCCAATTGAAAAATACTATAGGTAAAAACATTAAACTTAGTGATGAAATTAAAAAAGGCAAAGTAATTTTAAAATTTTTTAGAGGTGGTTGGTGCCCATATTCTTATTTAGGCTTAAGATCATTAGAAAAAATTGCCAATATTATCACCAAAGATGGCAGTCAGATTTTTGCTATTTGCCCTGAAGACCAAGCAAACTGCATAAAAACAAAAGAAAGAAATCATTTAAACTTTGATATTTTATCTGACAAAGCAAATATCGTAAGTGAAGATTACAAATTAATCCATAAAAATTCTAATATCGAAGACTCGGTTCTTGATATCAATTTAGAATCAGCAATAGATAATGGCGATATTTCTTATCACCTTCCATTACCCGGAGTATTTATAATTGATGAATGGATGACAATCCGCTTTGCTTTTCATGAAGCAGATTACAAAACTCAATTAGATACAAACCTTTTGTTAGACTGCTTGCGGCATATTTAAACTTGGTACTTTACTCAAAAAATCTTCTTGCCAAATTGATCTTTGTGTTTGTGCGCTAATATTACCACCTGAAATAATTACTAAAATCTTTTGTTGTTTTAGATGTGTTTTTTCTAACCACTTAAAAGCTGCTGCCATCGCTAAAGCAGAGCTAGGTTCAATATTTGATTTCAACAAATGAGTCAACCATTGAGTCCAATAAATTATTTCTTCTTCAAAAACCTCAAAAAAACCATCAAACTCTTTTAAGTATTTAAAAGTTAAATCTGAAACACTAAAGGTACGAACGCCATCAGCTATTGTGTTTGGACTAGCATCCAAACTAAATATTTTACCCGAACGATAAGAACAACAAGCGTCATTAGCTCTTAAGGGTTCTGCAAAAAATAATTTTGCTTTTGATTGCATTTCTTTACAAGCCATATAGCTACCTGCCGCAAGACCGCCGCCACCACAAGGTACAAAGATCGCATCTGGGTCAAAGCCAAGATCTTCAAGAGCCTCATAACAAGCAGTTGCTTGTCCTTCGATAATATGCTGATTATCAAAGCCATGAACTAAAGCCGCACCAGCTTCAATTTTTTTTGCAAGCAATTGTTCTGATTCTTTTTTATTTTTTGTGATTATTAGATTGGCACCATAAGATCTTGTTGCTTGTTGTTTAAGCACAGAAGAACTTTCTTCCATAAAAACTGTTGCCTTGATATTAAGTTCCCTTGCCGCCCAAGCAAGTCCTTGTGCATGATTACCTAAACTATTACAAACAACTTCTTTTAAGTTTGGCTTTATTGCTTGCAATTGCAAAATAGCATTAAGTGCACCACGAGCCTTAAACGCTCCAACTTTTTGCATATTTTCCATTTTAAAAAAAATTTCTTGTCCTAATTGTTGATTTAAAAATTGCGAACTGAAAATAGGAGTTCTATTAACAAAAGAACCCACTCGACTTTGAGCAGTATGAATTGTTTTTTGCATAAACTATTAATTTAAAAGATTTAAAGCTTCTTTTCCTGTTATACCCAAAGTTAATCCCTTTTCTTGTGCGCTATTACTAATTTTAACAACTTTTGCTGTGAGCATGTCGTCATAGGTACTAACACCTGTAACAATAGCCACAGCTTCATTAAGCTTATTTGCAGTTTCAATATCAAAATAGCCACAAGCCAAAAAACCGTCACTTGCTTGAATCATTAAAATCTTTGCTTTGCTTGTTTCAATTAGGTGAGCACTGTAGGGCTTATTGTCTATTTCTAAATTAGTTGAGTTCATTGTATTGCATCCAAATCTTTATCACCACGCCCAGATAAATTAAGAACAACAATTTCACCCTTTTGTGTTTCTGGCATTAAAACATTTAAATATGCAATAGCATGAGCTGTTTCTAGGGCTGGAATAATTCCTTCAAGTAAAGTCATTTCTTTAAAAGCCGCTATGGCTTCTTGATCAGTGCAACTAACATATTCAACTATTTTTTCATCATGAAAATAACTATGTTCGGGTCCAATACCCGGATAATCTAAACCTGCTGAAACACTATGAGGCTCTTGCACTTGCCCATATTCATCTTGCAATAAATAACTCATTGCTCCATGCAAAACACCGGGTTTACCTTTACTTATTGATGCCGCATGTTTATCAGTATCAACTCCATGTCCTGCGGCTTCAACTGCAATTAATTTTATTTTCTTGTTAATAGCATCATCAATGAAAGGTTCAAAGATACCAATAGCGTTTGAACCGCCTCCAACACAAGCCAAAATATAATTTGGTTTTCTATTTTCAAATTCTAAAATTTGTTTTTTTGTTTCTAAACCAATTATTTTTTGCATTTCACGAACAATAGTCGGATAAGGAAAAGGACCAACTGCCGAACCAATAATATAATGAGTCGTTTCTACATTAGTCACCCAATAACGTATGGCTTCTGAAGTAGCATCCTTGAGTGTTTTTGAGCCACTAGTAACAGCAATCACTTCGGCACCCAATAATTTCATACGCTTCACATTAGGAGCTTGCCTCAGCGTATCTTGCTCGCCCATAAAAACTTTGCACTTTAAACCAAGTAAAGCACAGACAGTTGCAGTTGCCACACCATGTTGTCCAGCACCAGTTTCAGCGACAATTTCTTTTTTGTTGAGATATTTAGCAAGCAAGGCCTGACCAAGTGCATTATTGATTTTATGAGCACCAGTATGATTCAAATCTTCACGTTTAAAATAAATTTTTGCTTTGTTATATTTTGCAGTTAAATTTTTTGCAAAATACAAAGGCGTAGGTCGGCCCACAAAGTTTTGCAAATAAAATTTAAATTCATCTTGAAATTCTTTAGTATAAAAATATTTATTAAAAGTCTCTTCAAACTCACTAAGAGCTGGCATTAAAGTCTCAGGTACAAACTGCCCGCCAAATTTACCAAAATATTTTTTTTGGCTGATTTTCTGGGTTTTTTTGGTAATAAAATCAAACATTTACACAATAATTCTATCAAGTAATACAAATTTAGGCTAAAATATGCTAATATTTAAGTATGACTGGAATATTTGGTGCATATAAAGCATCTACTGGTCATTATTACAACGAAGTTAATGATCCTCAGGCTCCTAGGAGCCCATTAACAGTAGCAAAAAACCAGTTAAGAAACATGTTAAGAGCCCTGCACACAAACCTTACTGAAGGTTCTGAAGCAGGAGGAAGACTTAACTGTTTTGGAGGAACAAACAGAGAAAATGCTTGCCAATTAGCTGCCGCATAACTCTGGTGCTACGTAAAACTGAATACTACATGGATGTAGTATTTCAGTTTTTATTTTTAAATTTAATAAATTCAGTTTCTTAAGTTTATTAATTACTGAGATCCATCAGGCTCGCGCTTTATTTTTGCTCTCTGGGCGTGCTTCCAAACCCGTAATAAGTATCTCGAGTCTTTAGATTTGGGCATAAGTAGGGTTTGGTTAGACACGCCTAACAAAAGAATCAAACACCGTCGCTTAGTGAGGCATTTGTGAAACAAAAAAGTGATTTTAACATTTCACTGTATTTTAAAATTCAAAATGGGGTTTGGAATCAGTCCCTCTCTAGATCTGCATAAAAAAGACTAGCTACTCTAATTAAAGAAAAGTGTTTTTGGGCGTTTGACTAAGGTTTTGATATTTTGATTTTTTATATCAAACAAAAGTTCATGACCACTAAGTGCTTTATCGCCAACTTGACTATATGCCATGCCTGTCAAAATTGCATTATCAGGATTTTGTTCTTTATCCAAATTCAAAATTATTTGTCTTGCTTGACTAAAAGCATTTGCTCTAAAAATCTGCGCATTTGCTTTGTTTTGATTACTAAAGGCAGACAAAATATTTTTTTGTTTCTCTAAAATAACCGTATCAGCAAAAACATAAGCAGGATCTTTTTTGTCTGCATAAACAATACGCACATCGGTTTGTGCTTTAATTAAATCTTCACCTGGGAAAAAATAAATTTCTTGTGCCTCAGTACGCTGCTTATCATTGACTGCAACCGCGTCACCTACAAAAAGTGCATATGCCACTTTACTTTGATTTAATTGTAGTTCAATGGTGTTAGCATCTATTTCAAATTGATCATACAAAAAAATTATTTGCTTTAAATCCTTCTTGTAGTCTGCTTTGTCTTGATTAGCATCAAATAAAGCTGTTTTATTAGTTGCTCTAGCAAAACCAGTTTCATAATTGTATTCTTGATACCAAGTCATAATCTTTGCTTGTTTTTGCTTATCATCATCAATAGTTGTAGTGATCAAAGTACTATCATTGGCATAGCATTTGAATAAATGTTGATTTAAATCGATACGCATTTCAGGTGCATCAATATGTAATTTTTCTGAATTCAAATGTACATCATCTAAAAAGCGAGCTTGAAAAGGATTACCATTAGCATCCGCATCTATAAAAGCACGTGGAGCCTCAATTATATAATTCATCAATTGTACTTTGACGTTACCAACCAAAATCGAATCGCCATCTTTATAATTCAATTGTTCTGCAGAAAGGATTTTGATTTGACTCAAGTCTATTGCCTGCACTTGATTTAAAAAGCACAAACAAAAAAGCATTAAGAAAAATCTTTGCATTACTACATTATATACTGACGAGCGTTATGCGTTTAATAGCCTTGTTTAACCACTATGAATAGAACCCTCTAGAATTGCTTCTTGTGAATCAAAATCATAACGAATCAAATCTGCATAGAGCTTGTTGCCTTGTTGCACCACATATGGCTTACCTTCAAAGATCGCCGTTTTTGGCTTTTTGTTTGCCTTTGGTATGATACGCATTGACTCTGAGTAGCACTCCAAATCAGGAGTCTTTACTTTTACAGAACCTTGTGCCCTAACAGCTCCAGAAGTATTAATATCGATATTATTTGCGTATAATTTTTTTTCTGAGTCAAGGTGCAAAGTAGAGTTGGTTTTAGCTCGTATTACAAGTGTACTTTTTAAATCCAAAATAATTTCTTCAGCTGTGATTTTTAAATTATCTTTGGCTTTAAGTAAAGAGGCGTTGCCAATACTTACTATTAAATCTTGTGTTTTAGAGAGTTTACCAGTGTCGCCAGCAATCTCGTAACCCTTATCGTTAATGATTTTCCAGTCATCTGCAAACTCAACAAAAGGATTTGCCTCAGAAAAAAACATTTTGTTTGTAAGTACCTGAATTTTTTTGTCGCTTGTTTTAAGAACTACATCTTCACTTACAACAATTTCTTGTTTTGCCTTATCTAGGTCTGCCTTTTTGCCATCGATAGTAAATTTTTGTTTACCACTATCAAAAAATTTAATTTTTGGATTTATAATTTCTGCTGAATTTTTATCAGCTGCAATTTTCGCTTTCAAAGCTCTTAAAACCCATTTTACAGAATTATTTTTTTCATCAATTTGTTGAATTTGGTAATCATCAATTTCTAAACTCAAATCATCAAAGTTTTTTGGCAACTTTGTCGTATTAACGGTATAAAAAGCTGAAGATACGCTATATAAAAAGAACAACAATCCCAATAAAATTGGAGATAGCATCAAAAGCTTTACTTTATTTTTTTTAAAAAAATTCACTGCCTAGTTTTTTACTGAAGCGGCTTGTTTTGCTTTTAGCTCTTCAAGTTGTTCACCAAGGCTATTAACTTTTTCTTCGATACTTGCGGCAGATGCTTTAAGTTTTTCATCAGTAAAACCTTTAAACTCTTGAATAGCATCAGAAGTTTTATCTTTTAACACTTCTATTTTTTCTCTTACCACAGACAAAATATCAGAAGAATTAATCTCGATATCTCTTCTAAGTTCTGAACCTTTCTTTTCAGCATTTAATAAGCCCAGAATATATCCGCTTAATACACCAAAAGAAAGACCAAAAAGGAACTTTGTAAAACCACTCTCATTTTCTCTCATAGACATAATTATAACCCTTTTACTTCCTAAAAATCTAGGACTTTTTTTTCAGTATTGTAAGAACAGTGTCAAGCAAAGAGCTTGTCAAATTTAAAGTTAAACCCTTTACTTTTGCTAACAGTTCGCCAGCATCATCAAGTTTTTCTTTTACAGATAATGAATAATCTTTAACCAAAGCCGCAATTGTTTCGATTGCTTCTAATGTTCTTGTAATCTGCACTAAGACAGGAATAAAGAAAATTAAAAACACCACAAAACATATAGTGAGTAATATCAAACTATATACAAAAACTAAATTAACTAAATCAGCATCTATTCCCATACTTTATATTTTTATTTCCTTTTCTTGCTCTTCAATTTTTTTTTTGTAGTCAGAGCTTTCGTTTTCTAAGCGCTGCATTTCTGCATCTCTTTTTATTTGCCCAAATTTTTCTTTTGTTTGCACAGCCAACTGACCAGTTTTTACAGAACAGTCACGAGCAAGAGTAGAAAAAAGCTGAATTAATGAAATCGCCAAATCAATTGCATTATCAATCAAAGACTTAATACCTCTTGGCAATTTTGACATTCTATTAAAAAAAGTTTTCCCGGGCAAAGGCAAAGCCGCAATAGCTGAAGCTATTCCTAAACAAATACCAAAAATAAAGAGAATCAGCCTTAACATTGCTAACTAATACTATCATTCCAAAGTGATGAAAATCTGTAACTCTAGAGTAAAAAAAACTTAAGTTCAAGATAAGGTCAGACGGCTTGGCTTTATAATAATTATGACAATGATTAGCAAAGAAGAATTTAAAAACAGAAGAAGCAAGGTACTCAACTTTATAAAAGAGCTCGAAATAGAAGACAATTACAAAAAACTTGTTATTCATAGCGGCAAAGTCAAAAATTTTTCTAACGATGTTAATTATCCTTTTCGTGCTAATAGCGATTTTTACTATTTAACTGGATTTACTGAAGCAAACGCAGTTGCCGTTTTGGACCCCAATAGCGATAACCCATTTACCATGTACGTAGAATCTCCAGATCCCCTGCATAGCATCTGGGAAGGATCGCGTGAAGGCCCGCAAGGTGCAGTCAAAAACTTTCATGCCGACAAAGCCTTCGATATAGACGAATTTACAGATGAAGATTTTAACAATGACACAAAAGCTTTAAATTTTGTACATTCGCTACGCTCTATAAAATCAGAAGCCGAAATTGCCATTATGCAAAAATCTTGCGATGTTGCTATTCAAGCGCACCGCGTAGCCAAAGAAATAATCACCCCCGGTATCTACGAGTACGAAATAGAAGCAAAATTAAACGAAGTTTTTCGCTCACAGGGAGCCTCGGGTTGGTCCTACCCTGCAATCGTTGCAGCCGGCAAAAACAGTTGTGTACTACATTACACAGAGAACAATGCAAAAATTGCTGAAAAAGATTTGATATTAATAGATGCCGGTTGCCAATATGCTTACTATGCAAGTGACATTACCAGAGTCTATAGCGCACAGCAAGAATTTACTCGCGAACAAAAAGACATTTATGATTTAGTACTAGACACACAATTACAAGCAATTAAAACAATACAACCAGGTAAAAGTTTTCAAGAAACCAATGAAACAGTAACACGCTTAATTGGAGAAGGTTTAAAAGAACTTGGCTATATCAAAGATGCAAGTGATGAAAAACGAATCAAACAATATTACATGCATAGTGCTGGACACTCGCTAGGGATTGACGTTCATGACTTAGGTATCGATAGAAAAACTGGTGTTTATGTACCAGGTGTAGTAACCACAATAGAGCCGGGAATTTATATAAAAGAAAAAAATATTGGCGTACGTATCGAAGACAATATTTTAGTTACTGCAAATGGCAATAAAAATTTAACAGAAGCTCTTGCTAAATAACTGGACTTACTAGCTTTTCAATATACTTTGCAACTTGATCAACTTCAACATTGACCTTGTCTCCGATTTTTAATTGTGCCAGATTTGTCATCTCCCAAGTTTTTGGAATGATACACAGCTTCAAAACCGCATTATCAATGCCCGCAACAGTCAGACTGATACCATTAATAGCTATTGAACCTTTGTAAATAATGTATTTTTCAACTTGTGGGTCAATCTGAAAATACAGTTCATAACTACCTTCAAGCATATCTACTTGTAACAAACTTGCCATGGAATCAACGTGCCCTTGCACAATATGTCCCCCAAGCCTATCTTGAGGTCTCAAACATCGTTCCAAATTCACTAAACTATTTACTTCTAGTTGCTGAAAATTTGTTAAGTCTAAGGTTTCTTTTATAGCAGTAACCCAAAAACTAGTCTCATCAAACTTTGTTACTGTTTGACATACACCATCAACAGCAATACTTGCTCCAAGCTCAATATCTTCAAGCACTTTAGAACAAGCAATCTGAATATTTAAATTGCTACCATCTTTTTCAATAGCTTGGATTGAAGCTAATTCTTCTACTAAACCAGTAAACATTATTCAATAACTTCTGCAGACTTAATTTTAACTGGGTTTGAAGTTCCATCAGAACCCGGATACGGAGCAACATTTTCATTCATGATTTTATGAACAACATCCATACCCTCTACCACTTGACCAAAGACTGCATAGCCATAAGGATCAGCACCACCTGCGTTTAAAAATGGTTGTGGACCCAAGTCAATAAAAAACTGTGAACTTGCACTATCAGGATCAGAGGTTCTCGCCATAGCAACAACACCTTCTTTGTCATGTTTTAAATCAGGATGAGATTCATGTTTGATATATCTTGGTTTTTTTGTTTCTGGATCAATGTAGTTGCCTGTTCCATTACCAATTGGGCATCCACCTTGAATCATAAAGCCATGAATCAACCTATGAAAATTCAAGCCATTATAAAATTTCTTTTTTACTAGGTCTAAAAAATTTCCTGCAGTAATAGGTGCTTTGTCTAAATATAATTTAATTTTGATATCACCTTTTTCTGTATGCAAAACGACATATGTATCGATTTCACCTTTTTCTTTTTTTACTTCTGTTAAAGATTCTGCTTCCATTATTGTATTTTCCTTTTTTGAAGGCTTTGCCTCTGTTTTTTGATTTTCTTGTTCTAAATTATGTTTTAACTCTTTGATCGATTTTGACATTTGCGAGTTTTCTTGCAAGGCAATCAAGCTTTTTGAACTTCCTTGACTAAATAAAACATCATTCGTGCTAACTAAATTTGAACTCATGACAACATTTGCCTTTGCTGATAAAACAAATAACAAAGACAAGACCAAGGCTAAAACTTTTTTCATAGTTATATAAATTATAACCCTTAAAAAGTTTATAACTAAAAAAAAATTTAAAAATTTGATCAAGCTTTATCAACTAAGCTGTTGGAGCAGCTTCTTCAGAAGATTTAGTTTCTTCTTTTTTTGATTCTGCAACTTTAGCTTTTTGTTCTTGTTGAATTAATTTTTCTTTGAACTCTTTAGCGATTCTTGAGCTATCTTCTTTAAGACGAGAAGCCTTAGTACCAATTCTTGAACGTAAGTAGTAAAGCTTAGCTCTTCTAGTCTTTCCTTTACGAATAACTTTCAAATCAACAACTTTTGGAGAGTGCACCATAAAAGTTCTTTCGATAGCAACACCTTGAAAAATTCTTCTAACTGTAAAAGACTTACTTAAACCACCACCACGAACAGCAATAACAGTACCTTCAAATTTTTGATTTCTTTCTTTAGTACCCTCGCGAATCAAAACTGTAACTCTTACCGAATCACCAACTTGAAACTCTGGAAAAGACTCTTTCAAGTATTCTTTTGCTACGTTATTTAAAATTTCTTGTGACATATTTTTTACCTGTTATTACTTATCGACATTTGCTATTAAATATCAGCAAATAAAGATACTAGCAAATACATAGCCAAAAATAGTTAAGTAATTACCAAAAAAAACTAAAGAAATGGTCATTTTTGGCTTTCAAGATATAATTTCGTTAATATTAAGGGTTTGCCCCTATCAAAACAAGCGGAACACCTCCTTGTATATACATGATGAGGGAAATTATGGCTTTGAATTCAGCCCAAAAGAATTCATTAATAACTAAGTTATTGGAGCAAAAGAATTTTCTAGTAACAAATGAACTTTCAAGGCTAATGCGATTAAAGATTCAATACATACTCAATTTAGACAAATTAAAAGAAGAAGAATAATATGCAAAAAACACTACACAAAGAAAAGAAAATTCAATTTAAATCAAACAATATTAATCAAGTAAAAAAAAATTTATTAACTCCAGTACTGCTTCGTAAATTACACGAAAGTCTAAAAAAATAAAATGAGTATGCTTAGACTATTCTTGCTCTTCAATTAAATTAATATGCAATTCTTCCAATTGATCTTGATCAACAGCCGAAGGAGCTGAAGTTAAAGGACATGAAGCCGCTTGATTTTTTGGAAATGCAATAACGTCACGAATGCTTTCTGTATTTGAAAGCAACATGATAAAACGATCTAAGCCAAGTGCAATTCCACCATGAGGAGGAGCACCAAGCTCAAGAGCCTCTAACAAAAATCCAAATCTTTCTTTTGCCGTTGCATCGTCAATACCAAGTGCTTTAAAAATTTTTGCTTGAGTTTCTGTATTGTGCACCCTAATAGAGCCTCCGCCTAATTCAATACCATTAAAAACAATATCGTAAGCATAAGTTTTAACATTTGCTGGATCGGTTTCTAACTTTTCTAAATCCTCTTTAACAGGCATAGTAAAAGGATGATGGTTTGCTTTATAGCGCTTTGACTTTTCGTCATATTCAAACATTGGAAAATCAACAACCCAAGTTAAATTAATGTCATTGTCCTCATAAAGTTTTTCTTTCAAAGCAATATCTTGTCTTAGTTTGCCAAGAACATGATTAACCAAATCTACTTTATCAGCAACAAACAAAACCACATCTCCAGCTTGCGCTTCAAGCCTTTGTGCAATATCATCTAATTCTTCTTCAGTAAAAAACTTTGCAATTGGAGAACTGATTTCATAACCTTCGCCATCTTCTTTGCTCTTGTAAGTAATCCAAGCAAGACCTTTAGCACCATACTCAGGGCTCATTGCTAAATCGCGTAAATCATCTATTTCTTTTCTTGATAATTTCGCACCGTTTTTATAGTTGATAGCTTTGACAATTCCACCACCCAAAGCAACTGAAGCAAAGGCTTTGAACTGACTGCTAACCATAATGTCAGAAACATTTACCAATTTCATATCGTATCTTAGGTCGGGTCTATCCGAACCATAAAGATTCATAGCATCACGATGAGTAATTCTTGGAAACGGAGCTTCAACCTCGTGACCAACCGCTGCAAAAGCTGCTTTGATCAAACCTTCGGTTGCAGAAATAACATCATCCATCTCTACAAAGCTCATCTCCAAGTCGATTTGTGTGAACTCAGGCTGTCTATCTGCACGTAAATCTTCGTCACGAAAACAACGAGCAACTTGATAATATTTTTCAAAACCACTCATCATCAACAACTGTTTATAAAGTTGAGGTGATTGTGGTAAAGCATAAAAATCATTTGCATGCACTCTACTAGGTACCAAATAATCACGAGCACCCTCAGGAGTTGACTTTGAGAGTATTGGGGTTTCAACCTCCATAAAACCATCATCATTTAAATAGTTACGAATCGCATGTACAACTTTATGACGATTTACTAAATGCTTTCTTTTGTCTTCGTTTCTTAGTTCTAAATATCTATACTTTAATCTCAAATCTTCATTTACTTGCGCGGCTTCATCAATTTGAAAAGGTAGGGCTTTAGAAGAATTCAAAATTTCAATAGCAGTTGGGTAAATTTCAACAGCACCAGATTTCATTGAAGTATTTTCTGAGCCTTCTGGTCTTGTTGTTACTGGACCTTTACAAGCAATAACAAATTCTGATCTAAGTTTTTCAAAAACTTTATGCACTTCTGGATTTTTTTGTGGGTCAGCAACAACTTGCACACTGCCACGATTATCTCTTAGTTCAATAAAAATAATGCCACCCAAATCTCTTCGAGTTGCAACCCAGCCAGCCACAATAACTTCTTGCTCAACGCAAGCTTGAGTTAGACTAGTTGAAAAATGAGTTCTTTTCATTGTCATGGATTTTTTTGAAACTTTTTGATCTACAGTTGTTTGCACGGGTTCTTATTCTACTATATACACATTAAGCAAAAACTTGAAGCATTAAAATTTAAGATTCTCACAAAGTTAAATATCTATGCCAAAACTCTAATCACACTTTCAACAGCACGAATTGAATCCATTTGTTTAAGCTTTTCAAGCATTTTTTGCATTGTAGCTTCACTAATCGGATCCGTAAATACATCAGCATGCGCTTGGTTATTTTGATTTTCGTATTGGTTGATAAATTTAACATTTGCGTTCATGTCAGCCATTACACCTCCAAGATCTTTAAGAACACCAATTTTATCTTCTAGTACCAAACGTAAATAAAAACAATTTTTTATTTCAGCAAAATTTTTCAATTTTGCATATTCACTATGTTGACAACTCAACTGTAAATTTACATTTTGTTTTTGACTTAAAGCAGAAGCAATAATCAAAACATCAGACATCACTGCACTTGCAGTAGGCAAAGAACCAGCGCCTTTGCCAATTAAAGTTAAATCTTGAACAGCATTTCCTTGAACAAAAATTGCATTATTTTCTGCATCTACTTTTGCAAGCGGGTGCGATTTAGAAACAAACACAGGATGAACTCTTGCATCAAGTTCTGTATCTTGATTATCAATAATTCCTAGAAGTTTGATTACATAATTTTTTTTGTTTGCCGCATTTATATCCTGTGCTGTAATTTTTTCAATTCCTTCTCTATAAATATTTTGCACATCTACTCTTTTGTTAGAAATTATTGAGGCTAAAATTGCTGTTTTAAAAGCTGCGTCATGACCAGCAACATCATTAGTCGGATCAGACTCCGCAAAACCAAGTTGCTGAGCATCTTTAAGAGCTTGCTCAAAACTCAAATTATGGTTTTTCATCATATCCAAAATATAGTTAGTTGTTCCATTAATGATGCCGTATAATTTTTCAATTTTATTTGCAGCAAGACTTTGTTTTAAAGTATTTATTATTGGAATACCACCAGCAACAGCCGCCTCAAATAAAAAAGCTGTTTGTTGTTTTTTTACAGCTTCAAAAATACTTTCACCTTTTAAGGCAATTAAATCTTTATTTGCAGAAACTATATTTTTTTTGTGCTTTATAAAATCAAGTAATATTTCATGAGTAGCATCGACGCCACCCATTGTTTCAACAACAATATCAATATCAACATCCTTAATGACGGTTTCAATATCCCAAGTAAAAAGCTTAAGGTCAATTTTAAACTTTGCTGACAAGTCTTCTGCTTTTTTTTGATTACGAACAAAAATATATTTCAAAACAATTTTTGGGTTTTGATTTTTTTCTTGATAATTTTTAATCAGTTGGTATACACCCTGACCAACAGTACCTAAACCTAAAATTGCAACATTAATATTACTCACAAAAAACATTGTGCCACTAGAGTAAAATTAGTGTCAAATGATAATATCTTATGCAAACAATAGTTCAGGTGAAGACACCTAAAATCTTGCAATAAATAGCTCAAACCTAGTGTTTATAAGGCATAGAAAAACAAAAACTTTTATTAGATTTATTTAAGCCTTAACCTATGCTGGGAATAAAGCAAACAAATGAAACCATAGACCAAGCTAATACACAATGTGACCTATTGTGTGTTTAGTGGTTTTATTTAAAGGAGGTGCAATGATGCATTTGTTAAAAACACTCTCTACAATACTTCTTGTTGTGGGAGGGCTTAATTGGGGATTGATTGCTCTACTTGATATGAATATAGTTGAAATGCTATTTGGAACATTTGGTTCTTTAGTAACTATAATTTATGTTTTAGTAGGACTTTCTGCAATTTACTATATTATTGACGGAAAAGTTTTTGATTTTCAATAGCTCTCAAAGACAAATAAAGAAAGTTTAGTCTTATAAAAGACACTGAAACTGTCTGGCTATAAGACTTGCAGGCTTCAAGACGCCAAATTTAAAATTAGACCTTGGTCTGTTTTTAGATTTTGGCGTCTTTTTTTATGGGCGTGCTTCCAAACCCGTAATAAGTATCTCGAGTCTTTAGATTTGGGCATAAGTAGGGTTTGGTTAGACACGCCTAACAAAAGAATCAAACACCGTCGCTTAGTGAGTTTCACGCAGTGAAACAAGCTAAGCGTAAAGTCGTTTGTGGGACTGATTTCTGACCCCATTTGCTAGTGATTTTAACATTTCACTGTATTTTAAAATTCACTAACTGATGCTCTAAACTCCACCTAAGCCAAAAATCTCATATTAAAAAACCACGTAAAGAAATCTCCTCATTATCAATCACCATATTATGAAAACAAGCATAAATATGCATTAAATGTTCAAGATTGACAATCTTTTTTGTGGTGCACCAAGTTTTACGACTGAGCCTTTTTACATTGTCGCGAAACATAGCGGCACTATGATTCAAGCTAAAAAGGGGATCCCAACCAGTTGCCTTGAGCTCACCTTGCCCCACAACACAGCCACGTCTCCCTTTGTATGACAGTGTTCTAGCGCCTGCAAAAAATTCTTGAATGAGCGCAGGGTAATGCCATGATTTATCAGAAATAAATTGCGTTAATTTGTTACAACAAGCTTGAAGTTCACTAAACATTTTGCGCAGTGTTTTTTTGCGCTCACAACTACGTGCGCCATATTTTTTCTTGGCAATTTCAGCCAAATGCCCTTTAGCGCGAATTTTGCCAACGTTTACGCTTAATATTTTTCTGCTTTGCATTTCAACGGCAATTGCCATTGTCAAAGGCTTACACTTAGTGTGTTCAAAGCTTTCCATTTCATCAAAAACCAAATCTGTAATCGGCGGGATTTCTTCGCGGGATTTGGCTAATTTTTTTCTTGCACAAAAACCCAAGCGCACTAATCTTCTAGAAATTGTGCGAGGTAATTTGCCCTTTGCAGAGTAGCTTAAAGCATGATTTATTGATATGTCTTTTTTGTAATCGGTAATCAAACCTAAGTGTCTGCTCAGAAAAATTTTTATTACAGCTTTTACAAAAAAATCTTTGTATGATTTTTCTATCTGACTTTCTGATATGTGTGCCTTTTTTGATGACTTTTTCTCTGTTTTTACAGCAGGGGCATGGGTATTGTTTCATTTTGAATCCTCCAAGTACAAAATATTAGACAATACTTGACTTTTTATGGGGGGTCAAAAGGCTTTTTTTGATGCTAATTAGGTTTTATTAGGTGGAGTTTAGAGCAGCAGTTAATAAAATTCAAAATGGGGTTTGGAATCAGTACCTTTATGCAGCCATTTGTAAATTTTTAGATTCTGCTGCATGCATCTGATTTTTCAAATTTGCTTGAGTTGAGTTGGCATAAGGGTTTTGGTAATAGCGACCTTGACGAGTTAATAAATTCACTGCGGCATCATCAATGGCACCTTTCATCTCTTCACGGATACCTAAGAAATATAATCCGTTAGCCATATTATAAAGGGTTGCGCCTGTTCTTGTATGGACGAAAGTTCCAAATACTGCCATCATCCAACCACTAATCATTTGTAAAAATCCTGCTTTTTCTGGACTATATGTTTGTTGCTTTCCAGCAACATCAGTAAAGAATCTTGGGTTACCAGCTTGGTCTTGTCTAGAAAGTTTTCCATTAGTTAAAATACCCACAGCAGGAATAATGTTGGCAACATTAGTCAGAAACTTATCAACCATTCCGCTTCCAGTTAGCTTACCTAGAACTGTTGAAGCGATTGCGGTAAAGAAAGTTGCCATACCAGTAAAAGCATATGTATTTGCCTCGTGCACTTCACCGTATTCTTTTCCACTATTTTTAGATACTTTAGTATGTCCGTGTTGTTCAGTTGAAAAAAAGTTTTTTAATGTAGTTGATTTAAGACCAGGAATTTTTAAGAAATCAAGAGCTAAACCAGATGTTTGTAAAAACTGAGCAATACTGCCAGCAATCGTTTTGCCACCTGGTAATTTTGCAAGGATACCACCTAGAAAATCGTTTTCTAGTTTATCAATTCTAGACATCATATTATTCGTAACAGTTGCTGCTACTTCCTTTTTGTCGAAGTATTTATTAGTTTTAGAATTTTGAGTATATAACTCTTTGACTTTATTTTTATCTTTGAAATCATCTAAATTATAGTTATCTCTCATGGCATTTTCATTAGCTCTACCGATCAAAACACTGTTCGCAAGTGCTCTTAAAGTAAGACCGTTAGTGCTATTGCCTAAGATTGCAGATATTAAGCCAAAGACTTCACCATTAAACTGCCACCAAAATTTATGAGCAGACTGAGTCAAACCACGTCCAATACCAGAAGCAATATTATTTGCTCCGTAAGCCACCCTTTGAACTAAGCCAGCAATATATGCCAGTGTGCTATGACCAGTAAAATCAGCAATAATTTCAATAGGTGCGGCACCAATAAGAGCAATACCTAAATATTTCCACATGCTATTAAAAGTTTGCCCCATTTTATAAGGATCAAAAAGATTTTTAATCAATGGAATTTTATTTAAAAAAGGAAATTTCTCAAGTATTGGTTTTTCAAAAACCATTCCTTGCATAGCTTTTTGTGCAGGTTCACTGATTGGAGTAATTAAGGACCTTTTACAAGCATCTTCAATTACATCTTTTGCCCAAGGTGCATCTTCATTAAGTTTCAAAGAAAAATCTTTATCACCCTCAAAAAACTCTGAGAATATTGCAGCACTAAAAGCATTGTTTTCATGAATGTTGTTACAACGATGCATTTTGTCTTCGTATTTTTTCAAGAAAAATTCTGTCCACTGTGATTTAGATTTTTGTTCGCCAGAAGAATTTAAAACATAATCAGACTCAAGCTTTTTACCATCAGCATCTAATTTTGGAATTTCAGTCAAAGCAAATTCATGCCACTGATTTTCTGGCTTTGATAATAATTCTGTGATTTGGTTAGCAACATCTTTTTTGGACATTAAACCACGCACCACAAATCCAGCTCCACCTAAAATTATTGATTGAGCTAATAAAGGTGCATCACTACCCGGGCTATCACCAGCACCAATAACAAACTTTCCATGTTGCAAAACTTGCTCAATATCTGGTAAAACACTATCTTTGGAAGAGTTTGGAGCAAACTCACAATAAGGTTGATCGTTTTCAACAATATTAATTAAAGCAGTAGAGCAAGACTTACCCTTATTTTTTAAATCATCTTTCATCGCTCCGATATTAGGGTAACTCTTTGTAAAATTATCAAAATCGATATGAGATGGATCTTTGAAATTCACAGACACAAGCGGGCTTCCAACAGGGATACCATAGTTTTCAAAAGCCCATTGTTGTGCTTCAGGACTATTTGCAAATTTCATTAATTGAGCATAAAACTCTAATTTTTTATCACTGTCAACAACGTTGTCCGAATTAAAAGCATGTGGTGTTAAACAAGCAATTTTACTTGTTCTAATTTTATTGGTTAATTCCAACTCAGAAAGTGGTGGGTTTTGTGGATCATAATACTCAAGTGGGAGATTGATTTTTGCTTGATTTAATTTCTCAAAAAAAGCAGAATCTGCCGCACCAGATTTTCTGTGCTTTTCAGCTAAATGAATATAATCCAAATAGTCTTTAACTCTAAAATCTTTGTGATCTATTAAAATTGTTGGTATCGATTTATACTCTAAAACCCTTAAAGGTTTAACTGTATCTTTGTCTTTATTGGCAACCAATTCTTCAAGCTTTGACAAGAAACCAGATGGAGCGCCGGGCAAAGACATTGAATTTAATTTTTCAATGAAATCAGCGTAACGTATTGTTGGCTCTGTTACAGTAAGTTTGCCACCATTACGCGGGTCATGTATAACACCACCAGAAAGACCGTTGATAATTAAGTTGTCATAAATTTCTTGATTTTCTCTATCGGCTAAATTATGAATTCCAAATTCATGCAAAATACCAGAAATTTCATTTTCTGATCTTGGATTTACCCAAGCTCCTGTTTCATCTTTAAATTTTGGTCCTTCAGTACCAACCAAACTTGGTCCAGGTATAAAACCAGTTCTAGCTGTATTAATTTCAAAAATACCTTTTAATTTTTTGACAGCTTTTACAATCAAACGCAAATGAAACTTATCAAGTAAGGAACCAATTGAACGAGAGTTTTCAACTTTCATTACAGTTTTAAAAGTATGAGTACCATCTGCATCATCGGAGAAATGAGGCTTACGCCCTTTAGCTAATTCTTCTAAGAAAAACTTTCTTCGCGCTACATAGTTCTCTTTAATAGCGGCACGGTCTTTAGAAAAAAACAACTTTGGAGTATTTGCGTAAATTACGTCTGGGATTGGAATTTGATCTTCGGGAATTTTTAAAAGCTCTTGAGCTCTTTGAATAATTTGTTGTCGTTCTGAATCATGCTCAAGTGGGCTTGATTCTTTCTCAATAGTCTGCTCTTGAGATTTTGTTTTTGCAGCAGCAGCAGTAAAGACATTATCAAGATTTTTTTGCTCTTGAATGTTTGATGGTTTTGCTTGTATTTCTGTAGCTACTATGTAAAAACTCCTTTGTCTTTACTACTTTTTTTCGTTTTTAGAATTAATCTAATTCCAGTTAATATATTATCACTGAGATAGAATACTTGCTAAAAACATTTTCGTATATACAGATTATAATACAGTACTAGATTAATTTCTTGGGAAAAACTCAATATGTATTAATATGAGAGAAAATTAAAGTTTTTTTCAAAATAATCAGCAGATTTTGAGTTTAATTTAGGGGTTTTCATTTAGGTGATCTTAACAAATTAATAGGGCAAATTGATATTATAGGCATTTACATTCAAAAAGAGACTTAATTTGCGAGCATCAAAATCAATAAATTGCGACAAAAATAAAAAAAGTTTTTTTAAAACTTTAATATTCTTTAGTTTTCTCATTTTAGTTACAACACAAAGTACCGAAAGTGAAAGTACAAAAAAAACACAAGCAGTATTTTTAAAACAATCCAAGCTTTCAAAAATAGACAAAAAAATCTTAAGGATGGGTTTAAAAAAAACCAATCAAATTTTTGACTCAAAAGCTTCTTGGTATGGCGAATATTTTCATGGAAGAACTACTGCTAACATGGAAATTTACAACAAAGACCAAATCACAGCAGCACATAAAACACTCGCCATTAACACTTATGTTTTAATCACAAATAAACTTAACAACAAAAAATTAATTGTAAGAATCAATGATAGAGGACCTTATGTAGAAGGTAGAGATATTGATCTTTCTGAAGCTGCGGCAAAAATTTTAGGTAGCCACAAAAAAGGTGTAGTTCCAATTAGCTACCAAATTTTACAAAAAGCATAATCAAATACTCTAGCTCAGGAATTACAAGCTATATTATCAATAAGCCTGACAGTGCCAAGCTTTGCCGCAAGAAACAATCGCTTCCATCTTTGCTCTAAGTATTCAATTTGAAAACCTTTAGTTGTTAAAAAAACTTTTGCATCTTCAATCGTCAATTCTTGATTTTTAATTTTTGCAAGATTTTCATATAACAAAGCTGCATCTTGTTTTTGTAAATCAGTCAAATATTGATTTCTTGAACTCATAGCAAGACCACTATCTTCTCTAACAACAGGGGCTTGCACAATTTCAATATTTAATTTTTCTTGTTTCACTAAATCTTTGATGATTATTAGTTGCTGATAATCTTTCTCGCCAAAGACCGCAATTTGGGGCTTAAGCAATGAAAACAATTTATAGACAACGGTACAAACACCATCAAAATGACCCGGTCTTTGTAAGCCACATAAGCAATGTGCGAGATTATCATTTGCATAATGGGTGATAGCTAGACCCTGAGGATAAATTAAAGCTTGATCAGGTAAAAACAAATAATCCACATCTAAACTTTTTAATTTTTGCTTATCATCATCCAGAGTTCTAGGGTATTTATCAAGATCTTCATTTTTTCCAAATTGAGTAGGGTTTACAAAAATACTGACAACAACTTTTTTATTAGTTGCTTTTGCTATCCTAACTAGCTCTAAATGACCAGCATGCAAAGCTCCCATAGTAGGCACAAAAGCTAAGTCTGTATCTAAATCATTTAAGTCATTTTCTGTTTTTAGAATCTTCATCTTTTGTAGGTTTTTGGTAAACGTAAATTTAAAGAAGTAACAATTTCATAACTAATTGTTTGCGCTGCCTGAGCCCATGAGCCAATAGCAATATTTTCACCAAACAATTCCACTAAATCTCCAACCTTAATATCAAGAGATTGAGGACAAGCAAACATCATCTGATCCATGGTAATTGTGCCAACTTGTTCAAGCAAGGTGCCTTTATAATAGGCTTTGATTTTATTCGACATTAATCTATGTACACCATCTGCATAGCCCAAAGGCAAAGTAATTATTTTTGTATCTTCTTGCGCAAACCACGTTCTAGAATAGCTTACAGATTCTTGTGCTTTAATATCTTTTACAAAACTTACTCTAGCAAACAAAGACAATAAAGGTTTTAAGTCTAGATTTTCTTGTCCATATAATTCAATACCAACTCTAACAAAATCATAATTTTGATTTTTCAAATTTCTAGCTGCAGCACTTGCGGCTGGATGTATTTTAAAATCATAAGATTGAATAAGACCATAAAATAAAGTTTCTTGTTCTAAAGTGAAATCATCATTGGCGCTTGCCATATGTGTATACGCTGTATCTATTTTTAAATTTTCTAGTGCAATGAGTTTCTCTAAGTCATTTGCTGACTTAAAACCAATCCTATTCATTCCTGTATCAATTTTTAAATGTATGTTTGCAATTTTCTTTTGTTCAAAAGCAAGATGATTGTACTCAAGTGCAGTTGTATAATCCGCTATAGTTATATCAATATCATTATCAATCGCTGTTTTAAGTGCCCATTGCGGAGTGATGCCCAAAACAATGATTTTTCGTTTAGTCCACTCTCTTAAATTTAAAGCTTCATCAATACTTGCAACAGCATAAGCATATATAAAATCGTAGCTATCTAAAAGTTCAAGTAAAACATCAGCACCATGACCATAAGCATCTGCCTTTAAAACAGGAATTAATGGCTTCTGAAATTCAGAGTAAAGCTTTTTGAGGTTAAATTCTAAATTTGATAAATTAACTTCAAGCCAAGCATCTCTACGAAAACGATTTGATTTACTCTCAGCATGCCTAAGCACAAACTGGCTCCAAGCTATCTTGTGATTTATAGCTTTCTAATATTTGACTTAATTCTTTTTCACTAAAATCAGGCCACAGTGTATCAGTAAAAACAAGTTCAGAATTCGCCAACTGCCAAAGCAAAAAGTTGCTCAATCTCTTTTCACCACCAGTTCTTATCAAAATTTCAGGGTCAGGCAATGATGGTAAATAAAGATGATTTTGTAAATCTTCTAAACAAATTTTAGATACTTTTTGTTCTTGCAATGAATTTAAAGCATTGGCAATTTCAGCCAAAGAACCATAATTTAAAGCAATATGCAAATTCAAACGACAGTTTTGCTGAGTCTCAGACTTTAAATTTGCTAAGTTTTTTTTGATATCAAAAAAATTAAACTTTGACAAATCTCCTAAAAAATCAACCTTAACTCCTAAACTTTTTAGCTCTGCAAGCTCTTTTAAGGCAACTTCAGACAACAACTTAAACAAGAAATCTAATTCTTTTTTATTGCGCTTCCAATTTTCCGTCGAAAAAGCATAAACAGTTACATGCTCAATATTATTGTCTAAAGCAAACTTAGTAATTTTTTTTAAACTTTCAACTCCTTGTTTATGTCCAGCAATAACAGGTAGGGATCTTTTTTTTGCCCACCTGCGATTGCCATCCATAATAAACGCAATATGCTTAATAGTTTTTTGCTCTGACATATAATACCGAAATAGAATCAGAATAATTATATCAAAATTGGTTCATTACTTAACTTTTACTATGATTTCCCTAGGAGTAGTCGCAGCATAATCATAACTCACAGGAGCTATTCTTTGACCATCAGCATTTTTAGGTACACGCTTATAGTACTTAATATTAATTGAACTTTTATCACCAACCTGAATCAGATCTGGATTTAAAGGAGCCAAATAAACTCTAAATTTCACCTCAGAACTCAAAACATCACTAATTGGCAATTCTATTCTTTGCTTATAGGCAGCATATTTTTTTGCCAAAGAAATATTTTTATAGTCTACTCCAGCAACACCATCACCTTCAATATGATCAAGACTAAACAAATTACGGTTATAGTAAATATCCATAAATAAACTATCTAAAGCCAACTTCATCAAAGCTTTTTTCTGGGTCATAAACAGATGCCGTAAACTCTACAAAACCCGGTGACATAACGACACCAGATAGATGTTCAAAATCATCTTTGTTTCCAGAAAAATCCAAATCTAAGCCAGTGTAATTAATAAACTGCTTAATTAAATCAATTGCTTCGACTACAGTGTTGACAATATTTTCAATATTTCTATAAAGTTTTTCAAGATCTCTAATTCTTTGTAAGAGGTTAAAAGAGAGCAAAGACTGTCTCCTTAATTCTTTTAAATCAGCTTGTGAAATTCTTACATAAACCTCGTCTGATTTCTTTTTTGTTTTTGATCTTGAAAAACGATCAGCTTTGACACTGTATGTGACAACTGTTTTGTCAGAATTTTGACACGAGTTTGCTAAAACAATTTGCTGATTTGCTATCAATAATACTAACGCTATAAATATTTTTAGTTTTTTAATCATTATCACCCCTTTAGATTTTTTGAACTAGATTATTTGTACTAAAAAAACAATTTTTTTTAAGGGGTCAAAAAACTTTTTTATAAAAAAAGCAAATATAGCTTAAAAAGCCTAGTAAAAACAATTAAGGCATAAGTATAAAGATGATAAGTAAAAATACTTGCACAGGGTAATAGATACTTAGGAGAATGTCATGAGTGGACAAGTAAGTTTCACTGGTTTAAATAGTAATTTTGATTCCGCTGGACTAATACAACAATTAGTTAGTTTAGAAACGCAATCTCGAATTATACCTTTAGAACAAAAAAAGTTAGAATTACAGCAAGAAAGCTCTTTTTTAAATAGAGTTGGCACATCACTTTCTGGGCTTTCAAGCACAATTAATTATAGTTCAATAATCAGGGGTAACACTTCTCTCTCTCCGCAATCTGTAACTAGTTCAGATACAGAAGATGCCTTTTTAAAAGTTACAACAACTGATATTGCATCTCCGCAAAGCTTTGATATTGAAGTTAGTCAATTGGCGACTGAGACTATAAGACAATCATCAAGTAACCTTTCATTAGGGATTGACACAACATCACAATTAACAGATATCAATCTCAAAGGCTTTAATGATATTACTTCTGGAACTGTGACTATTAATGGTGAGACTCTAGAATACACACAAGCAGCTAAAACAATTTTAAAAACAGCAACCCCACTCACACCACCGACCGACATTGATGAAACTACAATTTTAAACAATGCAAATTTTAAAGATGGCGTTTCATTGTCAAGTGGTACTTTAACAATAAATGGTGACACTAAAACTTTTTCTTTGGATCCTGCAACAGCAACAGTGCAAGACCTTTTAGATTTCCTTGAAACTTTTTCTGGAATCTCAGAAGCTGTATTAGCAAACGGGAAAGTTCAACTAACAGGAATAAGTTCATTAACAGCAGGAACTTCAAATTTAGTTGATGCACTTGGCTTTAATGCTGATGATATTGCTAGTAACAAATTAACTGGAAGTCACGACATTACAGAACATACACTTGCTGATTGGGGCATTACAGGAACAAATCTTGCTATCAACGGTGTCACAATAAACTTTGCAGATACCATAGGCACTGATCCTGACGAATTAACTTTTGATCCTAATGTGGAAACTTTGAAAACTTTAATACTAGCAATCAACCAAACATCAAGTTCTGACACTGAAGATGCTTTAAATTTAAAAGCGGCATTTGATGCTACTGAAAATGTTTTTTCTTTAACTAATAACATTGCTAGCTCTGATGCAATTAGTGTTACATCAACTGACTCAAACATAGTGACAGCTTTAGATTTAACAGATGAAACTCTTGGCTCAGATAACTCACTTGCAAATGTTTTAACTTTTTTAGAAAGCTTTGCGTCTGTAACATCTGCAACACTTGTTAATGGCAAAATTCAATTAGATGGAAGCTTCACTTCTTTAGGTTCAGCCAACAATAGTTCTAATATGCTCAAAGCGCTTGGATTAACCAATGCAAAAATTGATACCGTTACAGGCAGAGCAACAGGTGTACAAAATCTAGATGCACCAGAGGCGAGTACAACACTTGCTGACTTAGCTGTAACAGGAACAACAATTACTATCAACGGTGAAGAAATTACTTATGCAGACACAGATACGATTCAAGAAATAGTTACCAAAATCAACAATACAGCAAATGCAAAAGTATCTGCTGTTTATGACTCTTTAAATGGAAAGGTGATATTAACCAATGAAGATACAGGAGCATTAGCACTTACTATAAGCTCTAATGGCAATATTGATTCTATTTTTAACTTAGCAGATGCGTCATCTGAAATTTTAGGCAACAATGCAGAATTTACAATTTCCACTCTTAATAATGGAGAAACTTTAGTTTCAAACTCCAATTCCATCACAGGCTTAATTGATGGAGTGACTATTGATATTACAAAAGTTACAACTGAATCAATCAATATTAAAATTGAGGAAGATTACAAAGGTTACGAAGAAAAAATCAATGAAATTCTTGATGAAATGAGTAAGTTAACTTTAGACTTAAGGAAACAAAATGACTCTTTTAGTCGAGGATTAGTTAATAGATTTCGAAATGTGATATCAAGTATTCCAGGTGGAGATGCCGATACCTACAAATCATTTATAAACATTGGCTTAGAGACAGAACTAGATGCTGATGGTAATTTTGTACGCTATAAACTTGATAGTGAGAAATTTTCAGAAGCTTATGCCGCAGCTCCAGATGAAGTTAATAGATTGCTATGGGGAAATAGTGATGATGATTCTCAATATCCATTGTTAGAATCTGGCAACCTTGGAGTATTTGCAAGATTACATGAAGTTTTAGATAGTTACACAAGTATAACTAATGGTATTTTAAAACAAGTAAAGGAATCCATTTCTAGTCAAATTAGAACACAAGATGACAGAATTTTAAGAGCAGAAGATAGTATTCAAAGTATGAGAGATCGACTAACGAAACAATTTTCTCAACTTGATGTAATAACTTCACAATATCAGCAACAACAAGCTGCGCTTGCAAGTTCAGGATTACTTGGTGGATAATGATAGAAAAAATAAAAGACTATAATCAAGCTTTAGATGCGATAGAAAATATCGACTCAGAAATCACAGAGTTATTAAAGCAAAATGATAAATATAGTGACATTATGAACTTAATGCAAAAAAGACTTGTATTTATTTCTGAGCTTTTACGTCTTAAAGATAATAAAAAAGCAAGTGAGGAAATCAAGCATAGAATTAGAAAAATATTTGATTCAGCACAATCATTACAAGAAAAAGTCAAAGATAAAAGAGATAAAATCAAAAACAGGCTTGAAAAAAATAAAAAACTTGAAATGAAAAATAAAAACTTAAAATACTAAGTTTTCAAAAAATAAAGGTATATTTGAAATTAGGGAATAAGATTATTATAAGATGAGGCAACAAAAAAAATTAATGCAATGTGAATTCTGCAAAACTTTAATAAGTTCACAGATGAGTTCGGGTGTTTGTGAGGAATGCCGAGAATTAGACAATGCATTATTTAACAAAACCAAAGGTTTTTTAAAATTTGGTGAAAAAATATTACCTGAAGAATTATCAGAAAGAGCGGGAGTTGACTTAAAACATATTCAAAGATGGATTCTAAATGGTAGATTCAATTTAGATCTATAAAACATTTTCTCTTGCTA
This sequence comes from bacterium, assembly GCA_038146805.1. Classification (GTDB taxonomy): domain Bacteria; phylum Cyanobacteriota; class Vampirovibrionia; order LMEP-6097; family LMEP-6097; genus CAIYXB01. The sequence goes on along the minus strand of JAYQSH010000005.1, from coordinate 926,045 downwards.
TTATTTATATAGATGTTAGTTGATAGTCACGCACATATTTGTTTTGATAGCTACGATGAAGACCGCGAAGATATGATGGCAAGAGCTTATGATAGTGGAGTTTCAACTATCTTACATCCATGTTGTCAACTTAATGAATTTGATACTTTACTTACACTCACCAAAAAATATGATGGCAAACAACAAGTAAACTTATTTACGGCAGTCGGTGTTCATCCTTGCAATATAGACACCTGGGACCTTAATAGTGCTGAAATCTTGTACGCAAAAGCAAAAAAACATAAAGCCGAAAAACTTAAAGCAATAGGAGAAACTGGACTTGATTACTTTCATTGCACAAGCCCAGAAAAGCAACAAGAACAAAGAGATATTTTTCAAACACATATTGATGTAGCAAAAAAATTCAATTTACCATTGATCATTCATACTCGGGATGCTTGGCAAGATACTATTGATATCTTGGCTAAAAACTTTGAAAAAAACCCTGACGCACACAACGGTGTTATTCACTGCTTTACAGGTAGCCTTGAAGACGCTCAGGCATTTTTAGAACTAGGCTTTTATATATCGTGGTCGGGTGTTGTCACATTTAAAAAAAATAATCACTTTAGAGAAACTGCCAAACAAATTCCTTTGTCTAGATTTTTAGTAGAAACCGATAGCCCCTATTTAGCTCCTCAAGCAAAACGTGGTAAACGTAATGAGCCTAGCTATGTTAATTATGTGGTCGATACATTAAGTACTTGCTATCAAATGGCAAGAGAAGAGATAGTCAAACAAAGTACCCAAAATGCGCAAAAACTTTTTTCTTTTTAGTATTTTCATTTTTTGTTTAACACCTGCACTAGCAAAAATTGATTATGAAAAATTACTTTTAGAAGGTAAGTTTCAAGAAATTGAAATAAATTTTAAAAAAGAAAAAAACCTCAAAAAACTTTTTGAAGACGAAGCATTAATTTATATACACTGCTTAATTACAGATGGCAAAATTAACGAAAGCCTTGAATACATTGACATATATCAAAAAAGATATGCAAAAAATCAAGATTTGCAAAGATTAAAAAGTCTTGCACATTTATACCTTCAAAAATATGATGAACCAATCTTTGATGCAAACCAAAAAAACATTTGGATTTCTTGAGGGGCAAAATAGTACTTTCTACAAAAGAAATTTTAGATTTAGAAAATGATTTTTATTTACCTAACAAATATGAATATGCAATCTCACAAGTAAGCAACAATGACTTTAGCTTAATAGAAAAAGCTATCTTGCAAGAAATTAACAAAAAAAACTCTATTTTATTTCCGAAAAGTAAAGATTTTTTTCACTTAGCTTTTTGCTATAAAGCACTTGCCATGATAAAAATCTATAGCAATAAATTAGAAGAAGCCAAATCATTTATAAAACTTGCCCAAAACAATATCATGAGAATTTCAAGTCTTTGGCTTGTAGAAGATTTTAAAATTTATAACCCCATCATGAAAACCTATACAGAAAGTACTCATTTTGCATCAATCTATCCTCAGTACTTAATATCTTTAAGAGAAGAGTTTGCTAATTATTTAAATTAATTCCCAAAAACTTAACAAAAAAAATTTACAGAAATACTAAAATTATAAATGTTCAGGGGTGCTTATTGATAAGCTGAGATCTTTTTACCAAGAAACTCTTTGAACCTGCTCTAGTTAAGACTAGCGAAGGGAGAATAAAATGATAAGAAAAATACTGTCTTTTTTTAGAAGAAAGAAACCTAGCGTAGCATTTAACCCACACCTCAATGCTGATTTTGTTGTTCAAAGATTTGGCACAGGTAAATCCAACTCGGAAGCAGTAAGAGATGTAGGCAAAATTTTAGCAAAGAACTTTTCTGACATTCGTGCACACGGCTTTGGCACAGAAGTATCTGGGGACTTCAAAGATACTTGTAAGGCTCTAGAAGCTATTATTCAAGATGCTTATAGAAAACATCATCGAGAACAACTTGAACTAAGAATAGATATAAATCCATTCAAAGATAAATCGATTAGTCAAAGACTAGCTGCTGCCTAATAGTTTATTTACCAAGAAGTTGTCTTAGAGCTGACTCTAAATCAGGGTAAGCAAATTCATAATTTGCAGTCATTAATTTTGACGGATTCACTTTTTGACTTGATAGTAAAAGAGCATCAGCCATTTCACCAAAAACTAATTTTGCCGCAAAGCTTGGCACAGGAAAAACAACTGGTCTTTGTAAAACTTTACCTAAAACTTTTGTAAATTCTAAATTAGTTACTGGGTTAGGTGCAGTAAAGTTGACTGGTCCACTAACAGATTCATTTTGCAATGCAAAATTTAAAGCATAAACAACATCATCTAGTGAGATCCAACTCATAAATTGTTTACCATCTCCTATTTGACCACCCAAACCTAATTGAAATGGCAATAAAAGTTTCGCAAGAGCACCACCCTTAGGGCTTAGAATAATACCAAACCTTGCATTAACTAATCTAATACCTAAATCAACAGCAGGTTGACAAGCTTGTTCCCACTCTTTACAGGTATCAGAAAGAAAGTCTCCACGAGCTGGAAAACTAGACTCATTGACAACCTCGTTGGGTCTATCACCATAAAAACCAATTGCAGAAGCACAGATAAAAACTTTAGGGGGATTTTTAACTTTAGTTAAAGCATCTACAATTAAAGTAGTTGACTCTATACGGCTATCTCTAATTTCTTGTTTTTGTTTTGTCGTCCATCTTTTTGCTGCAATATTTTCACCAGCTAAATTTATAACGGCATCAAAACCATCTAAATCTGCCTCATTAATAACACCTGCTTTTGGGTCCCAGAGAACTACATCATTATCAAAGTTCTTTTTTGTTCTTGAAAGCCTAAAAACATCATGATTCTGATGTCTTAAAAAACTAACTAAATCGTCTCCTACTAAACCACGCGCACCAACAACTAAAATTTTCATTGTCTTTGTCCTTTTTTCAAAAATTTTTGCTTCATGTTTTGTAACATTATGTCTAAACCTAAATAATCTTTCTAGTTTATTTTCAACAAAAGCCTTACCAAAAAAATTACCTAAAGCTCCTAAGGGTAATTTATACCCAATATCGTCAATTAAAACAGACTCTTTATCAGTAAGTTTCTTCATTATATGGCAATGTTTCCACTGATCAAACATTCCTATAATTTGTTGGTCAATAAATTGCTCTGGCTTTTTGTAATCTTTGTGAGTTAAATGCCATGGTAAAGCAATCGGACCTAAAACATTTACAGTCAATTTGACTAGAGCACCATCTTTGATACCACCTTCATGAAACTTAACATTGACTTTTTCCCAATTCGGAGTAAGCCTTTGAAACGCACCTGAACTTTCATGCCAATCAAAAAGCGTTTCTTGAGAGACTGCAATTTTTTCTTCTTTTACAAATTTATTCATAATTTAACCAATTAAAATATTTTCCTCAGCATAGCGAATTTCTCTGGTTGTTTCTTCAGTAAAAATTGCCATCAAAAACAATAAAGGTCCGGGACGTCCAATAATCATTGAGATACATAAAACAATCAAAGATGGATCACTTAATTGGCTTGTAATTCCGGTAGACAAACCCACTGTAGTAAATGCTGAAGTGACTTCAAACAAATGATCAATAAATCTAATATTTTGTTGATTCTCAAAAATAACATTTAAAAAAGTGAAAAACATAATCAGTACAATTGTCGAAATAAAGACAATCAAAGCTCTTTGTTGATATAGAGCACCTACCGACCTATTTAAAATTTTTACATCTTTCGTATTTTTGAGTCCTGCATACATTATTGAAAAAACTAAAATCAAAGTCGTTACTTTAATTCCACCACCAGTACCACCCGGACAAGCACCAATAAACATCCAAACAATTAACAAAACCAAAGAAGAGTCTCCAAGCTCAGTCAAAGGAATAGAATTAAAACCAGATGAACGTGCAGCAACACTTTGAAAAAAGGCTGTCCATAAATTATGCACATGAGGATTAACTAAACTTGGGTCAGCAACAGAGTTATGTACTGTTTGTGTTAAGCCTTGAATATAAATTAAAGCAAACTGTACTAAAACACCGATAATCAACAAACTAAAAGTTACTAGCAAAGAAACTTTTGTATGCAAACTCAAAGTTTTTCTTTTGGCTGTTGTATCAAACCACCCAGAAATTTCTGTAAGCACTGTATAACCTAAACCACCAATAATTGGCAAAATACTAAACATAAATAAAAGCCAATAATTTGCACTATGAGTTTCTAAGCTAGATTCAAACAAACTTAAACCAGCATTACAAAAGGCAGAGACACTATGAAAAACCGCCTGAAAAATACCTACTGCAAAAGCTTGCAAGTCAGAATAGTTTGCATAATTTGCCATCACAATTTTAATTGAATCAAAAGACAAACATAAAACTCCAACTCCTTCAATTAAAAAAGTTAACAAAGCAATCTTAATGACAAAATCTTTAAAATCGAATTTGGCTTCACTATTATTAGACATATCAAAAATTTTTGAATCACTGATAGAAAGTTTTTTACCAGCCATATAAACAAGAATGGTTGTGATTGTCATATAACTCAAACCACCTATTTGCATCAAAAACAAAATTACTAACTGTCCGTAAAGAGTGAAATCATGACCTAAATGAACAACAGCGAGCCCAGTTACACAAGTTGCACTAACAGACATAAAAAAAGCATCAACAAAATTAAGCCATTGCCCATTAGTATTAGAAAAAGGAGCCATCAAAAAAAGAGCACCTAAAAAAGACAGGGCAACAAAACTAATCATTGTCACTTGAGCTGGGGTTAGTTCTAGTTTATTTTTCAAAAACACAATTGCTTCAATTATACTTTTTATACTAATTTAGGAAAGATTTGCCCGAAAACCGTGATACAGATTTGGGCGCTAAATGGGCGTGCTTCCAAACCCGTAATAAGTATCTCGAGTCTTTAGATTTGGGCATAAGTAGGGTTTGGTTAGACACGCCTAACAAAAGAATCAAACACCGTCGCTTAGTGAGTTTCACGCAGTGAAACAAGCTAAGCGTAAGGTCGTTTGTGGGACTGATTTCTGACCCCATTTGCTAGTGATTTTAATAAACTGGTGCTCTAAACTCCACCTGAATCTTTTAAAAGCCTTTAAAACAATGGTATTTTAAGACTTTTTTGATTCATGTAACGCCACGCTGTAAATACAAAATAAAATTGTCAAAAGTCTTTTATTTATATAGGTTTTTTGAAGATTTATATTTCCAGGTGGAGTTTAGAGCATCAGTTAGTAAAATTCAAAATGGGGTTTGGAATCAGTCCCTAAATGAGACAAAAATGACACGGTCCGAAGTGTCTCAAATACATAAAGATAAAGACATAATTTATTTAAAGTAGATTTCATGGTATTGACATGATACAATTCTTTACTATGAAAATGACTTTGCGCGGATCTCAAAGAAAACGTAAAAAAGCTAGCGGCTTTAGAGCTAGAATGGCCACTCCGGGTGGAAGACGCGTATTGGCTAGAAGAAGAGCTCGCGGTAGAAAACAACTCGCTGTATAAACTCTTAAAAGGTATTTAAGTTTAATGTTGAAAAGATCTGAAAGAATCAAATATTCTGGTTTATTTGCTCAGGCTTTTCAAAAAGGGCATAAGCTTTACTCGAAAAACTTGTGTCTAGCTTATACAGCAACTAGAGAGCATCTAGAGGATTCTTTGCCACTAGTAGGTTTTAGTATTTCAAAAAATTACAGCAAAAAAGCTAATAAAAGAAATAAACTAAAAAGACAACTAAGAGAAATTTATAGACTTTATAGACAAGATAGTAAAAAACAAGCAGTACTCAAAAAAATTGGTTTATTAATTATTCAAGTAAAAAGTAAAACACTAATCGAAGATTACCAAAAACTCAAAAGCGAATTAGAAATGCTTTTAGATAAAGTGTTTGATTTAGTATAGTGATTCGTAAATATTTTACAACTGGCACCCACAAACACAAATAAATTGGCAAAGCTATATAAACCATATCCTGATCCAAGATTAAATCAAAAAAAGAAAAGTAATTAACTAGTTTGAAAAGCGAAGTTGCCTTGGCAAAAATCCCACTTAGCTTGCCATATTTGCTAATTGCTGTCCCAAATTTCTACTTCTTGGGGCTTGTGTTGCTTGTTGTTGCTTCTGCACAAGGGCATCTTGTTGTACTTTTTTGATTTTTCCTAAAACACGATTTAGATCTTGAGCTAAATCCCCAGTGTAAGGGCTTCTAATAAAATGGTCGTATAGTTTTTGTAAGAACTCAATATCTTGTGGATAAAGCTTAGCACCTTCTATACCACCACTTAGCATCTGCTCAAAAGGTTGTAACCATGATTTAAAAGTAGATTTTAAAGATTGGATTTTTTTATTTTCTAAAACTTTTTTATTTGTTCGAAAACCTAATTTAGAAAGCAAACCTTCTTTTTTGAAATTTCTTTATTCAACAAAGTTTGCAATGTTGGCAAAACTTCATTAACAAATTTATAATTATCATAAAGCCCTGAATATTCTGTTAACTGATTAAGATCTGTTTGCAAACGCTCTTCACTAGAACTACCAAACACTGCTTTTAATAAATTCAAAGCATATTTAAATGGATTTAAAGTACCTCCTAATTCAGCTTTGATATTAGAAAAGCTTTCATTAATTTCAGATCGATCTACAACTGTTTTATCTTCTCGCTTACCAAGAATTTGTCCCTTTTGGCGATTTAAAATTGGAACGAAATGATCCTCAAAAAAATTATAAAAAGGAATTATATTGGATAAAGCTTGACGCGTTGTACCCTTCAATGACCTTTGAAAGAAGCCACGGAATTGTTGAACAATATTGAAATTAGGTATTATGGAAATTAGACAATACCTCCAAGATAAAATCTTAGCAAATCTGTATAGACATTGCTTTATTTTTTGTTAATTTCGCACTTTAACTTGATATAAATACGGGATAACCCCAGAATATTTGGTTTTTCTAATGTTTTCCAAGTTGTTTTTTACCATAGTAAAGCTTTGTGGGCTTGCCAAATATATTAGTGGATTATGCTCATAAATAATAGTTTGAAATTTATCATAGATTTGTTTGCGCTTAGCAAAATCTAAACTTTGCACCCCTTTATCAAACAAAAAATCAATTTCTTTTTCCCAAGATCGTGTAATGGGATTTTTTTGTGAGGATTTAACATCAAACAAATGTAATCTGCCATCACTCTTCCAAACATTCGCTCCATCATTTGGTTCAAGTCCACCAGTAAGACCAATCACGCCCGAATCATAATCTTTACCTTGCATTAATTTACCAACAAAATTATTAAACTCTAAAACCTTGACATTGACTTTGATACCAAGCTTACTCAAATTATCTTTGATAATAACAGCAATCAATTCTCTTTCTTTGTTACCGCTATTTGTAAAAAGATCAAATTCAATTTTATTATTTTTTTTATCATACAAAATACCATCTTTAAAAATAAATTTTTCTTGTTCTAAAAGTTTTTTTGCATAATCAATATCTTGTTTGTAATGTGCCAGTTTTGCATTATAAAAAGGTGAAACAGCAGGTTCCGCTGTGTGTAAAGGATCAGCCATACCTTGAAAAACATTAGCAACCATGGCCTCACGATCAATAGCATAGCTCATCGCTAATCTAAAATTCTCATTATTAAACCAAGAATATTTTGGTTGTGGTACATTTGTACTTAAATTAAACCAAAAAAAGTTAGTGCCTTGACTAGGTCCCATTTCATATAAAGTGTAATTGTATTTTTTTTCTAAACTTTTCATCAAAGCAACATTACTAGGACTTACTGCAAGCGAATAACTTTCATCTGCAAGAAATCTAAAAATTGCAGATCCCAAATCTTGCGAATAAGTAAAAACTATTTTATCTACATATGGCAAGGTATTGCCGTCACTGTCTTTAATAAAAAAACGAGGATTTTTTTTCATTATAATTCTTTCACCAGAAATTAATTCATCTAACAAAAATGCACCCGAGCTCACAATTTTACTAGGCTTGGTATAAACATCTAAATATGAATTAAAAGCTTTTTGTTTTTCTGCAAAACTACTTGCATTTTTTTCTATAAAAAACCTTTCTACATCATGCTTTGGCAAAATCACCGTTGATAGATAGCTCAAGAAAGGAGCAAAAACTTTTTTGGTAGAAAAACTTACTTTAGTATTTGAGATTTTTTTCACCTCTGGGAAATCACCATCAACACTTAAAATATCTCTAAGAGAACTGATTGCAATTTTATCTTTTAATAAAGTATTCCAAGTAAACAAAACATCATCAACTGTAATAGCCTCGCCATCACTCCAAAAAATATCTTGTCTGAGCTCAACAATTATAGTTTTACCATCATCAAAAATCTCAAAACTTTTTGCCAAACTAGGTATCACCTCATAAGTATCTGGGTCATGCTCAACTAGCCCCATAAACAAACGAGAAGCATAAGACGAACTAGTTGAATCATTAGCAATGAGAGGATTAAAAGTTTTTGGGTCGTTGCCTAAGTGCGATGACCTCAAAACCATTTCTTGTGTTTTTGAAATATTAGAACAGGATACTAAAAAAAAAACTATAAAGAGTAAGTAACTTGGTAATCGCAAAACTTACTTATCCTTTTCAAAGACATGAACACAAGCCCACTCAACAGCAATCATCAAGATATTTAAATAAATAAAAGTTGGAAAACTTGCAATCGCCAAATAATTCAGATGTAAAAAAGTTGCACAAATAGCTGTTAAACGTAAAGGCCAACCCAAAAAGAAAGAAATACCCAAAGCAATTTCGCCGTACTTGATTAAGCTCGCAACAATATGAGCGTTTGGAATAACAAAATCATTTAAGACAATTTTATAGGGTTTTATAATGACATCATCATTCAAAGTAGCAAAAAACTGCTCAGCGTCAGCTCCAAAACCCGGATCAGAGAGTTTTGGCACACCATTTGCAAAGAAAATTAAAGCTAAGACCCATCTTAGAATGTATAAATAAACAATTGCTTTTTGTGGCATAGACTACATTTTAAATTACTTTTGCAATTTTGCCTTATCTAGATCTAGATACTGTAAACAAATTTCAAGAACAAGGCTTGCAAGTGGCAAAAAGGCTTTAGTTTACTCGTTGTAAGGGCGTGCTTCCAAACCCGTAATAAGTATCTCGAGTCTTTAGATTTGGGCATAAGTAGGGTTTGGTTAGACACGCCTAACAAAAGAATCAAACACCGTCGCTTAGTGAGTTTCACGCAGTGAAACAAGCTAAGCAAGGTCGTTTGTGGGACTGATTTCTGACCCCATTTGCTAGTGATTTTAACATTTCACTGTATTTTAAAATTCAAAATGGGGTTTGGAATCAGTCCCTTTAAGGGCGTGCTTCCAAACCCGTAATAAGTATCTCGAGTCTTTAGATTTGGGCATAAGTAGGGTTTGGTTAGACACGCCTAACAAAAGAATCAAACACCGTCGCTTAGTGAGTTTCACGCAGTGAAACAAGCTAAGCGTAAGGTCGTTTGTGGGACTGATTTCTGACCCCATTTGCTAGTGATTTTAACATTTCACTGTATTTTAAAATTCAAAATGGGGTTTGGAATCAGTCCCTTTATTGAATATGAGACAAAATGAACACGGTCCGAAGTGTCCTAATTATGAGACAAAATGAACACGGTCCGAAGTGTCTCGCAGTTATCGGGATTTGTTCACAGTAGCTAGCTGTTCTTTCTCAGGCGGGGATCAATTAAAATAATCAGCAGATCGACAAGTGCATTTGCCAACAAAAGAATTGTAGAAAAAATTATAATAACCCCACTTACCAAAAAATAATCTCTATTAATAAAGGCTGTAACAAAATATTTGCCAATTCCCGGAATCGCAAATATAAATTCAACTACAAAGGAACCAGTTATTAAAATAGCAAACATCGGACCAAGCACTGTAATAATTGGTACTAAGCTATTAAGTAAAATGTGCTTGAAAACAACTCTTTGATTACTTACACCTTTTGCTTTTGCCATCAAAACAAAACTTTGCTTCATGAATTTTTTAAAAGAAGAAGCTGTTATTCGAGTAACATAAGCTATTGGAGCTATTGATAGAGTCAAAACTGGCATAATCGCATGCCACGGACTTTCAAAAAGTGCCACAGGAAGAATTTTAAATTTTAAAGCACAAAGATAAATTAAAATTGCCGCAAAAACAAAACTCGGCATAGAAATACCAAAAGTTGTAAATTGATTTATAAGATTTTTTATGAACTCTGATTTTGCACTGGCAAGCAAAATTCCTAAACACAAAGCTACAACAAGCGAAAACAAAAAAGCACTAAAGCCTAAAATTAATGAAATTGGCAAAGCTTCAAAAAGAATTTCAGCCACATCACGATTAGCATACTTAAGACTTGGACCAAGATCAGCTTTGAAAAAAATTCCTTTCATATAGCTTGAATATTGTTCTATTAAAGGTTTATCCAAACCATATTTTGCTTGCATCTTTGCTTCAATAGCAGGGCTAGAGAACTTACCTTCATCAAAAGGACTACCCGGCAAAGTTCTTAAAAGAAAAAAAGAAACTGTAACTATCAAAACAAATGTCACAGACAAGGAAAAAATTTTTTTGATGAGAAAATTAAAAATCACCTATAACTATTGTAATAGGTGATTTTTAGTAAAAACAAATTTTAAAAAGTTGTCGATTTTGAACAGTTGTTCGATTATGCAGCTTCAGCAACTTGAATATACTGCTTACCGTTGTAATAACCACAAGCTTGGCAAACATTATGAGGTCTATGGGTTTCACCACAGTTAGTACAAGTAGTCAAAGTTTGAAGGTTTCCCTTCCAATTAGCTCTTCTTGTTCTAGTTCTTTGATTTGAATGATTTTTCTTAGGTACTGCCATTTTGCAAAACTCCGAATATAGATATTAGCAAAATTAAGTATATGCATACAAGTCTTAAAAGCAAAAAAGCCCTTTCTTTATTATTTAATTAGAGTTTTTGTCACAAATAAATAAGCCAAGCACCAGAAATGTCTATATAGTATAATGATTTTTGCCTATTTTCGGCAAATTTTTTATCATGTCAACAACAATGGCAAAATCAGTAATCGATAGAACATCTGAAAAGCTTGAGCTTTTTGGGGCTATTAGGGAATTAGCAGCACAAAAAAACGCTGTCATACTCACCCATATTTATCAACGACTTGAAGTACAAAGAGTCGCAGATTTTGTTGGCGATAGCTTGATGTTATCAAAGATGGCACAGAATACTCAGGCAGATATGATTGTATTTTGTGGTGTACATTTTATGGCAGAGACTGCAAAACTATTGAGTCCTAATAAAAAAGTTTTACTACCAGATATACAATCAGGTTGCCCAATGGCAGATATGATCAATGTTAGCGATTTGCAAAACTTCAAAGCAAAACACCCCGGTGCTCCTGTTGTTTGCTATATAAACAGCTCAGCGGCAGTTAAAGCAGAGTCTGATATTTGCTGTACTAGCACAAACGCTGTTGACATTGTTAAATCACTCGATAGTGACGAAGTTATTTTTGTACCAGACAAAGGGTTAGGAGAATGGGTGCAATATAATTTGCCCGAAAAAAAATTACATATCTATGATGGATTTTGTCCAACACACTGGCAAATAACCGCTCGTGAAGTTGATGAACAACGAATCAAAAACCCTGATGCTTGTATTTTGGCGCACCCAGAATGTGACCCCGAGGTTTGGAAAAGAGCAGACTTTGTTGGTAGCACTTCTGCAATTTATAAATTTATTGAAGAATCAAATGGAAGGCGTTTTATCATTCTTTCTGAGCAGGGCTTAGTAGCAAGAATTCAAGCTGATTTTCCTGAAAAAGAAATCTCAACTGTATTTCCTTTGCCATTATGTCCAAATATGAAATATCATAGTCTTGAAAATTTATACCAAGCTATAGAAAAGGAATTTACAGAAATCATTATTCCAGATGCAATTATTGAAAAAGCAAAACTGACTATTGATCGCATGATTGAAATTAGTGACCGTAAAAAACTATGGACCGGTCCTAGTACAAAATAAAGATGAATGTAAAACTCTCTCAACTTGATCTATACGAACCTAAAACAGTGACAATTAGGGATGAAGAACATAACTGTGCTCATTGTCATTCTCATAATATCGAAGAACAAAAAACAAATACAAAATCACTGCAAAAAAAAGCATGCGCAAGCAATCTTCATCAATGCTTTGATACAAAATGTAAAATTCAAGAGCCGCATGGTCACATTCAAACAAAAGATTCAGATAGCGCTAAACTCACAAAAAAACATAAATGCAATCATAAACCATCTGTGTTTCCTCTAGAAGAATTTATTGGACATTCTAAATTACCAAAAGCACTAAAAGAATTCACACTAAATAGTTCTTTTCTAACTCAAATTTTTCATGACCAGTTAAAAAATCAACTGTTTTAGAAAACATTGTTTAAAAGAAATTAATTTCCTTAACTAGTAATTTATTAAATAGAAAAACAAAACTCACCAAGACTAGGCTTAACTTATTTAATTACGGGTTTTGTTAAATATTCGAAATCAATTCAAAAACTGGTTTTGCAAATGGATTTGCCTAAATATTTCAAAAACCTTTATAAATAAAAGACTTTCTAACTCAAAACATCATGACCACAAAAAAACAACTGTTCTAGAAAACATTGAAAAGAAAGTCTTAAAATAACTATTAACTTTTAAAATAAAAAATAAGATTCAGGTGGAGTTTATTAGCACCAGTTAAATATCGAAATGAAGGTTCAATTAATTACACCTTTAATGGACAAGCTCTCAAAAAAATTAACTGAAAATCTTGATAGCAAGCTAAAGTTTATTTTAAAAAATATTTTTAAAATAGCTACAACCAGTGCAAGCTTTGTAGGTTTTGATCAAGTTCTCATCAGGTTTGCTAAATCTTTGTTTGGTGAAAATACCAATTTTGTCGCTAGTTTAACTTCTATTTGTAGTTGCTGTGGTTCACCGGTATGTTCAGCTGCTGCAACTGACAGTGCTATGAACAATAGTATTTAATGTTTTGCCTCAGCAGTAACGCGTCCATCAATACCGACTATAAGCTTTATATCTGGATACCGCTCGCTAATTTTTTTCAAATATTCATATAAAGGAAGTTCATTCAAACACCATTTTTAAATTTGAATTAAAACCAGAACCCTGTTTGATATTATTTGCCTCTAAATACTTAAACAAATCCTCTAAAAATTTGTTTTTAAGCCATGATCAGCCCAAGTTGGCGCAATTAGTTCACCGATTTTACCCTCTCCCATAACTCTTTGAATAGCAATATCAGGTCTGAGACGAGCAATAAAGCCCGCTAAAATTTCTATATATTCTTCTTTTGAATAAACATCAATATCACCATTTAAATAGTCAATTTCCATAGCAGTATTTTTAAAAATACAAAGTTGATGTATTTTTAAATCTTGCACTGGTGTTTTTGAAAGTGCTTCTGCAGTTTGCCAAATCATCTCCTTAGTTTCGCCCGGAAGACCAATAATTACATGAGTACAGATTCTCAGTAAAGGATTTTGTCTAGCACTGATACGGTTTGCGGCATCACGTAGTCTTCATAACTATGAGCTCTATTGATTTTTTCTAGTGTTTGATTATGAGAACTTTGTACACCAATATCAATCCAAACTTCAATACCTTTTTTTGTGTATTCTTCAAACAAATCTAGAACATCGTCAGCGACACAATCAGGTCGGGTGCCAATAGACAGTACGACCACTTGTGGGTGATCTATTGCTTGATCATATAAAGTTCTTAAATAGTCGATATCTGCATAAGTATTTGTAAAAGATTGAAAGTAAGCAATAAATTTTTTACATCTAAATCTCAAAGATTGTTTTTTGATACCCTCTAATAATTGATTTTTAATTGTATGCGAAGCATTTTGTGCACCAGAAGAAGAACCATCATCAGTACAAAAAGTACAACCACCGACAGATTTTGAGCCATCAATATTCGGACAAGTAAAACCGCTCAAGTGTTACGCGCTGCACACGCTCAGCAAAACGTTTTTTTAAATAATCTTTCAAACTATAGTAAAAAGGATACATTTTTGATTTCTATTGTATTTCTAGCAAATCCTTAACCGGTTTTTAATTAAAATTTGTTATAGAAAAAACATTATGACAAATACTACACAAACAAACCCAACAACCCAAAAATTTTGATTCCAAAAAGATTTAAAGAAACTTGTAAAATTGGCAACAGATTCAAGAGACTTTAAAGAAATAAAAATCAACAAAAGAAATAATGAAACAAAAAGGCACTAAAAAATGATACTCAATAAGTAAAATTCAATGCCCAAATAATGCCCAAATAAGAAAATCTGAAAACGGAGAAATTATTGATCCAAGATTTAGAGTACCTGGCTGCTCAAATGGATGTGGATGTAATTGCAGGTAAGCTGCAGAAAAAGACATAAGACAAATCTTGATCACGTAAGATTAATGACTTTTGTTGCTCTAAAAAGTGTTTTGCATTTTTTTAGCTAAAATACAAAATTTTTCATTTTGCAAACTTATTTTTTTTAGCTTCTTTTTTTTGATAATGGTTACATATTTATTTGCATAATATCCCAAGCTTGGTCTATCCATATCTAATGAATATAAATTATAAGTATTTGGTATTTTTGTAACAAATCTTTGTATCCCTCCTGTTTTGAAATTTGCATAAGGTCTTAAAAAATTTGTTACAGAAAAACAAAATAAATAAATTAGCAAGCTAGAAAAACTATAAAATATTTTTTTGTGAAAACGGCAAAAGCCCAACAAACATCAAAACTAATAAGGCAACAAAAGCAGTAACCAAATTCGCACTAGTAAGAAAAGACAACAAAATAGAGCCTGGCTTCAACAATGTTTGCACTGTCTCTGTAAAGAAGAAACTAATAGATAAAACAAAAGTATTAGGCTAGTAAAAAAATTTCTTTTTTCTTGATTTTTCATGAAGCCAAAGAGCAAGTAAAAGAGCTAAGGGAAAAAAGACTGAAAAAATATAGTTGTAAAGTTTAGTACCTGAAGACGAAAAAAATAATAAGCAAGAAAGTATCCAAGAAAAAGCAAAAAGTTTAATCTTAAAATTCAGTTCAAGGTTAGCTTTTAAATTGATCAAATAGCTTGGAATAAAAATACTCCAAGGTAAAAAACCAACAAGCATAACTAAAATATAAAAATACCACTCATGTTTATGCCCTGAAAGAGTTGAAGTAAACCTTTGTAAATTTTCAGTAAGAAAAAACTGCTTGGTAAACTCACCAGAACTTGCATTATGAGCAACTACATACCAACCAAGCCCAACAAACAAAAAAATCAAAAACATCCAAAAGAGAAGTTTCAAATTATTGTTCAATATGGTTAGCATATTTTCAAATTAGTAATTTTAAAAATATGTTTTGCTAAACTATAAGTAGCAATCACTAAGCCAGGTACAAAAATAGCAAGTGGTCCTTTTGCTAAGAAACCCATTGAAGCAAAAAAAACTAGCAGTAAAAAAAACTTTTTATCAATAAAATTTTCAGCAATTAAATAATATAAAGCGAGTACGCTAATAATAAAAAATTTAAGAGCATATCAGCAATTGAAAGTCGAGCAATGACAAAGAACTCTACAGAACAAGCAAGAATCACAGGCAAAAACCAAGATATTTTGAGAATTCGTGAAAAAATATAGCTCATTACGATAGTGAACGAAGCTGCGAGTACCGATGGTAACCTTGCGGCAAACTCAGTAATACCAAAAGTTTTGAAGGATAAAATTTGCGCCCAATAAATTAAAATTGGTTTAGCAAATAAAAATTTACCATTGGTCATAGGTAAAATATATTGCCCAGCTTCAATCATCTCGCGAGCAGCTTTTGGGTATCTAGGTTCGTCCAAATCTAAAAGAGTATAATCTGCTATTTGATAACTTAAAAACAAATAAGCTGAAGTAAATACAATTAATATCGGGAAAATATAATGGAAATAACGTTTTAACATTCTTAACTCTAATAATAGCTCATATAAATATTAGACGTGTCGCCAAAGGAAGTAAGAAACTGACATTGGTGCAGTGTTATACTTTTATTCTGGAGATCAATATGAAAAATATTTTTTTAATTTTATGCCTTTTACTTAACTTAGGTACGCTGAGCACTAATGCAAAAAGAGGTTCATCTAAGGATACAAAATTTGCAATAGGCGAAACATATGTCTATTCTTTATCTAAAGATGGTAAAGTCTTAAGTCAATATCTTTTATCTGATTTAAGTTTGGTAAACTCAACCAACCTAATTGGTAGAGGTAAATCTATCACTGTGAGCGTTGATACTCCACTTGTAATTGTGAAACAAAGTAAAAAACTCTTTACTCTTAATAGTTATGATTCAATCACTTTAGCTGAGACAGGATCTTTGTCGTTTGACCGTAAGAAATCTGATATCGATGATGATGACGACGATGATGACGACGATGATGACGACGATGATGACGACGATGACGATGACTAAGCTAATTATTAAAGTCCTTTCAAAACAAATATAAATCAATATAAAAAGTCTCTTATCTCTATCAAGAAAAATACCCTTAACGGGTATTTTTCTTTTTAGAATTTAATGGAGCGGAAGACGAGATTCGAACTCGCGACCCTTTCCTTGGCAAGGAAATGCTCTACCACTGAGCCACTTCCGCAACGAAGTGTTTGCAGAGCATTACTACTCTACTTAAGAAATATTAGCAAATAAATCAAAAAAGAATACTGAAAACAATAAATATTTAGGTACTGTTAACAAATCCCAATAACTGCGTTACTCTGGTGCCTCAAAATCACAATTTACAACTAGTAAACTCAGCCTTTTTGGGCACTCAAAAGCCAAAATGTATTAACGAAAAACAACAGTAAAAGTAGAAAAATTACTCTAGGCTCATTGCTTTATTCTAGCTGTTGTTAACAACAACTAATTTAATTCAAAGAAACTTTCTTTAAAATATCTTGCTCCGAATGCTCAACCATAAAACGTCTCGAACTGCGGGCTGCACCTTGTAACTGAGTAATAGTTTCATCAATATGATCTAAAACTTCTTCAGCATATCTATCTGCATTCATTTTTATTTCTTTAGCTTTTTCAAATGCTTTTTCTTCAAAATCACGAGCTTTTTCTAGAGTCTCTTTTCGAAGATGTTCAATTTCGGCAATCGCTTGAGACTTCATTTCTTCTATTTCAGCAACTGTTTCCGCGTGCATAGATTTTGCATACTCAAGTGCTTCTTGTTTTACTTCATCTTCATCAATCAATCTCTGAGCTTCTTTGCGTGCCATCTCTAACATTTGCTCACACTCTTGATTTGTTTTTTCTTTTAGAGCTTTAGCATCACTTTGCATCTGCTCTTCTTGTTGTTTTAATTGCTTTCTACTTTCATTGGCTTCTTTAATTTCAGAAGGAATCGATGCATATAACTCTTCTAGAGCTCGCATTAGATAGTTAACATCTAATAATTTTTGATTAAGTACAGGTACAACTTTTGCCTTTTGAATGTACTCACCAATTTCATCTATCTTGTCATATATACTCAATGTTCTTTCCTTTCAAGTCGAATAATTAGATTTGCGACTGCTCTATTATATTTAATAGTATTACTGAGTTTAAATCTTTGCAAGTACTTTATCGATAATTTTTCAAAAGAAATTCTGCAACGTTCTTCGGCACCAAATTATCAATAGCATCACCAAACTCCAAAATTTCCCAAACCCTACTTGATCTTATAAAAGAATGCTCCGGACTTGTCATCAAAAACACAGTTTCAATACCACCCGACAAAAAATTATTGATTTGTGACATTTCAAGCTCTAACTCAAAATCTGCCGCGCCGCGCATACCACGCAAGAGACAATCATAAGAATTTTCACGAGCATAATCTACAGTAAGCCCTTTAAATACCTGCACATCAACATTTTCAAGATCTTGAACAGCGACTTTAACTAAAGCAAGTCTTTGTTCAGTCGTTAATCGTTCTTGTTTTTTATTGTTCTCACAAATAAGCACAGTAACATTATCAAAAATCTTTGCAGCTCTTTGAATTATATCTAAATGTCCCAAAGATAAAGGATCAAAACTTCCCGGATAAAGTGCCTTCATAACAGATACAATTATACAAGACTTAAACAATGGAAGATCTTTTAATAAAAAGTATATGCAACACAATTAAAGACCCAAGTTTTATTGGCGATGATTGCGCTGTTATAAATATAAAAGAACAAGAATTTTTGTTATGTTTGGATAACTTTGTTGAAAACACACATTTCAGCAGTACTTATTTTAGTGTAAGCGACATTGGTTATAAATCATTAGCTGTGAATTTCTCAGATATCGCTGCCATGAGCGGCGAAGCTCTTTATGTCCTTGTCGGTCTGTCACTCAATAAAAATATTGTCAACAAAGAACAATGGGTCAAAGAGTTTTATCAAGGAATGCAAGAATGCATTGATGAACATAGCCAAGCAAAAATCATTGGCGGTGACTTAAGCGCACAAAACTCTTTTACGACCGTGTCTGTTACTGTAATTGGACAAGCTCAAAAAGCAATCAAAAGAAAACTCGATGACATCAAGCCAAACAAAGAATACCAAGTCTGTGTTACTGGCAAATTTGGTAATAGCAAAAATTTCTTGGATAACCCAAATAAAGCTTTTGCCCAAGACAAGCAATATCATCTAAGACCAATACCTCGATTCAAAGAAGCTAGTCAAGTAAAGTTTGGAGCAATGATGGATGCTAGTGATGGTTTAGCAGCTTCATTGTTACAATTGGCTGATCTTAATCAAGGACTTATTGAAATAGAATCAGCATTAATTCCAAAAGATGAACATATCAGTTTAGAGCAGGCTCTTTATGGTGGAGAAGACTACGAACTAGTTGGAATTTTTTCAGATTGTCCGCAAAACTTCAAAAAAATAGGGGTATTTACCCAGAAAGATAAGAAGCAAGGGTTATACGACAATACAAATAAGATTCAAATAGATAAAAGCCTTGAATTTCAACACTTTTAAGCAGATTTATTAACATTATTTAAGTATTACACATTAGCAATAATCAACAGTTTTTTGTATGATTATAGTGGATACGTTACGGTGACCACAATTAAATCTCATAATGAATATGCCACTGGCACTTCAGGGTCTGCTACTCATGAAAAGCAAAACGGGCCCAATAGTTCTGTTGCCCAAAATAAAAAATCTACTGAACCAAAAAGCGCTTCCAATGTATATGAGGAGCGCTTTTTGTTTGGAATGTTTTCTGATGCCGTAAAAAACATTGCCAAATTAATGACAGGCTCTTTATTAACAGATGTCTTAAAAGGTGTTCTAAAAGACAAAAACCAAACATGGGAACAAGTTTTATACTCAACATTAGTTGATTCTGGACCTTCAAGATTATTTACAGACTACATAAACTCTTTTGCAGTGAGGACTTTAAGCTTTTTACCTCCAGAAATTTCATCACAAATTTTTGCAACTCCCTCTGTTTTATTTTTTAGAGCTGCAACTAGTAGCGAAAACGTGAACGCTAATTCTGCCTCAAAAAACATGAGTGAAGAAGAAAAGAAAAATCGTGAAGAAATTTTAAAACAACCATTTGTAAAATGGGTTAAAAACTTGAGTGAGTTTTTTGAAGCAAATATACAGCCTAAACTTAATTATGTTTTTGAAAAACTCTTAGGAGTAACAGCTGCCAAAGAGCTTCTAGACGCTAATGGCAATAAAATTTTAGATCAAAAAATAGCTAAAGATGGTAAGGGCAATGTTATAGGAATTAAAAACAATCCAAAAGTTCAAATTAAACGTCTAATTTTGACTGCGGTGGCTTTTTTAACAGGGACAGCATTTTTACCAAGACATACAAAAGCAACTGGATCTGATCTAGTGAAAACTCCTTTAAGAGCAACCGTTAACACAATATTGACAACACTTTTTAGATTAAACACAACTATTTTACATAATGGTGTTGGTGCACATATCAAAGGCGGTGCCAACTTTGATAAATGCTATGATGCCGCAGTCCAAGAAAAGACACTCGTGCCATTAGTACAATATACAAGTGATAACTTAGGGGCTTTAGTGTCTAAATATATTCCAATGAATGGAGCGATTTTAGGGATTTTTGCAAGAATGATTTCTGAAATTCCAGCAACATTTTTGTCTTCTGGCTTGGTGAACTTCGCTAAAGGTGATCGCTTAAGTGATGAATGGAAAATTTTGGGTCAAAGAATGTGGCTTAAAGTAACAGAAAATATTCGAGAGTTGTTAAGACCATTGTATAGATTTCTAAGTAAAAACGTTTACTCAAAACTACTAGGTGGCATGTTTAACCCAAATATTAAAAACATGTACGACGCTGATATTGGTAACGATGAAACAATTAAATTAAATCCAGAACTTGACAAAAAATTCACCAAAGGAGTTTTACCAACCTTTGCTTTACTCTGCAAAGAAACATTAAGCTTAGTTACAGATATTCCGACTTTATTTAAAGATTGTTCTAATCAATCAGACATCAAAAACAAAATTGATTTATGGACACTAAAATCTGTAAACAGAAGAATTGATTTTGAGAAAAAATATGGCTTTAAAGCTCCAACACATGGCACTCAAGAAGAAAAAGCCACACTCACAGAAGAACAACGCCAACGTGTAGCGCAAATTGAAGCCAAAGAATTAAGTAGAGGTTTTAAAATTGTTTGGAACCAAGAACACCAACTTTACCAAAAATTAAATGCACCTCTACCTTCAATAGAAGAAGATGATGATGATGCAGTTATTAATCCTGCAGACAGCAGAAGTCCAGAAGAAAGACAATCTGACAGAGATAAAGTTGTAACCTTATCAAAAGATAGATTAAAAGAAGAAGACGTTACTAAAGAAATTTTCTTAAATCAACAAGCCGCTTAGTAAAAAGATAGAAGTTATTAACAAGGTGCTGATAAATCTCTAAGAAAGCTCTGAGTATTGCTTCTACTGTTTTGAAGTAGTGGGATTTTAGAAGCTTGCCTAGCAACACGTTGTGAAATATTAGAAGCACAATGTTTTACACCAGATTGTGCACAAGAAAATAATGCATATAATCCAGCAGATATCGCAAGTGGTTCCATCATTCTATCTCCTAACAAAAACAACAAACTCTCTTAGTCTCAGATGAACACCGAGAGCTTGTTAATTTTTTTCAAAACAAGACAGCCAATTAGGAACGGTTACGGGACAAAAAATAACTAGCTGTCTAAAACTACTTTTTACTCAACAAAAGGATTTTCTTTTTTTGAAACCAAGTTTGATACAGAAACTTGGAAAGATGTGAATTACACGTTAAGGGTTAACGTTTTTTGTATGTTCTATCTATACTAACAGCCATGGGCAGGGCTGTCCAGTCTTTACGAGATTAAATCTTTATTAAGTAAAGTATTTACAATTATCGGCTTTTCAATTATATCGGAATCTTAGGGCAAAGCTTGATATCATTATCATTATGACTAGAGCAATAGTTCTTGCAGCCGGACGAGGTTCAAGATTAAAATCCCCAAAACCAAAAGTTTTACATAGAATTTTCGACAAACCTGTATTAGCATGGGTACTAGATACACTTGCCGAAGTTGACTTAGAAGAAATCATAGTTATTTGCGGTTACAAAGCAAAAGAAGTTGAAGATTTTTTACACGCA
The DNA here is from genome assembly GCA_038146805.1 of bacterium. GTDB lineage: Bacteria > Cyanobacteriota > Vampirovibrionia > LMEP-6097 > LMEP-6097 > CAIYXB01. The sequence goes on along the minus strand of JAYQSH010000005.1, from coordinate 904,266 downwards.
TACCCAGTTAGCACTATTATTCAAGAGGAGCAGTTAGGCACAGGGCATGCCTTACAAATAGCGGCAAAATCACTTGAAGATTACGAAGGTAATGTTTTAGTTTTAAATGGAGACTCTCCATTAATTGAATCTGAAACAATCAACAAGCTAATTCAAAATCATGAAACAAATCTCTTAGACTTTTCTTTTTTGAGTTCTAATTTGGAAAAACCCTTTGGCTATGGCAGAGTGATTCGCAAGGGCTCAGAGATTATGGCAATCAAAGAAGAAAAAGATTGTTCAGAGGTTGAAAAATCAATTAAAGAAATCAATGCTGGTGTCTATCTTTTTGATTGGCAAACAATTGCACCCGGCTTAAAAAAACTTAGCAACAACAATGCCCAAGAAGAATACTATTTAACAGACCTTGTTTCTTGGTCTTATACTCAAGGACTTGCCTGCCAAACTTACAGCCTAGAAAACCCTTATGAAATTTTAGGAATCAATACCAGAGAAGATTTGGCGCTAATATGGAAACTCAAAAACGAAGCAAACATCGAGCAACTCATGCAAAATGGTGTGACTATAGTTGATCCACTAAACACCATGATCAGCCCCGATGTTGATATCGGCAAAGATACAATAATTTATCCGGGTACTTATATACAAAGACGAGTAGTCATAGGAGAAGGTTGTCAAATAGGACCGCATTGTTCGATTTTTGGACCAGCAGAAATTGGTGCAAACTCAACTGTGATCCACTCACATATCTCAAGAAGTACAATTGGCGAAAACTCTAACGTTGGACCTTTTGCACATATTCGTGCAGGTTCAGACATCAGCAATCAATGTAAAGTTGGTAGTTTTGTTGAAGTGAAAAATTCAAGCTTTGGCGAAAAATCAAATGCCGCACATTTAAGTTATATTGGTGATAGCAAAATCAAAAACAATGTCAACATTGGTGCTGGTACTGTGATTGCTAACTACAATCATAGAACCGGTAAAAAAGCTGAGACTGTAATTCATAGCGATGCCTCTACCGGAGCAAATTCTGTATTGGTTTCTCCAGTTGATATTGGCGCGGGTGCAACTATTGGTGCTGGTTCAGTGATTACCAAAGATGTTCCAGCAAACAACCTAGCTATAGCAAGAGCTAAGCAAGAAAATTTAAGTCCAACTCGTAAAAATTAATTTAAAAATTTCTTTAAACCCAAAGGTCTAATTTTTCACCGCAAAATGCAGCTTCTAAAAGTGCGGCTAGTTTTCCCCAACCTAATTTCTCTAATGCAAGTCCAAACTTTTTACGTTTTTTTTCTAGCCTTTGCATGACTTTGCTTTTTAATTTTTTTAGATGAAGGTTCTGACCAATAGCATTCGCTTGTGTCAAAATATCAGGGAAATGTTCTGATATTTTTTCACTAATTTGCCCAACTTTTTCACGAATATTATTGATCAATGAATTTTCACCGCCCAATTGTTTATGTAGGTTAGTAAGTGCGTTTTTCATAGCTATTAATAAAAAGCAAAGCCCACAAGCTTTTTGATAGAAAAAGTTAGTTAAAAACACCTAAAAATACAGTAATTAACTAAATTTAACTTAGCTAAGCATCTTTAGAAATTGTGTCATTTTGATATTTATAAAGATTTGCACTAACAACATTGTTGATTTTTGTATGCCCATAAGTCAAAATCCATTGTCTATCAGGGTTTGACTTCCACATATGTGGACTTCTGCGAGTATTAAACTCTTCTCTAATATAAAAAACTTTGGCGCTATCAGGGGCGGGTGGGGCTTTTTTCTTTGGTTTAAACCAATTATTCCAATTCTCAAACTCTTTATCTGTATCGGTCTCTTCAACCAGTTCTTGCAAATTATCAAAAGTACTGTCTAAGCCAGCTAGAAAACTATTGAGTTCTTCACGAGTCAGCTCAGGAGCTTCTTTACGTTTCAGCTTACCAATACGGCGTTGCTGCTGTTGTTGGTCTCGTCCACGACCTTCTCCCTGTCTATCTCTTAGGGGATCATGGCTAGAAAAATCATCATTACGCGCATCACGCTCAAGCTCAAATTCACCATCACCTTCAACAATATCTTCTAGATCATGCTCAAATTCTTGGTAATTATCAGTTGCGCTAGCTGCTTTTGCATCTTCAATAGCATCAATATTTGGATTTAAACTTGCTTGTCTAAATGCGGCAAGAGAACCTTTAGCAAAACTTGCTGGTATTTCATCAATATAAGGATTTAGCTCTGATTTCACTTTTTTTCCTCTTTGCCTAAGTGTTTGCACCTAAATATAGACGTTTTAAGAAGTATAAACTATCCCAAAACAAGTTTTTATTTAGTTACTCTAAAATTTTAACATTCTGTAAAGACAATATCAAGCTTTTTGACAGTAAAATTATTAAAATTTCTTAATCCTCGCCCGGCTTTTAGTGGATTTTAGTGATTTTTAACCAATACTTAACTTGAAAATGGTCTTTTATCTTTGTGACTAGAGTTTATAACAATCACGAAGCAATTGGAAAATCAGGCGATAAAAAGCTTGAACAATTAAACTCATTAGCAAAAAGTTTACAAGGTAAAAGAGAAAACGCAACAAGCCAAGCTGAAGTTGCAATGATTGATGAAGCTTTATTAAAAGTTGCAGATGCACGAGAAGAGCACATCAAAAACAATCCTAGCTTTCAAGCTAACGCTTTTAGACCAGCCATTGAAAGCGATACAGCAACTACTTTAGTTTCAGATTTAGAGCAAAATCAAATTGCAAAAATTCAAGCTTTCAAAGGATTGCAAATTTTACCGGGACAAAAATTTGCGTCTTTAAATGGTAAAGAGCCAGCAAATTATACTTTTATGAAAAGCAATATCAATAGTCTTTTTAGTTTAATTGATAGCAAAGAAGAAGCTACTGTTTAATTTTTTAACAACAGCTAATATTTTCGAGCCTGATTAAAAATATTTTCACCAAAAATATTACACAAAATATCTGTTATTGATTCAGCTGTTTCTCCGCGCTTATCCCATGCTTCTCTACTTGGGCAATGCTCTACGATATCAATTGATGACAGTCTATTGTTTCTTCTTAGATCGATATCTATTTGCCTTGCTATAACAAGCGCTTCACGGTAACTTAATTGCCCTAAAGAAAAATTACTTACACCACTAAGATCCATGGCGTTTACATCCCAAATTATATGAATTTTTTTGCAATGACTAAGACTCTCTATAGCCATCTCAGTTATTGCCTTTGCGCCATAAGCGTCAATATCTTCCATAGTAAAAAAACAGTGCTCAGCTCTTTCTTGAGCTGATTTATGATTGATACCAATATGCACAAAATTTTCTTTAGGCAAAATTGGTGTACCTAAATTATGAAAATTCATCAAGGAAATAAAATCCGGATGAGTCGCTTTACTATTAAAAGTAAAAGCAGTAAACATCATTCGATTTGCATTCCAACTCTTGGTTACTCGCGGAGAACTATTTTGTAAATGATTAGAAATCCAGATCACTCCTAAGTCTTTTTTGTTATCGATACCCATCTGCTCGATAATACCAGTGACACTACCAAGGCTCAAAGAACCATCGCCACCAAGAACTATCGGAATTTTGTTTTGTACAACTGATTTTTTTACTGTATCAGCAAGCCAATTATTTACAGTCATAATCGCATCAAAATTTCTAATACGTTTGGCTTCTTCTTGAATTTCAAAAGGGCCTAATGCAGGTGCAGAAATCAAATTTAATTTAACTCCAATTGCTTCTAAATTTCTTTCAATTTCTTGTTCAACTAGTACGGCATGCGGTCCTTCTTGTGCTAAATTATCAGTGCCGCCAAAACCCCATGGTGCTTCGATTAAATCTACCTCTAGACCAACAAATTCTTCATATCTTTTTGATTTTTTAAAGTTTCTGAGCGAAGCCACACTCAAAGTATACTAGGTAGTGTTAACAAATCAATAAATTTTGACGTATTTTAGGTATCTAATATAGAATAAAGTAATATGTCTATAGCTCAACAAGATATTGGAACAGGATTAAAAACAGAAGAACTTGTAATTAATATGGGTCCTCAGCACCCATCAACTCATGGTGTATTGAGATTAAAAATCAAAACAAAGGGTGAAATTATTACTGCTTGTGAACCTGTGATTGGCTATTTACATAGAGGTATGGAATGGCTTGCTCAAAACAGAAACTATGTACAATATCAAGCTTTAGTAGATAGAGTTGATTATTTAGCTGGTATGTCTGATAGCCATGCCTACATTTTGGCTGTAGAAAAAATTGCCGGAGTTACAGTTTCAGATAGAGCCGAATATATCAGAATGATTTGTAGTGAGCTTAATAGAATTTGCTCTCACCAACTTTCACTCGGCATATTTTTACTTGATCTTGGTGCAATGATGGGTTTTCCTTTTTATGCATTTAGAGATCGTGAATCAATTTTAGAATTACTAGAAGAAATTTCTGGTCAAAGAATGATGTTTAATTACATTAGAATCGGTGGAGTATTGCAAGATGTACCAAGCGGTTGGTATGAAAAAGTAGAAAAACTTGTTAGCAAAAAAATCCCTAATTACACTGATGAATATGAAGACATCGTAACCAACAATCCAATCATTTTGGCTAGAACAAAAGGTGTTGGCGTTATTGATGCAAAAACGGGTCGCGAATGGGGATTAACAGGACCTAACACGAGAGCATCAGGTGATAGCTTTGATGTTAGAAAAGATAAACCTTATTCAAAATACTCAGAAATAGATTTTAATGTCATCACTACAACAGATGGTGATGTGCATTCAAGATATAGATGCAGAATTCAAGAGATTAAAGAATCTTGTAAAATCATTTTACAGTGTATCGAAAAAATCCGTGCTCTTCCGGGTGGCGAAGTTGGAACACCTGCTGAAATGCAAAGCAAAAAAATTATGCCTGGGTTCAAATGCCCACAAGGTGAATCTTATGAATGTGTTGAATCACCAAGAGGAGAACTTGGTGTACATTTAATTTCTGATGGTAGCCAAGTTCCTTATCGTGTTAAATGGAGATCACCAAGCTGGTTTCCAACTGCCTTTTTACCAGAAATGGTTATTGGCTTACCAGTAGCAGATGTGGTTGCAATATTTTCTTCACTTGACGTGATTTTACCCGATGTCGATAGGTAATTAGATCAATGACACAAACCAGCATTAAACTCATCGTGGGCTTAGGCAATCCGGGAGCCTCTTACGAAGCAACTAGACACAATATTGGTTTTGCAATACTCGAAGAGCTTTGTCACTATTTCAAACAAAAACTAGAAAAAGAAAAAAAATTCGATGCACAATTTTGTATTTTTGAGCATGAATTTTCTTATACACTTCAAGAAACAATAAAAGAACAAGTTGTTGAATTAGTTAAAAACCCTATCTCACAAAAAGAACATGAACTTCAAGAACAAAAGAAAAATCTAGAACAGCGAAAAGCCTATCAAGAAAAAATCGAAAAGCTTAGCTATGTAAAGAAAAAAATTAAAACTCAAAAGACAAAAAAACAAAAACTAATCTTTGCTAAGCCACAAAGCTTTATGAACAACTCTGGCAAAAGCATTGCAAAAATCATGAATTTTTATAAACTCACAAGCAAGAATCTTTTGCTTATTCATGATGATGTATCTTTAGACTTAGGTAAATTGAAACTGAGCATCAATCGAGGTGCAGGCGGGCAACATGGAGTCGAAGACACTATCGCACAAATTGGCAGTAAAGATTTTGCTCGTCTTAAATATGGCGTAGGTCCAGATCCGGGTGGCGCACAAAGAGCGCAGTATGTACTAAGTAAATTTGCAAAAAAAGACCAAGAACTTTTATCCTCAACAAATGCAAAAGCTTTAGAACTTATAACAGCATGGATTTTAGAAGAAGACCACCAACAAATTTCAAGAGTTTAAGTTATGTTTGTTTGTTTTTATATTCCAACATTTAACCCCAAAACCAAAAAAAACTCGCCTCCTAAATTTCAAGATTTACCAACCGCAGAATTAGTTAAAAGAACTCTCCATAAAGCTATTGATAATTCAGAATTGGGACACCATGATTTTCAACAATATGATGGCTCTTGTAGTTTACATGCAGAGATGAAAAAATAGCATAAAAAAAGGTTAGGATTTATTCTAAATCCTAACCTTGACCTACCATTTTTTTACACACTTTCCTTTTCAATCAATTTCTATCTTCTATGATAGAAATTAACCCAAAATTATGGAATAAGATTCAAAGCTAATTCAGGTAACTGATTAGCTTGTGACAACATTGCAGCAGAACTTTGCTGTAATATTTGATTTCTTATCATTAAACTACTTTGATTTGCAATATCAGCATCTTTAATTCTTGATCTAGAAGCTTGAGCATTTTCAACTGCAATTCTTAAATATTCTTGTTTAGATTCTAATGAGTTTTGAGTAGCACCTAAAACAGATCTCATTCTTGCTACATTAGATAGCATAGTATCAAGATCAGTCAAAGTACCACTTACATCATTAGTTGTTCCATCAACAGCAAATTCACTAATACTGCCAACATTAAATTCATGTAAAGCAATTGCACCTTCTCCTATAGATCCAATGTCTGTTGTATCAATCCTTGTATTAATAGTTTCAAAAGACACTGTTGTTATTTGACCTTCATCAGCACCACTTTGAATTTCTTTATCTCCATGGCTTGCACTATCACCATCTAATAAAGATAAATTATTGAATTGAGTTGCACTAGTAATATCTGAGATTGCTCTAACACGTTCGTTAATCTCTCTTTGCAAAGATGCTAATTCACTTTCTGAGTTAGTTTCACTAGAACCTTGAACTTTTAATTCTCTAATTCTTTGTAAGTTTTCTTGAATAATCGAAAGAGCTCCCTCTGCAGTTTGCAGCATAGAAATACCATCTCCGATATTTTTTTCTGCAATTTGAGATCCTCTAATTTGAGTTGATAATTTTTGAACAATTGATAAGCCAGCTGCATCATCTGCTGCTCTATTAATTCTATAACCTGTAGAAAGTTTTTCAACCGTTTTTTGTAATTGATTGGTATTTGAACTTAATGTTCTTTGAACAAAAAGGCTAGATGGGTTACTATTTACTGTGATTGGCATGGTTTGGTCTCCTTGTGTTTTGTGTATGCGTAACAACCAAGGTCAACCAAATGGTTCACATTTCAAGTTAATCTTGGCTTCATCAGACTAAATCTATTGTTTTAGTGCTGACACTTTAAACATCGGCCAAGTAACTTAGAAACTTGAATCTAATCCATTCAAATTTAAATTAATTTTTCTTAATATGTATTTTCCACTAGAATTATGGAAGTAAATTTAATGCAATCTGCGGCGAAGAATTCGCTTGAGATAGCATAGCAGCAGAACTTTGTTGCAAAATTTGATTTCGTATAAATCCACTACTCTCTTTGCTGATATCTGCATCTAATACTCTAGATCTTGCAGATAAAGCATTTTCTTTAGCTACAGCCAAATATTCATTTTTTGACTCAAGTGAATTTTGAAAAGCACCAAGCTCCGATCTCATACGAGAAACATTGTTAATAATAGTATCTATATCATCTAAATCAACTTCATCAGTAGCAGCTGTACCAGCAACAATTGAGAAATTCTGAACACCATCAACTGAGTCTACAGAAGCACCATCTAACTGTAATTTATCTAAAGCAAAAGCATTTACGGTAATACCTTCAATCAAAGTTCCTCTTGCAGTAGCAGGAGTAGTAGCATTATACTCAAAAGCAACATCTACAGCTATACCTGTATTTGCGCTTTGTCCACTTTGCAAACTAATTGTAGTCGTTTGCCCATTATCAGCGCCAGTCTGTAAAGTAATATCAGCAGAACCATCTAGTAATGAAATAGAATTAAACTTAGTTGCAGAAGAGATCTCACCAATTACCGTAATTCTCTCGTTAATTTCTCTTTGCAATGCATCTAGCTCAGAAGTTCCATTTGTTCCATTAAATCCTTGCACAACGAGTTCTCTTACTCTTTGCAAATTATCCTGTACGATTGAAAGTGAAGCTTCAGCCGTTTGTAACATCGAAACACCGTCACCAATATTTTGCTGAGCTTTTTCAAGTCCTCTGATTTGTGATGTTAGCTTTTCGCTAATTGATAAACCTGCGGCATCATCTGCTGCTCTATTAATACGTAGTCCCGTTGATAGTCTTTCAATATTTTTTTGTAGACCATTTGTATTTTGTGATAACGCTCTTTGTGTAAAAACACTCTGCGCATTAGTATTAACATAAATTGACATTTTTCCTCTCCTTTAAGCCAAGCTCTATGACTTAATCACACAGTTTCTATATCGGCCATTTGATCTAGATTCTTTAACTTATTTTGCAAATTTTTCAAAAAAAAAGAGAGATTGTTTTTCAACAATCTCTCTTTTTTGTAACAGTTATCAAGAAAATTTTCATTTTTCAAAGACAACTTAACACAATCCCTCCACCAAAATTTATAAATTGTTATGGCAATAAGTTCAAAGCAATCTGCGGTGACTGATTGGCTTGTGAAAGCATAGCAGCAGAACTTTGTTGCAATATTTGATTTCTAACAAAGCCACTACTCTCTTTACTAATATCAGCATCTAAGACTCTAGATCTTGAAGACATTGCATTTTCTTTTGCAACACCTAAATATTCAAGCTTTGACTCTAAAGAATTTTGCTGAGCACCAAGTACAGATCTCATTCTTGATACGTTAGATAGCATAGTATCAAGATTAGTCAAATTACCAGTTTTACTATTAGTTGATCCATCAACAGCAGTTACAGTACTGCCAACATTAAATGAATTTAAAGCAATTGCATTTTCTCCTATAGTTCCAGCAGCAGTAGCGTTGACAGCTGTATTCATCGTTGAAAAAGTTATTGAAGTTGTTTGATCATTATCAGCACCAGACTGTATTGTTTTATCAGCCGCTGAACTATCAATCAAAGAAATTCCATTAAACTTAGTTGCAGAAGAAATATCAGAAATAGCTGTAACCCTAGAATTTATCTCTCTTTGAATAGCATCTAACTCATTTGATGAATTAGTTCCATTATATGCTTGTACCGCAAGTTCTCTAATTCTCTGTAAGTTATCATTGATTACTGATAGAGCTCCTTCAGCCGTTTGAATCATTGAAATACCATCACCAATATTTTGCTCGGCTTTTTCAAGACCTCTAATTTGTGATGTTAGTTTTTCACTAATTGATAAACCTGCGGCATCATCTGCTGCTCTATTAATACGTAAACCCGTTGAAAGTCTTTCAATATTTTTTTGCAGACCGTTTGTATTTTGTGATAACGCTCTTTGTGCAAAAACACTCTGCGCGTTAGTATTAACATAAATTGACATTTTTCCTCTCCTTTAAGTCAAACTCAATGACTTATTGACATACTATAGATATCGGTCATATGATCTAGATTCTTTAACTTATTTTGCAAATTTTTCACAAAAAAAAGAGATTGTTTTTCAACAATCCCTTTTTTAAAAACAATACCCTAAACCGAAAACTACAGCAGTTTAAGGCAACAAGTTTAAAGCAATCTGCGGTGACTGATTAGCTTGTGAAAGCATAGCAGCAGAACTTTGTTGCAATATTTGATTTCTAACAAAGCCACTACTCTCTTTACTAATATCAGCATCTAAGACTCTAGATCTTGAAGACATTGCATTTTCTTTTGCAACACCTAAATATTCAAGCTTTGACTCTAAAGAATTTTGCTGAGCACCAATCTGCGACCTCATAGTAGCAATATTAGTTATCATAGTGTCTAAACCTGTTAAAGGGTCCGAAGTTGCAGCAGAAGTTCCGGTACCAGCTGCACTTTGTGGACCAACAGAAGCTGCATTATTATCAGTAACCTTTAAATCATCTAAATGAAAAGTAGAACTCGCATTTAAACCATCGTTAGCATCACCACCAGTGACATCAATAATAAAGGCATCAAAATCAATTCCGGTTGTTTGTCCTTGATCAGCACCTGACTGAATATTAACATCAACAGCAGAACTATCACCACCAAGACTTCCATCTAATAAAATGTTGCCATTAAATTGTGTACTATCAGAAATATCATTAATAGTTGTTACACGTGAATTAATTTCTCTTTGAATTGCATTAAGCTCATTACGGCTATTAGTTCCATTTGAAGCTTGAACAACAAGTTCTCGAATTCTTTGTAGGTTATCATTTACTACACCCAAACCACCTTCCATTGTTTGCAACATTGAAATACCATCACCAATATTTTGCTCGGCTTTTTCAAGACCTCTAATTTGTGATGTTAGTTTTTCACTAATTGATAAACCTGCGGCATCATCGGCTGCTCTATTGATACGTAATCCCGTTGAAAGTCTTTCAATATTTTTTTGAAGACTATTTGTATTTTGCGATAACGCTCTTTGTGTAAAAACACTCTGCGCGTTAGTATTAACATAAATTGACATTTTTCCTCTCCTCTAAATCAAAACATTTTCTATGACTTAATCACACAGTTTCTATATCGGTCATTTGATCTAGATTCTTTAACTTATTTTGCTGATTTTTACAAAAAAAAAGAGATTGTTGAAAAACAATCTCTTTTTTACCCTCCGTAAACTGCACCACTGTTTTAAGGTAAAAGATTGAAAGCAATCTGCGGCGATTGATTCGCTTGTGCTAACATCGCTGCAGCACTTTGCTGTAAAATTTGATTTTTAACAAAGCCACTACTTTCAGCCGCAATATCAGCATCAGTAATTCTGGCTCTTGATGCCATTGCATTTTCTCTAGCAACGCTCAAATAATCAACTTTAGAAAGTAATGAATTTTGAGTTGCACCTAAAACCGAACGCATTCTCGAGACATTAGTAATCATAGTATCAAGATGAGTTAAAGGTGTAGTTGTTTTAGCATCAGTTCCTGTTCCTGGTGCCGCTTCACCACCAACTGCACTAGAATCACTGTTTGTGATTTTTAAAGCACTTAATGCAATTGCATTTTCACCCATACTGTTTGCAGTAGTTCCATCTATGTCGATAATCATTTCATCAAAATTGACTTGGGTCGTTTGCCCATTATCAGCACCTGTTTGAAAGGTTACTGTATTTGCCGAACCATCTAAAAGAGCAATTCCATTAAACTTAGTGTCCATCTCCAACATCTTCAATAGCTGTAACTAGAGCATTAATTTCTCTTTGAATTGCATTTTGTTCATTTAAACCATTAGTTCCATTTGTTGCCTGCACAACTAATTCTCTAATTCTTTGTAAATTATCCTGAACAACAGACAACGCACCTTCAGCTGTTTGAACCATTGATACAGCATCTCCAATATTTTGCTGTGCTTTATCAAAACCTCTAATTTGTGAATTAAGTTTTTCACTAATTGCAAGACCAGCTGCATCATCGGCGGCTCTATTAATTCTTAATCCTGTTGATAATCTTTCAATATTCTTTTGCAAAGCAAATGTGTTTTGCGAAATTGACCTTTGCGCAAATACACTTTGAATATTAGTGTTTACATAGTTTGACATCTTATCCCTCCCCAGAGTAAAACTTACGTTTGATTTTTATATCGGTCATTTGACCTAGACTCTTTAATTTATTTTCAAATTTTTTTTAACTTGGAAATAAATTTAAAACTATTTTTGGCAATTGATTAGCATAAGCAAGTACTGCAATTGCACCTTCTCTAAGCACGTCATTTTTTAAGTACTCAGTAGTTTCTTTAGTAGTATCAGCATCTATGATTCTACCTCTAGCAGTTTGTAAATTTGTTGACATCGTAGATAAAAAAGTACTTCTAGAATCTAAAGCATTTTCTTCTGCACCTACTTGAGAAATCATTCTTGCAACGTTATCAAGCATTGCATCAATATCATCTAAATCACCATTAGCACTTGTAGTAACACCATTAGCCGCAGCAGTACTAGTAGAGCCTATATTAAAAGCATTCAGAGCAATTGCTCCTTCACCTAAAGTGTTCGCAGCTGTTTGATCAACCCTAGTATCTATACTTGCAAATGACAATGTCAATGTTTCACCATTATTGGCACCTGCTTGAATAGTGATATCAGCATGATTTGCTGCTGCACCATCAATTAAAGAAATACCATTAAATTTTGTCGAAGAAGTATAATCTGCAATGTTACTAACATGATCATTCACTTCTTCTTGCATTGTTGCTAATTCTGACTCGCTATAAGTACCATTATAAGCTTGCACTGCCAAAGCCCGAATACTCTGTAAAGCAGTCTGTATCGAAGTTAAAGCGGTTTCAGCAGTTTGCACCATAGATATTCCATCGGACACATTTTGACTAGCTTTTGAAAGACTTAAAATTTCTGCAGATAATTTTGTACTAATTGAATTACCAGCAACATCATCTGCCGCAGAATTAATCCTTAAACCCGAAGAAATTCTCTCAAGGTTCTTTGCTAAATTGTTTTCATGTTTTTTTAAAGCTAAGCGTGCAAAGGCACTCGCAAAATTCGAATTAAAAAATATTGACATCACTTCCCCCTTTGTGATTATGTCGCAAATAAGCTTTTTATTAAGAGAGTAATAGTTTAAACGAATCCCCCCGCTAACTTAACAAACAAAGCAACTACTCTCTTAATAATAAAAAGCTATTTTAAGATTTTTGAAAAATTTTCCCATCCACCTCAACTACCTCATTCGGACTAAATCAAATAATCTATAACGAAATTTCTTTATATGATAAAAATTTAAAAAAAATGTTAATCTAATTAATTATGGTAAATAAAAAAATCGAATCAGAACTAGAGGGTAAAAAAGCACCAGCAATAAAACTCAAAAACCAAAATGGACAAGACTTTTCACTTAAAGATCACTTAGGTTCTTATGTGTTAATTTATTTTTATCCCAAAGACAATACACCCGGTTGCACAAAAGAAGCATGTTCTATTAAAGACAATTTGAAAAAATTTAAAAATTTTAATTTTAAAGTTTTTGGCATAAGTCCTGATGATGAAAAAAGACATTTGAACTTTATTGAAAAATATAAATTAAATTTTGACTTATTGTGTGATACAGAACAAAAAGTAGCAAATAGTTATGGAGTTTGGGTACAAAAGAATATGTACGGCAAAAAATACATGGGTGTACAAAGAGATTCTTTTTTGATTGACCCTAAGGGAAAAATAGTTAAACACTACAAAAAAGTTAAACCTGAAACTCACATTTTAGACGTACTCAATGATCTTAAATCAATGGAGGTATAAGCTATTTCAGGCTTAAATTTTAAAACTAAAGTTGGCAATAAAAACAATAGCAAACTTAAGGAAAAAAAATTCCTTGTTTGTGAATCAATGGCACAAGGAAATTCCAATAAAATCATTTCTGAGAACCTTGATATTCCAGTAAAAACCATTGAAAGAATTTTAAACGAAGTAAACAAAAAATTTGAAAATCGCTCTAAAGATTTCAATCCACGAGTAAGACTGTTGGCGACTTTAGTTACTAAAGACTTAATTGACTATGAAATTGATATTCAACCAAGGTATATCTCTAATTTAAGCGATAATCTTAATAAGACACTTGTTTTATGTGCAACTGGCTTTTCTAATAAAGCAATCGCCAAAATTTTTGGACTAAGTGAAAAGGCAATTGAACTTAGGTTTTCACAGCTATTTGATTACTTTAACGTTGATACCAAAAACCAAGGTAATTCAAACCCAAGAGTAAATCTTTTTATAAGTGCTTATTGCAGAGGCAATATCAAAAAAAGTCAAATTCAAAAACTTTTAAAAGAAAGTTCTCAAGAGCGAATCAAGGAAGTTTTTGAAAAGCCCGAAAATTTTCTAGCAAACTTAGAAGAAGAATACAAATTTATCGGCTAGTATAGTTATCTTTTTTTAGCAAAAAAATCTTTTAAAATCTCTTGAGCCTCAAGTTCACAAATACCACCTTGAATTTTTGTATTTTTTGGAAAAACCATATACTTAGAACCACAAGCTCCAAATTTATAATCGTATGCCGCAAAATAAATCTCTGCTATATGAGCTTGAGCTATAGCACCAGCACACATTACGCAAGGCTCAAGACTAATATAGATCTGGCAATTTGATAAGTTCCATGTCTTCAATTTTTTTTGAGCAATTTTAATTGCATTAATTTCAGCATGTCCAAAAAGATCTTGATCTTGTTCACGAGTATTTGTTGCACTTGCAATTATTTGATTATCACAAATAACGATAGCGGCAACAGGTACGTCAGAATCATCAGATTTCTTTGCTAAATCAAGAGTTTTTTTGATAATTTCTTGAGCCGTAAGCAACTAATTTCCTTTATCTTTATTTTCTTGCTTTTCAAGCTTTATACTAATACTATATTAAATGCACAACAAAATCCAGCAAACACTGCTTATGCAAGACCAAAAACTACAAAACAATTTTTTTAAAGCCGTTGAAGAAGATTTAGAAAATCTCAATGATAAATTTTTAAACGAAATAAGTCCTGCATCAAGATCTTTAAAAACCATCCTAGAAAATATTTTTCAACAAAGTGGTAAAAGGCTAAGACCAACATTAAGTTTTTTGTTTGCGAAGTTAATACAAACCAATAATATAGATCAAAAGAAACTTGCACTGGTGGCAGAAACAGCTGAGTTAATTCACACAGCAAGCTTAGTACACGATGATATTATTGATAATTCTTTAGTACGTAGGGGGCAACCAACCACAAATAGTCAGTGGGATACAGCAATCACAGTTATCAGTGGTGATTTTTTATTTTCACGTGCTGCTGTCAATTTAAGTTTAATTGGCATCAATGAAATAACTGGAATTTTTGCAAGAGTTTTAGAAAACTTATGTGACGGTGAAATTTGGCAAGCAGAAAGAAAATACAACACTGATATTGATTACGAATACTACTTAAATAAAACTTTCAAAAAAACCGCTTCTTTGTTTGAAGCCGCTTGTAAAGCAAGTGCTATTGTTGCTCAAGGTTCTGAAGAACAAATTCATACTGCTGCAAACTTTGGTAGAAATTTTGGTATGGCTTTTCAAATCATTGATGATATTTTAGATTTCACACAAAACGAAACTGAACTTGGCAAACCAAGCATGGCTGATGTCAAAGAAGGTACCATTACCCTACCTTTATTGATCGCCTTAGAAAAGCTAGAAAAATCAGACTCTGAGCTCTGTACACATACACGCTCCTTAATTAAAAGTGATATCACTCAAGAAGAATTACAAGAAATCAAAAAGACCTTAGAAGAAACTAACGCAATTCAAGAAGCTTTTAATTACTCAAACAAATTTATCAATGATGCAAAAGAAAGTCTAGAAGCTTTTAGCAATACTGAAATAAAAAACTGTCTTTTAGAACTTTTAGAATATTCACTAGTTAGAAAATTTTAGTTGATTAAATTTTTGTTTTTAATCTAAAATAAATTCACTCAAGATTGCATTAAAATCCTCTGAAAAATAATTATAAGAACTTGCAAAAGCGATACTATCAATACCACCATAAAAATCGAGCATCATATCATTCATAAGATCTAGGTCAAAATCAGCATAGCTAGTATCAAAAATAGTATTTGCACTAGTATATTCACCCATAGAAAGTTTTTCAGTAAGCTCATTTTTTCTGAAAATCAACTCACCAATCGAGTCGCGTATGTACGAATTGCTCAATTCTTCGTATTTTTTCCAGTTTTTAGATGAAGTTTTTTGGTCCTCAGCACAACCTGTTACAGCTTGGCAAATTGACTGATTCATCCTACCACAAATGTACAAATCCTTGATTACAAGGGTTTCAGTGATTAATTCTTGAACTTTTGAATAACTCATTACACTGATATCATGTGCTTTTTGGACAATTAAAAAACTCCATAAAACACCGTATAAAGGCTAAAAAATCTAGAACAAACGACCTAGTTAGAAACACTTCGGACCGTGTCATTTTTGTCCCAAATTTTGCAATAACGAAACTTAAAAAAGCATATATATCAAGACATTTATAGTCCCGATATATTAAAATTAGTTTTTATGACTCAAGAAAAAAAATATCTTTTTACATCAGAATCAGTAAGTGAGGGACACCCAGATAAAATTTGTGACCAAATTTCTGATGCAGTGCTAGATGCAATCTTAAGTAAAGATCCTAATGCACGTGTTGCTTGTGAAACTTTTTGTACAACAGGTTTTGTCTTAGTTGGTGGAGAAATTACTACAGAATGTTACGTACCAGTAAGCGAGATTGCCAGAAGAAAAATCAATGAAATTGGCTACACACAAAAATCAGGTGGCGGCTTTGATTCTGATAACTGCGCTGTGATGGTTAGCTTAGATCAACAATCGCCAGATATTTCTGCTGGTGTTAGCTTTGCAAAAGAAGTCAGAGACAGCAAGTCAAGCGATCCAGCCGATCAATTTGGTGCTGGTGACCAAGGTATCATGTTTGGTTTTGCGTGTAAAGAAACACCTGAATATATGCCACTGGCAATTACTATGTCACACAAACTTATGCAAAAACTTGCTGAAGTTCGTAAAAATGATCCTGATATTCATTATTTAAGACCCGATTCTAAAGCACAAGTTACTTTAGAATATCAAGGTTTCGATGCACTACGCGTTGATACAGTACTTATTTCAACTCAACACGATCCAGTGGTGCGCGGTGAAACAGAGAATAATAAAATTCAAGAAATCATTGCTAATGATTTACAAGAAAAAGTTGTTGCTCCGGTTTTTGCAGAGTTTGCTTTAAAGCCAGACGCTCAAACACAATTCTTTTTTAATCCATCAGGAAGATTTGTTACTGGTGGACCACAAGGTGATGCAGGTTTAACTGGAAGAAAAATTATTGTTGATACCTATGGTGGTTATTCAAGACATGGTGGTGGAGCCTTTTCTGGAAAAGATCCTACCAAGGTAGATAGATCAGCGGCTTATGCTGCAAGACATGCTGCAAAAAACATTGTAGCCGCTGGACTTGCACGCAGATGTGAAATTCAATTGTCATATGCAATTGGTGTAGCCATGCCAACTAGTATTAATCTAAATACTTTTGGTACTGGTCAAATTGCTGATGAAGATATTACAGAGATTGTCAAAAAAGTTTTTGACTTTAGACCTTACTCTATAATCAAAAATTTTGAGCTTAGAGAATTGCCAAGCAAAAACAATGGCCGTTTTTATCAAGATATTGCCAAATACGGACATTTTGGCAGAAATGATCTAGATTTACCATGGGAAAGATTAGATAAAGTAGCGGATCTCAAAAAAGAATCTGAACATTTAATGGCAAATAGCAACTAGTCAATACGCCAACCACTAGTTACTGTAACTTAAATTTTTTTTTACAACTCTAATTAAGGTTCTAAGTTATTATAAATGGGCTATCTTCTTTGATAGTTTAAGCCAATTCAAATGGGTAGATGTCCGAGTGGCTAAAGGAGACAGACTGTAAATCTGTTCACGCAAGTGTACGCTGGTTCGAATCCAGCTCTGCCCACCACTTAATTTCTTAAACTAGAAATATTTAAAAACATTAATAGCTCTCAAAATCACTATGAGTATTAAACAAACTAAAACCACATTATTAATACTCGGAATCGGTATTTTTGTTACTGGATTATTGCATAAATTCCATCTTATTGACCACCAAGTCACACAAGTTGATGAAATTTATGTACTCGCTAGAACTTATAATAATTCAATCTATAGCAAAAGTCCTGATTTTAATTTTGCAGAAACAAAATTATACTCTTTAAAAGAAATCAACCAAGCTTTTCAACCCAAGTTTAAAAACAATAATTTTTTTCAAGATGCAGTTTTTTACTTGAAAAATTATAAAACCCTCTCGAATCATCCGCCAATCCCTGAAATTTTAACAAAGTTAACTATTATAAATGGCAAGACCAATATCACAAAGTTACGCATGCTATCTTTTTGTTATTTTTTAATTACACTTTTTGTTTTATATCGCTTGTATAGAAAAATGCATCTAACAAAGATTTGTTCTTGGTGGTCACTTGCTATCTTTTCCTCATTATCATTAAGTTCTCTAGTTTTTACTTACCCTAAGAATTATGCTTTGTGGATACTTACATCAATAATTTGCTTTAATACTTTTATTGATTTTTTAAAACACAATAAAATCCAAAATGGCTTTTTGAGTTTGGTATGTTTTCATATTGCATTTCAAACACACTATTTTTCGGCAATGATTCTACCTTTTTTCTACTACATTTTCATTTTGAAATTTAAAGCTCGACTATCAAAATGGTTTATAGCGCCAATTCTATACACAAGCAGTCTCATTATTTACTTGCCAATCATCAAACAACAAAAAAGTTTCACCAGTAAATATTTTGATTCGTTTAAAGGCTGCTTATGGGAGCTTAAAAGTTTTCTAAAAACAATCATGACTATTTTTGGTTTTAATTTTAAAACTTTGTTAGCTATATTCATTTGCCTTTATCTTTTATATTGCTTTATCAAAAAAATCAACAAAGACAAAATTTATTTCTTGATACTAAGTGTTGCACCAACAGTAGTCGTATTAAGCTATGATTGCTTATTAAATCATCACATGGTTGATATTTTCCGTTACTCAAGTCTTGCTCTTATTTTTTTACCAGTAATTCTTTTTAAAACTATGTCTAATAAAATTATGCTAACAATGCTCTTGATTACAAGTTCATTGTTTCCTAATTTATTAAAAAATCAATATTTGAACAGTTCTAATTTTGTATATCCAACAGATACACAAAAAACAATCTCTCAGCTAAGTAAAAATAAAAAAATATTAATCGTAATGGAAAATTTTAAAATTTATCATATTTTATTTTTGTATAAATTGAGCCAAGAAAAGCTCAACGCTGATAATATTTTCATCGCCACAAAAAAATATTTAGAAAACAAGCAAATAGGACAAGATTTTATTAAATACAAATTAGACTATAAAAGCCAAGGTGGTATTTTTAGTCTTGAAGAAATTAATGTTCAAGACTTGTCTGGTCTGGATTATTTGGGGATGTAGGATTTGGTTGATGTATGTTTTGTGCAAAAGCATGTAAATCTTCACCGCTTAATGATGAACACCCAGGAACCAAATCTTCAGGATGAGCTCCAACGCAACCACTCGAAATGAATGTTGTTGCAGCAAGAACAGGAGCTAAAAGTATTCTAGGCAATTGCATAGTTAAAATAATATCAGCCCTGGGCGAAAAAATCAACCCTAAAAAGCTGTACAATATAATTAATTTGAAAGATCATAAACTAACTGAAATAATGTTTTCTAGCTTAAAGGCAGATTCTAGCTTATTTAAAGAAGAAGAATGGCTTAAAGCAGGTGATTTTGCCTATGAAATAAGGTTTTTTCCGCACGCTTTTCAATGCTATCAAAGAGCTAGCGAAATCAACAAAAGCGAGGCGACACTCAGAAAACTCAACGATATTGTAGATAAAATCACCAATGTACTTGAACTGGTGCCAGAAAAGCTCAAAGTTGATTTAGAAGAAATAAGGCTTTCTAACCCATTAGACCCCGGCAAATGGCTTGCCATTGCAAATAAATTTCTAAAAGAATATAGCGATGAATTAAGCCAAAACAAAGTTGAAGCCAGCAGCAAAGAAGCAGCGGAATTTGCGCTTGCTTTTACAATTTATTGCGCCAAAAGATCTGGCAATTCCATAACTGAAATGAATAAAGTTTTGCAAGATTTAGTTGCCGACAAAGCAAAATTTGCTAGCAAAAAATTTAACCTAACAAAATTAAGCCAAAACAAAAATGGCGAATCGATAAAATTTGTTTGTTTTGGCGATAATATCTCTTTAGGTTTAATGCCTGATTGGTCAATCAACTTTAGTGAAACCTATCATTATTTATGGTCAAAAGAACTTAATACAAAAATCACACTGGCAAATAATTCTATCTCCGGAGCTGGAGTGCTTGATTTGTGCTTATACGCCCAAAGGGATATTTTAAATTATAAAGCAGACGTTGTACTTTTAATGCTGGGTAATGTTGACGCCTGGCTCGAAGAAGAAACGGCACTTGCTTTTCAAGTTCTTTATAGTGCAATGCTAAAGCTTATAAAAGCAAGTGGTGTAGAACCAATTGTTATTAGCCCAATACCTCAAATCATGAACAAAACTCCAGATACAGATATACCTCCGGGGCTAAGTAAAGATGATTATAAAATTGAAAGTTTTGTCAAAGCCGCTCAAGCAGCAGCTTTAGAAAATGAAGTTTGTTTCGTAGACGCATATTGCAATTTTCCTCAAAATGAAAATTATTATGCAAACCAATACAGCTTACCAAATTTAGAAGGGCAGTTAGAAATCAAAAAAGCACTTTTAAAAGAGACCATTTAATCTTGAATAAAAAAACAACAGTCGAAGCAATGAGCCATGGTGCTTTTTCGATCGCCAAACAAGATGATGGCAAAAAACTTTTTATAGAAAATGCCTGTCCTGAAGATGAACTCGAGTATGAAATTTATGATGATAGAAAAGATTTCGCCTACGCTACTATCACAAAACTGCTTAAGACAAGCTCACAACGTAATCCAGACCCTAAGTGCAAAGTACATAAGATTTGTGGTTCTTGTCAATGGCAACATATCAATTACCCAGAACAACTGAAACACAAAAGAAAAAATCTTATAGATCTTTTACAAGAAGCAAAAGTCACAATAAACGAACTTGAAATCCCAGAACTAATTGGAATGCAAGAACCTTGGAACTTTCGCAACAAAGTAATTTACCCAATGCGCTTTATCAAATCAACTCAGCGAGTGATTGCTGGCTATTACAAAACAAATTCCAATGAACTCATTAATATCAAATATTGCCCCATTCAATATTCAATTTTTGACGAAATTATTGAAAAACTCAAAGATTTATTAACAGCGACAGATTTTGACAAAAAAATTTTAAGGCATGTACTTTTAAGAGCAAATTCAAAGCAAGATGAAATTTTGTTATCACTAATAATTCGCGACAGCAGCGACGAAACCTTAACAAGCTTAAAAACAATCCTACAGAGAGTCACAGAGCTTTTCCCTATCATTAAAACAACAAGCCTTAACTTTAATAACAACTCTACTAATGTAATTTTGGGCTCAAAGACTGAAATAGTTCAAGGCAGTGGCTTTATCAATGAAGTCTTTCAAGACCTAAAACTAAAAATTTCTACCGAAAGTTTTTTTCAAGTAAATAGCAAACAATTTGCCAAAATCATAGACTATATCGAAGCTCAGTTTGCTGACCAAGATAAAATCTTAGATGCCTACTGTGGAATTGGCACAATTTCACTTGCTCTAGCTAAGAAAAAACAAAACTTAAATATTATCGGCATTGAAATTGTAAAACAAGCAATCATAGACGCTCAAAGCAATTGCCAAGAAAATAATATCAAAGCAAATTATATTTGCGCAAAACTTGAAGACAAAATAGAAGATTTCAAAAAAGAAAAATTTGATTGTGTGATTATAAACCCACCAAGAAAAGGTTGTAGTAATAAAATTCTCGACAATCTTGGTTTAATCGCTTCGACAAAAATTATTTATATTAGCTGTAACCCAAGTACTCTTGCGCGAGATTTAAAATATCTCGAAAAATTCAATTATCAAATTGAAAAAATTCAGGGATTTGATATGTTTCCACATTCATTTCATTTTGAGACTGTTGCTATCTTGAAAAAGCAGTAAAATTCAAATCTCGAGAAGCCTTTTTCTGCTCAAAAAAGCCAGCAGAAGCAATCATAGCCGCGTTATCAGTACAATATTCTGGCTTTGGTTTAGAAATAGAAAAACCATTAAGCTCACTAAATTCATTACTAAACTCAGTTCTAATTTTTGAATTAGCGGCAACACCACCAGCTAAAACTATTTTTTTTATAGCAGTATCTGCGCAAGCTTTTTTCATTTTTTTGATAAGGGTCTTTGCCACTGTTTCTTGAAAAGCATAGGCAATTTTAGCTTTATCTAAATTCCAAAGCTCGGCACTAATACTTTGTTTTAAACGTAATACAGCTGTTTTCAAACCAGAAAAACTAAAATCATAGTTAGCTACTTGTGCCACCGGAAATTTATAACAACCATTTATAATTGCTTTTGCTTCAATATTACTATGAGAAACTTTTGCATCTGCAACACTTTGCGCTAATTTATCTAAGCTTGGACCACCGGGATAATCAAGGTCTAAAAGCTTTGCAACTTTATCAAAAGCCTCTCCACAAGCATCATCTATACTAGTGCCAAGAATTTGATACTCGCTATAATCATCAACTTTAATAATTTGGGTATGCCCACCACTAACTAATAAACACAAAAAAGGTGGTTGAAACTCACTTTCTAAATAGTTTGCACAAATATGTCCATGTAAGTGATTAACCGTCACCAGCTCTTTTTTATAAATCCAAGATAAAGTTTTTGCTGTATTAATACCAACTAATAATGAACCAAGCAAACCGGGTCCATTAGTAACAGCGATCAAATCGATTTGTGAGAAATCAAGTTGAGCAAGCTCAAAACATTGCTTAATGACTTCGTTAATATATAATAAATGTTCTCTTGAAGCCAATTCTGGCACAACGCCACCCCATTCTTGGTGAGTTTTGATTTGACTATATACTTTACTCGCTAAAATTTCTCTGCCATCTCTAACAATTGCAGCAGCAGTTTCATCACAACTTGTTTCTATACCCAATACCAACATATTAGGTATATAATTATAACCATGTCTGAAACTAAATTTGAAAATATTGAAGCGATTATCTTAGACAAAGATGGGGTTTTCGTTGATTTTAACAAAGTATGGCTAAGAGTGATTGCTTATCGAGCACAATTAATTGCAGAACGCTCTTCTAATACTTCAGAAGAATTATTAGAAATCAGAAACGCTTGTATAAGTTCAATGGGAGTTGATATTGATTTAGACACTGTTGATCCATATGGACCTTGCTCAATGCCTAAAGAAGTTGTGCGTATGGCACTTGCAACTGGTTTGTATATGACTAAAAACCAACTTGATCCAAATTTTGGTTGGATGCATAGTTTTGATGTTATCGATGACTGCATGAGACAAGCAAATGAAGAATTAAAAGTTTCTGAGTTAAGCGAAGAGATTCCGGGTGCTTGCGAAAAAATAAAAGAGATTGCAGAAAAATTCAAGGTTGCTATCTATACCTCTGATAGCTTGCAAAACACTATTGAGACTTTAGATAAATTAAACTTAGCTGGTCTTGTTTCAGAAGAAATTCAAGCTGGTGAAAAGAAAAATGCTGATAACTATTCTGATTTATGTGCAAGACTTAATGTCGATCCACAAAATACAATTTTAATTAGCGATGGACCTAACGATATCAAAGCAGCTAAAGCTTGTGGCGCAAAAACAATCGCTGTTTTAAGTGGAGTACTTGAAGAAGATATTTATTTAAAAAGTATTCAAGATTTTACCGACCTTGTTTTAAACTCAATTGCAGATTTAGACATTTCAAATATTGAAGGTCCTAAAAAAAAACTTACAATCTAAATAAACAAAGCCCTGTAATTATTTATTCTGATGGAGCCGCAAAAGGCAATCCTGGACCAGCATCTATTGGAGCCTGTTTAATTCAAGATGGCAAAGAGATTTCAACTATTTCAGAAGAAATTGGAATTGCTACTAACAATATTGCAGAATATACAGCCTTAGTAAGAGCCTTAGAACAAGCCATTGATTTAGATTGTAAACAAATCATTGTTAATGCAGATAGTGAACTGATGATCAAGCAATTAAAAAAAATATACAAAGTCAAAAACCCTGAATTAAAAATCATCTATGACAAAATTCAAGACTTAATTAAAAACTTTGAATCAATTGAATTTAATCATGTTCCTCGCAATCAAAACAAAAGAGCTGATGCACTAGCAAACCTTGCATTTAGCTAAGTTAATTTAAAGAATCATGAGACAAAATGAACACGGTCCGAAGTGTCTCGAAGCTAATCACCAACAACGCCGCCGCCCGGAACAAAGTTTGGTAAACGATTATGATAGTTTTGTCCATAATAAGGGTAAGCTTGAGAAAAAGCTTGAGGTGGTTGTGAATACATTGGAAAATTAGGATCAGTATTGATTGGATTGGTCTCATCGTGACGCGCACCGTTGTAATAAGAATATCTCGGAGTTTCACCTAAATAATGAGGAACAGCTGTTTCAGTTTTGTAATATTGATAATCTTTTGCTTCTGCTTCTCCACGTTTCATACGTGTCAAAAAAGCACCAACATGTGGCAAAACACCAAGTGTATAAGCCATAGAAATAGTGCTGTTACCGCCAAAACTACCTGCATAATTAATTGGAGTTGTTACATCAATGGGCGCAAAATTTATAAAATCAACAAAAGCACTTCTTTTTGATTTAGGTTTATCGTATTGAGAGTTATAGCCCCAACCCGGTGCTAAACGTGCATTATCATCATGAATAGATGTATAATCTTGCGGACGATAAGGGTCAATTAAGCCTCCTGTTTGATAGCCTAATTTATCTTGCACTTCTTTATATTGATATTCTTCAACTAAAGGTGCCATCGCTTCTTGCTGAATAGGGTTTGAACCATCTTGCATTTCAATAGCACGAATTAAAGCTCCATCTTGAGTATATAAACCAACAAAACCACTATTTTGTTTTACTATAATTTGTTGTGCATGAGTTTTTTTCACTGCATCAACCCAGTTTCCAGTTCTATTTATTTCAATGATTTTTCTGCCAGCAATAGTAGGTGCTTCTTGTTGTGCCAATTCAAACGCTTTCAAACCGACTAATAGAGTCACTGGTCTTGGACTATCTAATTGAAGCAAATGCTCTTGGTTACGTACATTTGCAAAGCTCTGCAAATTTGCAAAAACAATAATCAAGACAGATATAATTACTTTTTTTATAAGCTTTCCCACCATAATTAAAATTTTAAAGCTTTTAAGTTATGAATTGGTTAAAACAAGGAATTTATTCGAGAAAAAAAGTTAATTAAAGCCGTAAAAAACAAAGGCATAATCAAAATCAGGGTGATTGACCCTATAGAAGGCTTAATGGTGAAGCTGATTTGAAAGGCGTTAATCTGAGGTGCTGTCCTTGAAATTAAGCCTAAAACGATGTCATTTACAAGTATTGTAAGCACGACAGGGCTGGCCAAAACAAAGCCCATGTTAATGATATTGCCGCACATTGTAATAATTTTATTGACATTAATATCAAAACCAGAAGAATAAACAGAAAAGCTATCAACACTATTTGCAAGTCCTTGTAGCAAAAACTCTGGACCACCTATATAGAAAAAAATAACTATCGAAAGCACATTAAAAAATTTACCAAAGATAGTTGTCTGTGTATTTAAAGCTGGATCAAAAGTTTGTGCTGAAGAAAACCCCATAGCGGCATCCATCATCTCGCCACCAGCAACAACTGTAATAAACAATATATTTGCAGTAAAACCCATAATAAAACCAATAATAAAATTAATGAAAATTACAAAAAATAATGAATAACCCTCTTCTGGAACAGGCATATCAAATAACTTTGGTGACATCATCGCAGTCATCAAAAAAGAAAGCACAATACGTACATGAGAAGGAACACTTTTATGAGAAAGAATCGGAGCAAAATGTACAAAGGCAAGCATTCTTACAAGAAACAAAGAAAAGCCAATCAAAGAAGAGCCCATACTAGCAAAAACATTTTGTCGAAATAAATCAGCAAATAGATCCAAAACTTAATTTCCTTCTTCTACGTTTGTATCATTAAAATCTTCAATCGATGAGCGAATTCTATCTAAAGCTCCTGTCAATGATTTTCTAGGTCTTGGTTTAATCAATGGTTCAATTGGTTTAATTATTGGGTCAATATCTCCAGTTGCAGGCTTTTCTATTTTAGGAGCTGGCTTTTCTTGTGCCTCTGCATCAGCTTCTATCTTATTAAAAACATCTTCAATTTTTTTGATGTCTTTATTTTCTTCTTTAACTTGAGATTTTGGTATTCCAAAAACATCATCAGCTTTTTTGCCTACATTAACATCTTTCATTTCAGGTTCATTAAGACTATCACCAATTTTGCTCATACCAGAACCAGCTTTAGCAGGGCTTTTTAACCCGGGTACATTTTTGCCCGGTTCTTTTGTAGCTTCTTCATCTTTAACATCTAAAAAATTCTTTCTTGGCTTTGCATAGGTTCCTAAGCGTGGTACCAAACGAAAAGCTTTACTTATATTTTGCGATGTATACTCTTTCAAATAGGAAAACATATAAAAACCACCCACAATCAAAGCTATAAACAAGCCAATGATTTTCACTGCTGAACCTAATGTTTGTTCTTGTATCTGTGTTGCAGCTTGAATAATACCAACACTTAAACCTAAAGTTGCAGCAAGCACAACCAAAGGACCAGAAATAAAAATTATGGTAAAAATTCCTTCTCTAATAGCTTGTGGCATCCAATCCATTTTTTAATGACGCTAATTAAAACTTTGCGCGAGTCCTTTTACAATTAAATCCCAACCATCTATTGCAACGAATATCATTATTTTAAACGGTAATGAGACAATTGTGGGGGAGAGCATAATCATACCAAGTGCTAATAATATATTAGCAACAATTAAATCAATCACCAAGAAAGGAATAAAAACCAAAAAGCCAATTTGAAAAGCCTTACGCAACTCGCCTAAAAGATAAGCTGTGACAAGCTCACGCGCATTAACATCTTTTGCAGAGCTAGGAAATGGTTGCCTTGATAACTGATAAAAAAACTTTATATCTTTAACTTCTGCATTTCTCAACATATGATCAGATAAAGCCCCATAGGTTTTATTTAATGCCATTGGTAATTGAATTTGCCCGTTTGCAAGTGGTATTAAAGCCTGTTCATTAATTACTTTCATTTCTGGACCTAAAACATAACCAGTTAAAATTAAACTTAAACCTACTAAAACCATTGTTGGTGGTGAATTTTGAGTACCAAGAGCCTGACGCATCAAAGACAAAACCAAAATAATTCGTAAAAAGGGTGTCATGGTAACAACCATCAAAGGTAAAAAACTTAAAACAAAAAGTAAACCAACAATTTGTAAACTTGGTTCAAGATCAGGCAATAAATTTGTAAGGGAGTCCATAGATTTTGCTTAGTAAAATAATTTTTTGCAAACTACTCTATCTATAAGAATATTATTCCCACTCACACAAAAAGAAGTTATGAATATAATTCTCGATAAATCCAATAGTTCGCAAGCACTTGCTTAACATAATTGCGAGTCTCCTCATAAGGAATTGACTCTATATAATAATCTTTATCTGCCTCTTGATAAAGATTCATCCATTTTTTTACAGCAACAGGACCAGCGTTGTAAGAAGCAATAGCATTTATCATATTGTTTTCAAACTGCCCAAAAACTTCTTCCATATAATTTACGCCAAGCTTGATATTTATATCAGCATGCATCAAATCATACTTACGTGGCGGTCTTAAATTTAAACGACGCGCCACAACTTTTGCTGTGTAAGGCATAAGTTGCATTAAACCAACAGCACCAACTTTACTTTCAATATCTTCTTGATAAAAAGATTCCTGTCTAATTAAAGCATGCACCAATAAAGGATCAACTTTTTTATTTTTACCAGAATTATCATAAATCAAATCAGCATATGCAAGTGGAAAGGCATACTGAAAATATAAATCATTATGGTCAGGTTTATCTTGGTGCTTCAAAGAGAAATAAGCTGTTCGAATAGCTTTCATATGCTCTTGAGCATTTGCCTGTAAGAACATTTTGAATTTTTTATTGAGCTTCGCGTCATCATACAAAGACAAAACAAAATCAAATTCACGTATTTTAATAAGCTCTAAAACATCTTTATCATACTTAGCTGTAATTTCTTTGTCTGTATAAACACGAGGCCAATTCCAGCTAGGAAAACCAACAAAGAAATTTGAAGCGGGCATTAAGTACCAATTTTTTTCCCCTTCTAAAATTTGTTTACTACGATAAGCATAAAAACTATGGGGATGTTCGGCAATTAGTTTTTCAAAACTTGATTTTGCTTGCTCCTCTTTATTTAATTTTTGTTGAATCTTCGCTGCCCAAAAAGCTACGTAAGGATGCGATAGCGCATAAGGATAACTATCCCAATGTGTTTTAGCTAAAGCCAAGGCTTCGTCATAATTTTTGTCCTCAATATCTTTCCAAAAGACTCTTGCCATTGATTCTGCGGCATAAAAACTATCGGGGAACTCCTGATAAAGTCCTTGATAATCGGCTTTAGCGTCTGTTTTTTTTGCGATTTCCCAAAGTACTTTATCTTTGACCTCATCTAAAACTTTATCTTTTAAAAGTCTCAAATTTGCCAAAGCTTGATACTTAGAACAAATTTTCACCATATACTCTATAAGCTCAGAACTTGTTTCTTTAAAATTTAGTCTAGGAATATAATTTACTAGAGCTTCAATAGCTTTTGTTTTATTGTTTGTTTTATAAAGACTCTCAGCATATGCTTTTAAGAAAAATTGTGGCTGATCCAATTCCGGGTTAAAGTATTGCAAAGCTTTTTTATAATTTTCTTGAGAATGATAACTTAATGCCAAAGTATTAGCTAAAGTTTTTATTGATAGATCATCAGCATTAGAAATTTGAATCAATCTATCAGCCGCAAGAGCAGACAAAGAGCCACTTGGACTTTTTTGTAGATAATTTTTCAATCTTGATTTTGCTAATTCCTTATCATCAGTTAAATTTGCTAGGTAATAATTTGCACCAATTGCATATTCAGAATCTTTAAAAACTTTTTGAATTAAATCAAAATGCTTTTGCGCTTCAGCAAACATACTTTGTCTAGAATAAGACTTGGCTAATTCATACTCAAATTTAGCTTCACTTGGAAATTTTTTAGTTAAATATTCTAGCTCATCAACAACAACTGCCTCTAAACCAATTTGAGTTGCTATTTGTACTTTTTTAAACAAACTATATTTAGGTAAATATTTTTTAGATATTTGATTGGCACTAACAAAAGCTAAAGCTGGTTCATTAATTACATCATAAAGGCGCATTAGAATATAATTTTTTCTGTTATTTAAAAGCTCAGGTAAGTTTTCAAATTCTTCAAGAGCAGTAATCGTTTTACGAGGCTTACTATAGACATCTTTTAAAATCACCTCAAACTCCATTTCTAAATCTTGTAACTCTTCTGCACTAACAGATTTTTTTTGAGTAGTAACTGAAAAAGAATTTCCTAAAGCACTTAAAACAGAATCAAAATTATTATTTGGCATTAATAGAAAAACAGATCCTAAGCAAAGTAAAACAACCAAAGCTAAGAAACTCAATTTAAAAAACCAAGAGCCAGTTAATTTTTGATTTGCTTTTTGAAATTTAGTAAACAATGCCATTTTCAATATTTATCATAAGGCAATTTGGTTTATAAGAAAAGCTTTTTTAGCTCTGGCAAGCCTTAATGCTTATTTGCTAATTGACCACAAGCGGCATTGATATCGTGCCCTCGTTCTTTTCTCACCGTAATAGTTTTATTACGAGAGCTTTTTGCAAGGATTTCTTTAAAACTTTTTATGCGAGCATTGGTCGATCTTTGAAAAGGGTCTTTGACATCAGTTGCATTGTAAGGAATCAAATTAATATTACAGTGCAAATCTTGCACAAGCTCCCCTAGTAATTGAGCTTTTTCATCACTATCATTAAGATCTTGAATCATAATATATTCAATAGTTACACGACGTTTAGTTTTTTGATAATAACGCTTCAAAGCATCTACCACCTCAAACACAGGCCACTTCTTGTTTACCGGGACTAAGAAATCTCTATCTGTATCAATTGGATCATGCAAAGAAAGAGCTAAAGTAATTTGCAAATTTTCCTGCGCCAAAGCATCTATCTTAGGGATTATTCCAGATGTTGAAATTGTAATATGACGTACACCAATACCAAGATGCTCTCTAAGAATTTTTATGGAGCCAATCATATTGTCATAATTATTCAAAGGCTCTCCCTGACCCATATAAACAACATTGTTAATTTTTTGCCCAGAAAGATTTTGCATGAATTGAATTTGTTCTGCCACTTCTGCTGAGCTTAAGTTTTTTTTGAAACCTAAAGTTCCAGTTGCACAAAATGGACAAGCAACTGCACAACCAACTTGTGAACTAATACAAGCGCTATAAGAATCTTGGTCATCAAAAAACATTAAAACTGATTCGATCTTATCGCCGTTTTGAGTTTCAAAAAGATATTTTTCAGTTCCATCAGAGCTGATTTCTCTTTGAACTAATTTTAAATTTCCTAAAACAGCTTTTTCTTTAAGAACCTCTCTTGTTTTTTTTGAGAGATCTGTAATTGCATCTATGTCTCTTGTGTTTTTACTGTATAACCACTTATAAATTTGTTTTGCTCTAAATTTTTCTAGACCATTAGCAAGTACAAAATCTTCTAGCTGACCTAAATCCATGCCAAATAAAGAGGTTTTGTTGTCTAGTAATGCGCTCTGCGTCATATTGCAGTCAATATTAGCATATCGATTAAAAATATTTATACATCAAGGTTTAGTTTTTCAAAGATTGATAGTTACTGTTAACACCTAACTAAAAACACCTAACTAAAAATTCAAGACCTTATTTATGCGTTTCTTAAAAACAATTCTTTTGCAATAATCAGTCTTTGAATTTGTGAAGTACCCTCATAAATTTGATAAATTTTTGCATCACGCATTAATTTTTCTACAGGGTATTCGCGTGAATATCCGTAACCACCAAAAACTTGCACTGCATTTGTTGCAGCTTCCATAGCTGAATCTGCCGCAAACGCTTTAGCAAAAGATGCCAATTTGGTATTACGCACACCTTGGTCAATAGTCCACGCTGACTGCCATGTAAGTAATTTAGCTGCTTCATATTTCATTGCCATTTCAGCAACCATAAAACTAACTGCTTGGTGCATTGCAATTGGCATATTAAAAGATGTTCTTTCCATTGCGTATTGTTTTGCATTTTCCATCGCCGCTCTAATAATCGAAGTTGCTCCAGCAGCTACGCCCGGACGGGTTTTATCAAAAGCTTTCATTGAAATTTTAAAACCATCACCTTCTTGTCCAAGTAAATAAGTAGCTGGAATTTTCACATCTTCAAAAGTTACTTGATGTGTTGAAGATGCACGCTGTCCCATCATGTCTTCTTTTTTTTGCACTGTAACACCGGGAGTATCAGCAGGAACCACAAAACCAGACAAGCCTTTATGACCTGCGCTTGCGTCTGTCATTGCTAAAACATAAAACCAATTTGCATATTTTGCACCTGTGATCCATTGCTTAGTTCCATTAATAATATATTCATCGCCC
Organism: bacterium; assembly: GCA_038146805.1. Taxonomy (GTDB): domain Bacteria; phylum Cyanobacteriota; class Vampirovibrionia; order LMEP-6097; family LMEP-6097; genus CAIYXB01. Next base: position 872,918 of record JAYQSH010000005.1, on the reverse strand, counting down.
TGTTTTACAGCAGTAGTTTTTACTGCCGCCACGTCGCTACCAGCACCCGGTTCAGTAACACAATAAGAAGCAAACAAAAGCTCTTCCATCATTGGACCTAAAAACTTTTTGTTGATTTCTTGATTATCAACAACAATTAAAGGAGCTGCTGCAAGCATATTGGCACCAAGTGCAGTTGAAATACCAGTACAAGCGACACCCATTTCTTCCATCATGATCACTTCATCTAAAATTCCAAGTTGCATGCCACCAACATATTCAGGAAAGCCTGGGTTCATTAATCCAAGCTCATGAGCTTTTGCTGCAATCTCTAAAGGAAATTTAGCCTCATGATCGTGGGCTTCTGCCTGAGGTTTAATTTCGTTTTCTGCAAAATCTTTCGCTAATCTTTGCAGGTCTTTTTGTGTATCTGATAACTCAAAACAAATATTCATTAAATATATTATTAGTAAAATTGGCAAAAATTAACTCTTTCAAGATAAATTCATTTTTTGTAATTTTTGTGCCAGGCACCAAGACCACAGTTTTCGCTGTTATTTGAAATATAAATGGTCGGGATACCAGGATTTGAACCTGGGACCTCTTCGTCCCAAGCGAAGCGCTCTACCAAGCTGAGCCACATCCCGACTCAATTAATTAAACCAAAAGATTTAATTTTGCAGTTAAAAATAAATTTTGGGACAACTGCGTTATAAATTATATAAAAAACTTAAAAAAAATAACAGAAAGAAAATATTAACTTAGTTAACAGGTCAAATTCTTAGCTTATATTAATGCCACCTTGCCCAGAGTCATCAACAAGAAAAGATTTATCGTGACAATTACAATCCTGATACCTTGGACCATTATCTCTATTTAAAAACAAATTACCAATTAAATTGCCAATCATATAGCCAATAGGTGCGGCAAGTGCCGCTAAACCATAGCCACCGCCATATGGTGAACCAAAACCACCACCAAAGGAACCAAAACTACTGCGATATGGTGAACCAAAACCACCACCAAACGAACCAAAACCACCGCCATACGGTGAACCAAAACTACTGCCATATGGTGAACCAAAACCGCCACCAAAAGAACCAAAACTACTGCGATATGGTGAACCAAAACTACTGCCAAACGAACCGAATCCACCGCCAAACGAACCAAAACCACCGCCATACGGTGAACCAAAACTACTGCCAAACGAACCGAATCCACCGCCAAACGAATTTGATCGAGAGCTTGAATACATACCATTAAGGCTTCCTGTATTATATGAAAATGGCAATTTAGCTAAATTCATAGCTTAAAAAAAACATTATTAAGTTAAGGTTTGGTTATTTTTACTACAATAAAATTCTTGTTCAAGATTTTTGAGCAAAAATTCGGCAAAATTCTCTTTTTTAAAGCTCTTAAAATCGCCCAAGCTTAAAATCTCTTCTAAACTTATGATTTTTCGGTCTAAATCTACTGCTGAAACTTTAATGATATTAAGACCTATTCCAATGATTATAGTCGATAGATCGCCTTTGTTCAGTGTTTCAATAAGCACACCAGCTAATTTTGCATCTCGGAAATATAAATCATTGATCGGCTTTATATTCAACTCAGCAAATACATTAGGGTTGTCAAAATATTTTTCTAAACTTGTTTTTAAGGTTTTTACAAGACCCAGAGATTTTTCTTGGCAAAAAGCTAAAGGGTCAGTATCAAAAATATTAAATTCTAAATCAAGCACCAAACTCAAATACAAACCACCATTTGGCGAATGCCAAACTCTCGCTTGAGTACCACGACCTTGACTTTGACTAGCTGCAAAAACACAAAAAGGTCTTGGTGTGTTTTGATCAAAAAGCTCTCTTGCTTTATTTTGCGTCGAATCAATTTGTTCAAAGTGAAAGTATTGCACTTAGTATATTGTACATTTTTAAAGCAAAGTTAATTTGGTTGACAATAACAAGCCACTGTTATATCAGTTGCATCATAATCTTTTTTCTGACCTAATTTATAACAATAACCATTTTCTGAAGCTCCGCTACCCGAATTTTGACCTTCTGTACAATTACCATCAGACCAACACCCATAAGTAAAACTAAATTTGCCTTCATCTTTTTGATTGATCGCGGTCACAGACTTAGCCTCTCCAGAAGCACAATAAAAGCCTTGTGGATCTGCAAGGTTTGTCATACCTTGACTAGTACACCAGTTAGTACAATTTTTAGCATTTGCTTGATAGTATCTTGCTGGTGGAGGAGTATAAGCCACCTCTGGAAGACTTACAGACTCATCAACTGTTCTTACATAAATTCTTAAGTTATCGATACCAAAAGATTCATTATTAAGAGCCTCGTTTAAATAAGCTCCAAACTTAAGATCTAATTGACCATTAGTTGATGATGTTTGTATTTCTTCAAAACTAATACCATCATTCCAAAGAATACTCGCGCCCTCTCGACCACAGACTTGTTTTCTATTACGCACATAGTGCCATGAGTATGAATTACTAAATCTTTTTCCATTAATTTCAAGCCACGCACCTTCATTTTCATCCCAACTATCAATTGAATAAAGCTCATAAGTTATTTTCACTTCGTTATGAGGAATTCCAGCAAGATTAAAAGATTTTTCTAAAAATTTATTTTCACCAGCCTTATTATAACCACCCAAAATAGACTCTCCACCACAATCAGTGAGTAGATCTGCATTTTGCGAACCGATATGCCAATTTGTTAATGTTGTTGCATTATCAAAATTTTCCACATGCACTAGTTTCCACTGTCCCGGATAGATTTCATTAGGATCAACCCAAGAAGCAAGACCATTGTTCGTCACAGAACTTAAAATCTTACCTTCTGCTTGTGTACCATCTTTAAGAGTTAAATGTCCACCTTCAACTTTTAAAGGCTTATTAATTTCAACACCATTTTCAAGAATGGCAGCAATTATTTTTGGTACTTCTCTTGTATGAGAGAAAAATCTAAAGCCAATATTGTCATTATCATTATTTGAATCAGCAATAAAATCAATCCAACCTGTATCTTGGATTAAAGTTCCTAATCCGTCCCAAGAAACATTTCTATTAGAAAGTCCTACGCTAAAACCTCCTTTAGCAAAATGTAGATTTCCATTAAGATTAATATCACCAACAAAACCAGCTTCACTTTGCAGTTCTAATGTTCCATTAACAGTATTGTTGAGAATTGTACTATTAGAAATCTCAGCACCATTTACGTAGCCTGTAACTTTCAATGCGTTTTCTGCATTGTCCACAACGCCAACAATATTTGTTGCTGAAATATTACCAATAAAATTATCTGCTTTTACATTACCAACTACTTCTAGGGCTTCACTTGGATTTGTCAAGCCACCAATACCAACTTTACCAGTATCGGTAATCGCTAAACGGTATCCATTAACAGCTTGATCATTTTGATCTTTATACTGGAAAATATAAAAAGTATTTTTACCACCATTTTCATCTGGTCTTTGATCACCTAAACTTCCAACAGACCATTTACGATTTTGTGCTTCATCTTCTAGCCTTAACTCTGACCATCCTTCAGGACTTAGTATTGTCATTTTCGCATAGCTACCATTATTTGATGCGTTCGCGCTTAAAACCGCAATATTACTATTAGCAAGAGCAAATAACTGCTGTGCCTTTACGCTTTTTGCACTGATTGTTCCATTTACAAACATATCACCAACAAAACCAGCTTCACTTTGCAGTTCTAATGTTCCATTAACAGTATTGTTGAGAATTGTACTATTAGAAATCTCAGCACCATTTACGTAGCCTGTAACTTTAGAAGCCTCATCAGCATAAAAAGATGAATTTGCTTGTGCCACTGTACCAACAATTGCTCCTGCTTGAATATTTTTTATTGCACTGCCATCACCATTAAAGTAATTTGCAAAAACTGTTCCATTTACAACTAAGTCACCTTCAATTCCGGCTTCACTTAAAAATGTCAAAGTTCCATTTACAAAGTTATTTAATATCGTTGTTCCATTTACATTAGACCCGCCAGCAATTGAACCTGCTACTGTCGCATAATCTGCCACATTCGCTGTTGTTGCATTTTGAGCGTTTGGCACTGTACCAGTGACATTCACTAAGTTTGCGCCGTTAATAATTCCACCTGTAATAGTAGAATCTTTTACTGTTCCAGAATCTACAAGTCCTGCCTCATCAGCATAAAAAGATGAATTTGCTTGTGCCACTGTGCCAACAATTGCTCCAGCTTGAATATTTTTTATTGCACTGCCATCGCCATTAAAGTAATTTGCAAAAACTGTTCCATTTACAACTAAGTCACCTTCAATTCCGGCTTCACTTAAAAATGTCAAAGTTCCATTTACAAAGTTATTTAATATCGTTGTTCCATTTACATTAGACCCGCCAGCAATTGAACCTGCTACTGTCGCATAATCTGCCACATTCGCGGTTGTTGCATTTTGAGCGTTTGGCACTGTACCCGTCACATTCACTAAGTTTGCGCCGTTAATAATTCCACCTGTAATAGTAGAATCTTTAACTGTTCCAGTATCTACAAGTCCTGCCTCATCAGCATAAAAAGATGAATTTGCTTGTGCCACTGTACCAACAATTGCTCCAGCTTGAATATTTTTTATTGCACTGCCATCGCCATTAAAGTAATTTGCAAAAACTGTTCCATTTACAACTAAATCACCTTCAATTCCGGCTTCACTTAAAAATGTCAAAGTTCCATTTACAAAGTTATTTAATATCGTTGTTCCATTTACATTAGACCCGCCAGCAATTGAACCTGCTACTGTCGCATAATCTGCCACATTCGCGGTTGTTGCATTTTGAGCGTTTGGCACTGTACCAGTGACATTCACTAAGTTTGCGCCGTTAATAATTCCACCTGTAATAGTAGAATCTTTAACTGTTCCAGTATCTACAAGTCCTGCCTCATCAGCATAAAAAGATGAATTTGCTTGTGCCACTGTGCCAACAATTGCTCCAGCTTGAATATTTTTTATTGCACTGCCATCGCCATTAAAGTAATTTGCAAAAACTGTTCCATTTACAACTAAGTCACCTTCAATTCCGGCTTCACTTAAAAATGTCAAAGTTCCATTTACAAAGTTATTTAATATCGTTGTTCCATTTACATTAGACCCGCCAGCAATTGAACCTGCTACTGTCGCATAATCTGCCACATTTGCTGTTGTTGCATTTTGAGCGTTTGGCACTGTACCAGTGACATTCACTAAGTTTGCGCCGTTAATAATTCCACCTGTAATAGTAGAATCTTTAACTGTTCCAGCATCTACAAGTCCTGCCTCATCAGCATAAAAAGATGAATTTGCTTGAGCCACTGTACCAACAATTGCTCCAGCTTGAATATTTTTTATTGCACTGCCATCGCCATTAAAGTAATTTGCAAAAACTGTTCCATTTACAACTAAGTCACCTTCAATTCCGGCTTCACTTAAAAATGTCAAAGTTCCATTTACAAAGTTATTTAATATCGTTGTTCCATTTACATTAGACCCGCCAGCAATTGAACCTGCTACTGTCGCATAATCTGCCACATTTGCTGTTGTTGCATTTTGAGCGTTTGGCACTGTACCAGTGACATTCACTAAGTTTGCGCCGTTAATAATTCCACCTGTAATAGTAGAATCTTTAACTGTTCCAGCATCTACAAGTCCTGCCTCATCAGCATAAAAAGATGAATTTGCTTGAGCCACTGTACCAACAATTGCTCCTGCTTGAATATTTTTTATTGCACTGCCATCGCCATTAAAGTAATTTGCAAAAACTGTTCCATTTACAACTAAGTCACCTTCAATTCCGGCTTCACTTAAAAATGTCAAAGTTCCATTTACAAAGTTATTTAATATCGTTGTTCCATTAAAACTAGACCCGCCAGCAATTGAACCTGCTACTGTCGCATAATCTGCCACATTCGCGGTTGTTGCATTTTGAGCGTTTGGCACTGTACCAGTGACATTCACTAAGTTTGCGCCGTTAATAATTCCACCTGTAATAGTAGAATCTTTAACTGTTCCAGCATCTACAAGTCCTGCCTCATCAGCATAAAAAGATGAATTTGCTTGTGCCACTGTACCAACAATTGCTCCTGCTTGAATACTTTTTATTGCACTGCCATCGCCATTAAAGTTATTTGCAAAAACTGTTCCATTTAGAACTAAATCACCTTCTATTCCGGCTTCACTTAAAAATGTCAAAGTTCCATTTACAAAGTTATTTAATATCGTTGTTCCATTTACATTAGATCCACCTGCCAATGAACCTGCTACTGTTGCATAATCTGCCACATTTGCTGTTGTTGCATTTTGAGCGTTTGGCACTGTACCAGTGACATTCACTAAGTTTGCGCCGTTAATAATTCCACCTGTAATAGTAGAATCTTTAACTGTTCCAGCATCTACAAGTCCTGCCTCATCAGCATAAAAAGATGAATTTGCTTGAGCCACTGTACCAACAATTGCTCCAGCTTGAATATTTTTTATTGCACTGCCATCGCCATTAAAGTTATTTGCAAAAACTGTTCCATTTAGAACTAAATCACCTTCTATTCCGGCTTCACTTAAAAATGTCAAAGTTCCATTTACAAAGTTATTTAATATCGTTGTTCCATTTACATTAGATCCACCTGCCAATGAACCTGCTACTGTTGCATAATCTGCCACATTTGCTGTTGTTGCATTTACAACATTATTCACACCAGAAAAATCAATGTTTTTTAACTGTGAACCATCGCCATTGAAAAAACTTGCAACTATATTGTTAGCACCAACAATACTATTACTAGCCATGTTTAAATCTTCACTAGCTGTATGGTTTCCCAAATTATCTCCATCAACGGTTAAATCACCAAGTGCTTGCCAAGTAGCAACACCATTGGCGTCAGAAGTTAATACTTTATCTACTCCTTTTGAAGCAATATCAATTGTTAAACCGTTCACTACAACATCATATAAATTACTATTTGTGATAGTTCCATTAATAACACTATCTGCCACATTTGCTGTTGTTGCATTTTGAGCGTTTGGCACTGTACCAGTGACATTCACTAAGTTTGCGCCGTTAATAATTCCACCTGTAATTGTAGAATCTTTAACTGTTCCAGCATCTACAATTCCTGCCTTATCCGCATAAAAAGATGAATTTGCTTGAGCCACTGTACCAACGATCGCTCCAGCTTGAATATTTTTTATTGCACTACCATCACCATTAAAGTTATTTGCAAAAACTGTTCCATTTAGAACTAAATCACCTTCTATTCCGGCTTCACTTAAAAATGTCAAAGTTCCATTTACAAAGTTATTTAATATCGTTGTTCCATTTACATTAGATCCACCTGCCAATGAACCTGCTACTGTTGCATAATCTGCCACATTTGCTGTTGTTGCATTTTGAGCGTTTGGCACTGTACCAGTGACATTCACTAAGTTTGCGCCGTTAATAATACCACCTGTAATAGTAGAATCTTGAACTGTTCCAGCATCTACAATTCCTGCCTTATCCGCATAAAAAGATGAATTTGCTTGTGCCACTGTACCAACAATTGCTCCAGCTTGAATATTTTTTATTGCACTGCCGTCACCATTAAAGTTATTTGCAAAAACTGTTCCATTTAGAACTAAATCACCTTCTATTCCGGCTTCACTTAAAAATGTCAAAGTTCCATTTACAAAGTTATTTAATATCGTTGTTCCATTTACATTAGATCCACCTGCCAATGAACCTGCTACTGTTGCATAATCTGCAACATTTGCTGTTGTTGCATTTACAACATTATTCACACCAGAAAAATCAATGTTTTTTAACTGTGAACCATCACCATTGAAAAAACTTGCCACTATATTGTTAGCACCAACAATACTATTACTAGCCATTTTTAAATCTTCACTAGCTGTATGATTCCCTAAATTATCTCCGTCAACGGCTAAATCACCAAGTGCTTGCCAAGTAGCAACACCATTGGCGTCAGAAGTTAATATTTTATCTACTCCTTTTGAAGCAATATCAATTGTTAAACCGTTCACAACAACATCATATAAATTACTATTGGTGATAGTTCCATTAATAACACTATCTGCCACATTTGCTGTTGTTGCATTTTGAGCATTTGGCACTGTACCCGTCACATTCACTAAGTTTGCGCCGTTAATAATACCACCTGTAATAGTAGAATCTTGAACTGTTCCAGCATCTACAATTCCTGCCTTATCCGCATAAAAAGACGAACTTGCTTGAGCCACTGTACCAACAATTGCTCCTGCTTGAATATTTTTTATTGCACTGCCATCGCCATTAAAGTTATTTGCAAAAACTGTTCCATTTAGAACTAAATCACCTTCAATTCCGGCTTCACCTAAAAATGTCAAAGTTCCATTTACAAAGTTATTTAATATCGTTGTTCCATTTACATTAGATCCACCTGCCAATAAACCTGCTACTGTTGCATAATCTGCCACATTTGCTGTTGTTGCATTTTCAGCGTTTAACACAGAACCATTTAATTGATTTGCATTAATATTGTAAATACCAGAGCCTTCACCAAAAAGTCGTGTCGCATAAAGTCGTGTCGCAGAAATATCGCTTACATTAAAAATATTATAACTAGCTAAATCTAAATTATTAGTAGCAATATGATTTCCTAAGTTATCACCATCTACATTGAGATCATTAAGATTGGTCCAAGTAGCAAAACCATTGACATCAGAAGCCAAAACCTTACCAGCACCCTTAGAATCAATATCTATTTGTAAAGAATTAAGTATTCTTGCTATATTAAAATCTGAATCGCTAATAAATACATCAGACAGTCTACTGCCAAGGATATCAGCATTAACTACAAGAGCATTAGTTATATAAGCATTATGTACAAATGAATCTACTAAACCACCATTGTAAATAGCGTAATCGTTCATATTTAGGGCTTGAGTCGCAGTATGATTACCTAAATTATCTCCGTCAACGGTTAAATCACCAAGTGCTTGCCAAGTAGCATTTCCGATTTCATCAGAAGTCAAAACCTTATCCTTTCCCGCCGATGGTATAGGAATCATAAGAGTCGAGACAATACCAACATCAGACATACCAGCTCTTCTTATGAAAGCCTCATTCACAACAGACAAATTATTCACGTTAGACAAATTATGACCGTTTATATTTAAATCTTGATTTGCAGTATGGTTTCCTAAATCATCTCCATTTGCTTGCAAATTTCCAAGAGTCTGCCAAGTAGCATTTCCCTCTGTATCAGAAGTCAAAACTTTACCCATTCCTTTTGTAGGGATATCAAGTTTTAATGTTCCTTGCAAAAGATGATCCCCAAAGCCAGTAATATCTTCAGCATACAAATTTCCAAATATTTTAGCGTCACCATGAACTGAGAAATGATACCCATCATCAAATTCATCATAACTACAATCAGAACCAATTTTAAACCTACCATCATCACAAAAATAAAATTGATCATTTGCAGGTATATCATTAGTTCCAAAACCTAAAATCAATTGACCTGCATCGACCTCATCTCCAGGACTATAATCCAAAAAAGCAAGACTATCTCCATCTCCAGGACTAAGAAATATATTCGTGAATTTTCCTGTTTCACCATAAGGTCTTTGAGAACCAGAACCACTAGCTTCAGATGATTCAGAACCTGAACCACTCGTAGAATTATTTACTGCGATATTTAGATCTCTTCTGCCACCAAAAAATTTCACAAATTTTCTTGGAACTGGTAAATGTACTTCCAAGTTTTCAGTAGTATCATTTTGCGAAACAATAACTGATCTGTTTTTTGTAGGGTTTGGCAAAAAATCTACTTTTTCTAATAAAAATTCCCGAATACAGTTTTCTGTAGATAAACCATCACAAGAAAATGGTCTTGGTTCATAATTAGAAGCTTGTGCTGTAACATTTTGAGCAGTAATCTCTAGTAAATAACTCGAAACTATAGATCTATCACTTGCCTCGATCTCTAAAAAAAGTTTTTTTGTTGGATTCAATAAAGAAAAATATCCCACATACTGGGTCAGAAAAATTTCTCTTGCTTTTTTAGATGTACCAATAGCAATTTTCTGAGTACTAATTAAATCACCTTTTGTTTGATCAGTATTCTGTTCATAAATATTTAAAGCAATTGATCCGGTATTAGTATTGGTATTTAATAGTTTTCGGGCATCTTTAATTCTAAAAAGAGCCTTTGAATATTTGGCCAAATCAAGATTCAAATCATCTTTAGCAATAGACAATTGTACTGGGGGATTAGAACTTAATGACTTAATAGCCACCAAATTCTTTGTCTTTTTTAGAATGTCTCTTTTTGATGAAACGGGTAGGAAAAATACACTTAATAAAATCCCAACTACAAAACAACTTTTTAATCTCTTCATTTTTCTCACTTTTAACGCAGATAGGATAAGATCTAATTAAATTAAAGATTAAATACAATTAAGCATAATCTCCCCTATATGCTTTAGTATTTATACCCATAGGTAAAAACCTTAACTAAATTTTCCTTAATCTAATTATTGATTAAAAAAAAAGCTCTGTAACCAGAGCCTTTTTTTCTTTTTACATACCCATTCCCGGCATACCAGCCCCAGCAGGCATTTGCGGCATCGAACTATCTTTTTCTTCAATGACAATTGCATCAGTTAACAAGATTTGCCCAGCAACTGAAACTGCATTTTGTAAAGAAGATCTACTAACTTTTACAGGATCAACGATTCCAGCCTCGAACATATCTACATATTCACCAACTGCAGCGTTAAAACCTACGTTATCTTTTTCATTTAAGACTCTTTCAATTACTACTTCACCAGAAAAACCAGCATTATTAGCAATTTGCATGCAAGGCTTTTTAAGCGCTTTAACAACAATTTCAGCACCTAATCTTTCTTCACCGTCAAATTGACTTAATTTTGCTTCAAGTTTTTTAGAAGCTTTAACTTGAGAAGTACCACCACCAGGGATAATTCCTTCTTCAACCGCTGCTCTTGTAGCATTTAGAGCATCTTCCAATCTCAATTTCTTGTCTTTCAATTCAGGCTCAGTAGCTGCTCCAACTTTGATTACAGCAACACCACCAGAAAGCTTAGCTTTTCTTTCTGATAATTTTTCTTTGTCATAATCAGAATCAGAAGCTTCGATTAATCTATCAATAGAAGCTATTCTTGCAGCAACTTCTTCTTTAGTTGCATCGCTTGCAACAATCACTGTTTTATCTTTGCTAATGACAGCTTTTCTTGCTTGACCTAAATCTTCTAAAGTAATGTTTTCTAACTTCATATCAAGATCATCAGAAACCACACGAGCACCAGTTAAGATTGCGATATCTTCAAGCATAGCTTTTCTTCTATCACCAAAACCAGGCGCTTTAATTGCTGCAACCTTAATTACTTGTCTCAAGTTATTAATTACAAGCGCAGCCAAAGCTTCACCTTCGATATCTTCAGCAATAACCAAAAGTGGCTTACCACTTCTAGCAACTTGCTCTAACACAGGTACCATATCACTTGCAAGATTGATTTTTTTATCAACACACAAAACAAAAGCATCTTGAAGATTAGCTTCCATTCTTTCTGAATCATTTGCAAAATAAGGTGAGATATAACCTTTGTCAAACTGCATACCTTCAACAACTTCAAGTTCAGTACTTGTTGATTTAGATTCTTCAACAGTAATCACTCCAGCTTTACCAACTTTTTCCATTGCTTCAGCAATTAGTTTTCCAACTTCCGCATCGTTAGCGGCAGAAATAGTTGCTACTTGCTCAATATCTCTAGAAGATTTTACTTCTTTAGAAAGTTGCTTAAATTCTTCAATGATCATTGTAGTTGCTCTGTCCATTCCTTTCTTTAAAAGTACAGGATTCGCTCTAGCAGCTAAATGTCTCATGCCAGCTTCAACAAGAGCCGCAGTTAAGACTGTAGATGTAGTTGTACCATCACCAGCAATATCATTTGTTCTTGTCGCTGCTTCTTTCATCAAAGCCGCACCAGCAGACTCAAACGGGTCTTCTAACTCTGTAATTTCTTTTACAATTGTGACGCCATCACGAATCGATTGCGGCGCACCAAATTTTTTCTCTAAAACCACGTTTCTACCTGCAGGTCCAAGTGTTACAGAAACAATCTCTGCAACCGTTTGTACACCTTTTGCAAGTAACTTACGCGCTTCATCATTTTTTACAATTTTTTTCACCATAATATACTCTCCTTAATAACTAAGCTTCAATAACCGCCAATATTTCTTTTTCAGAAAGAATCAAAAGATCATGACCCTCAATTTTAATTTCAGTACCTGAATATTTAGGATACAAAACTTTGTCTCCTTCCTTGAGTTGCATTGCTTGTCTTTCGTTCTTGTCATTCATTGCACCCGGACCAACAGCAATAATTACACCCTCTAATGGTTTTTCTTGCGAGCCACTTGGCAAATAAATTCCGCCTTCACTTTTTTCTTCAGCACTTGCTTTTGCCACAAGAACCTTATCGTTTAAAGGCTTAATTTTTTTTGTTAATTTCAATTTTTCAGCAGTAGGCATAATAAATTTCCTCCAATTTATGACCTTTTATCAAATGTGAATAATACCATACGAATTATTACTAAAATCTTAGATTTTTAGTTGCAAACACTCAAAAAAAAACAATACCTAAGACAAATAACCTAGCACTTATAAGAAAATCACATTAGATTACTGATTTTAATCTAAACCAAACAGGGAAACCTATATAGTATAGGGTGTGTAATGTACTACGTCTTTCTTAGATTAAAGAGGTAGAACTTGCAAATAAAAGCACAAATTCGTACATTATTAATACTAATTCTACTAGTAAAAACTATATCTTTTACGGATCGTGTTCAAGCAAAAGTCAAGAATCTTAACTACACAAATTTAACTAGTCAAGAATTTGCAGACAACGAAATTATTGTTGAATACCATAAAAACTTTAATTTAATTTCGAGCCTTATGGGCAATGCGGATATAAAAGAACAAAACTTTTTTGCAAAACTTAATACCGATTACGAAATTTGGTCAGAAACGGATTACCAAGAAGAGTTAAGCTCGTTAAGAACAAAAATTAAAAACTATAGAAAAAATGGCAAACTAAAAAAACTGAAAAAAGCAAAAAAAATACGCCGCACACTAAAAAACAATTATGCCGTTATCAAATTAGACCATAACGTAGACAAGGACAAGCTCTTAAAAATAATTAGAAAAATAAATTTTGATCATTTTAATTCTGATGATTATGAGATTGATGCTGTATATCCAAACTATATTTATGAAATTACAGAAGCAAGAACAAATGACCCAATGAACTTAGATCAGTTTTCACATGACGTCGTTGAGCCTGAAGCTTTGTGGCAGTATAGCAAAGGCAAAGATACAGTTGTTGCAGTGATTGACACTGGTGTTGATTACAATCATAAAGATTTAAAAGCAAATATTTGGGTGAACACCAAAGAGATTCCAAACAACGGCAAAGACGATGATAAAAATGGCTATATTGATGATGTGCAAGGTTGGGACTTTGTCGATCAAGCAGGACGCAGTTGTATCTTTACTGAAGATTGCACCAAAGAAGATAATGATCCAAGCGACATCAATGGTCACGGAACTCATGTAGCAGGCATCATTGGAGCAGTTGCCAATAACAACATTGGCATTAGCGGTATTGCACCAGAAACAAAAATCATGGCTTTAAGAGCAGGCTATTCAAGTGGCTTTGGTGGCTATCTTAAAACAAGTGACATCATGCAAGCTGTTAATTATGCTCTTGATAATGGCGCAGATGTAATCAACATGAGCTTTGCTGGCTATGGTTTAGACGTGATGTCAAGCTTAATGTATTCTGCCTATAAAAAAGGGGTTATTTGCGTCGCGGCGGCAGGTAACAGCAATAGTAGCACTCCTGTATATCCTGCAGCAATCAGCTCTGTGATTGCAGTTGGCGCAACCTATGACGGTGTTTCAAGAGCTTATTATTCTAATTATGGCTCTTGGGTTGATATAACGGCACCGGGTTCTTCAATCTTAAGTACCATACCAAACAACCAATACAAACATAAATCTGGCACGTCAATGGCTGCACCAATAGTTGCTGGTATTGCAGCATTATTAAAAGCAAAAAATAAAAGCTATAACAAAGATGCAATTTTAAAATTAATGCAAGACTATGCTACAGAAACAAGTTTTTATACAGATGCTACAGCAACGACTATGATTGGTTCAGTAAATGCAAATATGGTTTTTCCTTTTGAAATTACTAATGTCACAATTCCAGAACAAACACTACTCAATGGAAACACAAATTTAAAAGCAAACAGTAGTGAAGCAGCTTATAGCTATGAATGGACCTCGAGTAAAGATGGGATATTAGGATACGATCAGGAATTAAATTTAAACAATTTATCTTTAGGTGAACATTTAATAAGTGTTAGGGCTCAAAACTTTCAAGGTCAATGGACACCAGAAATACAAAAAACTTTACTTGTAACAGAAGAAATCATAAGCAAAAATAATTATAAATTTCAGAAAAAAATCAAAATCAAAAAACGTCGAGGCAAATATTATGCTGCAATGTCAAAAAGAACTAGAAGACAACTAAAAGCTTATAGATGGACTTCAAATAAAGACGGAGCAATTACTAGAAGAAGAGGTTTCTTTGCTAAAAGACTTAGTAAAGGCAGTCATATACTAAGCTTGGAGGTTCAAGATCTTGAGGGTAATTGGACAAGTCCTTTGCAAAGAATTGCTTATAACTTCAATTAACAAATACAAATTGCTATGATGAACTAATATGAAAAAAATATTTTTTTGTTTTAGTTTTTTGATAATGCTGACTTGTTTTACTGCAAGATCACAAGCAGAAGATTTGTCCATTGATCATCTAAGAACCATCAGCGTTACGGGTGAGGCAAAGCTAACAGCTGAACCAGATACAGCAATTATAAATTTTGCCATTGAAACCGAAGCCAAAGATTTCAAAAACGCTAAAGAAAGAAATAGTAAGATTGCAACAAATGCTATTAAAGTTTTAACAACAAATAACATAAGCAAAAAAAATATCAAACTCAATCAAATCAATATTCGCGAACAATATGAATATGATGCAAAACAAAACAAATCAGTTGCGGTTGGTTTCGTTGCCATGCGTAACTTTAAAGTAACGGTTACTAAACAAGAGCTTAATGCCAGTGAGGATCTCAGTTCTCAAGTTGCTAAGGTTGTTGATATTTTAGCCAAAAATAAAATCACAAAATTAAATTCTATAAACTATGACCTCAGCGATGACTCAAAGCTTTATAATCAAGCCTTAGAAAAAGCCATTTTAAATGCAAAGCAAAAAGCAGAGACAATGTTGCTTGCCCTAAATGCTAAGCTTGGAAATATAAAAACGATTAGTGAAAACAGTTTCACTAAACGACCACCAGCATTTGCACCCAGACTAGCATTTGCTTTAGATGCAAACGCTAATAGTTTTGATGATTCAGACGCTTACTCAGAAGGTGTATTAGATATTAACTCTAA
The DNA here is from genome assembly GCA_038146805.1 of bacterium. Taxonomy (GTDB): domain Bacteria; phylum Cyanobacteriota; class Vampirovibrionia; order LMEP-6097; family LMEP-6097; genus CAIYXB01. The sequence goes on along the minus strand of JAYQSH010000005.1, from coordinate 857,379 downwards.
AGTAAACTTAGTATTTTTTATCCAATAAACATTAGTCATGTCTAGCAAAAATCACAGAAAATATATTATTGTCGGCTCTGGTATCGCAGGCCTCACTGCCGCAGTTAAACTGAAAGAACAAAATCTTGATTATTTAATTCTAGAAAAACAAAATCGAATTGCTGGAACCTGGAAAAGTCACAAATACAAAAACAGCATAATTGAATTTGGTCCAAACACTGTTTTAAACAAATCTAGTGAACTTGAAAAATTAATTCAGGTTGCTGGACTTCAAGACATGACTCTTTCTAGCGAACTCAAGAAAAACAAAAGATATATTTTTAAAGGTTTGAGCTTTCATGAAGTTTCGAGTAACCCTTTACAAATTTTATTTTCAAAATTAATTAGCCTTGAAGCCAAGTTAAAAATTTTACAAGAGCCATTTATAAAAAAGCAGATATTGAAGATGAAAGTGTTTATGATTTTTTTGAGCGCCGCTTTGGTAAAGAAGTAGCTCAATACCTTATTGCACCAGCTTTACAAGGCGTAGGGGGCGGTGATATAAAACAACTAAATATGCAGGCTTGTATGAGCTCAATCAAAGAACTTGAAGAGAAGCACTCCTCGGTAATAAAAGGTTTTTTGCAAAAGAAAAAACCGAATAAACAAATCAAAAGCCTTAGTTTTAAAAATGGTCTTGAGGAGCTATGCTTAAAACTTGGGACATTTTTAGGTATAGAGAATTTTCAATTTTCACAAGAATTAGTTGATGTCAAAAAAGAAAATAATCTTTTTAAAGTAACGACTAACGCCCAAGAAAACAATGTCTATTACTGTGAGAAACTAATTTTGGCATGTCCGTCTTTTGCAAGTGCACGAGCACTAAAAAATTTCAACACAAAACTTAGTGAAGCATTAGCGAAAATTTATTATGCTCCTATTTTTTTATCAGCTTTTTCTATAAAGGAAAAAGTAAGTTCGGATTTCTTTAATGCCTTTGGATTTTTAAACACTAACCAAGGTCATTTTACTTTAGGCAGTATTTTTGCTCCTCATTATTTGAAGAGCGTAAACTCGAAGAAGAAAACACTATTTTGAGTTTTTTAGGTGGTGCAAAAAATCCGCAGATATTAGATTTTAATAAAGCAGAACTAGAAAAAATTGCACAAGAAGAATTACAAGAAATCTTACAAAACAAAATTTCGACACAATTCACTTGTGATCTAATTCACAGCGAACTGATTGAAAGAGCCATACCTCAATACAACAACGATTATTGGCAAGCACAAAAAATCATTTCTAGCGAACTAACAAAAGAACCTTGTTTAGCTTTAATTGGTAATTATTTAAATGGAGTTTCAATAACTGACACTATTGAAAATAGCTCAAAACTAACGAAAAAACTTATAGAGAATAGAGGTGCTATGATTGAGACATGATCTTTGAAGGCATGTGGAAAGGTGTAGTTTTAGGTTTTTCAGCATTAAGTTTTGTGGGCTTAATGTTCTTTTTTGTCTTTTCTAAGATAATGCCCGGGATTAACGATGAAGGCGAAGAAATTAGACCTGAAGATATGTAAAAATTGAAGACCTTTTCCTCATTAAACTAAAGTTTTTTTAATTTGGGTAGAAATTGCAGTAAATACAGATTGCTATCTTGGCAAGGAATTGTTAATATTTAATTTATAATTCATATTTTATTAATAATCAAAGGGGATTGAAAATGGATATAGTGAATACAATAACAAGAGGAATATGCGGAATTAATAACATAATCAATGATGCTAGACAAGGAGTTGGAGACTTTATTGCTGGCAGAACACAAGAAGAAATTGAAGAACTACAAAGGTTACACTTAGAAGAAGTAAAAAGATATTATGGCACCTGAAGCAATTACATTAATAGCAACAGCAACAAATGACTTAGCAGCACAAACAGCTGCAGCAGGGCTTGGCTCATCAAGGGTTGCACGTGGCTTACAAGAAGTTAGCAAAACGCAAGATCCCAATGCCACTCCAAGAATTGATAGCTTTGTTCCAACTCAGTTAAATCGAAGTCAAGCAAATAATGCAAATCAAGCTTGGCAAAAAATTGGAGCAAGGCTTGTTACACAACAGACAGCACAAGTTGCTCAAAACACTTCTCCTTTACAGACAGGAACTGTTGCTCTTAAAACAGTTCCTGCATCATCTAAAGGCAACGAACAGCCTCAACTACATACTGTCGCCTAATTTAAGTCTTTGACCGTTCAACCAATCTAAAGCGTCTAACTCTTTTTTTCCTTGGGGTTTTAGGCGCTTTATGATTAAGGCACCTTTTTGTGTTGCCACATAAAAAGATTTTTCTTGCTTATTTATTTCTATGATTTTTCCGGGACTTGCACTATCGTCAATTTCACTAAAATCAGTTTCAAGTAAAATGATTTTTTGTTCTTTAAAGTCAAAAGACACTCCCGGCCATGGTTGTAGACCGCGCACAAGGTTATGAATATTTTTTGCTGAATTAATTTTTTTATTTAAAAAATAATCTTGCTTTGGATTAGCTGATTTTAAAACTAAAAACTCTTGCGAAAAATTTATCAAACCTAAGTTTTTATCCATGAAAGGTGCATACTGCAATGCCGGGTCTTCTATGGTTTTTTGTTTTTCAGCTTTGAGTAAAGGAAACTCATCAAGAGTCTTTATTAATAAATCAGCACCCAAGTCCGCAAGAAGATCTGTTAGCTCATTAGAATTAATATAGTCATCAATTTCTATAGATGATTTCAAAAGCATATCACCAGTATCAACACCTTTTGCAGTAAGCATGGTAGTCACGCCAACCTTTCTATCACCATTAATTAAAGACCAATTAATGGGAGCAGGTCCTCTATACAAAGGTAATAAACTTGCATGTAGGTTTACAATTGGCGCAATATCCAAAATTTCTTGTTTTAAAATTTGTCCATAAGCAACAGTAATCATCAAATCCGGTTTTATTGTTTTGATTTTTTCAAGTAGTTCTAGGTCTTTGTTGATATTTTCAGGTTGAAAAAACTCAATGTTATTTTCAATAGCAAAGTTTTTTATACTGGGTGCAGTTAGAATTTGTTTACGTCCAGTTTTTTTGTCAGGCTGAGTAATCACAAACAATAACTCGTGATTCTTTGTAGTAAATATTTTTTTTAGAGCTGGCACTGCAAAATCTGGAGTGCCCATAAATATTACCTTCATAGTTAAAAATATAGCAAAGGGAGGCATAAATAAAAAGAAAAAACTTTTAAATGTCTGCTAATTATCAATTTAAAAACCTTAGCTCTGGATTAAAAGAATTAATTCAAGAGGAAGCTAGCATAGAAAGACTTAAATTATTAATGCAAGATTTTAAAAACAAAGAATTTAACAAAATTGATTTATTTTTCAAGAAAAAAACCACATTTGCTTGATAGCTTTGCTCTTAAAGCATTTAAAATTTACTATAAACTAAGTCAAAAACAAGAAATTAATGCACGAGATATTTCCATTGGTGAAATCAAAGATTTTATAGCAAATAAAATCAGTAAAGAGCTTGCTTATATTCATCAAGAACTAAAAGAAAATATTGACTTTAGTAGTGTCAAAGATTTTTTTAAAAATATAGATGATGATTTACAACTTGATTTTAGTAACTACCAACAAGAAAAAATCAATTACAAACTAGAACTACTAGAAACTAAAATTGTTTTTGATGAAAATAATTATCAAGAAAAACTAGCAACTGTATATCAAGAAATTGCTGAGCTGCAAGCACAAGTAGAAAATCAAGGAAAAATTGACAAAGAAACTTGTTTTAGAAATAAATGTGTTGATTGTTGTGTCTACACTCCGCCACTAGTAACTAAACTGGAATTTGAATATATAAAAACTAAAGTTGATATTAGAGAATTTGTAGAAAAAGCACAAAAAAACCAACTTGAACACCAAGTTCAATTTGCTGAAAAATTAAATTTAATTGACTTAGACAAGCAGGATAAAAAAGAAATGAATCCAAATAATTTTGCTCACGAATGCCCTTTTTTGAGTGAAAGCAAAAGCTGTCAAATCCATGAACATAGACCTTTTGCATGTAGATTTTATGGTTTATCTACACTTGACGGCTTAACGGTTCAAGCTTGCAATTTTTATTTAGAGCAGTTTGATAAAAACAATAGAACCGTTTTAGATTCACGACCAGCAACAAGGCTTTTAGCAAAAGCCAACAGAGAGCTTTGTAAAGGCAAACAAATTGCAGGCACACTTAGTGCATGGTTAAGTTCTGACGAGTTATAAATAATTAGTTTTTGATTGCCATACAGAGCCCATCTTGAATAGTCAATAAAGTAGAATCAAAATCTGTTGATTGAGCTAAAGCTAAATTAAAGTCTTTAATTGCTTGAGTTTGTTCATCTGGATTTGTATCTAAAATTTTGCCATCCCAAATACAATTATCAACAAGCAAAACTCCTCCTTGTTTTAAAAGCATTGAAGCATTATGAAAATAATTTGGATAGTTTTTTTTATCAGCATCTATAAAAATTAAATCAAAAAATTTTTCTTGTTGAATAAAACTTTGCATGGCATCTATTCCAGATGCTTGCATGACATTTGTTTTTGTTTCTAAACTAGCAGCTTTTAAATTAGCTTCTATGATTTCACATTGTTTTTGTGATTTTTCTACACAAGTTAAATGCCCGTCACTCAGCGCTCTTGCTAACCAAACTGCGCTATAACCATAATAAGATCCTATCTCTAATATTGACTTAGGTTTTAAAAGTTTCACCAATAAATACAAAAATTTTCCTTGGTCTGGACCAATATTCATCATTGGACCACCACCATTTTTTTGCTGTTCAAGAATATTTTTTAAAACCATATCTTCAGGAGCAAAATTATCACTAATGTACTCTACTAATGCTGTTCTGTAATCACTCATTTTCGTCTTGTTTCTTTTGTTTAAATTTACCAAATTCTTTTTTTAATTTCCTTTCTAGTTCTTTTTCTTTTTTCAAAGTCAAAGACCATAAATTAGCAATTTCTTCTTCCGCAAATCTTTCTGCTTCGAGTAAAAAATCTTTTAGGTGTGAAACTTTATTGACGCCAACCGTTTCTTTCAAGTCACTGACACGTGCGCTTTGTTTATCAAGGTAATTTGTCATTTCTTCTTTTTCAAATTCTTCTTTTTTAGTTTCATCAATATCTTCGGTCAATGATTTACCTGACTTCAATTTAAGTATTTGAGAAATCAAAGCAACAAGTTGTGAAAACAATGCTGGCGATTTTTGGATTTGTGGGTTTTGCAAAGCCAGCAATAGAGAACTTAAATCAGGATTTGATTTCAGTAAAATAAAAGCGGCTTTATTATTAACAAGCCATGAGGCAAAGTTTTTTGGACTTTGTACCAACTCAGTAGAAGGGTTTACTGTTTTTGCCTGAGTTGCTGCCACAAAGCGATCTTGAGCATTGATTTGCTGAGCACTTGCTTGTTGCACTTGAATATTTTGTCGAGCTTGCACTAAACCATACTGCAATCTTTCAATTACAGGTTTAAAATTTTGCTCTTTTGCTTCTGGATTATTTTGTAAATTTTGTAAATCCTTTGCCAGCTCATTTACTTGTCTTTGATTAGTTGTGTCTCCTAAAAACTTATTGACAAAACTTGAAATTTCAGAAAAGGTACTTGCGTTAGCACCAGCCATAAACTTTCTCAAAACTCGAAATGCCGTAAAATCAGAAACACCCAAACGAGTTGCAATCAATTTCACTAATGGTTCTAATTCTGCACTAGTTGACGCCCCTTTGTTCAAAGGGTTAAAAGAGTTTGGGTTAATTCCACCTAAATCCATAAATTATCTTGAGCTTTTGCGTCAATACATACTCTCAAGGGCAATTATACACTGAAAATGAACTTTTTTTTATGTTTATTTGTCTTTTTTTAAAAAATAATGCTAGAAAACTTGCCCAGAAACAGGTTTTTATAGTAATTTCACTATAGGTGCAGTATTAAAGCACTCTAAAAAAAACTAAAGGAGATTATCCAAGATGAATAAAGGTGAATTAGTTGCAAAAATCGCTGATGATTTAGGAATGAGTCAAAAGCAAGTAGAAGAAGTTGTAACAAGCTTACTTGACGAAATTAAAGCTCAAGTAGCTAAAGGTGAAAAAGTAACTTTAACTGGTTTCGGCACTTACTCTAAAAAAGATAGAAAAGGAAGAACTGGTAGAAACCCAAGAACTGGAGAAGAAATTCAAATTCCTGCTTCAAGTGTTCCTGCTTTTTCAGCTGGTAAACAATTCAAAGATTACGTAAAAAGTAAATAATTGAAATTTAAAATCAACAAAATCGCCAAACTCTATTTAGAGTTTGGTTTTTTTGTTTTTGTAGAAAATATTAGATGAGACAAATTAGCGAATCCTTAAGAGATAAATAAAATGAGACAAAAATGACACGGTCCGAAGTGTCTCAAGCCTAATTGTTGGCTATATATAGTAAAATTACTATATTCACAAATGAAAGATTTATTTAGAACCGGCGGAAAAATTAACGATATCAGCATCAAAGACGAGATGAAACAAAGTTTTATCGATTATGCGATGTCAGTTATTGTATCTCGTGCATTACCTGATGTTAGAGATGGTTTAAAGCCAGTACACAGAAGAATTTTATTTGCAATGCACGACATGGCAATGCACCACGATAAACCTTTCAAGAAATGTGCGCGTGTTGTAGGTGAAGTTTTAGGTAAGTATCACCCGCACGGTGATACTGCTGTCTATGATTCATTAGTCAGAATGGCGCAGCCTTTTAGTACTCGATACAAAGTTATAAATGGTCACGGTAACTTCGGTAGCTTAGACGATGGTCCTGCGGCAATGAGATATACCGAGTGTAAATTAGAAAAAATTACCGCGAATATTTTAAGTGATATTGAATCTAACACTGTTGACTTCACAGATAATTTTGATGGCTCTTTACAAGAACCAAAAGTTTTACCTTCAAGAATACCAATGCTATTAGTAAATGGCACAACAGGTATCGCTGTTGGTATGGCAACAAATATCCCGCCTCACAATTTAAGAGAGGTTTTAGAAGGTGTTACTGCGATTATTGATAATCCTGATATCTCTTCAAATGATTTAAATAAAATTGTCAAAGCTCCAGACTTTCCATCTGGATGCAGTATTGTTGGTAACAAAGGAATCAAAGACTATTTTGAAACTGGTCGCGGCAGCATAACTCAAAAAGGTACTTATAAAATTGAGGAAATTGCTAAGGGTAAAACTTCTTCACAAACAGCAATTATTATTTCTGAATTGCCTTATTTAGTTGGTGCTGAAGCCTTTATCACAAAAGTTGCCGACCTTGTTAAAAATGAAAGAATCACTGGTATCTCAGATGCTAACGATGAATCAGGACGCGATGGCACAAGAATTGTTATCAAATTAAAACGTGACGCTAACCCACAAGTGATTTTGAATAACTTACTAAAATTCACTCAATTACAACAAAACTTTTCTGTAAATATTGTTGCGCTTGTTAGAGGTAAGCCTCGCCAATTAAGCGTACCTGAAATTTTAAGAGAGTTTATTGAATTTAGAGTTGAAGTAATTACCAGAAAAGCTCAATTTGACCTTGAAAAAGCAGAAGCAAGGTTGCATATAGTTGAAGGGTTACTTGTTGCTATTGGCGATATTGATAAAGTTATCAAGCTAATCAAAAATTCTGAAACAACTGAGATTGCGCGTGCAGACTTAATGAAGAAATTTAAACTTACCGAAATTCAAGCGACTGCAATTCTCGACATGCAGTTAAGAAGGTTAACAGGCTTAGAACAAGAGAAGCTAGAAAAAGAAGCAAAAGAACTTGAGAAGAAAATCAAAGCTTTAAATAAATTACTTGCAAGTAGACAGTTGAAACTTGATGTAATCAAAGAACAAACTCAAGAAATTATTGAAAAATTTGCTGACGAAAGAAAAACAAAAATTGTTCATGACCATGGTGACATGAGCATGGAAGATTTAATTGCCGATGAAAAAATGGCTGTCTTTATTACTCAACAGGGTTACGTAAAAAGAATCCCACTTACTACATTTGAAAGACAAAGACGTGCAACCAAGGGTAAGGGTGGTATCAAAACTCGTGATGAAGATGATTTGGCACATTTCTTTGTGACCTCTATGCATGATACGCTTTTATTCTTTACTGATAAAGGGCAAGTTTACTCAACAAAAGTTTATGACCTACCTGAAGGAAGTAGACAAGCCAAAGGTCAAGCTTTAGTAAACTTTATTAATATCAAGTCTTCGGACAATATTACGGCTGTGATTCCAGCAAGAGATTTTGATGAAGGTACTTACTTGAGCATGTTAACTAAACAAGGCACAATTAAAAAGACCTCTTTAGCTGATTTTGAATCTGTTAGAAAATCTGGAATCATTGCAATCAACCTTGATAAAGAGGATAAATTAAGCTGGGTAAGAATTTCTAATGGTACACAAACTTTTATTTTGGGTACTCAAGACGGCATGGTAATTCGTTACAGCGAAAGTGATGTTAGACCAATGGGAAGAACCGCTAAAGGTGTAAAAGCTATAAGTCTTAGAGATGGTGATGAATTAGTTGGATTTGATGTTATTAATTCAGATGATGAAGATGCAAACTTATTAGTGATTACTAATGATGGCTTTGGTAAGCGCGTCAAAATATCTGAATTTAGAGTTCAAGGTAGAGGTGGACTTGGTTTAATTGGAACCAAATTTAAAACAGCTAAAAGCAAACTTGCCACAATTAGAATAGTTAATCATGATGATGAATTTATTATTGCTACAGCAAATGGAATCATCGTTCGTCAAACTGTTTCTGACATTCCGTTCCAATCAAGAATGGCAACGGGTGTAAAAGTACAAAGACTTGAAGAAGATGATAGCGTAGTAAATATTACACCAATCATCAAACCTGAAGAAGACAGTGAAATTCAAGCGGCAGCTGATATCATAGATAAATCAGATGGTAGTGAACAACTTGCTTTAGTAAATTCTGCAGCTATAGAAGAGCCAGAATTTGATGAAGAGCCTTTTGAGGAACTTGAATAAACTTTTAAATCATGAAAACTCCAGTAATTGCAATTGATGCTATGGGAGGGGATTATGCCCCGCTTGAAACTGTTAAAGGTGGTTTTTTGGCTGCCGAAAAGCTACAGTGCAAAATAATTTTAGTTGGTGATGAAGTAAAAATCAAAAACATAATGCAAAAACATCAATTGAAAAATGATTTGGTTGAGATTTATCATACTGACAAAGAAATTCCAATGGACGAAAAAGACGTTGCTCGTGCCGCTCGTAGAGAAAAAGATGCAAGTATTGTTATTGCTAATCGATTAGTTCAAGAAGGCACTGCGGATGCTGTCATTGCCGCTGGCAACACTGGAGTTGCAACAGCAACGAGCTTGTTTACTTTAAAAAGAATAGAAGGTTTTGAGAGACCATGCATTTGTACTTTGATTCCAACTTCTTTGAAACAAATGTTTTTGATTGATGGTGGGTCCAATGTTGAAGCTACTGCGGCACAAATGCTACAGAATGCTGTTATTGGTAAGATCTTAAGCAAAATCATATTTAATATTGATAACGCTCGTATCGGGCTTTTGAATATTGGAGAAGAAGAAGGAAAAGGAACCGAACTTTACAAAGAAACATATAAGCTACTTAGCGACAATAAAAATTTAAATTTCATTGGAAACGTGGAAGGCAAAACTATTATTGATGATTTATGTGAAGTCGCGGTATGTGACGGTTTCGTCGGTAATATTCATTTGAAAGCACTTGAAGGGGGGTTGAAAATTTTTGCTGAACAAATCAAAGAAAAATTAAAAGCAGGATCTCCTCTTGTAAAAATTGCCGCTTTAATATTAAAAAATTCAAGTGTCTTTGAAGAAATCAAAGCGCATGTACATCCAAACTCTTATGGTGGAGCATTACTTGGTGGTGTTAATGGAATTTCTATTATTTCACATGGCAGCTCTAATGATGAAGCTATCTATAATGCCTGCCGCAATGCCAAACTTTTTGTAGAAGCTGATGTTATCAACAAAGTAAAACAAGAACTTTATTAACTGCTGCTCTAAACTCCACCTAAAAAAGCTAATTAGCATCAAAAAAAGCCTTTTGACCCCCCATAAAAAGTCAAGTATTGTCTAATATTTTGTACTTGGAGGATTCAAAATGAAACAATACCCATGCCCCTGCTGTAAAAACAGAGAAAAAGTCATCAAAAAAGGCACACATATCAGAAAGTCAGATAGAAAAATCATACAAAGATTTTTTTGTAAAAGCTGTAATAAAAATTTTTCTGAGCAGACACTTAGGTTTGATTACCGATTACAAAAAAGACATATCAATAAATCATGCTTTAAGCTACTCTGCAAAGGGCTTTCGGAGCGGGCTTGTGCGCTTGTACTAAGCGTCGTACCTCGCACAATTTCTAGAAGATTAGTGCGCTTGGGTTTTTGTGCAAGAAAAAAATTAGCCAAATCCCGCGAAGAAATCACGCCGATTACAGATTTGGTTTTTGATGAAATGGAAAGCTTTGAACACACTAAGTGTAAGCCTTTGACAATGGCAATTGCCGTTGAAATGCAAAGCAGAAAAATATTAAGCGTAAACGTTGGCAAAATTCGCGCTAAAGGGCATTTGGCTGAAATTGCCAAGAAAAAATATGGCGCACGTAGTTGTGAGCGCAAAAAAACACTGCGCAAAATGTTTAGTGAACTTCAAGCTTGTTGTAACAAATTAACGCAATTTATTTCTGATAAATCATGGCATTACCCTGCGCTCATTCAAGAATTTTTTGCAGGCGCTAGAACACTGTCATACAAAGGGAGACGTGGCTGTGTCGTGGGGCAAGGTGAGCTCAAGGCAACTGGTTGGGATCCGCTTTTTAGCTTGAATCATAGTGCCGCTATGTTTCGCGACAATGTAAAAAGGCTTAGTCGTAAAACTTGGTGCACCACAAAAAAGATTGTCAATCTTGAACATTTAATGCATATTTATGCTTGTTTTCATAATATGGTGATTGATAATGAGGAGATTTCTTTACGTGGTTTTTTAATATGAGATTTTTGGCTTAGGTGGAGTTTAGAGCATCAGTTTGTGAACTTTAAATACTAGTTTCTTGAGGAAATTGTTTTTTATCAAATGGTATTTTATGTTCTTTGAAATTTTTTAAAATACCCAATTTATCGTAAAACTTTTCGAGCCCAGCTTTTTTACCTTGAAGGTAGTAAGTGATTTTTTTGATTGTTACACCATCACGATAGTATTTATAACAAACGCCATGGCGCTTACCATCTTGCACAGAAACTTTTTCTTTTATGGTTTTGTTTTTTCTATACAAAACATGTCGACCGTCCTCAAAGTGACGGACTTTTTGGGCATGCGCGGCTACGCAATTAATTAAAAATATACCTAATAAAAAATTTTTCATCATCTTATAAAGCACATCCTGCATCTTCAATTAATTTTCTCATGTATCTGTAGCGATCACTTGAATAGGGATGTGACCTAGCATAAAGTGGATGTTGATTATTAGCATCTAATTCAATCATTATCATCCAAGCCTCTAATTTGCCGGGTTCATCACAATATAATTTATTGACAACATCAACTGCAAACAAATCAGCATTGCGCTCTTGACTTCTTGAGTGAGTCGAGACAATGCCACTGCCAGCTTGATTATAGATTGAGCCCCAAATTTGACTTTTGGTAAAAATATTTGCTGTAGTGATAGCAAGAGATGTAAAAATATTGAGGACTGTACCTTTGATAAGATGTTTTCTTTCAAGGTGCCCAACTTCATGTGCAATAATCATTGCAATTGCAACTTTAGATTTCAAAGTTCTAAAAACTGAACTATGCACTACTAGGTTTTTTCCATAACTAACAAAGGCGTTAAATTGTGTGCTTTTTTTGATTTGAATTTTATAATAATTAGCATTGCGTTTTGTATAAGGTTGCAAATCTTTTAAAACCGATTTTAATAATTGAATATCTTTGAAACTATATTCAAGCAAATTGACTTTTTTTTCTTCCTTTTTGTCTTTGTTTTGATGAGCAACTTCAGCAAAAACAAAATTTTTACTAATTAAGCAAAAAACAAGAGCAAAAATAATATATTTTGTTGTTTTTACAAACATATCCCCGTGTAATATAACAGTTTTTAGGGATTTAATAAAAAGATATTCTCAAAGTTCTTTTTTTTGCAGATGCTTAAAGGGCGTGCTTCCAAACCCGTAATAAGTATCTCGAGTCTTTAGATTTGGGCATAAGTAGGGTTTGGTTAGACACGCCTAACAAAAGAATCAAACACCGCCGCTTAGTGAGTTTCACGCAGTGAAACAAGCTAAGCGTAAGGTCGTTTGTGGGACTGATTTCTGACCCCATTTGCTAGTGATTTTAACATTTCACTGTATTTTAAAATTCACTAACTGATGCTCTAAACTCCACCTGGAAATATAAATCTTCAAAAAACCTATATAAATAAAAGACTTTTGACAATTTTATTTTGTATTTACAGCGTGGCGCTACATGAATCAAAAAAGTCTTAAAATACCATTGTTTTAAAGGCTTTTATAAGATTCAGGTGGAGTTTAGAGCACCAGTTTATAAAATTCAAAATGGGGTTTGGAATCAGTCCCTTAAAGAGCAAAATAAACAAAAATACCTATTGACTTCGCTAATACGTATTGACTATAATAATCATATGCGAACTACAAGTGACAATTTTTCAGCAGGAGCAACTCAAGAATACGGGCATGCTGGGCCGCAAACAAACCAAGAAGCACAGCACACAACAAGTTATAGTCAGCAAGAGGCACGCAATCAAGGCGAAAATTTTGCAAGAAAAACAGAAAGCCCAACAAAAGCAAAATTTAACTTTAGCCAAAAAGCTGGTTTTGTTGGCTTAGGTGTAACAGCCTTATTTATGATGATGAAATCAAAGTTTTTAACTTTTATTACTGGAGCATTTAGTGCTGCTGCATTGTATTTTGGTTTTAAAGGCAAAGCAAAAGACAATGCCCAGCAAGCAGAACTTGAAGCGGCAAAACAAGAAGCTTATGATAGGGCTCAAGCAGAAGCACGAGCAAAAGAAGATCACGAAAAAGCACAAAAGGTTCTTGAAGGTATAAACTCTTTAGAACTAACAGGAGATGCGAAAACATTTAGAGATATTGTTGCTCAAGTAATAGAAAGCACCAAGCAAAGTGACAGCGGGCGAATTGCACAAATAATTCATGAACATCAAGCTTCAAATAAATTTGTCATTGACAAGTACAAGTACAGAAAAGTGGTAAATGCTTTTCATCCGGATAAAACAAAAGATGATGAGTATGCGAAGTTTTTATTTAAAGTTTTAACAGAAGCGTTTGAACTCGAAGACAAGAAATCTAAAGCACAAGAAGCTCAAAACAATTAACCCAGCTTTTCAAAATTTAACTACAAATAATTTTTAATTCTTCTAAATCTTCATCTGGAATTATTCTTTCAAACTGAGAACGCAAAGACAGAAATTCATCTAAAAATGGTTTTATATGTTTACCGACTCTTGGGTTAAGCATATATGCTTTCCAACTTGGCAGTTCATAATCTTGGTTACCATACTGTGCCCAAGCGGCAGAGCGCACAAAATCTAGCAAAGCTGTTGATGGGCTTTTATGCATTTTCCAAAATTTATAAAACTCATCTATATAAGCACTAAGTTTTTTTGAATTTTCTTGAAAACTTTCATCATAAAGTTCTTTTCTTAGAAGCTCTTGAGCATTTTTCACAAAACTTGGATAAGGGCGAAATAAAGAAGTAAAACCTAATTCAGGATTAATTACAGCTATATTATCAAGAGAAATGAATTTTTCTTTGAGCATATTAGAATACTGTAAACCAGCTGATAACAAAGTTTGATAACCTTCAACACCCAAAGACTTTAAAGCCATAGCAGTGGCATAAACACCACTAGAACTACGCGTGCATTCAAGTGAATATTGCACTGGCGCAATTTTGTCTTCTGAAGGATCAAAATATTTAAACTCTCCAGAATCCCACATCATATACTCAAAGTCACGAATATTTTTCACAATCAAAAAACTCGAACTATAAGGTGCAAATCCAGTTTTGTGCATATCAAGTGTAATTGAATCTGCATAGTGTAAGTTTCTACATTTGTCTTGAATTTTTGGTAATTTTTCTACAAAGCTTTCTTTTAAGCTCAAAGGGTTTGCTTCAATATCATAATCGTTGAAGAAAGTTAATGACCAACCAATAGCGGCATCAAGGTGAATATGCGGTCTTGGCATATCAGGATATTTTTCTGCTAACTCCTCTACCACTTCATAGCACTCTTTTACATCATCAATTGCACAATGATCGGTGGTACCAATTGTTAACAGCACTGTAGGAACGACAATTCCTTGTTTGTAACAATTTTCAAGCTTTTCTTTAAGAGCTTTGGTCTTGATACAACCATAAGCATTGGCTGCAATTCTAATTGCGTTTTTTCTTCCTGTACCTATCGCAGCTAAATTTGTAAAGTTTGAAAAATGTCCTGCTTGGGAATTAGCAAACATAAATTTTTGTGTTAAACCCATCAAACCTTCTTCTTTAATTTGTGGAAAAGCTTTACGTAAGCCAAGCAAATACCCATACATATTGCCCTTAGTACTTCCTTCTAAAGCAAGTCCCCATGCTTTATCCAAATCTTTATAACCTAAAATTTTAGCTAAAGATTTTACAACTCTCACTTCAAGTTCATTAGCACGCTTGCCATATTTACCTGTTACTAAATTTGGATTAACCAAAGCCGCACCAAAAGCACCAAGCACAGCAGGCAAGATTGTAATTGGCAAAACATTTCTCCAATCAACACCTGAGCGACTATCTATAGAATTATAGAAAGGCAAAACATACTCAATAGCCTCTTTTTCAATAGAAAGCTCATGTGGCACATGAATTCCATAATTTAAATAATCTAAATTCACAGTTTTATTTGGATTTTGTGAGATGCGAGTTGCCTCTTTAAGAAACTCTTCTAAAGTAGGAAAAAATTTGTCAAAATGTTCAGTGTAATCTAAGACTTCACCATTTAAAGCACCAATTTCAATAACCGATAATCTATTTAAATAGTCTTTATTTAAAGAAAAATCAATATCCTTTTTCTTGGGATTTTTCCCAAGAAAAGCATCTTTTATATCGAATACCATAGTTATATTATGCCCTATTCGCGGCACAAAAAAAAGGCTTATCTATCAGCCTAGAACATTTTACAATAGCTATGAAAATTAAAGATCCTTTGTTATTTTACCTAAGTAAATTTAGTCATAAATAGCAGGACTTCACCTAAGTATTTGTTAACAGCAGCTAAGAAAAACTAATATTTTTTTCTTGCATTCTTTTAATTGCTTCTTCAATTCTTGGCACCTCAGTCGTCATAGCAATTCTAAAGAATCCTTCTCCATGATCACCAAAAGCATTGCCCGGTGACACCACAATGCCACACTCATCTAAAAGCATCTCACAAAACTCTGCTGAAGATTTACAAGAAGGTGGAATTGGAGCCCAAACAAACATAGTTGCTTTTGGACTAGTAAAATTCCAACCAAGTTTACTTAAGCCATCCATAATCGCCTTGCGACGTGGTGCATAAATTTCTTCGTTCTTTTTAGTTATATCTTCTTGGCTAATATTAAAACCAGCGATTCCAGCTTTTTGAATTGCCTTAAATACTCCTGAGTCAACATTTGTTTTTACCTGAGCCAATGCTTGAATAGCATCGCGGTTGCCAAGAACCCAACCTAATCTCCAACCTGTCATATTAAAACCTTTTGAAAAAGAATGAAATTCAATAGCTATTTCTTCTGCACCATTAGCATTAAAAATTGAAGGTGAAGTGTAATTTTCAAAATAGATTTCTGAATAAGCTTGGTCGTGACAAAGCACTATGCCATACTTAGAACAAAAATCAACAGCTTCTTGAAAAAACTCCACTGGAGCCAAAGCACTTGTTGGATTATTTGGATAATTCAACCACATCATTTTTGCTTTGTTACGAATCTCTGTTGGGATTTTATCAAAATCTGGTAAAAAATTATTTTCTGCAAGCAATGGCATTTTATGCGGCGTGCCACCGGCAAAGATTGTAGCGGTATTGTATACAGGATAACCAGGGTCAGGGATCAAAGTGTAATCACCGGGATCAACAAAAGCTAAAAAGCTATTGTGAATAGATTCTTTTGATCCAACTGTTGATAAACATTCTGTAACAGGATCAAATTCTTTGATACCAAATCTTTTTGCAGTCCATTCAACACAAGCTTTGCGGTATTCTAAAGTTCCAGTGTAGGGAGGATAATCATGATTTGCTGCATCATCAATTGCATTGTGCATTTCGTCTACTACTGGTTTTAAAGTTGGTTGATCAGGATCACCAATACCCATATTTATTACATCAACACCACGAGCTTTTGCCGCCGCTTTTTTTTCATCGATGCGAGCAAATAAATAAGGAGGGATTTTTTCTAATCTTTTTGATAATTTAAATTTTGTTTTTGTATCAGTCATAACGCTAACATTCTAGCATTTAACAAGGTTTTATAAGCATAATTAAGAAATATAAAAAAGTCTCATTTATCACTAAACCACAGCCGACTGTATCACCATTTTGCATTTTTAATTTGTAAAACAAAAAACGATAAAACAAAAAACTAAAAACAAAGGCAGCTAAAAACAATAAATAAAAATCTTGGTAATTAAAACCTGATAGAAAAAGCAAAAATAACAAAGATACAAGGTTGACAAAGAAAACATAAGGCTTAGAAAAACCCAAAAACGTTTTTAAAGAACTGTTAGTATCCAACTTTTTTGCATTAACAAAAAACACTAGCTCAAGCACCATGAAAAAGCGAGAAAGCACTGGGACTAAACACAAAAGAAATTGTTGCGAAAATGTCTGTAAATCACTTTGGCTTATAAAAACAAATTGAGACAGTAAAGTAAGCACAACAGCAATAACTGCAAAAGCTCCTGCTCTACTATCTTTAATGACCTCTTTAATTTTTTCAACGGGTCTATCACTGACAGCAAGCCCATCATGGGTGTCAGCAAGTGCATCTAAATGTAATGCACCACTCAAAAGACTATGTGCAAGTAAAACAAATATAGCAATCACAAATGAATTATCAAAAACTTTGATAATTAATAAACTCAAAGCAAAAAACAAATAAGCAACAAGAGTAAAAAAGGCAACTGCACTTGCAATTTGTTTTTTAGCTAGTATTTTTTTTGGTGCAACTGGCAGTAATGTCAAAAAAGACAAGGCTAATCTCAGTTCTAAAAAGAAGTCTAAAAAACTTTTAAACACAAGAAAATTATGACATAGTAACAAAAAAGTTTTCTAAAAACACAATATCTAAAGGGCGTGCTTCCAAACCCGTAATAAGTATCTCGAGTCTTTAGATTTGGGCATAAGTAGGGTTTGGAATCAGTCCCCTAAAAGAAGTTATGCAACTCTATGCTTGAGTTTAGCAAGCTCAAAGCTTTGAATAATCATAGCTATTTTACTTTGAAACTCATCTAAATTAAATTTTGATCTTGCTATATAAAATTCCGTACCTAAATCCATACGGTCAAACAAAAACTTATGCTGAACACTTTCTGTAATAACCCAATATGGGATTTTATTTAAATTATTCAAAATACTCATAATAGTTTTAACATCATCTGGGTGTCTAATTTCCATATCTAACAAGGCTAAATCAAAGCGCTTGTGAGTTAAAGAGACTAAAGCTTCTTTGAGAGAATAAGCAATTTCAATATTAAGCTTGTCAGAACATTGATTAAAATCATAATCAGCTACTATTCTATTTTCTGCTTTTTCCTCAATAACCAAAATTTGCAATTGGTCTTTTGCTTCATTTCTTTCTTTGTAATACTGAAATATATCTTTTAAATCCATGAGCTTAATTTAATTTATCGGCAAAAATTAAATTAAGCTGAAGCTCAATCGCTGTAAATAAGTGGTTTTTAAAGAATAATTAATTAAAAGCCCATTGAGCTAGTGCATCACGTTGATCTTTGATTAAAATGCCTAGATTGTTTAGCCTATCACGAATCATATCACTCGTAGCAAAGTCTTTGTTTGTACGAGCTGTAGACCTAAGCTCTAATAAAATTTGCATTAAACTATCAATAGTATCAGCTTGATTATTCTGATTGATAGCTGACTCTTGCAAATCAAAACCCAAGACCTCAAGTAGATAAGCAACCGTTGCCGGATCTGCATTTTTATCAAATAACAATGCAAGAGCTTGCGGCGTATTTAAGTCATTATCCATCGCCTCTCTAAAAGCTTGAATAAGAGTGCTATCAAAGCTTGATTTTTTTTGAACAGTTTTTATTGATGCTAACAATTTATCAAAACCTTTTTGTGCAGCACTTAGAGCTTCATCAGAAAAATTTATTTGTTTTTTGTAATGAGTAGATAAAGAAAAATAACGAATAGTATTTGCTTTATATTTTGCCAACAAATCTTTGATAGTAAAAAAATTATTTTCAGATTTAGACATTTTTTTACCATTAATCATAACCATTCCGTTATGCATCCAAAAACGCGCAAGTTTACTCTCTGAAAGACATTCGGACTGTGCACATTCATTTTCATGATGCGGAAAAATCAAATCATCGCCGCCCGAATGTATATCTAAAGTATCACCAAGTTGAAGTTTATTTAAAATACTTTTGATCATAGTACTGCATTCTAAATGCCAACCCGGTCTTCCCTTGCCCCAAGGTGAATCATAGCTATAGTCTTCATTTGCAAAAGATTTCCAAAGTGCAAAATCTAATTTATTTTCTTTTTTTGTATTTTCTTCAACGCGCGCTTCACCTTTTTCAAGTTCAGCCAAACTCAAACCTTTCAGTTGCCCATAGTTACTATGTTTGTGCACTCTAAAATAAACATCACCGTCAACTTCGTAAGCAATACCTTTAGCAATTAAATCATTGATAAAACTAATCATCTCAGCAATATAATCAGTTGCTCTTGGCTCAGCATCAGGCCAGCTAATGTTAAGGGCTTGCATATCATGCCAAAATTCAAATGTATAAATTCTCGATAACTGGTCTGGGCTAATATTAAGCTCAGAAGCTCTTTTGACAATTTTGTCATCGACATTGGTAATATTGCGAATCCAAAAAACTTTATAATCAGCAAATTTCAAATAGCGATAAAGCATATCCCAAACTAAACAAGATCTTGCGTGCCCAACATGCGAAACATCATAAACAGTTGGACCACAGCTATACATAGTTAGCAACTCGTGTTGAGGTGCTTTAAATTCTTCTATTTTTTTTGTTAAGTTATTAAAAAACTTCATCTTCTAGTAATAGTTTACTTCAAACTTTGAATTGTAAAATCACCAGTTAGGATTTTTTCTTGTAATGAAAACATTTCTTTTGCTTCCTCTGGAGTTTCATGGTCGTATCCCAATAAATGCAATAAGCCATGAATAAACAAAAGATGAAGTTCTTCTTTGATGCTAATTTGCTTTTCTTGAGCTTGTTTCTGAGCCTTCTCAACACAAATAATTATGTCTCCCAAAGTCGCATCATGTTCTTGATCTTCTTGAGCTAAATTTAAATCCTCAAATTTTGCTAAATCCTCACTCAAATTTCCAATTGCATTAAAAGACAAAACATCTGTAACTTCATCTAAGTTACGAAAATAGTTATTTAATTTTTGGATTTCCGGTGCTTTGCAAAAACTCAAAACCACCTCATGATTAGAAAAATAAGGCTTAAAAGTCGCTTGGTAAACATTCTCTGCAATTTCTTGCCAATCACACAAGTTCTCCAACTGCATATTAGAAGCTTGTAATTCTTTTTCTAAATCTGAATCTTTTATTCTTACTGAAACAACAACATTTGCCATAGCAAAAACATTCTAGCTTATTTAAAGGCACAAATGGGCAAAAACTTTAAGATAACCGCCGTGCAACAGTATGGGAATTCTCTAAATCTAGCCAAGCCTTTAGCAAAATATTGCCAAGTTTATTGAATCATTTCAATTGCAGTACCTGAAATTTTATCTGCTAATTTGTGTATTTGACTTGCTGACTGAAAATATCTTTGAGCATCTGTAAGTGCGTGTGCTTCAACTTTAATCCAAGAATTGCTTTTTTCTAAGGCTTCACCAATGAC
This sequence comes from bacterium, assembly GCA_038146805.1. GTDB lineage: Bacteria > Cyanobacteriota > Vampirovibrionia > LMEP-6097 > LMEP-6097 > CAIYXB01. The sequence continues at coordinate 837,167 of JAYQSH010000005.1, read as the reverse complement.
AACAGTATCAGTATTGGTTTTCATAATTGGCATCCCACTTCTGTCTGTTGCTTTGTAATAAACACCATCTTTGATATCTTGCAAGCCATTTAAATTATTGAAATCAACAACTTTCAAACGATACAGAGAAACAATATTACGACCATCACGACCATAAATTACTCCATCTTCACCAACTTTAATTTCATCAAACTTACCCAAATAACGTCCATTACGTGGATCCAAACCCAAGAACACTTCACCAGATGCCGCAATTGGATTACCTGCTGGATTGAGTCTTTGTCTATTATTCGTATAAGGATTGTTATAAGGATCAACTAAATTAGGGTCAATTCTTTTGTAAGAACTAAGATCACCCGGCAAAGGACCTTGTAATTTTGTAACTCCAGCTGCTAGCGGAATAGCTTGCACTTTTAGACCTTCAGAACTTACCAAAAATCCCGTTGCATCCAAGTGAAAATCACCAAGTCTAGTATAGTAAGTTTCTCTTGATTTAGGATCTTGAACTTCAAACAAACCTCTACCCTTGATCATCATTTTGGTCCACTCGCCAAAACGAGGTTCTTGTTTACCTTGCGCCCAGCTATAACCATTTGATTTAAACTGACCACCACTGGCATAATCAGAAAACTTAAAACGTTTAGCTCTATGACCGTTATTGGCATAGCCATAAATATTACTTGAGATTGAGTTAATCATCTCAACTGAATTCAAAGTTGCATTTTGTGAGATATGCTGAACTTTATTCATTAGCCTTTACCCTGTCCTTTTGCTTTGTTTAAGAGCTCTCTATCAAAAGTTTTTAAATCAGCTAAAGCAATATCTTTAGAACTTAATTTACTACCAAGTTGACCTTGATAAGCTTGTAATTTTTGCATAATTTTTTTATCACCAACAGCTTGAATTGTTACAGCCGAACCTTGCATTTTGACAATTAAAGTTTCAAGTTGTGGTAAGCCCGGAATATCAATTCTTACAGCTCTATTTTTTGCATCTTCAACTAAACGTGGTGCTAAATCTTCCCAATTAGCTAACTGTTGATTTCTTTGCTCATCTTGACTTTGCGCTTGTTCCTGCTCAGCAGCATTACCTTCTTTAATAGCATCTGTGATTTGTTTTTGATTTTCTTGACTTGCAGTAGCCATCGTCGTTTCATCAGTAGAAAATTTATTTTGCACTTCTTGTGCTTCTTGCAAAGACTCTTGTGAACTTTGTCTTTTTAAAGCTTCTTGTTTAACTGCATCTTGCATCAATGCAAGTTTTTCTTTCATTTCAGGACTTAAATTTTCTAAATCAATACCTTGTTGAGCTAAAGCATCTTTTAAAACTGCTTTAAATTTTTCTGGATCTTGCGCATCAGCTAAACTTGAAAAAGTTTTCGCAAGTGCCTCGTTCTGTACTGCTTCTTCTTGCATCAAGGCATTTGCATTTTGCATACTTTGTAATTCACTAGCAAAACTTGCTTTATTCTGAGGCCCTTTTGCCATTAATGCATTTGCATTTAATTTTGTTTTGTCAGAAATGACTTGATTATTATTAACTCCCTGTTGCATATTTGCAAAATACCAGCCTTAGGTTAACTAAGAGTTAAGAAGAACAGCAAAAATTAAGGGTTATTCTTCATTTTCTTGATTTTCTTGCATTAATTTACTAGTAAATTTCAAAGTAGCTCGCTCATCGGTTTGTTTTTGATCTAAAAGCCTCGCTTCAAGCTCATATTCTTCTTGTTTTTTCTCTTTTAATTTTTGCAAAGCTTCTAATTTCATTTGTGCATCTACTAAAGCTTGTTTTGCTTTTTTAATTTCTATTTCAGCATTAAAAACATTTTCTTTTAGTTGTTTTTGCTGATCATGTAAGGCTTTGATCACCCTTAAATGATCTTGTGCCATATTATAATTATTACGAATTAAATCTTCATTTCTTTGTTTTATTTCTTGGATATTAGCTTCTAGAGCTTTTTTTGCTTCTACTAAAGCTTGTTTGGCGGCAATATGAGCTAACTGAGCTTTTTCTACTGCCTCTTTTCTTAGTGTTAATACTTTTTCGAGTCGAAATTTAAATGCCATCTATTTTCTCTAATTATTGCAATTTACAATTAAAGTACTATTATATTTTTCCCTTCTGTTAGAAAATTGTTAAAAAACAAGCATAATGCTTATGATTTTCAAGTTTTAAGTCGAAAATTGCTAAAATAACTCGACGTATAGTAAAAAAGGAATACAAATTTATATGACAACAGTCGCTGAAGTAAAAGAATCAAACCAAGAAGCTCAAAGCCAAGAAACTCAAGAAAAGGCCAAAAAAATTCTTAAAGAATTAGTTGAAGCTGGGGTGCATTTAGGACACGAGAAAAAAGATTGGAATCCAAAAATGGAAGAATACATTTTTGATACTAAAGATGGAATTCATATAATCAATTTAGCGAAAACTGTAAACAACCTTTTTAAGGCTGCTGATTTTTTAAAACAAATGGCAAAATTAAACAAAAATATTTTGCTTGTTGGTACCTCAAAGCAAACTTCTCAAATTATCAAAGAGCAAGCTGAGCGCGCTGAAATTTTTTATATCAACCAAAGATGGTTAGGTGGCTTGATCACTAACTTTGAAACTATCAGAGCAAGATTAAACAAATTACGTGAACTAGAACTACAAAAAGAAACTGGTGGTTTTGAAGCATACGGTAAAAAAGAAGTTGCGGCAATCAACAGACAAATTTTAAAACTAAACAAATCACTTGGCGGACTAAAAAAGATGCGTGGTAAGCCAGAAATCATTGTTGCTTTTGACCAAATCAAAGATGCTATTGCTTTAGAAGAAGCTTCTAAAGTAGGTTGTGCAACAGTTTCAATTACTGATACAAACTGTGATCCAACAGGAATCGATCATATTATTCCTGCTAACGATGATTCAATGAGATCAATTGAATTGATTGCAAAATTTTTAACCGATGCAATCATTGAAGGTAGAGCACTTTCAAAAAGAAGATAAAAACTAATAAGGAGAAAATTAAATGAGTTTTACTGCAAAAGATGTAGCACAACTAAGACAAATGACTGGCGCTGGTATGATGGATTGTAAAAAAGCATTAACCGAAGTTGGTGGTGACTTAGACGAAGCGGTTAATTTCTTGAGACAAAAAGGAATGGCATCTGCGGCAAAAAAAGCTGGCAATATCGCGGCTGAAGGTTTAATCAGAGCGGCTGTTTCTGCTGACAAAAAGACTGCGGCAGTAGTTGAAGTAAACTCACAAACAGACTTCGTTGCTAAAAACGAAGATTTTATAGCTTTTGTTGAAGCTGTGGCACAGACTGCCGTTGATAACAAAATTTCAAATATCGAAACTTTACTTGAAACTCAATTAAATTCAAAATCAATCAAAGATGGAGCAACCGAATTGACTGCAAAAATTGGTGAAAAAATTGATGTTAGAAGAGTAGCTTTAGTTGAAGCGACTGGAATTGTTGCTCAATACGTACACCCAGTTGGCTCGAAAGTAGGAGTTGTTGTTGCTTTGTCTGCGGATGATGCACAAAAAGCATCTGATATGGCAATGCACATTGCGGCTTCAAACCCAGCTCCTGAGTATATTACAAAAGATGAGATCAATCCTGAAACAATTGCTCGCGAAAAAGAAATCGAAAGCAAAAAAGATGACTTAGCCGGCAAACCTGCTGAGATGGTAGAAAAAATCGTTGAGGGTAGAGTAAACAAATTACTTGCAGCAAAAGTTTTAATGGAACAAGGTTTTATTAAAGATCCAAACCAAAAAATCAGTGCTTATTTAGCTGGTGCAAATGTTGAAGCGTTTACTAGATTAGATCTTGGTGAAGGTATCGAAAAGAAAAACGAAGACTATGCTTCTGAAGTTGCAGCGGCAATGAAAGTTTAATTTTAAGACTAAATATTTTTTACTTAGCAGATATTTTTATGTATTTGCTTGCACTATTTCATAAACTTACTTGAAAGCAATACCTTGTAAAGCCTTGAGTTAAAAGGTTGGCTTTGATTTAAATGGTACGGGGTTTTGGCTTTGGCGCGGACTGAGTTGGCTGGCGACGGTCACAAATCTAATTCCTCTTGATGGTTAGTGGCAGGCGAGCTTGCGAGACTGACATCTAACCATATACAAGAGGATAGATTTGACCGTCGCCAGCCAACTCAGTCCGCGCCAAAGCCAAAACCCCGTACCATTCCGAAATCAGCTCACATAACACCCCAGTGGCTGCTAGCTTGCCAGATACCGGCGGCTCGGCACTACGCTGCCTCGCCACCTGGCTCACAGTCTGCGATGAGCCCTCAGCCCTCTGAGTTACCGCCTCGCCAGGCAAGTGTGCCTGTCTCGGCTGGCTGGCAGTGAGCGCAGAGCTTAGGGTAAGCAGGTTGCTGACCCCAGACATATTTTGGATTTCTCTCTTCCTTGTTCTAGCAAAGGCGTCTCTGGGCTGTTGCGTCAGGCAGCTAACGGATACTTTAAACTAACAATCTTGTGAAATAGCTGGGGTTAGTTAGCTGACTGACAAGCCCTGAGACACTTTGCGGATAAAAACAAAAGGGATGCAAGGAGGAACGAAGTGACGACGCGCAAGTAATACTGCGATCTTCAAAATATATTCTTCTCTATCACTTAAATCAAAAAGGATGAACTTCTAAAGTCATTCATTACGATTAGAATTTTGTTCAATACGCTTTGATTATGATGTATTGCGGTTCTGATTCTATTCAATGCTCTTTAGCACTAAAAAATTGCAGATCTAAGCTTATTCATTGAATTTTATAAATTTTACATTGCCTTTCTTAACTCATGTATTGCACTTCTGCAGTCATGTATTGAGCTTGGGAAAGCTTACATTACAGTTGGGGGATCATTCATTAACTGTCAGGGATTATGTAATACATTTCTGTCTTGATGTAATGCTTATACTGACCGGGCGATTAGGTTTTTACGCAAATGTAATTGGCTTAAATAAAGGGTTTTAGCATTAAATGACAAATTATATAAAAATCATTAACTAAATTATTTTATAATCATTGAGTCCTAATTTGTTAAAAAAATATAAGAGGAGGCATAGCCATGGACAAAAGAGAAAATATAAAAGCAAAGATGTTTAGAGGGGTTACTCAGGTCTTAGATCGTAACCAAGCGGTAATAGAAAAGATTCCTGCTTTCCAACTATCCTATGAGGATTTCAAAACGGCTGTCATTTCAATAGACGAGAATGACAAAAAATATCAAAACGTAACTAACGGAGTTACTAGTAAAAAAGATGAAATAGAAGATGCACTTATTGAAAAAATAATGGCACTTAGTTCTTCTGCTTCTGTTTATGCAAGAAGAACAGGTAACAATGCACTAAAAGAATCTGTAAAAGTTAGACCAAGCAGATTAAAAAGAATGAGAGATATGGATCTTTTGACAAAAGCAAAGCAAATCCATGAATCAATTGCTACTAATCAAGCTGGACTTGAAGAGTATGGTGTGACCAAAGATGATATTGAAACCCTTGGTCAAAGAGTCAGTGATTTTGAGCAATCAATAAAAGTGCAAGAAGATAGCTTCGCTCAAGCTAAAGCAGCAAGGCAAGAATTGGGAGAACAATTCGAATACGCTGAAGACATTTTAATCGAAGAATTAGATGCCATGATAGAAAGAGTTGCTGAAGCTAATGCTCAGTTCTATGCTGATTATCAAAAAAATAGAAGACTAGAAGATTTCTAGTTACAAGTATTTTATAAAAGAGTGCTATTTATACAGCACTCTTTTATTTTTTAGAAGTATATAGGAAAAATAACTAAGTGCTTAGAATTGGAACACTAAACGTAGAAAACCTATTTGCCAGATACAATTTTAGAAAAGCATTAAAACCTACAGATGAAGATGGATTTTCTGTAAATGAAATAGCTTTTGATCTCTACAAAGAAGAATCTAGAAAAATCACAGCGGCTTTAGTCAAACTCATGGACGCAGACATACTTGCTTTGCAAGAAGTCGAGAATCTACATGTTCTAGATAGGTTTAATTCCAAGTATCTTTCACGCCAAGGATATAAATACAGAGTCTTAATAGACGCTTTTGATCGTAGGAAAATTGATGTAGCTTTAATGAGCCGCTATCCAATAGTTCATGTTAGATCTTACAGGCATGATAGAACTGAAAATAAGCGTGCTTGGATTTTCTCGCGTGATTGCCTTGAAGTTGACGTAGATGTAGATGGCGTGATACTAAGACTCTATGTCAATCATTTTAAATCTATGATAGGTGGGCGCGGGCGAACTAAAGCAAAGCGTGTCAGACAAGTGAATAGAGTCGCTCAGATTATAGATGAAGCTTGGGCTGATAATGATTATGCTGGTAATTTTATCGTACTGGGAGATTTTAATGATTATCCAGGTGAAGGAAGTGCTTTAACTGCTTTACTAGAACATTCAGGTTTAGAAAATGTTATTAATCGTTTACCAGAAGATGAAAGATGGACTCATTATTGGGCTGGAGGAGATGAGTATTCTCAGCTCGACTATATTCTTATTTCTAAATTTCTTGCTCGCAAAAACACTAAACTTAAACCTGAAATATTTAGACAAGGCTTGCCATTAAGAGCAGAGCTTTACAATGGTAAAAGAATTAAAGACGTGAGTGAAAATCACCCAAAAGCTAGTGACCATGCTGGAGTGGTGGTAGAGTTAATTTTAGATTCAGACAATGGATTGCTTCGCTCCGCTCGCAATGACCAAGTCATGGCTTTAAGTAAAAAAGGCAGAGATCTATTAAAGGACTTTGAAGGTTACAAAACAACTGCATACTTAGATCAAGCTGGCGTAGCTACCATAGGCTATGGGACTACCAAATATGAGGATGGAAATCCAGTCAAAATAGGAGATAAAATCACTAAGAAAAAAGCTGAAGAGTTATTAATTAAAGATATATCTTGGGCTCAAAATGCTATTAATCAATTAGTCAAAAAACCACTTAGTCAAAATCAATTTGATGCATTAGTTTCTTTTGTCTTCAATATAGGAGAAACTCAATTCAAGTCATCAAGCTTACTTAAAAAACTTAATAGTAATAAAGCTCATAAAGTAGAAGATGAGTTTCTAAGATGGGTTTATGCTGGCAATAAAATTTCTCAAGGACTCAAGAATAGACGAATAAAGGAAAGAGCTTTATTTATAAGCTAGTGATGGTGCATTTTAGAATGATCCATCATTGAATGATCCATTTTTTTAGTTTCTTGCTTTAATTCAATCTTTTCACCTTTGTCATTGACTGGGTAAGCCACAGTGCCTTTAGGGTGCTGATACCATTCATCAGTGAGATGTCCTTCCTCACGCACTTTTAAAGTAGTATACATACCACCCATACCAACTTGTCCAAAAGGTCCCGGTCCACCCATCATCATGAGTGTATTAGGAGGTCCTTCCATACCCATCTCCATCATAGAGTGCATACCATTTGAACCCATTGCCATAAATTCGGGAATTAATTTTTGAATTTTCTTTTCAAGTCCATCTTTCTGATTAACACCTATCATATTGGCAATATCATGACTCATAGCATTCATAGGATGATGCCTACGGTGACAATGCATAGCCCAGTCACCAGGTTCTTCTGCAATAAACTCGATAGTTCTTGTTTGACCTGGTGCAACGACAACTGTTGTCTCAGGAATTTGTGCAATAGGATTTATTTTACCACCATCAGTTTGAGTTACTTTGAAATTCAAACCATGAATATGAATCGGATGTAGATCTTGTGAAACATTACCAAATCTAATCCTTACCCTATCTCCCTTTTTAACAACTAAAGGCTCAGTACCAGGGAAAGCTTTACTGTTAAAAGTAAAAAGATTAAAGTCAGTCATTACATTTGGATTTGGAGTTTTTGCACCAGGCTCTATAAACCATTCACTGAGCATAATAGCGAAGTCTTTATCTACGTATGGATTTTCTTTTTTCTTAGGATGAATGATAAAAAACCCCATACTACCCATGCCAATCTGCACCATCTCATCACCATGAGAATGATACATATAAGTACCGTTTTGTTTTAGTTCAAATTCATAAGCAAAAGTTTGACCCTGAGGAATACCTACTTGAGTTAAACCTGTAACTCCATCCATACCATTAGGAAGTATCAGTCCATGCCAATGCACCGCTGTAATCTCTGGTAATTTATTAGTAACTAAAAACTTAACTTTGTCTCCTTCAACAGCTTCAATAGTCGGACCTGGTGTCTTACCGTTGTAGCACCAAGCATTGATCTTCATCTTAGGAGCTATTTCATGTTCGCAAACATCAACAGTAAGCCTAAAAACCTTTTGCCCATTGATCATCTCATAAGGCAAAGTATCACCGTTTGGAGTGATTACCGGCTCATAATTTTGTGCTTTTGCAATCGATACACTCAGCAAAAGAATTAAAGTCAAAATACTATTTCTCATTTACATCACTCTCCATAAAATTTGTTAAACCTATTAAACTTAAAATTTCAAATTTATTTTGATAATAATCTTTCAAAGCTTCAAGGTAAGTTATTTCTGCATCAACAAGGTTCTTTTTTGCATGAAGCAGATCATAAACATCTTTGAGCATGAAGTTATAGTTTAACTGAGTCATTTTCAAAAGCTTTTGCCTTTGTTCAAAAATAAAATCCTTATACCTTAGAGCAATTTCTCTTTTTGCCTCTAAATCAGCAAAACTACTTTTTATATCAGCATAGAGTTTGATTTTCTGTGCTTCATAATCAAATTTTGTCTTCTCTAGCATTGCTTTATAAAATGCCTTTTGGTCTTGATTCCTATCAAAGATTGGAATACCTGCTGATATAGTTGGTCCCCAGTAACGCCCAGGGCCAGGCTCATCTAACACTTTGCCACCCAATGAAAACTCAGGCAAGGCTCTCCATTTAGCTAGCTTTAAAGATTTTTGATTTGCAAGGACATCTTTCTCTATCGCTTTTAATTCAGGACTATTGCTAAATGCAATATTTATAAGATCATCAAAAACAAGTTTATCGTCAGTCGGAAAAACCAAATAATCAAAGTTTTGGTTTATTTTCAAATCGGCTTCATTTAAAGCAAGTACTCTAAGGAAATTTTGCTTAGCAATAATATACTCGGCATTAAAATCAGCAAGTTTATTTTCATTATGTAACTTACTTAAGTTATGGCTATAAAGCTCTAGTGGGTTAATATTGCCGGCTTCATTTTGTCTCTGAGCAACCTCTGCTTCAAGCTCTGTAAGTTCTACCGAGGTCTTCTTTAACTCTAAAGCTTTTAAATAAAAGACATATTCAAGAAATTTTGCTTTAGTTTCAAAGATTTTATTTAAAACAATTTGAGAGAGTTGGTATTTGGCAAGATCCAGCTTAGCTTCTCCAACACTTTTACGCATTGGTCTAAAGAAAATATCTAGGATCTCTTTTTGGATTTCAATTTCATAATCAATATCAGAATTTCTATCAAAAAACATAAGCTCACCAGCAAGCTGAGGATTAGAAAAAAGTTTTGCTCCAATTAACTCAGCTTCTGCAACACCTAATTTTTGTAAATCAGATCTTAGCTCTGGGTTTTTAATAAGAGTAATCTTGACTGCCTTATCAATATCCAAGTCAGACAAATAGGTATCAATATCAAGTTCTTTAAGGTCTTTATTTCTATAAATCTCATCAATCTCTATTGTAGGAAGCTTAGTTGCAGCCTTTACATGATTGAGAACTAGACTAAAAAGCATTAACAAACACAAAAATTTAATCCTCAAAATTACCCTCCTGTATCTTGTTCATAATAGGGCATTGATCTAATGGCATAGAACCCTCACAGCATGAATTAAGTTCTTCTAGAAAAGTTTTTACAGAGGTAAAAGTCTTGATTTTCTCATTCAAATTATCAATTTCCTTTTTTAAAACTACCTTAGCGTTTATTCGACTTGCAGTTTCTTTTTGAGATAAGTCAAAAAGCTCTTTTATTTTTTTTAAAGTAAGACCTATAGACTTGGCATTTCTAATAAAGTTTATTTTTTCAATATAACTATCAGAATAAACTCTATAACCAGATTCTGTTCTTTCGGGCTCTGGAATTAAACCTTCTTTTTCATACAGCCTTATTGCTTGCACTGAGCAATTAACTTTTTTGGCTAATTCACCTATTTTCATAGTCAAAGTCTAAACTCTATACCTAAGTATAGAGTCAAGCTTTGCTAAAGTATAATTGGCATATAGAGTTTTTAATTAAGATTCCTTAACTTCAATATGTTATTACGAAAATATGAATACATTAAATCCAACAAAGAACCCCTATCTTGCTGGAACTCAAGCTAGGACAACAACAAATAATAATCGTCAAGGACTCTTAGCAAGGATTTTTGGTAACAGAAATAATGTTAATTCTTTGACTCAACAAAATAGTTCCAATTCAAGTAGTAAGCAAGCACAAAGTTCCGATATTACTGGAACAAGAACTGATATCGCTTCTTCAAGAAGTGAAAATTCAGGACAAGAGAATCAAGTAAATTTAGCAAAAGCTAATCAAAATATTGCTGATAATTCTCAAATTCAAGGCAACACCAAAGAAGGTTGCTCTGGCAGCGGTGGTGGCTGTGCAGGCGGCTGTGGTTGTGGCTGTAGTTAATAAACAACTTGAATAATTCCCATAATGAAAAGAATAGAAGAAAATTTTCTTCTATTCTTTTTTTTTAATTTCTAACAAGATTACAGAAGATTTTTGAGCATAAACTCACTTACAAGTTTTTTATTATGATAGAGCCCCATAAATTTGTTTGCTCTTCTATGGAAACCAACTTGAAATATGTTGTTTTTAGAACCAAGGTGTACTTCAAAAACACTATTTCCATACCTATCTAAAGCTGTTGAAAAAGCGTTACCAGTTTCATACCATCTGATTTTCAAATTCAAACTTGGTGCTATACCTAGATCCTCTCTGATACAGCCTTTGATATAACTAATTTGATCTTGTGATATAACAGGTCTATTATTATTGAAATATCTAAGTCCGATTTGTTTTAAGAATTTTTCTAATTCAGACCTATGAAATAATTTTGAAGTTTTTTGCATATAAATATTTTTACAAAGAAACTTTAATTTCTAGTTAATAAAAACCCTATACTAATACTTCTTCTTCAATAATTGTGCATTAATAGCTACTATAATTGTACTAAGGCTCATAAGTACGGCTCCAAGTGCAGGACTCATAACAAAGCCAACTGAATAAAGCACTCCTGCTGCAAGCGGTATAGTGACTAGGTTATAAGCAGTTGCTATAAATAAATTCTCTTGCATTTTTCTATATGTTGCCTTTCCAAGCTTGATTAAAGCCAAAATATCTTTAGGACTACTATTGACTAAGATTATATCTGCTGTTTCAGCTGCAACATCAGTTCCCGAACCAACAGCAATACCAATATCAGCCTGTGCTAAAGCAGGAGCATCATTCACCCCATCACCAGCCATAGCAACAAATTCACCTTTAGCTTGCAGGTCTTTGATAATTTTTTGTTTTCCATCTGGAAGAACTTCAGCAAAGAATCCATCAAGCTCTAATTTATCTGAAACCACTTTTGCAACTTTATTATTATCACCAGTTGCCATAATGACTTTTATACAAATATTTTTAAATTCCTTAATAGCACTAAAACTCTCTTCTCTAATTTCATCAGCCAAAGAAATAAAGCCAAGCAATTTTTCATTTTTTAAAACAAAAACATTTGTTGCAAGCTCAGTTATCTCAGAAGGAATAGCAATATTAAGCTCTTTCAAATACCTAGGACTAACTACACTAATTTTATTCCCTCCAACTTCTCCTTCAATGCCTTTACCTGTAATGCTTTGAAGTTTTGCCACCTTAGGAATTGCAAGGTTTAATTCTTTAGCTTTTTGATTGACGCCAGTTGCAATAGGATGTTCTGATTCTGACTCAAGTGCTGCTGCCAAGGCTAAAAGCTCTTCATCACTATTATTACCATCAAGCGACTTGTAATCTATAACCGCAAAATTTCCCTTAGTTAAAGTACCAGTCTTATCAAAAAGCATAGTTGTAATTTTGAAAGAATTTTCAAAAGCAGTTCTATTACGTATTAGTAAGCCCTGGCTTGCTGCAAGTGAAGTTGAGATAGCAACAACTAAAGGAATTGCAAGTCCTAAAGCATGGGGACAAGTGATTACCATCACAGTAACCATACGTTCAATAGCAAAACTTAAATCAAAACCAAATACAAGCCAAGTTACTAGTGTTATAGAACCCACTGACAAAGAAAGATAAGTAAGCCAAGCTGCAGCTTTATCAGCAAGTCTTTGAGTTTTAGATTTTTCTCCTTGAGCTGTTTTGACCAAATCTATAACCTTAGACAGGTATGAATCCTTGCCTGTTTTTTCTACAATAATTTTTAAAGAAGCTTCTGAATTAATAGAGCCTGCTATAACTTTTGAGCCACTAGATTTTTTCACTGGTACAGACTCACCTGTAAGCATAGATTCATCTATGTAGCTCTCTCCCTCATAGACTTTTCCATCAACAGGGATTTTTTCTCCTGGCTTAACAAGAATCTTATCCTCTAGTTTCAAATCCTCAATTTTGATTTCTCTAACCGAGTCATTTTCAATTAGATGAGCTTCAGAAGGCATCATCTTGGCAAGCATTTCAAGAGACTTTGATGCAGCCATTACAGACTTCATTTCAATCCAGTGCCCAAGGAGCATAATATCGATTAAAGTTGTAAGCTCCCAATAAAACTCTTTACCCTTAAGTCCAAATATCACAAACGAGCTATAGATATAGGCAACACTAATTGCAAGTGCAATCAAGGTCATCATCCCAGGAACCTTATTGCTTAATTCATTTTTTAAACCGAGATGAAAAGGCTTACCACCATAGAAAAAAACTATTGAGGCAAGAACAAAACTAATATACTTTGCAATTGCAAAGTCAAAACTGAAACCAAAAAAACTTTGGATCATTGGAGATAGAATCAATACTGGAATGGTTATAAAACTACTAATCCAAAAACGACGTTTAAAATCATCAATCATTGACTGGTGGTCATGCATTGAGCCTTCATGGCATGAATGATTATGTTCTTGGTGGTGATTATTCATAGTTTTAATTCTAAACCTTGTACTAAGGTACATAGTCAAGAAGATATTAATAAGGTTTAAACATCACTTATAGAACTCTGTGTAAATATTGAAAACTTAGAGACTGGATTGAGTGTATTAACTTCAATTGATAGCTAAAAGCTTTTCTAATTCAACTAAAGTTTCTTGATAAGCAAGCTTAGTATTAAGATAGCCAAGATAAATTGATTCTGAGCTTTTTACTGCTTCAAGAAAAGTCAGAACTAAGGACTTACCTAATTTATAGCTTTTCTGAGCTTTTTCAATAAACTCCTCTGATTTTTCTAAGCTATCATCTTGATACAGCTTTAGTTGTTGAGAAGACATTTGATAATTATTTAAAGAATTTTTGATTTCGAGTTCAATGAGTAACTCAATTTCATTTTTTTCTAGAATTAATTGTTCTTTTAATTCTTTGATTTTTTTCAATTCACCTTGTTGTCTATCAAAAATAGGTAAACCCAACTGTAATTGAGTAAAAACACTAATACCACCTTCATCACCAGTAACTATATCTGGTGCAACTCCTAGCGTAAGGTCTGGATATATATTAGCTCTAGCAAGGTCTTTTCTTCAGAATTAACACCTAGCTTAGCTTCATTGGCATTAATATCTGGTCGATTTTCTTTTGCAAGCTCAATAAGCTCTTCATTAGTTTTACTTTGCAACAGTTTAACTAACTCTGAATTCTCGTTTTCATATACAACCAATTCTTTACCACTTATGTCAAAATTCAAGATTTGATTAAGTTTATTTCTAGTTTTTTTAATTTCAATCTCATTTGCAATCGCTGCCTTTTTTATATCAATACTAAGCATTTCAATTTGCCTTAAATCTAATATAGTAATTTCCTTAAGTTCAAATCTTCTTTGAGTAGATTTCAAAGTCTCTTCTGTAGCATCTAATAATTTTTGATAAACTTCTGCTTTACTTTCTAAGTTTAGTATTTGATAAAAAAGTTTTTTAACTTCATAACGTAAATTAATCGCAGTCTGTTTTATCTCATTATCAATAACATCAAATTTGGATGCTACAAGTTTTTTTCTATGCTTTATCTTTCCACCTAATGGGATTTTTTGCTGAATACCTGGATTATAAGTTTTTTGAGCAACTCCAGCAGCTAGAAACAGCTCTGGATTAGGATATAAACCAGCAGTAATTAATTCTGCTTCATTAATATTTCTATTTTTGTTTGAAATTTTCAAAGATAAATTATTTTCATAAGCAAGATTTAAAACTTGATCTAAACTTAAAATGTCAATCTCATTTTCTGCTTTTACAATACTAGTATTAAAAACTAAGAAAATTAAGATTAGTAGTTTATTTAACTTATTCACTTTGAGATACCTCCTTGCTTTTGATGAAACCATTTATACAAAGAAGGGAGAATTAATAAAGTCAATAAAGTTGAACTTATCAAGCCTCCAATTACAACTGTTGCAAGAGGTTTTTGAACTTCACTCCCTATTCCATTAGCTAAGAGTAGAGGTATAAGCCCTAAACCTGTCGTAAGTGCTGTCATTAGGACAGGTCTAGTTCTTTGCAAGGAAGCTTGTAGAATTGCTGTATCGATAGAGACATTCTTTTGTATTAATTCTTCTAAGTAGCCTATTAATACCAAACCATTTTCAAGAGCAATTCCAAATAAGGCGATAAAACCAATTGAAGCAGGCACAGATAGGCTTTGACCACTTATTAATAATGCTAGAAGACCACCAACTAAAGCCAAAGGAATATTGACTAAAATTAAAAGTGAATTTTTCAAAGAATTAAAGTTTATATAAAGTAGTAAGAATATTAATGCTAGAGCTAATGGAATAACGACAGTAAATCTCTTGTTAGCCTCTTGCTGCAAAGTGTATTGTCCACCCCAAGTTATAAAATAACCACTAGGAAAAGAGACTGTTTTTTCAATAAGGTTAGAAGCTTCTTTGACAAAAGACCCTATATCTCTATTTGATACATTTGCTTGAACTGTAATAAATCTCTGGTTTTCTTCTCTAGTGATTTGTTTTGGACCAGTAATAATTTTCACTTCAGCAAGTTGCCCTAATGGGACTTTTACATTACTAGGAGTGCTTACCAGAAGCTTTTTAATTGCTTCTACATCATTTCGAGCATCTTCAGTAAATCTTACAAAGACATCAAACCTTTTAATACCATCAAAAACCTGCGAAACGCTAGAGCCTCCAATGGCAGTTTCAATTAGATTTTGAATTTCAGATAAATTAATACCATAGCGAGCAATCAGTTTCCGATTTGGTTCGATTAATATTTGTGGAGAACCTGTTATTTGACTAACTTGTACGTCTCTTGCCCCAGAAACTTGACTTACCTTTTCAGAAACTTCTTTTGCGTGTTTATTTAAGAGATCTAAATCATCACCAAAAATCTTAATTGCTAGGTCAGCTTGAACTCCTTCAAGTAGTTCATCTACAGTCATTGCGATTGGTTGAGTAATATTGAAAAGTACACCAGGAAAGTCATGTATTTTATCTCGAACTTCTTTCTCTAAATCTTTTTGGTTGCTAATCCCTTGCCACTCAGATTTAGGTTTAAGAATTACATACATCTCAGCATTATTTACTGGATCTGCATGTGCTCCGACCTCTCCTCTGCCAACTCGACTAAGAACTTCTTTAACTTCAGGGATTTGCATGATGCGTTTTTCAACTAACATCATGAGTCTTTTTGTTTCATTCAGTGAAGTTGAGGCTGGGGCTGTCATCTTCACAACTAAATCTCCTTCTTGCATTTCAGGACTAAATTCAGAACCAAGGAGACTAAAACTGATAATTCCTAAAACTAGTAAAATACTAATAACTAAAATATTTAGATTTTTATTTACAGAAAACTTTTTCAAAAGATTAGTATATTTTTCTTTAAAGGTTTTAACTGATTGAAATTGAGGTTCAACAATATTAGCTTTATTAATAAATAAGTTTGCCAGTATAGGAGTAACAAAAACTGAGTAAATTAAAGAACCTAACATGGCTAAAGCTACAGTGTATGCCAGTGGTTTAAACATTTTACCTTCAACGCCTGTCAAAGTGAAAATCGGCAAAAACACTATTATTATTATCAAGATTGAAAATATGATTGACTTCATTAATTCAGCGCAAGCTTCTTCAATTAATGTTTGTTTCTCTTTTTTATCATAGTTCTCAGAAAAAATACGACAAATATTTTCTACAATTACAATTGGACCATCAACCATCATTCCAATTGCTATTGCAAGCCCACCAAATGACATCAAATTAGCTGTTATACCAAAAATTTCCATACAACTAATTGCAAATAAAACAGAGAAAGGGATTGATAATGCAACAATAATACTAGGTTTTACTAATCTCAGAAAAACAAAAATTATAATAGCGACTAAAACAATTCCTTGAAATAGAGCATTTGTTACAGTAGAAATACAATTCTGAATTAAAGTTTTTTGTTCATAATAGGGTACTATTTTTTAAACCTTGGTCTAATGTTTTATTTATTTCTTTTATTTCCTTTTCTACCCTAGAAATGACAGTGGAAGAGTTTTCTCCAAAAAGTTTCAGTACCATTCCAGAAACAACTTCCTCTTTGCCATTTCTAGTCTCAAGCCCTCTGCGTATTGCTCCGCCAATTTTCACTTGAGCTATATCTCGTAGATAGACTGGTATTCCATCTTGAGCTTTAATGACGATATTTTCAATATCTGCTATTTCACTATAAAGTCCATTGGATCTGACAATATATTCTTCACTATTCTTTTCAATAAATTGCGCACCAGCGTTTTTACTATTAGCTTTAATTTTTTGGTTTAATTCATCAATAGAAATGTCGTATTCGAGTAATTTCTCTGGTCTTAAAATGACTTGATATTGTTTTTCATTCCCCCCGATACTCAAGACCTCAGTTACACCTTGCACTGTTTGTAGTTTACGTTTTATAACCCAATCTTGAATAGTTCTTAATTCTTCTAAGCTGTAGCTGTTAGTTTTATCTTCTAGGTAATAAAATAGTATTAAACCCATGCTACTAGAAATTGGTCCAAGCTGAGGACTACCGAAACCTTCTGGTATTAATTCTTTTGCTTGTTGAAGTCTCTCATTGACAATTTGTCGAGCAAAATAAATATCAACACCATCTTCGAAATAAATGTTTACTACTGATAAACCAAAATTAGAAACTGATCTAATTTTTTTGATTTTAGGTAAACCGTTCATAGAAGTTTCAATTGGATAGCTCACATACTTTTCAACATCCTCTGGAGAAAGCCCTTCTGTTACAGTGAAAATTTGTACTAAGTTTGGTGATACATCTGGAAAAGCTTCTATTGCTAATTTTGGATAGTTCTGAATACCAGCAATTATTACTGCAATAGCAAACACGAATATTATCAGCTGATTTTTGATGAGTTTGTTAATAAAGTTTTTCATTGAATCAAAATCCCTTAATGCGAGTGACTATCTGATATTTCATTTTTCTCTAACTCTGCTTTTAAAATGAAAGAATTAGTCGATACATAGATATCCTCTTGACTTAGACCAGTTAAGATTTCAACATAGTCCTCACCACCTTGTCCTATTTCAATTTCTTGTACCGTAAAATTATCGTTTCTTTTTATGAAAACTACTTTTTGACCATCAAGCTCTTGAATTGCAGTTTTTTTGATTAATAATTTTTTTTCACTTTGAGAAGTTTTTATTTTACCTGTGACAAAAGTTCCTGGTTTAAGTGAGTTATTTGAGTTATTAAGTATGACTCTCGCAAAAGCAGTTCTGGTATTCTCTCCAATCATAGGTGATATAAAATCAATTACTCCTATTAAGTCCCCATTTAAGTTTGGAATATGAATTGAGATTTTTTGACCTGATTTTATAAATGGTAAATCTTTTTGATATAAATTAAAATCAATCCAAACACTACTTAAATCAGCAATAGTAAATACTTCAGCATTACGTTCAAGAGCTTCTCCTTTACTAATGTTTTTTTTATTTATAGTTCCACTATATGGTGCGGTAATTCTGTAGTAGTCAAATTTATTTTGGTGACCATGAGTTAATTTGTTGATTTCAGCATCATTAAAGCCAAATATTTTTAGTTTACGTTCTGTGATGTGCAAGTCATGTTGTGATTTAATATACTCATCTTTTGCACTTAAAAAATCTGCTTGAGTAGTCAAATCTTCTTTTTGAAGTTGTTTTTCTCTTTCATAATTTGCTTCTGCTATTTCAAGTCTTGCGGTTGCTTCTAAATGTTCTTCTTGTAAATTAGAAATTTCAGGTGAATCTATAACTGCAAGTACTTCAGACTTATTAACAAAATCTCCTAAGCTTTTATTTACTTGAACTACTATTCCGGAGCTATATACAACAATATGAGCTAATTTATCCTCGTCAATTTTAATCTCACCTGTAAGTTCAAGCTCGTTGTCTAAGCTTCCAATTTGAACTTGTGATAATTCAATACCAAATTCCTCTATCTGTTTAGGGCTGAATTGGATTGACTCTCTATGTTTCTCAAGTTCATGATTTTCATTATGATTATTTTTAGTATTGTCTTTGATATAAAATACGATAAATAACGTAATTGTAATTAATATCAAAAATGCTATAAGCAAATTTCTTTTTTTCATTTGTAAACTCCATAATTAAAAGACTAATTTAACTATGGAGTTTTAGATTAATAAAATAACAGTATTCAAGACCTTATCTCGGGTGTCTAATTTTCTTCTTACATTCAGGTCATATAAAAGAATATAGTCTTGCTTCAATATTCCAATCTGATTAATAGAATTATCTATTTTAAAAGTCTTTTGAGGTTCAAAATCGAAATCGTAATCTATTTCACTTGAATAGCTGACAATATTTAAATTGATTGAACTATCATCACAACTGCAAGTCAAATCACTATGCCCTTGATTACTATGATCGTGGTTTAAATCTAAATTACAATAACCAGTATAAATATTTTCAACTGTTATATGGCCTTCTTCACATTCACAAAGAATAGTCGCATTAGCTGAACTTAGCCAAGAGAGCAAGAATATGGCCAAAACACCAATCTGAAAAATTCTCTTTGAGTTAAAAATATTGATTTTCATTAATAACTATTTAATTTATACCAAGCTTTTGTAATAAATCGGTTAAATTTAAAAAATCACCAATAATAATTTATATTACAAAGAACTTTCTTTGTTAAAAAGCTTTAACCAATTCAAATATTTGTCAACACCTTTATAACCATTGTCAATTAATGTATTCTTTTTTGCTTGGCTTAGGTCAAACTCTGTAACTTCAACTCCAGTGGTATCTATAGCAATAGTTCTTTGCCAATCTTGAGCATTTATATGTGTATTACAAGCTGTCGCTTGCATAAAAGTAATCAATGACATGGCAAAAGACTTAATACCAGTAATTTCTAGCTTCTTATTGCCACCCTCTATAGTGTTCTTATCAAAAAGCCTAAAGCCTAATGTCTCTGCATTGTAACCATTATCATCAAAAATATTTATTGGATAATTTCTAATTACACCTCCATCAACTAAAACATCTTTCGTCTTACTAAAAACTGCTTGAAAATAAAAAGGGATACTCATGGAAATCCTTACTGCGTCTCTGATCTGCATATCAGGTGTGGTTTCATGAGAGTAAAGTTCTGATTTGTGAGTTGTTAGGTTAGAGCCTACTATATATAAATCTCTAATTCTTCGCTGGGAAACTGTTTCACTAAGCTCGCTATGATGGTGAAGCTCAGAAAAAGTTAAGTCTGCTTTGCCAAATTTTACAAATAGATGATCTGAAGTCCATTGCTTTAATTTATCTCCCTTGTGCCAGCCAAAATAAACAAAAAATCTATAAATATCTTTTAAATAGCCTTCATCTTCATCAGCAAAATCTTGGAAATTAGTGTTCGCTATGATATCTGAGATCTCTTTTGCTTCATAACCTATTGCAAGTAAAGTAGCTGTAATTGCTCCAGCAGAAGTTCCTGCTACTCTTTCGATGTTTTGGAGTATCTTCAACTCTTCTAGTTTCTGGAGTGCACCACCATAAGCTATACCCTTAACTCCACCGCCTTCAAAGACAAGGTTTTTAAACTGATAATTCATACTTTAAATTATAGCTATTTTGCACTGGCCATATCGCTTGAGATTTTGTACAATTGGATTTATGAAATATTTTATCTACTGCCGAAAATCTTCTGAAGAAGAAGATAGACAAATGCTCTCAATAGACGCTCAAATAAGAGAACTGAGAGAATTTTGTCAAAAAGAAGGTCTTGAAGTAGTCGCTGAATATACTGAAGCTATGAGTGCAAAAGCTCCCGGCCGAAAAGTCTTTAATATGATGCTAAAAGCTCTTAAAGCAGGTGAAGCTGATGGAATAGTTAGCTGGAATCCTGATCGTTTGGCACGAAATAGTCGCGATGGTGGTGAAATTATTTATTTGATAGATCAAGGAGCGATTCACGATCTAAAATTCCCGACCTATCTCTATGACAACAGTCCTCATGGCAAGTTTAATCTATCTCTAGCTTTTGGTTTCTCTAAATTATTCATAGATAATCTCTCTCAAAATGTGAAACGTGGTATTCGTGAAAAAATTAAAAGAGGAGAATATCCAGGACTTCCTCCTCGTGGATATATTAACGATATGTGCTCAAGGACTATAGTTCCTCACCCTGAATTCTTTGATGTAGTTAAGTTGGGATTAGAAAAATTTGCTGCGGGGATGTTTAATATGTCTCAACTTAGAGATGAATTTTATCAAGCTGGTATTAAATCAAAAGCTGGTAATCCTTTGAATCACAATACTATCGGAGATATGCTACGTAATCCCTTTTATTATGGAGTCTTTAGGTTAAAGGGTGAACTTCATCAAGGTTCTCATAAAGCTATGATTAGCAAAGAATTATTCGATAAAATTCAAATTAGACTTGGAGATATTTCTAGGATTACTGATTTTTCTGAGAAACGTAGAGCTGAAAAAGGCTTTCTTTTCTCGGAACTTGGGAAATGCGGCGAATGTGGCTACTCAATAATTCATGAATATCATAAGAAAAAATCCGGCCTTGAGTTTAAGTACTACCGTTGTACTAAAAAATCTAAAACTTGTCAGTGTAAACAAAAGTTTGTTAATGAAAAGTTTTTAGCTCCACAAGTTGAAAATTTAGTTTCTGAGATAGCTATAGATGACAGTCTTTTGGACTTCTCCATAGATGTAATAGAGACTTGGAGAAATGAAGAGCTTGGTTCTTTAACTGATCAGATTAATGAACTAGAAATTTTAAAAAAAGAAAATCAAGCTAGATTAGATCGCTTGCTCGATATCTACATTGAAGGCGAAATTAATCAAGATGAATACAAAATCAAGAAAAATAAAGTTATAAATGATAACGCTTTGATTGATGGTAAATTAAACTCAATAAAAATTAATAGTAGTGTTTGGTTCGAACCCTTGAAGAATGCTCTAGAACTAAGTATCCAAGCTCATCACAGAGTTGTTCAGAAAGATTTTTCTGGAATGTTTGAAATTTTGAAAACTGTAGGGTCGAACCGCGTCTTATTTAACCAAAAGCTTTCGGTGGAAATGACTAAGCCCTTTTGTTTTTTCCGCAGTGTCGCAGGGCGTAGCAACAGCCCAAAGACGCCTTTGCTTAACATGTATAAAGAAAGCCAAAATATGTCTGGGGTCAAGGCGAAACAATGGGGGAGCGGCGAAGCCGCTTCAACATTGGTTCGCCGGCAACCGCTTACCCTAAGCTCTGCGCTCACTGCCAGCCAGCCGAGACAGGCACACTTGCCTGGCGAGGCGGTAACTCAGAGGGCTGAGGGCTCATCGCAGACTGTGAGCCAGGTGGCGAGGCAGCGTAGTGCCGAGCCGCCGGTATCTGGCAAGCTAGCAGCCACTGGGGTGTTATGTGAGCTGATTTCGGAATGGTACCGTTGGTCGGGGTCGAACCGACACTCCCTTGCAGGAACAAGATTTTGAGTCTAGCGCGTCTACCAATTCCGCCACAACGGCAACTCAATACAGATATTGTATATTGTTTTGAGACAAAAAAGCAAAAAGCAAAGCTTTAAATTATTTTTGAGTAGATCCTTAATTTAGGCTTGTTCTGCATAAAAAGTATCAAGGTAGATATTATAAGTATTTAAAAATGTTTTAAATACATTCCCAGCATCCAATGCTGGATTTTTAGCTATAAATTTTGGATAATCCTTTTCAAATTGTAAAAATGCTTTTTTTGCGAGAGGCAAATTATCAATTAAATTCATAAAATCATCTTTGTTAATAGAGCTATTGTTCGTTAAAGCTTTTCTTTGAGCTAATCGATTTAACTTTTTTGCAAAAGCGTCAATTTCTGTTCTTATATCTTGATATTTAGTTTTATGTCCATCTGGCTTTAAAACTAGCGCTGTTGCTACTGCTGCTGCTGCTGATTGTAAAAAATTTCGTCTTGTGATTTTCATAGGAGTAGGCACACCTGCATGTATTATCTTATCAGTTTTACCTCGCTAATGGGCGTGCTTCCAAACCCGTAATAAGTATCTTGAGTCTTTAGATTTGGGCATAAGTAGGGTTTGGTTAGACACGCCTAACAAAAGAATCAAACACCGTCGCTTAGTGAGTTTCACGCAGTGAAACAAGCTAAGCGTAAGGTCGTTTGTGGGACTGATTTCTGACCCCATTTGCTAGTGATTTTAACATTTCACTGTATTTTAAAATTCACTAACTGATGCTCTAAACTCCACCTGGAAATATAAATCTTCAAAAAACCTATATAAATAAAAGACTCTTGACAATTTTATTTTGTATTTACAGCGTGGCGCTACATGAATCAAAAAAGTCTTAAAATACCATTGTTTTAAAGGCTTTTATAAGATTCAGGTGGAGTTTAGAGCACCAGTTTATAAAATTCAAAATGGGGTTTGGAATCAGTCCCCTAAAAGGTGTGCTTCCAAACCCGTAATAAGTATCTCGAGTCTTTAGATTTGGGCATAAGTAGGGTTTGGTTAGACACGCCTAACAAAAGAATCAAACACCGTCGCTTAGTGAGTTTCACGCAGTGAAATAAGCTAAGCGTAAGGTCGTTTGTGGGACTGATTTCTGACCCCATTTGCTAGTGATTTTAACATTTCACTGTATTTTAAAATTCAAAATGGGGTTTGGAATCAGTCCCCTAATGTTAACAAATTTCAAAAAAAAAGCTTTCAATCGCCAAAAAAGTCTGAGTTTAGTTTTTGTAAATGATGCCTTTGAGGCACCAAAACCAAGGCAATGATTGGGATTTGTTGCATTTTGCTTAAAAAAGAATCCATAGCTAAGTCATATTAAATTTTTAAAAGCAAAAATCTAGGTAA
Organism: bacterium; assembly: GCA_038146805.1. Taxonomy (GTDB): domain Bacteria; phylum Cyanobacteriota; class Vampirovibrionia; order LMEP-6097; family LMEP-6097; genus CAIYXB01. The sequence continues at coordinate 813,696 of JAYQSH010000005.1, read as the reverse complement.
AATCCCTAGCCTTGCAAAAGTATATACTTAAGGTTTAAAATTATCTTGAAGAAACTCAAGGATGAGTTAAAAGGAAAAATTTTATGGGTATAGCACAGGAAATAATTAGGATATTTTCTAATGGTCAAACTAGTCAAAGAGATCCTATTCGAACACAAGAAAACCGGCTTATTACTCTTACAAGAATTGATAGTTTATTTTATGTTGCTGATAATCTTGGCGCTTTTCATAGAGTTGATTTAAACAATAAAACAGTAGATCAAATACTAAGGATTGATGGTAAAGAATACAATTTGAGTACATTTAGTGGAAGTTTTGCAGGCCTAGCAAAAGAAAATAGAAAAGTAATTCTTTTTTCTAAAGCATATGAACTTGTGCAGAAAAACAAAAATACTGAAGATATTTCGGAAATATTAAAAGAAGAGTCAATTTTTAAATTTCTTTTTGAATATGTTTTTGGAGATCCACCAAACACTCAACAAATAGATCATAATAAGAATTACGAACGGTATGATCGTGAACGTATAAAACACAAATTTGCTCTTCGTCAAAAAAATAACTTAACTTCTACCATGATAGATGATATTAAGAAGGATTACAACGAGTATGATGATCGAGCTATAAAAAACAATTTGGCATTTCTTCAAAAAAATAACTTAAATTTTACCATGACAGCTGTTAAAGATTTTAATGAAAATGCAAAGGTATATTTTTATCAAGCTTGCCGAAATTGCATCGAGTCTTTAAAAGATTTAAACATAGACGATGATTCGTATTATGATAAATTGAATGTAGCTTTTGAAACCTTATTAATTATTGCAAGAAAACTTAAAACCTTTCAAAAAGTACAATCAGACTTGAGTAAAAGTTCTTAAGGATCAGAGAATGTATTCTTAATATTTTTGTTAAGCAGATTGCGCCTCAAAACTAGGTTTTTTAGCGAATTCTTAAGTAAAGTACTCTGCATTTATTTTTATATATTCATGTGATAAATCATTACCATAAACACTTATTTGCTTGCTACCACCCAAATCTAAAGTCATATTAATTACAAAAGATTTTTTCATGGTTGCACTTAGAGCTTGGCGATCAAAAGTTGTATTTGCGCCATTTGCAAAAACACTTTGTCCTAAAATCTCTAATTGAGTTTTATCGATATCTAAATCTATATTGGCACTTGCACAAAATTGCCCCAAAGACGCGATTATACGCCCCCAATTAGGGTCATTGCCATGAATTGCTGTTTTTACCAAAGAAGAATTTAAAATAAATCTTCCTAAATCAAGCGCTTGCTCATTTTCCAAATTAGATTTGATTGTTAGTTGACTTAGTTTGCTTAAGCCCTCACCATCAGCAACAATTTTATATGCCAAATCATCAAGCACTTGTTTTAAACTCTCTTTAAATTCTTGCTGAGAAATTTCTGCTCCTTGACGATTGATTAAACAAAGACACATATCATTAGTACTTGAATCTCCATCAACTGTAATTGCATTAAAACTTGTTGCAACCAAGTCTCGCAAAGTATTTTGCATAAATTCTTGGGTCTGCACTTCATTTAAATCTTTGATTTTTTTGTCACTGATAACAAAAGCTAACATAGTTGCCATCTGTGGGTGAATCATACCAGAGCCTTTAGCAAAGCCCAAAAAATTTGCTTGTCTATCTTGAGAAATTTTTATAAATGTATCTGTAGTTAAAATCGCCTGAGCAAATTCTTGCACAGAAGCATCTGCAAAACTGCTAAAGCGCTCAATAATTGTTTGAGTATCTAAGGGAACACCTATTTTGCCGGTACTAGCAAACAAAACCTCATCTGCCTTACAGTGATTAAGTTTGCCAAGCTCCTGCCTTATGAGCAAATCAGCCTTTTGAGCTTGGTCTTTGGTACAAGCATTGGCGTTACCAGAATTACAAGCAAGTAGCTGTACTTTGTTTGCTTTTAATTGGATATTTTTTTCAACGCAAAAAGCTCTTGCTTTATTTTTTGTAAAAGTACCAGCCCAAAGACATGCACTTTCACTTCTTATCACAGCAAAGTCTGGTTTTTTACTTTCTTTGATATGACAAGTGGCTGTTTGTAAACTAAAACCCTGTGGGACTTTAGCAAAATATACAGAAGCTTCTACCAAAATACCTTGAGCCGCAGCGTATAAAACTTCTTTGATCAAATCATAGCTATAAGCTTTAACACCTAAAGCAAGTAAACTCGTTTTTTCTTGTTGGCTTAAAACAACTCCTTGTTTAATACAAGCAATTTTAATTGCATCTTGGTCATGCTTATTTACATACAAATCTGTTATAGGCACAAAACCAATATTTTGCAGTGCCTCACCAGTTAAATTTATATGGTCAGCTACTTTAAAATCTGAATTAACCTTGAGTAAATCATCGTCAAGGGCAAAAGCAAGTACTCTAATTTTTTTTTTGCTTGCAAGCATTTATATTCAATATTGTAACTGTTTTTAAGTGAATCCTTAAACAGCAACTGAAACTTTTGCTTTCACAAGCTCAACAATTTCACTTGGTGTTTTAGCGACTTGTACTCCAGCCGCTTCAAAAGCTTTAGTTTTTGATTCAGCAGTACCTTTGTTACCAGAAATAATTGCTCCAGCATGCCCCATACGTTTGCCCGGAGGCGCAGTACGACCAGCTATATAACCAATAACAGGTTTTTTGATATTGTCTTTGATAAATTCAGCTGCGTCTTCTTCAGCACTTCCACCAATTTCACCAACTAAAATTATCAAATCAGTTTCTGCATCGTCTTCAAATAATTTCAATGATTTAATTTGATCGATACCAATAATAGGATCACCACCGATACCAACAGCAGTACTAATACCAATACCTGCTTGTTTTAAACCTAAACCAATTTCATAAGTTAAAGTTCCAGAACGAGAAATTAAACCAACTCTTCCCGGCATATAAATTGAACCGGGGTGAATTCCAATCAAAGATTCACCCGGAGTAATAATCCCCGGACAATTTGGACCATTAACAAGTACACCTTTTTCTTGTGCAGCCGCATGTAACTTAACTGCATCTTGAGGTGGTAAACCTTCTGTAATCACAGAAATCAAAGGGATACCAGCATCAATCGCTTCCAGCGCCGCATCTAAACACATGTAAGGAGGTACAAAAATCACACTACAATTTGCACCAGTTTCTTTTACAGCTTCAGCAACTGAATCATAGACAGGAACTCCATCTTGTTCTTGACCACCTTTACCTGGCGTAACACCAGCTACGACTTGTGTTCCGTAAGCTTTCATTAATGCCGCGTGAGTTTTACCCATGCTACCAGTAATTCCTTGAACTACAACTTTTGTATTTTTATCAATTAGTACACTCATTTTAAATCTCCATCAAACCTTTTATTAACCTGCGATTGCTACTGCTTGTTTCACTGCTTCATCTAAGACATTTGTCATAGGGATACCAGCATCATTCATAATTTTTTGCGCTGGTTCTTCGTTGTTACCAACAAGCCTAACAACTAATTTAGACTCTGGTCTTGTGTCTTTATAATATTTAAGGGCATTTGCGATTTCAACACAATCTGTAATTCCACCTAAAATATTTACCAACAGAACTTTTACATTTTCATCAGAAGAAACTAAATCTAAAGCTCTTGCAACATGCTCTTTGTTTGCTCCACCACCAACATCTAAAAAGTTTGAAGGCTTACCACCATGATGAAAAACCAAATCCATTGTTGCCATTGTCAAACCAGCACCATTACACAAAATACCAATATTACCTTCAAGCTCAACAATATTTAAACCAAGCATTTTACCTTTGAATTCTCTCTCACCAAGATCAGTCAAATGTTCAGCAAGTTGACCATCAAATCTTGGTTGTCTACCCATTGAATCTTCGTTTAAAGTAACCTTACCGTCTAAAGCAACAAAATTATCATCACCATCAATAATCAAAGGATTTATTTCAACTAAATCACAATCATAATTGCTATAAACATTCCAAAGTTTTTCAACAATACTTGCATATTTCAAAACATCTTTACCTTTGAAGCCTAGTTTGTTAGCCATTTTGCGACCAAGATAAGGGCTATATTTACCATCTGGAATCGGTACGATCTCAATTGCGCCAGAAGATTCAATCTCAACTCCACCTTCAGCAGAAGCCATGATAATTGGACCTCTGTAAGCTCTATCAATCAAAATTGAAGTATAAATTTCTTTTTTGATAGTTACTTTTGGTTCGATTAAAATTGCTGTTGGTAGGTCACCATTGATTTGTAACTTGAAAATATTTTGCGCATGCTCATAAGCTTCTTGCACATTGTCCGCAAATTTAATACCACCTGCTTTACCACGACCACCAGTTAAAACTTGGGTCTTTAAAGTACAAGGATAATTTTTAATAGAAAAAACCTCCTCTGCAACTTTTATAACTTGTCCTTGAGGAGTTGGGATTCCCGACTCTCTAAATAACGCTTTTGCTTCGAATTCTCTTAATCTCATAATATATATTCTACCTAGTTAAGGCATTCTTTAATCATGTTTTTATTCATTCAAAATATTTATATAAGGTTTAAGATATTAAAGAGTTAATAGGTTAATACTAATCCGACTCTTCTTCTAAATCTGCAATACATCTAAAACCCAAATGCGAACTTGAATATGATTTTTTGTTTTTAACTCAATTAAGTTTTTGTAAGCCATGACAATTTGTGTCACACAAAAAAGACCCGCCGACCATATAAGCTTCTTGATTTTTATCATCTAGAACCCACTCCCAAACATTGCCGGTCATATCATACAAACCATAGCTAACAAAAAAATAACGCTGAGAAACTTAGTAGGCTTCATATGAAAAAAAATAATACTTTGCATAATATTTAATTTCATTCACAATAACAAAAAAAAATGCTAGACTAAATTTTATGTCAGTTATTGGTAATGTATTTAATGAAATGGCTAAACACTTTAATCCTTCAGCCGCAACAGGTTTAAAAGTTGTTTATCAATTTAATATCTCTGGAGCTCAAGGTGGCAAATGGGCTTTTCAAATAGCCAATAATGCCTGTGAATTAATTGAAGGTGGAGTTGATAACCCATCAGTAGAAATTGCTCTTGCTGATAGTGATTGGATGGCAATTAGAGAAGGTAAACTAAATTCTCAAATGGCGTTTATGCAAGGAAAACTTAAAATTAAAGGTGATATGAACCTTGCTATGAAGCTACAATCTTTGTTTCCAATTTCATAGTTTTTTTAAACATTCGCTAAACTTAAGTCTTGCAAAAGCTCTTTGAGTGCTAATTTCATATTGTCATTTGAATTTTCAGAAGCTATTTTTTCTAATTCATGTAACTTAAGCATTAATTTTTCATCTGTAATTTTAGTTTGAATTTTTGCTTTGTATATTTGCTCAGTTAATTTAGAATCAACAAATTCTTGAGAAGTCAAAAGCTCTTCGTAAAGTTTTTCACCGGGCTTCAAACCAATAAATTCAATAGCCACATCATCTAAAGAAAAGCCAGACAAAGTTATAAACTGTTTTGCCAAATCATAAATTTTCACTGGCTCACCCATATCTAAAAGCATTACTTCGCCACTTTGTGCTTTTGCACTAGCCTGAATGACTAGCTGTGAAGCTTCAGGTATGGTCATAAAATATCTTATTGCTTCTTGGTCAGTAACAGTTATTGCTTGACCACTTGCTAATTGTTTTTGCCAAACTTGAATTACTGAACCACGCGAACCCAAAACATTGCCAAATCTGACTGCAGTATATTTTGTTTGTGGAAAATTTTTGGAATTTATCAAAGTCACTTTTTCTGCAAGATTTTTTGTAGAGCCCATAATGCTTGAAGGGTTTACTGCTTTATCGGTGCTAATTAAAACAAAGGCTTTAACTTTATGCTTACCTGCTATTTCAGATACTGTTTTTGTACCAATAACATTGTTTTCAAAAGCTTCACAGGCATTGAGCTCCATCAAATGTACATGTTTATGAGCCGCAGCATGAAAAACTATATCAGGTTGAAACTCAGAAAAAATAGCATTGATTCTATTATAATTTTTTACATCCGCAATTTTTTGAACTATTTCTAACTCAGTATCACGACCAAGTTTTTCATAAATAGATTGCAAAGTATTAAAAACAGAATTTTCACCCTTCCCCAAAAGACAAATACTTTTAATATTACATTTAGTTACTAATTGCAAGCACAATTCTTGACCAATAGAACCTCCAGCTCCTGTTACTAAAACTTTTTTGTCTTTCAAAAAATCTAAGACTTCTTTGGTATTGAGATCTATTTCATCTCTACCAAGTAAATCTTCCATACTAAGTTTTCTAATTTGTTCTACTGTAACTTTGCCACCAGCAAGTTGATCAACCCCAGGGATGGTTCTGATATCAGCACCTGTTTCACTACAAAGATTATAAACTTCTCTAATAACAGACCTATGCAAACTTGGTAAAGCAATGACTAATTGATCTATATCATTTTCACTAACAAAATAATTTACATCTTTAATTGCACCTAGCACTTTAAAGTTTTCTATCAACATGCCATGTTTTTTTTTGTCATCATCTAGTAAACCAATGATTTTCAAACCCAATTCTGGATGACTTACTATTGACTTCACCACTTCAATACCAGCTTCACCAGCACCAACAATTAAAGTTCTTTTTTGTTTACTAGAAACTTCTTTGAGGCGTTTTTTTATATTACGTTGCTCGATCAAGTAATACCTTAATAGCCTTAAAGAAGACAAAGAAATCAAAGCGAGTAAAAAATCAATGGCTAAGACACCATAAGAAATAGCAAACAAATCAAAGTTTTTTGGATTTAAACCCAAAAACCTTGGAATCAGTATTATAGAAGAAGCAAACAACAAAGATCTACCTAGAAAGATCAAATCATTAACAGTGGTATATCTCCAAAACCTTCTATATGAGCCAGATACAATCAAAATTGCAATTTGTACTAGAACAACAAGCGGCAAAATTTTAAAAAGCTGTTGGTACCAAACAAACCTATCAGCACTAGAATTTATGTGCCCTTCTAGCCTAATAACAGTTGCCAAAATTAAAGATGCACTCAAACAAATAGCATCCAAAAAAATTCTAAAAAGATTTTTTACTGAAAGTTCTAAGATTTTTGTTTTTTTAGGCATTAGATAAAATTTCTTTTAGAGCTTTAAGCACTCTTTGATTTTCAGCATTTGTACCGACAGTAACTCTATAAGCATCAATGCTTTTGATATGTCTAATTATAATTGCTTTTTTTAAAAGCTCAGTAAATAAATCTTGTTTTGTCGTTTTAAACAAAATGAAATTAGCTTGAGACTCAAAAACATCAAAGCCTAATGCTAATAATTCACTTTGCAAAATTTGTCTTTGTTCTAGATTGTTGTTTAAAATCTTTTCTAGGTGCTCGGTATCTCTCAAAGCTTCAATTGCAGCATATAAACTTGGCTTAGCAATTAAAAAAGGAGTCATTAAAAACAAAAACTTGGATTGTAAATCTTTCTGCATCAAAGCATAACCAACCCTATAGCCCGCTAAAGCATAGGCTTTTGAAAAAGTATAACCAACAATTACATTTGTAAATTCATGTACAAGGGAACGTGCGTCATATTGTTCTCTTTGTGTAAATTCAATATAGGCATGATCAACAAAAAGAACAATTCCTCGATCTTGACATACTTGAGCTAAAGTTTTAATTGCTTCTAGCTCAATTACTGAACCATCTGGGTTATTTGGGCTACAAAGAAAAATCAATTTTGTGTTGTCTTTGATGCTAGTAATTACAGCATCAATATCCACACAATACTTATAAACATTTGTTGCTAGCTGCTCTTCGTTTCTTGCCAAGTTAATTATCTCAAGACCTTGCCTTTGCGCTGCAAAATCATAATAAATAAATGTTGGATTTAAATTAATAATAGAATCACCCGGCTTAGTAAATAAAGTCAGCGCATGTTCAATAATGCTATCCATACCGTTACCAGCGACAAAAGCTAAACCCTGCATATCAATTGATTTTGCAAAAACTTTTGTTAACTCTTCGATTAAAATTTCTGACTTGGGTTGAGTATAAAAATTTGAACTTGCACAAGCATTTTTTGCAGCTTCTAAAGCTTTTGGACTTGTACCAATAGTTGCTTCATTACCAGCCAACCTTAAAATATCTTGTTGAGCATAGCCAAACTCTTTGATAATATCCTCAAAAGTCTTACCAGATTGATATGAATCAACAGCATCAAGCCATTCATTAAATAGGGAGTTTTTTGTCAAACTGCTAATCCTTTTTTTTGTTTTTCACGAAGAAAATTTGCCATTCTTGTTACCAGTTCATTTGCAATTTCTTTTTTACTTGCTTGCATAAAATCTTTTGAATTTTTTGTAAGTAGGTAAACCTCACAAGCGTCTGCAGCAAAGATTTATGTGAATTTACTACTATTAAATCTAAATCTTTTTCTTGAAGTTTTCTTGTACCATGGGCAATAGCATCAGAACTTTCAACACTAAAGCCAATAATTGCTTGTCTATCTTTTTTGAGTGCTAACAAAGATTTTAAAATATCCGGATTTTCTTCTAGAAGTATTTGTGGTAAGCCATTACTTTTTTTAAGTTTTGTTTCTGAAATTTCTTTGACTTTATAATCAGCAACAGCCGCAACCATAAAGAGAGCATCGTATTTTTCAAACTCAACACTTAAAGCATCTAAAAGTTCTTGGGCGCTTTCGATTTTGATTTCTTGCAAACGCTCATGTTTAAAAGGCAAAGTATCTAAACTATGCACAGCAAGTACTTGCGCATTTTGTTCTAGCAAAGTTTCAATTAAAGCCAAACCCATTTTCCCAGAACTTCTATTAGAGATAAAACGAATTGGATCAATTTTTTCTTTTGTCGCACCTAAAGTAACAATCACTTTTTTATTTGTTAAATCTTGCAATGGCAAATCAACAAAATTTGTAAAATCATTTTTTGTAAAATTTTCTTGGGCAAAACTTGCAACTTGATTAATAATATTTTCTAAGCTCGCTAAGCGCCCTAGACCATAGGTTTTGCAGGCAAGCATACCTTCCTCAGGATCAATCACGATATAACCTTGGTCTTTCAACTTATTCAAATTTTCTTGCACTATTGGGTTTTGCCACATATTAGTATTCATAGCTGGTGCGATAATTTTAGGCGCATTGGAAGCTAACACAGTATCAAATAAAATCTCATCAGAAATACCATTGGCTAATTTTGCGATTGTATTTGCAGTAGCAGGAGCAATCAAGATTAAATCAGCTTTTTTTGCCAGCTCAATATGTTGAATATCAGCACCCCATTTTTGAGAACCTGAAAAAACTTGGTTTTCAGAAATCACCTCTAAAGATAAAGGTGATACAAATTTTTCCGCTTTAGCCGTTAAAACAACATTTACTTGAGCACCCTGTTTTTTTAATTGAGAAACCAGCTCAACAGTTTTATAAGCGGCGATACCAGCACTTACAGCCAAAATTATATTAAAGTTATTGAGTTTTTCACTCATAAAGCTATATTTTAAACTATTTAGAGCTTTACTAGGTACTGTTAACAAATCCCGATAACAGAGTTACTCTCGTGCCTCAAAACTTCGTTGTTCAGCGAATCCTTAATTATTGAGATAAAGAATGGTTTTTTTCTTGCCCTGTGCTATTCTGTACCTACATATGACAACAAAAGTTTTAGTAACAGATAAATTAGACGAGTCAGGACTGATCATTTTAAAACAAGGTGGCTCAGAAGTTGACTACAAACCCGGCATTCCTGCAAATGATTTAAAAGAAATTATCAAAGACTACGATGCTTTATTAGTACGCTCGCAAACTCAAGCAAGCAAGGATATTTTGGATTCAGCAATCAAGTTAAAAATCATTGGCAGAGCAGGAGTTGGCGTTGACAATATTGACGTAGAAACTGCAACAGAGAAAGGAATAATTGTTGTGAACTCTCCTGAAGGCAATACTGTTGCAGCAGCAGAACACACACTTGCCATGATGATGTCGCTTGCGAGACATATACCTATGGCTGATAAATCTTGCAAAGAAAACAAATGGGAAAGATCAAAATTTTTAGGTATTGAACTCAAAGGACAAACCTTAGGAATTATTGGTCTTGGCAAAATTGGGCAAACTGTTGGTAATGTAGCTAATGCTTTAGGTATGAAAACCCTTGCCTATGACCCTTTTGTATCAAAAGAACGAGCTTTAGATTTGGGATTTAAAAAAGTAGAACTCGAAGAAATATTTACCTCATCAGATTTTATTACTCTGCATGTACCTAAAACAAAAGAAACTCAAAACATGATTGCTAAAGATAGCATCGCCAAAATGAAAGATGGAGTGCGCATTATCAATTGCGCTCGGGGCGGATTAATTAACGAAACAGATTTAGCTGAAGCAATCAAATCAGGAAAAGTTGCTGGCGCCGCGATTGATGTTTTTGATAAAGAACCTTGCACCGAATCACCTTTACATGACTGCGGAGATAAAGTGATTTTAACTCCACACTTAGGAGCAAGCACCAGTCAAGCACAACTCAATGTTGCTATTGATGTTTCTGAACAAATCAGAGACGTACTTTCAGGGGGTGTTGCAAAATCAGCTGTGAATTTACCGGGTCTAAAACCCGAACTAGTCAAACAAATCAAACCTTACTTAGGAATCTCAGAATATATGGGTTCGATGCTTAGACAATTATCACAAGGCGTAATTAAAGAAATTGAAATTGAGGCTTTGGGTGATTTAGCAAAGAAAAATATTGAAGGCTTAAAGCTTGCAATTTTAAAAGGTGTCTTGTCTTATAACCTAGACAGTGTAACTTTTGTCAATGCACCTTTAATTGCAAAAGAAAGAGGCATAAAAGTCAAAGAACTCAAATCTGACGATAGCGGTGCTTACAAAGATAAACTTAGAATCAAATTAGTAACTGAAACTGAGACTAGGGTTATTGCAGGTACAGTCTTACAAGAAAATATTCCAGCAATTATCCAAATTGATGCTTACCCTGTAAACATCAAACCTGAAAACCACTCTATCATTACCTATCATGAAGACAAGCCGGGCATTGTGGCACAAATCTCAAAAATCCTTTGGGATGCCAATGTCAACATTAGTTCTTTAAATTTAGGTAGAACTCAAGACAGCGCATCAGCTGTGATGGTAGTCAATGTAGATAGTAGTGTTGATGATGAAATTTTAAAAAACATCGAAAATGTAAAAGGCATTTCACTTGCTAAATACGTACGCTTAAAAGGTAAAATTGCTACTTAATGGGACGGGTTTGGAAGCACGCCCTTAATTGTTTTTGTTAAGCGGATTAAGCCTAAAAACTTTGTTTTTCAGCGAATCCTTAAAGTGCCCTTGCACCAGCAATTTCAATATTTTGACCAGTTAAATAGTCGTTATTAATAATCAAATCTACGATTTGATTTAGTTCTTGTAGATTTCCTAATCTTTTCATTGGTATTTTTTCTAAGCAAGAAGAATCTTCAATCGTATTTTCCATACTTCCGGGTGAAATCATATTAATTGTTAAACCATGTTGAGCCTCTTCTTTAGCAATTGCTTTTGTTAACACTAAAACAGCTGTTTTGGCAGCTTGATAAGCAAAAAGCTCGGCAGGTGCAGAAAGTTTTTGTAAACCACAAAAACCTAAGTTGATAATTTTTCCTTTTGTTTTTCTGAGCTCTGGCAACATCAACTTTGTTAAATAAAAAACAGAATCTAAATTAGATTGAAAAATTTCTTGCCAATCTTCAATAGAAAAATCATCGATATAAGCTTTGCGATAATTGCCAATATTATTTACTAATAAATCAACTTGACCATATTGTTCGATGAAGTCTTTGACTAAACGCTGACAATCGCTGTATTGTTTCAGATCATAGTCTTTAGAGCGCAGCAACAATGGTACTTGATAACCATTATCCTGCAAAAACTCTGAAATTGCTTTTCCAATTCCAGTAAAATTTCCTGTTACCAAGGCATACTTGTTTTTCACAGCTTAATTATAGAACAAAATTATAAGTTAATAATAGTTTGCAGAATTTCGTCTGCTGTTGAAATAGTTCTTGACTGGGCTTGTAAACCTCTTTGTTGTTGAATCAATTCAGCAAATTCATTAGCTAAATCAACATTTGATGTTTCAAGAGCACCAGCAACTAAAGCAGTTCCTAACAAAGATGGTGCACTTCGATCAAATGGACCACCTAAAACAGTAATAGCAGCAGCACCTGAGTTTAAAGACTCCTCAAACTTAGAACCACCTTGATCACTTAAGCCATCTGGGTTAGAAAAATTAGCCATCAAAACTCTTCCAAGTTTTTGGTTTTCAGAACTTGGTCCATAAATAATTATACTGCCATCACTTTCAATTGAATAATTCACAGTTTCTAACTCCAAATTAATATCTTGCTCATAAAGAAAATTTGGAATTTTAATACGATCATATAAAGCTCTTAAATCAGTTACATCAAGATATTGAAAATCCTCATCAGCAACAGTCATAATATCTCCTGCTTGAGTTGAAGCATCATCACCATTAAAAGTCAAAGTATCAGACCCAAGCACAGGATCAAAATTTATATCCTCAAAAATATCTTCGAGTGTTGATATGCCGGGCTGAACCCTAATTCTCAATTGTATTTTTTCATCAGAAGAATTTGCTAAATTATAAGTTAAAACATTATCAAGTACTTTAAACGTCGTATCTATAGCTACCGAAAAAGTACTCCCAGCAGTTCCAGCATTTTGGTCATCAAAAGTTACAACCATCTTGCCATCAGCTTGTCGTGAAACTGTAAGGTTGCCTCTTAAACCTTCTCCAGTTGCAATACCAGTCAAAGGATCAACGACACTACCACGAACACTAATCTCTGAGACTAAGTCATTATTAAACCTTGGATTATCACCAATCCCAGAAGTATTCGCTACAGTTGGAATTGGCACAGAAAGATTATTTCCTTCTCCATCTGTTGGAAAATATTTTGGATCATTGATATTACCAACAGATTGATCAGTATAATAAGTGATATTTTGATAGCCATCCACAGATTTCATTCTTCCCGAAAGAGGCTCATAGAGCATTGCACCCATCACGTAAGAACCATCTGCTGTGACTAAATGTTGGTTTGCATCAACCAAGAAATGTCCTGCGCGAGTAAAGTTTGCATTGAATGCATTTGCATTATTAGAAGTAGAATTCAAATCTGCACTTATTTCATTAGTAACAACAAAAAATCCATCACCAGCAATTGCCAAATCAGACGCAAGACCAGTTGTCTTTAAAGGACCTTGAGTAAAAGAAGTATTAATATCTGACAAAGTAATACCAGTACCAATTCTACCTGGGTTAACACCACCTCGATTTGAAGTTGGCGCACTTCCAAATTTAACTTGTGCGTACTTTTGGTCAGAGTAATGAACCATTGAACTCTTAAAGGCAGTTGTATTAACGTTTGCAATATTGTTGGCAATAACTGAAATGCCTTCTTGCATTGTTGTTAACGCTGTTGCTCCTATAAATAACCCTATTACCATATGTTCTCCTTAAAAATTTTAACTAGCTAAATTTATTGTTGCTTGTAATACCTCGTCTGCTACAGAAGATGTCTTAGACACTGCTTGATAAGACCTTTGGTAGGCCATTAAATCCGTTAAAGATTCACTCAAATCAGTATTTGATAACTCTAAAGTACCAGATACTAATGCTGTTTCTTGAGTTTGTGAAGCACTTTCTCCTGCTGTCGAAAAACTTGCCATTCCTGAAGATGAAGTTTCTTGATAATTGTTTCCACCAAGTTGATGTAAGCCTTCTGGGTTTACAAAACTTGCCAATTGGATTTGGTCATAGGCTTGTAAAGAAGTTACTGGATCTATAAGAACATTAATTTCACCTTCTGGAGTAATTTCTATACCTTGTGCCTCTAAAGGAATTGAAATTTTACCACCACCAGTTGATAATAAATAATTACCCGCTGCATCTACGATATCTCTATTTGCATCAATATTAAAATGACCAGCACGACTATAAACAACTTCACCACTAGTAGTTTGCAAAGTAAAAAAACCTTCTCCAACAATTGCTAAATCAGTTGCAGAACCAGTATTTTTTAAAAGGCCTTGAGAAAAAACTGTTTTAGTTGAACTCATTACAGTACCAGAAAGCCCTTCACCTAAATTTGCTTTTGAATTTACTAAAGCCGCAAAACCTACTTGTTGTTTTTTATAACCATTAGTATTCACATTTGCAATATTGTGTGAAATTGCATTGATACCAAGTTGGATATTTTTCAAAGATGAGCCAGAGGTTTTTAGTGCGTGAAATGACATAAATTAACTTTTATATAAAAGCATTATCAACAAAAAGCTATATTTTAGAACTTAACTCTTTAGCTGAAATGAACTCTTCTAGATGGCCTAATTTACTTATTTATATGGTTTTTTAAACTAAATATACTAGAGTATTCTTGCTAAAACAGCACCTATTGAAAACGCCATCAGCCAAGAACTACACCAGATAGCTAATGCAACTTTCCAACTTGTTTCTTTAATAGTGACAGCAACAGTCGCAATACAAGGCACAAATAAAGTTAAAACAACACAAGCAGTAATTAATTGTGCAGCGCTCATTGGTATATCAAGCAAACCAAAAGCACCAAAATCTCTACGTATCATTCCTAGAATAAAGCTTAATGTAACTTCTTTTGGCAACAAAAGAACCTTGCTCATCAAAGGCTCACAGAAATTAATTATATTGTCTAAGCAACCTGCAACTTGCAAAAAAGCAACAACTGCTGCTGCCATAAAAAAAGCAAAACTTGCTTCATCCAAAAATACCTTACTACGACTAAAAGTTTTATTGATAATATTTTTAAAAACTGGCGCTCTCATTGGCGGTATATCACTCACAAAATTACCACAACTGCCCTTCAGAAGGGCATTCATGACGGTTCCAGCAAGAGCAAAAATCAAAAATAAAACACCTGACCAAATCAACCAAGGTTTGACTCCACCAATATTACTTAAAAGTCCTTGAATCACTCCTAACTGAGCAGAGCAAGGAATACTTAAACCTAAAAGTGCAATGGTAATAAGTTTTTCTTTTTTGCTCGTCAATAACTTTGTTGTTACAACAGCCATAGTCACACAACCACCACCTAAAATTAGTGGGATAATTGCTCTACCGTTCATGCCTAAGCGTGAAAGCAAAGTATCAGCCAAAACCGCTAGGCGAGGCAGATAGCCACTATCTTCTAAAATTGCTAAACCAAAATAAAAGCCAAAAACTAAAGGAGCTAAAAGACCATAAAGATAGGTCACAGTCAAAGTCAAAACGCCATAATCACCAGCCAAGAAAGTCCCTAAAGCAGACTTGAAATCTGTAAATAATAATGGCGCTAAACTATCATGTTCAATAGTCAAAAACATACTTATAATTTTTCTCACAAAAGGTTCATAATATTGACTAAAGACGTTAATTTCCAAAAAATCAACTACAGTACCAGCCACAAAAACTCCTAAAAACTGATACAAGAAAAAGTACAAAATTGAAACAGCAACCAAAGAACCAAACCAAGGATTTAAAAGAGCTTGACCGAAAAAAGCTCGCTTTGAAAAAGATGCTTTCGAAATAATCTTGTCATAGATTTGATTTACTTCTTGCCTTCGTCTCGTGTAAATTTTTTCTTGCAATTCTTGATTAACTTGAAAATTAATTTTATTTTTTTTAGAAATATATTCATCTCCTTCAGCAATTAAAATAGCTTCGGCACGAGACAAAACCAAAGGAGCAATAGTCTTGATATCTTCTTCTAAATCTTTACTGAGAAGTGGAACTTGAAAAATAGTTTGCCTGCCATTAATATGCTGCACTATTAATTCTTTTACAGGCTCTAGAGTTTGAGCTTGTATAGCAATAGTCGTTAAAACCTTGACACCAATTGAATTTTGCAAAGCTTCAATATCAATACTTACTTTATTTAATTTTGCTTCATCAAATTGATTAATAATTAAAATCAGAGGTTTACCAAGATCAAGCAACTGTTTTGTTAAAAACAAATCCCTTTTAAGCGTTGTTGCAGAAACCACATTGATGATGAAATCAGCTTCTAAAACAAAATCACGAGTGACTTTTTCTTCATCATTAAAACTTGCAATACCGTAAACACCTGGAGTATCAACAATTTCAATTTTGTTTTCTAAGCTTGCAAAGTTTTCTAAATAAGCATTAGCAACATCAATTGTTGTGCCGGGATAATTAGATACTTCGGCATAAACACCAGTTAAAAAATGAAAAATTACAGATTTACCAACATTGGGATTACCTACTAAAGCAATTTTGATAATTTTTGATTTTTCTAAAGCCTGACTATTCATCTAATAATTTACATTCAATTTGTTTTGCAAAAGCTTGCCCCAAAGCAAGTTCTTGTAATTCTTGTTGCAGCACTACAGGACCACCCGGAATTGAACTAACGCATGTTAAAACATCACCAGTTGAAACCCCTAACCTCAAAAGCTCACCTACTAAATCAGTTGGTATTGATAAAATTTGAACTTTTTGCCCAGATTTAGCTTTTTTGAGATTCATTCTCAATAATAATAACTTGACTAAGTAAAGAAAACTTGAAAATAAAAGATAAATTATTGAAAAAATTACATGAATACTTTAACAAATGCTAGTATATTTTGGCTATGGAAAAGCGAAGTGCGGCTAGAGAGTTGGCTTTTTTAGTACTTTTTCAAATACCACAGAATACTGAAAAAATCCAAATAAATAAACTTGCAAAGACAGATTTTCACGCTATCTGTCTTTCTTCAATTCGTACCCTCGCCGATTTTGCTAAAGCAAACTTAAAAAAGGCTGAGGCTAAATTAATTAAATCAGAAAGAACTATTTTAAACCATCAGGTTAATCATCCACTAAATGAAGAACTTGATGAAGCAACGCGCGCAGTTCCACTGCCAACAAGCCAAGAAGGTTTTGACCTTATTGATGACTGTTATCAAGCAATTGCACTTGTTAGAGAGGGTTTACAAATTCCAGAATTATATTGGCATTACCAAGATTCTGAAATTCAAGAATTCGCTTTATCACTTTTAATAAAATACGTAGATCATAATCAAGATGTGCAAAACATTATTAAAGAACACTCGCAATCTTGGGATATTTCCAGAATGCTCAAAACCGATCGCAAAATACTTGAACTAGCAGTGACAGAAATTCATTACTCAGATTTACCTGACGCAGTTGTTGTTTCAGAAGCAATCAAAATTGCTAATAAGTATTCATCAGCTGAATCTGCAAAATTTATCAACGGTGTTTTATCAGATATTATTAAGGCTGTTAGAAGCTAATATGTGCTCTTAAAAGTAACTAGCTAAATTTCTTACAGTAAAATATAGTGAGTGCTAGTCAATTTACTAATTGTTTTTTTAATTGCAATTACTTATTTTTCTTGGCATGCTTTTTTTCAAGCTGCGAAAAATCCCAATTTAATTTATCTACCTTTTGAAAACTTTTTATTCACAAACACCATAGATGAAAGTCATCATCTTTTCAATAAAGCCTGGTATATACTCACTGATTTTTCCTTTAAAGTTATAAGTTCTACAAAAATTATCAATGAAATTTCTATGTGGGTTTTTGTAGTTCTTACAGGACTTTGTTTTATTCAAATTCTTTCCTGCCACGAATGGCTTTCTTATAAATCAAAAAAAAATTCCTTTAAGGAGCTTAGCAGTTTTTTCAAAAAGTTTAGTATAAGCATTAGTACAAAAAACAATATTTTCAATCTGGAATTTAAAAACATAACCAAGATTTCTTTTTGTCTTGTGACTATTTTTATTTTTTTAATACCCAATGATTCTTCAGATATTTTCGGCTATATTGCAAGGGGCGCACAGCAAGTGTTTTTTGAACAAAATCCCTATCAAAACACAATTACTCAAATAGATAATTGGCAAAGTTTTTCTTTGCTAAGTAATATTAATCCAATTTGGGCTCAAAACCCTTCTCCTTATGGACCATTATTTATGGGACTTTGTGCCTTAATTGCTTTTGTTTCAATGGGCAATCTCTCAATCGCTGTTTTAGCCTTTAAGTTATTTAATCTAGCGATTTTTGTTTGTCTATTAATCACAATTACCAAAATACTTAATAACAAAAAACTAAATGAAACTATTTTTTTAAAAAGACACAAAGAACAAAGACAACTTTATTCATACAAAAAAATTATCTATTCTTTAATTGCCTTAAACCCTTTTATTATGGTTGAAGTTTTCTGGAATGCTCACAATGATTTGCTTATGGGCTTTTTGATTTTACTTGCAGTTTATAATTGTTTTATCAAAAAAGCTAATTCTGCTTTTATTTTCCTTACTATATCTGTACTTTGCAAATATCTCAGTATCATTCTTTTGCCTTTTTTCATTATATATTTAAGGCAAGATAAAGCAATAAAATTCCCTCTACTTGGTTCTGTGACAAGCTTTGCTCTAATTTTAGGATCTTGGTTTATATATCAACCCCTTGGAGCACAAGTTACGCAAATTTCAAACAATGCTTTACTTTGCCATAAATCTTTACTTCGACTATTAAATACCGTCTATAAAGTTTTTAGTAAAACTAATTTACCGAATTATAGTAGCTTAATCATGCTCAGTCTTTTTGCGATTGTGATAATTTATTTGTATTTTATTTTTTCTATTACTGACAAAAACAATTTTATAAATTTCTGTTTTATAAGTTTATTTTTGTTGATCTTTGTATTTAGCGCCAAATTTCATTCATGGTATTTTTTAATGCTTGTTCCTGTTGGAGCATTGATATTACCTCGGCTAATTTTTTTACTCAGCCTTAGTCATTTATTGTCTTTAACCTTTTTAGACCAAGCAAATGCTATTAATTTTATTTTGCTGACTTTTATACCTTGTTTGCTTTATATAAAACTTTATTTAGAAAAAGACTTATCATCCTAAAGAGATATTCACTCTTGGCTTGCCAAGAGTGAAATTGGGAGGGAGGGAGAAATTTTCAATTATTTCTTAGGCTTCATAACCATCAAGAAACTTTGCAAAAACTTGAAAAACTCTTTTTAAAGTTTCCGCCGAACCTGACGAATCCACACTGCCATCTGGTTTCAATACAGCAGTTGCTTCACCATCTAAATTAAAAATTTTAAAAACAGTTCCACCTTTTTGTCTTTGCTCTTGTGAGATGACCTCATCTGCATAAAACCAAGTAGTAATTTTGTCACCATTTGTTTTGGTCTCAATTCTTTTTTCAAGTTTTTTGTCCGCATCCAGAAGGTACATTACTTCAGTACCATCTACACAAAATTCATGCATCGCCGGTAGACCTTTAGAATCTTTACTCAAATGAAATACCTTTGAACCATCGATGCAGTGCTCAATAGCCACGTCCACACCTTCAAGATCTTGTGTAAAAATCACTCTGCTACCATTTTCTGTTTGTTGAAAACCTAAGCTTTGACCTTCACCATCATTGATAGTCAAAACGCTATCAAAAGTTTGAGCATAGATAAATCTCTCTTCGATATAACTAGTGTCTGCGATCTTGTTTTGTGTGTTCTTCATAGTGACTATATAAGGTTATAAAAACTCGCAATTTACAAAAACTTTCTTAAAAAGCCCTTAACCTCTACTTAAAAGAAATTTTTCAAGGACGTCAGCATAAGCTAAAAACAAAAAACTCAGCGAAAATACTGAGTTTTTTCTAAAAATAGGACAAAAATGACACGGTCCGAAGTGTCTTAAATTAAAGTTCTAAACCGTCTAAATATTTATTAAAAACTTTAATAAGGTGTAATATAAACTTCTCATCACCATAGCTTTCTGCTTCGCCGTCAGGATGTAATAAAATACAAGCATCGCCGTTTAAAGCATCTATTTTGAACAAAATCTGCCCGTTTTGTCTTTGTTCTTGGCTAATTAAGTCACCTTTTGAGGAAAACCACTCAGTTAACTTATCACCATTGGTTTTACTTGTTACCGCTTTTTCTAATTTTTTGTCTTTATCAAACAAATATATAATTTCGGTTCCATCAGGTTTAAACTCATGCATAGCGGGTAAACCCTTAGAATCTTTCTCTAAATGAAAGATTTTAGTACCATCGATACAATGTTCAATTGCAACTTCTACTCCATCTAAATCTTTGGTTAAAACTACTTTATTACCGCGCTCATTTTCACTAAATGCTAGCAATTTACCTTCAGAATCTTGAATAAAGCTATAATTTTCAATCTTTTTTGAAAATAAAAACTTAGACTCAATGCTTTCAATAACGTTCATGACATATAAAAAGATATAAAGAAATGGGACTGATTCCAAACCCCATTTTGAATTTTAAAATACAAAATCTGAAATGGGGTCAGATTTGACACTACAAAAACTAAGATTTTATTCTTTTGTTAGTCTAGCTGCTGTTAATTACACTTTGAATCATGAGACAAAATGAACACGGTCCGAAGTGTCCTAATTATGAGACAAAATGAACACGGTCCGAAGTGTCTTAGCTAACAGTAGCTAGGTACTAGGTGTAAGCTGTGCTAACAAAGCATCTAAATCCTCTTTACTATGAGATGCATGAATACATACTCTTAAACAAGGTCTTTTAACAGTTGGTGGTCGTATTGCTTTTACTAAAAGTTTTTGCTCTAAAAGTTTTTTACTCAACACTAAAACTTCTTGATTACTAGAAAAATTAATGGCAAAAATTGGACTTGCCTGATGAGTAAAATCACATTTTATTGTTTTTAAGCCTTGCTCAAAATATTTAATATTTTCATGTAGTTGTTTTCGTTTGTCTTGGGCGTTAATAAGCAATTGCAAATTTTTTCTTACTAAAGTAACAACAACAGGGGCAGGTGCTGTTGAATAAATAAAAGTTCTTGCCTTATTAATCAGAAAATCAATTAGTTGATAAGAACCAGCAACATAGGCACCTTCAACAGCACAGGCTTTAGAAAAAGTACCCATCTGAATATCAATAGCATTTTTCAAATCTGGTTTTTTTTCAAGTTCTTGAGCAAACAAACCAGCTCCATTTTTTGCAAAAACCCCAGTAGCATGAGCTTCATCTAAGTACAAAAATAAATCAAAATCTTTTTTTAGTTCATATAATTTTTCTACATCTACACAGGTACCCTGCATACTAAAAACACTATCTGAAATTACAAATGCATTTCTATATTTGTGCCTATGTGTTTTTAATAAACTATATAAATGTTGGTAATTCAAATTCTCATAAAAAAATTTTTTTGCACCACTTAATCTAATGCCATCTAAAATACAACTATGGTTATACTCATCTGAAAAAATCACATCGCGTGGTCCAGCAAGCGCGCTAATAGTACCAAGATTTGCTAAATAGCCTGAACCAAAAAACAAACTTGCTTCAGTATTTTTCCAAGTAGCAATTTGTTTTTCAAGTGCTTGCAATTCTGGACTATTTCCAGTAATTAACCTGGATCCCGTAGATCCTGAAGCACTTACACTAAAAGCACAATCTTGCTTTGCAAAACCAAGATAGTCATTAGAAGAAAAATCTACAAAATCAGAAGTATAGCTTTTTAAAGAACGATATTGCTCTTGTTGCATTACAAGCTCAAGCTCTTGCTCTAAATATTTTTCAAAATTTTCAGACATTAATTAAGAGTCAAATATTCTTTTAAAATGTTTGATTCTCCTTTCCAGCGATTAAACATAGCGTTGTCTATATCTAGCTGATCTAAAACTTTACCTACAATAAAATCAATTTGATCTTGAATTGTTTTTGGATGTTGATAAAAAGCAGGAGATGCAGTCATAATAACCGCTCCACAATCACTCAAAGTTTTCATATTAGCCAAATGCAAAGAATTAAAAGGCATCTCACGAACTAAAAGTATAAGTTTTTTTCTTTCTTTTAAAATCACATCTGCCGCTCTGGTAATTAAATTATTAGAAGTAGAATTAGCAATATTTCCTAAACTTCCAACACTACAAGGAGCAACAATCATAGCTTCTTGCTTATAGCTACCACTTGCAATTGAAGCCGCAATATTTTTTTGATCCCAAACTTTTAAGAAGTTTTGCTTGTCCTCGAGAGCCAAAAACTTGAGTATACTATCTCTTTTTTCTTCTGCATTTAAGCCACGCAAGTCTAAACCCATTTCTTTAAAAGTTACATATTCGCCATTACAAGAAATTACAAAATCAACCCGAGAATCATTCAACAAAAAAAACTTCAAAAGGCTAAAACCGTAAATACTGCCGCTAGCGCCAGTAATAGCGATGGTTAAGTTTAGTGCTGAATTGCTCATGAATTTAGATTATAGCAAGTGTCATTGCGATTGTATTTTATAAGCTAGGTTCTGTACAAATTTATGGCTTTTGCTAGAGTTAAAAGATAAGCTCGCTTAATAAAAGAAAAAAAATTGCAAAGAATTGACAAACAAGAGTTAAACAAAATTGGAACTGTAACTTTAGTAGGATTATCAGCTTTGATACTAATTATATTTTGGCTTAAAGGACACAAAATTCACCAGTATCAAAAATTCAGTTTTCATTTTAGAAACGTTAATGGTTTAGAAGAAGGTAACGCCCTAAGATGGAACGGTCTAAAAGTAGGCGTGGTTGATTCTATTAATCCAGTTGCAGAAACTTTTAAAAAAGAGGATTTCCCCGCAAAAGCACTTATTGAGCTAGGTAGAAGACACCTGCAAAACGCTCGCGAGATGCTAAATTCTAATCAATTAGATGACTTAGTATTGGCACAAGAAGAGATCAATAAAGCAGAGTTGGAAATTCATTTGGGTAGAGCCAGCGCTTTGCAAACAAATATTAATCAAGGTAGCTTTGTTGAAGTCACTGTTGTTGTAACTTCACCAGATGTACCCATTGGACCGCTCAATCAAGTAACCATTGTGCCTTCAGGAATTATTGGCGAGCAATATGTAGATATTTCAACTATTGAAATTGATGAAATTTTTGAAAAACAATTTGATGTCAGTAAAAATAGATTTATAGTACTTGAACCAATACGTTTAGATTCTTTAATAAGAGCAAATACCGAGTCGGCAATCGCTATCAAAAACCTAACTAATAGATTTAATGCTTTATTTTCAAATGAAGATGCTGAAAATGTTAGTAAGATTTTAGCTGGCTCTAACAATGCTGTTAATAAAATTTTGAAAGACGATAGCTTCTTGCAAGATATAAAGAACTCAGCAGAAAATCTCAGTAATTTTACTATTTGGAAATTTTTAGGTTTCTCAAACAAGAAAAGCCAAGATAATAAAAAAGAAGGTACTAACTTTGTAGAAATCTCAAGTCCAGATAAGCAAGAAACAATAAGCTCGCCAGAGTAAAAGTTTTAGCTTTTCTTAACGAGGTTTCCCCTAGTTTTAGCTTAAAAACAAGAAAAAAACAAGGCAATTATAATAAAAAGACTAAAAAGCGAAGATTAAGCAAAAAGCGCATTGAAATTGTGTTTTTACTGTCATAAAATTAGTATTTCATACTGGCAAAATTATTGCTTAAATTTGTCAAGTAGTGAATCCACAAGGAAAAATTATAAATATTATGAAAAGAAACTATTCGCGTGTAATCCCAAAACAAAAAGCTTATGAGGGACAAAGAACTATCACACTGCCTGATCTTGCAGAAATTCAAAAAGATTCATTCCAGAGATTTTTAACACAAGGCCTTGCCGAAGAATTAAAAAACTTTTCTCCAGTAACAGACTACACTGGCAGACTAGAATTATATTTCTTACACGATCACTATACTTTCGAAGAGCACCAAGAAGCTAACAAAGCAAAAACTCCAATGGAAGCTCGTTTGAACGAACAATCTTATACTAAAAAACTTTACATTAAAGTGCGTTTCGTAAACAGAGACACAGGTGAAATCAAAGAATCAAAAATGTTTATTGGTGAAATTCCTATGATGACCGAGAGAGGTACTTTTATTGTTAACGGTGCTGAACGTGTTGTGGTTTCACAAATCGTAAGATCTCCTGGGATTTACTACAAAAGAGAAATCGAACCATCTGGAAAACGTGTATTCAACGCAACATTAATTCCAAACAGAGGTGCGTGGGTAAAACTTGAAACTGATGTATCAGATTACGTTTACATCAAAATTGATAAAACACGTAAAATCCCTGTAACCATCTTTTTAAAGGCACTTGGTTATAGAGAGCAAGAAATGAAAGATTTATTTTCTCACTACGATTACCTTGCAAAAACTTTAGAGAAAGACCCAACAGAAACTGAAGACGAAGCTCTTATCGAACTTTACAAAAAAATGAGACCGGGCGAACACCCTTCAGTAGAAGGTGCTCGTCAATTACTTGAATCAAGATTTTTTAATCCTAAAAAATACGACTTAGGTACTGTAGGTAGATACAAACTTAACAATAAACTTGGACCAAACGCTCCAGATGAATTAAGAACACTTACTCGTGAAGATTTCATCGCTGCGATTGATTACTTAGTTAAATTAAACTTTGACGAAGCACAAATTGATGATATCGATCATTTAGGTAACAGACGTGTACGTTCAGTTGGTGAATTGCTACAAAACCAATTTAGACTTGGTTTAAGCAGAATTGAAAGAATCATTAGAGAAAGAATGACTCTTCAAGAACAAGAATCTCTTACACCAGCAAACTTGATTAACCCTAAACCTTTGGTTTCTGCAATCAGAGAGTTCTTTGGTTCTTCTCAACTTTCTCAGTTCATGGATCAAACCAATCCACTTGCTGAATTGACTCACAAACGTCGTATCTCTGCTCTAGGACCAGGTGGTCTTTCTAGAGAAAGAGCTGGATTCGCGGTTCGTGATATTCACCCTTCACAAAATGGTCGTTTATGTCCTATTGAAACTCCAGAGGGTCCAAATGCCGGACTAATTGGCTCACTTGCATCGCATGCAAGAGTTAATGAATTTGGATTTATTGAATCACCTTATAGAAAAGTTGAAAATGGAATTGTCTCAAACGAAATCCGTTACTATACTGCTCACGAAGAAGACAATAAATCGGTTGCGGCAGGTGACTTACGTATTGGTGCCGATGGTGCTTTGTTAGGAAAAGATATCCCAGTAAAATACAGAAACGAATTCATCGTTGCTGATCCAACGGGTGTTGACCTAACGGGTGTATCTCCAATTCAGATTGTTTCGATTGGAACTTCTTTGATTCCTTTCTTGGAGCACGATGATGCGAACCGAGCACTTATGGGTTCAAACATGCAACGTCAAGCTGTACCTTTATTAAGACCAGAAAGAACTTTAATTGGTACAGGTATTGAAGGTCAGGTTGCTCGAGATTCTGGAATGGTTGTCATCTCTGATGCCGACGGAGTTGTAGAGCACGTAACTTCAACTCATATCAAAGTTAAATTTAACGAAAATACTAAATACGGTGGTCAAAAAACTTATGAATTAATCAAGTATATGAGATCAAACCAAGATACTTGTTTAAATCAAGTACCTATCGTTAAAGTAGGACAAGAAGTGAAAGCAGGTCAGGCATTGACTGATGGAGCTGGTACTTGCCAAGGTGAATTAGCACTTGGTAAAAACCTTTTAATCGCTTTTATGCCTTGGGAAGGTTACAACTTTGAGGATGCGGTTTTAATTTCTGAAAGACTTGTTTATGATGATATTTATACTTCAATCCACATTGAAAAACATGAGATTGATGCTCGTCAAACTAAACTAGGTCCTGAAGAAATCACTCGTGAAATTCCAAACGTAAGTGAAGATGCACTTAAGCACCTTGATGAAAACGGTATCGTGAGAGTTGGTGCTTTAGTTAAAGAAAACGATATTTTAGTTGGTAAGATTACTCCAAAAGGTGAATCTGATAACCCACCAGAAGAAAGATTACTAAGAGCAATCTTTGGTGAAAAAGCTCGTGACGTTAAAGACAATTCTTTAAGAGTACCTCACGGTGACAAAGGAAGAGTTATTGCAGTTCGAGTTTATGATCGTGATAAAGGTGATGAATTACCTCCTGTATCAAATAAAATTGTTCGTGTGTTTATCGCACAAAAACGTAGAGTACAAGTTGGTGACAAGGTTGCAGGACGTCACGGTAACAAAGGTATTATTTCAAGAATTTTACCAATCGAGGATATGCCTCATTTACCAGATGGAACTCCTGTTGACATGGTTTTAAATCCACTAGGTGTACCTTCTCGTATGAACGTTGGTCAGATTTATGAATGTGTTTTAGGTATGGCGGCAACTATGCTTGATCATGCTTATGAAGTACCTTCATTTGATGAAATGTTTGGAGAAATGGCTTCTGATACTTTGGTCAAAAAACAAATGACTCAAGCTATCGAAAAAAGTGGCTACGACTGGTTAAACCTTTCTGGAAAAGTTCAACTTGTCGATGGTAGATCTGGTGAGAAGTTTGATAACCCAGCTTTAGTTGGAGTTATGTACATGCTGAAACTAGTTCACCTAGTAGACGATAAGATCCACGCAAGATCTACTGGTCCTTACTCACTTGTGACTCAACAACCTCTTGGTGGTAAAGCACAGTTTGGTGGACAAAGACTTGGTGAAATGGAGTGCTGGACACTTGAAGCTTATGGTGCGGCATATACTCTACAAGAGATGTTAACAATTAAGTCAGATGACGTTATTGGTAGATCTAGAGCTTACGAAGCAATTGTAAAAGGTGAAAATATTCCACCTGCAAATGTTCCTGAGTCATTCAAAGTACTTATGAAAGAACTTCAATCAATCGGTCTTGATATTCATGCATTGAAGAAAAACAAAGATGAAGATGTTCTAGAAGAAGTAGATTTATATGCTGATAGCTTTGATCCGTTAAAGTCAAGAAATTTAAGAACGAAAAACCTCGAAGAAACTATTAAGGAATTAACTGATATTAGTAAGACTGAAGATAGTGAGCAAGCTGACGCTAGCTTTAGTTTTCAATAAATAGAAGGTAACTAGTTTATAAGAAGTTTAAAAGGTATAAAAATGAACGAATTCAATGAAAATGCAATAGATGATACAAAATTAGACATGATGGCAGCTGCTGTTGACATGTCTAATGGTTTTGAAGATTTTACTGACGATCTTGAAATGGCGAGTCTTATTGAAGACAATGCTGTTTTTGATAGCTTAAAAATTCAAATTGCCTCACCGCAAAGAATTTTAGGTTGGTCGCATGGTGAAGTACAAAAACCAGAAACTATCAACTACAGAACTTTAAAGCCAGAAAAAGATGGCTTGTTTTGTGAAAAGACTTTTGGTCCAGTAAAAGACTGGGAGTGCGCTTGCGGAAAATACAAAAGAATTCGTCATAAAGGTATCATTTGTGAGAGATGTGGTGTTGAAGTAACTGAATCAAAAGTTCGTCGTCACAGAATGGGTAGCATTACTTTAGCCGCTCCTATTACTCATATTTGGTTTTTAAAAGGTATTCCTTCTTATTTAAGTTTACTTTTAGAGATTGCCTTAAAAGATTTAGAGCAAGTTGTATATTTCAACTCTTATATTTGTCTTGATCCGGGTAATGTTGAAGGTCTCAAGAAAAATCAAATTGTTTCAGAAGAAGAATACGATAAGTTGTTAGATGATGAAAACAACCAATTTGAGGTTGGTATCGGTGCTGAAGCTATTTTACTTATTTTAGAAGAAATGGCTAAGCCAAAATATGAATTCCCTGAAAACAAAAGAACTGAAAAAGGTCAGCTTTTAGCTTTACCGGGTTTAGAAGAATTAAAAGAAAACCTCAAAGCCGAACTAGCAACAGTTGGTGGTTCTCAACAAAAACGTACTAAGTGTGTTAAAAGACTTAGATTAGTAAACTCGCTATTAAAGTCTATGACTGATCCTTCTTGGATGATCATGGATGTATTGCCAGTGTGCCCTCCTGACTTAAGACCAATGGTTCAACTTGATGGTGGACGTTTTGCAACATCAGACTTAAACGATCTTTATAGAAGAGTTATTAACAGAAACTCTCGTTTAGCTCGTTTGATTGATATGGGTGCTCCAGAAATCATTATTAGAAATGAAAAACGTATGTTGCAAGAAGCTGTTGATGCTTTAATTGACAACGGTAGAAGAGGTCGTGTTGTTACAGGTACAAACGGACGTCCACTAAAATCACTTTCTAATATTATCGAAGGTAAGCAAGGTAGATTTAGACAAAACCTTCTTGGAAAACGTGTTGACTACTCTGGTCGTTCTGTAATTGTAGTAGGACCTTCTTTGGAGTTACATCAATGTGGCTTGCCAAGAGAAATGGCAATTGAATTATTCAAACCATTTGTAATCAACAAGTTAATTGATCGTCAAATTTGCCAAAACATTAAAGCGGCGAAAAAATTAATTGAGAAAGGACCTTCTATTGTTTGGAATATTCTTAAAGAAGTTGTGACAGGTCACCCTGTACTACTTAACCGTGCTCCAACCTTGCACAGACTTGGTATTCAAGCTTTTGAACCAGTAATTGTTGAAGGTAGAGCAATTAGATTACACCCTCTTGTTTGTTCAGCTTTTAACGCTGACTTTGACGGTGACCAAATGGCGGTTCACGTTCCACTTAGTATTGAAGCACAGACTGAAGCAAGAACATTAATAATGGCAAACACCAATATTTTGACTCCTGCAAGTGGTAAGCCAACAATTACTCCTTCACAAGATATGGTTATTGGTATTTATTACTTAACTATCGAAAAGCCAGGATGTGAAGATCCTGAACAATTCATGGGAGCTGGAAATATTTTTGCAAGCGAAGAAGATGCACTTTGTGCTTACTACAACAATAAAGTTGATCTCTTTGCAAAAGTGAAAATCAGAACAACAATGACTGAAGACGGCAAACCTGAGATCGTTGAAACAACTGTTGGGCGTGCAATGCTTAATAAACTTATTGTTGATTCAATTGAAGGTAAAGAGATTGTAATGACCTAGGTCAACAACAAAGGGATTAGTAAAAAATTTTCAAGGAAACAAAAAATGACAGAAGAAAACAACAAAGCGGCAACTTTTAGAAACCAAAAATTACCAAAGTTTATCAACAAAAACGTTGATAAAAAAGCTTTAGGTAAATTATTGGCACAAGTGTATGAAAATCACGGAAACGCTGTTGCAGCAAGACTTGGTAATAATTTAAAAGATTTAGGTTTTAAATATGCAACCAAAGCGGCGGTAACAATTTCAATAGAAGACTTAACAGTACCACCAAAGAAAAAAGATCTTTTGCAGGATGCTGAAAATGAATTGAAAACAACTACTGATAGATTTGAGCGTGGTGAAATTACAGAAGTTGAGCGTTATAACAAAGTGATTGATACTTGGTCTGAGACTAACGAAAAAGTTACTGAAGCTGTTGTTGAATATTTTGATCGTTTGAACCCAGTCTACATGATGGCTTTCTCTGGTGCGAGAGGTTCAATTGCACAGGTTAGGCAGTTAGTTGGAATGCGTGGCTTGATGGCTGACTCTGAGGGTAAGATTATTGACCTTCCGATTAAATCAAACTTTAAAGAAGGCTTGTCTGTACCTGAGTATATGATTTCTGCTTATGGTGCAAGAAAGGGTCTTGTTGATACGGCACTAAAA
Organism: bacterium; assembly: GCA_038146805.1. Classification (GTDB taxonomy): domain Bacteria; phylum Cyanobacteriota; class Vampirovibrionia; order LMEP-6097; family LMEP-6097; genus CAIYXB01. The sequence continues at coordinate 784,076 of JAYQSH010000005.1, read as the reverse complement.
ACAGCTGACTCTGGTTACTTAACCAGAAGACTAGTTGATGTTGCTCAAGATGTGATTATTAGAAATATTGATTGTGGTACTGCTAGATATATTACGATGAATCCTTTAATGGATGGTGAAGCTGAAGTACTTGGCATTTCAGGTAGAATCACTGGTAGAATCGCTGTTGAAGATGTTCTAGATCCTAAGTCAAACGAGGTTATTGTTGCTAAGGGAGATATCATCAATATTCAATTAGCTGAAAAAATTGAAGAAGCTGGAATTAAAGAAGTTAAAATCAGATCTGTTTTAACTTGCGAATCTAAATACGGTGTTTGTAAACAATGTTATGGTTGGTCAACTACTGATAACAAAACAGTAAATCTTGGTGAAGCTATCGGAATCATTGCGGCACAGTCAATTGGAGAGCCGGGTACACAGCTTACAATGAGAACGTTCCACACAGGTGGTGCGGTTGCTGGTTCTGGTAAGTCAAGAGAAACTTATAAAGCTCCTTGTGATGGCACTGTGAGCTACGATGTTAATACTCGTGAAATTAGAACTAAATACGGGGACATTATGTTCCAAGTTACAAAAGCTGGTAGCTTAAAAATTGGTTCTGAAACAATCAAAATGCCTTTAGGTGCAAGGATTGCAGTCAAAGATGGCGAGAAAGTTAATGCTGGACAATACTTAGGTGATGCTCCAGAATTATCATCAAAACAAGCATTAACAGAAAAAGCTTCTAAGGACGTAATTACTTTAGGGTCTGGTTTAGTTGAATTTGAAAATTTCCAAGCTGACGAAATAACTGATAGACAAGGAAATATTTCAAAACAAGCTAATAAGCAAGGTACTATTTGGGTTCAAGCTGGTGAGGTTTTACCTTTACCAACTGCCGGAAATATCATTGTTGAAAAAGGTCAACAAATCAACAAAGGTGATACTCTCGCTGAAAGCACTATTAATTGTGAAAATGATGGTGAAGTAAGATATGCAGCTGATTTATTAGTTGAGAAAACTCAGATTGGTGATCGTCAAATCATGAAATTAAACCGTGGTCGTTTGATTAATGTAATTAACGCATCAATTGGTGCGGCAAATGCACAAGTAGAACAAAACCAACAAGGTAACAATGTTTGGGTTTTAGATGACGAATCTGAAAAATACCAAATTAAAGTTGTTCATGGTGAGTTAATTGAATCTGGAAAGATTTTGTGTGAGCTTGTTGATGATGATCAAACTCCGATGTTGCCATGTTCAGGTGAGGTGAGATTTGATGGTTTAGAAATTGATGATCGTAAGATTGTTACAAAGCATGGTCGTATCATTTTTATTCCTGAAGAAATTCATGTATTGTCTAAAGATTCTTCTTTGGTTAATAACAAAACAGGTGATTTTGTTACAGCTGGAACAGAGATTGTTAAAGACGTTCATACAACTATTGATGGTATCGTCAAAGTTGTTATTGAAAACAATATTGTTCATGAAGTTACCATTACACCGGGTGAACTTTATGATATTGAAGATCCAAGCGAATTAAAGTTTGAAGATGGAGATATCGTTAAAAAAGGCGTTGAGGTTCTTCCTGGAATCTCTACGAAACAAGCAAGCATGATCACTTTGTTTGCTAACGAAGAGACTGGTGAAACAAAATTACTTTTAAGAGAAGTTCAACTTTTTGATATTTCTCCTCGTGGAGTAAATTTTGAAGCAGAAACTACTGATGCTGATATTAGTATTATTCCTGTTACACAAATGAACTTCAAAGACGGTGATAGAGTGAGAAACATCAATGGTGGTGCTCTTACAAAAACTTCTTTGTTGATGTATTGCAAGGAAAAATACAAAGAATCAAAAGGTTTAGTCGAAATAGAAGATGGTAAATTTGACATTATTTTCCAAGAAAATATCATTTTAAGATCAGATTCTTCACCAAGTACTATTACAGAAGTTTTAGTAAAGCCGGGTGACTTCATAAAAGCTAAAAGCCCAATTGCTAGAGTTCAAACTATTGCAAAATCTTCAGGTGAAGTTTTCTATAGCGAATCTGATCCTTATAGAATTTTGGTACAAACCAATGAAGATACATTTACTCTTGAATCTTCTGCAAAAGTCAAAGAAGGCGACTATATCTTAGCGGGAGATAACTTAGATAAGTCAACAGTTGTCCCTGAGTCTGGTAGAGTACTTAAAACTGATGGTAAAACAATCACTGTTAGAAAAGCTCAACCTTTCTTAGTTAGCTTAGGAACTCGTTTACACGCTGATAATTTCTCATTGGTACAACAAGGTGACCAATTGGCTACAATCATCTATGAAAGATTAAAGACTGGTGATATTGTTCAGGGTCTTCCAAAAGTTGAAGAATTATTAGAGGGTCGTAAGCCTAAAGATCCAGCTGTGCTTACGGATATTTCTGGTAAGGTTGAAGTTGTAAATGACGAAGGTACATTTACAGTATATGTACAGGGTAAAGATGAACGTAAAGAATTCGCTTTAACTCCGGGACAAAATGTAATTGTTGATTCTGGGGACGAAGTAGAAGTTGGAGATGCCCTTACTGATGGACAACCTTCTCCACCTGAATTACTTGAATTGAAAGGATTAGATCAAGTTCAACAATTCTTGGTAAATGAAGTTCAAGGTGTTTATATTTCTCAAGGTGTAGAGATTGCAAACAAGCACATTGAGGTAATTGTTCGTCAAATGACTCGTAAAGTAAAAATCTCTGATCCGGGAGATACTCATTTGCTTCACGGTGAAATGCATGAAAGATTTAACGTTGATCAAATTAACGAAGAAATTAAAGCTGATGGTAAAGTACCTGCTGAATATGAACACCAATTACTTGGTCTGACTAAAGCATCTCTAAACACAGAAAGCTTTATTTCTGCGGCTTCTTTCCAAGAAACTACTAGAATCTTAGCTGAAGCTTCGATTAAAGGTAAAGTTGATTGGTTACACGGCTTAAAAGAAAACATCATTATCGGGCGTTTAATTCCATCTGGTACTGGTTTTGAGATTGCTGAAGATGGTGACGAGGCATTACAAGCAACTGATAACGATAGAGAAGAATTAGTTCAAGCTATTGGCTAGGCACTTTTTTAATGATCCACTAAAAAGACTTGTTCTCGAAATTTGTTAAGAAGAGCTAAGTGTAAAAAGGAGTAAAGTTTAATTACTTTTTGCTTCTTAGCTGCTCTTAATGGGCGTGCTTCCAAACCCGTAATAAGTATCTCGAGTCTTTAGATTTGGGCATAAGTAGGGTCTGGTTAGACACGCCTAACAAAAGAACCTAAAATCCAAACTTAATTTTAATTTCCTGGATTCTTAGCTTCATAGTTGAAGATTTAGCTTTTTAAGTATAACCAAAATCTTAGAAAAATTTGTTAATTTTTGTTTTTCTGCATAGCAAGGCTAGGTGTTTCCACCTGAAAGATCTATACACCCTCTTGCTCCCATTTATTGATTTTTAAGAGCTGTTAAAAACTTCTGCTGGTGTTTTGTAATTTAGGCTTCAAATTGCTCAACTGTGAATCAATAGCTTTACTCAACTCTTCAAGATAATTATCACCTGGGTCTATCTCAAAAGTTTTAGGAAGCTTTATTCGAAATACCTTAATATTATGCACTTTCTTTAGATATTTATCGCGAATAGCATCTTCAAATTTGTGCCAACCTTGATGAAAAACACCATCTATTTCAATATTAATTTTTGATTTTTCATCATAAAAATCCAACTCAATACCATCAATATACTGACCAGCTTTTATATTTGGCAATACTTCTCTAATGGCAGGTTCTGCAAGTTTTTCTGCTAAAGATTGTTTTCCAGGCAAAGCCTTAATTTCTGTTTGATTTATTAATGGAATAAGATCATCTTTTAACTCAGGTCTTAAAAAAGCTAACAAGTGTAACTCTCGTTTAAATCCTATACCTAAAACTTTATTTGATGGAATGTTTTTGAAGTAATCAATTACAATTTTTGCTTGCCGCTTATTTATTTGAGGAGATCTTAAAATTCTTGCTAATTGACTAAAATATTTCGTTGGCTGATCAATGAATGAACCTACAGTTTGTATTTTATCTAACAATATTGTTGCAGCCTCGCTAAAGATTGATTTAGGTAATTCTGCCTTGTGATTTTGAGTAGCTAATAAAATATAATTCAAGGATCTTTCCTGTAATCTATCTTTCAAAAACAAAAACTCTTCTTTTAGAAAGCTCCACAACTTATCAGGCACTGCAAACTCATGATTTCGTAAACCACCAAAAGACTGAGAGATTTCTCTAAATGTCATTAGCTCTTGTTCCTCTGGGAGTTTTTCACTTACTATCTCAAGTAAGCTGTTAATTTCAACGGAAGAATCACACTGAGCAATAGAAAATAAAATTTGTGCAAGTTGATTTTTATTTAAAGACCCTTTAGTCTTTTGCAAATCTTCATTCATTCTAGGAAGCAGTTCCTGAACAAAATTTGGACCTATAGAAGAAGCTAACTTTAAAACCGTGGCTAGATCTTCAAAGTTAAAATTATCTTGATAATTAATAATTTTATTCTTAAGAGTATTTAGCAAGCTAAAAAAAGCTTTATTGTTATGAATCTTTGACAACTTATCTAACGTGACAATTAAAGTTTTTAAAGACCATTTTCCTTCTGTATCTAATTTATCAATATTCTTATCAAAAAAACCTTGTAATAAGTCTTCGTGACAAGCATATGAAATTAACAGACTACAAAAATCATCTGGAGCTAATTTTATGTTAGATTCAGCTAACTTATCATTCAATAAAGTTAAAAAATCTTGTTGATCTCGTGATAAAGTATGTGATTTTTCTAAGCGACCAAAATTCTGCCCTGAAGAACAAAAAAACTTGCTTAATACTGTCTTAAGTAAGCTGTTAATTTCATCGGAAGGATCACACTGTGCAATAGAAAATAAAATTGCTCCAATTTGATTTTTATTTAAAGACCCTTTAGTCTCTTGCAAATCTTTATTCATTCTAGGAAGCAGTTGCTGAACAAAATCTGGACCTATAGAAGAAGCTAACTTTAAAACCGTGGCTAGATCTTCAAAGTTAAAATTATCTTGATAATTAATAATTTTATTCTTAAGAGTATTTAGCAAGCTAAAAAAAGCTTTATTGTTATGAATCTTTGACAACTTATCTAACGTGACAATTAAAGTTTTTAAAGACCATTTTCCTTCTGTATCTAATTTATAAATATTCTTATCAAAAAAACCTTGTAATAAGTCTTCGTGACAAGCATATGAAATTAACAGACTATAAAAATCATTTGGAGCCAATTTTATTTTAGATTCAGCTAACTTATCATTCAATAAAGTTAAAAAATCTTCAACAAGTTCTGTGGGTAAGTTAGAGCAACCCTCTGAAGCTAAAATAAAATCTTGCTTATTTAAATATTGAGCTGGAATTTTCTCAATCTTTTTGGCTACCTGATCCATTAAATTTTTTATATTATTTTTTTGCTGCACACTTAATGGGTCGTAGTCAATATAAACCAAGGCATAAATGAGGTTTGTTAATGCCTGCATATTTTTAGTATTATCAAATTTCATTTTATGAGCCGCACGCCCCAAAATACTTACCATAAAATCTTGTTGCTCTGGTGATAAATGATGTGATTTTTCAAAGCGACCTAAATTCTGCCCTGAAGAACAAAAAAACTTGCTTACTATTGAAGCATAATTAACCAAATTAACATCATGAGCAAATTGCTCCAATCTTGTTTCAATCTCTTCTTTGAAAAGAGCAAATCTATTAGGATTTATATTAATTTTAGATAAAATACCTCCAAGTATACGAGCTCGTTCATTTGGATCGCCTTTTGGACTCCTTTTAGCTAGTCGTTCATTTCGATCTACATTTCTTCTATTAGAAGAATTAGCGCAGTGGGCTGAAGGAGAATGTTTTTTTCTTTTAGGCTTTTTTCGAATTGAATGATCACGACTACGCCAATTGTCGTAATCACCATTTACATCAAAATTATTACCTCGATTAGCCACTGTTAACATAATATCATGGAAGCTAGGCTATAAAACACGGCAATTTCCAATTTCTAGCTTAATTCTTTAGACGAACTCATAGATTCATTGCTAATCCTAACTTATTTCAATTTTAAAAGAGAGATAAATTTTTCTAAATCATAGGTTGAAACCACCAGGTTTTTGGACTCAGGCGTGTTTGATCAGGAGAAATTAGATTCTCCGTCAGCTGCAAAGTTAAATTTTAGTCAACTGGTATCGAGTTGAAGTTCTCTCTGCAAGGCTTCTGCTGGTGTCAACCAATCCAAACATTTCATTGGAGCAGTCCTTAGGTTCTCTGCAATTTGATCCAACTCTGCTTGAGTTACATTGCTAAAATCTGTACCTTTTGGATGATACACTCTCAGTTCTTTATTCAGCTGTTCAATTGCTCCTTTCTCATAAGGTGCTGATGGTCTAGTGAAATAAGTTGGAACACCTGTTAGAGCCTTGATTACAGAGTGACCTACAAATGACTTGTCATTGTCGGTTGAAAAGCTTTTAACCCAATCTAGAATTAGATTGTTTTTAATTGCTTCTGTCGTTAGAAATTCAGTCTTGTTTTCAAGTTTGATGAAAAATGGATACCTTGTTTTTCGCTCTCTACCACTGAGGATACAAGCTCTACTGCCAGAACAACCTACGACGAAATCTATTTCCAAATGACCAAATTCTTCTCGAGTATTTGCTTTTTCTGGACGTTCTGAAATACTTACTCGATCATAGATACCATGCTTGGATGATAGCCGGTGATTGCGTTTCCAGTATTTTTTATGTTTGCGGTATCGTTTTAATTTTGGATTAGAGTTGATGAAAATGTATATTGCACTTCTACTAACTTGCAGACCTTTTCGTTTAGCAAGTCTTGAAATTTGTTCTGGACTTCTTCGTTTCTTGAGCTCATCCTTGATAAATTTTTGAATTTCAGGGTCACCAAGGACTGGTTTCTCTCGTTGTATCTTTCTAGAGTCTGCTAATTCTTGAGCTTTTTCTGGATTATAGGTCCCCTCTACTGAATTTCTAGCAAGTTCTTGGCTAATTGCTGATTGGCTAAAACCTAATTTTTCGGCAATAGTTCGCTGGTAGGGCTGAAAATGCATAATTAATGCGATATTTCGGCGTTTCTCTAGGGTAAGACGTTGGTAAGTGCTCATTTTCGTTGTGCTTTTTCACTATTTACAACCGATGAGCACTTCTTTTTGTGTATTAACTTTCTTTAAATTAGCTGGTCAGTGGAAACTGCCCACTAATTTGCAACAACACATTAAGATAATGCTAAAATTATTTTTTATCTAGATGAATAGAAAAATTCAAAGAACAGATCCCCCCCCCAAAATCAACCACTACCAAGAGCGCAAGCATCTTGGCTTAGAGAGTGTCTTCCTTCATTTAGTGCTCAAGATTTTACAGTCTTGCATCAAAATCAAGGCTTAGCATTAGATTCAAGTCAAAAATTACAAAAAGAAAAATTACAAGATACGGTTTTATCTTTTGAATACAAAGGCTACCCTGTTTTGATGTGGTTTAAGCAATTCAGCCCCAAACAAAAATCCGCAATCACTATTCATTTTGAAGCACCTCTTGGATTAGTTCCACAAATTATATCGAGTCAAGGACAAGATGTAAATTCCAGAAATATTATTGCAATTACAAAAAACCAAAACTCAATGCTATTTTCTATCAAATTAAATGAAAACGAGAAAATCAATTTTTTTGAAAGAAAAAAAAATAATCCCAACGAAGGTTTTTATTTTCATTTGCAAGAAAACTCAAAAACTCATCTTAAATTAGCAAGCAACTTAGATTATGCCAAATTCAAAACAAAAAAAGACTTACGTAGTTTAATACCAATAATTTGGCAAAATAGAACTCTAAATTATCTCGAGCAAAATGCTCAAAATTTAGCAGAGCAAATAACTATCAATCGCGATATAACTTTAAAAGAAGATCGCGCCAAATATTTTTTAGACTTAGACACACAAAATCATATAGACTCTGAGCAAATTCCGGGCATGAAAGCTGTCTTTGCAAAAATAAAAAAAGGTATAAACGAGCAAAAACAAATCACTATTTATGGGGATTATGATGTTGATGGCGTCAGTTCTACAGCTTTGTTGTATAAAACACTCAAAAAACTAGGAGCAAAAGTAAATTATTTTATTCCAACAAGAGAACAAGGCTACGGACTTAGCCAAGATGCGCTTCAACAACTCTTATCAAAACAACCAAAGCCTGATCTAATTATTACTTGTGATTGTGGTAACACGCAAATTGAAGAACTTAAATACTTGCAAAACCAAGATATTGATCTGGCAATATTAGATCACCACAGCATTTCCAAACAAGAACTCGAGGAACTCAAGCCTTTAAACATTACCTATACCAATCCAAGTTTAATTGAAGACAGTCATCATCCGCTAAAAAACTTAGCTGCCGTTGGAGTTGTTTATAAACTAGTAGAAATGTTATTAGACAATTCTGTTCCAAAGAACCTCAGGCATCTAAGTAGCTTAGGTACAGTTGCTGATTTAGTTCCACAGCTTGGAGAGAACAGAGTTATAACACATCAAGGACTGACAACCTTACTCTCAACTAATAATACCGGCTTACAAAGTCTAATAAACTCAAGTATAAACAAGAAAAAATTTGATAACGGATTTTTTAGTGCTGAAGATATATCTTTTGACTTAGGACCAAAAATAAACGCCGCAGGTAGAATGAGTGCTGACATCATCAAACAATGGGCAAATGATAGACAGAGACAGGTTTTTAAAGACTATGAAGAAAAATATCAAGAAACACTCAGCTATAGCGCAACAGATGTTTTAAGACTTTTACTTTTAGAAGATACAGAAAAGGCAAAGGCTCAAGATTTAGCACAAGTAATAAATACTTATAATGAAATTAGAAAAAAGGTACAAGATGAAATTTCACAATATATCTTAGATCAAATACAATATGAAAACAGCAATATTCAAGCGCTCGAAAAAAAATCTATTGTACTTTGCGATAAAGACCTAGATACCAATAATACATGGCCTCATTCAATTGTCGGCATTATTGCAAGTCAAGTTATGGAAGCAATACCAGTACCTATAATCTTAGGTTCTGTACAGGGTGACTACGTTAAATTTTCTGCAAGAAGTTCAAAATATTTTGGTATTGATTTAGCAGAAAGTCTCAAAGCAATTAATACAAAATACAAAGAAGAAAAAGGTGAAGATTTAGTACATGTTGGCGGGCACAAATATGCCGCAGGCGGAAAAGTAGCTATAAGTAAATGGCAAGATTTTAAGCGATATGTAGAAAAATACTTATATGATTCACCTAATAGGTACCAAGTCAAAAAAATCTTTGAGTATGACAGCTCATTATCATTATTTGATTTTATCAATGAAAATCAGGCTTTAAATCATGATGTCAGAAGCGCTCTGGAAAGAACAGCACCTTATGGTAATGAATTTGAAAAACCTAGCTTTAAATCAAAAGAATTAAAAATAAAAGCTATACATATCACTAGAGCAAAACGTTTTGGAGAAAGCCATGCAAATCTAATTTTACAAGAAAGTGATAATGGTAGTAGCATACAGGTAAAAGCAATGCTATGGCGTAAAGCTCGCCAACTTGAACAAGAACTTTCAGTGGGTGACAAAGCAGAATTTTTATTTAGCATAGAAGAAGATCCATACAGCGCAGACAATAAAGTTCAAATAAATATTATTGACTGGAAAAAAATTACCGAGGAGAAAAAAGCACTATGACAGGTATTGGTGGTAGTGATAATGGAACAAATAATGTTGCGCCAGAAACTTTAGGAGTTTCAGGAAATAGGAAAATAGATTCAAGTGAAAGTAAAGCTGCCGCTTCAACAATAGAAAATAAATCAGCAATCTTTAGCTTGAAAAGAGCTGTTGACAACCCAATTGATTTTAAGGATAGTTTTCAACGAGAATACAGGCTTTTAAACGCAAATCAACAAGCTGTTGTCACAAATTTAACTGACTCAATGGCTCTTATTACAGGAGCAGGTGCTGGAAAGACACATACTCAAATAATGCGTGTCGTAAATGCTTTAGAACAAGGAATAGAGCCAAAAAAAATCTTTGTTGCTAGCTTTTCAAATGATGCAACCCAAAGTACAAAAAAAAGACTAGAAAATTTTGTTTGCTATGAACAAAGAAGACAGCTATACCTAAATACTTTTCATGGATTTGCTAATCAAATCATTCAAGATCCCGAGTATAAAGAAAAATATTTTTCTCACTTAGAAACTAATATAGATGAAAGCAGACAGCTACAAATCATTGATACGATCTTAGAAAATTTAGAACACGAATATCAAGCAAAGTCAGCTAATAATTCTAAATATAAACATTTTTGGGAAAATAAAGCAAAAGCAATAAAAGCCATACGCAACAACAAAGAAAATTACTGGAGCTTTGTTAAAAACCTTTTATCGAGAATAGCCGCTTTAAAAAAAGAAGCTTTATCACCTAATGACATAGAAACACGTATTCAAAAAGAAAGAAGGTTTATACAAAATATTCAAAACAATACTTTAATAGCTGATTTTTTAAGCACACAAAACCCGGGTTCAGCAACAGCTAAACTTGATGATTACTCTCTATCAAGCTTCTTGTATGACCTTGATGCACAAAATTATTTAAATGACAATGGCGAGGTTAACCCAAATTATATAAATCATGAGTATAGAGTTTTAATCAGGGCGCTAAAAGATCAAGCTCAACAAGAAGCTCAGTCAAAAGGTGAAACCAAAGCTGTAACACGTTTTAAAGACAAGCTTTTAAAGTTTTGTAAATTAAAAAGAGTAGATAAAGAAACAAAAGCAGATACAGCACAAAGACAAGATGATTTTAGAAAAATGGATCTAGTTCATGATGTTTATAAAAAATACCAAGAATATTTAGCACAAGAAAAACTTTATGATTATGATGATATGATTATGCAGATTTTAAAAGCCGCAGAAGAAAATCCAGATTTTAGACAAGCATTAGAAAATAAATTCGATTATATACAAGTTGATGAAGCCCAAGATACCAATGGAGCGCAATACCAGCTAGTAAGCTTACTTGCACAAGGTAAAAATCTTTTACTTGTAGGAGATCCTCGACAAACAATTTATACTTTTCAAGGAGCTGCATACCAAAATTTATTACAAGCAATGCAAGATTTTGATTTAAGAGTTATAAACTCTAATGTCAACTACCGTAGCAGTGCCAATATAATCAAATTTTCAAACCAAATTTTTGCAAGAGCGACTCAAGAAAACTCAAGACTGCATGAACTTACTGAAGACTTAGAAGCAAATACACAAAATCAAACAAGTTCTCCAATTGCCATTCAATATCATGCTAGTTTTCATGATGAGATTTATGCAATTGCAAAACAAATCCAGAAGCTTCAAGAGGAAGGCACACATGGCAAAGACATTGCCATTATTTGTAAAGAGAATGCTGATCTAAATGAGATTTCTGCAATCTTAAACAAAATGAATATTAGCCATGTAAAAAGAAATAGCGAAAACCTTTTTGATGATTACGATATAAAATCACTTATTAATTTATTAGAAGCAATTCAAAATCCACAAGAAAACAGCAATGCACTTTTAAGCGTTCTTTCAAGTAAATTTATCAAAGAAAGTAAGTATCTGCAAAATATCAATTCTGAAGATATTCAACAAGTAATCCAGAAGATACAATCTGGGAGCACTTGCTTTGTGGCTTTAAAAACAAATTCCAAGTTTACTCCATTACTCGAAGCTCTTGCAGAAGCAAAAAAACTGCAAATGATGGTAGCTTATGTTTTGTTGCTGAACCAGAAAAAAGGACTGTCTTTAGAAAGATTTTACGAGAGTTTAATTTTATCGCTTCTGGAATCGATAAAATTTTGCCAAATGAAAATGATTTCAATATTAAAAACCCACATTTAATAGCAAAAATAAATAAGTTTGAAGAGCTACTAGTAAATATTCTCAAGGCAAACCCAAGTCCATTTGCCCTAGATACTATACTAAAGCAATTAAGACTACTGCAAGAATCAAAAACAAAAATTGATTTTACAGCACCTTACTTTCAAAGAAAAAATGATATTGAACTTATTACAGCACATAGAGCAAAGGGCAAAGAATGGGATCATGTTTTCATAGCAAATTGTATCAAAGGCAAGTGGGGTGAAAAAACAGATAATGCAAAAGCAAATAGACAAGCAAGAGATTTTCCTTTACCTGTTGGGCTTTTTGCAAATGAAGCAGAAGCCTTACAAAGACAAGATCAAGCAGAAGAACGTCGAGTTTTTTATGTAGCATGTACCAGAGCAAAAAAAGATTTGAGAATTAGTAGTAACTATAAAGATGCTCAAGGCAAACAAGCACAAGTTAGTGAATTTCTTGAACAATTAAATAACAACTCAGAACTGCAGGATATTATAAGTTTTCAAGATTTTTCAAAACTAAATAGTGATCGTGAATTAATAAACTTAACAACAGCAGATGCACAAATATTAGATGATCAAGAATTAAATGCACTTATACAAAACTCTCTTTTGAATGGCTTTAGTATTACTCCTACAAATTTTAATACTTTTCTAAAATGTCCTCGCGAATTTTTCTTAAAATATATTTTGAAACTACCACTCTCAATGCTTGAAGAAAAGAAAATGGGAGTTGGTAACGCAGTTCACAAAGGTCTTGAATATGCATTTAATTATGTAAAAGAACTTCAAGAAAAGCAAAAAACAAAAGATATTCGCATTAAAGATCTTATTAAAAGGGCACAAGATGAAGCACTTCGCTTTTTTAAGACAGAACCTGATGCAGAAACAAAAGAAAAATCTTAGAGATAATTAGTAATTTCTTTCAGGCACGCTCGAGGAATCAATATTATGCTAAAAAGAAAATTCAAGAACAAGAAATTCTTGCAACAGAAAAACGTTTAGATCAATTTAGTTTAAATTTTGATAAGCAAACCCAAGTGCCTGTGCATGGTGTTATTGATAGATTAGAATTTGATCCAAAAACAAAAACACTACGAATTATTGATTATAAAAGTTTTGCTTTAGACAATAGAGCTAAAATTAAAAAAGATGGTGAGATTTACAATCAGTTACTTTTTTATAGTCTATTACTTTATTTGGATGCAAGAATTGGTAATTTAAATTTTCAAGCACCAGAGCTTGAAGACAATCCGCAAGAAGAACTCAAGTTTAAAAACACTGATAATCAAGAAATTAACTTTGAGGCACGAGTAGAATTTTTAGATAAAAATAATCAAGGTCGCTTTGAAGAAAAAACTTTTAAATTTACTAAACAAGAATTAATCAATTTACAACATAGAATCAAAGAAATGTGGCAAAGTATAAATCAGCCTAATTTTTCCCAAGAAAGATTTTTTCAACAAAATATAACAGCACAAAACTGCAGTCCATGTAGTTATAACGCTGGAATCTGCCAAGGCAAGCAAGGCTTACACCAAATTGAAATTCAATAAAACTTTGTATTTTAATAATAAGTAAAAATTAATTAGCAATTCTATCAATTAATGATTTGAAATATTCTGCGGCATTAAATTTCTTATTGTCTTGCCCCGGATTGTTATGGGATTGTAAAAAACTAGTTAAACCAGTGAGATTATTTTTTCAGCAAATTTAGCAAGCCAATCATAGGCTTTTTCTGCTGCATTCATCATAGCTTTTGTCTGAATAACCCAAAAAGATTCAAGGTTTTTAAGTCCCTGAATACACCTTCTAACAGCACCATTATTAATTTCTATACTTTGTTTTACTAACTGATCACTATTTTTAACCAAAAATTCATTGCCGTCTAAAGCTTCATAAAATTTTGTTAAAGAACCCCAAAAATCTAATTGATTTTCAACTCTATCATGAAATTTAATTAGTTCAACAAGCTCTGGACTATATTTACTTGCATCTTGCGGTTTTTGTTCTGCAAATTTTTGTAAAACTTTTAATTTATTCTCGCACAATTTAATTCTCTGCACTGTGCTTAAAGGCTCAGAACTATTCAAAGCCTCTTGATTTTCACGAGCAAAATTTTCTCTAAGCTCTCTAATTGTTGCAATAAAGCCTTGGAATTTATCATTATCACCTATGGCTTCTAAAGCTAAATAAAAAGCTGTTATGGCAACGTCTTTTTGTAAATCTGCAACTTTATTTATATTAAGATTAGCAGCAGCAGCTTGTAAAGCACCTGTACTTTGATCATCTGCAGTAAAAGATTCAAGTACTAATTCATCAGTGTCATGTAAAAGATTCATAAACAAAGTATCAGATTTAATGAAATCAATTTGTTTTCTCATGAGATCTGCATCAAATCCCTCAAGATTAATCTCATGCAACGAGTTACTTAAGTCATTTAAAGTAAGCGCTGTATTGCGGATATGAGCATTAACTGTTTCAGATGTATTTTCGTCATTAAAAATAGTATTACCTGACCATCTAAATACATGGTTCAAAAAACCCAAAATTGTTTTTACAGCAGATCTTGAGTTTTTACTCACGGTAGAAAAATCATTAACACTATTTCCGAGCAAATCTGAACGACTATAAGTTGGAATTTGTTCATTTGATATACTAGCTGCAGACATAAAAAAGAATAGTAGCAAGATAAACTATTTAAGCGCAAGTGGGTTAAGGATTTCTTCAGGATTCAAAATAAGTCCAATGGGTGATACGGATTACTTTGACTCATACTCTTAGCCTAGATAAAACAGCTTGGGTTTTTCTCATAATATATACATGATTCGTGGAGCCAATATTTCTGCTGACGGTATGGAAAACCAAAAGCAAATGCAAGAAATTCTTGCAGATAATTTAGCGAACACATCAACAACCGGCTACAAGTCCTATAACATTATTCACAAACTTAAAGCACTTGAGAATTCAGAAGACTTAACTAGCTCCGAAGCTTACGGCACTAGTTTTGACTTCTCTCAAGGTGCACTTAGACAAACTGAAAATCCCTTAGATTTAGCTATAAATGGTGAAGGATTTTTTGCGGTAATTGATGCTCAAGGCGAAATTGCTTATACACGCAACGGACATTTTAATATTGATAACAAAGGATTTTTAGTAACCCAACATGGCGACCAAGTTTTAGATGGCTCTTATGCACCAATTTTTATTGGCATTGATAATGTACGCACTATTGATTTTTTGAGAAATGGAAATTTGATTGTCAATGGAGATTACACCACTACATTAAAAGCATATGTATTTGAAAAAGATCAAGGCATACTCAAACTTGCACAAGGAAAATATAAACCAAGCAACGCAGGTGAAATTCTCAATAGCGATATTGATTCAACCATAATGCAAGGTTTTCTGGAACAATCAAATGTTAATTCCATAGAAGCTTCTACTGATATGATACAAATTCAAAGAGATTATGAAGCAAATCAAAAAGCACTTAAAGTACAAATGGATTCAATAGAAATGCTTTTTAGAATTTCAGATTTACAATAGTATTCAATTTTCAAAAATATATACCTTTGTTAGAATGGTTTTTATGAACAAAGAATCATTAGCACCGATATTAGGCAAACTAGTTTCAGGTCTTTATATTATTAGTCTTAAAAATGAAGATACAGAAGCGGGATTTTTAGCAAGTTGGGTGGCGCAAGCAGGTTTTGATAAACCACATATAACAATTGCATTTAACAAAGATAGAAAAAATCATTTTCAACTTTTAAAAAGCACTGGACATTTAGTAGTCAATATTATGGCAAAAGAAAATGGCAAAACTATGTCTGCTTTTTTTAAAAGTCCGGAAGAAGGTAAATCAGTGTTTGCTGATTTAGAAACTTTTAGCAAAGAAACGAAAATTCCTATACTAAAAGATTCAATTGGTTTTTTAGAATGCAAATACAAAAGTGAAATGCAAAGTGATGACCACATTATAGTTCTTTGCGAGGTTATAAATGGAGAGCTGACAAACACTGAGTTTGAAGCAGCTACCCACATAAGAAAAGATGGTTTTAAATATTAAAGCGCATGCGTTTAAGTATTAGTTTTATTTTCTTAGTACTCGGCTTAACACTACTCTATAGTTTTGGCTTACACATATCTAACTTTAATTACAACGAGATCAATACTGACATTATTTTGCAAGGACCATCATTAGAAAATTGGTTTGGTACTGACGCACTCGGTAGAGATCTATTTATTCGAATTATCCATGGAGCAAAAATGAGCTTAGCGATTGCATTTGCAACAGCCTTTAATGCATGGTTAATTGGCAGTGTACTTGGAATTATTGCTGGCTATTGTGGCAAAATTGCAGATGAAATCATTTCAAGAGCAATTGACTTTATTTATTCTTTACCAGACTTACTAGTATTGAGTATCATTGCACTTTGTGTTTCACAATCAACAAGCGGTATTGTTTTTGGTCTTGCTTTTATTTCATGGATGGATGTTGCCAGATTAACAAAAGTAGAAATTCAAAAATACAAAAACTATGAATTTTGTGAAGCCGCAAAAACTTTAGGGCTCAATCATCTTCAAATAATTTTCAAACATTTGTACCCCAATGCCTTAAGTTCTATTTTTGTTGCATTAAGTTTTATAATTCCAAGAGCCATTCTTGCTGAAAGTACTTTAAGTTTTATAGGTCTGGGCTTATCTCCGCCAGATACTAGCTGGGGCACTTTAACTGGTGATGCTTGGCAGTATCTTTATACAGACCCACATTTATTAATCTTTCCTGCTTTAATGATATTCTTTACTGTTTTTGCATTTAATTCACTAGGTAATTATTTTTCTAAAAAACACCGACTATAAGCAAGTATGTACGTTTTTCATAATAGACAAAAATTTATGCTTCTAGAGATAGTTAAACATTGCCAAAACTTGAGTGTTTGCTAAAATAAAATTATGAACTCAAAAGTATATAGAAGTTTTAGAAGTCAATCAGGTTTAACTTTGGTTGAGCTTATGGTTGTTGTTGTAATTATTGGTATTTTAGCAACCATCGCAATTCCAAATTTAATGGAGGCACAAGATAAAGCAAAAAATGCAAATGTCATTGCGGCAGCACAAGCCCTTACATCAAATATTCAAATTGCAGCAGTTGATACAGGTGGAATTATTCCAGAATCTGTTTATGAAGTTGAAGAACTTGGATCAACTAAAAAACTTTTAAATCCTTTTAACAAACAACCTGTAGAGCTTATTGAAGGTATCGTTGATCCTGACCAAGATATGCCGGGTACCTTAGGCTATGAGCCAAATGTAACTTTAGCTAGACCTTTTAGAGCTGGTATTGATTCAGAACCTGAATTAGAACCAATGATTGGTGGTTACGTAGTAACTGGTCTTGGAATTATCAAAGGTGAACCAGCGATAATTGTTGCTTTAGACAACGGCTAAAATCTTTCATCGGAAATCAAAAAAGCTTTAGCATTCATGAATGCTATTATATTTATATGGCGCAGAATAACACCATGGAAAAAGAAGATTTAGGAAATTTACAAGCAGAAAGACTCAGAAAACTTAATGAGTTAAAAGCAATGGGCATTGATCCATATCCTTACAATTTTAAACGCAGTCATGAATGTGCTGAGCTACAAGAAAAATATAAAGATCTAGCAGATGAAGAAAGAACAGAAGATCTCGTCACTGTCGCTGGTAGAGTACATAACCAAAGAAACGATTGGATGTTTGTAGATCTTTACGATGTTTCAGGAAGAATCCAACTCTTTTCAGATTCTAAAACTCGTTCTGAAGAACTCAAAAAACTGTTACCTCTTTTAGATAAAGGTGATCATATTGGTGTTACTGGAAAAATTCGTAGAACTCCAAGAGGTGATCTTACTATTGATATGGAAACCGTCACCGTACTTTCAAAAACTTTGCAACCATTGCCAGAAATTATTGAAGGCAAAAGAAGAAGACTGGGAATTGCTGATGTTGAAACACGTTATAGACAAAGATATTTAGATTTAATTGTTAACCCTAAATCAAAAGACAATCTACAAAAACGAGCTTTGATGTTTAGAGAAATTAGAAACTTTTTAGACAACAAAGATTTTATTGAAATAGAAACTCCAATTTTAAACACAGAAGCTGGTGGTGCAGCTGCGCGTCCTTTTATCACTCATCACAATACTTTAGGAGTTGACCTTTACTTAAGAATCGCAACCGAGTTACACCTCAAAAGACTTGCTGTAGGGGGTTTTGAAAGAGTATATGAAATTGGTCGAATCTTTCGTAATGAAGGCATGAGTGTCAAGCACAACCCTGAATTCACCACAATAGAAATTTATTGGGCTTATACAGATTTATACGACATGATGGCTTTAACTGAAGACATGATTCGAGCTACTGTTGAAAAAGTTTGTGGCAACTTAGAAATCGAATATCAAGGAACTAAAATTGATTTTTCTAAACCATTTAGAAAAATTTCAATGCAAGAACTTGTAAAAGAAAAAACAGGAAAAGAACTTTCTGGCAAGGAGTTAAATACAGCATTTGAAAATCATTGTGAAGAAACATTGATTCAACCAACTTTTGTTTATGACTACCCTATTGAAATATCTCCTCTTGCAAAAAAACACAGAGAAAAAGCAGGTATGGTAGAAAGGTTTGAATTATTTATTTATGGTCGAGAAACAGCAAATGCTTTTAGTGAATTGACCGACCCACAAGATCAACAAGAAAGATTTCTTGCGCAAGCACAAGAAAGAGAAGATGGTGACGATGAAGCTCATGTTATGGATGAAGATTTTGTTACTGCACTTGAATATGGCTTACCACCAACTTCTGGCATGGGCTTAGGCATGGATAGACTTGCTATGCTCTTAACAGACTCAGCTTCTATTCGTGATGTTATAGCCTTTCCAACAATGAAACCTCTTTAAGGAGTAGTTTTAAACAGATGATTAATCGTATTGAAAATAATTGGCTTAGTCTATTATTTCCTCATCAAATTATGGGACTTATGCCCAAATCTAAAGACTCGAGATACTTATTAATTAATAACGGGTTTGGTTTAAAAACATTTTATTCTAATTTAGAATAATCAAAAAAAACAAAAGTAATTTTTTATAGTGAAAAAAATTGCAATCTGCTTGCAATCATATAACTGAAGTAAAAGATTTAGAAAAGCTGATTTGCTTTATGGCAAATTTTTATTATATAACTGAAGCCGTAAAACAAAAAAACAAAAAAACCAATCAAGCTAATTCAAAACTAATTCTTGATTTTGTTTAAAATGAGAAAGTTCGTAAACCCTTTCAAAAACTTTAACTGCAAAATCTGTAAACTTATGGTGAACCAATTTTACTCCCAAGCTATTAAGTTTTTGTTGCTGATTATAATTCATAGTAAAACTTCTACGCATCATTCTCAAAAAATTATGCCCGGGCACAAATTCAGCTCCATAGTCTTGGTCTAGTTTCACCAAAGACCTTGGAATAGCATCTGGAATGACCAACGGATCTTGCTGTGCAACTTGTTCACTGTCTTCAACTAATTTATCAAAAACCTTTAAGCGCAACAAAGAACTTATTGAATCTTCAAAAACCTGATTAAGCAAATCTAACTCTTCAATTTCTTTGTGAGCTAAACTCCAATTAAAAACTTCAAACCAATAAAACATAGCATCATCATAATGACCAATTGCTTCATAAGTTTTCGCTAGTCCTGCCAAAAAAGGTGTTTTAAAATCAACAATCTCTAAACCTTTTAAATAAGCTTGTTGAGCTTTCAAGAACTGTGATTGACAAAAATAAATATTACCCAAATTTAAATATACAGAAGGGTCAAGGATATCTACAGAAAGAATTTGATTAACAATTTTTTGTGCCTCTGTATAATTTTTGCTATCTATATAAGAAGTTAATTTTTTGTAGTAATCCCATTTTTTTACAAACAACTTATAAAGTCGATACTCATCACAAGAATCTTCCTCTAATAAATATTTCATCGCCTCAACACAAGAATTCCAATCAAAACCATGAGTATCTAATTTTTTTTGATCTTTTTCAAAATACGGCACAAACTGAGGCAAATGATAAAATTCTGCCTCAAAAGCATCTAGTTCAAGAATTAAATATTTTTTCTTAAACACTAATAATAAAATAGCCAAATACACCTAATTGGTCAATGCATTTTAAGCATAATTTACTGGTAAACACCCAAACAAATAGGCTTTTTTGATGCTTTTTATATAAAAAAACTTGACCAATATGTATTTACTATTATATAATCACTATTATGACTTTAAGAGATTTTTTTAAAAAGGTTAGAGAAAAAAAGTTTTCTTCACTGAAAGCAAATACTGATTCGACTATTAATGGTTTATCAGATGCGGAAATTGCTGCCAACTGGCATAAATGTAAAGGCTGTAGTGCCACAATTTACAAAAACAATTACAAAACAAATTTAAACGTCTGCCCAGAATGTAACCATCATGGTCGCATTAGCAGCCAAGCTAGAATCGAAAGCCTAGTAGATAAAAATAGTTTTCAAGAAATAACAGCAAACTTAACATCAACAGACCCACTGAAATTCAATGATGGTAAGCCATACACCGAAACAGTTAAAAAAGCTCAAGAGAAAACACAACAAAATGATGCTTTAATTACTGGCTTTGCCAAAATAGATGGTGTTAAAGTTGCACTTGCAGTTATGAATTTTGATTTTCTTGGCGGTAGCATGGGCAGTGTTGTTGGTGAAAAATTTACAAGACTTGTTGAAGCCGCAATACAAGAAAAAACAGCTGTTATTTCAGTGTCTGCTTCTGGTGGAGCAAGAATGCACGAAGGTATTTTAAGTCTGATGCAAATGGCAAAAACAAGTATCGCTCTTGAAAGACTTAGCCAAGCTGGACTTTTATATATTTCTATTTTGACAGATCCAACTTATGGTGGAGTTTCTGCAAGTTTTGCGACTCTTGGTGACTTAATTATTGCTGAGCCACAAGCTAGAGTTGGCTTTGCCGGTAGAAGAGTAATTGAAGAAACAGTTCGTGAAAAATTACCAAGCGATTTTCAGTCTGCAGAATATTTATTAGAACATGGACAAATTGACTTTATTGTTGAAAGAAAAGATTTAAAAAATAAATTAACAAGCTTATTAAGAATTCATGGTTATTCACCAGAGAACGTTGCAATTCCAGACAGTCCAGCTGCCTTACAAGAAGAACAACCTAGCGCAAAAGCATTACAACCAAAAAAAGAAATTGCGCTTGAATTTGAAAAACCATTACAAAAGATTCAAGATGAAATCAAAAAACTTGAAAAAACAGTTTCATCAAATGATGATAAAGCTTTACTCAACAAATTGAATCAACAATATAGTGAAGTTGAAAAAAATATCTACAAAAATTTAACAGCAATTGATATTACAAAAATTGCTAGACACCCAAATAGACCTAATATCGAAGATTACTTAAATTGTTTCATTGGTGAAAATAAATGGATCGAAATGCATGGTGATCGTGCGGGAACAGACGATCAAGCGATTTTAACAGCCTTAGTTGAAATGGATGGCATTGCTTTTATGGCAATTGGTACCAGAAAGGGGCGTAATATTAAAGACAACCAAAAACGTAACTTTGGTATGCCGCAACCTGAAGGTTACAGAAAAGCTAAAAGAGCTTTTGAACATGCTAACAAATTCAATTTACCAATTGTTACTTTTATAGATACACCTGGAGCATATCCGGGCTTAAATGCAGAAGCTAATGGTCAATCTATTGCTATTGCAGAAAATTTAAAATCTCTTGCATCTTTACAAGTACCTGTCTTGTCAATTGTTACTGGTGAAGGTGGCTCAGGTGGAGCACTTGCCATTGGAGTTGCAAACAAGATTGTCATGTTAGAAAATTCGGTATATTCAGTAATTAGCCCTGAAGGTTGTGCCGCAATTTTATGGAGAACTAGAGATAAAGCTCCAGAAGCTGCAGAAGCACTTAAAATCACAGCTAAAGATTTACAAGCTCTTGGTATTGCTGATGAAATTGTTAATGAACCACTAGGTGGCGCTCACCGCAATTGGGAAGCAATTGCAAATGACCTAAGAGAAGTTATCACAAGCAACCTCAAAGAATTAATGAGTTTAAGTAAAGCCCAAATCATGGAACAAAAAACTCAAAAGTTTTATTCTTTTGGTGAATTTAACGAAACTCAAACTAAGTTACAAGAAAAAAAAAACAATAAATCTCTAAAAACAAAATAAAGCTACAATTAAGGCATGAACAGTAGAGCCTTAATGCTTTTGCTCTTGTTTTTTTTTATGCTAACAAATGGTTTTTGTTACGCAAAATCTGAATTTGCAAAAATAAAAGCAGAAAAAAAACACAAATATCAATCAATCAATTATCAAGAAAATTTCATTAAAACAGAATTTGATTTGGAAATTGAAAAAACCATAAATTTTGTTTTAGGTAGAAACTACAGAAGAGCAAATGTCTTTGATTTTTTTCCACTAGAAATCAAAGACAAGGTATCTGAAGAAAGCAAAATAGCACTTTTAGAATATTACAACTATGCTCGCAAAGAACTTGAATATATCTCAAAATCCAAGTTTCCAAAAGTTTTACAACAGGACCTGAATCTAGATGGCATCATTGATTATGCAATTTTAGTTTACGATATAAAAAAAGAAGAAATTCTATTAGCAATTTTAGATTCAGGAAAAACACATTATTTGCAAAGTTTCTCACAAACATTTTTAGAACTTATGAACGCGGGCAAATACCCAACTACTATTGTTAGTAAAAATCTTGGCTTACAAGAAATTTATAGTCCAGCAATTAAATTAGTTTCTTTTGAGCAAAATGCTAATCAAGTTTTGTATTTCAACAAAAAAAACTTAGAATGGCAAAACCTAGAGGTAGAAATTTAAATTGAAAATTTTTTGTATAGTCGGAACAAGACCTGAATTCATTAAGATGTTTCCTGTCTATAAAGTTTTACAAGAAAAGCTTAAGACAAATGCAGACTTGACTATAAAATGGATAAATAGTTCTCAGCACAAAGACTTACTCAAAGACCTAGAAGAATTTTTTGGTATCACTAGTGATTATAATTTTCCTTTGAGTAAAGCAGTTGAAAGCAAAAATAGACTAGCAAACCTACACAGTGAAATACTAAAACAAGCAACAAAACTTTTTGAGCAAGAAAAACCTGATTTAGTCTTCATTCAAGGAGATACCATCACAGCTCAAGCTTGCGGACTTGCGGCTTTTTACCAAAAAATTAAAATCGCCCATATAGAAGCAGGATTAAGAACTTGGAATATCAATAATCCATTTCCAGAAGAATTATCGCGCAGAATTCTTTCTCAAATTTCCGATTTAAATTTTGCACCAGAATTAAAAGCCAAAAAAAACCTTGATATTGAAAAACAAATCTTCAAAAAAAAATCATTTAATTTTTATACCGGCAATACTGTAATAGATGCCTTAAGTTACAGTATGAATAAAATCTTAGCTGATGATTTCAACTGGCAAAATTCTAACTATTTAGAACATCCTTTTGATAATAAAAAACTTGACCTTAGTGAATATCTTAAAAATCTAAAAGCAAAGAAATATATTTTATTTACCAGCCATAGAAGAGAAAATTATCTCAATAACAATGGCTTAAACAATATCCAAAATTTAATTAATGCCATCAAAAGATTAGCAAATAATCGCTTTACTCAAGAATATGAATTTGTGGTTATGGTGCATAAAAATCCTGCTGTAAAAAAAATCTTTAAAAATTTTTACAAGGATTGCAAAAAAAATAATCTTAAACAAATTAAATTTATTGATAGTGTAAGTTATCCAGCTTTTTTAAAACTAATGGCAAATTCACATTTTATTGTGACTGATAGTGGCGGTATTCAAGAAGAAGCTCCATATTTAAAAAAACCAGTATTAGTTTTTAGAGAATCCACAGAAAGAATAGCAGGCCTTGAACTTGGTTTAGCTAAATTAATTGGCACCCAAGAAAGTATTGTACATGGGGCTATCCTTGATTTATTAACAAATGAAAAATCCTATAATTCGATGATAGAAATAGGTTTACAGCCCTATGGCGATGGGCTTGCCGCACAAAGAATTGTAGATGCTAGCTTACTTTTTTTAAAAAAATAAATCAAAAACCTGATTTCTCTTTAGCCTTAACTATTACTTAACTTTAGCTTTTTATGATTAAGCCATGAGTTCAGAATCTATTAACTCAATAAAGCAAATAAGAAAGCGTAAAATTGATTTTGAAGAAAAGAAAAAAAATCAAAATGTAACATACGCGCAAGAAGCAAATGTAACAGCTTTAGGTGCAAGAGTAGATAGTATTCGCAGCTTAATAGAAAATTCTAGAAAAAATGGTTTATCAACACAAAGTTTTTCTGTTTCTGGAAAATCTGATATTGCTGAAAACAAAGAAAGAATTCAACAACAGCAGCAAATACCGCCAATGCCGAATAATGCCATTGCTCAGTTACAACAAGAATTAAATCAAGCACAAATACAACTTAATGAAGCAAAACAAGAATTACAAAGTCAGTTAGATCAAGCTATTGACTCTGGCTCCTTGACTCAAGTAAATGATATCAATCAAGATTTAAAAACAGTTTTAGAAGCACAAAAACTAACACAAGGTGAAACTAATACAAGTAAACCTCAGCTCAAAACAGAAATTCAAAAAAAACAAATTGAAATTATAAAACTGAGCTTAGATAAAAGCCCGGGAAATAAAGCCCTACTAGCACTTGCAAAAGACGAACTTGCAAGTTTACAAAATCAAATTAATAGTTAGGTGCTCAAGCAAGCAAACAAACTGCTTCACAAGCCATTCCCTCGCCACGTCCAATAAAACCTAGTTTTTCTGTTGTTGTTGCTTTTAAATTGACTTGATCTAATTTTAAATTCAAAGCTTGCGCAATTTTTTCTATCATCTCTGGAACTTTTTTTGCAACTTTTGGCTCTTGAGCGATTAAAGTTATATCAATATTGACAATAGTGAAAGATTTTTTTTCTAAGAGTTTTTGCACATTGTTTAAAAGTACAAAACTATTAAGCCCAGCAAATTCTTCAGAAGAATCGGGAAAATGAAAACCAATATCACGCTGCGCGCTTGCACCAAGTAAAGCATCACACAATGCATGAATCACTAAGTCTGCATCAGAATGACCCAATAAAACTTTATCGTGATCAAAAACAACACCAGCTAAGATTAATTGTGGCTCCTTACGAGAAGGGTAGATTTGCAAATATTCTTCTTTGCTAACAAGTTTGTGAACATCATAGCCGTGGCCAATTCTCATCAAAATAATATTAGCACTCAAAGGAAATGAGCACAAATTAAAATCCAAACTTAATTTTAATTTTTAAAATCACTTTATAAAATTGAAAAATTAGTTTAGACTTATGAATGAGTTTATCTTAAAATGAAAAAATTTTTACTAGCTATATTTTGTCTTGTTCTTTGTTTGAATACAAGTTCTGCTGCTGTTAGAGATGTTCCAAATAGCCATTGGGCAAAAAATGACGTTGATAAATTAGTGAACGATTATGGTTTTATGCAAGGCGACCCTAACGGATATTTTGGTGGTAATAAATCTCTAACGCGTTATGAGTTTGCAAAAACAATGTCTCGCATGATCGAATATTATAATGGCGAACTTGATGCTGATCGCAAAGATATTGAAAATATGGTTTCTATTATGGAATTATTTCAAAAGAACTTAAGGTACTTGAAGATAAAGTAAGCACTGTATCTAGTAATTTAGATGAACAAAAACAAATAGTAAATGAAATCAATGAGATTGCTATTACTTTAGGCGAAGAATACGAGGCACAGAGCCAGATAGAGCCAAACGATACTGAAAAAGAAGCTTTAAGAGCAAAACTCAATGTACTCGAAAATGACTTAGATAAATTACAAAATAAAGGTTTGTTTGTAGATACTTTAGTAAAAGGAACTTACAACGATATAAAAAAACTAGGCAGCGCAACATCAAAAGTTGTCAGTTCAGCAAGAAAAAATATTATAGTGCCAAAGAAAAAACATTCTGAAGCAACAAGCCCCGAAGCACCTTATATTCCAGAGGCACCAGTAGAGCCAGAAATGAATAACAATATGAATTTTCAACAAAATAATTTTAATCAACAAGGATTTAACCCGACAATGAATAATCCAAATATGCAAATGCAAAATCCGCAAATGCAAAACCCAAACGACTATTACGACCAAATGGCTCCAGCTAATGTCAATGATGCTGGCATGTTTAATGACAACGAATCATTTAATCCTTATGATATAGAAATCATGGAAGATCTAGGACAATAACAATGAAAAGCAGAAATGAAATTTGTCAAACATTAAATATTGACTCAGAAACACTGATTGAATATTTGAATTTTATGGCTTACCCTGAGCCAAATGCAAAGTTCTTCGAAGAAAATCTCTACAGCGCAATATTTAAATTGCACGAACTTATTGAAAAAGGTTTTAATCTAAATGACGTAAAAGATTTAGTTCATTGCTCTGAAAAATTTTGTCATTTAGTTCCCGAGCTAGAAGAGTTTTTGCAACTCTCAGAAAGTATAAATTTAAGAGAAACTATAGATAGTTACCAAGAAATTTTTGAAGAGCTTTCTAATCGTGAAGAACAATATCAAATGAATATTTCTCAACTTGAAGTAAAGATTGATAAATTACATAAAGAACTAGATGGTGTGCAGGTCCTTGAACAAAGAATCAATAACTACCAAAGTGAATTTGCAATCTTTAGGCAAGAAATTGATGAAAAGAAATTATACATAAAAAATCTTGAGATGAAAATTTCACAACTAGAAGATATCAACTCAGACTTACACTATGAAATCAATAATTATAAAGAAGCACTAGAAAAACAAAAAACTATGATGCCACAAATGCAGCCAAAAGCTACACAACGTAGTCGATCAGCAATTGATATAAACGCTCTTTTAGAAAAAAGAGAAAAAGAGTTAAGTATAAAATATCAAAAAGAAATCTTAGATCTGAAAAAACAAGTCGA
This sequence comes from bacterium, assembly GCA_038146805.1. Lineage (GTDB taxonomy): Bacteria > Cyanobacteriota > Vampirovibrionia > LMEP-6097 > LMEP-6097 > CAIYXB01. The sequence continues at coordinate 757,017 of JAYQSH010000005.1, read as the reverse complement.
GTTTATGATCGAAAACAAAGAACAAAAATGGGCTAAAAGGAACTCTAGAACAGAAAAAACGTCTAGGTAAATAGTGATGCGTTGTCCGTTTTGCCACTCTGAATCACTCAAAGTCTTGGAGAGTAGATCTTCTGAAGATCAAGCTAGCATTAGACGCAGACGTGAATGCCATGATTGCTGTCAAAGATTTACAACTTATGAAAGAATAGAATTTTCTCCGATCTTAGTTATAAAACGTAGTGGCTCAAAAGAAGTTTATTCAAGAGAAAAATTAGTTTCAAGCATCGTAAGATCATGTTCAAAATCACAAATTTCAGCTTTGACAATCGACAAAATCATAGACAAAGTTGAAAATACGCTTTTTCATGATTTCAAACGTGAACTGCCATCCGCAGAAATTGGGGAAATGGTCATGAATGAATTAAAACAAATTGATCCTATGTCTTACTTAAGATACGCGTCTATATTTAAAAAAATCAACTCTATCACTGAATTTATTGAAGAAATGTCACTAATAGAAGATAGTTTAATAAACGAAGATTTTCAACTTAGGCAAAGTTAATTCTTTGCTGTTAAAAATTAAAAATATTTGTATATAATAGAGTTATTAAAACAATGCTTAAAAACTTACTAATTATTTGTTTAATATTACAAATAAATTCTGCCTTTGCAATTATCAAAGAAGAAACATTAGACTACCAGAAATCAATAGTTAAGTACTACCATGCTGGTGCACAAATAAAAATCAAACTCAGAAATTTACCTAATGATATTTCACAAATAACCCTTTCAAGCACACACAAAAAAAATAAGCCGAAAATATTTTTAATTGGTTCAAGACTAATGAAACCTAAAAATGATAATTCTATAGATTTTAGTTTTAGACTAGAAGACTTAAAAGCAGGCACTAATAACACACAATCAGCTGAAATCTTAATTACTTTATTCAAAAAAGAACAGGGTCATAATATAGTTTTTGAAAAAGCAAAGTTTTTTGTTAGATCTATAATTTGTTCTGACAGTGGTAATGAAGTTTGTGCTTCTGTTATCAAGCCTTGCCATAAAGGGCGACAAAACTGTGTAGAAAAAACAATCTATAAAACCTATAAAAACAGATGCCAAATGCAAAAAGAAGAAGCGCAAATGATTTATTCAGGAGCTTGCAAGGAAAACCTAAACGAATAAAAAAATGATCACTGCTTAAAACAGATTTATAATTGTTTGATAAATTTCATCCCAAGTTCTAATCACACGTGCATTTGCGGCAAAAGCATTTTGCATTTGTAACATATTTGATGCTTCTTCTTCAACAGATACACCAATAATAGAATCTCTTCGATTTGTAAGCGATGATAATAAAGCTTCTGAGTTTTCAGCATAAGAAATTGCCGCACTACCTTGAGTACCAAAATCACTAATAACATTTGCAATCTTAGTATTAAAATTAGCTGTAACAGCAGGATCTGAACCTTGTAATACCTGAATTCCAAAATGCCCTGTATTGTTTGCCAGATTAGCATCATTAAAGGCAGGATTCATTACCACTTCCACAAAGGCGGCATTTGCAGGTACAGTCCCTGAAAAGCTAACTCTTGTTTCTGGAGCACCAGCCGAAGGTGGAAAATCAACTGGCGCACCTAATAAATTACCATCAGCATCGCGATATTGAATTTGCACTAAACTTCCAGTTCCAAAACCATTTTGACCAGCATTAACTTTTGAACCATTATCATCAATTAAGCCATCAGCATGTATAGTAAGAGTTTCACCAGGAATCAAAGCAATTCTACTTTGCACAGCATTTGTACTTGGTGAATCTATATAAATCTTTTCACTAACAGACATATCACCAATAATTGCTTTTGAACCAGTAAACAAATCTGCAATTTCTGCCATTATTGAGCCATCACTAATAGCACCTGTTTTTCCTTGAGCTAGAGAACTTGGATTTAAAACCACGCTTGCAATTACAGAAAAATCACCTGCATTATTACCTTCAAATAAAGCAGCACCTTGATTACCGGTACTAGTTTTGCCAAGCTGTAAAACTTTATTTACTGAATCTTTGATAGACATAGCAAAATCAGACAATTCATTTTGCATTGCTGGTATCAAAGTATTTGAAGAATACAAAAGTCCTCCCAATTCACTTTTCAAACCCTTATCAATAAAACCTCTTTCAAGCAAAAGAGGATCATTAGTGACAAGCTTTAAACGACTTGGATTCACGCCTGCAATAAAATCTCCTTCATCAAAATCAAGTTTAAAATGAACTCCTTCATTATCCAGTACAACTTTTTTTGTTGCATCAGAGCCATTATAAGCACCAGCGGTTAATCCTAATGTATCGAGTAATGTACCAGAACCTCCAATAATATTAATTTCAGAATCAGAATTATTTACAGAACCTTCTACTTGTAAAGTTGATAAATTTAAATAGCCCAAAGAATCCATTGATGCAATTTCACCAACACCGCCTGCCGCTTTAAAAGTATCATTAATTTTTTTGATAATATCTCTTGGAGTAGAAGCTTCTTCTAAGTTCACAGTAAAAGGACCAATAACCTTGCCATTACCATCATTAACACTAAGTTCAAGACTATTAGAGCCATTGACAATAGCACTAATCGGACTATCAGTATTTAAGAAACGTTCTGTACCTTGAGCTCTTGCTTCTGTCGCATGAACATCAATTGATAATCTATTTAAATCACCATTACCTTCACGTTCAATATTAAAGTCCATCAATTCACTTAATTGATCTAATAACAAATCACGTTTATCTTGCAAATCAGCAGCAGGATTATTCATAGAAGTTTGCACCAATGCTGCGCTATGAACATCAAACAATTCTGCTAATTTATCATTAATTTGATTAACATTAGTTGCCATCATACCATCAGGCTGTGACATGATATTGTTTTGAAAGATATCAAAAGACTGGTCTATTTGATTAAAAGCTTTTGCTAAAGCATCTGCAGAATTAATAAACACAGACCTCGCAGTAACAATTTCAGGGTTAGCAGCATAGTCACTTGCCGCTTGAAAAAATTGATTTAATTTAGCACTCAAACCTGAATCACTCGGTTCACCTAAAATATCATTTGCTGCAATTGACATTTCAGCAACAACTCTATCAAAATTAAAATTTTCACTTTGTTGTCTTATTTGATTATCCACAAAAGCATTACGAACTCTATCAATAGCACTCACTTGAACACCAGTTAAAAGTCTTGATGTTGCATGTTGATTATAAGGACTCGAAGATGACTCAGAAAAATGAATCATCTTTCTTGTGTAGCCTTCTGTATTAGCGTTAGCTATATTATTAGAAGTAACTTCAAGGCCTGTTTGCGAAGCATGTAGCCCACTGATACTAATATTTAAACCACTAAAACCCATAAAATTCTACCCTTATAAAAAATTTCCTATACTTATTGAAAACATATTTGCTGTTGTTTGCACTGCCGCTTGCAAAGCAACTTGCAAATTATTCATTTTCACAGTTGCATCTATCATATCTAGATCCTCTTTTAAAGAAAGATCTGTTTGCAACTTTAAATCCAGATCTTCAGAAGCACTATTTAAACGCTCTGCATTAGAAAGATATAGACCAACCATACTTCTTGATGCATTTAATTCACCCATATTAAATTTAAATTGGTCGATCATATTACGAATAGTCGGTGCATCATTGGCAGTTAAAGCTGTTTGTAAAGTTGATATCGATCTTAGCAAACCCATTTCACGTCCATAAAAATCTTGCCTACTTATTCCAAGTTCATTAGTTACATTAAGGTCTGAAGTACTTTGCACAGAAATTTTTGCTTGCTTATTGTTTGTACTACCAGTAACTAAATCTGTATTCATTTGTAAGTAACCTGACGGACTTTCTTGAGCAATAGCTCCAAGACCACCTGCACCAGTAAAAGCAGTATTAATCGCAGTGATTATTGTATTTAAATCATCACCAACATTTACTGTTACAGAAAAATTAGTTAGAGTGCCATTGCCATCATCAACTTCAAAATCTATATCGCCTGTTTTACTACTCACCGGATTTATAACATTACTAACTAGCTTTGCAGAACCAGCTTCAGCAAGCAGTGAATCTTTTAAAGAAACACTGGTTGGAGTCGCGTCTATCATTCTTTCTAAACCATTATCTTGGTTGTGTTTATAAATTGCTTGCTCAAAACTAGCATTGTCTTCAAGCCTTAAAGTTTGCAAATCTGATTGTTGACCAGAAAAAATATATCTTTCACCAACTTTGGAATTTACAAATTGAACTATACTTTCACCTAATTTTTGAATTTCATTATTGTAAATAATTCTTTCCTCAGCAGCTATCGTGTCACTACCTGCGGCAACAGTAATTTCATGAATTCTATCTGTAATATCAAGAATACTTGTCAAGGCTATTTCTTGTGCATTTAAATCAGAGATTGAAGTTTGTCTATCACGAACAACTTGGTCATTAGCTAAAAGCTTAGCTTTGATAGTATTTGCTGCCATTAAAGACTGAGGATCTTCATAAGAATTAACATATTTTTTACCTAGACTAACTTTATTAGCAAGATCATAAACAGAACTTTGATTATCCCTAATAGTTTTTGAGGATAAGCTAAACAATAAATTGGTACTCACACGATCTAACACGAACTACTCCTTAAATAAAGTCAAATAAACTTTGTTGCATTACCCTTGTACTAAACTGTAAAGTTAAACTATAAACTTGCTGAGCAGCATTTAAATTTTGCATTGCTTCAGCAACAGGAATTTGAACTATATCAGCCTGCTCGACCTCTTTTAAATCTTGTTTTTCAGAAAGACGTTCTGTACCTTCATCAAATTGTTTTTGCAAATTACCAATTTCTGTAATTGTTGAAATTAATCTATCCATATTAGCTTCAATATCTGCTAAAGAATTTCTAAGTCTTTGATTATCTCCAGAGAAATATGCAGAATCAAGCTCGCCAAGTGTTTGTCTTAAATCCTTACTGACTCCATAATTTGTACTTGAATTTAAACCTAAATCTGCTAAGCTGCCTGGACTTGTAAGACCCTGAGAAACAGCAATCATAGCTGCAGAATTTTCAACATTACCAGTTACACCAGCAGTATCAAAAGCTAAAAAGGCACCTGCATCTTCAACAATAGTACCTGAACCACCGGCATCGTTAAAAGCAGTATTTATTTTTGTCACAATAGTTGCTAAATCATCACCAACAGCAAAATCAATATCGCCAACAATAATTTCACTTTCACCATCATGAACCACTAAATTAATTTGTGCAGCAGCTGCCAAAGGAACTGCAAAAGCTTGTCCTTGCACTTGCGCAGATTGAGAATTTTGATTGAAGATATCTTGTAAACTTACACTTGATTGTGAACCTTCAATTTGTCTATTACCTAATTCAGCTAGACCTTCTTTATAAAGAGCATTATCAAATAAATCACCACTCTTATAATCAACTACTTTTTTGTCAGATTGCAAACCACCAAAAATATATTTGTTACCAATTTTTGTATTTGAAACCGAATAAATATTTTCGCCTAACTTTCTTAATTGCTCACCTAAGATTTTTAATTCAGTTGGACTGTAAGTATCGTTAGATCCTTGTAGCGCATCTAACTTCACTTGATCTAATAATTCTTTCATACTATTTAAAGCTGTTTCTGCTAAGCCAAGTTCTGTTGAAGCGATAGAAGTATTTTGAATTGTTTGATCTAAAGCACCAAGCTCACTATTAACAATTGATAAATCTCGAGTGCCACCATATTGACTATAGTTATTTAAATATCTTTTTCCTGTATTAACTTGTAAACTTTTTTTAGAAAAATCAACTTGATTTTGAACAATATTATTCTTATAAAAATTATATTTTTGGCCAGTGCTCAAACGTCCAAGGTTCATCATAGTTAATTCCTCCTACAAAAAGAAAGATTTCCTTTAAATATAGGTATCTATAAGTGCTAGACCCATGAGTTTATTTAAGCTCTATAAAGTATTTAATCTATTTTCAAGCTTCAAGAGGTCTATTCGGGGGATCTGTAGGTTAAAATGTAATAAGCTATGACGCAATTGGCTTCTAGTTCGAATAACCTAGAAAATTTTTTGCCCGATAAAAAAACAGCAAAAATTGCTGTTGCTATGAGTGGCGGAGTTGATAGTTCTGTTGCTTTGTATTTATTAAAAGAAGCTGGCTATAATGTTTTTGGAATTACTGCTTGGATTATTTCTGGTGGCGGACGTTGCTGCGATGATGGTTTAATTGATGCGGTCAAAGTCTGTGACCAACTTGGTGTTGAACATCATGCCATTGATTTAAGACAAGATTTTGCAACTGGCATCATCAAAGAATTTCATGAATCCTACGCTAAAGGCGAAACCCCAATTCCCTGTATTAGTTGCAATAACGATGTTAAATGGGGTTCTTTACTAAGTTATTCACTAAACAAACTTGGTGCAACTCACTTAGCCTCAGGACACTACGCTAAATTGACTAAATCAAATGAGCAATTTCTTTTATTAAGACCCAAAGAAGAACATAAAGATCAAAGCTATATGCTCTGGGGACTTACAGATGAACAGCTAAGTAAGACCGTTTTTCCTTTAGCTGATTTAGACAAAGATGAAATTAGAGAAATCGCTCAAAAGGCCCAGCTTTGTGTTGCCGACAAGCCAGAATCTCAGGATATATGTTTCGTCACCAATGGTATGACTAACTCTCAGTACCTAACAAAAATTTTAGGCGAAAAGCATGGAGACATTATTCATGTTGAAAGCAAAGAAGTATTAGGTCAACATACAGGAAGTTACAATTACACCTATGGACAAAGAAAAGGACTTGGTATTGCCCATAAAGAACCTTTGTATGTAGTAGAAATTGATTCAAAAAATAACACTGTCTATGTTGGCAATAAAGATCATATAAAAGGGCAACAAGCCTTTGGTAAAAACATAAACTTTATCAGTAAAAATTTAGCAAAAGAATTTCAATCACTTGTGAAAATCCGCTATAACTCAGACCCTTCTTTAGCAAAAGTAACTATGCTTGAAGACAATCGAGTTCAAGTTGATTTTCAAGAACCCGTTTCTGCAATTACACCCGGTCAGGCATTGGTTTTTTACGATCCAGAAAACTTCCAAGAAGTTTATGGTGGCGCATGGATTGAGGATACAAAAGAGTTTTTAGGCTAACTTATGGGCAAGAGTTTAATTCTACTTAAAGATCTTGAAAAAGAAAAAATTGATGCGATTTTAGAAAGAGGAGAATTTTGGTCTCAAGAAAAAAACTTTAGAGTATCAAAAAACATCAAAGAGCTTGATAACCCTTTAGTGTGCAATTTATTTTTCGAATCTAGTACAAGAACAAGGTTTTCTTTTGAGGTTGCCGCAAAAAAACTTGGTTATCATATTTTAAATTTTGAGCCTAGTACATCAAGTACACAAAAAGGTGAGTCAATGTATGACACCTTAAAGACCTTGGAATCTATGGGGGTAAATGTTGCCATCATTAGAACCAAAGAAGAAAATATTCTACACGAAGTAACACCAATGCTTAATTTAAGCATCATCAATGCTGGTGCAGGCGCAAATGAGCATCCCACCCAAGCTTTATTAGATTTGTTAACTATCAAGCAACATTTTCAAAGAATCACAGATTTAAAAATAGCTATTATTGGTGATATAAAATATTCTAGAGTTGCCAACTCAAATATCATCGCGCATACAAAATACAATAATGAAATATTTATTGCTGGACCAGAATTTTTGTTACCAGAAAAAGATTCAATGTTAATGACAGACAATGTCAAAGTCACAAATGTTGATGATGCCATTGCCAATGCTGATGTTGTCATGATGCTTAGAGTACAAAGAGAAAGACACCCTCGTAAAAGTGATTTTGATTGGTCAAGTGATTCTGGAAAAAATGAGTACTTTGAAGCTTATGGTTTAACAAAAGAAAGATTTTCAACTATGCAAGAAAATGCAATTATTATGCATCCTGCACCCTTTAATAGAGATATTGAAATCGATAGTGATGTAGTTGAAGATAAAAAATCAATGATTTTCAAACAAGTAAGAAATGGAGTTGCAATTAGAATGGCACTCCTAGAAAGGGCTATAGAAGAATGATTGTCAAAGATTACGAAATCAAATCAAACATTGAAATTGCAAAAAATATTTTTGAGCTTAAATTAATTGGTGACTTCAAAAAGAATGTTTTTCAAGCTGGCAAATTTTTACACCTGAAATGCTCTGAAAATATTCACCCTTTACTTAGACGCCCAATGAGCATTTGCGATATTGCAGACAATGAAACTGAATTGACTATTTTATATAGAGTCGAAGGAGCTGGAACTCAATTAATCAGTGAAAAAAAGCCTGGTGACTTTATTAACATGCTGGCACCACTTGGCGTTGCCTATGATTTAAATGTCAAAGAAAATGAACAAATATTTTTAGTTGGAGGTGGCATCGGTGTTCCACCACTTTATTACTTAGCTAAAGAACTCAAAGCAAAAGGTGCAAAAATAAAAAGTTTTTTGGGCTTTAGAAATAAAGAAGAAAGTTTTTATACAAAAGAGTTTGCACAACTCGGAGATCTAGTTATAGCAAGTGTTGATGGCAGTATTGGTCACCAAGGCTTTGTTACTGACACATTGACTTTAGATTTTGATTATTTATATTCTTGTGGACCAACTGCCATGTTCAATACATTACAAAAAATAATCCCTGAAGAAAAAAACGCCTACATAACGATGGAAGAAAGGATGGGCTGCGGTGTTGGTGCTTGTCTTGCCTGCGTTTGCAAGACCAATCCTAAATATTTTCCTAATAAAAATTATCTTAGAGCCTGTAAAGAAGGGCCTGTATTTAAGCTACATGAACTTCAGCTTTAAAGCCTTGTTATAATTAAAAGTATGCAAAATAACACAGAATCAGAATTGAATGACTTGCACGATGCAAACAAAGAAGAAAATCTTGATGCGCAAAAACAAGAAGTTAATGAAGAGTGGGAAAAGCAAAGTCAAAAAGAAAAAAGCTCAGAAGATGATTTAGCAACTAAATATGCTGAGCTAGAAGATCAATACAAAAGACTTTGGGCTGATCAACAAAACATGATTAACCGTTTTAATAGAGAGAAACAAGATATCAACAAATATGCTGCAATAAATACACTAGAAAGTATATTACCAGCCTTAGATAATTTTGATTTTGCTAAAAAAAGTCTTAACGAAAATACTGATTTTCAAGAAATTATCAAAAGCATCAATATGTTACAAGAACAATTGTTAATGTGCTTGAAAAACGTTGGTTTAGAAGAGATTGAAACCAATATTTTATTTAATCCAGAGTTACATGAAGCTGTTAGTAGCATGCCGGATAATGACAAAGACGAGGGTACAATATTAGAAGTCCTCAAAAAAGGGTTTAAAGTAAAAGATAGAGTTTTGAGAGTTGCAACAGTTGTTGTCAGCACAAAAGGTTAGCAAGATGTTACAAAAAGAAAATTTTTTAGTGATTGGACTTGGCAGATTTGGATCAAATGTAGCTAAAGTTTTATATGAAAATGGTCACGATGTTCTAGGTGTTGACGATTCAATTGATGCCGTACAAACAGTCATAGATGCCAAGCTGATTAATAATGCCATGCAATTAGACGCAACTGACTCTAATAGCCTAAAAAAAATCGAGATTGAAAAATTCGCAGCTGTGATTGTTGCCATTGGTTCGAGCATTGAAGATAGTGTTTTGGTAACCGCAAATTTAAGAGAACTTGGTGTCAAAAAAATCATTGCTAAAGCCTCAACAGAGATGCATGGAAAAATTTTAGATAAGCTTGGCGTTGAAAAAATCGTTTACCCAGAAGCTGAAATGGGTAGAAGCCTTGCAAAACAAATCATTGGGCTTAACACTTTAGATGAATTTGCTTTAAGTGAAGATATTAGTATTGCTGAAGTTATGCTACCAAAAGAGTTTCATGGCAAATCATTATCAGAAACTAATATTAGATCAAGCTATGGTTTGAATATTTTGGCAATTCGCAGAGCAGGTGGAGATTTTAGTTTAACTTTAACGCCGCAAACAACCTTGCAACCAGATGATTACTTACTTGTCATTGGAAACCATCTGGATATCGATCGCTTTCAAGAAGTTGGAGAAAAAATAGCTAAATAAAATGCCTAACTATAAATTTCTGCTTGAATATAATGGAAAAGATTTTTCAGGTTCACAAATTCAAAATTCCGCTCAAGCTTTACGAACAGTACAAGGTGAATTAGAAAAAACTTTAGAAAAATTGTTGAAAACAAAAATAGAAACGACTTTTGCTGGTAGAACAGACCAAGGAGTGCATGCTATTGGTCAGGTTGTCAATTTTAAATTTGCTGAAAGTCTAGAAGATTTTTTTAAAAAAGATTTTTCTGCGATCTCCTTGATGCTCAATGCAAATCTACCAGAGGATATGGCTATTACCAAAATAGAAGAAGCTAATGATGATTTTAATGCTCGTTTTGATGCTACGGCAAGAGAATATTTATATAAAATTTTTGTAAGAGCACAAAGACCTGTTCTTAGGACAGATTCACTTGCATGGTTCACAGAAAAATTAGATTTTGAAAAAATGCAAGCACATTGTCAATATTTTTTAGGGGAGCAAGATTTTTCTCGCTATAGCAAAGAAGAAAATAACTATGATGAAGAAAAAAATACTATTTGCAATGTTTATCAAGCACAATTAATACAAGAGTCAAAAATATGTTTCAAATTTCATATCAAAGCAAATCGTTTTTTAAGAAACATGGTGCGCCGCATGGTAGGTGAATTAATTTATATTGGCAAAGGCAATGCCCTTGATGATAAATCAGCATGCTTTACAGCTCCAGCTGCTGGACTTACATTAGTAAAGGTTGAATACTAACAAGCTAGAGCTAGTCTATTTTTAAAAGTGCTAAAATCAAAATTATGGTGACACTAATTGACGGAAAAACAACTGCTGAAACTATCAAAGCTGAATTAACAGCTGAAATTTCTTCTTTTACAGAGAGAAAACCGGGTCTTGCTGTCATTATTGTTGGTGACGATCCAGCTAGTCATTACTATGTCAACTCAAAACAAAAAGCCTGCACGACAGTAGGTATCAATTCGTTTAAATCTGAACTTGCACATGATATTACAAAAGCAGAATTGATTGAGGTTATTCAAAGCTATAACAATGATGATAAGGTTGATGGAATTTTATTACAGTTACCTCTTCCTGCAAGCTTAAGTGCTGATACCCAAGAAATTATTGATGCAATTTCTGCAACAAAAGATGTTGATGGGCTGACCACAACAAATCTAGGCAAACTGCTGAGTAAATCAAAAGATGCCATAGAACCATGCACACCAAAAGGATGCATGGAACTTTTAAAACGTTATCAAATCGAGATACAAGGAAAAAAAGCAATTGTTATTGGTAGAAGCACTTTAGTTGGTAAACCAATTGCACTATTACTTAACAATGCCAATGCCACTGTTGTTATGGCACACAGCAAAACAAAAAATCTTGACAAGGAAATTAAAAATGCAGATATTGTGATTGCGGCAATTGGCAAAGCAGAATTCATTAAAGGTTCGCTCATCAAAGAAGGGGCTGTTGTCATTGATGTCGGTATTAATGCAATAGAGGTTGATGGCAAAAGAAAGCTAGTTGGTGATATTGAATTTGCTGAAGCAAAAAATCAAGCTGAATTTATAACACCAGTCCCGGGCGGAGTCGGACCAATGACAGTTGCAATGCTGTTAAAAAATACCCTTGAACTTTATCAAAAACGTAAAAGCCTAGCGGCAAGATAAGACGGTCAAGCTTCCTGAAAACTTGTGAAATTGGCATTAATGTATATTAATTTTTTAAAAAATTAGAGTACAATAATAACGTGGAAATTGGACAAATTGGATTAATCTCGCTTGTGGCACTAGTAAACGGCCTAATTTTGCTTGGGCTAAGTGCTGTAATACAAAGAGTATTTGGCATTTTTAATCCCGGCGGCAAAAAAACTGAAGTATACGAATGTGGTATGCCAAGTGAAATGGGTGCACAGGTGCAATTTGATATAAAATACTACCTTTTTGCCATAATTTTTATTGTTTTTGATGTTGAATTTGTTTTTTTAATGCCATGGGCAAATTTATTTAATGTTGCAACCGGTAATAGAAGCTTTATTATTATCGAAGCCTTTATTTTTGTTGCGATTTTAATTCTTGGTTTAGTATACGCTTGGAAAAAAGGTGCTCTCAATTGGAATCAAGACTAAGTTTATAGTCAAATTATTTTTTTGCAGATTTTAATTTTCTAATATCTTCTCCCATCTTAGGAAGTTTCATTAAATACCTATGACGTTTCATATACTCACCATATGGAACAGCTGGTATACCCAAAACTGGCAAAAATGGGTCAAGGTCTGAATTGACAGCACTAAAAGCACCAACCACTACATCATTATTAATAGTAACTCCATCACCAATACCACAGCTACCAGCAATAGTAACTCGATCTTTGATCTCAGCGCTACCTGCAATCCCGGTCTGTGCAATGATTAAACAATCCTTACCAATTTGTACATTATGTGCAATTTGACATAAATTATCAATCTTTGTACCTTCTTGAATTCTCGTGCTCGCTAAAGTTGCTCTATCAATACAAGTATTGGCACCAATCTCAACATCATTTTCAATGACAACATTACCATTCGAAATAACCTTGTGCTGAATTTGACGATCCATATTAAAACTAAAATCACCATTTTGCATTTTTTCTAAATTGGTTGCATCTTGAGTACTATAACTATATCCATCAGAACCAATGACAGCGTTTGCATGAATCTCAACCCTATCACCAATTTCAGTATGGTCTTCAATGACAACACCACTATGAATAACGCAATAATTGCCAAGCTTAGAGTTTGCATTAATAGTAACTCTTGCATGAATAACAGTACCAGCTTCAATAACAACATTTGGACCAATAAAACTTAATGCTCCAATTGAAACATTATCAGCAATTTGCGCGCTTTCATCTATGACTGCTGTTGCATGAATCAAAACTGGCTTAAATCTTTCTTTGGCAAAATGAGGCAGGAGTTGCGCCAAAGCAAATTTTGGGCGCTCAACTAAAACTAGGTTTAAATTTTGTTCTTTTAAAAACTCTTGAAAATTATTGTCAGTAAATAAGGCTTTTGAAATCACTAAAACCTTAGCTTGACTTTTATTTAAAAACTTCTTTGCTTTCGAAAATCTATGCGAAAAAACAAAAGCAATTTCTTTTTCTTGCGCCAATTCAGGCACACTTGCAATACCAACAACTTCAAAATTTTCATCACCAGCAAGCTCAGCATCTAAAAGTTCTAATATTGCTTTTAATTTCATTTTTTCACCTTTTCTAATTTAGTTAAAACTTCACTAGTAACATCATTAACATCAAACAAAGACACTCACTTATCTAAAATAGCTACAAAACCTTGCTCTGCGGCAATTTTATCAACTGCATTTTGAATATTTGCATTGATTCTTCTGTTGTAATCTTCTTTTACATCATGAAATTCTTCCACTTTGTCATCAATACTAGATTGAATTTGACTTTTTTTTGCAACACTTTCAGCATCATATTTTGTAGATAATTCTTTCATTTCCGTTTCCGCAGTCAGTAAAATTCTTTTTAAAGACTCTTGCACTTCTTCTATTTTTAAACTTGCTTCTTTGACCAAATAATAATCTTGGTAAATTTTCGTCAAATCAACAACAGCCATTTTAGAATTAGCAAAACAAGGCATAGCCATTGATAGCAACAATAATGCAAGAAAAAATTTACTTGTTAAGTTCTTTAATAATTTCATTTGTAATATCAACTCCACCATGTAAAACTGCTTCTTTTACAACAACCAAATCAAATTTTAATTTAGTAGCATAATTTTTTATCACTTCATTTACGATCTTTTCAATTTCATCACTCTTTGCTTGAGATTCTTGTTCGATTTTTTTTGCTTGAGGCTCAATTTCCATACGAATTTTTTCAGCCATCATTTGTATTTCTGTTTCAGTTTTATTTTGTTGCTTAGCTAATTCAATTTCTTGCTTTTTTTGCATCATCAATTGATTCAACTTCATTTCAGATTGTTTCAAATTTTTCAAAAGATCTTGAGCTTTTTTGTATTCCCGAAGAATCTTTGTAGAATCTATAACTGCCAGTTTTAAGCTAGCATCAGCAGCCATAACCCTTGAACTAAGGCAAAAAACCAGAGCTAAACATAAAAATAATATTTTTTTCTTCATAAACTAATTAATATTATACAAAATTCTTTAATTACAATGCATGATGTAAAATTATAAATATCAATGTTCAAAAAATTACTCATACTTTGCTTTTTAACTACTTCTTTTTTGGCTTGTTCAAACACAAAACCAAACCAAGAAAAAGCAACTCAAAAAAGCTATAAATCAAGTACAAAAAAAGTAACTATCTATTTTACAAAAGCATCTGATGAGCTTGGTGTTGTATTGATACCTGTAGTAAGAAAAATCAACACTGGTAGAACCAGATATGAAACAGCTATCAAGACTTTATTTTTAGGACCAAGCAAAGAAGAACAAGAAAAATTAAAACTTAATACTGAAATTCCAGAAGGAACACGTTTAATAAATGTTGAGGAACTAAAAGACAAAGTAAATATCAATATCTCTGGTCAGTTTATGAGCGGAGGCGGCTCAGAAACTATGCAAGCTCGCTTTAGACAATTACGTGAGACAGCTCTAACTGCGGCAAAAGGCAGAGCTGTATATTTATATATCGATGGCATACTTGCAGAAAAAATTGGTGGTGAAGGTTTAGAAATTCCTCAACCCCTAGACAAAAAATTAAAGTAACAATGCAAACAATAATCAAAGATTTAAATGCACTAGAAAATCTTTGCCTGACAATTAAAAAGAGCATTTTAGAAAATGCAAAAACTTTTAAAAATCAAATTTTTTTCTTTGAAGCCGGTATGGGTTCTGGTAAAACAACTTTTATTAGAAGCCTTGTTAATTCATTTGACAAAGAGCTTAAGGTTGCAAGCCCAACTTTTACTGGGGCTCATTTGTATCGAGGTCAAGAATTCATGTTTTTTCACTATGATTTATATCAAGTACCTTTATTTCTTGAAGAGTTTTACGAGATTCTTAATATGTCAGAAACTAAAATTATTTTTATTGAATGGGCTGAAAAATTAGATACATCAATAAAAAAACAATTTGCAACAGAAGACACAAAAATAGAAAAAATTACAATTGAAATTGAAGATACTGAAGCACGAGTTTTTAATTTTTTAGAGCTTTAAAAGCTTCCAAGGCTTCTTTTCGAGCCATATCATGATTTACTAAAGGCTTTGGATAGTCTTTGCCCAACTCAATATTAGCTGACTTTAAAATCAACTCAGGCGCATCAAAAGGTCTATGTATCCATTTGTTATCAAGCTTTGCAAGCTCAGGAATCCATTTACGAATATAATCAGCATTCTTATCAAATTTTTCACTTTGAGTCATTGGATTAAAAATCCTAAAATAAGGACTCGCATCAACACCAGAACCTGCAACCCATTGCCAGCCCATAGAATTATTAGCTTCATCCATATCAATCAAAGTATCTTTAAACCAAGCGGCACCCTCTTGCCAAGTAATCATCAAATCTTTTACTAAAAAAGAACCTACTATCATTCTGACTCGATTGTGCATCCAGCCAGTTTCCCAAAGCTCGCGCATACCAGCATCAACAATAGGAAAACCAGTTAATCCTTTTTGCCAAGCAGTCAAAAAAGCTTTATTTTTTTTCCAGGAAAACTTATTAAACCTCTCATCTAAATTTTTTGAATTTGAAGATGGGAAATGATACAAAATATACATTGCAAACTCACGCCAACAAAGCTGTCTCAAAAAAGGCTCATATTTCTCTGAAGCATTTTTTGTTTTAATTTTTTCTTGTTCAACATCAAACCAAATTCTAAAAGGGCTAATCACACCTAAATGTAAAAACAAAGATTGCTTTGAAGTTGCAGCCACTGACGGAAAATCTCTCTGCAAGGCATACTCAGTAGCTTTTACATCAATAAAATCATGCAATGCAAGCAAACTTTGCTCTTGACTCACTTGCCAATATTGCATTACTTTTTTTTGCCAAGCTTGATTCCACTTTGCATTTGAACCAAGCAAGGCAAATTTATCTAAATTTGAAGTAAATTTTGATTTCTTGATTTTCACGTGTGCTTTAATATCAGTACTTAATTGATCTTTTAATTGATCCACTATAAATTCATTAACCCGCGTTAAACAATTTTTATAAAAAGGTGTAAAAACCTTAAAAACTTTTCCAGATTTATTTTGGATTTTATCAAAATTAAAAATGTTACTTGCAAAGACTTGCACAAAGTTTATTTCAGGAAAATCCAGAGCAAGCTCTTCGAAGTCATAATTAAAGCGAGGGTCAACAGTAAAGTTATACAAAAAATGACTTGGTTTTTCTAAATTAACCAACTGCTCTAACTCTTCTTCTGAACTAATATAAATCAATTTTTTATCAAGTTGTTTTTCAAAAGCTTTCAAACTCTCATGCAAAGCTAGTTTCTCAACAGCTCCCAAATTACTCAAAACAGATTCTTGAAAAAATATAATTGGTAGAGCTTCAAGATTATTTTTTGCACAATAAATAAACAGAGGATTATCCTCAAGTCTATGGACTAAATTTAAACACAATATTGCTTTTGCCATTTGATTCTATGCTTTTGCAGTTGGATTTGTTTTTTGGAACAATGGCTTAATGATATCAGCATATCTCTTTCTGACAACATTTCTTTTAACTTTTAGTGTTGGCGTGAGCTCACCACTATCAACTGTTAACTCATGATCTAAGATATGAAAGGCTTTAACTTGCTCATACTGCATCAAATCTTGGTTAAATTTATTAATTTGACTTTCTATTAAGTCTTGTACTTGAATTAAATTTTGCACTTTAACGTCATCGGGGAAATGTATATTTTCATTTTGAAGCCATAAATTTATTTCTTCTTCATTGATAACAACTAAAGCAGCTAAATATTTTTCTCTATCACCCAAAACAACAACTTGAGTTAAATATTTGCTTTGTAATAGAGTATTTTCAACAAGTACCGGAGACACATTCTTACCTCCTGCAGTAATAATCAAATCTTTTTTACGCCCAGTAATAGTCAGATAGCCTTCTTCATCAATAGCACCTAAATCACCAGTATAGAACCAACCTTCATGTAGCACCTCATCTGTTGCTTTTTGATCTTTATAGTAACCCTGAAAAACCGAATCACCTTTACAAATAATTTCTCCATCATCAGCAATCTTCAAATCAAAATGCCTAAAAGGAATACCAACTGTACCAGGTTTATTTGCCCATGGAGGATTCACCGTAATAGGTGCAGAAGTTTCAGTAAGACCATAACCTTCAACAACATTAAAACCAATAGCTTTAAAGAAATAAGCAGTATCCATAGAAAAAGGTGCACCACCAACTACAAAAATCTTTACATTTGGAGCAATTTGCGCTTTTACTTTATCCAAAACCATTTTTTTTGCAACTGAATATTTGAACTCTAATTGCCAAGAAATTTTTTTTCTTTGAATTTTTCTTTTTGCCCATTCAACACCAACTGCAATTGCCTCATTAAACACTCTTTGTTGTAATTTAGATGCTTGGCTTACTTTTAATAAAACTTTTTCTTGGATCTTTTCTAAAATCCTTGGCACTACATCCATTAATTGACATTCAGATTGAATTAAAAGTTTTGGTAAATGTTCAATTTTTTCACAAAAATGAAAAACTACACCTTGATCAATACCATACATTTCAGATGCAATTCTCTCAAAGACATGAGCTAGAGGTAAAAAAGACAAAGTTTTCATTCCTTCTTCAAGAGGCACATACTCATAAAAAGATAAAGCTGCAACTAAAATATTTTTATGCGTTAAGACAACACCCTTAGGAACACCTGTTGTACCAGAAGTATAGATGATACTTGCGATGTCGTCTGCATAAATTTTAGGCACTTGATGTGATAAAAATTTTGGATCTTTTCTAAATTGTTCTTGACCTAATTTTTCCAAATGATCTAAAGTCAAAATTTTAGGATCATTTTCTGGAATATCACCACGATCCTCCATGACAACCGCATATTTTAAATTGGGTAATCTATCCCAGACTTGCCTGATTTTTTGTAATTGTATTTTGTCATGAACAATCACAACTTCTAATTCGGCATGATTAACAATATATTCAATAGCATCAGGTGTTGCATTATGATACAGAGGAACTGTCACAGCACCTAGGGCTAAAATAGCAAAATCACAAGGCAACCAATGATGACAGGTAATAGAGAGTAAACCAACATTTGTTGCTTTTTTTACTCCTAATTCTTGTAAACCAAGAGAAATATTAGTAACTCGATATTGAATTTCATTCCATGTGAAATATGAAAATGGTTTATCAAAACGTTTTTGATAACGCATCATTGTTTTGTTTGAATATTTAGCGGCCCTTTTTAAAAAAAGTTCTAGTAAATTTTGATATTTCATATTATGCAAACAAGAGCTAAATAAAGCACTTAATTTAGATATACCAAGAAAAAAGCTTTTAATTGCAGAGACTTGCAAGCTTAGCACTATTATCTTAAAATAAAAATCTTTTTTTATTTGGGTAAAAATATATTTAGAACTAAAATAATAATAAGTACTCAAAGAATATGGCTGTTTATAAATATTTAGCGAAAAACGCAAAAGGCAAAACTCAATCTGGAGAAATTGAAGCTGCAAATGAAGAAGTTGCAAAATTTTCCTTGAAGAAGCAAGGTCTTTGGGTAATTCATTTGAGAATTTTAAGTGTACGTACAAAAGCTGGTTCGAAATTAAATAAACAAAAAAAACAAGAACTAAATTTGTTCAAAAAGAAAATTCCAACTCAACCATATGGTAATTTTCTCTAGACAATTTGCTTCAATGATCGAAGCCGGCATTGCCATGTTAAGAGTGCTTACTGTATTAATTGACCAAACAGAGTCAGAAGAACTCGCTGAATATTTAAAAGAAATCAAAAACGATGTGGAACAAGGTATACCTCTATCTGAATCTATGACGAAGTTTCCTGACGCCTTTGATCGTCTCTACATAGCTATGGTGAAAGCAGGTGAAGCCGGTGGTGTTTTAGATCAAGTATTAAATAGGCTTGCAGGATTTTTAGAAGCTAGAAGCAAACTTACTCACAAAGTACAAACAGCAATGACTTACCCAATTACAGTAGTAATCATTTCTAGTGTTGTTGTTTGGTTTATGTTAACTTTTATTTTGCCAAAATTTTCAGAAATTTTTGCGGGCACTGGTGGTAAATTACCAGCTTTTACACAAGCACTTATTGATGTTAGTAATTTTATTCGCTCGCCTTGGGTTATACCAGTCATTGTCGCTGTTTGGTTTATAGTGCAGTCAATTAAACAATGGTATCAAACTGAAACTGGCAGGTACACACTTGATAACTTTATGCTTAAAGTCCCAATCTTTGGAGATATCACAAGAAAAGTTGCTGTTGCTAGATTTACCAGAACGTTTGGAACTTTGATTCAGTCTGGTGTTCCAATTATTACAGCACTTGAAGTAGTAAAAGAATCTGCCAACAATGCCGTATTGGAAAAAGTAATTGTTGAAGTACAAAAAGAAACTGAAGAAGGTGGCGAAATTAGTACTCAACTTGGCAAATCAGAAATTTTCCCACCAATGGTTACTCAAATGGTTTCCATAGGAGAAGAATCTGGGGAACTTGAAAATATGCTTGAAAAAATTGCAGATTTTTATGATACAGAAGTTGATAACGCAGTTGAGTCATTAACCTCATTGATGGAGCCAATCTTTATAGTAGTTCTTGGTGGTATTGTTGGGGCTATCGTTGTTGCCATGTACTTACCAATCTTTGATGTCATTAAACAAATTCAATAGATTTGTTTAATAACAATAATCTTTAATTTCTTTTATGGTCACTGTACCAAAATGCAATATTGATGCTAAGAGCGCAGCATCAGCTTTTGCATGTTCAAAAACATCTTTAATATGCTGCACAGAACCCGCTCCCCCACTAGCAATCACAGGAACGCCAGTGCGTGTACTAGCAAATTTAGTTATTTCAATATCATAACCTTTTTGAGTACCATCAGCATCCATACTTGTAAGTAAAATTTCACCTGCACCCAGATCAACACTTCTTAAAATCCATTCTTGTGCATCAATTCCTGTTGCTTCGCGACCACCTTTAACAAAAACTTCCCAACCTGATTTTGTGGCGCCAGTTTGTTTCACATCAATCGCAATAACCATACACTGAGCTCCAAAATTTTCAGAAATATCTTTAATCAAATTTGGGTTTTTAATAGCAGCAGAATTCACACCAACTTTATCAGCACCTGCTTTGAGTAATTTATCAGCATCAGCAATACTATTGACACCGCCACCAACAGTTAATGGAATAAAAATATTGCGAGCAGTCTCTGAAATAATTTCATAAGTAGCTTTGCGCTCATCAGATGTTGCCGTAATATCCAAAAAACAAATTTCGTCTGCTCCGTCTTTATAATATTTATAAGCTAATTCTACAGGATCACCAGCATCTTTAATATCAACAAAATTAACACCTTTGACAACACGCCCTTTATCTACATCTAAACATGGAATAAGCCTTTTTTTTAGCATGGCTCTAATTATACAAATAATTTTCTTTGTATAATTAAAGCAGTGCAAAATATTGACTACACTAAATATGCAGACATTGCTTATGATTCAAGAAAAATAGTAAAAAATTCTATTTTTGTTGCTATTAAAGGTGTAAATCTTGATGGTCATAGCTATATCAAAAACGCTTTAGAGCTTGGTGCAAGTTTAATTGTGCTTGATGAAAACGAATATCAAAGCAACAAAGAGCATTATGATAAATTGTTTTCTCAATACGTGATTGATTTTGAAACTCATCATGATACTCGTTTAAAACTTGCGGAAATTGCCAATATCTTTTACGGCAGACCCTCTGAACAACTGTGTCTAATTGGTGTAACCGGGACCAATGGCAAAACAACAGTAACACATTTAATTCAAAATCTTTTAACCTCTTGTGCCATTTTAGGTACTATGGGTCTTAGAAAAACTTTAAACTCAAGCTACCTTGATCAAGGCAATACTACTCCTCAAAACAAAGAAGTGCAAAGAATTATAAAAAATATTGTTGCAAGTGAATTTAAATATTTAGCCATGGAAGTAAGCTCTCACGCACTTGAGCAATACCGTGTGGCTTTTTTAAATTTTAAATACGCAATAGTTACAAACCTAACTCAAGATCATCTTGACTACCATAAAACCATGGATAAATATTTTTCTGCAAAAGCAAAAATCTTTGAACAAACCAAAGAATTTGCAATTTTAAATGCTGACGATAAATATTTTAATGATTTTAAAGCACTCGCAGAAAAAAAAGAATTAAAAATCATAAGTGTAAGCACCAAAAACTCAGATGCTGACTTATATGCATCTAATATTGAATATGATTTTTATGGTTTGAGCTATAACTTAAAAGTAAAAGATATTGGCGAAATTCATATTGAAACAAAATTAAATAGCGAATTTAATATTTATAATTCAATGTTCGCTATTGCTGTTGCCATTAACGAAGGTATTGACTTAGATATTATAAAAAATATATTTGCTAATATCGAAATTGTGCCCGGACGTTTTCAAACCATCAAAACAGCTTCTAGTCCGCTTTGTATCATTGACTATGCGCACTCGCCTGATGGTTTAGTTAATGTTTTAAAAGGTGCAAAAGTTTTAACAAGCAAAGAGAGTAAATTGATTTGTGTTTTTGGCTGTGGTGGCGATCGTGATATCACCAAAAGACCTATAATGGGTAAAATTGCATATGATTATGCTGACCAAGTTTATATCACTTCAGACAACCCAAGGTCTGAAGACCCTGAAAGAATTGTTGCTGATATTTTAACGGGAATTCCAGATCTAAAAAAAACAAAAGTCATTATTGATAGAAAAGAAGCTATTACTACTGCTATTCAAGAAGCGCAAAGCCAAGACATTATAGTTATTGCTGGTAAAGGTCACGAAAATTATCAAATTTTAGCTCAAGAAACTATTCATTTTGATGACAAAGAAGAGGTAGAAAAAATTTTAAGCCGCCTGTAAAGTTGGCACACTGTAATCATTTGCTTTGTGTATTGTTTGCACAGAAGAAGCAGTCGCAATTTTTTCTTTTTTACTATTTTGATTATGGTTTTCTAAAGTTGAGAAATGAGTCCAAGTTAATTCAGCAATAGTATTTAAAGCAGATTTAAAATGATTAAAGATTTCATTTGTTTCAGGGGCTTGGTTCATCCATCTTTGAGCCGCATCCATAAAAGTTGGTACCAAATAAATACCACCAATAGCTCTTTCTTTTTTCCTCAAATTCTCAATTGGATTAGAAGGGAATAAAGTAATACTTAAATCACCAAAGAAACCACCAAGCGAACGAATAGTACCAAAGAATTTTGCAAAACCATCATTTAAACCTTGGCGATCAAAAAGTAAAGTAGGCACAGCGCCTAAAATCATTGCCGCACCACCACCTAAAGTAAGACCAAGTTTTACTCTTTCTTTGGTTGTTACTTTATTACCACCATGAAATAAATCTTTGATGGCAAACTGTAAACCTTCATTGATTTTTTTTATATTCTGCTTCATGCTATCTTTGTCTGACAAACCACCAACTCTACTTTTTATATGCTCATGAACAACATTGATACCAGAACTTAAACCATAAGCTAATTGAAAATTATGAAATGGCAAAAATGGCAAAAATAAATTTGGTAAGACTCTAGCAACAGCCTCATAGAAACGATTACCTTTCCAAGCTTCGAAAAAATTATGTAATTTAGAAAAAGGAATACACCATTGAGAAAAAAGAATTGCTGATTTACGAAAAGCTAATGAGATTTTTTTCGGGATAAAAGGCATTGAAGGTAAAGAACTACCAAGTGCGTGCAGAGCTACTGTTGCGATATTAAACCAATGAGGATAATTTAGTTTGATATTAGTCAATAAATTGTTTTTTTGATTCCACTCAGGAGCCAAATTCTGTGCCCAAAAATTCAACTGCGCTTCTTCTGGCTTTAGATCTTGATTTTCTTGAACAAGTAATTTCTCTAAATTAGCTTTATTAATTGCTGATGATCTTTCAAGCACAACAGCATCTGCAGTTGTATTAGTTAGATTAGCAACAGCATTATTATCAGAAATATTTTCTTTTAAGGCGTTATTCTCGGTAACCGATGATATTTTCAAGAGTGTTGTCCTTTTGCACTTGGACCACATCTAGCTGGATATTATCGACCGTTAGTACTTAGTAAATTCGTAATGAATTGTTTTGCATCATCATCATCATAGCCATCATAGTTTGTGCCTTGTTTTGGCCAAACACTTTTAAATTTATTGATTTTTCGACTAAATTTATCATTACGATCAGCTAGATGCGATAAATGCTTGAAGATTATTATACACCTATGCTATACGTAATACAAGTTTCGCCCTGTGTTGAAAATTAATTTTATTTAAGCTTTCTTCGCTTTACCGTGTTCAGTTCTTGTCCAAGTACCCACAGTACGGCTAAAAAGAATCTTTCTATAAGAGAGCATAATTACATAAACCCAAGTTGATAAAAGGTAAAATACACCCACTAATGAATAGAAAAAAGCTTGCAAGAAGCCATAGTTTTTGTAAATTCTCAAGCCATTAAACTGAGAAGCGAATAAAACAGCCCATAAACCCATAGAAATCAACATCAAGAAACTAAAATTAAAACTGGACTCAACACTCATGGAAATTCTAACTAACTCAAGAGAGATATCAACACTCAACCATAGTGGAATACTAAACTCACTTAAAAAAGCAAAAGTGTCAAAAATTTGTACCAAAGTTAAATTACCCGGCTTTAAAAGTTGCAAAAAATAATTTAGATAGCGCCTCATGCTACCCTCAGCCCAACGTCTTCTTTGTTTTATAAAACCATTTAATGTTGGTACTCCTTCCTCAAAAACCTTTGTATCAGGGCTAAAGCGAATATCCCAAGCGTTGACATGAAGGCTTGTAGATAAATCTAAATCATCAGTGATGGTTTCTTCGTTCCAACCACCTACATCTTCGATTGCTTCACGTTTCACCAATTGACCGTTACCACGCAATTCAACCGATCCTCGAATACTATCTCTACCCATCTGCAAATAAGCATCCATGGCATATTCATGAAACTGACATTTAGTTAGTAGATTTAATTCTGGATTAGAAATCACTTTTTGTGATTGCACCGCAGCAACTGTTGGGTCTGCCAAATATTGAACTATCTTTGGTAAAAACTCATCATCAATACGAGCATCAGCATCAAGAACACAAATCACCTCTGCTTTTGAAATTTTCAGTGCATCATTCAAAGCCGCTGACTTACCGGGATAGGCATCAAATGCCCGATCTAAAATAAAGATTTTTTCTGGATATTGCTCAGCAACCTTATGCATCAAAACAGAAGTTTGGTCTTTACTGCGGTCATTGACAGCAAAAATTTTTAATTTTTTGTAGCTTAGTTTTGCAAGAAATTCAAGAGTATCTTTTATTACCGTCTCTTCATTATGTGCTGAAATAAAAATATCTACGCTTGGTTCATAGTTACCCTCAATTGGGTGTGGGTTTCTGCGGCGGTGATACTGTGCAATAAAAATATAAATAGCATGAATCACCATAATAAAAATGATTACAGCAACAAGGGTTAAAGACACATCAGAAGGTAGTTTTTCTAAATAACTATTTGGTACAAAATTTTCGAGAGCTTTTATTGTTAAATAAACAAAAGCTATAATTCCAAAAAGTAAAATTCTATCTTTGTTGTTTCCCTGCCAAAATGCAAAGATTCTGTCTTTAATTTTTTTTCTGGGAGTTTGCTTGGCTTTTGTATCCATGTTTTATGCTATCCATAATAGCCTGTAATTCAAGTTTTTTCACGATCCAACTACCATCAGAACCAAAATCTCCGGGCACAATATGACTTTCTATATCTTCCAGCTCCATAGACCTGAACAATAGCCCCAATTGAAACATTTCTGAAAAATCCATATCGGTTTGAAAGACCTTATTTGCCTTAAAAAGAAAATCTGGAATCCTAAAAACCACCTCTGGTTCTTTGATTTTTCTTAAAGCTGCCCTAAAAAAGACTTGTTGCCTTTCTATTCTGGCAATATCTCCTCGATCCTTGTTACGAAAACGCACAAAATTCATCAATTCACGTGCATCCATTGTTTGTAAACCCGGCTTAATATTGATGTGTAAATTAGCCTTATTATCGTTGTAGTACATTTCTTGAGGCACAAAAATTTTCACCTCTCCCAAAGTATCAAACATTTCTAAAGCCGCTTCAAGGCTAAATACAAAAACATGATCAATTTTAATTCCCAATAACTGATTTACTGCACGTTTTGCAAACTTATAGCCACCAAGTTGATTTGCTGCATTGATACGATTTATATCATGATTTTTGAGACTTACTTTGGTATCACGAGGCACACTCATAATATGTACTTTGTCTTGATTTGGATCTAAAAAAACAACTGCAATAAAATCTGAACGACCACGCCAACCAGCCAATTTACCGGGCACAAGAGAATCAGCACCCAAAACTAAAATTGTTTTTGTTTCTTGAAAAGGTATCTTTATTTCTTTATTAGTCTGAGTTTGCTTGTTTTTTTTTATATAAAAATCTTTATAAAAATCAAAACCTTGATAAGAAATGAAAGTTATCACAATAACAGACAATAAAAAAATTGTTTTTTTGAAAATATCTTTCATCTAATTATTATTTTATAATAGACTTGTCACGAATTGCTTAGAGCAAGGCTTACGAGTCCGAGAAAGCAGAGTTTACTTGTAGCTAAAGAAGCATTTCGAAGACAAGTCTAATGAGCAGTAAAGAAATTGCACTCTAGCTTTTTTATTTTATAATTAAAAGAATGATTCCTTTATCTAAAAAACTTTCTCTGAGATTAATATGCACTTTTGCAATCTGTTTTTTTATCAGCTCTTGTGAAACTATAAAAGAAGAATATGGCTTAACAAAAAAAATTGATATACCTCTAGGAGAATATAAAGGAACCGCAAAATCAATCCAAGAAGACGCTAGTGAAGAACAAGAAGTTGTTATAAGTTTTTTACCAAAAGAAAAAGGTTTTCAAGATGCAGTTGGAATTTTAGTTTTTGAAAATTCTAGTGATCGTTTTTTATGGAGAAGCACTGGTAATAACAAAAACTTATGGAATATAATGTTTTTAAAAGACAATACTATTTTCACTAATATGAATGAAAGTTTTGAATTTACTGGATTCATCAAAGCATCAAGCTTGGGTAATAAACTAGAAGGTAAATTAATTAAAAAAGCAGATGCTTCAGAAAAACAATTTTTCATAGAAGCAGAACAAATATTTTTACCAGAACTAGTTGTACCTAAAGAAGCTATATCTATCAGTGCTGGATCAGAAATTGCATTAAATGCAAAGAAAATTGATCCTCAATCTAGTATTGTAGTTCTCAAAAATGATGCAGAAAATGCAGAAGAAATGACAATGTCTATAAGCAATGCACAAGTCAAAGACGATATCTTTACTTTTGCTATTGCAACAACAAAAGAATTTGAAAAAGGCAAATATAAAGCTTTTATAAGGCGTGAAGATGGTAAAGAAAGTAACGCCATTGATATAGAAATCAAATAGCAAAGCTAAAATTTGCTATTATTTTTAAAGTTAGACTTATGAAAATAGCAGTTATTGGTTGTGGTCATTGGGGTAAAAATCTTGTAAGAAATTTTTACGAGTTAGATTGCCTTTATGCTATTTGCGACAATAACTGTGACAAAATTGATAGCACTTATCACGACAACCCTAAAATAAAACTTTTTGAAGATTTTGATTTATTAATTGCAGACCCTGAAATTGATGGTGTTGTCATTGCTACACCTTCAAACACACATTTTGAATTTGCCAAAAAAGCTATTCTTGCAAATAAAAATGTCTATGTAGAAAAACCTCTGGCTCAAAAACTTTCTGAAGCTCAAGAATTACAACAACTTGCTGAAGAAAAAGATTTGGTTCTCATGGTGGGACATTTGCTTTTGTATCACCCAGCAGTAAATAAATTAAAACAAATTATTGAAAATGGTGAACTTGGTGAAATTCAATATTTGAATTCTGATCGTAGAAATTTTAATAAAAATCAAGGTAGACACGCAAATGTCATGTGGGATTTAGCACCGCATGATTTTTCTATGATGTCTTATATTCTTTCTTTAGAACCTTCTGCCATTACCAACGTCAAAGCATGGTCTTCAAAACATGATGACGAGATAGATGTAGTACATATAGATTTTGTATTTCCAGGCAACATAGGAGCACATATTCATAACAGCTGGCTTGATCCGCAAAAACAAGCACTGCTTACTGTTAATGGTTCTAAAAAAACTGCTGTACTCAATGATACATTTAAACAAAATAAATTAGAGCTTTACAGCATGAATGAAGACGGCTCTTTAACAGTTGAAAGACCTATATACTCAAATGACGAACCCCTTAGACTTGAATGCAAACATTTTATAGACTGCATAGAAAACAATTTAAAACCCACTAGTGGTGGTGCTAATGGAACTCAAATTGTTAGCTATCTTGAAGAGTGTCAAAATTCAATTTCAGCAAACAATGAAAACTTGGTATTGAAATAGATGAGAACAATTGCCATAATTATTTTTTCTTTTTTTTCAGTATTAAGTGTTTTGATTTACTTAACAAAAAATCATCAGTATGAAGACTATGCTTTTAAAGAAAAAACAGCCGGCAAAAAAATCTATTTGATCAACATGAACCTTGCAACTTGGCATGATTTTGCAAGTATTCCGGGTATTGGTGAAAACCTTGCAAAAAAAATTATAAAAAATCGTGATAATTTGGGACGTTTTGATGCAGTTGAAGATATCAAAAGAATTAAAGGTATAGGTAACAAAAAATATCAACAAATCAAAGACTATTTAAGTCTTGAAGTTTAAGACACTTCGGACCGTGTTATTTTTGTCTCATTTTTAAGACACTTCGGACCGTGTTATTTTTGTCTCATTTAGGTGCTACACTAAGTGCAATTTTGAATCTATCTTCCTCGTTAAGACGTTTATTTGGCTCATCTGGTTATTCTATTTTGAATTAGTGTTAAATAGAAAGTTTCTTTACGTATGATTAGGTAAAAATGAAATTAGTTTGTCACCTCGATCGGGGTTTTCTGTGATCAATTCTCTTAGATAACTTTCATCTATATTTATACCAAATTTTTCAAGTCCCTCTTTTTTGAAAATTTCCAAGATGCGTAAAATTAGCATATAATCAGCTTGGCCTAGTAATTCTTGAAATAAATTTTGCATAAGTCTACAAACTTTGCTTAGATGTTCATCATCAGTATCAATCAAAGATTCAAATGAAATTAGTTTGTCATCTCGACTGAGGTTTTCTACGAGCAATTCTCCTAGATAACTTTCATTTATATTTATACCAAATTTTTCAAGTCCCTCTTTTTTGAAAATATTAAAGATGCGAGAAATTTGCACATAATCAGCTTTGTCTAGTAATACTTTAAATAAATTTTGCATAAGTTTACAAACTTTGCTTCGATATTCATCATCATAATCATAAGGATCAAACAAAGATTGAATCTCATCTTTAATAGCATACATAGAATCCCTGAAATCATTTATGTCAATGTTAACAGTTGACTCTGTTATTTTTTCAAGCAATTTTTGCAATACCTTCAATTGATCAACTGAATCATGCATATATAAATTGAATTTAATAGCATACATAGAATTCCAGAAATCATTTGTGTCAATGTTAAAAGTTGACTCTGTTAGATTTTCAAGCAATTTTTGCAACACTTTCATTGGATCAACTGAATTAATTACAGTAAATTTATTATCGAAATCTATTGCCATTTGTCGCAAAATATGTTCATTAGCAGATTGAGAAATATACGAATCTGACAATAAATTTAGTTTTGAAAGTTTAAACTCTCTTCGAACATTGTCATTTGCCAGCTCAGAGAGAAATTCACCATCTATACCAAATTTTTCAAGTCCCCCTTTTCCAAGAATATCGATCATAATACAAACTTGATCATTTTCTGCTGTGTACAAATCTAGCAGTTTTGTAAATAATTTTTGCATCTGTTGATCAACTTTGCCTTTACTCTCTGAATAAGGCTGACCTTCTTGTAAAGCTTCAATGGAACTAAAACATGATTTCATTAATTCTCTTAAGTTATCATCACTTATTGTTTCTACAGATTTTTTTGCAATTTTTATCAAGTTATCTAATAAGTCCTTAAATTTTCTTTGATTTTCTTTAACAATCTGACTGTATTTGCTTGAATAACCTCTTCGAGAAAAATCTACTAAAAACACAAAATGAACACAAAAAGGGAAGTCGCAAATCATTCTTATTGTGAGTTTCGCTAATTCTTTTCATTTCCTGTTCAGTTTTGCCAAGCTCTTTACTATTATAAAAATTTGTGAGACCATCTTTCACATAAGTCAAAAGCTTTGGATCAAGATCTGGATTCGCTTCTTTTAAAACCGCTTCAATAAGACTTAACGAGCTATTAACTTGCTCTTCATTTTTATTTATAGGAACTTCTTCAGCATTCTGAATCGAGTTGACTTGATGAATATCAGTCATTTGAGCACGATTTTGTTCATGAATTTCTTGATTATCATGACGAGAAGAACCTAGTATAATTGCACAAGCTGCAACAAATGCGAGATATAATGGAACTTGCTTTTTTTGACTATCTAGCGACATTCTTCTGATTGATGCTTGAGGTAATAAATCATTCATACAATTTTTAATATAACATGCGGGCATTATCTTTTGCAACTAAAGATCTAAAATCCAAACTTAATTTTAATTTCTAGCTTCTAAATTATTACAAGCTATAATACATATTATGCTTAGTTTTCAAGAACTCATTTTTACACTGAATAAATTTTGGTCTGATCAGGGTTGTGTCATTATGCAACCTTATGATACTGAAAAAGGTGCAAGCACAATGAACCCAGCGACTTTTTTGAGAGTGCTGGACAACAAAGACTGGAATATGGCGTGTATAGAACCCTGTCGAAGACCAACTGATGGTCGCTATGGAGAAAATCCAAATCGCTTACAACATTATTTTCAATATCAAGTAATCATGCAACCCAATCCAGAAAATTCTCAAGACCTTTACTTGGAAAGTTTAACAGCTATCGGCATTGACACTTTAGCTCACGATATTCGTTTTGTTGAAGATAATTGGGAAAGCCCAACTTTGGGTGCTTGGGGTTGCGGCTGGGAAGTTTGGCTTGATGGCATGGAAATAACTCAATTTACATATTTTCAACAAGCTGGTGGTATTGAAATTAAGCCAGTTGCCGTTGAATTAACTTATGGATTGGAGCGCATTGCTATGTATTTACAAAAAGTTGAAAGTGTTTTTGACTTAGTTTGGCATGAACATAAGGGTAAAAAAATCTACTATAAAGACATTTATAAAAGAAATGAATTTGAACAAAGCACTTACAACTTTGAAATTAGCGATAGCGAGAGGTTACTTAGACTCTACAAAGAATATTTTGCTGAGGCGAGCGCTTGCCTAGATAAGTCAATGTCTATGCCAGCTTTTGACTATGTACTAAAATGCTCGCATAGCTTTAATTTACTTGATGCAAGAGGTGCAATTAGCAAAGATGAAAGGCAAAAATTTATCTTAGAAATCAGATCGCTTGCAGAAAAAACTGCAAAATTATATATTTCAGCAAAAGCACTTGCTTAAACAGAAAAATAACATAAAATAAAACTGTATATCTATTTATTAATATATATAAGGTAAGAACTTTGTTATTTACAGAAAAAAATACGAAAAATCTTAATACCCTCAATGAATTTGAAATAAGTTCTGCGCTTGAATCTGAAAATTATCAGCTCCATAAACTTTTAGGAATTAATAGAGATCCTGTTTCTCAAGAACTTAAAGTAGCTTTATGGGCACCTAACGCACTTAAAGTAAATCTTATTTCAGATTTTAACAATTGGAGTCCGAGTGCGCACCCTTTAAAACAACACAAAGATTCTGGGATATGGTTTTGTAACTTACCAAAACATTTAGAAAATTTTTCTTACCAATTTTTAGTACAAGACTTAAATCAAGAAGCAAAAATCATCAATGATCCTTTTAGTAAACAAGTTAAAAATACAGAAAGATTTTCTTCTTTCTATGCAAGCACGAACTTTGAATGGCAAGACCAAGACTGGATCGCTAAAAGAGAAAAAACAAATATTCACGAAAAAAATATTCTCATAAAATCTATAGATATCAACCTTTTAAAAGAACACAAATTTGATAACTACCAAGCACTTGCAAAATATATTTATGATTTAGCACTAGAAGAAGCTGTTACACATATTGAATTAGCAAACTTTTTTGAGGGAATCATAGACATTAGTAACTCACATGGCATTGCTTTAAATAAAGAAGCTTTTTTATTTAATCCAGCTAATATTTATGGGGCAATAGATGACTTTAAATGCTTGATTAATTTTTTACATAAAAATGATATTGGAGTTATTCTCAAAATACCTTATTTTTCTGGTGAACTCTTGAGTAATTATGGTGCTTTCAAAACCCTACAAAAGCCAATCCACGAGAACTTTTACTTATCAAACCTTGTTTATTGGATAGAAGAATTTCATATTGATGCTATCAATTTTTCTGCCTTAGAAAAAATACTACTTAGAGAAAATTGTCGTTTTCGAAATTTTTTCATAAAAGCAAATCAATTGATAAATAAAAGAACAAAAGGTTGCTTTACTATTGCACAAGAGAGTAATTGCTTTAACTTTATTACAAAAATAAATCCAAATTCACTCAACTTTGATTTTAAATTAAACCTAGTTTTCTTGAAAGATTTTATAGATATCTTAAAAGGTAAATCTAGCAATCTTGATTGCTTTGCTAGTAATTTACTATCAGAAAATTTCCTTTTGGGTATCACGCAAAGCTTCTCATTAACAGGTTTAGCTGAAAATGACTTAAGGATTATTCTAGCGGCAATTTTTCTTTTACCGGGTAAAAAGTTTTTTTTAGATGATGCTCTTCAAGAAATCTTCAAGCGCTTTAGTAAACTCAAAGAATTTTATGAAGACCTAACTATGCTTTATGAAAGTGAAAAAATTTATTTTGAAAATGATCATCTTAAAAACAGATTTACCATATCTGAAATCAACAAAAATATTTTAATCTTCCAAAGATGGAATTTCGATTTTTCATGTCTTACTATCAACATTATTAATTTTGGTAACACGGCAAAACAAAATTTTCAAATTGAAGTTCCAAAATCTGGTTTTTATGAAGAAATTTTTAATAGCTCCAAATATTCTCAGCAAAGCTCATTAAGTAACGAGGATGGTGTTTATACTTATTCAAATAAAGACAGCCTCAGCAATAAGTCAATTGTCTTAGATATACCAGCTAAAAGCGTTTTGAGCTATAAGTTAATTATCGAAAAATAAATTTTATTATGTAACTATGTTCCCGGCACTGGTCCTGAAAATTTTTTCAGGCGGAGTGCTTAGAACATTAAGGGCGTGCTTCCAAACCCGTAATAAGTATCTCGAGTCTTTAGATTTGGGCATAAGTACTAACAAAATCAAACACCTTCCGGGTTTCATAAGCTAGGGTTTTGTGGGACTGATTTCTGACCCCATTTGCTAGTGATTTTAACATTTCACTGTATTTTAAAATTCAAAATGGGGTTGGAATCGTCCCATTTTGGGCGTCGCTTCCAAACCCGTAATAAGTATCTCGAGTCTTTAAATTTGGGCATCGCTTAGAATCAAACACCGTCGCTTAGTTTTCACGCAGTGAAACAAGCTAAGCGTAAGGTCGTTTGTGGGACTGATTTCTGACCCCATTTGCTAGTGATTTTAACATTTCACTGTATTTTAAAATTCAAAATGGGGTTTGGAATCAGTCCCATAAGGGGCGTGCTTCCAAACCCGTAATAAGTATCTCGAGTCTTTAGATTTGGGCATAAGTAGGGTTTGGTTAGACACGCCTAACAAAAGAATCAAACACCGTCGCTTAGTGAGTTTCACGCAGTGAAACAAGCTAAGCGTAAGGTCGTTTATGGGACTGATTTCTGACCCCATTTGCTAGTGATTTTAACATTTCACTGTATTTTAAAATTCAAAATGGGGTTTGGAATCAGTCCCATAAGGGGCGTGCTTCCAAACCCGTAATAAGTATCTCGAGTCTTTAGATTTGGGCATAAGTAGGGTTTGGTTAGACACGCCTAACAAAAGAATCAAACACCATCGCTTAGTGAGTTTCACGCAGTGAAACAAGCTAAGCGTAAGGTCGTTTGTGGGACTGATTTCTGACCCCATTTGCTAGTGATTTTAACATTTCACTGTATTTTAAAATTCAAAATGGGGTTTGGAATCAGTCCCATTAAGTGCTAATAATACATTAAGAGAACAAGGCTTTTCGAGTGCCAAAAAAGGTTTAAGGATTTGCTAAAAAACGAAGTTTTGAGACGCAATCCGCTTAGCAAAAATATTAAGGATTCACTCCCTGATCCAAGAGTGCAACTTGTTGTAAATGATGACTTTGAGACACGAGAGTAAGGCTGTTATTGGGATTGGTTAACAGCAGCTGAATTATTTTCTGAATCATGAGACAAAATGAACACGGTCCGAAGTGTCTTAAAAATAAGACAAAATTAACACGGTCCGACAAAATTAACACGGTCCGAAGTGTCTTAGAGAAGCTAAGGAACTAGAACAGCCTTTTTAACATCTATAGTTACAGTGCCTACAAAAAAGAAAATTCAAAACTTAAACACAAATTTACAAGAATTTGTAAATCAAGAAGATACTGTTTTTACTAAAGGAAGATTTTTTACTAGTAGTCTTTTTTTAAATAACACATGGAAAAACCATAAAAGAAATTGGGGGCATTCTTTACATTCAATGGCTTCAAGATCTGGATCATTTCCACCAGCTTTGGCAAATTATTTTATTAGCAATTTTAGTAACAAAGGGGATATTGTTGTAGATCCTTTTTCTGGTAAAGGCACGACAGCCCTAGAAGCTTGTATCAATGAGCGTATTGGTATTGGTTTAGATGTTGCACCTGAAGCTTTTGCATTAACATCGGCAAAAACAATTAGTGTTCAACATGATGAGGCAGTTCAATATTTAAATGATTTAGTTTTTGAAGAAATCAGCAAAGAAGAATTAAATGCAGTTCCTCAAGAAGTAAAAATCTTTTATAGCAAACCAGTATTAGAGCAAATTCTTGCATTTAGAAAAGCAATAGAAAAAGATTTTTCAATACAAGAGCATAATGTACAATCTTTACAGAAAAAAAACACACGCTTTGCTAAGTACTGGACCGGTGTCATCATCGGTATTTTACATGGTTCTTCCGAAGTTTCTCTAAGCGTACCTTGCTCACATTCTTTTAGCATGGCACCAAACTATGTAAAAAATTATTCAAAAAAACATGGCTTAAAAAAACCAATTCGAGATTTAAAAGAATGCCTTATCAAAAGATCTGCAAAACTGTTAAATGATAATGCCATCAAAACAGAAGGTAAAGCAATCTTAGGCAGTGCAATGAATATGCCTAAAAACCTAGAGGCAGATTTGATTGTTACAAGCCCGCCCTATTTTACTGCACAAAGTTATGCTTGGGATAATTGGTTACGCGAATGGTATTTAGGATACGACTTTAAAGAAGTGCGCAAAGAAACTTTACACACTTCGGTAGAAGAAAAATACCGACTTGCTATGGCTGAACATCTCAAACAAGCATATGCTTGTTTAAAACCAAAAAGATGGGCTTTTTATGTTGTAGGTGATGTAATCAAAAAAATGAAATCAGGCTCTTATAAAATCATTACAGCTGAAATAATTGCCCAAGAAGCCCAAGAGGCTGGTTTTAGTGTTGAGCTCATTATTAATGACAATATTCCTGAAGCAAATCGCTATAATTCAGCATTTTTAAATAAAGATCAGGGATTAAAGCTTGATAGAATTGTTTGCCTTTATAAAAATTGAAAAAGAATTAAGTTAAAGATAATGTTTCACGGGTAGATACTATTAGTAGTACAAAACATAGGGGTTTTTACTAGTAGAGGGTATTATGCTCACAAAGCTTACAGATCTTGAAAAAAAAGGCAGTTCTTTTTCATTCCCAGCAATTTTTGCAAAGGCCATTTCACGCTTTAAACAAATTAACTTTAATAAACAAAGTCAAGAACTTGTGAATCAAGCAATTCAAACAAGTAATACTGACTATCAAAATGAATTATCACAAAATGACATGGGGGACAACAATAATGCTAGTTAGAGCAGCTTTTAAAGGATCAAGTGCTGGTGCTTACAAAGCTCATTTCAATATGAGTAAAATGCAACAACAATTTCCACAAGTAACAAAAATCAAATCAGAAATGCAAAATATTTTTCAAGCAAGTTTAAGTGCAGAAAAACTAAGCCAAGCACTTAATAGTTTTAATACAAAATCATAAGTTCTTTTTCAAACCGTATCTTAGAACCTCATAAAGGGACTGATTCCAAACCCTACTTATGCCCAAATCTAAAGATTCGAGATACTTATTACGGGTTTGGAAGCACGCCCATAAATTAAAATGGAAACCTAAAAAGGGTAGAAAAATTTATCCTAAATGTTTTTTGTTTAGCGAATCCTTAGACAGCTGAATTTATATCTTTAAGAGATAAACTAATTCTTCTTTCATAAGGAGA
Source organism: bacterium (assembly GCA_038146805.1). Taxonomy (GTDB): domain Bacteria; phylum Cyanobacteriota; class Vampirovibrionia; order LMEP-6097; family LMEP-6097; genus CAIYXB01. Next base: position 721,026 of record JAYQSH010000005.1, on the reverse strand, counting down.
GAACTTCTTAACAAGAACTTCAAGCTCATCACCCGGCTTAAAGTAGTTGTCTGGAGTTGGATCTTCTTCTTCATTAGTAATTTCAGAACTTGGTAACAAAGCTTCAACACCCGGATAAATTTCAACAAAAACTCCAAATACAGCTAACTTAACTACCTTACCTTTAACAACCATTCCTTCTGCAAACTTACCTTCAATCTCAGTCCAAGGATCTGGTTGTAAACGCTTATAAGAAAGACTGATTTTTTTAGATGCTTTATCAATCTTTAAAATTTTCACAGAAATCTTATCGCCATTACTTAAAACTTCACGTGGGTGAGCAATTCTTTGCCAAGAAATTTCAGAAACAGGTAACAAACCATCAATACCACCGATATCAACAAAGGCACCAAATTCAGCAACTCTAACAACTTCACCAGAAATTACTTGACCAATTTCTAACTCTTTAATTGCTTTTTCTCTAAGACCAGCTTTCTCATCTTCGATAGCAACTTTTTGAGAACAAATTAATTTACCCTTACGCTTATCAAGTTCAATAATTTTAAACTCAATCGCTTTTCCTTTAGTAGCTTGGTTTTCAGCACCACGCATTCTTAATTGAGAAGCAGGTATAAAACCTCTAACTCCATAAGCTTCAATAACAATGCCGCCTTTAACTAAAGCAGAAACTTCACCTTCAACGGTTGCATCGTTATTTTTAAGTTCTTCTAATTTAGCCCAACCACGAGCTTGAGCAACTCTCTTGAAAGACAATGCCAGAGGCTGTTTTGCACTTGCTTCTTTTAAGACATAAAACTCATATTCTTCGTTTAAGTTTAAAACATCGGTAATTTTTTTATCATCTTCCCTGTTGACCACTTCTTTTGATGACAAAAAAGCCTCTGCTTTTGAACCGATATCAACTAAGGCTCCATCTTTTTCATACTGAACCAACTTACCTTTGATAATCTGGCCAACATCAAAATCTGCAACAGTTGATGATTTATCTAATAGTTTTGCGAACTCTTGTTCTAAATTTAATAATGTATCTGACATAGGGTTATTATTGTAATACAACTTAGGGGTCTAAGATTATTAACAAAAAATATAAGCCTCATCTATATAAAGATAAGTTAATACTGACTCGCTACCATGGTTTTTCATTTTCAACACTATCTTGTTTTTTATTTGAATTAAGCCCTAAATTAAGTATTGCAGGCTTACCTTCTTTTACTTGATTTAATAAATACTCTAATTCACGAGCCTTAAGAGCGGCTTGTCGATCTTGTTTATTTTGTTCTGGCTGGTTTTGATCTGGTTTGTTTTGGTCTTGTTTGTTTTGCTCTGGTTTATTTTGATCTGGCTGGTTTTGCTCTTGTTTGTTTTGCTCTGGTTTGTTTTGATCTTGCTGGTTTTGCTCTTGTTTGTTTTGATCTTGCTGGTTTTGCTCTTGTTTGTTTTGATCTTGCTGGTTTTGCTTTTGTTGCTCTTCTTCTAATTTCTTTTTTGCCAACTCTAAATTATATTTTGCATCTTCATCATTTGCATCAATAGCAAGTGCTTGTTCATAAGCAGTTATTGCTTTTTTGTAATCTTCTTTTTGAAATAAAGAATTACCTAAATTATAAAAAGCTCGTTCTTGTAAACTTGACGAAGAACTTTTTTGAGCTGTTTCATAAAAATTAAAAGCAGCATTATCATAAAGTCCCAAACGATATAAACCAATTCCTAAGTTATAGTTCAATCTTTGATTACTTGGATCTTTAGCTTGTATTTTCACGTAATCCTGAACAGCATCTTGATAATTTTCTTTTTGAAGTTTTGAATCAGCTTTCCATAAATTTAGATCAAAAACACTTGCATGCGCACAATGAAACAAACTAAGTGACAAAAAAATAAAAAAATATCTCATTACTTAAGTCCTTTTTCATAAATTGATTTGCGCCTAAAAAATATTTTCTTTAAATTCAAATCAAGATTCAAACTAAACAAAGAATCTAAAAATAAACAAATAAAAGCTAATAAAGCAAAAATCCAAAATGTTTCTTTCCATTTTTTATAAGTTTTTGATTCTAATTTTTCTGGACTTATATCATTTTTAATTGCTTCAAAATATAATTTATCCAAATGAAAATCTCCAGTCGCTGATCTAATATACTGAGCCTGAGTGACTTCTGCTATTTCTTTAAGCAAGACATCATCAAGCTTAGACACAACAACTTGATTATTTTTATCTTTGACTAAACCTTCTTGACTTTGAATCGGAGATCCTTTGGCGGTACCTACACCTATAGTAAAAATCTTTATGCCTTCATTAAATGCTTTTTTTGCTTCTTCAACAGTATCAGCATCGTGCCCCTCACCATCACTTATTACAATCAAAGCTTTTTTATCAGATTTAATTGGAGCTAAGGCTTTTCTTGCAAGCTCGATTGCAGATTTAATAGAAGTACCTTGGTTTGTTACAGAATCGGTATTTGTTCTAGCTAACCATTCTTTGATAATGCCGTAGTCATGAGTTAAAGGCGTAAGTAAATAAGCATCATTTGCAAAAATAATTAAAGCAGAACGATCTCCTTGAAATTTATCTATTAATTTTTCAATTTCAATTTTTGCTCTTGATAAACGACTTGGGCTTAAATCTGTTGCAAGCATACTTTTAGAAACATCCACGGCAAAAACTATATTGGCACCAAAACTATTTGATTCAGACCATTCAAAACCAAAGCGCGGAGAAACAATTGCTGTTATTAAAAAAAATAAAGTCAAAAACCACAAAAATAATCTAATGAAAAATCTATGAATAGAAAATCCTTTTAAAAACTTTTTTAGATTTTGTCTATTTTTAAAAGCTTCAATAAGTGCTTTTCTTTTTTTATACAAGTAAGCAAAAGCAAAAGCAAGCAAAACTAAAAAAAGATACAAAAACAAGAAATGTGGATTTTTAATATTCATCAACTAAAACCTAAAAAACACCGTATTCAACAACAAAAGTTCGACCAAAAAAATAAAAAAAGCTATCCACAAAAAGTTTTGATAGATATCCACAAATACATTATATTTTTTTACTTTTAATTCTGTTTTTTCTAACTTATCAATATTGTCATAAATCTTTTTCAAATCTTCACCAGATTGAGCCCTAAAATACTCTCCACCAGTACTTTCTGCAAGGTTTATCAAGAGCCCTTCATCAATATCAGTTTTCACAAGAACCGGAGTTTGAGTTGCTGGATTAATCATAGGCACCTCACCATCTTTACCAATTCCAATGGTATAAATCTTCACTTTATAATGCTTTGCAAGCTCAAGAGCCGTTAAAGGGTCTATAACACCAGCAGTATTATGACCATCTGTCATTAAAATCATAATTCTAGACTTTGCTTCTAGATCTTTTAGTCTTTTTACAGCAAGAGCTATCGCTGAACCAATTGAAGTATTGCCGCCTATCATGCCTATTTCCAGCCCCTCTATCATAGTTAAAACTGCACCATGGTCTAAAGTTAAAGGACTTTGTGTAAAAGCTTCTTCACCAAAAACAATAACGCCAATACGATCATTTGTTCTTTTTTGAATAAATGATTTTACGATATGTTTAACAACAGCTAACCTTGTTGCTGAAACAGAATTAACAACCAAATCAGTTGCAGCCATACTACTAGAAGTATCGATAGCAAGTAAAATATCAAGCCCTTTATGTTTACTTTCGGTATAGCTTCTACCCAGTTGTGGTCGCGCAATGATAAAAATCAAAAGCAGCAAAAGTAAAAACCTCAAAATATAAGGTAAATAATAGCCAAAATAATCCCAGAAACTCGCCATACCACCATGTTTGACTGTAGAGAGTTCTATGCTACTTTGTTTTGATTTATAAAAAAACAAAAAAACCAAAACTGGAATAAGCAACAACAATAATAAAAAATATGGATATGCAAAACTCATTAAACTTCAACTACTTCTAATAATTCTTCCTTATTATTTTTTTCTTCTAAAAAACTTTCTATTTTATCTAAAATATTTTTTGTTTTGGACAAATGCTCTTCACGCAATTCTTTACTAATATTTTTTCTGGCAAATTTTGCCATATCAGCTACAGCAAAAATATTCACCAATTCATTTTTACTTTGTAAATCAAAAGCATCTTCTTTTTCAAGCATAAATCTAAGTTCATTAAGAGTCTTATCAAATAAATTAAGTTCTAATCTACACAAAAAATAGTTTCTAACAATATCACTATAAGTCAAATAAAAATTTTTACTATCCAGATTCATATCTAAATCATCTAACTCTTGCATTACTATTTGATACTGCGTCAATTCTTCTATAGCTTTTTTTGCAAAAACAAACTTATACAAACAATAAACAACAATAATAACTACTAAAACTATTAATATCCAATAAACAAAGTCAGGGACAACAATAGACTGGAAGCCCTGAATATCTCTAAGTTCATCATCAATTAGAGTGGCACCATTCATCAATTGCGCTTCTCCCTTGTTAAAAACAACATCAACAAATCATGAATATAATTTCTACTAGTTAGTAAATCCAAAAAATCAATTTGCAATTTTTTAAAAAGATTTTTCAACCTAAGCTTTTCTTCTTTTTGCGCAGACGAAAATTGCTCTCTAACAGAATTTCTATTTAAATTCATCAAAGTAACATTGCCCGATTCTGGATCTACTAATTCTAAAAAGCCTAAATTAGGTAAGGCAAACTCAAAAGGATCTCTAATAGAAACCGCAATAAAATCCGAAGTCTTAGTAAAAACTTTTAGTTCTTTCTCAAAATCATATTGCGGACTTGGATTATCAAGATTATGAATAAAATCAGAAATCATAAAAACTACTGACTTGTTTGGAACCAATGATAAAGCATCATTTAGAACTTTCTTTAAATTAGTTTTTTTGGACCGTGGCTCAAAAAGCAAAAGCTCTTTAATCATTCTAAAAACATGTGCCTTACCTTGTTTAGCTGGTATAAAAGCTTCGATATGGTCTGTAACCAACAACATTCCAACTTTATCATTGTTTTTTATGGCTAAAGAAGCAAGCACCGAAGCAAGTTCAATAGTCATATCTCTTTTATTTTTTTCTTGACTACCAAAATTATTAGAAGCACTCAAATCAACAATGAGCATAATAGTTAATTGACGCTCTTCTTTATATTGACGAACAACTGCATTTCTATTTCTTGCTGTTACTTTCCAGTCTATCAATCTAATATCATCACCAACTTGATAGTCTCTGATTGCATCAAAGTTTAAACCTGAACCTTTAAAAGCAGATTTATATTCACCAGATAAAATCTCAGATGCCATCCTATCGGTTTTAATCTGAATCTTTTTAATTTGTGAAAGTAGTTCTTTAGATATCACCATTAAAAAATTTTATGGAACTTCAATTGAATCAAAAATTATTTTTATAATATCGTCTGAAGTCATTTCTTCAGCTTCAGCCTCAAAACTTACAATGACCCTTTGTCTCAAAACTTCAAAACCAATATTTTTTACATCTTGAGGTGTGACATAGGCTCTTCCTTGCAAGTAAGCATGAGCCTTTGCGGCAAGTGCCAAGGCAATAGAGGCTCTAGGAGAAGCACCAAAATCAATTAAACCTTCAAGCTCTTTTATTTTTGCTAATTTACCATTTATAGTAGCTTCTTGGTTACGTGTAGCAAAAACAATATCAACAATATAATCTTGAACTTTTTCATCTAAGTATATTTTTTCAATTAAATCTCTTGCTTTAAAAATATCTTCTTTGTCTAAAACTTTTTCTAAAACAATCTCTTCTTTTGTTGCAATACGATTCATGATTTGTTTTTCTTCAGCTTTATTTGGATAACCAATCTTCAACTTCATCATAAAACGATCCATTTGTGCTTCTGGCAAAGCATAAGTTCCTTCTTGCTCTAAAGGGTTTTGAGTTGCAAGAACAATAAAGGGTTTATCTAAGTAAAAAGTTTCATCACCAATAGTTATATGTTTTTCTGCCATTGCTTCAAGCAATGCAGATTGTACTTTTGCTGGAGCTCTATTGATTTCATCAGCTAAAACTAAATTTGTAAACAAAGGTCCTTTCTTTACTTCAAAATCTTGGCTACCTGGTTTAAAAATTTGCGTACCAATTAAATCTGCGGGTAATAAATCAGGGGTAAACTGGATCCTTTGAAAATCAATACCAGTACATTTTGCAAGAGCTTTCACTGTCTCAGTCTTAGCCAAACCTGGCACACCCTCAACTAAAATATGACCACCTGTAATCAGACCAATAAAAAGCCTTTCAATAAAGTCCTCTTGTCCAATTATTTTTTTATGAATTTCCGTCTTTAATGTTTTAAAAACCTGAGAATGAATCTGAACCTCAGTAGTTAAAGCTTCTAGATCATTACTTTGCATAGAAGAATTAGTCATATTTATATTATACAAATAGATAGCAGACTGTGGGACAAAAGACTCGCTGCTGTTAAAAAAGTATCCAAAAAAAAACCTAGTCAAAAAACTGACTAGGCTTTTTCAATTAACTTTTTTGTATTTAAGTTAGAATGCGCTGAAGTAACCAACTTGAACACCAATGTCAGGAGATGTTCCATTGATACCAAGAGGCATACCAACTCTAAACTGTCCAGCATCACCAACTTTAGCAACAAGACCCGGAACGATTCTTAAATCAGTTCCTACGTTGTTGTTATAAACAGTGTTTCCCAAAAGACCTAAAGCAAGACCAAAAGAATCACCTAAGCCTAAAACAGCTTCATTATAGTAAACTAATGAATTTTCAACTTCACCAACTTCAAAGACATCGAATCTATAACCAATGTCACCATACCAAGTTAAATTTTCAGCCAAATCTACTTGATACAAGAAACCAGTTTGAAAACCATAAGCATTACGACCATTTTGTGGTCTTAAAGTTAATGTGTTTAATAAATCATTATGCAATAAAGCAAAATGCTGATTAATATACCAGTTTAAACTCACGTCATCACCTTGAACTAAGCCAGCTTCTAAAGTCAAACCTAAGTTACCAAAACCTAAAGCTGATCTTTCAAAGATCTCTGCATTATTTACTTCAAGCTCAGTCATACCAGTATTAAGTGAGGTATTAATACCAACTCTAAAAGGAATTGGGCAATCAGTACAAGCTTGTCTGATATCTATTCTTGGCATATTGAAAGTGTGAGTATTTTGCTTGACACCACCACCAAGACTAACATCATCACCAAACCAATCAAAATTTACTCTTAATTCTGCATTTTGATCTACATCATCGTACATTTTTGCGTTCTGCACGTTTAGCGCTCTTAAATCAGTCGCTTGAGCTTGACCCATAGTGAACATCATTAACACTAAACTAAGCATTAAAATTTTTTTCATAAAGAAATTCTCCTATTATTCATATTACTTAATATAAAGTCTAAAAAAAGCAACAAAATGTTCCAAATTAAAGACCTTATTATGGTCTCATAATTAATATTTTTTGTACAATAAGTATAGGCAGAAATAAAATATAAAGTTTTAATCGTGCCAAATAAGTATATATGTTTGATCTGCAAATAAATGGCTTTAAAACAAAGGATTTCGAGTGTGACTTTTGGAATGCCGCAAATCCTGCAGACATATCAGCTCTAGATAAATTCCTAATTAGTGAGGGGGTGAGTAATTATTTAGCAACAATTATCACAAATTCCTTTGAGCAAACCATCAAAAACCTAGAAGCTATAGAGCAAAGCCAAAGTTCATTAATCTTTGGTGTTCATCTTGAAGGTGGACTTATTTCAAAACTGGGAGTTCATGATGCGCGCTACGCTCAAGAACTTAATTTGAAAAAATTTCAAGACTTAGTGAAAAAATTTCCAAAACTTATCAAGCTTGTGACTCTGTGCCCAAAACTTGATAGCAACGGAGATATCACAAAATTTTTACAAGATAGTGCTATCAAAGTGAGCTATGGACATAGTGATTGCGATTTTGACACTGCATGGAATGCCTTTGAGAATTATCAAGTTGATCTTGTCACACATTGGGGCAATGCGATGTATGTCTGTGAAGCTTTCAAACAAAGGAATTGCAGTCCTGAAGACCTCGCTAAACTAGAGAGCAATAATCCTCAAAAAGCTGGGCTTGGGCTTGCCGCTTATCACCACGAAAAGGTAAATATAATGGCAATTTGTGGCTCGAAGAAAAATTTTGATCTACACCTTGACCCATTATTAATCAAAAAACTTTTTCAAAAGAAAAAACAAAAAATGATTTTAGTCAGCGATATGGTGCACGCAGAAAACTCAGAACCAGAAACAATTACTTGGAGGCTTAGCAAGTTTAAGAACACATTATAAAAATGCTCAGTCACTGGGAATTAGCACAGATGAACTAGATCATGCAACTGAAATTCTACCCAGAAAGCTCTTGAGCACCTAGCTACTGTTCACAAATCCCAATAAGACACTTCGGACCGTGTTTATTTTGTCTCATAATTAGGACACTTCGGACCGTGTTCATTTTGTCTCATATTCAATAAAGGGACTGATTCCAAACCCTACTTATGCCCAAATCTAAAGACTCGAGATACTTATTACGGGTTTGGAATTGTTCGATAAGGATTAATAAGTAATTAAGAAAAATAACCTAATTTACCTAAACTAAGAACCTGAGCAAAAACATAAGTTTTATGGGAAAAATTATTTTAACGAGCGTAACACAACCCATGTTATGAAAAAAATACTTATTAACACCAACGATTCAAATGATGCTGTCAGCTATCTGCATAGATTGCTCAAAGCCGCTGATAAAGCACAAGAAGAAGGTAAATATCTAGCCCTTGGCAAAGTTTTAAAAGAAGCAAGAAGACTTAGTGAAAAAATAAAAGAAACACAGTCAAACCCTTTTCGCGGACCTAATGCTTATGATCACAAAAAAGCAATTGCTGAATTGCAGTGGTTAAAGTATCAAAGCACCGAAAGATCTAGCGGTGTAAATTCTCACCACCAATACAAAAAAGTTATTGGTGAAATTATAGATTAATTTTATTGACGATGAGATCTATCTTCATCATCACTTTCGTGAATACAATTAGCAAAAATTTGAAACTGCATATCAAGGACTTCAACTCCATATTTTTCTGCAATCTTTTTTCCTAAATTATTGATATCTTCATCTTCAAATTCAATTGTTTTATTACAATTCATGCAAATTATATGGTGATGCGGTGGTGCATTCTCATCAATGAGTTCGTAATGTTTATGCGTTTCAGCAAAATCTAACTCTCTTAAAATATTCATTTGCACAAGCATTCTTAAAGTTCTATAAGTCGTTGCCAAGCTTATTTGTTCACCAGCTTCTTTCAAAACTGCAAACACATCTTCAGCACTAAGGTGTTTATCACCAGCCTCTTGAAAAATCCTAATGATGGTTTCTCTTTGTGAGGTGATTCTGTAACCCTTGTCTCTTAGACTTTGCAAAAGGTTCTCTGTTTTGTCTTCAGGCATTAACATTATTTATATTTTAGCATTATCAAGCATATCGCAAAAATCAAGCTCATACATGCATTTGGCATAGCCCATTACAGTATCATGACAATGCTTAGGAAAATTTGAAGCTGATTTTTGACAAGAACAATTATTTGCTTGATAAACTTTTGCATTTTCACTAAAAGGACCAAATCTTTTTTCTGAGGTTATTGAAAATACAGAACTAACAGGCACATTTAAAGCTGCTGCTATATGCAAAATTCCAGTATCAGCACTAAAAAGCCGATCTGTGTTTTTTAAGACTTGCGCTAAATCTAGCAAAGAAGTTTTAGCAATTAAATTTTTCACTCTAGAAAAATCAGGTTTAGCTTGAAGCCAATTGTAATGCAAGTTTGCTTCTCTTTGTTTGATTAATTTTTCAAATTGCAATGATAAATCTTTTTCATCAGGACCACCTAAAATATTTATTGTGTAATTAGTAGTAGATAAAATAAATTCAATCAATTTGATCCATTTAAGTACTGGGTAAGCGCGTGTAGGTCTTAAAGCACCAACACCAAGCACGATAGAAATAGATTTTTCTGAGCTCAAATTATCAAGAGCTTTTTTGGCTTTTAGAGTATGCGACTTTATAACTTTAAAACTATCTTCTAGTAATTCATCTTCTAATTCTGGGAAGCGAGTGATGACATAATTAGTCACCGCAGAAAATTTCGAGTTACGTTTATAGACAAAAAGTTTTTTTGCTTTGAGCAATCTTTGATTAATTAATTGTGCTTTTACTTGATTGCCATGCAGAAAAATAAATTCATCGATTGGAGTTTCTTGAATTTTATTAATTAATTGTTTTTCTTCTTTGTTAATAAATAACTTTAATGGTTTATCAAAAACTTCTTTGTGTTTTATAACATGAACTTTATCTATAAAATCAGTATATTGTTCTAATAATTCAGCAACTTGTTTAGAGCCAACAATGTATTCGATTCTGGCATTTTGATTAAGTTCTTTAGTTAATTGCAATAATGGCAGGGTATGAATTATATCGCCGATGGCGCCAATTCTATAAAAAACAATCCTTTTTGGTTTCGAAACCATTTTTAGTAATTATACGTCTTATTATTAGACCTGTAAGCAAAGACTATGACAAAAAATTTAAAATCATTATTAATCAGCAAAATTCTTTTATTCGCAAGCTTTTTGTCAGTTTCTGCGGCTCCGGGTATCAGTTTAGATTTAGGACAGGGCAGTAATGGAGTTTCTAATGGTATCCAGATATTAATTTTATTAACTATTTTAAGTGTTGCTCCATCAATTTTATTAATGACAACTTGTTTTGTACGCTTTGTCATTGTTTTTGGCATGCTAAGAACGGCAATGGGTTTAGGACAATTACCGCCAACACAAATTTTAATTGGGCTATCTTTGATTTTAACTTTTATGGTGATGCAACCAAGTTTTCAAGAAATAAACAATAATGCTTTGCAACCTTTTATTCGTCAAGAAATTGATGATAAACAATTTTTTGATCGAGCTTATCAGCCACTTGCAAAATTTATGGCAAGTCAAATCTCTACTAAAGATTTAGAAATGACTCTTAAGTTAGCAAATTTAGAAGAAGCACCAAGTTCACTTACAACAACTCCAAAACATATAGTGCTTGTTGCTTTTATGCTTAGCGAACTGCGCAAGGCATTTCAAATTGGTTTTATGCTCTTTTTGCCTTTTGTGATTATTGATATGATTGCCGCAAGTGCGCTTGTATCTGTGGGGCTAATGTTTTTGCCACCAACCACAATCTCATTACCATTTAAAGTTGTATTGTTTATATTAATTGATGGCTGGGCAATTTTATCAGAGGGACTTGTAAAAAGTATTCAGGCGGTTAATTAATGGAACAAAGTATATTTTTAGAACTAACAAACAAAGCTTTAATCACAACAGGAATTATCGCAATCCCAATTTTGATTCCCGGACTTATTGCTGGTATTTTAATTAGTTTGTTTCAAGCAGTTACACAAATTTCAGAGCAAACTTTAACTTTTGTACCTAAATTAGCAATTTTAATTTTGAGTTATTTAATTACTGGACCTTTAATAGTGAGCTTTATGAGCAAATATACAATAGAGATTATCAATAAGATTCCAGAAGTTGGAGCTATGTAAGTACCAAGGTACTGTTAAATCTAGACTTTCTCAAAACTTCGTAAAGGATTTTGCAAAACAATAGTTTGATTTCTTTGTGGACCAACACTAATGATAGAAACAGGTACACCGATTTGCTCTTCTATAAACTCAATATATTTTTGTGCATTTTGAGCTAATTCATTTTTGCTTTTTGCGGCAACAGATTTTTCTTGATTTTGCCAACCTGATAACTTAGTATAAACAGGTTCAATTTCATTAAATATATCTGCCATAGCTGGCAATTCATAATAAAGCTCTTGAGTTTTTGTATTTTTGTAAGCAGTGCACACAAAAATTTCTTCTAAATCATCTAAAACATCTAATTTAGTTAAAGCGAGTGAGGTCATAGAATTAACTCTAACTGCATGTCGCATTAAAACTGCATCAAACCAACCAACCCTTCTAGCTCTACCTGTTGTTGTACCAAATTCAGCCCAAGGTTTACCTTCAGAACATAAAATTTTTGCTTGATAGGAATCTTTATCTAAAATTTCTGTTGGAAAAGGTCCCTCACCAACTCTTGTTGTAAAAGCTTTTGCAATTCCTAAAACATGTTCGATTGCCTTTGGACCAAGCCCACTACCAATCGAAGCTCCAGCCGCAATTGGATTTGAACTTGTGACAAAAGGAAAAGTACCATGATCTAAATCAAGTAAAGTACCCTGTGCACCTTCAAACAAAATATTTTTTTCTTCTTTTTGAGCTTGCCATAATTGCACTGCAGTATCAGCTACAAATGGTTTTAAGCGCAGAGCTAAAGCCTGATATTCTTCTAAAATCTCTTGATAATCTAAGGCTGGTTCTTGATAAATTTTTTCAAGCAATAAATTTTTAGCGGGCAAAATCTCAGCTAATTTTTTTGCAAAAACATCTTCATTTAGCAAATCGCAAACTCTAATTGCTTGCCTGTTTACTTTATCTGCATAGGTTGGACCAATACCTCGCGCTGTTGTACCGATTTTGTTTCCAGCTCTTTGCGCTTCTTGAGCTTTATCAAGAGCAATATGATATGGCAAAGTTACATGTGCATGAGCACTGATTTTTAGATTTTGCAAATCAATTCCTTGTGCTTGCAAATCATCAATTTCTTTTAAAATCACTCTTGGATCAATCACTGTACCTGAACCAACAAAACATTTTTTACCAGAATATAAAATTCCTGAAGGAATCAAATGAAATTTATATTTAACATCATCAACACAAACTGTATGTCCAGCATTTGCCCCACCTTGATAACGCACTATAAAATCAGCATCAGCAGAAAGTAAATCTACTAGCTTTGCTTTACCTTCATCTCCCCACTGCGCTCCAATAATAACTGTGTTTGCCATATGCTTTAATCTTAGCAAAATTAAAAGCACTCTGTCCCGCAAATCTACTTAGCCTTAATCTTCATTTGCTATTAATATTTTGCATGTATACCAAAACTTATTCATGTTGTATTAGAGGCATCAACGCAGATTTGATTCAAGTTGAAGTCGATGTAGCCAAAGGGCTACCCGGTTTTTCTATTGTTGGACTTGCAGACAAATCTATTAATGAAGCTAAAGAACGTATTAGTGTCGCTATGCGTGCCTGTGATTTTGAATTAGCACCTGAAAAAATCTTGGTCAATTTATCTCCAGCACATATCAAAAAAGAAGGTGTACATTTTGATTTAGCGATTGCCGCAAGTCTCATGTATAATTTTTGTTTTTTAAATATTGCTAGTCAGTTTTTAGAAAACTTTACTTTCTTTGGAGAGCTTTCTTTATCTGGCACAGTCAAAAAAAACACTAATCTTCTGGTATTAGGTCTAAGTGATCAAATCAAAACAAAATTCATCATTTTACCCAAAGCAAATCAAGAAGAAGCTTTAGTACTACAACAAATATACAAAAATAAAAAAGAAATTTTTGTAGTCAATGATTTACAAGAACTAAAAATCTTAGTAGAGCTTTTATACACACAAACACAAAAGACCGACTCAACTAATACAAAAGAATTTTTAAAAGTTTTTCAAGCTCAACAAGTAAGACAAAGCAATACAAAAAAGGCAGTCATCAAACTTGATTATGCTGATGTCTTAGGACAAAGCATGGCAAAGCGAGCATTTGAAATCGCCGCAAGTGGCAACCATCACTTACTTATGATTGGTCCACCGGGCTGTGGCAAATCTATGCTTGCAAATCGCTACGTTGAATTATTACCAAGTTTAAATTTACAACAAGCAATCGAAACCACCAAAATTTATAATGCTTCAGGTTATATGACAAAAGGTTTAATAGAAAAGGCTCCTTTACGAAAACCGCATCATAGCTTAAGCACAGCCGCTTTTATTGGTGGTGGCATGAACAAAATCAAGCCCGGCGAAGTTAGCTTAGCGCATAACGGAGTTTTGTTTTTAGATGAGATGACAGAATTTTCCAAATTTACATTAGAACAACTCAGACAAATTTTAGAAGAAAAAGAAATTTTGATTTCTAGAATTAAAGAAAGCCATAATTTTCCGGCAAATTTTTTATTGCTCGCCGCTTGTAACCCATGTCCCTGCGGTTTTTTAGGTGACCCTGATATTAATTGTCGCTGTTCACAAATGCAAATTGAAAAATATTTAGGAAAACTTTCTGGACCTTTATTAGATCGCATAGATATTCATTTGAGGCTCAGTAAACTTAGCCCCGAAAACCTAAAACTTTTGGGACAAAATTCTAAAACCAATTATGGTACGCAACAAATGCTCACAAAAATTAAAGAAGCAAAAGATTTTGCAAGATCTTTAAAAGACGAAAACAAACTTAGTAATAATTGCGAAAAATTTTTAGATAAAGCAATTTATGCTTTAAAACTTTCCGCTCGGTCTTTAACTAAAATCAAAAAACTTGCACGAACAATTGCTAATTTAGACACAAGTACACAAATCAAAGAAGAACATTTAAGTGAAGCCTTACAATATCGAGCTATAGATTGGACAAATTACAAATAAAGTTTAAGTTAAAACCCCCAGGCATGCTAGTATTAACAAAATAGATATTCGCTAAAACTTAAGCTTGAAAGGCTTAAATAAGCATGTTTACCAGAAAATGCAGATTCATTCACCAGTAGCAAATACGGATCATTTTCATCAGCTACCCAAGCTTGATCTTTCTATCAAAAACGAGCAAAATAAAAATTTTTCAACAAGCACAAATACTGACTTGCAAGAAAGCCTCCCCAAAATTGGCTATGCTATCAGTGTAGCTGGACATTTGCTAACAGCCTTAGTTGACCTTACTCAATTATTCCCAGAGACATTGAAAACTCAGTTGAATCAAGCAACGCCCATCATCAGTAAAGCTGTTAATTCTATAAACTTTTTTGCTAAAGGACTTGATGCTTTTAAACATAATCGTGCTTTTGATGCTATAGCAAGATTTTTGTTTCCCGCGATTGTACCTTTTATGCCTGTAGAAGATATGTATCTAGGTGCAGGATTAGGCTTGGGACTAACAATGATTAATGATGCACAAGAAGGTAGAAAAAAACGCAAGCATAATTTTATAGACAATTTCAAAGACAATATCAAAGTTTTTCAAGAAATGCTCCAAGAAACAATCGCTGGCGGCTTAGGTAAAAACAAAAAAATCTTTTTTAATAGTAGCAAAGAAGAAGGACATTCAATGCAGCTTTCTGGAATTGGCATGTTTCTAGGTTCTGCTCTTGGTTTAATAAACAAATTTATCATCAAAAAATTAGTTGGTGAAGATTCGATTATAAATTTAGCAGTGCATAAAGTATCAACGGTACTCAGAAACTCGTTTGGTATTTGGGGCGATGTTTTAATTATGAATCACCCAGACAACAATAATAAAAACGCTGGTGTTGCTTATATTTCAGCGGCTATACTTGATACTTTACAAGCAACAGTCTTACCAAAAGAACTTAGATCTGGACTAAGCAATGTCGTACAAAGTTTAGCAAATATTGCTAACTACAATTACGCTAATACCTCAAAAGCCCGTTCAGAAGGTAAATTTCAAAACTATGCTTTAAGTTCATGATTTTAAAGGTATATCTTTAAGTCTTTCAATAGCACGTAAAAATTCTTCATCAATTTGACCGCCCTTAGATTGAGCAAGAATAGCAGTAACAGCAGCTTTTTGATCAATACTTAAACTAGCAAATGTGTCTTCTGGTTCTTCTGGTTCAAATAATTGAGAAATCTTTGATGCTAATTTTGATGCATCTATACCATCATTTTTAAATTCAGCATTTGATCGTGCAAGATTTGTATTGAAAATTTGCTTCAAAAAATCATCATGATTATATAAAGAAAAATATTGGAGTGGAGTATGATCGTTTCGATTTTTTATTACATAATCAATTATTGTATGCAAAAAAGCGAAGTTGATTTTTTCATCTTTTATATATTTAACTAAAGCATCAAAATTAGGAAATGATTTTTCCAAAAAAGGCCCTTGTACAGATAAATCTACTATATCCGGATCTCTATCTCTGTTGCCTGAAGAAATTGGATTAAAATGATGCTCGGACTCCCTAAGTTCAGTCTGTTGTGTCGAGGCTTGAACGTCTGAAGCAGTTGGCAACAAGAATGGAATTACTGAAACAATCTTTGTGAAATTACTACTTAAGCTCATAATTAATTATCCTCTATTAATAAGTATATACAATTAAGCCCTTATTGTTAATACTTTTCAGTAGATAATATAAATAATAACCAAATAATATATAAAAGCTAGGTTTTATAAGGATAATTTAGTTATTTATATTATTTTTATCTAGCTAAAAACCCTTATAATTATGCCATTGGCTCCTAAAAACATAAGCACCATTAAAGATTTATTGCAAGAACTCAAAAACACTCTTGCCAATTTAGAAGCCGTGCAAGAAGCTCATATTATTTTAGAAAACATATTAAATCTTGAGCCCTCTGAATTAATCACAAATTTAGATAATCGTTTGAGTAAAAACCAAATAAAAACTATTTTGGATATTCGAGACAAACGTAATCAAGAAAAAATTCCACTTGCTTATTTGCTAGAAGAGGCAGATTTTGCTTCGTTAAAATTTTTTGTCAATGATGATGTGCTTATTCCCAGACCAGAAACTGAGTTTTTAGTAAATTTAGTTCTTGACGAAATTAAAGAAAGAAAAATCCATCATCCTAGTATCTTAGATTTGGGAACTGGCTCTGGCTGTATTGCTATTAGCCTAAAAAAAGCCCTGCCCTTTGCAGAAGTCTTTGCTTCTGATATTTCGCAAGCGGCACTAAATGTTGCCGCTATCAATGCAAAAAGAAATAAAGCAGAAGTGAATTTTATTATGGGCGACTATTTAGATCCTTTTTAAATATTTCACATTCACCAATCGCTTTACCAATCATGCGTAGCGCTCCGCCATATTTTGATGTAATTGTCGCAAACCCACCTTATATAAGTCCTGAAGAATACCAAAACTTAGAAGCCGAACTATATCATGAACCTAAACATGCACTTGTTGGTTTTCCTTATGAACACATAAAAAAACAAATCCAAGAAAATAATTTATTAAAAGAAAATGGTTTTATGGCTTTTGAGTTTGGTTTTCAGCAAAAAAACAAACTAGAAAAAATTTTTCCAACAGCAGTTTTTTATAAAGACCTTGAGGATAATGATCGTTTTTTAATTCAATAAACTTTGCTACTGCCTAAGGATCGCAATAAGCTTAAAACCGTTCACGAGATTTATTAACATTAGCTAGCTACTATTAAGGGACTGATTCCAAATCCTACTTATGCCCAAATCTAAAGACTCGAGATACTTATTACGGGTTTGAAAGCACGCCCATTAACTAAAAGAAATATAGCAAGCACTCTGTAAAACCAAGTCTAGTATAATTTTACAAGGTGCCACTAGAAACCCAAATTAAAAACCTTAATTCAGTCAAAAGCTTTGTCATACTTGGCTTTGCAAAAACTGCAATTGCAACTGCAAAATTTTTACTTGAAAATTTTCAAGGCAAAGAAATAAAAATCTCTGAACTCAAAGAAGAAAATTGTTTTGACTTAGAACTAATTAGGACTTTAAAAGAACAAGGAATCATTTTTGAATTTGGAAAACAAAGCAAAGATTTTATTTTTGCAAAAGACAATTTTATAATTATTAGCCCCGGGATTCCACCAGCAAGCTCGATAATCCAAGAACTATTTCATTCTCAATTAAATTACGCTACTGATTTTGATATTTTTTCTATGCTCTTAACAACAGAACAAAACTATTGTGCTGTCACTGGCACCAATGGTAAAACCACTTGTACTAGTTTAATTGCTGAAATATTTAACAGTCCTGCTCTTGGCAATATTGGTAAACCATTTTTAGAATTCAAAGAAGATTTTTTTCCAAATTTTGCTTGTGAACTAAGTTCGTTTCAACTTTTTTATTCTCAACATTTTCAAAAGCAAAAAATCCCAAAAGTAAGTGTCTTTTTAAATTTCAGTAACGATCATCTTGACTGGCATAGCAGTCAAACTGAATACTTTGATACAAAAACAAAATTATTTTGTGAATCTCAACAAGAAGAAAATTTTTGGTTATTAAATTTTGATGACCCCAAAGTAAAAAACTTTGGTATTAATCATGATCCTCAGAAAAACAGTAAAACCAAAATTTGCTTTTTTTCTGATCATGATATTTCATACACTTTAAGCGAGCACTGCCCTTTTGTAGCCTACTTGAAACACGATAGGCTGTATATTGGGCAACACCTTAAAGACAACAGTAATCCAAGTAACAATATCGGTATTGTGAGCCATAATAGCCACGATGAATTATTTCTTGAAATACCACTATGTAAGACAACAGATTTAGAAATCGTCGGCAAACATAATCACATCAATGCTTTAGCCGCTAGCCTCAGTGCCTACTTGATGGGCTTTGACATTGAGTACATCATAGAAAAAATCACAAGGTTTAAGGCGGTTGCTCATAGACTTGAATTTGTTCGAGAAATTAATCACAACAAGATATACAATGATTCAAAAGCAACCAATCCAGACTCGGCTCTCAAAGCCCTAGAAGCTCTTGACCATGCCATTATAATTATTGGTGGTAAAGAAAAAAACTTGGATTTAAACGAGTTTTTGCATGTAGTATCTAAAAAATCCTATGCTGTTATTGCTATTGGCGAAATCAAAAACAAAATTTACGACAAACTACGAGAATTAAATTTTGACAAAATAAGAAGGGCTGATAGCCTTGATGAAGCCTTTGCTATTGCTTTAATGTATGCTCAAAACAATAATTATCCAATTTTGTTTTCCCCGGCAAGCTCAAGTTTTGATATGTTTAAAAACTACGAAGATAGAGGTAATCAATTTAGAGAAATTGTCTTAAAATACTAATAAGACAGTGCCACAATCAAAAATCATCAAACCAGATATTTTTTTTATTCAACTTAGTTTGGCTTTAGTTGGCATTGGTATTCTTTTTATTATTAGTGCATCATGGCACGAATCACTTAGATACTTTGATACTCCGTGGAATTTTATTAACAAACATCTTTTGTTTGTAATTTTAGGAGTTTCTAGTGCTTATCTTTTTAGCATAGTGCATATTCAATGGCTAAAAAAATTCGCTTGGCTCTTTGCTATCTTGGTTTTAATTGGTTTAATTTTAACTGCTAAATTTGGAATTATTTCTGGTGGTTCACGAAGATGGCTTTCTTTAGGTCCGATTAATTTACAAATTTCTGAATTTGCAAAGATAGTCGTTACCTTAATTACAGCAAAAGTTCTAAGCGAAAAAAAATCTTATTGGTTTGCGGCTTTGTTGATTTTGCCAATTATCGGACTTGTACTAAAACAACCTGACCTTGGCACAACAATTTTAATTGCTAGTGGAGCAATCGCAGCAATTTTTGCTTCTGGTTTTAATTTGGCTTTATTTTTTATGGGCTTAATAAGTTTTATTAGTGCTGGCGTTTATGTGGTGATGCATACTCCTTATCAAATGAATCGCATACGTTATTGGCTCAATCCTTACTTAGATCCAAAAGGACACGGTTATAATCTAATTCAATCAACCAAAGCCATTGCTTCAGGTGGTATTTTTGGGCAAGGCATTGGTGAGTCAGTACAAAAACTTGGACCCTTACCTATTAGCTATGCTGATTTTATTTTTTCGATTATTTGTGAAGAGACTGGGTTTTTTGGCGCACTTGTCATTCTCATTTTATTTTTCGCCTGGATTTTTAGAGCTTTATATATTAGTTTTTGTAGCGAGGATAAATTCATACAAATTTTTGGATTTTCTTTGACAATCGTTTTTGCTATGCAAGTCATTATAAACATTGCGGTTGCAAGCGGCTTATTTCCAATTACAGGCATGACTTTGCCTTTTGTTTCTTTTGGTGGCAGTAGTTTTATTGCCAACTCAATTATTGCAGGAATTATTCTTAATATCTCTAGAATTAATTCAAAATACGTCTAGCATAATCTTTGTGCCAGGCACCAAGACCCTCTAATTCTAAGCCATGACTTAATAGCATCTTCTAATAAATCAATCTGTATCATATTAGGACCATCAGAAAGAGCCTCATCAGGTCTTGGATGCGTTTCTGCAAAAATTCCGGTTGCTCCAGCCGCAATTGCTGCACGCGCTAAAATTGGCGCAAAATGCGAATTACCCAAAGACTTATCGCCACCAGCACCCGGTAATTGACAAGAATGTGTAGCATCAAAAATAGTTCTAATACCCATTTCTTTTGCTTGTTCAAACATTCTCATATCAACAACCAAATTATTATAACCAAAAGAATTACCGCGCTCACAAATAAAAACATTTGTATTGTTGAGCTTCAGCAGCTTTATCAACAATATTTTTTATTTCCGGTGGTGACAAAAATTGTCCTTTTTTGATATTCAAAACTTTGTTAGTTTGTGCTGCCGCAACAATTAAATCTGTTTGCCTACACAAAAAAGCAGGTATTTGTAAAATATCCAAAACCTCTGCGGCTTCATGCACTTGTGAACTTTCATGAATATCAGAGACCAAAGCAAAACCAAAATCATTTTTTACTTTTTGTAATATCTCTAAACCGTTTTTTAAACCGGGTCCTCGAAAACCATTTATAGAACTTCTATTTGCTTTATCAAAACTTGCTTTAAAAACCCAAACTATATCTTTTGCGTTAGTATCATTTTCTAAGTTATTTTTGATCTGCTCAATTTTTTTAGCAATCTCAAAAATCACCGCCTCTGACTCAATCACGCAAGGACCCAGTAAAAGTGGGAAGCTATCTTTTTGCATTATTTTCTCTTGAAAATTCATAAATATGATTCTAGCATTTTAGGCTTTTTATAAACCAGCGTCTATAGTTATAATCTGTCCTGTGATTGCTTTTGCTTTTTTATCTAACAAATAAGCAACTAAATCTGCTATTTCACTTGCTTTTATCCATCGGTTTTGAATAGTTGCACCCAAATGATCTTTTTGTAAATTACTAGTATGCAAAATCTCTTGCGCCATATCCGTTTTTACCCAACCCGGAGCAATTGCATTGACATTGATACCATCACTACCAAGTTCGTAAGCCAAAGATTTTGTCAAAGCTTCTAAACCTGCTTTAGAAACACTATAGGCACTAGCAAAGCTTTCACCTTGAGCACTTACCGAAGATATATAAATGATATGTGAGTCTTTTGCTTTTTTTAAAAGTGGGATTGCTTTTTGCGTTACACGAAAGGCTCCATTTAAATTGACATCAATGAGTTCAAGCCAACTTGCTTCAGCAAAATTTTCTAAAGCTCCATTTTGATAAATACCCGCATTAGAAACCAAGGCATATAAAGTTTTATTTTTGAGCTTAGTAGCAAAATATTCTTCAATAGAAGAAGTGGAAGTCACATCTAACTCTTTTGACGAAGGTGCAAAAACTTCAAAATCATTTGCTGAAACTAAATTTTTAGCGATGGCTTGACCAATACCACGTGAACCACCAGTAATTAAAACTACTTTTTTTGCCATAAAAAAAGCCTAGCAGTTTTTAAACCGCTAGGCTAATTTTTATAGAATTAATCAACTATACTTTTTGTAATTCAGGTTGTGCGTCATCTAAAACAGCACCTTCAACAGGACAAGCTGCTAAACAAGCACCACAATCAATACAAGTATCGTGATCGATGTATGGGTATTTAAAACCTTTTTCATTTTTAGGTTCACCATCTGGCCAATGAATACAATCAACTGGACAAACTGGGATACAATCAGCTGCACCTTCACAAATATCAGAAACAATAGTATACGGCATTTATATTTTCTCCTTTGCTCAAACTCGACATTAACTTTATGCCTCGTCGCTACTAAAAATATACTAACAAAAGTTTTTAAAGCTTATAGCTTACTGAGAATCATTATCAATACAAATAAGAATTATTCTCATTAAGGGACTGATTCCAAACCCCATTTTGAATTTAAAAATACAGTGAAATGTTAAAAATCACTAGCAAATGGGGTCAGAAATCAGTCCCACAAACGACCTTACGCTTAGCTTGTTTCACTGCGTGAAACTCACTAAGCAACGGTGTTTGATTCTTTTGTTAGGCGTGTCTAACCAAACCCTACTTATGCCCAAATCTAAAGACTCGAGATACTTATTACGGGTTTGGAAGCACGCCCATTTTAAATTTAAAACTTGTTAGACAAAGGCTTAAAAAAGAAAAAAAAGCTTCTTAAGCTTGCTCTAAATCTTACAATAAAAAAATTTTTATGAATTCATAAAAACTTAGCACTCTTTGCAGACACGAATCGGAAAAATTTTATCAGGGTTATTTTTCATTTCAGGATCAAAAATCTTTCTGACTGCTAACATCCACTGCATTTCTGCTTCTGAAAACATAAAGGGCATATAATCTCTTTTTTCGACTCCAATACCATGCTCTCCAGACAAAACGCCACCAAGCAAAATACACATCTGCATTACTTCTTGACTTGCTTCATGAATTCTGGCAATTACATCTGGGTCTTTATCAGGATCATACAAAAAATTTGGATGCAAATTACCATCTGCGGCGTGACAAACACTTGCTAATTTTAAGTTGTATTTTTTAGCGATGTCTTCAATAGCAAGCATTGCTTGCGGAATCTTAGAGCGCGGTACAACAGAATCATACAAATACCAAAAAGGTGCGATTTGTCCAAAAGCGGCTACTGTACCCTTGCGAATTTGCCATAGTTTTTTTCTTTCAATTGGATCTTGAGTACTTTTCATAAACAAATAATCAAACCTTGATTCAACTAAATCTCGCAATTCATTAGCACTAATCAAGAGCTCTTCATTATGTCCATCAAACTCAATTAACAAAATCGCTTTTACCTTTGGACTCAAACCCATTTTAAAAGAACTATTGACAGCTTCAATAGCACCTTGATCAATCATTTCAAGAGCCGCTGGCTTTAAGCCATGTTTAATTATGGCTGTGACAATTTTTGTTGCATCTAAAGTATTCTCACATGCTATTTGAATAGTAATAAAAGATTGAGCAACACAATCAAGCTTGACCAAAACTTTTGTAACAATTCCAAAAGTACCTTCTGAACCAGAAAAGAACCTTGCAAAGTCAATTGCTGTTGTTTTAATTTCTGAATTTAATTCTCCTAAATAACAAATTTCTCCAAGATGATTAATATATTCAATACCTAAAACTTGATCTGCGCTGACACCATGTTTATAACAATGAATCCCACCAGCATTTTCAGCCACATTACCACCAATAGTACAAGCATCTTGACTAGAGGGATCTGGGCTAAATTGCAAATTAAATTTTTTGGTTTTTTGTGTCAAATGAGAATTAATCAAACCTGTTTCAACCAAAGCTTTTTGGTTTATATGATCTATATCAATTAATTTATTTAATGCCGCCACTGAAATAATTACAGTATGTTCATCAGCAATTGCACCACCCGACAAACCTGTGCCTGCACCACGAGCAAGATAGCTTATATTTTGCTGATATTTTTCATTGAAAAAATTGATCGCTTTAATAATCTCTTGTATTTGAGTGACAGTAGTTGGAATTAAAACAGCATAGGCTTTATTTTTAAAGAGGGCTGTAGCATCAGTATCATAAATTTTTAATTCCGTTGCAGAACATAAAATCTGCTCTGGATTTAAAAATTTTTTAAATGCTTTTAGTAATTTAGATTTCAATTTTTATCAAATATTTTTTATATTTATCTATTTTACCGTGACATATCTGACTATAAAGATCTTGAATTTTTGTAGTGATTGCACCGGGCTTGGCATCAGCAATCACGTAGTTATCAACATTTGTTACTGGCGCCACTTGAGCACCCGTGCCACAGAAGAATAATTCATCAGCAGTATAAAGTTCTGTTCTATCAATAGATCTATAAACAACTTGCAGACCAAGTTCTTCACGTGCAATAGTTGTAATAAAATTACGAGTGATACCTTCTAAAATATTTTCAGAACCCATACTTGATACTAATGTGCCATTAGTAACCATAAATAGATTCATTGCTGAACCTTCAGCAACATGACCATCATCATTTAAAAATATGGCATCATCATAACCAGACAAAATAGCTTCTGCTTTGGCTAAACCAGTGTTGACGTAGCTTCCATTAACTTTAGCGCGAGCCGGAATCGCAGTATCAGCAAGCCTTCTCCAGCTTGAGGTTCTAACATTTAAACCTTTTTTTGTATCAACATAGTCACCTAAAGTAATACAACTAACAACAAAACTATCTTGATCATCTTCACAATAAACACTTGGACCAATACGAATAGTATCTTTAAACCAACTAGGTCTTATATATGTATCTTGTTGAGGAGCATTTTTCTTTAAAACTTCAACTACAATATCAATCATTTCTTGCACTGATTTATTAGCTTGCAGGCGCAAAATTTTTGCACTATTGAGTATCCTTTGTAGATGTTCTTGGGCGTGCAAAAGATAAAGTGCTTTGTCGTCTTGATTATAGTAAGCTCGAATTCCTTCAAAAACAGCTGAGCCATACATGAAACTATGATTCATGATACTAATTTGCGCGTTTGCAAAAGGGATAATTTGGTCTCTAAAATAACAATATTCAAGAATATTAAATGCTGTTTTTGCCATAGAAATTAAAGTATATAACAAAACCAACAAGTGATACTCATTTTTTGCAAGCTAGCTAAATTATGAATGGTTTATAATAAATTGCATGAAAACCCTGTATTTAAATTATGGAATAACGCTTGCGGCTCTTGGGCTTTTAGGATATTTTCTAACTCATGCCAAATCAGCTTTAATAAGTGGATTGCTATCGGGTATTGTTTTAGTGATATTAGCCTTGCTCATCAAAAAACCTTTTGTAGCGATTATCGCAAAAGTTATAAACATTCTTTTACTCGCTGTTTTTTCATGGAGATCAAGCCTTGCAATTACAGCGTTACTTAATCAACATCCAGAAAAAACAGTGCCTGCAATTTTACTTTTGTCGATGGCTATTGTGAGTTTATGGGTTTTATTTTCAAGTTTTAGAACTAAAGCATAATCTTTGTGCCAGGCACCAAGACCACAGTTTTCGCAATTATCTAAAGCCTAGGTTTACTGGTTGTAAATATTAACTTTGATAAGGATAATAGTTTTTGAATTCAGTTAAATAAGCTATGCATTTTATTGAACAGCCGGCAGAAGGCAGCTGCTCAAAAGACACCCTATTTGCCTCTTGCAATTCATATAAAGCTTTTTCTAAATCTTCAAAACGAGCATGATAAAGCAAAGAATATTTACCATTAAGCTTTTTATATACAAAAATATCAGGAGTACAAACTGCTGAAAATTTTTTTGCAACTTCTTGAGTTGCATCAAACAAATATGGAAAAACAAAATCATGTTCTTGAGCAAAAATTTTCATATTTTCCGGGCTATCTTCTTGACGATAATCTGGATCATTTGCTGAGATAGCTACAAAATCAACAAATGATTTAGTTTGTTTTGCAAGCAAAGCAAACTCATCAATAATGCGCACGACATAAGGACAATGATTACAAATAAAAGCAACAACAACAATATCTTTGTTTAAATCTTGTTGTGAATCAAAGCCTGTATCATCAACAGTATTTGGCAAAACAAAATTTTGAAACTCCGCATTGTAATCTAATAAATTTGAATTTAATAACACCATCTTTCTAAAACATCAAAACAAAAAGAGCTTGTGCAATAGTAACTGCAATAAAAAATCCTATCGACATTGGTACTAATAAATACAGTAGGATTGCTTTTGCTCGATTTACTAAACAAACTTTTTCAATAATCAAAATTTGCAAATTAAAAACCCATAAAGTCAAAATCAAATTAACCAAAATACTAAGTGGCTGAATTTCAAAACACAAAATATCAAAAACTTTGGCAAATATTAAAGGTAAAAAACTAAAAGCAAACAAAGCTAATAATTTAAAAAAATCTCTACCCTTTAAAACAAAGATGTAAGCAGTAATAAAGACATAAAAGCTCAAAAAAAACAAACTCGCAAACTTGTCAGCCAAGATATTAAAACTAAAATTATTAGCTATTAACTGAGCACCAAAAAAAACCAAGATACCTTGCAAAAAAACATTTAAGCTATAATTATCTTTCAATTCTTCAAAAGCTTTTTGAGGTCTAAAAAGAATCTGGTAACTATTATGCAAGAAACTCATACTATTAATAT
The DNA here is from genome assembly GCA_038146805.1 of bacterium. Taxonomy (GTDB): domain Bacteria; phylum Cyanobacteriota; class Vampirovibrionia; order LMEP-6097; family LMEP-6097; genus CAIYXB01. The sequence continues at coordinate 694,724 of JAYQSH010000005.1, read as the reverse complement.
AATCGCAGATATTGGTAATTCTAATACAAAATTTTCATGTTTTGATAGAGTTTTTTTCAATTTAGAGGATTTAATTGAATATATACAAGTAAATAAAGAAGAAAGCAAAGAATTTCAACTCTTTATTTTTAGCACCATCAAAGACAAATCCAATTTTGTCAAACAAGAAATTGAAGCAAAACTAAAAATCAACAAAACTCAAATTTTCAATTCTCAAGAACAAGAACTCATTAAAAATCTTTATGAGGGTATTGGTGATGATAGAGTTGCGAAACTCATTGGCGCACAAAATTATTTTCCAAACAAAAATATAATTTTAGTTGATTTCGGAACAGCAACCACAATCAGTGTGATTAATAAGCATAGTGAATTTGTTGGTGGTTTTATTAGCTTAGGTTTTACCAGCTCTCTAAAAGCATTAAGTGATTACTGCGATGCATTAGAAGACTATTCAAATGGCAAGTTTATTTATGAAAATAATTACAAAGATATAGAAGCTCAAAACACAAAAAAATCAATTATCAATGGCACTATAAATGCGCATATCGGGCTTGTCAATCAGTGGTTATTTAAAGCAAAAAATATTTTGAAAAATTCACTCTGCACAGATACAGCAACAATTACTGTTTGCACAGGTAGAGATTCTTCTTTGTTTATCAAATACTTTGACACCTTCTTGTATGATTACGAGCTTTTAGAAGCATGTGTAAAAAGTTTAGCTTGCTAGTATCAACAAAAATCTAAAAGTTAAAATTACCAATAAAAAAACAAACCAATATGATTGCCAAGGTAGTTCCAAGTAACCTTATCAAATATTTCCAACAACAAAGGAATACCTCTACCACCCTCGCTATCTTCAAAAACATCATCTATTGAAGCATAATTATATACCTGCCAATTAAAACCCGGACCAGAGTCAATAATAGACATTTTAAAATGCCCGTTGTCTATGCGGTAACCGATTTTTATTGTTTTATTAACATCATGGTCTAAAGGACCATGCCTCACTGCATTTGACAGAGCCTCAGTGATACCAAGTTTAAATTCAATTTGTCTTTCTTTGGGTAAATGATGTTCAATACAATCATGCACAATTGTGTCAATTAATTTATTAATATCTTCTACCTGACCACAAGTAAATTCTTGGAAATCAAAATCAACACCTTCAAGACTAATCATCAATCGATCGTCTGAAAGCGGTGTCGAACCACTCATAGAATTCAGAATTTCATTTAAATCAAAAGTAATATCTTTTACGTCTTTATCTTTGATTTTTTGCAGACGATCATAGATCCAATTTTTAGGCACAAAATTACCATCGGGCATTTTTTGATCTAAAACACCATCTGTAAAAAGTAACATTTTGTCGCCTTTAACAAAATCTATTTCTCTAGCTATGTAAACTTCTTCTAACTCTTTTGGATTAATCAACCCTAAAGGTACACCGCAATCATCTTCGGTACCAAGTTCTATTACTTGACCATCTTTAATTAAATATGGGTTCAAATGACCTGCATTCGTATATTTAAGTTTTTTATTGTGCAAATCAAAAACTCCATACCACGCAGTTGCATAAAAATCAGAGCTTGCATTTTGATACAAAATACTCTGGCACAAAAAACTAATCATCTTTTCAGGAAACCAAGGCAAAGCTGAATTAGCAATAGCTGCATTAAACTCACCAAGTAAATATCCTGTCAACAATGCTGCAGCAGGACCTTTACCAGATACATCACCAATTAAAACACCAATAACATCAGGTGCAAGCTCTGCTACCCAATAAAAATCACCAGACACATTACTATGCGCTTTATAAAAAACCGATGTTTCTAAACTCACATCAAAAACATCACCACCAATCAGTGCTGTTTGTACGCGAGCAGCTTGTTTTAATTCACGAGAAAGTTTTTCTTGGTATGAATTTAATTTTTCATACATTCGAGATTGAGTCATTGCCACCATTACTTGAGCAGCAGCAGCTTCAACAAAGGCAATTTCATCTTGAGACCAAATTCGTTTTTCAAAATCATGAAAAACAATCCAGCCTTGCAAAATCCCTTGAAAATGTAGAGGACAAGCAAGTGCAGCAGCAGCTTTTGAGATTTCAAGTTCTTTTTTTTCTTCATCCGACAAAAGACCAATCTTAAAATCTTGGTATATATCATTAATGGCAATTGACCCCAAGTCGCCTTGATTTATAAATTTATCAAAAATCAAATGTTGCATTTTATCAGCAATGGGCGGCACACAATTCTTTGAATATTCATCTGAGATATAACCATCAAAATACAAAAAACAACGAGATGCCTGTAAGGCAATACCCAACTCATTTACTGTCCTTGCTAAAATTTCAGACAAATTCAAACTAGAACGAATTTGTGTAGTTAGACTATTTAATAATTCAGCATATTTAGTTCTTTTTTTTGAATCGCTATAGAGCAATGACTTTTCAATTGAAACAGCAAGTGGATTGATAATGGAACTAACTATATCAATCTCTGTTTCTTGCCACTCTTTTTGACTGGCACAATGTTGGAAATAAATCATTCCAAAAACATTTTTAGATTCACTTATGTTTTCTTTGGTCACCTGAGTGTCACCAGTAAAAACAGTGATCGGAAATGCCATCAATGATTGAACATCGTCTAATAAAGTATCATTTGTAAGCTTCAGTACATTATCAATAACTTTATTTTTTTCAGAAATACATTGTTGGTATAAATATGAATTTTTAATTTCTTTCAAAGAAAGAAAATTTATATCATTAAAATTCTTAGACTGACTTATTCTTTTAAAATCATCATTAGTATATTCTATTGCTTCTAAAATATTAGTTCCTTGAAAAAGAAGAATGCCACATCTATCCAAACTCAAAAATTTTGCTAGTTCTTCTACAATAATTTTAGATAAAGAATCCAAATCAAAAGAAGCATTTATTTTTTTTACCCACTGATTAACAAGTTTTTCTTTTTCAGCTTTTGCATTGGCTACTTGTCTTTCTTGTATCAACGCCAAAGTAGTATTTTGCAAATGCCTTGCTAAATGCTCTGTTTCAGCAATAGTTTTTTTCATTATTGCTGTTTTTTCTTCGTTTAATTCTTGTTGAGAACCAAGTTTTTTCTCAAGCTCAATAATTTTTTGCTCTAAATCTAATTGTGACTCTTTAGTCTTTTTATTGGGCATTTAACTTGTCTTAGAAATAATTCTTGTTAATTGATGAAGTCTTGCAATTCTAAGCAAGCTTTGTACATCATCAATAACATTATATAACTCTAGTTCAGCACCAATCATTTTACATTCTTTCCAAAGCCTAACAAAAGAACCCATGCCAGCACTATCTAAAAACTCTAAATCCGAACAATCAACCGAAACTTTAGCTTGTTCTTTTAAATAAGGTAAGACTGTTTCTTTAAAATGCTCTGCATCACTATAGAGTAACTGGCCACCAACTTCAAGTTCTAGTAATTGCTCATTGTTATTTTTGATTTCTAGCTTTAACATATTAGAATAACTCTTACGGACATCAATTAAATGACCTATAAAACTTATACCCACAAATATATAGTCAAAAACCCAAATGAGGTCATAGAAAATGCTCAAATACACTGTTTGGGCCATGCAGATAAGATACAGGGTTTTAGTCTAGTTGCAGAGGGAACTGCAGAAACAATTTTAGTACCAGGTTTCATCAACCTGCATTGCCACTTAAATTACTACGATTTAAAGCTTAAAGAACAAAAACTTTTTTTGTGGTTAAAAGACTTATTAGCAAAAACCTTTTTTGATAAAGAGTTTAACCCTAAACAACATGCTCTAGACTCAATAGATGAGCTCATGCAATATGGGGTCAGCTATATAGTCGAAAACAGTTCTAATCTAGAAGCGAGCCTTGCAGCAATTTCAGAAAAACAGATCAAAGCAACAATCGGACTTGAGGTTTTTGGTTCTGATCCACAAGATGCACAAAGAATTTTCAATGAAGCAATAAACACTATTGAAAAATTTTCTGATGCAAACATAGAACTTTGTTTATCACCCCATGCAATTTATGATGTTTCTAAAGAGCTTTGGCAGCTATGCCTAGAGTGGAGCAAAGCTAATAACAGATTGCTTTTGAGCCATATCGCTGAAAGTCAAGAAGAAGAAATTTTTACAAAAAATTTTCATGATGAACAATTAAAAGATGCCAAAGATTTTTGGCAAAGCATAAAAAGCTTAGAAGCAAAAGCAAAAAATTGGCAAAGTTATAAAAACTCTTTTGATTTTCTTTACCAAAACAAACTTTTGTACGATAAGCTTTTGCTTGCACACGGTGTCTACCTTGATGACGAGGCTTTAGCAACAATTGCAAAAGAAAAAATCAAGCTTATAAATTGTCCGCGCAGTAATAAATTTTTAAATAACGATAAAGCACAAACAAAAAAATGGCATCAAGAAAAAATAGAATTTGCTTTTGGCACAGATTCACGAGCTTCGAACTATGACTTAGATATTAGAAAAGAACTACTAGAAAACTCTCATTTGAATGCCCAAGAAAAATTTGCCAAACTGACTATTGACGCAGCCAAGATGATTGGCAAAGAGCATGAAATCGGCTCCCTCAAAGAAGGTAAATCTGCAGACTTTGTTGTACTAGAAATAGTTGAGGGAGAAAAAGAAAAATTAAATCTTGAAAATATTTTTGAATTTGTAGTAGATCCACGCAAGACACGGGTAAAAGAATTATATATCGATAACAAAAAAGTTTTTTCACTGAAAAACTAAAGCTAAAATGATAAAATTTTTCTTATGACGACAGAAACCTCAAGTACTGAAATCAAACACGATATAGTCGTCACTGCCAAATCGGTTTTTTTAGATGACTACTCAAAAACAAATAAATATTTATTTTGTTATCAGGTTACTATACACAATCAAAGCAAAGAAAGAGTCAAGCTTTTAAATAGACATTGGATCATTATTGACTCTAACTCACATAAAGACGAAGTTAAAGGTTCTGGAGTGCTTGGGCAACAGCCAGAATTAGAACCCGGTGCATCACATCAATATTTGAGTTTTTGTTCTTTAGATACAAATTTTGGCACTATGGAAGGCACATACGAATTTATTGATTCGCAGAACAATACTTTCTTAGTACAAATCCCAAGATTTTTCCTTGCCGAAAATTTAAATGAATTTGAAAAAGCAAAATTCCCGCGCGGTTCTCTTGTAAGACACAAAACAGAAAATTTTATTGCTGTTGTAACTGACTATGATATGTACTTTATCAATGATGAGGAAGTTTATCAAAAAGACAAAGATGCTGTTAGCAAAAATCAACCTTGGTACTATGTCTTAATTCACCAAACAAACGCTATTAGCTATGTTGCACAAGAGAGACTTGAAGAGCTCACCGAAAAAATAGAACTAGAACATCCTTTGTTGGATTTCTTTTTTGATGATTTTAACGGAGAATATTACACTCGCAACGATAAAACTTGGGACGAATTAAAAAGATTTTAAAATCTTTATCTAACTTGAGCTAAAACTCTTCTACGCATGCCGTTCCATTCACGAACTGCATTTTTAAATTCTCGCATAGCATTATGAATTTTGTCTTCAAGCAAATGAGCCTCAAGACTAATAAAAGATTTATCGTATTTAACTTCTTGAACTTCTTTTTGTGATTGTTTTAATTCCATTCTAAGTCCAGACAAAGTCTTAAAAGCAAGTTCATATTTGGTTTTCAAAGCTTCAAGAATTTGTTCTTGCGTTGAACCCCAGAAATTTGAAGTAGCATTTGAAAGCTTGGCTTTCATGCGCTTTTCTTTCATTTGCATTTTCTTTCTTAAGATGATTTCCTCAGGAATCTTTTTTAAGCTCCAGGTAAAACCAATCAAAGACAAAGCTTTAATTGTCCATTTTGAAGGATCCCAGTCCCAGAGTCTAACTCCGTTTCTATAATCAGAAGGGAACTCGTGATGATAATTGTGATAGCCTTCACCAAAAGTCAAGATTGCAGTAAAGAGGTTGTCTCTAGCACTATGACTATCTGAATAAGTTTGTTTTCCAACGCAATGAGATAAAGAATTAATCAAAAATGTTGAATGGTGATTAATGACTGATCTAAGAATTCCGGCGATCAATAAACCACCCCAAAAATCGTGCCAAATTAAAGCAAGCAGAGCAGGTAAAATAAAGCCTGCAAAAATACCCACATTCAACCAAGATTTATATTGCCAAACAACTAATGGGTCATTAACTAAATCACCAGCTCTTTTTAATTCCATTTCATTAATGGCTTCATCTTGCTTATAAAAAAGCCATCCCATATGCGCCCAGAAAAAACCTTTATTGATACTATATGGGTCTTTATCATTGTCATCAACATGGTTATGATGAATTCTATGGTCTAATGACCAACTCAATGCGGCACCTTCAAAAGCTGCAGCACCAAAAACCAAAAAGAATAAACGCACAAACGCATTTGCATCGTAGGTTCTATGAGCAAATAATCTATGATAACCAGCTGTGATACTGACTTGAATAAAAGTCATAAGGATTAAAGCAAGAATAATTGTATTCCAATTGAATGCTCCAGACTTCAACCAGAAATATAGCCCAAAGCCCGCTACAAAGGGCGATAGGATTAAATATAAAGTGGTTTGCCAATTAATTTTTTTCTCTTGCATAATAAGTTTTGTTATTACACATATTATAATAGAAAAAAGCAAAAATAGCTTGAAAAATCGCCTTTTACAAGAAAAAATGAATGAAAACCAAAGTATTTACCTAGGTATTATTAACAAATCCAGATAAAGCCTTTGTCTCGTGGCTCAAAATTTGCTTTTTCAATGAATCCTTAATCAATCAGTATTTAAAAGCAAGAATGGCGGATCTAATAAGTTAAGATTAAGCTGATGGCAAAAATTGCATTTACAGGTGGCGGAACAGGTGGGCATATTTACCCAAACCTTGCCATTATTGAAGATTTTCATCAACAATATCCAGAACACCAAATATTTTACTTGGGGCACCCAGACAAACTTGAAGCACAGATTTTAGAGAATCCAGAAGCCAAAGATTTTCAAGACCAAGCCTATAATTCTTACATACAATTTATTGGCGTGGAATCAAGTCCGCCACCGAGTTTCAAGCAAATGATTTTTCAACCTTGGACTTTGTTTAGCTGGCTTAAAGCACACAAAAAAGCAACTGAAAAAGCCTTTAGGGCTTTGCAGAATCTTGATATTTCGCTTGTTTACTCAACCGGTGCTTATGTATCAGTACCGTTTTTAAGTGCTAGCTCTAAATTAAAAATTCCATATATTGTGCATAATTTAGATGCTTATGTCGGGCTTGCAAATAAATTGTTTGCTTTAAGCGCAAAATATTTTTGCTATAGCTACGAAATAAAATCTTGGCTTCCCAAAAAAAATCATTTAGTTGCAACTGGTAACCCGATTTCTCGAAAATTTTCAGATAGACTAAAAAAGCAAAAATCTAACAAAGGTCAATTAAATATTTTAATCACTGGTGGCTCACAAGGAGCAAAAGCAATCAATGAAACAATTGGAGAGAGTTTGCAAGAGCTGTGTGCTTTGCCTATAAATATAATTCATGTAACTGGAAAAAATAATTTTGTAGATTTTAAAAAACAATTTGCTCACTTTGAAGATTTTAAAAATTACCAATTACTTGATTATAGTTTTTCAATGCCTGAACTATGTTCTTGGGCTGATATTGCCATTTGCCGTAGTGGCGCTATGACAATTGCTGAGATGATTGCCAGTGAGGTTGTTTGTATTTTTATTCCACTTGCAAATTCTGCGCATGATCACCAAAATGCAAATGCGGCGGCTATCGCTAAAGAAAACGCTGCTATATCTTTAAAGCAAGATGATGCAGACTTAGGCAAAAAAATCATTTCTAAGCTAAAAGCATTTTGTGAGGATCCGGCTTTACTAGAGCAATATAAAGAAAAGCTAAGCATGATTAAACAAGCAAATGCTAGACAAAAAATCATTGATTTAATTATCAAATCAATAGAAAATTCTTAAAAAAGACTGTCAAATAAGGCAAAAAGCAAAATTATGCGGCAAAAATGCTAGTATATACACTCTAAGGAAAAGTCTTATGAGCAAAAAAATTAGACCCGATAAACAACAAGCTGGAATGAAAAGAGCAGCAAAAAACGCGAAACGTAAAGCAAAAAAAGCAAAGGCCTAACATAACGCTTTTATGAGTTCAAATACTGTGAGCAAAAGCGTTGGTCTTTTAGACTTAAAAGCACAATATCGTCAAATAGCAGACGAGGTAGAAACTGCTGTTTTAGAAGTTTTAAGATCTGGTTACTATGTTTTGGGACCAAATGTCAAAGCCTTTGAAGAAGAGGCGGCTCAATTTTTAAATTGCCGTCATGCGATTTCTTGTGCCAATGGATCAGATGCACTTTACATCGCCTTGCTTGCACTCGATATCAAGCCCGGTGACGAGGTTATAACAACTCCATTTACTTACGTGGCAACAGCAGAAGCTATTACACAAATAGGTGCAAAACCTGTTTTTGCTGATATTGATTTGCAGACATTTAATATTGATGCTGAAAGTATCAAAAAAAATATTAGTGATAAAACAAAAGCAATTATTGTAGTGCATTTGTACGGACAAAGTTGTGATATGCAAAGCATTATGAGTATCGCTCAGGAACATAATTTAAAAGTTATTGAAGATACTGCACAAGCATTTGGTACCAAGTACCAAAACCAATCTGCGGGCTGTATTGCAGACATTGGCACTTATAGTTTTTACCCAACCAAAAACCTTTCTTGTGCTGGTGATGGTGGCATGTTAAGTACAAACTGCGATCAACTCAATGAGAGACTAAGAAAAATCAGAGCGCATGGTTCAGCAAAACGTTACTATCATGATGAGCTTGGAGTGAATAGTAGACTTGATGAAATACAAGCAGCTATTTTGAGAATCAAACTAAAATACATTCAAACTTGGAATGAGCAAAGGGCACAAAATGCTAAATTTTATGATGAAGCTTTTGCTAATTTTGCTAACCCAAACTTTGAAATCATTAGCCCAAGCTGTATTGAGGGCTCAACTCATATTTATCATCAATACTCAATCCGCATCAAAAGCAAAACTGCTAAAAGCGATCGTGAGATGCGTGATGAGATCAAAACAAAATTACAAGAACAAGGAATTGCTTCTGAAATTTATTACCCTCTGTCATTGCACCAACAAGAAATTTACAAAAACTTAGGCTATCAAAAAGCTGATTTAATTAATTCGCTAACGGCAACAGAAACTGTTTTATGTTTGCCAATCTATCCTGAATTGACTCAAGAAGAACTTTCTTTGGTTGTCGAAACCCTGCAAACCCTACAACTTTCATAAGACACTTCGGACCGTGTTATATTTGTCTTAAAAATGAGACAAATATAACACGGTCCGAAGTGTCTCACGAGAGCTCTTTTATCATGGCAATCTCTTTGCAATTATCATAGTAATGACAGCGCACACACTCTCTATAAACTTTTTCTGGCAAAGTTTCTTTATCGACAATTTTGTAACCAAGCTTATGAAAAAAATCCGTACTAAAAGTTAAAGCAAAGATTTTTTTTATACCAAGTTCTTTGGCTCTTTGCTCACAATCCAAAACCAAAGCCCGCCCTAGACCCTGTTTCTGCATAGTTTTAGATACAGCTAAACTTTTGACTTCGGCTAAAGTTTCTGTAAATTGATCTAACATGACACAAGCTTGAACTTGCTCATGCTCAACAAGTAACCTAAAATGTGGACTTAGATTTTTGATTTCTTCAATTGATTTAGGCAACATGACAAAATCATCTGAATAAGTTTTTATCAAATCAAAAACTTGTTGATGATACTCCGGGTTAAGCCCAACAATTTGCACCATAAATTATTTTTACTTTTATGTCTTTTTGGAGATCTTAAACTAGCTGTACGATTGCTTTAGGGGCATTATCACCACGTCTAAAACCATTTTTTACAACTCTTGTAAAACCAGAATTTTGCTCTTTGTATCTTTCGGCAACCGAACTAAATAAATCTTTTACAACTTCTTTATCGTAAATAAAAGCCGCAACTTGACGACGCGCATGTAAATCACCACGGCGAGCAAGAGAGATCATCTTTTCAACTTCTGGAACCAATGCTTTTGCATTCGCTAAAGTAGTATTGATCTGCTTTTCACGAAGTAAAGCTGTTGTAAGTGCACGAAGTGCAGCTTTACGTTGGTCAGCTGGTCTATTCATTCTCTTAAATCTCTTTGCGTGTCTCATTTTTCTTTCCTATTTATTTAAAATTACCTCTTAGAAAATGCTTAGCCTTCCACACCAGCTGTTGCTGCTTGCTGAGCTAAATCAGCAGGTCCACCTGCCATCAAAACTCCAGGACCGCCTTTTCTATTGCCTTTCAGAGAATATCCCATCTCTTCTAATTTATCTAAAACTTCTTCAGCTGATTTTTTACCAAAGTTTTTGATATTCATCAAATCAATATCACTTAAACATAGTAAGTCAGATAAATTGTTAATATTTGCTCTCTTTAAGCAGTTATAAGAACGTACAGAAAGTTCAAGTTCTTCAACGCTAACATTTGACATACTGTCTTTAGCTTCTTCTTCAACTTTCGCTGTTTCATCAACTGTTTTGATAACTCCAACTTTTTGACCAGTATAGTTTACAAGTGGGTTCATTAATTCAATCAATTGCGCAGAAGCACTACCAACAGCTTCATTGATAGAAACAGAACCATCAGACCATAAATCCATAGTCAACTTATCATATTTTGAACTCTCACCAGTCATGCTGATTGGCTCAACAGTATAAGAAACATTTTTGATTGGCATAAACAATGAATCAACAGGAATCACATCTACTGCTTTTTCAACACCATGCTCTTCAGAAGTTACATAACCATAACCTCTATCAACAGTAATTTCCATATCTAATTTACCGCCATCAGAAAGATTTGCAATTTCTAAATCTCTATTGATAATTTCAACATCATTTGGACACTCGATACTATCTGCATAAACAATACCAGTTTGATCAGCTCTCAAAGTCAAAGTTCTTGGCTCATCAACAAGCATTTTTACTACTAAATTTTTTAAATTTAAAACTATTTGTAAAACATCTTCAGAAACATTCTGAATAGCTGAAAACTCATGGTTCACACCATCGATTCTTACGTGAGTAACTGCGGCACCTTTGATTCTACCTAGTAAAATTCTTCTTAAAGTGTTCCCAATAGTATGACCGAAACCTCTATATAAAGGTTGCATAGTCACTTTACCTCTTAAACCACCATTCTCTTCATGAAACTCTTCAACGGCAATTTTTAGTTCGATATTCATAATTTTTTTTCTCCTTGGGTTTGGTTTAACTAATAACTGTGTGTCCTAGACTTATACTCTTCTAGGTTTTTTTGGACGACATCCATTATGCGGTAACGGCGTCACATCTGAGATTGCAGTAATCTGCAAACCCGCTAATTGTAAAGCTCTTGTTGCTGTTTCACGACCAGCACCCGGACCGCTAACACGAACTTCAACTTTTTGTAAGCCACATCTTTCGATAGCTTTTTTAGCAGCGATATCAGAAGCGATTTGCGCCGCAAATGGAGTGCTTTTTTTAGATCCTTTGAAACCCGCTACTCCAGCTGAACCTGCACTTATAGCGTTTCCTGCTGTATCAGTAATAGTAACGATAGTGTTGTTAAATGTAGATGAAATATGAACAATTCCATTAACCACATTCTTTTTGGTTTTTTTCTTTGTTTTTGTTTTTGCTTTTGATTTTTCTGCCATGACTACCCTTTATATTTCAAAAATTATTTAGTTGCTTTTTTCTTTCCAGCAATCGCAATACGTTTTTTACCACGACGCGTACGAGCGTTGGTTTTTGATCTTTGACCACGACTTGGTAAACCACGTCTATGTCTGATTCCTCTGTAACAATTGATCTCAATCAAACGCTTCATATTAAGACCGATCTCACGACGTAAATCACCCTCTAAAGTCATTGCTCTTGTGATTTCACGAATTTTCCCTAATTGGTCTTCTGTTAAATCAAAAGCTCTGATACTTTCATCAATACCCGCTTGACTTAAAATCTTTTTTGAAGTAGTTTTGCCTATGCCAAAAACATAAGTTAATGCAATAACTATTCTTTTATTTGGTAAATCTACACCTGATATTCTCGCCATAATTTCCTTTCTTTTTAATTTTATCCTTGTCTTTGTTTATGTTTTGGGTTTTCACAAATGACCATAACTCGGCCAGACCTTTTGATTACCTTACAATTATTACAAATCTTTTTTACTGATGATCTAACTTTCATTTCTTTTCTTCTTTTTTGTAATCTGTTTTACAAACTTATAATTTAGCGAATAAAACAGTCGCGGATTAGTTATACTAGCAACAATAATTGAACTGTAATAAAAGTTTAATTATTTCTCTATAGCTATGTAAATATAAAATAAAGTTTTTGGGGTTAGCCCTAGCTTGCTTCTGTATTTTCTGCGCTTTCAGCTTCTTCGCGAGCACGTCTTGCATCTGCTCTAAAAGTAATACGACCTACAGACAAATCATAAGGAGTAAGTTCTACTTTAACTCTATCACCAGGTAGGATTTTGATGTAATGTTTACGTATCTTTCCTGAAATATTAGCAAGTACTTCATGGTCGTTGTCGAGTTTAACAACAAACTTTGCACCTTGGACTGTTTCCAATACTGTGCCTTCCATTTCTATGATTTCTTTAGCCAACACTGAGATATTAGCACAAAACTAATTAGCTTGCCATAAACGTGTATCGCGCACATCAGTAATAACTTCGATACCATCTTTCATAACCAAAACTTCATGCTCAAAATGTGCAGAAGCTTTTCGATCAGCAGTAGTAATAGTCCAGCCATCACTATGTTTCTTAACATCAGAAACACCTAAATTAAACATAGGCTCTACGCACAAAACCATACCTTCTTTGATTTCGTAATCTTCATAAAATTTATAAAAATCAGAATAATTTGGAATAAAAGGCTCGCAGTGATAGTTTTGCCCAACTCCGTGCCCGCCAAAATCTTTGACATTACCGTAGCGGCTTTCATTACAAACATTTTCAACTGCTTTAGCAATATCACTCACCATACTTCCAGCTTTAATGGCATCAATACCAGCCCAAAGACCTCTATTGGTAGAAGTTAAAAGTTTTTTGACTTTTGAACTTGGTTCGCCAACAGGAAAAGTAAAAGCATTATCACCAACATAAGTAAATTGTTCAGCTTTATATGGCTCAACAACACTAACACCAACATCAATACTGACAATATCGCCATCTTTTAATGGGCGCTCGTTAGGAATGCCATGAACCACAACATCATTTACTGAGATACATAAAGTTTTAGGGAAACCCATATAACCCTTGAAAGTGGGTATATGTCCTTGCTCGCGAATCCAAGTCTCGGCAAATTCATCAAGTTCAAGTGGGGTCATACCCGGTTTAATTTGCTCACCAGTTAAATGCAAAACCTCACCAGCAAGTGATGCCGCCAAACGAATCATATCGTATTGTGCGGGTTCAAAAATACATACTGGATTTGCAGACATATTAATACTGTAACATCTGACTGAAATTTCCCCAAAAGAGCGGCTACATTTAAGAAATCAAATATGCTAATATAACTTTCCTATGCCAAATATTAAATCAGCGAAAAAAAGAGTTAAAACAGCACAAAGAAATCAATTACGAAATATTTCTCAAAGATCGGCAATGAGAACGGCCATCAAAATCGTCAGAGAATCTGCATTAGCTGGAAATAAAGAAGACGCTTTGGCGAATCTTCCAAAAGCATTTAGCACTATTGATAAAGCTATCAAAAGAAAAATCATTCACAAGAATGCTGGTGCAAGATTAAAGTCAAGATTAGTCGCAAAAATCAAATAAGTTTTTTAAACTAAATTAATAGCAACAACACAACTACGAGGTTCTGAATTTGTGGGCCATGTGCTTTTGCTTGGAAATTCACCGGGATGTTGAATTGATAAAAACAAGGTTTTAAAATCTTTTGAAAAACATGGTCCCGTAATTTCGGCTCCATTAGGCGCAGAAGCAAAGCGTTTTACTTTGCCAGCTTCTTTACCTCTTAAAGGAATACAAAACAAAGAGTTATTACCTGCAAATTTATAATCCGCTTGCCACAAATCTGGACCATAAACATCTGAACAGACCCAAAGATTACCACGATTATCAAAAGCCAAATTATCAGGGCTTGTTAAACCCGCTTCTTCACCGCCTTCTAAAAAATACGAATAAGAAAATTCAGGACTAGTAAAATCATTTTGGTCTTCTACAATTTTTAAAATTGAACCATGTTTATCATTTTGATTTGGATTATGAGTTTGTGCAATAAAAATGGAATTGTCATAAGGACTAACTTCAATATCTTCAGGGCGATTCATTTTCGTTGCTCCAATAATCTTTGCCGCTTTTCTAGTTTCTATTAAAAGCTCTCCCTGACTAGAAAATTTCTTGGCTAATTTGGGATCTGATAAATTAAGGATTTTCCATTTGCCTCTTTTGTTAGCTGAATCAAGTTGTGCAACATAAAGATCTCCTTCTTCTAAAAGCTTAGAAGGATTTTCTTGTCCCTCTTGATATGAGTTTTTAGAGACATATTTATAAATATGTTCGTCATTGGTATCATCTCCCATATAAACAACTAAGCGTTTATCTTTTGCCAAAACTGTGGCAGCATTTTCGTGCATGAAACGCCCAAGGGCAGTGTGTTTGACAGGAAGGCAGTTTTTATTGAAAGGGTCTATCTCAACAACCCAGCCATAATATTCATCTTTAAAATTTTTCCACTTATAGTATTTAGTAAAATGATTGTAATTTTCTTCACAACTAAGCACGGTATTCCATGGAGTAATACCACCACTACAATTTGCCAAAGTACCAAAGTAATCACCTAAAATCTGACTAGCTGGACCACTATAGGTAACTGGAGTATTAGCATCATAACGACAATTATATTTTTCTTGTAATTCAGGGTTATGGCTAAATTGCCATTTTTGTTTTTGTTTTTCGATGGCAATCACAGAGCCGCCAACAGATTTACGCTGCTCCTGATGGTCTTTAATATACTGCGTGTCGATACCCTCATGATTCACCCAAAGCAATGCTTGGTTTTTATTTAATTCAAAAAAAGCTAAATAATCATTGTTAGTTCCAAAAAGCTCAGAGCTATTAATAGGGTCTTTCCATGAGCGCAAAATATCATAAGAAAAACCGGGAGCCAAAATAAGTTGATCTTCTCGAGAAGCATTAATTGCTTGAAAATCAAAATTATCCTCGAATAACCTAGAACAAGAACTTAAATCTAAACTTACTAAAGCCAAATTAAGTCCTAAAAATTTTAAAAAATCTCTGCGTGATAATAATTCTTTTGCCACAATAATGCCTTTTAGTTTTTAAAAGTGATTATGCACAGGGTAAATTCATGCATTTTTATAAACTCTAATATATATGTAGCACAAGAAATAAATAAGACCTAGCAATTTCAAGATAATCCATGATATTATCTGGGGCTTATAGCACCAATAAAATTCATGAGCTGCCCAACAAATATTACTCAATTACAAACTAATTTAAGACGACAAGCTTATTACTGTAGTTCAAGAGATACAACAACTACTGATGCTGAAACTGCTTCAAACTTAGAAACCTTTCTAAATAATCAAGTTGAAAAATTTCCAAACCCCAATTCAACATTAGTTGAAATCTATAAGCAAATCGTAGAAAAAATCAAAGAAAGAATATCAAATACTCTCAACGCCGCTCAAACACAAATACCTATATTTAAAGGGAACACAGATAAGCTAAGTGTTTTTTCATGGCTTGATACACTCATTAATGGGCGTGCTTCCAAACCCGTAATAAGTATCTCGAGTCTTTAGATTTGGGCATAAGTAGGGTTTGGTTAGACACGCCTAACAAAAGAATCAAACACCGTCGCTTAGTGAGTTTCACGCAGTGAAACAAGCTAAGCGTAAGGTCGTTTGTGGGACTGATTTCTGACCCCATTTGCTAGTGATTTTAACATTTCACTGTATTTTAAAATTCAAAATGGGGTTTGGAATCAGTCCCTTAATGATACTTATCCAAGTACTCTAGAAGCAAATCCTATAATCAAAGCTTTTGAAAAACTAAGCAATCTAACTGGTTTAAGTTTTCCTTTTCAGACTGGTTTTGCAGGTGAACTCAGAGTAGGACTTGCTCTAAATTCTTTAAAAGACTCAAAGAAATTGAAGAAATCATAAGCACAGCAAATAATAAATCTTTAAACACAATATTAGACAACATTGAGAATCAAGGAACTTGGATCACAAGCATGATGAATAAAAAAGAGGGAGAGAAGAAAATAATTCGTAATCGTCAATTTTCTTTGGATTTTTTAGGTATTGATTTTTTAATCAAACTCAAAGATAAACAGGGAAAAAAACAATATATACCTATACAAGTGAAACAATCTGAAAATGCTGTAAAGCATTTTTATAAGAAAGCGAAGAAAATAACTTTCGATAGCACTAACAAAATAAAACAACTTTTGCAACTATTAGGGCAACAAACAAAAAGTTCAAAGGAGGACTCTTTACGATTCAAACGTAAGCCATCAATACCATGTATAAGCATAGAAAATAAATCTATTAGTGATCTAAAAAATTCTCTTAGAAGAATAATCAATGATGCAAAGACTAAAAAACTTGTTCTTGAAGAAACTTTTGACGCAGAGAAATATAAGTTAAACCAAGATTATAACTTTGCACTTAGCGCAGAATTCTTTAAACAAGGATTCTTGCGTGCACTAAATATTTTTTGTGCGGCTTAAACTATTAGTTTTTTAGTTTTACTAGATGCTGTTAACAAATTTCAAGAACAAGGCTTTCAAGTGCCCAAAAAGTCTTTAGGTTACTGCTTGTAAATGATGACTTTGAGTCACGAGAGTAAGGCAGTTATCGGGCTTTGTGCCAGAGCACAAAGCCTACAAAGGCAGGCTCGCAGCCCTTCGGGCTGCTCGCCCCACTCACCGCTTTAAGGTGAAGTGGTAAACGGTGTAAACCCAACTCTCTAGCTTAGTTATTCACTATTTTTTGAGTGTAGTTTTTTTAGGGCTGCTGCACTAATCAGTCAGCCCTAAAAAACGTAGCGAAAAAATAAAGGGAATCGTGAGCGTAGCGAACGAAACATTTTTACTAAGCGCATAAGCTTAGTAAGTCTTTCAATGAATGTACACCTGCATCTTCAATATACGAACCAGAGAATAACTTTCTTTTATTTTTGTTGGCATCTAGGAGGTAATTAATCTCTTTTCTAAGTTCGTCTTGATTTATTACTTCTTCTATAAGTAATTGAGAAAGCCCTCGTTTTAATAAATCAAGTCTATAGCTCACATAATCTCGTTGATGATTAGCTTTTGTTGCTTCCACTCTAGATCTAATCTGATTAGTTAGTCTATTTTCTTTAAAATACATAAGATCTCGAGTTAACATATGATACAAAGTACCAGCCAGTGGATGGTCTTGAAATAATTCATTCTGCTTTTCTAAAGCACCATCATAGTAAGGATCAAAATCAAATATTTTCAAGTCTCCATCATCGGTCACAAAAGTATTATTCGTTCCACCAAGATCCCAAAGTACAACCTCTCCTGAAGCATACATCTTCATATAGTCTTTGAGTAAAGTTGGAACTTGATCTGGATTAAGGTTCAAACTTGCCATAAATTCCATTCTTGTATTTCTACGATGACCATATTCACCTCGAACAGGTGTACCTTCCATTAAATTTGAAACTAAACATAGTCCATCAAAGCCTTTATAATCAGGCATAGATTGAAAATGATCTGAGATTCCACCTTTTAGAGCATGAGCTTTCTGAAGGTTCTCTTCTTCTGCAAGAAGATTCTGGTTTCGACCTTGATTATCGCCATCCAAGATATTTGCAACAAGAGGTAATTTAATTACAAAGTCTTTTCCGTCTTGTCTGAAAGAAAATACAGCTGCATTAGTTCCAACACCTTTTAGCTCTGTACCGAAAGATCTTCTTGATAGATTTGCAGCAAATGCTCTTACTTTTGCTTGAAAGCTTAGATTCAGACAGTCATGCCAAGATTGATTAGATTTCACATACTTCGAGTAGAAATGCTTAGCGATATATTGATTTTGGAATTTAATCCATTCAAGTAAAATACTCTCGATTTTCTTTTCTAGTTTTGTTTGACCACTTTTTGAGCTAGGATCATATTTCAATTTTAAATCTTCAGCTGATTTAGCTTTTTTCAATCTTGATCTCGTATCAGGGTCATTGTTGCTATTGTAAGAACCAAATTTTGGTACAAGTCTTAAAAACCAAGATACTGCATGAGCTGTAACTTCATACAACCAAAGTTTTATCCTGCTTGGTGGATTATTTTGAGCATCAGAACCATCAGCTGACTTTTTTGAACTAGCAGCTAATTGGATAGGTTCAGCAGGCCTAGAAAAATTTAACACTGTGCTAAAAGTGCGACTATTACTTGCGCTTATCACGTTAATACATGATAGCATCTCGGATAGCATCTCGCATACTAGTGAAAATACCTAGTTTTCAAATAATGCGGAGCAAGACCATAGGCTTGCGGAGCCGCAATGAAGACTTTAGGCTTCATTGCCTACACTGTTTTACTGATTGTGCTTTGGCAACCAAGTGAAGTGTCCCTGTAAATTAAACAAGCTTATTCGTAATACTTTTCCTAGATTTATTACTTAAGTTCACAAACTTAATTGTACAACTTTCTAAGTCTTGAATTACTAAAGGCTTAGTAAAGTTTTGATAGCACTTAAGTGGTGACCTCATACCTAATGATTGATGAGGTCTTCTGTTGTTGTAGTATTCAACAAATTCTTTAACTCCTATTTTTACCTCCTTGATTGTTTTGAAATATTTAGGATAAACACATTCTTGTTTCAGCGTTCTCCAAAATCTTTCTACTATTGCATTATCAGTAGCTCGACCTTTACCATCCATTGATATTGCTACTTGATGCTCTAAAAGCACCTGAGTAAATTCTTGGCTAGTAAACCGACTGCCCTGATCGCTATTAAATATTTCAGGACAACCATATTGTTCAATTGCTTCCTCTAGGGCTTCAATGCAAAAACTTGTGTCCATCATATTTGAGATGCGATAGCTTAGCACTGACCTGCTAAACAAATCGATAATAGCAACCATAAAACAAAAGCCTTGCTGAGTTCTGATGTATGTGATATCAGTGCCCCAAACATGATTTGGTTTATCAATCACTAAATTCCTTAGCAAGTAAGCATATTTTTTGTGTTCCTTCATTGCCTTGCTAGTATTGGGTTTCGGAGCTTGAGCTACCAATCCCATTGCCTTCATTAGCTTAGATACTCTATCTTTACCAACTTTAAGACCATGGTGTTCTTTTAAAGCCCAGCGCATATTTCTACAGCCAAACATTGGTTGTTTCGTATACTCCTGATCTATTGCATCCATAATTTTTTTATCTCCATCTGAAAACTCGGGCTTAGGTTTTCTATAATACTTAGAGCGATCGATGTTAAGCAACCCACATTGATGCGTGATTGGAAATTTTGAATCACCATCCATGAGGCTCATTCTCCCATTGAAATCCAGCTTCCCTATATTTTTTTTTAACCCAGTCGATCATGACCGTTTGTTCACCAATTAAATTTTTGAGCTCTTTAATTTGATTTTCTTTTTGCCTGAGTTTTTCTTTATGTTCTTCTTCAATTTTTGAATCAAAAACAGAAGCCGAATTCTCTTTGAGTTTTTTAACCCAATCTCTCAAAGTTTTTGGATCGATTCTGTACTTAGAAGCAATCTTAGAAATCGCTTCTTCATCTTTTAACGCTTCCAAAGCTGCTTTTGCTTTCAGCTCTGAGCTAATTTTTCTGTAACCTGGCATTTTCTTTCTCCTTTTAGTCTTTACGATTTTATCAGGAAAAAGTATTTCGTTTTACTGGCCTCATATTACAGGGACATTTTATATTGAATGACGATAAATAAACTTTTCAAGTGCTTTCCTTAATTCAGATTTATCAAGGTGATCTCCAACTTTTAGACCAGTGAGTGTTTCATAACCCATTTCCTCCAAAGTTTTAGCATTCTGTGCAACCCACAACTGCTCATGTCTATATAAACCTCTATCAAAGTCTGGATATTTTTCAAGCTCACGATCCAATAATTCTAGAGTGCGCTCTGCATGGTCTAAAGAGGCCTTATCAATATCAACATCAGAATGAGAATTCCAAACTCCACTCGCAAAGTTTGTAAGGAAGAGAAAATCAAAATATTGAGCTTCAATAAACTTCTTAAAATCAACGTCAACAGCTCTTTCACCTTCACCTAATTTAAGGTCAACACCAGTTAATATAATCCAAGCTTCATTAGTATTTAACCAATCATCTATAGCTTTCTGCTCTTGTTCAGGCAAGTCCTTTAAAGTAGATGCTTCATAACCTTCATTATCTAATCCAATACCTAAAATTTTCAAGCGCTCTTTAAATTTAGCTTCTTCCTCTGCTTTTACTTTTTCATTAGTAACCAGCAAAATTTCTCTTTTCTTATAATCTTGCAATGACAACAGTATTTCAAATGGTCCTGATAGTTTTGGCTTAGTTACAGGTTCTGACATTGACTGTAGTTCATCACGAGTAGCACTCTCAACAACCGGAGTCCCTGGTTTTGTTTGATCAACATTTTGATCACAACCGGCATTAGGAAGAAGAAATGGTAGTGGAAGCATTGCTCTGTATAATAATTTAGAAAATTGAGACATTGGTACAAATATTAACATAAGTTCCAAGAATCAGACCCATACCTTAAAAGGGCAATTTCCAATTTCTAGCTTAATTCTTTAGACGAACTCATAGATTCATTGCTAATCCTAACTTATTTCAATTTTAAAAGAAAGATAAATTTATCTAAATCATAGGTTGAAACCACCAGGTTTTTTGACTCAGGCGTGTTTGATCAGGAGAAATTAGATTCTCCGTCAGCTGCAAAGTTAAATTTTAGTCAACTGGTATCGAGTTGAAGTTCTCTCTGCAAGGCTTCTGCTGGTGTCAACCAATCCAAACATTTCATTGGAGCTGTTCTTAGGTTCTCTGCAATTTGATCCAACTCTGCTTGGGTCACGTTGTTAAAATCAGTTCCCTTAGGATGGTAGACTCTCAATTCTTTGTTGAGTTGTTCAATAGCACCTTTTTTCGTATGGAGCGGAAGGTCTAGTGAAATAAGTTGGAACACCAGTCAGAGCCTTGATTACAGAGTGACCTACAAATGACTTGTCATTGTCAGTTGAAAAACTTTTTGTCCAGCTTGTAATCAAATTAGTTTTAATTGCTTCTGTTGTTAGTAGTTCAGTTTTGTTTTCAAGTTTAATCAAGAAAGGATATCTCGTTTTTCTTTCTCTACCACTTAGCACACAAGCCTTGCTACCACTGCATCCTATGACAAAATCAATTTCCAAGTGTCCAAACTCTTCTCGATTATTTGCTTGCTCTGGTCGCTCTGAGATACTTACCCGATCATAGATACCATGCTTGGATGATAGCCGGTGATTGCGTTTCCAGTATTTTTTATGTTTGCGGTATCGTTTTAATTTCGGATTAGCGTTAATAAAAATATAGATTGCACTTTTGCTAACTTGCAACCCCTCTCGCTTGGCAAGCCTAGCAATTTGCTCAGGACTTCTTCGTTTTTTGAGCTGGTTTCTCTCGTTGTACCTTCCTAGAGTCTGCTAGCTCTTGAGCTTTTTCTGGATTGTAGATTCCATCTACTGAATTTCTAGCAAGCTCTTGACTAATCGCTGACTGGCTAAAGCCTAAATGTTCAGCAATGGTTCGCTGATAGGGCTGAAAATGCATAATTAATGCGATATTTCGGCGTTTCTCTAGGGTAAGACGTTTATAAGTGCTCATATTGGTTGTGTTTTTTTCACTATTTACAACCTATGAGCACTTCTTTTTGTGTATTAACTTTCTTTAAATTAGCTGGTCAGTGGAAACTGCCCTGAAGGCTATCACAACAAAATGGAAGTAATATCTAGAAGAGCTTATGGATTTAGAAATTTTGAAAACTACAGACAAAGGGTTTTGCTACAATGTGCGTGACGATAGCTAGGAGATTTTCACTCCTATTTTTTTTAAGGTGTACAACCTGTACAACCTACAACCCTTTGTGCCAGAGCACACTGTAAAATGGCGGAGAGAGAGGGATTCGAACCCTCGGATCAAGCTTAACACCCAATCAACTTCTTAGCAGGAAGCCGCTTTCAGCCACTCAGCCATCTCTCCAAATTTTGTAATCCCCATTGTTTTGAGCTTGTTTATGCTCGCAAGTCAAAATTTAATTTTATTGACTTTACAAAGCATAAAACTCTAGTCTCACAATAATTATAGTTTTTTTTTCTAAAAACTAAATTAAAGAAAAATACAAAATTTTTGCACATAAATTCTAGCAAAGAATATACTGTATTAGAGGCAAGCAAGCACAAAGTTCTATGAAAGCAGAAATAATAAGTATTGGCACTGAAATTTTAATTGGGCATACCGTCAATACAAACTCTACTTATATTTCGCAAGAGCTCGCTAAAAAAGGGATCAGCGTTTTATATCATACTGTTATCGGTGATAACGAAAGCAGAATTTTACAAGCATTAGAACTCGCTACAACAAGAGCTGATTTAGTTCTGACTACTGGAGGTCTTGGTCCAACTTGTGATGACATTAGCCACGATGTAATTGCAAAATTTTTAGATCGTCCTATAAATCTAGATGAAAATCAAAAAACAATTTTAGAAAATAAATTTTTCAAACTTGGCAAAAAAAATATTCCTAAAATGAATTATCGCCAAGCAAGAGTAATTGCAGATGCAACCATCATCGATAATCCAATTGGTACTGCGATTGGCATGTTTATCAAAAACAAAAATTTTCAGCTTGCAAGTTTCCCGGGTGTTCCATGTGAAATGCAAGCGATGTTGCCACAAGTACTTCAAGAACTAAAAAACAAAGAAAGTATTATTTCAAAAAAAATCAAACTAGCAAATATTACCGAATCAGAAATGGCACAAAAAATTGTTGATCATTTTGAACACAAATACCAACGCAACCCTTTCAAAGAAGCAAATCCAAGCCTTGCACCTTATGCAGAGCTTGGAGATATTTATCTAAGAATAACAAGCTCAGGTCAAGATCAACAAGAAGCAAAAAAAATCCAAGAAGCATTAAGTCAAGAAATTGAATCTTTATTAGCAGAGCATATCTATGGCTATGATGCTGACACCATCACAAGCGTACTAGCAAAAACTCTCAAAGAACAAAAATTAACAATCTCTTTTGCTGAATCTTGTACCGGCGGACTGGCAAGCAAAATGCTTACTGATATTCCCGGAGCCTCTCAATACACCAAACTCAACTTAGTTACATATGCTGATATAGCAAAAATAAAAATTTTAAAAGTTCAAAAAGATACCCTAGAAAATTTTGGCGCCGTATCAAAAGAAGTTGCAACTGAGATGGCATACGGACTTGCAGAGATATCAGACTCAGATATCAATGTCTCTATAACAGGAATTGCTGGACCAGATGGAGCAAGCCCAGAAAAACCAATTGGTACAATTTACACTTGTATTTTAAAAAATGGCAAAGAAATCTTTAACCAAAATATTTATTGGGGTGCAAGACCACTCTCACGAGAACAAGTTAGAGAACTTGCCTGTAAAAAAATCTTTTGGGTTATTTATAAAGCCTTGAAGCAAAACTAAACGGCAACAGCTGTTCTATTTCTCAGTGTTTTTGCTTCTTTAAAAGACATTCTCACAATTGTTAAGTCAGGAAATTCTCCTAAATCTTTGTCTAGTTTTAAATAAACAAACTTACCGCCACCGTGCGCATGAGCAGTGACTTCGATTTTTGCTTCACTAAATTTTTTGTTTTTTGAGTTATTAGGATCTAATAAAAAAGTTTCTTGAGAAAATTCAAGAGCATCAGGGTGTCCGTTATAAAAAGCATTATCAAAGTCTTGTACAAATTCCGCTTGATCTGGACTAATAAAAGTTAACTTATCACCTTGATCGATTCTGTTTTTGATATCTAAACATGCAACTTGACTTTGTTTATCAAAAGCCACTACACGAGCGGCATAGAGATGAGTTTGAATAGCATGTGATCTTTCAAGCTCTTGGGCTGCTGCTTTGGCATTTCTTGGATAAAAACCGGGAATGAAACCACGATTAGCTGTTGTTGCAACCTCAGCTAACATCCAATCTCTTAAATCTGGATTCAAGTCTTGATTATTAGCAATTGCATCTAAACCTTGTCTATAAGCTCTAGCAACAATTGAAGCATAATATTCTGTTTTATTTCTTCCTTCAACTTTAAAACTTACAATACCAGCATCTCTTAATTGAGTCATATAATCAATACCACACAAATCTTTGGAATTCATTATATAAGTGCCATATTCATCTTCATCAATAGGCATCATCTCGCCGGGACGCTCACGTTCTTCTAAATAAAAATCACCATCTAGTGGTACGTACTGAGCATCAACATCATCAAATTTTGTAAAACCATCTGCTCTTTGTCCGCGCTCAGCATCATTGGCATTAACCTTAAAACCCCAACGACAAGTATGTGAACAAGTACCTTGATTGGCATCACGATAACTTAAATAATTTGAAAGTAAACAACGACCAGAATATGCCATGCAAATTGAGCCATGAACAAAAGCTTCAAGCTCAATCTCTGGCACTTTTTCATGGATTTCTCTAATTTCCTCGATTCTTAATTCACGAGCTAAAATAGCTCTTTCTATACCATAATCCTTCCAAAACTTGACTTGTGCCCAGTTAGTATTATTCGCTTGAGTAGATAAATGAATCACAGCCTCTGGAAATTTTTCTTTGGTTAAAGCAATCAAACCCGGATCGGTCATAATAAAAGCATCTGGCTTTAGTTGCACCATATCAGACATGGCATCCATAAAACCATTAATTTTATTGTTGTGAGCGTAAATATTTGCAGTTAAATAGATTTTTTTTCCGCGTGCATGCACAAAATCAACAGCTTGTTGAACTAAATCAATATCAAAAAACTCATTTTCTCGAGCCCGCAAACTATATCGAGGAACTCCAGCATAAACAGCATCAGCACCATATGCAATCGCGTATTTAATTTTTTCAAGGCTGCCGCCCGGCATTAATAACTCTAATTCGTTGTTCATAATTTAGCCATCCTTATTTCAAGTAAAGAGGTGAAATAAAGAATAGCACAAATAGAACTAGTGAGTTTCTGCTGTGTGTTCTTGAGTATTTTCAGCTATTTCATTTTCTGCTGCTGCTGACTGATCTTGAGCTTCAGCTTGAGGCTTGTCATGCATATCACAATTTTCAGAACATTTTTTGCAACATGAATTCATATTGAAAGCAAAAAGAACAAGTACTAATAAACTAATAATTTTTTTCATTGTTATAAATTTTAGCAAATCATCGTGCCAGGCACCAAGACCACATTTTTCGCTGTTATGTTTAATGGAGCGGATTTCAGCGGTCGTAAATAAATATATATTTTGCTTTTTACTTGGACCCGCTGGGGCTTTCGCGACTCGAATATCTTATTAAAAAGAAAAATACCCTTAATGGGTATTTTGCTTTTTAGAATTTAATGGAGCGGATTTCAGCGGTCGTAAATAAATATATATTTTGCTTTTTAGAATTTAATGGAGCGGATTTCAGCGGTCGTAAATAAATATATATTTTGCTTTTTACTTGGACCCGCTGGGGCTTTCGCGACTCGAATATCTTATTAAAAAGAAAAATACCCTTAATGGGTATTTTGCTTTTTAGAATTTAATGGAGCGGAAGACGAATCATCGTGCCAGGCACCAAGACCACATTTTTCGCTGTTATGTTTAATGGAGCGGAAGACGAGGCTCGAACTCGCAACAGCTTGCTTGGAAGGCAAGTACTCTACCAATTGAGTTACTTCCGCTTAGTAACTATCGCTTTTTAAAGCTTTTAAATTTTAGCACCTCTTAAAAAAAACAAGCTAATCTTTAATATTTCTTCTAAAAAATTTTAGCTGCTATTATGAATAAAAACTTGAAATAAGAAATAAGACAAAATGAACACGGTCCGAAGAGTCTTACGAGAGTAACACAGTATCAGGATTTGTTAACAGTAGCTATGAAACTGCTTTATTCCATGGCATTTTTTCTAGCAATAAGGCCATACCGCAAAAACCAGAAATACCAGCAAAGCTTAACCCCAAGCCCACAAATGCAGATAATAAGAAAAATCTATAATTAACAAAATGCCCCAAAACTGCACCTAATAAAACCAAAAAGCCAGCGGCAATCATTACCTGCCTTTGTAAACTAATTGCCTGACGTTTTTTTAAAACTGGATTGTTTTGTGCCTGCCAATTATTAAAACCACCACTTAATTCACAAATATTATTCATCGAATTTGCTTTTAGAATTGCACAAGCTTTTGCAGATCTTTTTCCAGAACCACAAAAAACAAAAATTTGACTTTCTTTATTCAAAATATTTAACTGATTTTCTAAATCATCTACAGGAATACAACAAGCCTCAGGAATAGTTCCAGACTTAAATTCGTCTAAAGACCTACAATCAAGCACTATTTTATTTTGCACATTTGCCATTTGTACTTTAAAATCTTCTGGCTCTAAAATTTGATGTTCTGTCATATTTTTTCACTTTTATTGTTTTGGACCAAGCATATCTTCTGGACGCACCCAAGCACTAAAATCAGCATCAGTGAGCAAACCCAATTCAATTGCAGATTCTCGTAAAGTCAAAGATTTCTCATGTGCATTTTTAGCAATTTTTGCCGCATTATCATAGCCGATATGTGAATTTAAAGCTGTGACTAACATCAAAGAATTTTCCAAATTTTCTTGACAATTTTCTTCATTTGCCATGATCCCAACAACACAATTTTCTAAAAATGATTCAGCACCATCCGCAAGCAAACGAGCTGAATTTAAATAATTAAAAATCATCATTGGCTTAAAAACATTAAGTTGGAAATGTCCATTTGACCCACCTACATTAACAGCCACATCATTACCCATCACCTGAGCACACAGCATTGTCAAAGCCTCACACTGTGTCGGATTCACCTTACCCGGCATAATAGAACTTCCGGGCTCATTTGCTGGTAAACTAATCTCGCCAATACCGCAACGAGGACCCGAAGCAAGTAAACGAATATCATTTGCAATTTTCATCAAAGAAACAGCAACTGTTTTTAAAGCACCATGTGCCATTACTAATGCATCATGTGCGGCAAGTGCTTCAAATTTATTTTCAGCACTAACAAATTTAAAACCTGTTTCTTCAGCAATTTGTTTTGCAACTGCAACAGCAAAATCTTTATGTGTATTAAGTCCTGTACCCACAGCTGTACCACCTAAAGCAAGCTCCATTAAGTCAGGTAACACAGCATCAATACGAGCAATGCCCTTTTCTAATTGCACTGCATAAGCCGAAAACTCTTGCCCTAAAGTTAAAGGAGTTGCATCCATCAAATGCGTTCTACCAATTTTTACAATCTTTTCAAACTCAACAGATTTTGCTTTAAATGCATCTCTTAAAGCAGATAAACTTGGAACCAATCTTGTTAAAGTAAAAGTAGCTGCTGCAATATGCATCGCTGTTGGAAAAGTATCATTAGAAGATTGAGATTTATTGACATCATCATTTGGGTGAATTGGATCTTTTGAACCAAGCTCACCACCAGCAATTTCAATAGCACGATTTGCTACCACTTCATTAACATTCATATTAGATTGCGTACCAGAACCAGTTTGCCATACAACTAAAGGAAAATGATCATTAAGTTTACCTGCAATAACTTCATCACAAGCTTGCACGATCAAATCAGCTTTTTCTTGTTCTAAAACACCAAGCTTAGAGTTAACAATCGCAGCAGATTTTTTTAAAACCCCAAAAGCACGAATTATTTCTAAAGGCATTCTATCTTGTCCAATTTTAAAATTAACAATTGACCTTGCCGTTTGACAGCCATAATATTTATCAGCAGGAACTTTCATTTCCCCCATAGTATCTTTTTCAATTCTGTATTCTAGATCTTGACTTGTTTCAGGCATATATTAATTATAAGTGATTGCCTCAAATTACAAATAAATGTTGATAAATTATTGTTTTTTTTAAATAATACAGTCCTTGCAGTCTAGATGCTGTTAATAAATTTTAAGAACAAGGCTTTTCAATGCGAAAAAGGCTTTAGTTTAATTGTTGTCAATAATAATTTTGAGCTACAAGAGTATCGCAGTTATTGGGATTTGTTATTAATAGCTAAGTTAATTTATTAAATCATGAGACAAAATGAACACGGTCCGAAGTGTCCTAAAAATAAGACAAAATGAACACGGTCCGAAGTTGTTCACAGTAGCTAGTTTAGCGAAACACAAGCCGTTTGCAAATCTTCTAGTGCCCTAGATGCCAAAAACTCATAGCGCAGTTTTTTGTTTTTACGATATTGTTTATCTAACTTCTCTGGTTCTTTATTGAGTAAACCCCAATTAGAATTAATTGGTTGAAATCTTTTTGGTTCACAATGAGTCACATAATGTATTAAAGAGCCCAACATTGTATTTTCTGACATCACAAAACTTTGTTTTTTTGTAATCTTTTTAATTATCGAGAGAGCTACTACAATTCCCGTTGCCGCACTTTCCGTATAACCTTCAACACCGGTAATCTGACCAGCAAAAAAAACATTGTCACAATTCTTCACTGATAAATCTTGATTTAATAGTTGAGGTGAATTAATAAAAATATTTTGATGCATAACTCCATAACGTACAATTTCTAAATTCTCTAAGCCGGGTATCAATGAAAAAACTCTTTTTTGTTCTCCCCATTTTAAATTTGTTTGAAAACCTACCAAGTTATACAAAGACCCGCAAACATTATCCTGACGTAGTTGTACAACCGCTACGGGACGCTTATCTAGGCAACGTTTATCTCGCAAACCAACTGGTTTCAATGGACCAAAAGTCAAAGTTTTAGCACCCTTAGAAGCTATTTGTTCAATAGGTTGACAAGCATCAAAAAACCTCATATTTTCTTTTTCAAAATCTTTCAACTCAGCTTTTTCGCTATTAATAAGCTCTTGGTAAAAATTATCAAATTTTTCTTGTGAATAAAAAGGGCAGTTTATATAATCACCTTGAGCACCTTCTTCTACACCTTTATCATAGCGAGAAGCCTTAAAAGCAATATCCATATTAATTGAGCTTTCTTCAACAATTGGTGCTGCCGCATCAAAAAAATGTAAAAAATCTGTTTGTACTTCTTGATTAACAGACTTAAAAAACTTTTGAATTTCTAAAGCCAAAGCCTCGGAAGTCAAAGGACCAGTTGCAATCACTAAAAAATCATCTTTATTAATATACTGAGTTAAATCTTCAACAAATTCCTCTTTGACAATCTCAACAAAAGCATGATTCTCAATTTTTTTGGTAACTTCAGACGCAAAAATATCTCTATCAACAGCCAAAGCCTGTCCAGCAGGCACTTTAGCTTTTTTTGCAGAGTTTATAATTAAACTATCAAAAAACAACATCTCATGAATCAATACCCCTCTTGCTGTTGTCAAAAATTCTGAGCCTAAAGAATTGGAACAAACTAATTCGGCAAAATTTGCAGTATGATGGGCGGGTGTTTTTTTATGTGGACGCATTTCAAAAAGTTGAACTTTATATTGGGATAAATTATGTTTTTCAAGCAAACAAGCAATTTGCCAAGCGGTTTCTGTACCAGCTAAACCAGCTCCAATCACTTTTATATATTTAGTTTCCAAAACCACCTCCACCGGGAGTTAAGATCTTTAACTCGTCACCATTATGAACTTTAACATGAACCTTAGATGCAAGTTTGGTTTCTTTGAGTGCACCATCTTTTTCTTTTGTAAACAAAAGATTTTCGCCGCTTTTACCCGGACTTGCACCATTTAATCCATAAGGAGAAAAACTCTTCTTTCTGTAAGCAAAGAGAGTTCAAGCTCATCTAAAAATTTAAAATGCCTAAGCAAACCGTTACCACCATTATATTTACCATGACCACCAGAATTTTCTCTAATAGCAAATTCTTGCAAGAGCACAGGGTAACGAGTCTCTAATATTTCTGCATCAGTTATGCGCGTATTTGTCATATGCGTATGCACACCAGAGGCACCATGAAAAGCTTCACCATCTATACAACCAGCGCCAGCACCACCACCAATAGTTTCATAATAACCAAATTGAGAATTACCAAAAATCACATTATTCATACAGCCTTGAGAAGCAGCACAAATATTAAATGCCTTTAAAATTACATCAACAATTCTTTGTGATGTTTGCACATTACCAGCTACAACGGCTTTATCTTCCGAAGGATTTAAAATTGAATTTTGAGCAACTTTAATTTCAATCGGCTGTAAAAAACCCTGATTTAAAGGAATATCTTTATTAATTATTGCTCTTAAACAATATAAAACAGCAGAGCTAACAACAGCAGTAGGTGTATTTAGGTTGCTATCGAGCTCACAGGAACTTTCACTAAAATCAAAAACAGCTTTTTGCTTTTCATTATCAAAGGAAATCTTCAGAGCAATTTTTGCTTTATCATCTAAAAAATCTTCAGCACTAACGGGCTCTATAATAGTTGCTTTCAACAAATCCAATACTGCGTTTTGTGAATTTTTCAAAATATATTGCATAAAATCTAAAACAGTATCTTGAGAATATTCTTTAATTAATTCCTGCAGCAAATGTATACCCTGATTATTTGCCGCAACTTGAGCACGCAAATCAGAAATATTGTCTTTGAGTAATCTTGATTGACAAAAAAGTTCTTTTAATTTTTCTTCTTGAAAAAGATTTTTTTCAACAAGCTTAAAAGACTTAATAGCGACCCCCTCTTCACTTAAAGTCTTAGAAAAACTTGGCATAGACCCCGGGCAAATACCACCAACATCAGCATGGTGAGCCCGATTAGCAACAAAAAATATAATTTGTTCTTGCTCATTAAAGACTGGACTAATCACAGTCAAATCAGGCAAATGACTACCTCCCATAATCGGGTGATTAGACAAAATCACATCACCGGGTTTAATTTGAGCAAACTCAATTTGTTTTTTCACAGCAAAACCCATCGATCCCAAATGCACAGGTTGATGTGGAGCATTAGCAATCAAATTACCCTGTGCATCAAAAAGTGCACAAGAAAAATCTCGCCGCTCTTTAATATTTGTTGAGATACTTGTTCTTTCTAAAGCCTTGCCCATTTGCTCAGCAATGGACATAAAACGATTAGAAAAAATAGCTAAATTAATTGGGTTATTTTCTAATTCTCTTTTCTCTTGACTAGAAAAAACTTCAAGCTCTAAATTACCTTGACTATCCAAACGAGCTTGTGAATGAGGTTCTAGAATAATTGTTGTTGTGTCTTGCATGATCATATCAGGACCCTTAAGCAAATCATGATATTTTATATCCGCAAAATTATAAACATTTGCCTCTTGCCATTGACCAGCAAAAAAGATTTTTGTTTTATCTATTGGCTTTAAATCTTTTTGTTGTGTTTCTTGCGACTGCTTAATAGTTTCTTGAGTTTCTTTCAAAGTTTTGATAAGCAAAACATCATCACAAATAATTTCTCTTTCTAAATTAAAACCAAATTCTCTTAAATAAGTTTGCTTAAAAACTTTTTCACAATCCTCAGTATAATCTAGCAAAAATTGTGTATCAGTTCCTTGATAGCGAAGATTGAGTAAAACCTGCAAAGATGTTTTTTCAGGTCGATTTAGGCTAGTTTCTAAATCTTTAATCGCTAAATCTATTTGATCTTTTTGTTTTATTGATACGCATAAAGATTTTTGTTTTTGCCAAGATTGCTCAGCAAGAGAAATACCAAAAGCACTCAAAATACCACTAAAGCGGTGAATCAAAACTTTTTTTATACCGAGCAAACGTGCTAGAGCTACTGCATGCTGAGAAGCTGCGCCACCAAAACATACCAGCTTGTGATCTTGAATATCAAAACCTTTTGCCAAAGAAACTTCTCTAATAGGTCTTGCCATTGTTTCATTTGCAACTTGAATAAAACCTTGAGCAATTTCTTCAACAGAAATTTGCAAATTATTTTTTTCACGTAAATCCTCAAAAGCTTTAAAAGCTAATTGATAATCTAAAGCTTCATTAGCATCAACACCAAAAACCTTAGGGAAATATTTTGCATGCAATCTACCTAAAACCAAGTTTGCATCTGTAATAGACAAGTACCCATCTTTTTTATAACAAACAGGACCCGGATGTGAACCAGCAGACTCTGGACCCACGCGAAACAAACCATTTTCATAAAACAATCTTGAACCACCGCCAGCGGCAATTGTATTGATATCTAATTGAGAACTTTGCAAGAGTAAACCTTCGATTTCAGAGTCAAAACTTAAATTAAAATCACCAGCATAACGAGAAACATCTGTAGAAGTTCCACCCATATCAAAACCAATGAGTGCTTGCTTTTCATATAAACTTTTCAAAGCCGTTAAACCACCAGCAGGACCAGACAAAATAGAATTGAAGCCTCTAAAATCATTTTCTGTAGCGAGACTACCATCAGACTTCATAAATAATAACTTTGTGTTTTCTAATTTATACTTAAAGCCTGACTTAAAACTTTGTATGTAATTTTTAATCACAGGTGTCAAATAAGCGTCAATCACTGTTGTTGAAGCTCGCGGCACAAACTTAATCATAGGCACAAGCTCACTAGATAAAGAAATATCCTGAAAACCTAAATCTTCTGCAATTTTTTTTACCATTTGCTCATGAGTATCATTATTATAAGAATGCAATAAAGCAATTGCTAAACTTTCAACATCTTGATTTTTTAAAGCAATTAATTGTTTTTTAATTGTCCCTTGATTACAAAAATTGTCTTGAGGGCAATTAGGGAAAATTCTTTCTTCAAGCTCAATCACTGTATTATAGAGCTGTTGAGCTTTTTTGATATTTAAATCAAAAATCTTTGGTCTATTTTGAAAAGCAATTTCAAGTAAATCTTTAAAACCCTTTGTTGTCAGAAAGGCAGTTTTTGCACCTTTTCTTTCTAAAAGAGCATTTGTCGCAACTGTTGTCCCCATTTTGATTGTACGAATCTGACTTTCATCATCAACGATTCTTTTGATAGCCTCTCTGGGTGCATCATCATAATTACTTGGATCCTCAGAAAGAATTTTTAAAATGCCTTCATGATGAAACTCAGCATCATGATATTGACGATAAAAAACATCTGTAAAAGTGCCTCCACGGTCTATAAAAAAATCAAATTGTTTTTTCATCATTATACAGCTAATAGATTCTGATGCAGAGTATATTCTTTGATACGATCTTCAACAGGATCTACAGTTTGAACATAGGTACCATCACTTTGCTTTCTTGTTAATTTTCCAAAATGGTACATAGCTTTATTGTACAAAGGCATTGCTAAATTATCTATAACATCAGCTTTATCTTTAGGAATAAATCTTTTTACAGTATCAAAAAGTGCATGAGCCAAATAATACCTACCGGTATTTTTCTCATCAATATCTTTTTTATTTAAAAGATCTAAATCAACACCAACTCCTATTGCATTTCTGACAGTACCAACTATTTTATCTATCAAATTTCTTCTTGTTCCATTTAAGAGCCCTAAGATACTTGAAAAAGCCTGAATATGAGAAAGCCATGCAAGAGTATGCCCTTTATCTTCTTTGAATTTAAACAAGCGTCTATCTTTACCCCATAAGCCACTTGTCCAAGCTTCAACAAAAAACTTTCTTGTGAGTTGTATATTTTGAATAAAATTTTCCCATAAGCCCTGATCACGCTTAATATGTGGCAAATTTACAATATGCAATTGAGTCATTGCCGAACCTAAACCTCTCAACAAATGATAATTAGAAAGCTGAGAAACACAATTTAAAAATGGCTCTAAGAGCTTACTTAAAAAATCAAAAGAATTTTTTTGCTTGCAAGCATCAATAGCTAAATCTCCATAAATCAATGAATTAAAGAGTTTAGTTAAGCGAGTAGCATTTTTTACAATGGCACTATTAGAATCAAAAATATTTAAAGCTAATCCAGCGCCAACAGCTACGTGGTAAATTGAAGAAACAGTATACATAATCGGACTTAATTGAGAAGTCAAAGTTTTACGCTTTAAATCAAATTCTGTACTTTTATTTTTAAGAACTTCTATAGAAAAAGATGGTTGCCAAGAATTTTCTTGTACTAATTTATGATCAGCAATAACTGCATCGTTATTTTTTGCATTTTGATCAGGACTTGTTAGTTGAGTTATTTTCATGCAACTAACTCCCTAGCAATATCCCTAGAACTATTGCGATTACTATCTTCAAGAGCATCTGCCCTGACCACTGCTGCTAATTCAGGCTTAGTGTTTAAACTTTCTGGATTAGAATTAAAAAGCTCTTGTTTTAACTTTTCTAATTCGCGCTCGTTCCTATCTAACCTCAAAAGATGTCTTCCAAGTCCATCAAAAATATAAGTCATAGGTATGAGCAAGGCTTGTTTTTCTTTTGAAACAAAACGCATAACTAAATCAGAAATAGTACCAATCGCTAAAGTAAGACCAGACCAAAAGAAATTTTTTCTACCTGATTTTAAATGTCCCGGATTGAGTTGTTCAACATCCATCATCACACCACAAATATCTCTAAGTAAAGTTGGCAACTCTGGTTTTGCCCCAAACATCCATGCCAAAGCTCCAATATTAGAACCTAAGCCACCAAAAATAGCCCACATACTTTTTTTATGATCTTTAAAATTACTGACAATATTTTTTGAAAACAAATTAGCAAAAAATTGTTTGTAAGCTTTAAAAACAGATTTAATATGATCTTCAAAACTATCAAAATTCTTTTTACCCACAGAATCAGCTAAAGAATTTGCCATATTATAAGTTCCAGAAGCTGTTCCACGAGCCAAATATGTGTCTTTTTGTGCGACAGAACCAGCAATTAAAATATCATTTAGAAAACCAAGAGCTGAAAAATAATTTTTTGCATATGATCTTTCAACAATATTTATAACGCTTGTTGAGATCATAAAAGATTTAGTTGCAAAAGAAGCTAATTTACTAGCTACTTTTTTA
The DNA here is from genome assembly GCA_038146805.1 of bacterium. GTDB lineage: Bacteria > Cyanobacteriota > Vampirovibrionia > LMEP-6097 > LMEP-6097 > CAIYXB01. Next base: position 659,426 of record JAYQSH010000005.1, on the reverse strand, counting down.
ATTGAATCATTAACATCAAAAGCATTGGTCAAAAAAGAAAAAATATTACCACCAATATTAAGCCAGTTCATAATATTTGGAAAAACTTGACTGACCATTTTATTATTAATAAAATTCTCTATATAATTTTGTTCTTTAACAATTGGCTTATTAACAGCAGAGTTAATTTCTAAATTTTGCACCTGATTCTGCGCAAGTTCTCTTGTTTCATTATTTGGCAAATTTAGCGTATCTAAGTCGGTAGCAGCACGCTCGCCTTTATCTTGATGCGGGCTTCGCATTGACGAAAATTCTTGAGCTAAACTCTTTTGCTCTGAGCTTAGGGCTGGTTTTTCTATTTGCATTTTTTTTAGACATATAACAATTTTTTGCTTACAGGCCCATAAAAAAAGCTGTAAACAAAATAACCCCTTTTTTCAAAGGAGTTTGCAGTTATATGTATCACCCATTACTGGGTGATAACAATTATACTAATTTATATAGATACATTCACGAAAAAAAACTAATAAAAACGACAAGTTTATTAAGGGTTACACCTAAAAACTAGAAGCTTTCTAAAGCAGATGCTAAAATCTAGCTCATGACAACAGATACACAAGAACTTACAAGCATAGAAATTCCCAAAATTTTATTAGGGAAAAAAGCACTTATTTCAGGAGTCGCCAATAAAAGAAGCATCGCTTGGTCAATCGCTCAAGCACTAAATGCAGCTGGTGCAGATATTATATTTACCTACCAAAATGAAAGGCTCAAACCAGAATTAGAAAAAGTTTGCGAAGGTGTAATTGAAAATCCAAAAATGATTGAGCTTGATGTTACAAGTGATGAGAATTTAGATCAGGCTTTCGAAAAAGTTGCACAAGAATTTGATGGCAAATTAGATATCATGCTGCACTGTTTAGCCTTTGCTCCAAAAGAAACTTTACAAGGTGGCTATGTAGACACAATTCGTGAGCACTTTTCAATCGCACAAGATATCTCTGCTTACTCACTTGCCGCAATGTCAAGAAAAGCAAGACCTTTAATGCAAAAAGCTGGCGGTGGTTCTATTGTCACTTTAACTTATTTAGGCGCTGAAAAAGTTATTCAAAATTACAACATGATGGGTGTTGCTAAAGCCGCTCTAGAAGCGGGAACGCGCTATCTAGCTTCAGACCTTGGACCTGACAATATTCGTGTTAATGCCATATCAGCTGGACCAATCAAAACACTTGCAGGTAGAGGTATTTCTGACTTTACCAAAATGCTAAATCACCATGCTGAAAAATCTTGCCTCAAAAGAAACGTAACTGGTGAAGAAGTAGCAGGAACAGCTTTATTTTTATTTAGCCCTCTTGCAAACGGTGTCACTGGCGAGGTTTTACACGTCGACTGTGGGTACAGTATCATTGGATAAATTCTGCAAAACTAAATTTTCAAATTCTTTCTGATACCAAAATAAATGATGTGGATTATGAAATCCATAAAACATCTTGAGCAATTTTAAATTTGGGAATTTGTCTTGTAAATCTTTGACATCTTGCATCGGACACAATAAATCAAATGCACCATAAGTCATAAACAAATTTTTATATTCCGATAAATCAAAATCCAGCAAATGCTTTTGCCAATTGGCATAAAAACGAATAAGATTTTTAATTTCTTTGATATCTGTTTTCCAAAAACCAGAAAACATCGAAAGTAAATTCAAAAATAAATTTATTGTTTGCAAAGTTTTGTTTTTATATGCAAAAGCAAAAAAGTTTTTTGCAAAATATAAACCAGGTTCTAACCACCACAAAATAAAAAGTTTAAAAAACAGAGAAATAAATTCAACAAGAAATAAACTTGTTTTCATCAATGCAACAAACTTTGTTTTTAAAGGCATTTGTATCAAAACAATTTTAATTTTACGTAAGGTATTTTTCAGTTGCAGGTTTTGTGTCGTTGTAAGAATTTTAAAAAGTAGCATAGCTCCCATCGAATGAGCCAAAACCACTGAATCCTCATTTAACAAACTCTCTAAAGCTCTTTCAATATCAGCACTATAATCTTCAAAACTTGAATAATTTTGTGCAGACAATGATAAATATGCAACTTGAAGCGCACAGTGCTTTTCAAAAAAATTTATTTGATCAAACCAATTTAACTGATCAGAACAAGAGCCCGGAATAATAATAAGGTTTTTCCGAGAACTACTCATCAAAAAAAATTAAATTGATACTTTTTTAAACTAAAGCTTGTGCTCTATCAAAATCATCTTGAGTTGGTAATTTAAACTCACCTGATTCATCAAAGCCAGTACTACGCTCACGATCAAATTTTTCGAACTGTTCTTTAGCTACTTTATCAGCAACTTTTGCATAACGCAAAGTAGTTCTAATATCTGAGTGACCAGCTAACTTTTGCAATACTCTAATATCAATATGACCAACTCTTTCAGTACAGAAAGTGTGTCTTAATTGATGAATAGTTAATGCTGTATCATCAGCATTTTTTATTCCTCTTGAAGCCTGCTTAAAGAGTTGATTTGCTCTATGGTAACCAAGACGAGTTCCGTTGTTTGTTGTAAACAAAGCACCTTCATTACGCAAAGCTTGAGCTTCTTGAATTGTTTTTGCTCTAAACAAAACGCTTCTATCAGGAACACGTTTTTCTAAGTACTTAGTAAATAACTTTTCTGTGTGCTTTGAAAGGTAAGTAACTCTCGCTCTGTTTCCCTTTCCTGCTCTGATTTGCACAACACCATTTCTAATATCTTGCACATTCAAAGATAAAGCTTCGGAAATTCTTAAGCCACTATTGTAAAGTAAATCAAACAAAAACTCTTCTCTGATTGTTTTTGCCGAATTCATGATTCTTTCGATAGTTTCTTTATCTAAATAACGAATAATATCTTTTGAATTTGCCTCACCAGCATCTTTGTTAGGCTTGCGTCGTGCAACTGCTTTGATTGGATTTTCAATTAGTCTTGATTCACGAATCAAGTAATTAAAAAAGCAACTGATTGTTGCATAATGCCTGTTCTGAGTTGATACACTAACTCTTTTTCCTGTTCTAGTTGTCAAATTATCTAAATAATCCTTAAGCTCTTGGCTAGTCAATTGCATAACATCTTTTTCACCAAAACTTTCAACAAACTTTTCTAAATCTAATCGGTAAGCCTTAATCGTATCGTTATCTTTTTCAAGATCAGCAACATATTTTTCAACCAAATTTTTAATTAATTGTGTTTCTTCTTTCACTATCATTTCCTTTTTAAAGTCTTATCCCGAACTCTACCTAACATTATAAACTAATTTGATAAGAAAATAAAGAGAATAATATGTATTGCTAGATAAATTCTGATAGATAAGGTTCATAATCTATCGATTTTAAAGGTAATGGCTTTAAAACCATTGCTCTTAGTGTCTTTGCCGCTTCAATAGAATTTTTTAATCTACTTGGAATATGTATTGACTCAAAGTTGATCGCTAGCTCTTTTCCATCAATACTAGTTACGGAGCTCTTATAAACCAAATCTCTTGTTCTTTTTGAGATAGTCTCGATATCTAAATCAGCATCGATTTTTCTTGCAAAACTAATTAAAGATCCATCATCACGATAACGCAAATCAAATCTGGCCTCAAAAGCAAAACGAACATTAGTCCATGCGCCAACTTCTTTAAGTACATTTGAACTTGGAGCAATAATAATGAACCATTTTGAAAATTCTTGAACTGCTTTAGCAACTGTTTCTGCAACAGAATAATTTGTAGCCATTTGATGATATAAAAAACCATGTGGTCTTACATGCGACAATTCATAATTATTGATCTTAGCTAAAGCCGCTAGAGAACCGAGTTGTGAGATAATGCTGGCTCTTAATTCTTCATGAGTTAATTGAATTTTACGCATACCAAAACCCAGTAAATCAGGGTAAGAAATTAAAGCACCTACTGACAAATCATCAAAATCTTTACAAGCCTGCAAAGATTTATTTATATAAGCAGGGTCACCAGCATGTGCGCCAGTAGATACATTGACAGATGTTGCATATGGCAAAAGATCTAATTCAACTAGTTCTTCTCCATAACCTTGTCCTAAATTTAAATTTAAATCTATTTGCCTTGATAAAAATGGGTCAGTATTTATTTGATTCATGTTTTAAAACCTTCTTATATAAGCTCTTTACTTTGCTTATTAAAGTAATATAGCAAATTTTTAGCAACAAAAAACTCTAAGTTTATAAGTTTTTGAGAATCTATCTTTTTTTCTTGAAATTCTCTGACCAGCTCAGTAAGTTCTGAGCTATTTTTCAGTTTCAAACAAATCAGATTTTCTGAATCATATTCTTTTATATCTAAATAAAAAATAAACTCACTACCTAAATTTTCTATATTCAGCAAGACTCCATTTAAAGCTAAATCATCATCTTGAATTTTAGTAAAACTCACAGCATCGGGGCGAAAGCCAATTATTTCTTGGTCTTGATGACGACTAATTAAATTCATTGGCGGTGAACCAATAAAACTTGCAACAAAAGTGTTAGCTGGTTTTTCATAAAGCTCACTAGGGCTTGCTAATTGTTGAATTTTGCCTTCATTTAAAACGGCGATTTTATCACCAAGAGTTAAAGCCTCAATTTGATCGTGGGTAACATAAATCAATAAAGCATTTGTCAAAGACTTAAGTTTAAAAATTTCTTGTCTCAATTGCACTCTAAGCTTGGCATCAAGATTACTAAGAGGTTCATCCATCAAAAAAATATCTGGTTCTTTAATCAGTGCTCTTGCTAAAGCCACTCTTTGTCTTTGTCCGCCAGAAAGCTCTGCAGGCTTTCTTTTTAGGAATTCTGTTAGTTCTAGTTTTTCTGCAACTGCTAAAACTTTTTCTTTGATCAATTGCTTTTTTAAATTTTGTAATTGTAAAGGAAAAGCAATATTTTCAAAAACTGTTTTATGAGGGTAAAGAGCATAATTTTGAAATACCATACTGATATTTCTATCTTTAGGAGCTTTTGATGATAAATTATTGCCCTTGTAAAGCAGTTGACCAGAAAAATCATTTTCTAAGCCTGCTAAAATTCGCATCAAAGTAGACTTGCCACTTCCACTAGGACCTACTAAAACTAAAAATTCATTATCTAAAACTTCAAAATCAATACCATCAAGTACTAAATTGGTACCAAAGGATTTATTTAAATTTTTGACTTGCAGCACTCAAAAATTATACTTTATAGATTTTCTTGTTTTTGTTTTTGAGAGATTTCAAACCAAGCTGTCTTTAAATTTCTTAAAATTTCAATAACGTTATCAATGTCTTTTTCTTCTTTATAAGCATTAGCTTTTATGGTCGAAGATTTTAAAAATTCATATAAATCAAATAGTTTTTCAGAAAGTTCTTCAGAATTTTCATAATTTAATGTATCTTGTAAATGCGTAAAAATTTGTATCGCCATGCCAATATTATGTGAATAAGTAGACCAATTAACAACTTTTTCCTCTGCATTTTTTTTAATTTCTTTTTTGCCATTTGCAACCACTGAATAGCTCCGTCATAAAGCAAAACAACCAATTGTAATGGACTGGCTGAATCCACCATGTTTTTTAAAAACTGTTTACTTTTTCCTTTGAGTTTTGGTTTTTGCATATTCATAGAAATTAATCCTAAGGACTTGTATCGGAGTAAATAAAATTACTCTTGAATAAAAATCTAAAAAATCACTCAAATAGATTAGGTAATCAACCAAAAAGACTATAAAAAACAAGGAATAACACTATTAGAGTGAATAAAAATGGCTGATGAAGAAAAACTTCAAGAAGAACCAGTAGTTATCAAAAAGATAATTAAAAAACAAATGGCACATGGTCACCATGGTGGTGCATGGAAAGTTGCCTATGCTGATTTCGTAACAGCTATGATGTGTTTGTTTTTACTGCTCTGGCTGGTGAACGCTGATCCCAGCTCAAAAGTAATAATTGCAAAAGTTTTTAAACAACCCTCAACAAGTGGGCCTTTACAAGGAAATATATTTGTTTTTGGCGGTGCCAAAAGGCCAACAGACCCGGGAAAATTTGATGGAGGCGCAAGTTTTTTAGATTTTGAAAAACTGATTATCTCGGAAGAAAACAAAAAAGAAATAGCCAAGATGCTCAAAAAAGAACTTTTAGAAGAACTTGAACTCGAATCTGATAAAGAACTATTGAATAATGTTGAATTTAATTTAACCAAAAAAGGAATCCTTATAGAAATAAAAGATTCTGCGACAAGAGAAGTTTTCAAAAAAGGATCTTCATCATTAACAGAACAAGCAATGCAAATCATTGACTCACTTTCAAAATTACTTAGAAATAAAATTAGCCCGATTATTTTAGCTGGACACACTGATGCCGCTCAATATAATTATGGCAACTATGATAACTGGAATCTATCTGTGGATAGAGCAATATCTGTAAAAAACAGATTGATTTTTGGCGGCATGTTAAAAGAGCGCTTTGCACGTATTGAAGGCTATGCAGATACTCAACCAAAAGTACCGGGAGTAGCAACAGCAGCAGCTAATAGAAGAATTACACTATTACTACTACAAGATAATGAAATAGAAAACTTAAAGCCATCATATATTAATGAAGAAGATGCTTTAGGAAAGGAAATTAAGCAAGAAAAAATAAAAGAATCTCAAATAAAACAAGATGAGTTCGATGTTGATGAATATTTATCAAGGAAAAAAGACGTTTCTAGGACTTATACTCTTGAGGAATTAAAAAAGAAAAAAGCCCGTGACGCATTTAGAAAAAAATTCCCTAATGGTCGAGGAAGCAACCAAGTTGGAGATGCTGCTCAAGAAGCTAGTGGAGGTCACGAAGCTAAAAAACCTTCTGGTGGACACGGAGGGGGTCACTAACCAATGCTGCAATATATCCTAAATTGTTTAATAACTTTAACAGGCTTAAGTGTAGTGATTTTATTATTATGGCAACAATATCCAAAAATCGAAAAATGGTTAGTCGAAAAATTACAACTCAGCCTTGAAGGTTCTCATGACAATTATGGTATTTTGGGTGAAATTTTTTACTTATATAAACATAAAAGTTCACAAGCATGGCTTGATTGGATTTTGGCACAAACAGAAGAAGATAAAACAATTGCCTATAATCTTTTATTAAAACACATTGGAAAACCAATAGATAAATGGGGAGGTGTGACACAAGAAGCAATTGTTACTTTAGGATATTTTTCAAAACCAGACTTAATTGAACAATTAAATAAAATTATAGAACAATGTAAAAAACACTGGGAAAAATTTAAGTTATCAAAAAGATGGTATCAATCTGCATTAAAAGCTTCAATTGTTGATAGTGAAGATAGTGCCGTCAAACTTTTTGAACAAGAAATCACGAATATCAATTTTGAAGAACAAGCAAACCCAATAATTAAAACCTTAGAAGATTTTGATGAAGAAACAAATCTTAAACCTTTAATTCAACAGATTATTACCAACGATAAAATAAACTACATTGCAAAAGCATCAACATTAGAATTTATAAAAAACCGTAATGAAAATCAAGCTTTAGAAGTAGCATGCGAAGCAGTTGAACATTATATTTCACAACAAAAACCAAGCATAGATGATTTAAAAATTTTTGATGATCTTTTGCATATTGTAATTTCCAACATGGCTAATATTAATGAAACTGGATTTAAACTTCTCTATGCAGCATGTACTCACGATGCATTGTCAGCAACAGCAATCAGAGTCACAGAAGAAAATCTAAAAAAATCTCCAGAGATATTCTCAGCAAAAGAATTATATAAGTTAATAAATTTAAGCACAGATAAAAATAGAGTTATTCAAAAATGTTTAGAAAAACATTTTGAATTAAATAACGATGAAAAAAAACTTGTACAACAAGAAGATTTAGAAAACTTATACAGCTTTACAAAAGGCCCTTATATACAGCAAGATATCAAAGAAAGTTTTTTTATACCTGAAATAGCAGCAGAAAGTTATGACCAACTTAAAAGCTTGTTTAAACAAAGTATTATAAATCAAAATGGTATTAATGGAATTTTGCTTTTTGGTAAAAATAGTAATCTAGAAAAAAATATTTTTACGCGAAATCTTGCCAGTGAACGTCAATGGAAATTTATTTATGTTGCTATTGAAGATATTTTTTCAAGTGCAAATTCTAATCTTCAAAGACAACTTATTGAAGCTATCACCAGTTCAAAGCCCTGCTTACTCTTTCTTGAGGGTGTTGATGTTCTTTATACACAAAGCAATAATATCTCACCTAATTTCTATCAAATTATTTCCGATCCATTAGTTAATGTTTTTGGAGCAATTAATCAAGATATAGCAATCAATGAAAATCACGATTTTCAATTACAAAACTCTAACCCATCTATTGAAAGAATATTTAACAAAGGGTACTCAATAAAAAATCCAGATGAAAATTTAAAAAATGTTTTTATAAGCAGCAAAATCACAAAATTAGAAACAAATAGAAACCAACAAAACTTCAAAGACTTACACATTACCCAACCTACGCAAAATCATTCTTTATTTGAATTTGATGATTTTTTAAGCCAATATTTTAAAGGTTCATTACTAACAAGCGGAAAACTTCTACCAATAGAAGAGTTTTTAGATATTCAATCACAAGAAGGTATTAATTAAATATGGATTTTGATTCAACATTATTTTCAATGATAGGAAGCATTTCTTTAACATCGTTGATCTTCTTTTTTTTATTTAATAAAAATAAACAAATAAACAAAGGCACTGCTCAACACTTTACTATCAATAATCAAAAACGTGCTCGAAAAGAAAAGGAAAACTATAACAAAAACCCTGTTTTGTTTCTTTATGACCATGATCATCCAGAAAGCTGGGTAGATTGGATCAATAATCAAGCGAATAGCATCAAATTAGAAGCAGAAAATCATGTAAAGAAACATCTCAACGAAAATTATCATGACTGGAATGAAGACACTTTAAGTTTTTTGCAGCTAATAGCTGAGATTGATTTTCCAGAAAAAAACAAAATAGTTTTAGATTGCTTAAAGAGAATAAACACTTCTTGGAAATACATTGAAGATGCTGCTTTCTTTTATAATTCAGCAATTAAAGCATTATATAAAATGAGTCCTGAAGATTTCTTAAATTATACAAATCAAGAACTAAAAAACAAAAGTAATAGTGAATCTAATTTAGAAAGAAAACGCATGTTACTAGATGTCATATTAGATATAGAACCTTTTCCAACTCAATTAGCAATTGATGTCATTGCCAGAGAGGATCAGCCCTATGGAATAAGAAGTTATCTATTACGCAAAACAAATAAATTAGCACAAGAAACAAAAGATGCTATTTACACTAAAGCTTTAAGTACAATATTAGATAAAAAAAATAAATTAAACGTAGACATAGACTCAAATGATTTAAATATTTTAGAAGACTTATTACAAGAAGCCATTAGAAATATTGGTCAAATTGAATATTTTCAATTACTAAAACAAACATCTGAAGAAAAGCTTTTTAATCGACACGTATGCAAACATGTTACAAAGTATTTAAATGCAAATTTTAATAATTTAACAAAAAGTGAATTACTCGCTATTTGCCTTCTAAAAGACAGTTTGAATCATGAAATTAAAAGAGCTCTTGCAAAATTACAAAATTTAGATGTGCATGAAATAAACCACATCATTCTTGAAGAAGACTGTCATATTGATCTTAACAATATAGAGCAAATCCAGAAAAAATATTTACCCATTCCTTCTTTCTATAAGAAAAAATATGAAGAATTTAAAAGTTATTTTTTTAAAGGCAAAGAAAAATATACCCATGTCACCAATGAAAAAACTTTTGGAGGTGTTGTCATTTTAGGCAATAATTATTTTGAAAAAAAATATTACACACAAAAAATTGCACAAGAAGAAAATTGGGATTATTTAGTTATTAACTTAGATGACATTTATAATGAAGAAAGTTACAATCAGGCTTTTAATAAATTTACAAATCTTTCTAAACCATATTTAATTTATATAGAAAATCCACAATATTTTGTTGGTAAAGAAGGTTTGGAACTTAATGCCTATATAGAAAAATTTTTTCAAGTATTATGTATTCAAGCTTTAGACAATAAATCTTTTTTAGCTGGGGATATGCCAATAATAAGTCAAGAACTTGAAAACCCACTGATGAACGAAAGATTGAAAAAACTAAAATCAATTCTATTTCCACAAGTTGTAGAAATAAATATAAAAGACAAAGCTTTTAAAAAAATGATCATTGATGAATATCTTAGATACATCTCAGTTAAAAGATTTGATCAAAAAAAATTACTCATTGATCAATTACTTGAAAAAAGTGAAGGGTTAAATCATTTTCAATTTTGTTACTTTGTAATTGAAAATTTAAAAATTATGCTTTTAGTCTTTAATAAACAAACAAATCTAGAGCTAATTAATAAATTACACGATGATTTTTTTAATACAGAACAATTAATTTAATAAAATTTCTGCCGCCGTTAAGACTTCTTGTCCAGCTTGATTTTTAGCATTAAAAATAAATTGCTCGTCTGATTGCCATTTACCTTTATAAGTTAAAACATCGCAAGGTTTAACAACACCTGTAAATCTGACTTTGTAAGATTTTAATTTAACTGGGTTGATTTCAGCCGCTATCATATTAACCCCAAGTGCCATTGTTGCCATACCATGCAAAATATTTGTTCCTAGACCAACTTTTTTTGCAAAGTCTTTGTCTAAGTGGATCACATTGAAATCACCGCTCGCACCTGCATAAACTTGAGGAAGGAATTTATCAATAAAAACTTTATAAACAACTTCTTTGTTATTAAATTTTTCTACATGAAATAAATCCTGAAAAGGTTTTTCTAAATCTATAGTTTTTTCATTAATTGTTTCTAACTCTTTAAGTAAAAGTTTTTTTTGTGATTTTTCTTGAGCTTTTTCAGGCAAAAGAGAAGCAAACTTCATTGCTAATTTTTCTGACAAAGTAAAATCAGTGTCATTTCCACCACGAACAATAAAAGTCCAAAAAGAATCACAAACTTTTTCTTGTAATTGGTTAAAAGATTCCGTATGAAAAACAACAAAATCATGTTTGCCTTTAGAAAATATTTTGCTGATTTTTCCTTTGGTTTCGATAGTATCGCCAACTTTGACTGGTTTCAAATAATTAAACTCTTGTTCTCCATGAACAAGTTTACGTAAATTCAAATTTAATTCTTTATCAAAAAGAACATCAGCAAGTAAGACATTTTGATAAACAACTGGAAAAGTTGGTGACACAAATTCACTAAATTTTTCTAAATCAGCTTTAGTTGCAATCAAAAACTCTCGCAATTTTTCAAAACCAACTTGAAATTTAATGGGTCCATATTCTTTATTTAAAAACTTTTGACTAATCACCATAATTTATTTATTATAAGACCTTTTTAAAAGATCATAAATAACAGGTAAACCTCTAAGTAAATTAGTAAACACTGCCAAACAAACCACAATAAAAGTTATATAGCTAGAAGGATATAAAATCAAGAAAACAAAACTCAGTATCTTGGCTAAACCCATCATAAAACGCATAAAACGACTTGACCTTAGCCAAGAATCACCAAGAGGAGTCTCTGTTTGCATCGTAATATAGTCGACGATCAAGCCCCTAAGAAGAAATACAACAAAAACCCAAAAACCAATTCTATGTATAAGAGCAAAATATAACCAATAACTAAGTTCTACTATCCTATCTGAATAAACATCTAACTTAGCTCCAAAAACTGAACATTGATTAAGTTTTCTTGCCAAATAGCCGTCCAAAGCATCCATCAGCATAACAATTAAAACCAAAATCAAAAAAACATTTTGATTTTGATTTACTTGAAAAAAATAAATACTAAAAAAACAAAAGACTACTCTTAAGTAACAAACTAGATTAGGTATTGTAAAAATCTTCATTCTTTTAAATCTGGTCTTAAATGAGCGGCGTTACCTAAATAAACATGATTAATATCATTTTTAGTTTTTGTTGATTGTACCTGAATCAATACTCTTATACATTTTTCTAAGCCGCCAACAATAAAAGGTTCTTGAGATGTGAAAAAAGGCACATCTCCCCAATCTAGACCCAAACGAATTGCAGAAGAAGCGTTAAAGCTAGTTAAGTCTTGAGTCATAGTTAAAAAAACCATAATAATATCATCACGATTGATATCGTTTGTTTCAACTATTTTTCTTACCATCTCAACAGATGCTTGCTTAATTTCATCAGCAGTATCATTTTCAACAGTAACAGCCCCTCTGATTGCAACAGGTTTCATATAAATTATTATAGCGAAGATTAAGGGCAAATACAGAAATGCTTCAAATAAAGTAAAATAATTAATGTGAAAAAAGGTGTTTTACTTTTACAAATGGGAGGTCCGTGCTGCAAACATGGTGTCAGAAGTTTTCTTTTAAATTTATTCAGTGACCCGTTTTTAATTCAATTACCTTTTTTCCTAAAACCTTTTCAAAAATTACTTGCAAAAATAATCACAAATAAAAGAGTTGACGGGGTAATTGAAAAATACGAAGAAATTGGCGGCGGTTCGCCAATTCTTTTTGAGACTCAATGCCAAGCTAAAGCACTAGAAAAATTCTTAAATAAAAATAGCTCAGACAAATATCAATGCTTTATTGCTATGCGCTATTCTTATCCATTTTTGCAAGACACCATAAAACAAATAAAACAAGCAAATATTACAAGCCTTGATGTAATACCTCTCTACCCTCAATACTCAAAAGCAACTACGGGTTCAAGTTTTTGGGAGTGTGAAAAACTTTTTAAAGAAAATGATATTTCAATTGCCACCAACTATATAGAAAGCTGGCAAGAAAATCAATATTTTGTAGAGCTTATTAAAAATAGAATTATAGATAGTCTTGAAAACTTTAATGAAACTAGAAATGAAAAAATACAAGTTTTATTTTCTGCACATGGTCTGCCACAAAGATATGTCGATCAAGGTGATCCCTACCAAAAACAAATTGAAGCATCGTGTCAAGCAATCATAAATGTCCTAGACGAAAAATACAAAAAACGTATCGACTGGCAAATAACTTATCAAAGCAGAGTAGGTCCAGAGAAATGGCTAGAACCTAATACCGAAGATGTTTTAGAGGAACTTGGTAAAACAGCAAAAGAAAATGTTTTAATTGTACCAATTAGTTTTGTCGGTGACCATATCGAAACTCTACATGAGCTTGGCATTGAATATAAAGAAGTTGCTATTGCAGCTGGCGTTAAAAATTATCATGTAACAAGGTTACCAAAAGCAAACACTCTGTTAATTCAAGCATTGGCTGATACTATTGGTATCAAACAAAAGGAAATTATCCCTGTATGAAAGCTGTAATTTATAACCCACAAAAAGTAGATGAAAACTTTCTAGAATATACAGAAATAACTGAGCCTAGTTTAAACAATAATAATGCAATCATCAAAATGAGTGCTGTTGGTGTTTGTGGCTCTGATCTATTAAAACTTGATAGGGATTTAGTAAAACCCAGTACTGTACTTGGTCATGAACTAGTTGGCACAATTTATAAAATCTCAGCAGAGATGTCAGAAAAATATAACTTAAAAGAAGGACAACGCATTATTTCTTCTCATCATGTACCATGTTTGCAATGTAAATTTTGTTTAAACGAGCAAGAAAGTCTCTGCCAAGAATTCAAGCAAAGTAATTTTTTTCCAGGTGCTTTTTGTGAATATATTGAGCTAAGTGAAAGGCATCTACAATATACCCTGCAAAAAATCCCTGATAGTTTAAGTGACGCTGAAGCAAGCTTCACAGAACCACTTGCATGTTGTATTAAAGCTATTGAAAGATCTAATATTAAAAATCATCAAGGTAATGCCGCAAAAGTACTTGTACTTGGCTTAGGTTCCATCGGACTTATGCTAGGGCAATTAGTGAAGCACTACCGACCAGAACTAGAATTATTTGGTTGTGATTTATTAGCAGACCGACTCAATCTAGCTTTAGAATTAGGTTTTGACCAAACACAAAAAAGATTAAGCGATAAATTTGATTTTATATTTTTGTGCGCTGGTGCTAATATTAGCCCTGAACTTGCTATCAAACATGCTGATAATGGAGCTAATATTATTGTCTTTTCAAGTATCGGCTCTAATGAAATTGGTTTTAACAATAACGATATTTACTACAAAGAGTTAACTATTAAATCTAGTTATTCGCCAAACCTAAAAAATCTTGAAGAAAGCCTGAGGCTAATAAAAGAAAATAAAATCCAAGTAAAGCAGTTGATTAGCCACCAAACTAATTTAAGCCAGTTGGGCAAAACAATTACAAAAGCAAAACAAGAAAATGCTTTAAAGGTCTTATTAGTAAATAATTAAGTATCCACCCAAAAATGAAGTTTTTCATGTCAGCTTAACAGCTCAAAAAGCTTTGAATGCTAAAATTAATTTTATGAAAGAAAAAGAATTTTTAATGATCCCTGGACCAACTCCTGTACCTGAATCTATATTACAAGCACATGCCAAACATCCAATTGGTCATCGCTCGGGAGAGTTTTCAAAGATTTTTATGAATGCCACCGAAAAATTACAATGGCTTGGACAAACCAAAAACGATGTATTTATTTATACCGCTTCTGGCACAGGGGCAATGGAAGGAGCAATTGCAAATACTATTAACCGCGGTGACAAAGTTTTGTCTTTGGTAATTGGTGTATTTGGCAAGAGATTTGCTGATGTTGCCGAGCTTTATGGTGCGCAAGTAACACGCATAGAAAAAGAACCCGGAGAAGCTGTAAGTGCCGAAGAGCTAAGACAAGCCTTAGAACAAGGTCCTTTTAAAGCAGTCACCATCACGCATTCAGAAACCTCTACTGGAACTGCAAATGATATTGAGACTTTGATTCCAATTATCAAAAAGAACAATCCAGACACTTTAGTTTTGTTAGATGCCATAACATCTTTAGCATGTATGAACGTGGCTATCGATCAACTTGACATCGATGTCTGCGTATCAGGCTCACAAAAAGGCTTTATGTTACCACCGGGATTGAGTTTTATTTATGTATCGCAAAAAGCTTATGCGGCAAAAGAAAACTGCACTACTCCTTGTTATTATTTTTGTTGGCAACAAGCCAAAAAAGCCCTCAATGACAAAACAACACCATGGACTCCAAATGTTTCTTTGATTGTAGCTTTGGAAAAAGCCTTAGAGATAATGTATAGTGAAGGCTTAGAAAATATCATTGCTCGACACAAAAAATTAAGAGACAGACTTAGACAAGGTATTAGAGATTTAGGTTTAGAACTTTTAACTGCCGATGAAACTGCATCTTGCGCTATCACGGCAATCTGGCCTCCAGAGGGCATTAATGTTCCTGATATAAGAAAAAGCTTTAAAGAAGATTGGAATATTACTGTTGCTAATGGTCAAAGACATTTAAAAGACAAACTTTTTAGAATGGGGCATTTAGGTTTTGTTTGTGAGCGCGATATTTTAACTGGACTTAGTGCCCTAAAAGCTGTTTTAGAAAAATTGGGTTACCAACAAAATATACAAATAAAAACTACTGCTTAATAGCAAGCAAAATATCACTTGCACCAGCTTCAATCAAAGTTAAGGCAAGTTTTCTACCTAATTCTTGAAATTGCTTTGATTTCATGGATCTGGTTATTTGCTCTGTACCATCTAAACTTGAAACAAGCCCAGTAATAATAAATTCTCCATCTTGATATTCACTATAAACACCAATAGGAACTTGGCAACCTCCTTCGAGTTCTTGTAAAAACTGTCGTTCTATAAAAATCATTTTTTCTGTTAGTTCATGATTTACAGCTTGGCGTAGCAAAGTTTTCAAATCATCTCTATTTGCTTTAATTTCAACAGCAAGTGCACCTTGTCCTACTGCTGGCAAAATCTCATAAGGATCTAAATATCTATCAATTAGCTCTTCTTGACCAAGTCTTTTGATTCCAGCGGCTGCCAAAACAATGGCATCAATTTGATTTTCTGGGTCATTAAGTTTTTTAAATCTGGTTTGTAAATTACCTCGGATATCAACAAATTTTTTATTTGGGAAATACGCCTGCAACTGAGCCTTGCGACGTAAACTTGATGTTGCAATGACTTGTGCTTGTTCTAAAGAATTAAGCGCTTCTACTTTGGCGCGCTCAGAAAAACACAAAACATCTCGCACATCTTCACGAACACTAGTTGCACAAATCTCTAAGCCTTGTGGCAAACTAGTAGGCAAGTCTTTCATAGAATGCACAGCCAAATCTATACTTTCATCTAACAATGCGTTCTCTAATTCTTTAGTAAACAAGGCCTTATCACCAATTTTAGACAAAGCAGTATCTAAAATCTTATCGCCCTTAGTTTTAATTTTTATAATTTCAACTTCTAAATCTGGATTTTGTTTTAAAATTTCTGCTTTGACAAACTCACTTTGAATCAAAGCTAATTTACTATCTCGAGAACCTATTTTTAGTTTTGTAATAGTCACGATATTACTCTTTAAACAACTACTTTTTGATTAGAAATGATAGTACCAACATCAAGCCCAGTGACGATATCACGAACCGCACCGGGTCTAGCAAAATCAAAAACTGCAATTGGCAAATCTTTATCTCTACATAAAGCAATTGCTGCAGTATCAATGATTTTTAAATTCTTTTGAATGACTTCTTCATAATTCATTTGAGCAAATTTAGTTGCTGTTTTGTCTTTTTTAGGATCTGCACTATAAACTCCATCAACACCATTTTTTGCCATCAACATTAAGTCACAATCCATTTCAGAAGCTCTAAGTGCCGCCGCTGTATCAGTAGTAAAAAATGGGTTTCCAGTTCCACCGCCAAAAATAACTACTCTACCTTTAGCCAAATGTCTTTGCGCGCGACGTCTAATATATGGTTCAGCGATAGCATTCATATTAAGGGCAGTTTGTACTCTGGTCGTTACTCCTTGTTTTTCTAAAACGCCTTGCAAAACTAATGCATTCATTATGGTTGCTAGCATTCCTACATAATCAGCTTGGGCTCTATCCATACCAAGCTCGGTTGATTTTTGCAAACCACGAAAAATATTACCACCGCCAACAACAACACAAACTTGCACTCCAAGCTTAACTGCAAGTGAAATTTCTTGGGCAATCCTATCGACAATTTCTGGAGAAATTCCAAGATTACCATCACCAACTAAAGCTTCCCCGCTGAGCTTTAATAATATACGCTTATATTTAATATCCATAAAACAGCTAAATTATAGCATTCAAATTTTTAAACAGTGCTTAAATAACCTTCAAGTTTTTCAAACTTTGCAGGTTCTCTAAGTTTTTTCATTGCCTTAAATTCAATTTGTCTGACGCGTTCACGAGTGATATTGAAAATTCTACCAACTTGTTCTAAGGTTCTCGCTTGCCCGTCTTCAAGACCATAACGCAATTTCAAAACTTCAGCTTCTCTTGGCAAAAGATCAATTAACAATTCTTTGATATGTGCTTTTAACATTCTTTCTGAACTAGTAACATCTGGACGACAATGATTTTCATCTGCAATAAAATCTGACAAAGTACTATCTTCTTCTTTACCAAGTGGTGTTTCTAATGAAACAGGTGTTTTATTAGCATTCATTATCTCTTTAAGTTTTTTTGGAGTCACGCCCAGTGCCCAAGCAAGTTCGTTGTCTGTTGGTTTACGACCAAGCTCAACTGAAAGTTGACGAGTCACTCTTTTGTATCTATTGATAGTTTCAACCATATGTACAGGAACTCTAATTGTTCTTGACTTATCAGCTAAAGATCTTGTGATACCTTGACGTATCCACCAAGTAGCATAAGTAGAGAACTTATAACCTTTTTCATAGTCAAATTTTTCTGCCGCACGAATCAAACCCAAATTGCCTTCTTGGATTAAATCTAAAAACGACAAACCTCTATTTAAATATTTTTTGGCAATACTGACAACCAATCTCAAGTTAGCTTGCACTAATTTTCTTTTGGCTTCTTCACCACCTAAACCACCTTTTTCGATTTCTCTTGCAAGTTCAATTTCTTGCTCAGCAGTTAAAAGAGAAATACGACCAATTTCTTTTAAATATAATTTAATTGAATCTTCAGCACCATGAGATCTCTCAGATGTTTTTCCAAGTACATCATCAGTACTTGTAGTATCGCTAGACTTTTGTCTTGCAATTACTTCATCGACTAAATATGGGTTATACAAATCACTAGAATCAGACATCTTGTTTAGGTCTTCCTTTTTTATATTCTGTTTTGATAATTGTTTAGCAAATCACTATCAATCCTGACTCAATAAATATAGTGGATTCACTCATAGAAAATCTCTTAATTTTTTTTAAGACTTCATAGGCCCGGGCCATTGAATTTACAATGACAAAAAATAAAAAACACACAAATGCTGTCACTGACTTATTTACACACAAGTGCAACACGGCAAACCATCTTTTAGACTTTAATTAGAAAATTTTTTATTGTGCAAAATTTAATTTTAAAAACTTGATTTTTGTATGCAACAAATGATTTAGTACAAAAAACCTAGTCTTATCTTAGTTGGTATTAACAAAGTAAATCAATTTTTTGCTAGTCTAGACAAGCAAAAGAGAAAACAAGCTTGAAATTATTTTAAATTAAAGCATTTAAAGTATTGAGAAATTTATAGCTAGTTTTTTTGTCTTAGTTAAAGCAAAACTCAAAACACACATATAAACTATATGGATAGATCTTTATTTACAGCAGCAACTGGTATGAAAGCACAACAAACTAATATGGATGTGATTTCAAACAACTTAGCAAACATTAATACAACTGGTTACAAAAAATCTCAAGCACATTTTTCAACTTTATTTACGCAGGTGATTACTAAGCCCGGCGGTCTTTTAGCTTCTGGTCAAATTTCTCCAAGCGGAGTTCAAGTTGGACTTGGTGTACAACTGGATGCAACCAACAAAGCTTTTACAATGGGTTCTTTAACCAACACCGGAAACCCACTTGATGTTGCCATTGAAGGCGAAGGATTTTTTCAAATTCAATTACCAAATGGACAATTCGCTTACACAAGAGATGGTAATTTTCAACTTGATGGTAGAACAGGAGATATTGTTACCAATAGAGGTTACTTAGTTTATCCATACGTAAATCTTGGAGCAGATGCAGACAAAATCACAATATCAGATGATGGTGCAATTAATGTAAGTAGAAATAGTGGCAGTGGTGTACAAACGGATAGAGTTGGTGAATTTCGTTTAGTTCGCTTTGCAAATCCGGCTGGCTTAATGGAACTTAGTGATAACTTGTATCTTGCGACTGATGCAAGTGGTAGACCGATTGATGGTGAGCCAATGCAAGATAACCTTGGTGCTATTAGGCAAGGATTTTTAGAAGGTTCAAACGTAAAAGTTGTTGAAGAGATCGTGAATATGATTACAGCACAGCGTGCATATGAATCAAGCAGTAATGTAATTAAAGCGGCTTCTGAAATGTTGAGACAAGCAAATAATATAGTTTCTTAAGCTAAGGCTTAAAAACTTCTTTTTCAATCAAGAGGCAATTCGCCAATAAAAAATACAGGGAATAATAAAACTGTGTCAAAAAAAAATTTTTTGCTTTTAATTTTGGTTTTCTTTGCACAACAAGTGCAAGCTTTTGAGGCGGCAAATCCTTTTTGGCTGGCAGTAAAACCAAAGCTCGTCAAATTTCTTGATGCAAAAGTTAAAAACACAAACTATAGTTACCAAATTGATAAACCCGCTAGAGAGTTAACAAATTTTTTGGGCAAAAGAGCAAATTTAGAAATTAAATTTTCACAGTTTAATATGAATGTCGTCAACTCTAGAAAAACAGTAGTGGCAACAGCCTATGACGAAAACAACAAAGCTCTTGAATCATTACCAATTTTTATCAATATGAAAACCGCAAAAAAAGTTTTATGCTTAAAAACTCCCTTAAGTAAAGGTGAAGAAATCAAGCGCGAAAATATCTACGAAAAAGTAATCAACATAGATCCTCGTGATGTCAATTTATATTATGATGGTGTGCTTGCACAAAAAGTTGCGAATTATGATATCGGCGCTGGTGTTGGTATCAAGGTAAATCAAGTGCGCCATCAAAAACTTATACAATCTGGAGAAACTATTAAGGTAGTAAGTAAGAATAAAGTGATTGAACTTGAATTTATTTGTAAGGCAATGAACAGCGGCGATATCGGTGATATTATTACCGTGCATTGTGACAACTTACAGCACTCAAGTAAAAAAGTAAAAATCACAGATAGAGCTACAGCTGAGTTGATATAGATGGCTTAAGTCTTGAATCTTTGCTAAAATCTTCCTTTGTATGCTCAAAGCTGGAATAGTTGGACTCCCAAATGTTGGCAAATCAACATTATTTAATGCACTTAGTAATAATCATATTGCTGAAGCCGCGAATTATCCTTTTTGTACTATCGAACCAAATACAGCAATGGTCAATGTGCCAGATGCAAGACTAAATATTTTAAAAGATTTTGTTTCTACAGATACTGTAATTTCTGCGGCTATTGAATTTATGGATATTGCCGGACTTGTTAAAGGAGCCGCTCAAGGAGAGGGTTTAGGCAATAAATTTTTGGCTAATATTCGTGAGTGCGATTTGATTATTCATGTAGTGCGTTGTTTTCAAGATGACAATGTTATTCATGTTGATGGCAAAATTGATCCCATTAATGATATCGAAACTATCAACACCGAACTTGTATTAAGTGACTTAGAACAAGTCTCTAACAGCAGACAAAGAAATGCAAAAAAAGCGCGCAGTGGTGATAAAGAAGCAAAGCTTATTGACGAGGTACTAGCAAAAGTTGAAAAAGTTTTAGAAGAAGGTAAAGCCGCAAGAACAGCCGAGCTTAGTGATGAAGAAAAATTTGCAATTAAATCTTATGGTTTAATCACTCTCAAAAAAGTTATCTATGCCGCAAATATCGCTGAAAGTGATATGGCAAGTGGCACTAACGATTTTGTGCAACAAGTAGAAAATTATGCCGCGCAAGACCATGCCGGTATTGTAGTTATTAGTGCCAAGGCTGAAGCTGAACTTACTGGCATGACAGATGCAGAAAAAATTGAATTTTTGGAAGAACTCGGAGTAAAAGACACTGGACTTAAAAAATTAATTCAAGCCGCTTATGATTTATTAGGACTTAGAACCTACTTTACGGCTGGCGAAAAAGAAGTACGTGCTTGGACTATCAGAATTGGTGACAAGGCACCAAGAGCGGCTGGTGTTATTCATACAGATTTTGAAAAAGGTTTTATAAAAGCTGAAACCATTAGCTATGATGACTTTGTTGTTTGTGGCTCACGCGCCAAAGCTCGAGAAACTGGCAAAGCTCGTCAAGAAGGCAAAGAATATATAGTGCAAGATGGTGATGTTATTGAATTCAAGTTTAATAACTAGCTTTTTAGTTACAATTAAAGCTAGATGCCGCTAAAAAAACTATTGTTGATGCAGATTTCCAAGAAATCACTTTAACAAAATACAAAAAAGCAAAATATATCAAAATCAAAATTAGTCATCAAGGACAAGTGTCTTTATCGCTTCCTTATTATGTAAGTTTTACAGATGCACTAAATTTTGTACAAGAAAAACGAGCTTGGATACAAGAGCAAATAAACAAAATCAAAATTGACCATGCGCAAATAAAATTTTTAAATCCTAATAGCTATATTGAAATCCCAGAAACAAACAAACTTGAAAATATCAGCGAACCAATTTTAGTAAATTTCCAAAGCAAACACCATGAACTAATGCTCATACCCTGCGAGCTTTCTAAAATCAGCTCAAGAATTAGTGCAAACAAAATCAAAATCTACTACCCAAACACTTTAAGCTCAAAAGACCCAGAAATAATTACAGAAATAAAAAATGCAATTAACAAAGCCCTAAAAAAAGAAGCCAAGAACTTTTTACCGCAACGAGTAGCTGAACTTGCTCAAAAACACCAACTAAAATATAAAAGTCTCACTTTACGCAATACCAAAAGCCGCTGGGGAAGTTGTACTTATGACAATAAAATCAACCTCTGTATTCAACTGATGCGCTTACCCAATGAACTTATTGACTATGTCATCTTACATGAACTCACCCATACTCTTGAAAAAAACCATTCAGCTAATTTTTGGCACCAATTAAGTTTGTTTCTGGGTAAAAATTCAAAAGCTATCGACAAAAAACTAAAAGCCTACAAAACAGAATTGCTTGTAAGTTAACAGTAACTAACTGTTGATAGGGAATTATTAAATATGTATAAGCAAATTCGTCAAAAAGCAAACTTTGACATAAGCTTATGCTTATATGCACGAAATTTCAAAAATTAGAAATATTGCTATCATCGCTCACGTTGATCACGGAAAAACAACTTTGCTTGATGCCATATTAGAGCAAACTGGATGTTTTCAAGCGCACAAAGAAAAAGAAATCTGCGTCATGGATTCAAACCCTTTAGAAAAAGAACGTGGTATTACAATCTTGGCAAAAAACACTTCTGTAAATTATAAAGATCATGTCATCAATATCGTTGATACTCCGGGACACGCTGACTTTGGCGGAGAAGTTGAAAGGGTTTTAGGAATGGTGCAAGGCTGTTTGTTGCTGGTTGATGCCTTTGAAGGACCTATGCCACAAACTAGATTTGTACTCAAAAAAGCTTTTGAACAAGGTTTAAAACCAATTCTGGTAATCAACAAAATCGATAAACCTAACACTAATATCGATCAAGTTATTTATGACGTTCTTGAACTTTTTATAGACTTAGGTGCGGATGATGAGCAAATCGAATTTCCAATTATTTATGCTTCTGGAGTTCATGGTATTGCAGAAATTCATTTAGACAAAGCCTTAGAAAACTGCCAAGCTAAACAAGGAAACATTAACAGTATCCTTGATACAGTAATCAAAAGTGTACCAGCACCAACTGGTAACAAAGACGAAAAGTTTTTGTTTCAAGCAATCAGTTTAGATGCTTCTGAATATTTAGGCAGAATGCTTGTGGGTAGAGTTTTACACGGTGAAGTCAAAGTTAATCAACAAGTAAATTTATTATGCGCACAGACTGGTAAAAAAATTCAAAAGAAAATCGCCAAAATTTATGGTTTTAAAGGACTCGAAAAAATAGAACTCGAAACGGCTGCAGCTGGCATGATTGTCATTTTAGCTGGTCTACAAGAAGGCAATATTGGAGACACCGTTGCAGACACTAGTATCAATGAAGCTTTAACAGCAATCAAAGTTGATGAGCCAACTTTAGAAATGGTTTTTTCTGTTAACGATAGTCCTTTTGCTGGTCTTGAAGGCAAGTTTGTAACTTCAAGACAAATCAAAGATAGACTCGACAAAGAACTTACAACCAATGTTGCTTTAAGAGTTGAAAATACCGAACGTACAGATGCCTTTAAAGTTTGCGGTAGAGGAGAATTACACTTAGGAATTTTACTTGAAAATATGCGCCGTGAGGGTTATGAAATTCAAGTTTCTAAACCACAAGTAATCAAAAAAGAAATCAACAATGTTATGTGTGAACCTTTTGAGGAACTTGTTATAGATTTAGATGACGAATTTTCTGGCGCTTGTATTGATGCGCTCAACAAAAGAAAAGGCAATATGACACATATGCATTCAAGCCTTGGAAGAACAATTTTAAAATATGAAATTCCAACACGAGGTTTGATTGGTTTTGGCTCTGAATTTATTAGAATGACAAAAGGTAATGGCATCATGAATCATTCTTTTATGGATTATAAAGACTATGCTGGAGATATCAGCAAACTAAGACCCGGAGTGCTTGTCAACATAGAAGCTGGTGACTGCACTACCTACGCACTCGAACAATTTGCAGATAGAGGAATATTTTTTATTGAAGCTGGTACAAAAGTATATAAAGGTATGATTGTGGGAGAAGCAAATAGACCACAAGATATCGAACTCAATTTAACCAAAGCCAAACAATTAACTAATATGAGAGCCGCTGGTGCAGATGGTTTGGCACAAGTTAAAGCTTCTAGAAAAATAAACCTTGAAGATGCTTTAGTTTATATCAATGACGAAGAATTAGTTGAAATCACACCAGAAAATATTAGATTACGTAAAAAAGTTTTAGACAAAAAAGCACAACGTAAAGCCGCTATGGGTGCGTAATATTTGTTGTTCATCGTGCCAGGCACCAAGACCACTGTTTTCGCTCTTATCTTTTGCGTGAGACTAAAATGACACGGTCCGAAGTGTCTCAGGTAAAGGGAAAGCAACCGTTTCTTCTTTAAATTTTAAAACTTCTATATGATCTGCATATTTATTTGTAGTTGTTTTTGAATATTGAAACTCTTCATCTGATAATAATTTTGCTATTAAAATATCCACCAAAAATTCAGGAGCAGAAGCACCAGAACTAATGCCAATAGTTTTAGCATAATGCTTTTCACTTAAAACAAAATCTTCAGGGTCAGGAACTAATTCGACTTCTTTACCTAAATTTTTTGCTAGTTCCACAAGCCTTAAAGTATTTGAAGAGGTGAAAGAACCAATAATCAAAATATAATCCACTTGCTTAGCCAGCTCTTTGACAGCGTCTTGTCTATTTTGTGTTGCATAACAAATATCATCTGTTTTAGGCAAATCAACATTTGCAAATTCCTCTGTGATTTTTGACATTATGTTTTTTGTATCATCAACAGAAAGTGTTGTTTGTGTTGCAACAACAATAGCAAGCTCACCTAAAACTTTTCTAAGCTCAACTACATCTTCAGCAGTTTCTATTAAATATATATCTTGATCTTGATTATACTTTTGTGCATTTGTTTGCTTACTGCCGTTATCAAGATTGTTTTGCGCATAACCCATCGCGCCCAAAACCTCTTGATGACCTCGATGCCCTATATAAAAAACTTTTTTTTGATTTTTTATTGCTTTTAAAATTTCCAAATGTACTTTTGTCACCAAAGGACAAACAGCATCAATAAATTTTAATGATCTTGCTTTTGCGGCTTCAATTAAATCTGGTGCTGTACCATGCGCTGAAAAAACCAAAACTGCATTATCAGGAACTTCGGTTAAATCTTCAACAAAAATTACACCTCTTGCTTTAAAATCATTTACCACATGATGGTTATGCACAATCTCATGGCGCACATAAATAGGTGCACCACAAATCTCTAAAACCTCATTTACAATTGCAATAGCACGATTAACGCCAGCACAAAAACCACGTGGCTCGGCTAAAACAATTTTATTGATTTTAAATTTTCTTTCTGTCATTAATTTTTGTTAGCTAGTCTATTGGCAGCTTCTAAAATCATCTTTCTAGTAGACTCAAAATCAATACAAGCATCTGTAATTGAAACCCCATACTTTAATTCAGACAAATCCTTTGGAATTTTTTGATTGCCACCATTTAAATGACTTTCAATCATAAAACCAATAATAGACTGATTGCCCTCTAGTTTTTGGTTAATTATATCTTCCAAGACATCAGGTTGTTTATAAGGATCTTTACCAGAATTTGCATGGTTACAATCAATCATCAAAGATTTTTTTAAACCCGCTTTCTCTAAAACAGCTTCTGCCGCGGCAACATACTCAGAAGAATAATTAGGAGCATCAGCACCACCACGCAAAATTAAATGAGTGTCTTTGTTACCATTAGTATGAAAAATACAAACTCTACCTTCTTCTTGGTTAATACCCATAAAACTTTGCGGTCCTTGTGCTGCTTTTGCGGCATTAATAGCAACGGTAAAATCTCCATTTGTACTATTTTTAAAACCTACCGCCATCGACAAACCACTTGCCATTTGCCTATGAGTTTGTGATTCAGTAGTACGAGCACCAATCGCAGTCCAAGAAACAGCATCAGCAATAAACTGCGGCACCAAAGGATCTAACATTTCAGTAGCACAAGGCATTCCAAGTTCATTTATGTCTCTTAGCAAAGTTCTAGCTTTTTTTAAACCTGTCAGCATATCAAAACTATCATCGATAAAAGGATCGTAAATCAAACCTTTCCAACCTAAAACTGTTCTAGGTTTTTCGAAATAAACACGCATCACAATTAAAATTTGTTCTTTTACCTCTTGGCGTAGTTCTAATAATTTTTTGGCGTACTCAATTGCCTGCTCACTATCATGGATAGAACAAGGTCCAACAATTGCAAGCATTCTTTGGTCTTCAAGATTGACAATTTTGTTAATTTCTTTTCTTGCCTGCACAATTGTTTGCGCGGCATCGCTAGAAAGAGGAATAGTCTCGTGCAAAGACATTGGCACCGGCAAAGCTTCAATATTGCGGATATGTTTGTTAAACAGTTCTTTTTTTAATTTTTCTTGAGTTTCCATTGTTATTTCTTATATAAAGCTTAAATCGTATAAATACTTATCTGTGAATGATATCATTATTTGCAGTTCGTAAAGAACAATTTGTTAGATATAAATTGTAAAGGAGATTATTTATGGCAGTATTAGTTGGAAAACAAGCACCAGATTTTAAAGCTGAAGCTGTAGTTAACGGGAATGAATTAGGAGAAATCAGTTTAAGTGATTATAGAGGTAAAAAATATGTAGCATTATTCTTTTATCCGCTTGATTTTACTTTTGTTTGCCCTACTGAATTACATGCTTTTCAAGAAAAATTAGCTGAATTTGAAGCTTTAAATACACAAGTAATTGGTGTTTCTGTTGATTCAAAATTCTCACATTTCGCTTGGTTAAACACTCCAAAAAATCAAGGTGGAATCCAAGGTGTAACTTACCCTGTAGTTGCTGACCTAAACAAAACAATCACTCGTGATTATGATGTTGAAGTTGAAGGCGCAGGAATCGCTTACCGTGGCTTATTTTTGATTGACAAAGAAGGTACAGTACAACATCAAGTAGTAAATAACTTACCACTTGGTAGAAATGTTGATGAAGCAATCAGAATGGTTAAAGCTCTTCAATTCTTTGAGCAGAACGGCGAAGTTTGCCCTGCTAACTGGAACGAAGGCGCTAAAGGTATGAAGCCTAATGATGCTGGATTAAAAGAATATTTTAATGACGCTGTTACAGCTTAGTTTTAATTTCTAAAATTACAGATTAAGAAAAAAATTTAAAAGCCTGAAGTAAAACTTTGGGCTTTTTTATATCAGGAGCAACATTTTGACAAAGCAACAACCTAAATATTGGCAAGAAGCTTGTTTATTTCTAAGTCGCAAAGACAAAACAATGGCAAAGCTAATCAAAAAATATCCCGATGCCAGCTTAACAAGCTATGCAAAACCCTTTAAGACACTAGCTAACGCAATTGTTGGACAACAAATCTCTGTTGCTGCGGCTGAAGCTACTTGGCAACGTTTACTGAATTTATTAAAGAACAAAGCCTTTAATGCAAAAAATTTTTTGACTTTGTCAGAAGCTCAACTCAAAGAAATTGGTTTGAGTAAACAAAAAATACAATATTTAAAAAACATCAGCACTCATTTTATAAACAACAAAATTAACAATAAATATTTTCAAAACAAAAGTTCAACTCAAATTGCAGAAGAACTCTTAGCAATTAAAGGTATCGGCAAATGGACTTTGGAAATGTTCCAAATTTTTTATTTAAATGAAGCGGATATATTTCCATTAGGCGATATCGGTTTAATTAAAGCTATTGAAAATAATTACCCTATAAAAAAAGAAACAAAAGATTATAAAAACTATCTTGAAAATTTCTCAAAACAATGGCAACCTTATCGCACAGTAGCCACTTGGTATCTTTGGCGTACCATTGATGCTGAACCTGTGCATTATTAAGCTTAGATACCATCACCAAGAATCAGGCTGACTCAAAGTGTGGCTCCTTTAATAGTAAAATCTTGTTAGAATAGAAATAGATAAGGAGAAAAAAATGGCACATACTTTACCAAAAACACCATGGGCTCTAGACGAATTAGAACCAAACTACAAAAAATCAACTTTAGAATTCCACTACGGAAAACATCATCAAGCTTATGTCAATAAACTAAACGATGCACTTCAAGGCACAGGCATGGAAGATACTGCAATCGAAGAATTAATGACAAGAGTAAACGAAATCAGCGCTGACAAAAAACAAGCTGTAATCAATAACGGTGGTGGACACTACAACCACACATTATTTTGGATGATTATGGGACCTAACGCTGGTGGTGAAGCTCAAGGAGAGTTAGCTGAGCAAATCAATAAAGATTTTGGAAGTTTTGAAAACTTCAAAAAAGAATTTGCTAATGCAGCTGCAACTCAATTTGGAAGTGGCTGGGCTTGGTTAACTTGGTGTCCAGAAAACAATAAATTATTAGTTGAAAAATCTTTAAACCAAGACAACTGTTTAATGAATTCAAAAAGAAAACCATTGATGACAATTGATGTTTGGGAGCATGCTTACTACCTAGAACACCAAAACTTAAGACCACAATGGATCGAAACTTTTTGGAATTTAGTCAACTGGCAAGCAGTAGAGCAAAACTGGCAAAACGCTAAAGCTGGAAAGGCTATTATCAATTTAGAAACTGCAACTGTTTAGTAAAATGCAAAATACAAATCTAGACAACACTATAACAAGCAAGTGTAAGCTTGCCTTTATCGGAGCGGGTGCGATGGGGAGCGCCATTGCTAAAGGTCTTGTTCACAACAAGACCTTTATGGCTAATGAAATAATTTTTTGTGATCTTGATGAAAAACGCTTGGACACAATAGCAAATGAACTTCAAGTACAAACAACAAATTGCTACGATAGACTCAAAACAAATCTTGATGACAATGCTTTAATAATTCTTGCAGTTAAACCGCAAGTTTTTGAACAAGTGCTTGCAAGTTTACAAGGCATCAAGGATTCAAATATTTTAATTTCAATTGCTGCTGGTAAAACCATAGAAAGTATAGAAAAAGTTTTTGCTACAAATGAAATTTTTAGGGTAATGCCAAACACTCCAGCTCAAGTTCTTAAAGCGGCATCAGCAATTAGTGCAAATACAAAAGCCTCTAAAACAAATCTTGAAAAAGTAAAAGAGATTTTTAATACTATTGGAGTCTGTGTTGCTGTTAATGAAAAAGATTTAGACGCAGTTACTGCTTTAAGTGGGTCTGGACCAGCCTATGTTTTTTTGATGACCGAGGCAATGACCCAAGCTGGAATTGAACTTGGTTTAGATGCTCAAATCGCAGAAACACTTGCTAGGCAAACTATTTACGGAGCGGCAAGCTTAATGATAGAAAGCAAGGAAAGCGCAAAAGCTCTTAGAGACAAAGTAACAAGCCCTAATGGCACAACCCAAGCAGGAATCGAAAACCTAGAAGCTAATGATTTTCGCACTGTGATTTTAAATGCACTGCAAGCGGCAAAAACAAGATCTTTAGAACTAAATTAATTGTTAGAATCTAATAAAGAGCACATTAACTCCCGCTGTTGTTCAAGAAAGTCACGCACTTTGTTTGGATTATCGTCTTTTTGTGCATTTAAATAAAATTCATAGCCATCCAAAGCCTGATCACAAAGTACCAGCCCCATTCTTTTTTCTAGATTTAGAACTTTATTAAATTGTTTAACAAGCTTTTGAATTAAATCAGGAGGAATTGGTTTTTTAAAAAGCTGTGAAAAAATACTGCTTCGATTAAAAATCAAAATATCTCCACAAAAAACATTATCAGGATAAGATTGATTGTAACTTGACTCTTTATCAACAATAAAATCACTAGGCTTAACTTTATAATCTCGTTTCTGTAACTCTTGCAACAAAAAATCTTTAAGCTCTTTAAAAATCCTTTCTTTAAAAGAAGAAAGTTCTTCATCTGACAAAGGATTTGAACTAGGAGGAGTACTCTGTTGATTTTGTTCAACCCTGTGCTGTGTTGTCATTGCGGTTTGAATTGGAAAAGGAGTTGACACTTAGGATAAGTGTATCAAAACAAAGTCATGAGAAGCTTATCTTTTATCAATTACTCAAAAAATTTTTGTTAAATTACCCAGAAACAGCAGGAACATCCATCTCAGTTCCGATTGTTTCCATAACTTGAATATTAAAATCCGGACTTAATTCAGCGTAGCTTAATATATGCACATGTGGATCAAATTGTTCGATCAACCTAAATAAAGGCAATCTTAAAGAAGGACCACAAATCAAAATTGGTCTTCGTTCGACTTGCTCTAAAATTCTACGTGAAGAATTAGAAATCATAGTGACTAAATTTTGAATTTGTTTTGGTTCTAAAATCAAAACCATACTATGATCAACTTTTTGCAAAGATTGTTCTAAGCGCGTTTCCCAGCTTGGGTGAAAAGCCATCGCTGGTAGTTGTCTATCAGGAGTCGCAAACTCTAAACAAATTTGTCTACCTAAAGCAACACGCAATTTTTCCGAAAGTTGGTCAGGATCTTTGATTGCGACAGTTAAATCTTCTAATTTTTCTAATACATAATGAATGTCTCGAATTGAAACTCTTTCTTTTAACAAGTTCACAAACACTCTTCTGAGATCTCCAAGTGCGATTGCACCGGGCACCAAATTATCAATTAACTGAGAATCAAATTGTTTTACTTGATCAAGTATACGGCGCACATCTGCTTTCTCGAGTAAGTCATCAATATTTTTACGTACTACTTCTGCCAAATGCGCTGTAATCACACGCACTGCAGGCGCCGCTGGTCTATCCCAATCAATTTGTTCTAAATATTCTGGATCAACCCAATAAGCCGCTTCTTGTAAAGCTGGCTCCCAGCCCGGCAAAGAGCCCGGTGGTGGTTCAGAATAAATATTGTCCCAATCTTCTCTTAAGATTAACATTCTATCTGAATAAACTTCAGCTGAAGCAACGGTGGTATCTCTAATTACCACTCTATATTCATTTGCATTTAAAGATGGAGCGTCCATGATACGCACCGAAGGTAAAATATAACCTAAGTTCAAAGTCAATTGGTGTCTTAATGAAGCTATCTCAGGTACCAAAGTTCCATTGCGAGCAGGATCAGCAATATCTAATAAACCTGAACCAACCCAAACAGCAAGTTTATCAACTTCTAATAAAGAATACATCATTTCAGGAGTTGCTCTAGGCGCGCCAGATTGATCGACTTTTTCATCGATCTCAACATCATCATCGAAACCAGCTTGCTCAGCTTTTTTCTTGCTTTGTGTTAAAAAATAAACTAATGCCGACAAGCCAATACCAATGGTTGCCAAGATTCCTTTTGGCATTCCCGGTAAACATGCAAAAATAAAGAGCAAGGCTGCACCTACAATAAAAGCATTTGGTCTTGCGAGCAACTGTGCTCCAACATCCTGACCAAAAGAATCTGCGGTTGATCCAGCACGAGTCACGATGATACCAGTTGCAATGGATAGGATTAAAGATGGAATAATCGCACTAATCGCATCACCAATTGTCAGAATCACATATTTTTGTGCCGCCACATCAAAAGGTAAACCTTTTTGAGTTATACCAATTGTTAAACCAGCAACAATATTAATGATAGTAATAATGATACCCGCCATAGTATCACCCTTGACGAACTTAGAAGCACCATCCATAGA
The DNA here is from genome assembly GCA_038146805.1 of bacterium. GTDB lineage: Bacteria > Cyanobacteriota > Vampirovibrionia > LMEP-6097 > LMEP-6097 > CAIYXB01. Next base: position 627,850 of record JAYQSH010000005.1, on the reverse strand, counting down.
TCCAAAAAAGGCGGACTCACGCTCGACAACATCACGCTTTTCTTTTGCTTGCTCAGAAGTTATCAAACCCGCATTAAAATCGGCATCAATAGACATTTGTTTACCCGGCATCGCATCTAAAGCAAAACGTGCAGATACCTCAGCAACACGCTCAGCACCTTTGGTAATAACCATAAATTGAACAACAGTAATAATAATGAAAATTATCAAACCAACGACAATATTTCCACCAGCCACAAATTCACCCATCGCCAAAATTAAATTTCCAGCATCTGCTTTAAGCAAAATAGATCTAGTCGATGAAATATTGAGAGCCAGACGAAACATTGTTGCCAAAAGCAAGAATGTAGGCAAAGCCGCAAAATCTAGTGGCTTAGAAATATACAAAGAAATACCAATGGCAATAACTGCAAGAGTAATATTTAACGATATAAACAAATCGATGAGATATGTCGGCAAGGGAATAATGATGATAAGAATTATCCCAAATATAAGGGCACCAACAAGTATTTCGCTCGTCTTAACTCCGGACATAAATCAATAAATTAGCTTTTTGCTATTTTTACATTTTTCAATTAAGAAATTTTTAAAAGCACAGCTAATATCTTTTATATTCCCTAACTTTAGAGCTTCAAAAAGCCTGTTATCTTAAAATACATTTTATTATATAAAAACAATATATTTTAAATTTTTCACAAAATACCTTAAAATAAAAGACTATGCAGATTAACAGCGTAAAAACAAGTAAAGTTTGGTTTAGTGTGTCGGCTTTTTTAATTGCCTTAAGTGTTGCTTTTATGGTTTTATCGACAATCAAATTGGGTAGTCCATTAAAACTAGGCTTAGATTTTACTGGTGGTACTAAACTTGAATATCGTTTTCAAGACAACCAAGATTTTTCTTCTGAAAAAATTCTCAGTATTTTAGAGCAGGTGGGCCTTAGTAATAGTTCTGCGACAATTAGTAAAGAAGAAAATCCTCTTGTAATTATTCGCACCAAAGCAATTTCAGATGACCCAGCTTTAGACAAATTAAACGCAGAGCTCAATAACAAATATGGAAATTTTGAGATAAGTTCTATTGACACAGTAAGTCCAATCATTGGTCCTGAGTTATTTCAGTCTGCTTTGATTGCTTTAATTTTTACTGTACTTGGTATCATCATTTATATCAGCTCAAGGTTTAAACGTGACTATGCAATTTGTGCAATTGCCGCTTTATTTCATGATGTAATCATTGTAATGGGCTTGTTTGCGGCACTTGGTGTCTATCAAGCAATCGAAGTGAATAGTTTATTTATCACTGCTTTATTAACAACTTTTGGTTTTTCTGTGCATGACACTATTGTAGTTTTTGATAGAATTCGAGAAAACCAAAAATTACAAACAAGTAAATTTAGTTTTGCTGATTTGGCAAATTTAAGTGTCAATCAAGTTTCAACAAGATCGCTTAACACTTCAATCACAACACTAACTGTTTTAGCTTTTCTATATTTCTTTGGTGGTGCTTCAACACAAATTTTTGTTGCCGCACTATTTATTGGTTTGTTTATTGGTACTTATTCAAGTTTATTTTTAGCAAGCCCCTTACTTGTCTGGCTTAGAGAAAATCAAATAAAAACTTAAAAATATTCATTTTGTTCAACGCAAAATATTTACCTAGAGATTTGCTCATTTCAAGAAGTTCTTGGAACGCAAGAAAAAACAACAAAAATAATTTTATAAGTCAAAAATCAATATCTAGAGAAGATCTATAAATCTGTCTTCTCAAGATGAACCAAAGGGATTTATATCTGTTCGTAGAACTTGAGTACAAAACCGATCATTATTTGTAATGGGATAAAATCCTTATGTATCTCAAAAAGGATTAAGGGTTAATGATCCCTACAAAAGAAAAACTTTTCTTTGATTTATTAAGAAGAATTTTTGATGAATTTAACGCTAACTCAAGCAATTACATAAATAGAAAAGTAAAGTTTTTAGACACGCCCTCTTTAGTTTACTCTTATAAAGAGGGACTGATAACAAAATAATAAAAAATCGAGGGTTTTAACAAAGCAAAATTGAAAAATTGAGGGAAAATTGAAAACTCCCTCGATTAACAAAAAACTCTCCGCCATTTCTATTGGTGAATTTCTAATATAATTAATTTTTTAATTACAAACCTGACTCTATCTCTGAGCGCCAACTAATTCACGATTTTGACCAATTGCAATATCGTCAACCATAGTTGTACTAGGTGTTGTGTTTGCACTCTGCATTTCAGTTTCAGCGAACTGTTCAAGCTCAACAGCAACATTAGTTTTGAATTGTCTAGCCCATCTTTCAAGTACTTCTGCCTGACTTAAACTATCCTTATCAGCAAGTGCTTTAATTATAGTCAAAGCTTCAGGACTCAATCTGAAAGACACCATCTTTTTAGCTTCGCCATAAAGTGGTTTTGGTCCAGTTTTCTTTCTCTTTTTTATTTCCATCATTCTCGGATCACTCCTATATTCTTTTTTATTTTTCTTTGGCCGTAAAGACAAAATATTTCTTCGAAAATTCGTATTTAGTCTTTACGATCGATGTTATCTATTATAACATAACTTTACAAATTAACATTAAAAAGTTTTCACTTATTAATACGTATTTGTAAACATTGGTATTGATAATAAATCAGCAACAAATAAAAGTAAAGTGCTAATACCTAGGTTTAAGGATTATTTTATAAATAATATATAAAAAATAAATACTTAAGAGAAAATAAATGCTTGTATTTATTAGGTTTTTGACTATTTTAAGTCTAAAATCAGCTTTTCTTGCTTGGCAATGCTCTCTAAAATCTCTTCTATTTGTAATTCTAAATCATCAAAATTTTGGGTATTATCTATGCAAAAATCACTTTTTCTTAATTTTTCTTCAATCGGCAACTGCGATTCTATCCTAGTCAAAATAGCATTTGTAGTTAAAGTAGGCTCCCGAAGTTGAAGTCTTTGGATTTGTTGCTCTTTATTTGCAAAAACAGTAATAATACGATCATAGCGATGTTCTAAATGGGCCTCAAAAAGCAAAGGAACGAGATTTACTAAAATTTTTTCTTCTCGGTTTTTTAAAATCCATTCTCTAAATTTAGAATCTACTTTAGGGTGTATTATTGACTCCAAAATTTTTCTTTTTTGCGTCTTGTCTTTGCCAAAAACTTGCTTCGCAATTTCTTTTCTATCTAAAGAACCAAATTCTTTTAATAACTGCTCTTGCACCTGAGTATCAGTCTCATAAATCTCATGCACCAGATCATCACTATCTAAAACTTGAATACCCATTTTTTGAAAAATCTTTCCTACTGTTGATTTTCCACATGCAATATTTCCAGTTAAGCCAATTACAATCGACATTAATAAATGACATTATAATGTAGTTATTGAAAAACAACTCTACTAAAAGAAATAAAAAAGGCTACACCCTAATAGAACTTATGGTGACAGTGAGTTTGATTAGTATTGTTGCTGGCATGCTTTATATGTATCAGTCAAAAGGTTGGACTCTATTTGCCAAGACTACTAGTTTTTCAAAATTACAACTTGACGCTAGAGCGAGCCTAGAACAAATTGCCAGAAACCTCAAACGTTGTTCAAAGGACTTAATCTATATCGATACTGTTTTTAATATTAATGTGCCCCTACCAGAAGATATGATTCATGGCAAACCTTATTTATATTTTGCCATGCCACAAAAACAACAATACAAAGCTCGAGAAATCAAGTCCAAAGATGATACCGTTGGCGTTCCAGCTTATGATTACTATCTTTATTACTTTGCCTTTGCCAAAGATAAAGACGGTTTAAACCTACAAGACCGGGCACGCTTAAAATTACTAATTGTTCCAAATCAAGATGGCGAAGCAACACTCGCAAATGCCCATGAATGGCCTTTTATGCCTAGAGAATTTTATGGCTCAACGCCCGTACGAGATATTAATGGCGTAATACTTACTGGCTTTGCCAGTAAAGTCAAGATGAAAAGCCTTACTGATGAATTTGACCGCTATGAATCTTTTTTCAATTTTGGTTTTTATAATACAGATGATTTAAAAGACCTCTTAAAAATTAGAATAAAAATGATTGATAAAAAAACCAATACTTCTGTTGACTACGAAACAGCAATCACCCCAAGAAACTAACAATGAAAAATTTTATTTTACTAATTACACTTTTTTCTTTGTGCGCTTGCTCTTTACAAAAGTCACCCACAAAAATCTTACGTATGAATCTTGGCACTGAACCCCAACACTCGACTGGAACTTAGCCAACGACTCTACATCATTTGACATTATTAGTAATATTATGGTCGGGCTTACTCGATTTAGCTTAGACGCCAACAACAATATTACAGTGACAGCGGGAGTTGCTGATAGTTGGCAAATTAGCGCTGATAACAAAAAATATTTATTTCATTTAAACCCAAAAGCTCAATGGACCGATGGCAGACAAGTAATAGCTCAAGATTTCATTGATTCATTTGAGCGACTCTTAGACCCCCAAACAGCGGCGCCCTATGCTGACTTACTTTCTATAATTGATCTTAAACACTCAAAAGCAATTGACAACGAGAATTTAGAAATAGTTCTAAAAAGACCCGCAGCATATTTTATATATTTGACAGCCTATGGGCTCACCTTACCAATCAGAAAAGACTTAATCCAAAAACATGGACGCAATTGGACCGAAAGTGAAAACTTAGTTAGCAATGGTCCTTTTACTTTAAGCTCTTGGCATCATGAATATAAAATCACTCTCAAAAGAAACCCCAAATTTCATCTACAAATAAACACTCAAGACCCGCGCTACAAAAACCTTGCACAAGAAATTCGTTTTTTTATGGTACCTGAACAAGCAAGTGCTTTTAATTTATTTGCAAATGATTCTTTGGACTTTATTGACAATAGATCAATCCCACTAAGTGTCATGAAACAAATTGCAAATGAAGCTCAAAAAATTGCCATTTTAAGAAACACCTATATAGGCTTAAATCATGAAAAAAAACCTTTTGATGATATCAACATGCGCAAAGCCTTTAGCTATGCGATTGATAGAGAAGCCTTAGTAAATATTATTGGCAAAGGCGATCAAGCTAACAATACTTGGATTCCACCTAGCTTAAAAAACTTTTTTAATACAGAATTATTAGTGCAAAATTTTAACAAAGAATTTGCTTTAACAGCAAGCGAAAAAGATTACCAGAGAGGTTACTTTCCAAAACTTGCAAAAGAATTTTTTGCAAAATCAAAATACAAAAAAGAAGATTTAGAAAAAATTGTTTTTCTCATTCCAAATAGAGAAACCTCAAAGATACTTGCGGAAAGCCTACAAGCCATGTGGCAACAAGTGCTCGGCATCACAGTTGAAATTCAAAGCCTTGAGTGGAAAGTGTTTTTAGCAAAACTAAAAAATGATACACCTGAACTTTTTCGATTAAACTGGGGAGCTGACTACCCAGACCCTGATACTTTTATAAGTTTATTTTCAAGCAATAATCAAATTAATTATGGGCATTTTAAAAACTCTCAGTACGATAAATTAAGCCAAGAAGCCGCAAGTATTTTAGATTTAAATACCCGCAAAAAACTTTATAGCGAACTTGAAACAATTTTAAGTCAACAAGAACAAGCCATCATACCTTTATTTATTGACACACAAAATATACTCACAAAAACAAATATTAAAGGGCTTGAAGTAAATTCTATGGATATTAGTTTTTTAGATAAAGTTGAAATCTTAGAAAAATAGGTGAAAACCTTCAAGGGTGATAGAATTTTAAAGAGTTATGAATTTCTCAAAAATTTCAAGCAGACTAAAAGACAAGCTCAACCAAGGAGCAGATAAAGTTTTATCGACTAAAGTAAAAGAAGAACTTGGTTTAAATAAACCGACCATCGATAGTTTGTATTCACTAAGCGCGAATGATGACATCGAAGATAATTTAAACAATTTTTATAAGCCCATGAATAGTACTTTTTTAAGTCAAAGGCAATATAAAAAAATTCGTAACGGCGGAATTGTTTTGATTGTTGTTGTATCGGTTTTACTCTTTGCTTTATTAATTGCAATGATTATTCCAAGCAAAAGTTACAAAAACAAACTAAGCCAAGGTGAAACATTTGTAAAAGGTTCTAATATTACGAAAACAAAAGTTGTAGAAGCAAGCTTAGAAGATGTAGAAGCACAATCTCAAGATAGCCAAATTGAGATTAAAGACATTAAAGTTGCAAGCAAAGAACTTGCTGACTCTTTTGCAAATAGCTCTCCACTACTTAAAAACCCTGACTTAGAACTCAGCAAATATAAAATACGTTCTGGAGATACTCTTGAAACAATTGCTTTAAAGTTTTATGGTTCGGCTTTGCCAGAAAAAATAAATAGAATCAAAACTGCTAATAAAATTCGCAATGTACGCTTACTAAGAATAGGGCAAGAGATCTTAATCCCTATGGGTTAAAGTCTTAAACCTCTTTAAAATCTTCATCCTTAACGTCTGTTTTTTGAAAAGAATTTTTATAGATATTCAAAAATTCTTTATAAGTATATAGTTCGTGATCAGTTGCATTTATAGCTTGTAATTCTTGGTACCTTGCAAGAACTTTGTTATGAATAATTTCCAAATAATTAATTGCTTTTTGTTTCTCTGGTTTTTTATCAGACATATCTCTTACTTGCACCAAAGCAAATTTAACTTGTTGTAAATTTTTCTCTAAGAAAAGTGAGTCGTCACTTGCTTTTTGCAAGACTTCAACAGGATCACGGTTAGTGACAACTGATTTATTTAAATCTAAAGATTTTTGTTTTAAACGATAGGCTCCATACAAAAGTGCCGCAGAAGGCAATCCCAGAATCAAAGCAACTGTCTTTAAGCTAAAAAATATATATGAAAGAGAAGCCAAAGAGGCTCCAACAAAACCAGCAAAATTTAAAGCTTTAGATCCGATACTTGCTCCAAAACTTGAGGCTTTATTAAAAGCATCAAAAGCTTGTCTTCTTTTAGTAATTTTTGGGTCGTCAAAAGATTGTTGCATTGTAATAGGTTGAGAAATTTTTTCTGCCTCGCTACGAGCCTCTGATGAAGCATCAATGGGTTCTGAAAATGATGCGGCTTGAGAACGAGTATCATCAGGTACAGCAATTTCTGATTTTGCACCAAAAGAATTTTTTTGGGCCAAAGAAGTATCTGGTAAATCTCGTGATATTAATTCCATATAACTCAAAATTTCCTGAGTTAATACATATTCTAGCAAAGCGTATATACATTTGCCGTTTTTTCTCTTTATTTTAGGTGTTTACCCGCAAAAAAATTAAGATAATGGGGCGTAAGACATATTTTGTTTTTTTTAATATTTACATATAGCTAAAATTTGATCTTGTTGATAACATAATGCTACTTGAAATTATGAACATGAATTTCGGTTAGCTTAAATAAATCAAGACGGAGGATAAATTAATGTTTGGACCACATTTAGTAATGGAAGCATCGGGATGTAATTATGAAAAGCTATCGGACATTAATCTTATAACCAAGATTCTTGACGAACTTCCTGAAAAAATGAATATGACGAAGGTTATGCCTCCTTATGTATTTAATTACAAAGGACTTGTGCCTGAAGATTGGGGTTTAAGCGGTATTGTAGTTATTGCTGAAAGCCATTTAGCTATACATACTTTTCCAGATAAGGGTTTTTTAACTGTAGATATTTTCAGTTGTAAAGATTTTGATGTAAAAATGGCAGTTACTGAAATTGTTAATTCTTACCAACCTACTACTTGGGACGAGCAATTAATTATGAGAGGAAGAGAATTTCCTAAGTCTTTGACAACAGCTTCTGTTGTATTAGAAGCTGAAAGAAAGCAACACTTCGATCAGTTAATAGCAGCCTAGTAATGCAGGGCTTATTAAACAAAGCAAAATCTCTTAGCGAAACAGAAATAATTGAAATTTTAAACAAAGATTTTTCTGTTGAAGAATTAATCGAACTATTAGAAGCGTTGTTTGCACTTGACCCTAAAATCAAGACTGAAGAGCCTTGCTTTGATTGCTGTGGTACTGGCGGCGACAAAAGTAATACTTTTAATATCTCAACAACAAGCGCTATTGTTGCCGCAAGCCTAGGTATTAAAATCTGCAAAAACGGTGGACGCTCGTCTTCAAGCAAAACTGGCTCAATAGATGTTTTAGAAGAACTTGGCTTAGATTTAGAGCAAAGCTTCACAGACAAACTTATCGGCCTAAAAAAATACAACTTAGCTTTTCACCACAGTAAACTGATTGCCGAAACTTTATCTGTTTTTAAAAATATTGCTCGCAAACATAAAATCAGTTCTTTTTTGTCTTTACTTGGACCTTTTACCAACCCTTTTTATTTACAAGGACAAATTATTGGCGTAGGTAAAGAAAAATGGTTTGCAACCATGACTGCTCTTGCACAGTATATTTGCACAAAGCAATACAGCAAACGCATTGCTTTAATACAAGCAAAAGATAGCCAAGGACAAATTTATGACGAATTAATTTCGCTTGCTGGCGCCAAACTTAGAATAATTGATGCTCAAGGATTTTTTGATTATGAGTTTCGCATTCAAGACCATAAGCTCACACAAGCAGAGCTAGAAGACCTAGAAGGCGGAGAAAATCATTTTGAAAATGCCAAAATCTTGCTAAGCATTTTAGATAAACAAGCTCATGCCTGCAAAGAAGAAAGCGTTCTATTAAACTGTGCCTTATTAAAAACAATCGCAGACAAAGATCTCACAAAAAATAACTTTGCAGAGAAATTTAAAAACAATATCAATTCTTTAATCAATAAAGTTGATTTTACTCAAGTCAAAAACAATTGGCTGAGACTTTTATCTGGTCATTAAAGGGACTGATTCCAAACCCTACTTATGCCCAAATCTAAAGACTCGAGATACTTATTACGGGTTTGGAAGCACGCCCATTATAGGTCCCCTCTACTGAATTTCTGACAAATTCTTGGCTAATTGCTGATTGGCTGAAGCCTAATTGTTCGGCAATAGTTCGCTGATAGGGCTGAAAATGCATAATTAATGGGATATTTCGGCGTTTCTCTAGGGTAAGACGTTTGTAAGTGCTCATATTAGTTGTGTTTTTTTCACTATTTACAACCTATGAGCACTTCTTTTTGTGTATTAACTTTCTTTAAATTAGCTGGTCAGTGGAAACTGCCCTTTATCTTAACTTGCACTTATTTTCAGAAAAACAAAGTTCTTATATAATAAATTTATGAAAATAATGACAAATATAGCTTTGGTTATCTTATGCGCAACAAGTTTTACTGTAGCAAAAGCAAACCAACACCAATCATATGCACTTGATAAATTAGCAAATGCACAAGCTCAATATGATAGATTGCAACAACAAAAAAAAGCAATCAATCAATTGTTGAGAGCTGTAAAAAAAGATCTTAAAGCGGCTCAAGTAAGAGCAAAAGCTGAGAGATTGCAAATTGATGCTGATACAACAAGGCAAGATGCTGTTGTTATGGTAGAGCAAACAGGAGTAGCTGTAGACTTACCTAACTTAATGACCGCAAAAGGTGTTGAAGCAGGAATCATTGAATACGACGAGAACACAGATGAAATTGACAGAGAATTAAATAAAAACGCAAGTGAAAAATCTGTTTATTTCCCGGGTGGTCGTACTGTGCAACCTGACAACGCATCAGACTTACCAGATTACATTAAATAAACTGTGAAACAAAAATTTTGGCAATTAACTAAGCTTTTTTTCTTAGCATTGATTTTGCTTGCTTTGCAAATATCACTTGTAAAAGAAATAACAAGCTTTAATATCAATCTGCCATTACTGTCAATCATTGCCATAGCAAGCTTTTGCAGCTTAGAACTTAGTTTATATACTGCAATGTTTTATATTGCTACAACTTATATACTCAGCTATAACAACACAATTATTTTTGGTTATGCGATTGCCGCATTGCTTTGTTACAAATGCAATCCAAAAAACATTGAAGACAAATTCTTAGTGGCTATGTTTTATTGTTTAGTTTTAAGTCCTATTTTTGAAATCATCTACAACCCAATCAAAGATAATTTAATACAAAGCTCTATACAAAACACCATCACCAACATGATTTGCATGGTACCAATATATTTTATAGTCAAAACAACACTTAAAGTCAAACAAAAAAGATGATTTTAGACAAAGTTACAACTTGGCATGATGTTTTAAAAGCAGAATTTGCAAAAGAATATTTTCAAAAGCTTGAATTGTTTCTAGAAAAAGAAAAACAAGAACATATCATTTATCCTAGTGCACAAGATGTTTTTAATGCTTTTGATTATTGTTCTTTTGCCAAAATTAAAATTGTCATCTTGGGACAAGATCCTTATCATGGTCCAAATCAAGCTCACGGACTGGCTTTCTCAGTACAAAAAAACATCAGCCCACCACCTTCCTTAAAAAATATTTTTAAAGAACTTAAAGATGATATAGAAGGCTTTGAAATACCAACGCATGGTGATTTAAGTTTATGGGCACAACAAGGTGTGTTTCTGCTCAATACTTGTTTAACAGTAAGAGCTGATAGCCCGGGCTCACACTTTAATCAAGGTTGGGAAATCTTTACTGATCGAGTAATAGAGCTAATAAATGAACACAAAGAAAATATTGTGTTTATGCTTTGGGGTAGTCCTGCCAGAAAAAAGAAAAATAAAATCGATACAAAAAAACATTTAATTTTAGAAGCACCGCACCCTTCGCCACTTTCAGCCTACCGAGGATTTTTTGGTGCAAAACACTTTTCTCAAGCTAATAAATTCTTAGAAGCACATAATCAAAGAACTATCATTTGGTAAAGATCGAATAGAACTATTGTGGAATAATAAAAATATGGATTTCAATTTATCTGAAGAACAAGCAATGCTACAAAAAATGGTTAGCGATATCGCTAAAAATGAATTTGCAGAAACTGCAAAAGAAATTGATAAATCACATCGCTTCCCAAAAGAAAATATAGAAATAATGGCGCAAGCCGGTTTACTTGGAGTAACCATAGACGAAAAATATGGCGGCGGCGCAATGGACTATATCTGCTATTCAATTGTTGTTGAAGAACTCTCTAAAATCTGCGCTACAACTGGAACCATTATGTCAGCGCATCTTTCTTTATGCGCACATCCTTTGCAAGAATGGGGTTCTGATTTTTTAAAGGAAAAATATTTAGGTGATTTAGCACAAGGAAAAACACTTGGAGCTTTTGCCTTAAGTGAACCGGGTAATGGTTCAGATGCTGCTGCTATGAGAACAGAAGCAAAAAAAGATGGAGATTTTTACTTGCTCAACGGTTCCAAAGCATGGATAACCAATGGTGCAGAGGCAGACACTTACTTGGTTTTAGCACAAACAAACAAAGAAGCCAAACATAAAGGAGTAACTGCCTTTATAGTTGAAAAAGGTTGGGAAGGATTTAGTTTTGGTAAGCCAGAAGACAAACTTGGTATCAGAGGCAGCTCAACAACACAATTACATTTTGATAACTGCAAAGTACCCAAAGAAAATATTTTAGGGCAAGAAGGTGATGGATTTAAAATCGCAATGACTACTTTGGACGGTGGCAGAATTGGTATGGCTTCCCAAGCACTTGGAATTTTGAGAGCTGCATTTGAAGATTCGGTACGCTACTCCAATGAAAGAGAGGCTTTTGGTAGCAAAATCAATGAATTTCAAGCAATTCAATTTAAACTAGCAAATATGGCAACAGACATAGATGCCGCTCGAGGATTGATTTATAAAGCGGCAGTGGCTCATGATGAAGGCAAAGCGTATTCAAGATTTGCAGCTCAGGCAAAATTATTTGCTTCGGAAGCAGCAATGAAACATAGTGTCGAAGCAGTACAAATTCATGGCGGCTATGGTTACACCACAGAATACAATGTAGAGCGTTATATGCGTGATGCCAAAATCACTGAAATTTATGAAGGTACTTCTGAGATTCAAAGAATTGTAATTGCTAAATCAATTTTAAAAGAGTTTTGTTAAACCAATTTAAGATGTAGACTGTCCGGGATAATCACCGGCTATACCCATTTTAATAAAATTAGTGAACCAATTATAAAAAGAGCCCCTAGAAGAGAATCCACCTCTGCTCACGCCAATAGGATTGATTATCATAGTTAAATTATAACAAGAAAGCTATGACTTTTTGACTTTAGCTTTAACAGATTTTTTGGCTAATTTCTTTTTGTATTTTGCTAAATCCTTTGCTTTTAAATACTTAGTAAAATTTGGTTCTTTGATATTGTTTGCTTGATAATATTTTTCTTTATGCAAATAAATATTCTTACGCTTCAGTATAAAAGCAGTTAATTTTTTTTCGTGTTCTTTTGCATCTTGAATCCAAATATATGATTCATTATGAATTGGTAGTTCTTCACCTTTTAAAACTAGCTCAGGCAATGGAAATAATGCCCCTTTAACAAAACCTTTGGTACCTTGCTTCCATTTACTCTCTTTGCTTGGCGTATCATAAACAGCATAAGCAGAATCAGTTACAGCTTTAATACCTCTTCCGGTTGGAAATCCAACAGACCAAATTGCGACAGTGAGTTTTAAAACCGTTGCCAAAATTGCTCCACCAAGTTGAATACTATGTTTGTTAGATATAATTACTCTTGGTCTAATTTTTATATCTTTATCTACCTTAATTATTTTTTGGTTTGGTAAAATAGCTTGATAAAGATGTAGTTTCAAATATTCATCACGCAAAAAATGTTTTTTAAATGAATATTCAAAAAGTTTACCTTTAAAAATTGTGCCAATCGGAAAGACCTCTGTTTCATTTTTATCATCATGTTGAGTTACGATTAATTCTATTTCCTTATCGTTTAAGGTTAAAATTTGTGCTTCTAAATCAGTCGCAAAAAAATATGCTTGTGCTGGAGCCAAATTATTTAAAATAAGCAAAAAAAGGGCCCCTAAAACTAGAAATTGTCTCTTCATAAATTAGTCTTTATATATTTATATGCAAAATTATGTGATTTATAACCAAAATACCTTGTTTTATTGTTAAATCTTATTAAGAATCCACTGAAATAGATGGATTCCAATATCAATGCAACTTTCTGCTTGATTTGAGCCTTCTAAAGGTGTTTTCCATTTTAGCAGTGTTTAAAATCATGAATATAGTGCTGTACTTCCTCTGAAAGGGTATTTAGATCAGTGCCTTTTGGAATGAATTGCCTTAAAAGTCCTAACGAGATTCTAAATTTCCTTTTGCCAAGGGCTGTAAAATTTTTGTTTTTCTTCAATTTCTTTATGCTTTGCAAACTCTGTTCCGTTATCAAGTAACTGAAATAAGTTCTTCTGGTATCTCTTTAAAATATTCTTCAGTAGCTTTTAAAACTGATTCAGCTTTTTTGTTTGGCAACTTTTTAGCTAAGACAAGACCACTTTTTCTTTCTAGATTAAGAACAATACATTCTTTTTACCATGAGCAATATCAAGTGTCGCCTTCCCAGTGACCAAATTCAAGCCTCTCATTGGCTTCTATCGGTCTTTCATCAATTGATCTTTTATCAACAATGAATTCTATCTACGATATTTTTTACCTTTTCTTCTCAAGTAAATTTTTATTAAATCAGGTCTTTTGGTTTGTAGCCATGTATATATGGTTTGATGAGATAAAGCTTCGTTTGCACTCTTCAGTCCATATCAGCAATTTGCTCTGGAGAATGGTAAGACTAATTTTTCAATAACGATTTTCAAGTAAGCTTTCATCAATAATTCTAGGATGATGGTTTGCAGTTCTTTTTCTTTCATGCATTAACTGCCAAGCTTCTTCAGCAACAAAATCACCATCAACAGAGTTATTGTTTACGCATCTGTAGACAACTGATTTATTTCTTCCTATGACAACAGCTATTTCTGCTGGATTAAGACCTTGATTTAGCAATGTCTCTATTCTAACTACTTCTTCCCAGGTCAAGTGACCCTTATATTTAAATGACATATCAATCCTGTATTTACTACATTTCGGCTAATTTAAAAAGTTGCATTTCAGTTTGGAATTGTTCATACATTAGGGGACTGATTCCAAACCCTACTTATGCCCAAATCTAAAGACTCGAGATACTTATTACGGGTTTGGAAGCACGCCCATTAGCAAAAAAACAACACGATCTTTAGTTAGAATATATATGGGATAAATATATATAGGACAACTCACAATAAATGGATCAAATTTCCCCAGATCAAGATTCACAAAAAGTAAAAGGAGTTATTTATAACTCTAAAAAACCTATTGGTGGTGTTTATTACTACGACGAAAAAACAAAACCTGTTCGCATGCAAATAAACCCGCAAACAAAAGAAGAAGAATTAATTGTTGAGATCGAAAAAAAATATTTTTTAAAGTCCAAAAAACATCTAGAAAGAAACCTCGCCAAAATTGAAAAAATCGGTTCTGATTTTGGTGTAGAAAATAATGAGCTAGACGAAGAAACAAAAGCAAAAATCATTGCTGAAAGAATCGCTGAACTTAATGAAGAACAAGATGCCTTTCAAAGAAGACTTTATAGAGAAAAACAAAGAAAGATTTTACACATCAAAAGACTCGCACAAAAAATAGAAGACCAAAGTGACAATTACACAGTGGTCATAGCTGGAAAAGCCATAGACTTTGGTAAAGAAGGAATTGCAGAAGCCGACTTTACAACAAGTGATAAAGAATGGTTACAAAAAGCTCAACACTATTTTATTAACGCCAAAGAAAATGGTAAAAGAATTGGTAGTGCCGAAGAATACACATCTAAAGAAGCTCTTGAAGCTCTCTGGGCAACCGCACAACAAACTGGCATTGATCCAAAAAGATTTTTAGTACAAATTTTTAACGAAACTCGCTTTAACCCTAATGCAAAAGGAGCCTCAGGCGAGCGTGGTATTGGACAATTCAAAAAGACAACTGCTGAATACTACGGCTATGATTGGCAAACAATGCAATCAGGACTAGACGGTTATGCTTACCAAGCTAAAGCGGCGGCTGAATTTGTCAGCAAAGTTGGTGAAGAGTCTTATAACGGCAAAGGAGCTAAAGCTCGAAGATACAAAAACAAAATAACCAATAGAGTTAATTCCATTGAAGAAAGCCCTGCTGCGTGTAATTTAAAAAATACAGAACTCTGTATTAGTACAAATTTTTAAAAGCCGCTTCTAACAAAAAACATTAAACGTTTTGGGCTTCTTGTTCTTTTGCATACTCTATCATAGTATTAGCAATATTAACGAAAGCCTTACTTACAGCATGTTCTGGATTGACAACTGTAATTGGTTTACCGTTATCACCACCAGTTCTAACTTCTAAATCTATTGGTATCTCACCCAAGAAATTAATACCAAGCTCTTGTGCTGACTTTTGTGCACCACCGTGTGAGAAAATTTCCGTTCTTTGAGAACAATGAGGACAACTAAAGAAACTCATATTCTCAATGATTCCTAAAATTGGCACACCCATATTTCTAAACATTGCTAAACCTTTTTTGGCATCTAGCAAAGCAACATCTTGCGGCGTTGTTACAATCACAGTACCAGTTAAAGGAACATTTTGACACAAAGTAAGCTGAGCATCAGAAGTACCCGGAGGTAAATCGATTAATAAATAATCCAATTCTCCCCACTCCACATCTCTTAAAAATTGTTTGATAACACCATCCAACATTGGTCCACGCCAAATTGTTGGTTTATTTTCATCCACTAAAGTTCCCATAGAAATCAAGCGAATACCATAAGCCTCTAAAGACATTACTTTTCTATCTTCTGTTACATGTGGTTTTTGGCTTTGTCCCAACATTAAATGCACATTGGGTCCTGTAACATCTGCATCAAGTAAACCGACTTTAAAACCAAGTTGTTTTAGAGCAATCGCCAAATTTACTGAGCATGTTGATTTACCAACGCCACCCTTACCACTATTGATAGCAATAATATTTTTAATACCTGGTACAGGAGTTTTTGGAGCCAACTCACCAGCACCGCGCAAACCACCCAAGGGTCTGTGCCCCGACGCTTTTTGTGTTGTATAAACATCAAGCTCCAAGAAACCTGCTTGTTTTAATTTGCTTTCTATCTCAGAAATAATTTGAGATTTCTTTTCTTGATTTTGTGGGTCGTCTAATAACAAATTAAAAACCACTTTTTTATTGGCTTGTACAGAAAGATCTTTAAATGAATCAGTAGCTATTACTGAACTAACAATCTCTATGGCTTTTTCTTTATCAGACATAGTGACTATTATAGCGAATAAGTGTGCTAAATGCTGAGTTTTAATAAGATTACGAAAACAATAAATATTCTTTTTCCAAGACTTTAATAAATGCTTTTTTAATAAACTGATCCCAATCTTCAAAATCCATTTTTATATTTAAAGCTTCTAGGTACTCAAAAGATAGATGCCATAAATCCTGTGAATTTAGTTTTTCTTTTTGTAAAGATTTTTCTATATACTGAGCAAACTTATTTAATAAATAAATATTTTGATTTTGTTGTTTTTGAGAATGGTTTTGATTTTGATTTTCCAAAACTTCTATTAGTTCTAAAGGCATTTGCCATTTCTTTTGTATCTCTAACGACAAACTATTCAAGTCAAAACCGAAAACCGCTAATGACGCTGTTTTTACAGCCAAACCTTTATTTAACAAATCTTCAAATGCTTTTAATTTAGCTGGCATTCTTAAAGACAAAATCATATGAGGCATATAAGTATTTAAAGCTTGAAAAAACAATAAAGTATTTTGATCAGAATTAATTAATTGAGAAAATTCTTTTGCAAAAAGGGCTAACCTAAGTGATTTTTTAAAATATCTTAGACAGTCTTTTGAATTAATTTCTTGCAATTTTTTTATATATTTTTTTATGTAATAATTTTGTACTTCTTCTTGCACTGAATTAAAACCAACTCTTTTGATAGCATTTTGAATATCTGATTTTTTTAGAAAATTGTTTGCAGATTTACTATTTGTCAACTTTGCTTTTTTTAAAATCAATTTGACTAAAGCCGTATCATTTGCCAATAAAGTAACCAAATCCAAATTTAACGTTTTATCCGAAGAGGCCATTTGCATTAACTTAAAAAACAAACTATGAGCAAAATTAAATTCATTACTTTCTTGCACAAGACTGTTTATCTGCTGTAAAACTTTTGGTCCTTGAGATAAAAAAGAGTCTAACTTTTTTACAGTTAATTTTTGTTCTTCAAACATATATATGTGTAATTCGACATTAGCGATAAATTTTGAGATAGACCAAAAAGACCAAATCTCTTATAAGAAAATTAGCTATAGTTAACAAAGTTTGGGCAAAACTAGGTGTTTTACACCTTATATAGTTAAAAAAAGCTAAAAAGCCTTATATTTTCTATCTTTTAAGGCATTTTTGCTAAAATTACAATCTAGCTCAATCAAGCTAAACTCATATATATTTACGGAGTAAAAGATAAAATGGCCAAAAAGAAAGATACAGTTGTAGTTACTTTAGAATGCACAGAAGCAAAAGAAGCGGGAGTGCCTCCGTCTAGATATTCTACTTTTAAAAACAAAAAGAAACATCCAGATAAAATGGAAATGAAAAAATACAACAAGTTTTTAAAGAAACATACAGTTCATAAAGAAATCAAATAATGTCGCTTGTTCTAAACAAAGACGATTTTACTCCCTTTTATTTAGAAGACCTTTATAACAAATACGAAAATCATTATAAGTACAACTTTAGTAGTGCGTGTATGCCTATAAAAAGTTTAGAGGAAGTTTTTCAAACAAATGAACTTAAAGAAATTTTTGCGGCAATAGCCAAGCTTAAACTGGATTATACATACGCCTTGCCGCATGAAAATTTAACAAGCGCTTTAAAAGAAAAGCTTTACCCGAAAAATAATGTCTTTATTACAACAACAGGTGCTTCAGAAGCAATTTATCTGACTTTTAAAGCTCTGTTTCAAGCTGACGATGCAATCATAGTACAAAAACCAATTTATCAATCCTTATATCAAGTTGCTCAAGACGCTGGAATTGAAGTTATAGATTGGCATTTAAAAAATAACTCTTGGGATTTTCATGAGCTAGAATATTTGCTAAAACAAAATCCAAAAATCAAAGCGTTAGTTATCAACAACCCCAATAACCCAACAGGTTTTGCTTTTACAGATACTGAAATAAAAGAGCTTGGCAAAATTTTAGATGGGCGTTTATTAATTGCTGATGAAGTTTTTCAACCATTGGCACTTAACAATTGCTCAAATGTAGCACAGCTTATAGAAAACTCTATCAGCATTTGTGATTTATCCAAAAGCTTTTCTATGCCGGGTTTAAGATTAGGTTGGCTTGTGATAAAACAAAAAAAACAGCAAGAGAAAATCATTGCCTACAAAAATTATTTATCTCTAAGAACAAATATCGTAAGTGAATTTTTAGCAAGCAAAGTCCTAGAAAAAAGTTCTCAAATTATTGCTAATAATAAAAATATACTCAAAAAAAATATCGAGACTCTATTTGCTTTAAACAAAGAAGATTTATTTTTGATTTAGAAATCAAACAAGAAAAAATTTCTGGGCTAACAATCTTTCCAAAAATCAAAAGCAAATTCAAAAAGCTCAATTTTGATGAACTACTAGAAAAGCACAAAATCTTTCTTGCTTTTGGTAATAATTTTGGCTTAGAATATCAAGATCATTGCCGGCTAGGATTAGGTAATATAGCCGATGTTCAACAAATCTTGAAATTTGCTAAAATATCTCTTTAATGCAAACAATGACTAAAAATACAAAGTATTTAGAACACAAATACGGTGAGAATTATAGAATCTTAAACGATGCTTTTTTACACACTCACTTAGCAAATTTGTGCAAAGCCAAAACAAAACAACCAATTATCAACTATATAATTAATGACCTTTATGATTACCTAATTAAAGAAATTATTTCTCAGGAGTTTCCACGCAAACAAGAAACCATAAGAACCAGAATGGCTGATTTAACAAAAAAAGGGTTTTGGCATGGAGAAATAATTGATCCAGAAACAAAAGCTGTTGTTGTTGATATAGCTAGAGCCGGCACACTACCTTCTGAAACCTGTTTTAAAATTTTGAATCAAACTTTAAACCCTGACTTAATTCGTCAAGATCATGTTTATATGGCGCGAAAAACTAATGAGGCAGGCGAAGTCATTGGTATTGATTGGTCTGGCAGTAAGATTGGTGGAGACAAAGATTCAGCATTAGTAATTATTCCTGATCCAATGGGAGCAACTGGATCTTCAATATCATCTTGCATTAACCACTTCAAAGAAAATGTAGCGGGGAAAGAAATTAAATTTATTTCTGTACATTTAATTACAACACCTGAATACATAAAAAAAATGCAAAATGATCACCCTGAACTTATTGTCTATGCAGTGAGACTAGATCGAGGCATGAGTAGCGAAAAAGCTTTAGCGGCGATTCCGGGTACTTTTGCTGATGAAGAATCTGGCTTAAATGAAACACAATATATTGTGCCGGGCGCTGGTGGACTTGGTGAACTAATGAATAATTCTTTTTGTTAAATAGCCAAAAAAATATAATTTATTTCATTGGCACTGCGCAAAAAAAATCTCAAACGCTAATTTGAAAAATAATGGGCGTGCTTCCAAACCCGTAATAAGTATCTCGAGTCTTTAGATTTGGGCATAAGTAGGGTTTGGAATCAGTCCCATAATTTACTCTGAGCATAGACCCATACAAATATAAGTGTTATAATAAAAATATGGCAAAAACAGTAAGTATTTTCTTTTGCAGTGAGTGTGGCAACGAAAGTCAAAGTTATTTAGGCAAGTGTCCAGCCTGTCATACTTGGGGTAGTTTAAAAGAAGCCAAATTTGATAAAAGTAGTAAAAAATCTACAAGCACACAAGATACTGGTTTTTTTGTAAAAGCAGAATCATAAATTTTAAATTTACAAGATATAGCGGCTGATCAAATTAATCGTATGTCGAGTGGTTCATCAGAACTTGATCGAGTTTTAGGTGGTGGTATTGTTCCGGGTAGTTTAACTTTGCTTGGTGGTGAACCCGGGATTGGTAAATCAACTATTTTAATACAAGTAGCCGACAAACTTGCAAAAAAAAATCTCAAAATACTTTATATTTCAGCCGAAGAGTCTTCAAGACAACTCAAGCTTAGGGCAACAAGACTAAATATTAATTCTGCAATTACGGTACTTGCGCAAAATAATTTAACACAAATTATTGATGCGATCGAAACACAAGAACCTAGTTTAGTGATTATTGATAGTATCCAAGCAATTTATTCTGCAAAGTTAGATTCTCTCCCCGGCTCACCAAGCCAAATACGAGAGAGCGCTGGACAATTAATGCGCTGCGCTAAGCTTAGTAATATTCCAATTTTTTTGGTTGGGCATATCAATAAAGATGGTGATCTAGCTGGACCAAAAATTCTTGAACACATGGTTGATACAGTAATTCAATTTGAAGGTTCATCTGAATCACAACTTAGATTTTTGCGCAGTATGAAAAATCGCTTTGGTTCAACAGATGAAATCGGAATTTTTCAAATGTCAGAAACAGGCTTACATGACATTAATAATCCTTCGGAAATTTTCTTAGAAGAAAAATCTGGAGGAATGCTTTTTGCGGCTCGAGAGGGTAGAA
Organism: bacterium; assembly: GCA_038146805.1. Classification (GTDB taxonomy): domain Bacteria; phylum Cyanobacteriota; class Vampirovibrionia; order LMEP-6097; family LMEP-6097; genus CAIYXB01. The sequence continues at coordinate 607,155 of JAYQSH010000005.1, read as the reverse complement.
GAACAATTTTACTTGAGATTCAAGCGCTTGCTTTAAATTCTGATTACAATAACCCAAGACGCATTGCAAACGGCATTGATGCAACTAGGTTACACCAAATACTTGCTATTGTTGAAAAAAAACTTGCTATTTGTTTATCAAAAACAGATATTTATTTAAATGTAGTTGGTGGCATTCACATCAAAGATACTGCTGTAGATTTGGCAATTGCACTTGCCATTTATAATAGCGTGCAAGGTCAAAACAACGATAGAGATATAGTCGCCCTTGGTGAGCTTGGGCTTTCAGGTGAGATAAGATCTGTTGCGAATTTAGAAGCAAGATTAAAAGAGTGTATCAAGCTTGGCTATAAAGAAATTATCATTCCTGATTCAGCCAAGAAAAATATTAAACTTAAGGATGATGAAGTTCTTAAAACCGCAAAGATAATCACTGCCAAAAATATCTCAAATTTAGTAAAGAGTAAATAGATCGTCATTGCGAGCAGAGCGAAGCAATCTCCCAGCAGTATATAATAAAGCCATGCAGACAATTACTTGGGATGAGTTTACAAAGGTTGATATTAGAGTTGGCACTATTACTCAAGTCGAAGACTTTGAAAAAGCAAGAAACCCTGCATACAAAGTCTGGGTTGATCTAGGTGAAGAGCTTGGTATTAAAAAGACCTCTGCTCAAATCACCAAGCTTTATACAAAAGAAGAGCTAATCGGCAAACAAATAATTTGTGTTTGCAATTTCCCTGAAAAACAGATTGCTGATTTTATGTCTCAAGTTTTAATAACAGGCTTTGTACAAGATGATAAAAGCGTTGTACTTGCAAGTCCACTAACAAATGTGCCTAATGGCTCTAAGTTAGCTTAGCCAATAAGTTTAGCGAAAAGGTCATATTCATCACAATCTGTGATTTCAACTTCTATAAAAGAACCAGGCGCTGGTGTTATATCATCAGCATTAAGCGTTACATAAACTTGTCCATCAATCTCTGGCGCGTCGCGAAAAGATCTAGTAACCAATTGTAAACTAGCATCTTCAAGTTCTTCTATATGCTCTATTAAAACTTGCATCTTAGTACCAATATGTTTTTGGTTTTTTTCAAGAGAAATTTCTTGCTGTAAACGCATTAATTTATCTCTACGCTCTTCTTTAATATGCTCAGGCACTTGATCAGCAAAATCTGCCGCAGAAGTTCCATGTTCTTGAGAATAAGTAAACACGCCAACTCGATCAAAACGAGTTTCTTTTACAAAATTATAAAGCTCCTCAAAATCTTCTTGAGTTTCCCCCGGAAAGCCGACAATAAAAGTAGTACGCATACAAACATCAGGGATTTCTTTTTTTATTAGCTCAGTGGTATCACGTACAGTAAGTGGTCTACGCATTGCTTTTAAAACTTTTTTAGATGCATGTTGCAAAGGAATATCTATATAATTACAAATATTTTTACAGTTACGAATTACTTCGAGCATTGCTTGATCCATTTCAGTTGGATAAGCATACATTACCCTGAGCCATTCAACTCCAGACTCATTTGCGACACGCGCCAATAATTCGGCAAGTGCTCTTCTTTTATAAATATCAGTACCATAAGCAGTACTATCTTGCGAAACCAAAACAATTTCTTTTGCCCCTTGAGCGACTAAGGCTTTTGCTTCAGCTACTATATCTTCAATAGTTCTTGATTTCATATCACCACGCAAATGTGGAATGATACAAAAAGCACATCGATGATCACAACCTTCTGCAATTTTCAAATAGACCGAAGGACCAATCTGGGTGTGCACTCTAGGAGTTTGAGCACTGGCAACCGCATTTGGCACTGCATCAATTTTGATAATTTTTGAATCAATATTATTGTTGAGGTTTTTGGTAACTTGTTTTACGACTTCCAAAATATCTTGCACATTACCTGTTCCCACAAGTGCTTGCGCTTCTGGCAGTTCATCAAACAAATCACCTTTAAATCTTTGCGCCATACAACCAGTAATAATTAATTTTTTACCTTCATCAGCAAGCTCTGTTAATAAATCCAGACTTTCATTAGTACTACCCTCAATAAAAGTACAAGTGTTTACCAAAGAAAAATCTGCTTTATTATGATCAGCTGTAATTTGATAACCAGCGCCATGTAAAATACCAATCATATTTTCGGTATCAACAAGATTTTTAGGACAACCCATTGTTGAAACACCGATTACTGGTAATTTTTTTTGTTTTTCGTTGGCTAAACTAGTCATTTCAAAAAAAGAATTATAGCAAAGCTCTTAGTGAATACTTAAAAACTAAGCATGCCCTCTGCACAACGTGCTTTTTCTTGAGGTAAATAAGCCCACAAAGACTCTTCATCCCAAATTGGCTCAACAGCGGCATCAACTTTATAAACCAATAAACTTTTAATCAGCTCCATAGCACGATGATTTGCAATACCACGAGGATCATTAGTAAGTCTGGTTTTGAGTTGCATAGCGTTTTTTTTACTATCGCAATAAGCAGGCCCCGGGTTTACCCCTGAATTTCTACATAAAACAGCAATAGTACCATCATCACGCGGACAAGCAAGAACATAAACAGAATTTTTAGATAAATTACTCACTCAATTACTCTTAAAAAGTATTTTAGCATTTAGCATGGGTATAAAACAAAAAACAACTATTTTGAATAGCCAAAAACCCTTTAAATGAAAGGCTATCCTTAACTAAACTTTAACTCTGCCTTGATTGAATGAATACAATGTCAGGTGTCAATCCACAAAAAACAAATCTAGTAGATCCAGGGACTATTAATGGTTTAGTTCAAGATAGAGCCTTGGCCTTAATTAACCTTTTAAATAACGCCGTTGGTGAAACTAACGGTAACATTGGTGCAAGTATTTTTAATATCAGCGATGAAAATGGAGAAGAACAAGAATTAACCTTAAGCAAACACCAAATTACCAAAACGGTACTTGATAAAAACTGGAAAGAAGCTGAAACTATTTACTATCAAGCAGCTCATCTAAGAATTGATGAGATAAGAGAAAAATTTAACACTGGTTATAGCGACCTTACAGAAAGTTTACTCAACACAGATACTATTAACGCCTTATTTGCAGAGTTAGAAACCAAAGTTGCAAACTCACTCGATTCTGATCTTAAGACAGATGGGATTCAAATAGATCCAAGTTTAAGTTTTGAAGAAATATTAAGCTTAAAAGAAAATTTTATAGCAAATAATTTACCAGAAATCATTGATGACATAGTGACCAATTTTGTTAACACTGCCTTTAATGATGACTTAAAAACTTTAACAGATGAAATCTTTGCTTTGATACATGATAACAATGATGAATTTGCTGATACTACTGAAAAATTTCTTTATACAAACAAAAATAATGAAACAATGATTTTAAATGACGCTGGAGCTATTTTAAATCAACTTCTAATAGACAAAAATATTTCTCAAGAAAATCAAGACAATTTCATTACGAACGCCCTAAGAGCTTTGTATAATTCAGGTGATTTAAAGCTTTCTGAAACAGTCATAGAAAACATTATTAGTCAAAAAAATATTTCAGAAGATGAGCTTAGCTTTTATAAAATGGAAGATTTTTTAGAACAAATATCTTTTAGTGATCTAAACGCTATATCAAATGCTACAGAACTTTTAAAGAGTCACCTTGAAATCACAACACCAAAATACATCGAAGACACAAGAACGTTATTTGATATTTTAAATGGCAAAGAAAATATTGATGCAAAAGATGCAAAAGAAAGAATTTTTGCAAGTGTACAATCACAATTTACTAATTTAGCAAAAGGCGTTAGCGATGTATTAGAGAAGGGTTACGATAAAATAGGTCAAAGCGATATTGAAATTAATATTAGAAAATACCCTCTACAAGCAGCAAAATATTTAAATAGCTTAAAGGCAGGTCAATCAAGTGAAGATAGAGCATTGATTGACAAAGAAATTGAAAAACTAATCAAGTTACAAAAAAAAGAAATCGAAAATTTCCAAAATATTGATCAAACAGGTTTTATTAATAGAGAAATTGACAAATTATTTAAAGCAAATAAATTAAGGTTTTCAGAAGAAACTCGTGGCAAAATCATAGATCATTTAGTAGCAAAAAAACCTGAAGAAGAACAAGAAGCATATAGAGCAGAACTTGGAAAATCTAATGATAAAAAACTCATAAAATTAATTTCTTTTGAAGAACTTTTGGACTTTAGTGACCTTAGCAAAATTGAACTATTCAAAGAACATTTAGGACAAACAAACAAAACAGACAACGGAAAATTTAAAATTACATCAAAAACAGATGTCGAAATTGAATTTGAAAATATTGATGATCTCCTAGAAGCTGTATTTGAAAAAAATAATATTGGTGGGCTAAACAAAAAATTGGCACAAGAAACAATCGAGCTATTAGACAAATTTCCAAAAGGTGATACCGAAACATTATTGGATAATAATCTGGCAAAACTCTTCGGCAAAGAATATACAGAAACCAAAGGTATCATCGATGAGCTAAATCTTGACTTTGAGCAATTTAAAAAAATCTCTCAAAACACAAGCACTAAATTTGAAAATATTTCTACTTCTCTTTACGCACTTGAATTTATGAGTGCTTCAAAGAAAAACTCAGAAAGCTTTACGAAAAAACGTGCAACCCCAAGAGAAGACGGCTCTTTTCCTGAGGATAATAGTCCAATTGCACCATTATTAAGCCCGTCTCCACTTGCTATGGTGATTGCAAAAATCGGCAAAACATTGATAAACAAAACAAATGAACTTGCAAATGGTGCTAGCATTCCAACAACAGATTGGCTTACAGAAGAAAACAACTTATTACAAAATATCAACGGAAGTTTAAAATTAGCACTTGATACAGGTAAATTACAAAAGACACTTACAATGATATTAGCAAAAAGCCTTGAAACAGTTATCGGTAAACCTTTTAACGGTCTTACGGCTCTAGAAGAAACAATCAATGCTATAAAGGCAGAAAAAAAAGAACAAGAAGAAGATAGAATCAACAATAAAACTATTTTAGATAACTTGGAAAATATCCAAAGACCCAATCAAGAAAATCGAGTTAATACGGCTAAAACAAATCTAATAAATTCATTAGAAAGCTTGAGAGATAATTATAGCGAAGAAGACTCAAGCTACCAAACTCTTAATAACTTAATCAATAATATCGATAGCCATTCAAAACAGGATATAAAAAATATTATTGACAACTTAGAAGATCTTGATGATGCTCAAAAAGAACAAATTGATGATTTGCTAGATTCTTTATTTGAGCACAAAAAAGACCTAGAAGATATAAAGACTAATATCAATAGCAGAAATCAAAGAATTCAGGAGAATGATAGAAAAATAAGAGATTGCGATGATCGCATCAATACCAAAGACAGCTGACTATAAAGAAGCTTTTTCATCTGCAATAGATAGTCTTAAGGACAAAGTTGTAGAAAAAGATGACAATGGTAAATATAAACTTATTGGTGAATACGATGTTGAAGATGATGAAAACCCAAATGATTTTATGAGTATTTTTAATGAATATCTTGCTAGTGACGACCTTGATCTAGATGGCGATGGTGACGATGATTTAGTAGATACTAATAATGACGGTATTAACGACTTTGCCAGCTTTAGAAATTTTTCAAAAAACATCGAAGATCTCAGCAATACTATTAAAAACACTTTTGGTAGTAAGGATCAAGTTGAGGGCGGTATCGATCAACAAGGCATTAGAAGGTTAATATTGTTGATGTTTGTTTTTAGTATTTTAGAAGCTGGAGATTGGGATTTTAGGGAACAAGAAGCTGATACTAGCCGTTATCAGATTTTCTAAGATTAACACAAACAATTATAGTAACTAAGAAATCAACATCGAAGGTGCTTGAATTGCAGCATTAATCAATCCTAAAAACAAAGGATGAGCTTTTGTTGGTCTTGATAAAAATTCTGGATGAAATTGGCAAGCAATTAAATAAGGATGATTTTTGTATTCGACTATCTCAACTAAATTTTCATCTGGCGAAGTACCAGATACAACTAAACCACACTTTGCCAAATCCTCTCTATAAGAGTTGTTTACTTCATAGCGGTGTCTATGACGCTCTATGATCATATCCTCAGAATTTATTGCTGCTTGATAAAGTTCTTGTGCTTTTGTGTTTGCAACTAATTTACAAGGATAATCGCCAAGTCTCATTGTTGCTCCCATGTCTTTTACTGTTTTTTGATCTTCCATTAAATGAATGACTGGGTTTTGTGTCTCTGCGTCAAATTCGATACTATTAGCATCTTGTAATTTTAAAAGATTTCTAGCAGCTTCAATCACAGTACATTGTAAACCTAAACATAAACCTAATAATGGAATTTTATTTTCTCGAGCATAGCGAATTGCATTAAGCTTACCCTCAATACCACGATCACCAAAGCCACCGGGTATGACAATAGCATCTAAGCCTGACAAAAACTCTCCTGCTCTTTCATAATTATCTAAATCATCAGACAAAATCAACTGCAAATCAAGTCCATGATTAAGTTGCGCGCAAGCGTGTTTGATCGATTCGGTTACTGAAATATATGCATCAGATAAAGAAACATATTTACCGACAATACCGATTTTTAATTTTCTGTTTTCTGGTTTAACAAGTTTTTTTACAGTTTCTTCCCATGGCTTTAAATCAGGGACATGATTATCTAATTTGACTCTTTCTAAAACGCGACTTGCCAAACCTTCTTTTTGCATAACAGCTGGCACTTCATAAATACTTTTACAATCTTTACTTTCAATCACATTGCGTGCTGGCACATTTGTAAACAAACTTAATTTTTCTCTTAAGCCTTTTGGCACATGCCTGTCTGCTCTTAAAACAATAAGATCTGGCTGTATCCCTTTTGAGCGCAATAATTCAACACTATGTTGTGTAGGCTTAGTTTTCAACTCGTCTGCGGCTTTTAAATGAGGCACTAATGTTACATGAATCGAACAAGTATCTTCATAAGACATTTCATTTCTAAATTGTCGAATAGCTTCAATAAAAATTGAACTTTCTATATCACCCACCGTTCCACCAACTTCAACAATCAAAATATCCGACTTGGTTGCTTTCGCTGCATCAACTATTTTTTCTTTAATCAAATTGGTTACATGAGGAACCATCTGCACAGTAGCACCCAAATAATCGCCTCGTCTTTCTTTTGCTAAAACTTCCGTATAAATTTGTCCTGAAGTCACACTATTAGATTTTGTCAGATTTGTATCAATAAACCTTTCATAATGACCCAAGTCCAAATCTGTTTCTGCACCATCAGCTGTTACAAAAACTTCACCATGTTGATAAGGACTCATAGTACCCGGATCAACATTTAAATATGGATCTAATTTTTGAATAGAAACTTTATAGCCACGTGCGCTAAGCAAATGACCTAAAGAGGCTGCAACGATTCCTTTTCCAAGGCTACTTACAACTCCACCAGTAACAAATATATATTTGGTCATAAGCTTTAAAGACATAAAGTTATCATAAAGCAATTAATATGTAAAGTCTTATAAACTAAAAAGCCGTTTTTTTTAGTTAGTGTTAACAAAATACAAGTTCTACAAGTTAAAATAAACTTATGTCTCAAATAAATGAAGATTCAGTAAAACACATTGCAAAATTAGCAAGGCTTTCTTTAAACGAAGAAGAAATCCAAAAACTAAGCAAAGATCTTTCAGAAATCGTTCACTATGTTGAACAATTAGGTGAATTAAACACAGAAAATATCGAACCGATGGTTGGTGCAGTTGAACTCTTAAAATCACTAAGAGAGGATATTGCGATTGACCAAAAGCTCCGAGATGAGATGCTCAAAAATGCTCCTGACGCCCAAGAAACTGCAATTAAAGTGCCTCAAATGAGTTAGCGACCCTCTATATAAAACCACTTACCATCTTCTTTGACGAACTTAGAGGCTTCTTGCATTGTGCCTTCTTGTCCTTGAAAACGATATTGTGCTTCAAAAAAAACTAAACCCTCATTATCTCTACTAGAACCAAGTTCGGTTTTTATAACTTTTAATTGTAGCCATCTAAATTCTGAATTATCATCTAATTCAAATTCTTCTGCTTTTGGTCTTGTTGAACTATGCCATGTATCTAACAAATAATTTTTATTGTTTTTTACATAAGCGCTATAACGCGAGCGCATTAATTTTTCTGCCGTCTCTGCAACTTGTGCTCCATCATGAAATGCTTTACAACAATCTTTATAATGCTCTTGAGAACCACATGGACATTTTGAAGTATCAACCATAAATGTAATTGTAACGCATCAAATTAATTTTAAGCCAAGACCCTTGCACTCAAAGCCTTTGCTAAAGTAGTTTCATCGGCATAATCCAAATCAGCACCCACAGGTAAACCATGTGCCAAACGAGTGACCGCCAGCTTAATACCATGTCTTTCAATAAGGCGTTTTAAATAAAGCATTGTGGCTTCTCCCTCTGTACTTAAACCAATTGCTAAAATCAATTCAATCTCGGTCTCACTTTGATTTAAATTTTGCAAACGTAATAAAAGTTCATCTATATTTAAATCATCAGCAACAATACCATCTAAAGGTGAGATCACTCCTCCTAGAACATGATACAAACCTCGGTATTCATGAGTTCTTTCTATCGCCATTAAATCTTTAACTGTTTCTACGATACAAATTTGTTTTTTGTCTCGACTTGGACTTTGACAGATTTCACAAATCTCTTGTGAAGTTAAATTAAAACATTGATTACAATAATGGATATTAGTTTTTGCATTATCAACTATTGCAATAAATTTTTGAACTTGTTCTGGAGTTTTTTTTAGTAAGGTAAACGCCATTCTTTGAGCCGACTTAGGACCAACACTAGGGAATTTTTTAAATTCTTCAATTAAATCTTCTAGTTCTTTTGTATACTTCACCTAAAGACTAATTATAATCCTATTTTTTGAGTAATTGACTGCATTTTGCTTTTTGTTAAAGCTAAAGATTTATTAGTTGCATCATGCAGAGCTTCTAAAACAGCGGCTTCTAACTCTTGCAGAGAACCAGATTGCAAACTTGGGCTAATTTTTACTTTTAAAAACTCACCATGAGCTGACATTAAAATACTCACATGTTTATCATTAGAAAAACCTTCAATATATTCTTGCGCTAGCTCATTATTGATATTCACCAAATCCAATTGCATACTTTGAGCATCAAGCATTGCTTTTCTTAGAGCTTCTTTATCCATAGCAATAATCTTACAATATCAAGACGAATGCTTGCAAGTGAAGGAGCGGGTGAGAAATGAGGATGACGAGAGATGAGCATAACGCAGCTATGGACGCTTCGGGGCAACTCTTTGCTCAATCTAGAGTTGTTACGAAGTGTTCAGAGCAAGGCATGCGAATCTCGAGGCACCGGAGTTTACTCTTTGTAAATGAGGATGACGAGAGATGAGCATAACGCAGCTATGGGCGCTTCGGGGCAACTCTTTGCTCAATCTAGAGTTGTTACGAAGTGTTCAGAGCAAGGCATGCGAATCTCGAGACACCGGAGTTTACTCTTTGTAAATGAGGATGACGAGAGATGAGCATAACGCAGCTATGGGCGCTTCGGGGCAACTCTTTGCTCAATCTAGAGTTGTTACGAAGTGTTCAGAGCAAGGCATGCGAATCTCGAGACACCGGAGTTTACTCTTTGTAAATGAGGATGACGAGAGATGAGCATAACGCAGCTATGGGCGCTTCGGGGCAACTCTTTGCTCAATCTAGAGTTGTTACGAAGTGTTCAGAGCAAGGCATGCGAATCTCGAGGCACCGGAGTTTACTCTTTGTAAATGAGGATGACGAGAGATGAGCATAACGCAGCTATGGGCGCTTCGGGGCAACTCTACTGGCACATAGTACATTCTTCAAAATTATTGGTATTAGCAACAGCACCAACTTGCCTACGCACAGAACTACTATCAATTTTGTCAGCTTCAATAACAGATTCAGATCTTAAATAATACATAGATTTAACACCAACTTCATGCGCTTTAATATGCAATTCACTAAGATATTTTCCACTAATTGGAGAGCGTAAAAAGACGTTCAGTGATTGAGCTTGGCAGATATACTGCTGTCTATCACCCGCTTGTTGAACAACTTCCATCATATTAAGTTCATAAGCAGTTTTAAAAACAGACTTCTCTTCATCGCTTAAAAATTCTAAATGTTGCACTGAACCTTTATGATCAATAATCGTTCTCCAAATATCATTGTTATTTTGGTTTTTGCTTTTTAAGAGTTTTTCTAAAAATACATTTTTCACCAAAAAACTACCGCTTAAAGTTTTTTGCAAATAAGCATTACCTGCAACTGGCTCAATACAAGGACTTGCTCCACCACAAATGACACTAATATTTGCAGTTGGCGCAATTGCCATTACATAACTATTACGTCTATTACCACCATCAGGACATGGGCCACGTTCAATTGCTAATTGTTCTGAAGCTTTAATTGCGGCTTCGTTAATATTTTTGAAAACAATTTTATTTAAAGCACGCGCTTGAATTGACTCAAAAGGAATCCCACGTTTCATAAACATACCGTGATAACCCATAACACCAAGCCCAATTGATCTTTCTTGTAAAGCAGAAGAAACTGCACGCTTATAATCTCGCGAATCAACTTTTTGAATAAAATTATCCAAAACATTATCCAAAGCTTTTACAGCAGTATAAATCACTGAAGTTCTATGCTCTTCCCACTCGTCATATCTTTCTAAGTTCAAAGAACCCAAACAACATACAGCCGTTCTATCTCTGTTAGTGGGTAAAGTAATTTCAGAACAAAGATTAGATTGATTAACAAATAATCCTTTTTCTTTATGATGCTCTGGAACAGCTCTATTCACTGTATCTAAAAACAATAAATAAGGCTCACCAGTCTCAACCCTATTTTTCAAAAGCTTTTTCCATAAATCAAAAGCATCTATAGTTTTTGTAACTTCTGCTGTATGCGGGCATCTTAAATCAAATTTTGTTTTTGCTTTAACAGCTCTCATAAACTCATCAGTAACGCTGACACCATGATGAATATTAAGACATCTTCTGTTCTCATCTCCACCAGTAGGTCTTCTAATATCGACAAACTCTTCAATATCAGGATGATCTATTCTCATATAAACTGCTGCTGCACCACGACGAGTATTGCCCTGAGAAACAGCCAAAGTCGCTGAATCCATTACTTTCAAAAACGGAATAGTACCAGATGATGTTCCACCAGTAGAAAGTTTTGAATTATGCCCGCGAACTCTTGACCAATCAGTACCAATACCGCCGCCACCTTTAGCTAAAAAAGCATTTTCTTCATAAGTTTTAAAAATATCTGAAATCGAGTCACCAACTGTATTCAAAAAACAACTAATTGGCGCACCACGAGAAGTTGCCGAGTTAACTAAAACTGGAGTTGCTGGCATAAACCAATTTTTTGACATTAAGTCATAGAGATTTTGTGCGAGTTCTTTATCACCGCGCGCCACACCTGTTGCCACTCTTGCAAAAAAACTTTGTGGATCTTCACAAATTTGTCCTTTGGCATCTTTTAAAAAATAACGATCTCGCATTGTTTCTAAACCAAAAAAAGTTAGTTTTTTGTTGCGCGTATAATCTAAGTTAATGCTTTTTTGCACACCTTTATCACCGCGGTATTGAGGAGAATCCCAGCTCGCACTTTGACCAACTGTAATATTAATTTGATCGAGCAATAAATTTCTTGCGCTCTCTAAATCATTTACTGATAAAGCATCGACAATACTATCGAATTTATTTTCAGTGCTATCTTGTTTGTTGGCCTTTTCGTCAGACCTTGCTAGGCTCAATGCTTGTTGTGCTGTACTCATCTTTTAAGATTACTCCCTAAATCTAGTGTTAGAACTATTCAACTATAACTACATATAGTGTCTATAAATCATATAATGAAGTTCCTAAAACTTAAAGCAAAAATATAAGAATTAAAGCTTTTTTAGCTTCAGCAAAAAAACTTAAAAAACTTAGGGGAATACCCCTAAAAATAAAAAAGAGTTTATGGCACAAATGCAATTATCTAAGCTAAAATAACTTTGTCTATATAATCAGAAGAAAACTTTTGCTTGATTAGACTGACATTTTGCCTTAAATTAAATGAATAGTTTAGGAGCAAAATTAATATATTTAGCGTCTAAATAAAAAGAAAGTACGTAATACATACTAATTTAATGAGAATCAAAGAAATAGAGTTAGATAATTTTAAAAGTTTTGGACAAAAAACAACCATTCCCATGCTTGATGGATTTACTACTGTTTCAGGTCCAAACGGTTCTGGAAAATCGAACGTAGTTGATTCTTTGATGTTTGCTCTTGGTTTAACAACAACCAGAAACATGAGAGCAGAAAAATTAACTGACCTTATCAACAATATTTCAGGAAGACCAGATTGTTCTGTTCAAGTAACTTTTATTAACGATGGTGCCAATGGTGATGGGCAAGAAATTATTGTCAAAAGAAAAATTCGCCTAAAAAAAGATGGCTACGATTCAAAATATTTTTTAAACTCTGAAGCTTCAACGCTTAGAGAAATTCATGAAAGACTCGGCAAATTTAACATTAGCCCAAAAGGCTACAACGTTGTTATGCAAGGTGATGTTGCCTCGATCATTTCCATGAACTCTACAGACAGAAGAAAGATTATTGATGAAATTGCTGGCGTTGCAGAATTTGATCGCAAAATAGAGCTTGCAGATATCGAGTTAAACACAGTGCTCGAAAGAATTGAAGGGCAAACAACTATTCTTGCTGAATTAGAAGAAAGACTAGCAAAATTACAAAAACAAAGAGAGCAAGCTCTTAAATATCAAGAACTTAAAGAAAGAAGACTAGAGCTAGAAAGAAAATTTTTAGCTGTCAGAATCAGACAAGTTAAATTAGATAAAGAGCAAGCTGAAAACGAAATTGAAAGTCATAAAAAACAAAAAACTACTTTGCAAGAAGAACAAAGACAAATAGTTGAAGACATGACCATCGCTCAACAAGACCTTAATAAACTAGCAAGAGAGATCGAAGAGCTTGGCGAAAATAAACAAAAAGAATTACAAGAAAACAAAGATGCAAAAAGACAAACTCTTTCAAAAGAAGAAAGCGCACTTGAATATATAGAAAAACAAATTTTAGATGAAGAAGAAGAAAATTCTTCTAGGGAAAAAGAAATCAAAGATTTGAAAAAAACGCTAAAAAATATTGATTTTAAAGCACAAGAATTTACAGAAGAAATTGAGTCGATTAGATTAAATATCGGAGAAGAACAAAAACGTTACGAAGAATTACAATCTCAAATTTTGGCAAAAAGCAAAAATTCAAACCTTAGTACTCAAAGTGTTATTGAAAGCCAAGACAAAGTAAACGAATTAAAAGCCCAGAAAGCCGCTATAGAACAAGAAAAAGCAAGGATTGAAGAAAAAGCAAACTCGCTTGAAACACAACTTGATAGCCAAAAAATAATCGCGCAAGAAGCTCTAAGTAAAATCGAAGAATTAAAATTAAGAAACAACTCTATAGGTGGCGCAGAAATCAAACAAGAGATTGCTTTTTTAAGTCAAAACATTCAAGCATTTAGAGAAGAACAAAGAGATACCAAAGAAGAAATCAAAACCCAAGAAATCAAACTCAAAAAAATCGAAAGTGAGCTTTCAAAACTTGAAGGACAAGAACAAGCGGCAAGTGCAGCAGGTTTTGGTAGAGCAGTTGATACCGTTCTTAAAATAGACGGGGTGCATGGAACACTAGCGCAACTTGCAACAGTTGAAGGTGAATATCAACAAGCTGTTGAAACAGCCGCAGGTGGCAGACTCAGAGCAGTCGTTGTTGATGATGATTATGTCGCTCAAGAATGTATTGATTTTTTAAGAAAACAAAAAGCAGGTAGAGCAACTTTTTTACCACTAAACAAAATGAGAGAAGCGCGCTCTTACCCATTACCAAATGAGCCCGGTGTAATTGATTGGGCTATTAACCTTGTAACCTTTGACGATGAACACAAAGACGCATTTGCTTATGCCTTTGCAGATACGCTTGTTGTAAAAAACCTTGAAGCTTCAAGAAGACTAATTGGGCGCTACAGAATGGTAACTGTGCAAGGTGACTTGGTTGAAAGAAGTGGTGCTATGACTGGTGGTGCCGCAATTAAAACTAATATTCACTTTGGTGCAGATAGTGAAAAGCAAAAAGAAAGATTATTAGAACAAAAAACTGAAGTTGAAAAATTCATTGCGCAATTAAGTTCTGAATACGAAAGTCTTGAGCAACAAATGGAAGAAGCTCGTATCAAAATTGAAGGGCACAAAGAAAACTTAAGCGAACTACAAGCTAAAAGTGGTATTTCAGAGACACAGCTACAAAACCACCAAGAAAAATATGAAAAAGCAAAAAATGAACTGACTAATTTTGCTTCAGAATTAGAAAAACTTGGCAACGAAAAAGAAAGAGTACTTGAAAAAATCAGCAATATTGAAATCAAGATTGCCAAAGAAGATGAAGGTTTACAAGCATTAGCGGCAGAAATGAAAGATTCTAAATTAGAATCAATCATTGAAGAATCAAGAGGTATTGAAGTTGAAATCAAGCGCTACGAAACAATGTTAAATAACGTTATCAATGAATCAAAATCTCTAGAAGTCGAAAAAAACTTTTCTAATCAAAACATTGATAAATTAAATACACAAATCAATGAATCAAAACTAGAAATTGAAAAACTAAACTCAAAAAAACCTGAGCACTTAGAAAAAATTGAAAGCTTAAAAACTGAAATCGCTGCTATTGATTCTGAAATAGAAAAAATCAAAGAAAAATTGCATGCTCATCAAGCCAAAAGAGACAAGATCTCAGAAAACTTAATTGCCTTAGGACAAAGAAAAGGTGAAATCACCGGACTCATCGAAGGTATTGCCATTAAAATTGTTGAAAACAAGAAAAAATTAATTAGCCTCAATGACCACTTAGCTCAATTACTAGAAGAGCTAAAAGAGCATCCAGAATTAGAACAACTAGAGATTGCAGAAGAAGATATTCACGCTCTACAAACAGAATTAAACAAAATTGAAAAACAAATGCGTGCCATGGAGCCAATTAACATGCATGCCATAGAAGAATACGATCAAGTTGATGAACGTAAAAAAGAAATAGAAGAAAAACAAGAAACTTTGAATCAAGAAAGAACAATGTTAATTGAAAAGATCGACAGCTACCGCAATGATAAGAAAAATGCATTCCTAAAAAACTTTAATTTAATTGATGAATATTTTAGAGAGATTTTTGCTGACCTTTCTTTTGGACAAGGTGAATTAATTTTAGAAGACCCTGAAGAAATCTTTAATGGAGGTCTGGTTATCAAAGCTCAGCCAAGAGGCAAAAAAATGCAACGTTTAGAAGCAATGAGCGGTGGTGAAAAATCTTTAACAGCTTTAAGTTTCCTTTTTGCTCTACAACAATGTAACCCTGCACCATTTTATGCTTTTGATGAAGTTGATTCAGCACTCGATGGAGTAAACGTTGATAGGCTTGCCCACAAAATTAGACGTAATGCTTGTGATGATGCTAACAAAACTCAATTTATTGTTGTCAGCCATAGACGTCCAATGTTAGAACAATCAGATAGAGCGATTGGAGTTTCAGTTGGTAAAAATGGTTTTAGTAAAGTTATTGGAGTTCGTAATATTCAAGGTGAAGAAAGTAAAGAGGAGGAAATGAGCCTAAGCGCAGCTTAATTAAAATATCATGTCAGCCGAATTAGATATCTTTTATAAAAACGAGATCACTGAACTTAAGCCAGAACTTAATGACATTGACGAGATGGAAGAACTCAAAAAAAATCTTGACGACACTGATCTAGAAAGCTTAGTTGACATGGCAAAACAAGGCGATATCAACCCATGGGATATTGATTTAGAAAAAGTCACTAGTAAATTTTTACAGTTTGTATCAAGTAAAGAAAATGATAATTTAAAAGAAGCAGGTAGAGCAATTTTTTATGCTTCAGTACTACTTAGAATGAAAAGTGATTTTCTTTTAGAAGAATCGCACAATGCTTTAAACATTGGTCTTCATAAAGAATTAGATGATGATGCCTTACTTGAAGAAGAACTTAATTCACATCAAGTTAAACAAATCACTTTTAATGATTTAGAATCTGCTATTAGAAGAAAATATATTTCAAAAGCAAAAAGATTTAGAAAACTTACCTTAAAAGATTTAATCAATGCTTTACAAGAAGCAAAAGAAGAAGAAGAAACTAGAATCTACAGAAGGCAACAAAGACTACTTGATATAGAAGAATATTCTATTGTGGCTCCTGATGTAGAAGGTGATATTTTGAACCTAACTCATGCAGAAAACTTAGAAGATGCTATTAAAAGACTAAGAATCATTTTACCTGAATACCTTATAAATGGTTCAGGCATTGAATTTAACAACATTGTCAAGATGCTTGGTAATTGGTCAAATTCTTTTTTAGCAACAATATTTTTAGCTCACGAACAAGAAGTTGAAATGGAGCAAGAAGAATTTTATGGAGAACTCTGGCTTTATGAATCAAGAAAATAATGAAATCAACACTGAAGAAAAAAATTCAGAAACTTTTTTGATCGACGACAAAATGAATAAGCTATTACCAAGCTCAGGTTTTGATTTTGCTTTTAGTAAATTCCAAGAGACTTTAGACACAGCAAAAAAAGCTTTGAATATTAAAATTGATGACCTACAAGATAGTAAAACTGATTTTCTTTCAATCGAAGATCTAATGGGCGAAAGCAAACGTAACAGCGAAAAACAATTAAGATCAAGGATTGAAGCTATTTTATTTTTAAGTGACAAACCAAGAACAGCTGAAAGCATTGCTCAACAATGTGAAGCAGACACTGACCTTGTTAAACAAGCACTAAGCCGATTGGTACAAGACTACGAAGATAGAGATGGCGGTATTGTGATCGACTGTACTCATGGCTATTGTATGCAAATTGCTGATGAGTTTGAAGATTTAACAGAAGATATTTTGCCAATCGAACTTAGAACCGCAGTACTTAGAACCTTATCAACAATAGCTCTTAAAGAACCAATGTTACAAAGTGATTTAATGCAAATTCGTGGTGGCGGGATTTATGAGCATGTAAAAGAACTAGTAGAACTTGGACTTGTTAAAAAGTCTAAAGAAGGTAATTCTCATGTTTTGCATACAACCAAATTCTTTTCTGAAAACTTTAAACTTAGTCAAAACGGCTTAGAGCTACAAACTATTTTGAAAAAAGCAAGCCCAACTGATGTTGAGTTTGTTAGACCAAATACTCTCATTGCTTCTCAGCAAGAAGAATCTGAAGAAATTCAGGAAGAAGACGCGCCGCAAGATAATAATGAAGCGCTTATCTAAATAGTTTTTTAAAACTATAATAAAACTATGTCCACTTTTATTAATCAAAGAATTCTAATATGGCAAGGCTTAGAAAACTTTAGAACCATTTTGACTGAAATTTTAAGTCACGGTGTAAAAAACATAAACCAAAATACCCTAGATAAAGTTTTTGCTACTTATAATTTAAAACTTCAAGAAAATAGAAAAGATATATTGATTGAACAAATCAAAAAGCAAATCAATATCATGGATGAAAATTCTGAAGAAAGAAAATTATTAGAAATGCAATTAAGCGAATTAATTGAACTTGATGAAGAGCTAATAATCTCCAAAGAAACTAGGCATTTTCAATATGAATTTATACTCAAAGAAAGAGATAATCTAAAAAACCTTTCTGGCTTTGTAAAAATTATTTCCATAGATAATCCAAAACATAGAGGATTACTTAGCTGGCAACAAGAAAACAGAAACCCTGTTATTTTTCTAGCAGAGCTTGAACCAGACCTTGATAACCCGGGAGATGACAAAATCTTTTTTCATATCAACTTCAATAAAGATGAAGGTACTACTATTATTTACGAAGAAAAAAATAAATATATGTGGACTCAAATTGAAGCAAATGAATACTCGAGCATGAAAGATGCTGAAAAAGGCTCAATTTCAATGAATAAAACAAGTGGGGAAATTACGCTAGAAGACGGTAACATAGCAGCGGCAGTAGCTTTGACAAAGGCAGAAACACTAAATCCAGAAGGTGTGAATATATTCACGAATAATGTCAAATTAATGCAAATGTACAAAGAAGATTTACAAAAATTGAGTTTTGAATACTAAGCAAGGTTCGCGAGTGCCAAAAATCTGCTAATCTGTAAAATATATGTTTGAAAACCTCTCTGAAAGACTAATAAATAGAGCTCAAAAAATCAAGCTTATTGGCTTTGATGTTGATGGCGTTTTAACGGATGGATCAATTTTTATCGGGGAGACTGGCGAACAATTTAAAAAATATTGTTCTTTAGATGGGCATGGAATGAAGCTGGCTTTAAATTTTGGTATAAAAGTTTGTATTATTTCAGCACGCAAAAGTCCTTGTGTAGATGCTCGTTATCAAGGTTTTGGTTTTGAAGATGATATTTATACTGGCGTCGAAGACAAATGGACACAGATGCAAAAATTATGGATAAATACCAAGTAACAAAAGAGGAGGTCGCTTTTATCGGTGACGATTCTTTGGATATACCTGTTTTAGAGCAAGTGGGTCTTGCTGTATGCCCGCAAAACAGACATTTTTCTTTGGATAAACACATACATTACATCACAGAAAAAATGGGTGGTTTTGGAGCGGCAAGAGAGTTTGTAGATTTAATTTTGATCGCACAAAACAAAATTCCTCTTTAAAAATCTACTCAAAATTCAGATTAATTTTAAATAAGGAAACTAAGGGCTTATTTATTTTTTATTCGTTTACAATTAAGTAGTCAGGCAATTGCCTACAGAAAATCAACGACGATCCAATATGAAAATTTACGCAACAGCATCAATCCCAAAATATTTACTCTATAGCTTTAGTTTAGTGCGCTTAGAAGAAATCTGCCTTGAAAATTTAGTATGCTTAAAAGCAATTAGATATAGCCAAAATCAAATCGTTTGCAAACTTTATGGCAACAAAGACGATATCAAAGAAGCTATTAAAGCCCTTTATCAAGAAATAAATGAAGAGTGTAAAAATCAAATTGATTTGATAAAACAGAGTAAAAAAGTCATACCTGAAGCAATACAACAATATAGTGAACTATTGAATAATGATGCTATTTATAAAGAAGAATTTGAGAAACAAGCACAAAACTATATTAGAAACTGCCAAATCAACGATATTACACCTCACCCTGAAGTCAGCGAAGAATACTTAATAGAAGAATAAATTAGTATATAATTAATTTTGTGGAAATAGTAACTGAAGCTACAAATACAGGTATTGTTGAGATTGCCAGCAAAGACAATCAACACGTTAAATTAGCTTGTTCGCTTCAAGAAAAAAAATATAGGAAAGAAGAAAATCTAATTATTTTTGAAGGTAAAACTTTAATTGAAGAAGCTATAAAAAGAAAACTTGAAATTCAAAGTATATTTTTTGAAAAAGAAAGTAATATAGAAAATATTTTTCCAAATACAAATATCAATTTTTTTAAAGTCAGCCAAGAAATTTTAGAAAAAATTTCTAGCACAAAAACAGCCGCTCCTTTAATTGCGATTGCAAAAAAACCTGAAATGCAAGACCCGCTGACAAACAATAATCCCAGTGAGACTAATAAAAGCACTGGAGAAATCTTTTTGTTTTGTGAAAACTTACAAGATCCGGGTAACCTAGGCTCCATTATCAGAACCGCTTATGCCGCAGGGGTCAAAGCAATTTATTTAAGCCCAGATTGTGCTGATATTTTTAACCCAAAAACCATAAGAAGCTCTATGGGGGCTATTTTTTGTGGTCCGATAATTTATCAAGAATTTACAACTTTAAAAGAAAATTTCAAATCTTTTTGCTCGCAACAAGAAACAAGTTACGAAGTAATTGCCACAAGTTCTTATGCTAACTCAAGTTTTGATGAGATCAATATCAATAAAATGAAAAATTTTCTACTGCTTGTCGGTAATGAAAGTAAAGGTCTCAAGGAAGAAACTATAAAAGCAAGTACCATTAATACCAAAATCCCTCTGTTAAATAATATTGAAAGCCTTAATGTACTTTCTGCAACAAGTATAATTTTATTTGATTTGAAAAATAAGTTGAATTAATGTCAGTAGTTTTAGGTCTTGATATCGGAAAACAAAAAACAGGAATCGCCAAAGCTGATTCCCTTGGGATTGTTATTAAACCGCTAAAAACCATAAAAACCATTGATTTATTTTTGGAGCTTGAAACTCTAATGCAAGATTTTGTCATTGAAAAACTTGTAATAGGAGAACCTATTAATTTTCAAGAGGGCAATAACGACAATTTTGTATTTATTCAAACAATCATTGAAAAACTTAAAAAGCAATTTAGTCATTTAGAAATTAGCTCTATTAATGAAAGTTTTACCAGTAAGGAAGCAAGTGAAATTCTAAAACAACAAGGTATTAAAATTAACAAAGACAATAAATCTTTGGTGGACATGTACGCAGCCGCTATTATCTTGGAACAGTACTTTTTACACACTAATTAATTTAGCCTAAAGCATAAATACATAAGCTAAATTAACCACTATTTCATCGAAAATAATCCAAAAAGACTAATAAAAAGCTTCAAGAAGCAGTACATAAAGTATTTAGCCTATGGAAGATTTAAATACCAACCAAATAAACTATTCAGATCCATTAAATGTTCTGCAACAAACTTTACAAGGCCTGAGCACACGCTCAAAAGCTATTACTTCAAATATTGCTAATGCCAACACAGATGCTTACCAAAGAAAAACTGTTTCATTTGAAGAAAGATTGCAAAATCAAATTTTAAAAAATCAAGAATCTAATAATTTACAGCAAAATCATCCTGCGCATTTTAATTCAAGCGGCACAACCGCAAATGATTTTAATTCACTTATAGAAGAGAGAATAGATGAAACAAAAGTAGATGTTGAACGAGAAATGTTAAACCTCACGACAACTGGACTTAAATTCAAAGCAGTTGCAAGTATGACAAAAAAATATATTGAAAACTTAAGAGGAATAATTAGAGGTTAATTATTATGGAATTTAGAGCTATTGATACTGCAGCGAGTGCATTACAAAGTGAACGATTAAGAATGGATACAATCGCGGCAAATATTGCTAATGCTAACTCAACAAGAGATGAAAATGGCAATGTAAATGCCTACAAAAGAAAGTTTATTAACTTTCAAACTATTTTTAATGAACAACAAGAAGCTATAGGTGTAGAGGCTGTAATCAGTGAAGATCAAAGTGATCCTAAATTGGTTTATGACCCAGCGCACCCTGATGCAAATAAAGAAGGTTTAGTCGCATATCCAAATATTGCAAGAGAAAGAGAAATGGCTGAACTTTTACAGGCAAAAGCTTCTTATCAAGCAAATATCAAATCAATTCAAGTAGCAAAACAAATTTTTAATGCGGGGTTGGAGATTTAAGATGGAGCCAATCAAATTAGACTTAAGTAAATTACAAATTGAAACTCCTTTATTAAAAGCTGGTGTTAGCTATAACGAAAAACCTGAAGAACAAGGTTTTTCAGAAACTTTATCAAAAGCGATGAATAATTTAAAACAAACTCATCAATATTCAAATCAATTAATTAGTGACTATGCAAGTGGAAAAGATGTCGATATCAACGAGGTAATGATAGCAATAGAAAAGACAACTATGACATCTGAACTTGCCATGCAAATCAGAAATAAATTGGTAGAAGGCTATCAAGAAATCACTAAAATGCAAATTTAATTTTATAAAAGGTAACTTATGGTAGAAGCACAACAAGAAATGCAAGCAAATACAGAAGAGAATGTTGAGAAGACTGTCAAAAATTCTTCAGAAGCTCTTAATGAATTTACAAACTTAGACAACAAAAAGGTCGCTAATCCTTTTGGTTTTGACCAAAGAACCTTAATTTTAATTGGAGTTGCTTCAGTAACATTTTTATTTTTAATGTTTCAAATCTTCTTTGCACCAAAATATAAACTCTTATATTCTGACTTAGAGCAATCCGATGCAGCCGCTATAAGTTCTTACTTAGAAAAAAGTAATATAAAATTCAAGCTCTCTGCAGATGGAAGTCAAATTAGTGTAAGCTCAACATCTGTTCCTAGGCTAAGACTAGAACTCGCTGATAAAGGCATGCCAAAAGGTGGTAATGTTGGTTTTGAAATCTTTGACAAAACAAATTTAAATATTTCTGATTTTGGACAAAAAATTAATTTTAAAAGAGCCTTAGAAGGAGAACTTGCAAGAACTATAAGTTCTTTAGAGGTAATTCAAAGTGCAAAAGTACATTTAGCACTAGCCAAAAAAAGTTTATTTGCATCACAAGACAATCATTCTAAAGCATCAGTAATTATAGTGACAAAATTCAATCAAGATCTTTCTGAAAAACAAGTAAAAGGTATTCAACATCTTGTATCAAGTGCTGTTGAAAACTTAGATGCACAAGAAGTACAAATTACGGATGCACAAGGAAACTCTCTAGTGAAAAGTTCTGATCCATCGGTTATGCAAGAACAAAAAATGACTGCAAATGAGCAAAAGATCAAAGAATACGAAAATAAATTAGAAACCAACTTGGTTAATATGCTCAATCCTATTTTAGGAGCTGGCAATGTCTTAGTAAATGTTAGTGCTGAAATGAATTTTGATGAATCAGAAGTAAATATAGAAGTATTTAACCCAACTGATGAACAAGGAAACGTAAAAACACCTGTTATCAGGAGTGAAAAAACAAGCACCGAATTATATAAAAAAGACAAGGAAAGTAAATTTGGTAGCTCAGGTAGCATGAATGAAATGCCAAATGTTTTCATGGTTAACCATAAATTAAATCCTGCTTCTAATAGCGGAGGAGATAAAAACTATGAGAAAAAAGACTCTACTAAAAACTATGAAGTCTCAAGGCAAGTAGAAAGAATCAAAAAAGCTTCTGGACTTCTTAAAAAAGTTTCAGTCGCTGTTGTTGTAAACAAAAGTCTAAATGCCACTGAGAGATCGACTTTAAGAGAAACCATTCAAGTTGCAGCTGGTTTAAATATGGAACGTGGCGACCAAGTTATAGTAACTGGTATCAAGTTCTCATCTACACCTTATACTGATTTTAAACAACAAGAAGAAGAAACCCAAGAAAATAAAGCTATTTTATTCTCTAAAATCAAAAAAGTTTTATCAATGAGCCTTATTGTTGTTGGCGTGATTGTAATTGTAATGCTCATATTATTTTCACTTAATAGTGGTATTGATGAAAAGAAAGCAAAAGCTTTAGATGAAATACTGGAAGACGAAAATCTACCAATTTTGAATTCTATTGATAAAAAACTTCAAGAAGCAGAAGAAGCTTATCAAAGAACTTTGTCTTTAGATAGCAATTCTAATATTGATTCAATGAAAAAAGGCATATCTCAAATTGCTTTAAAAGATCCAAAAGTTGTAGCACAAGCACTACATTCTTACATACACGAATAGGTAAATTATATGTTCAATAGCAAAAAACTAATCAAGAAATATAAAGAATTCAAAAACCAACAAAACATTATTATTGGTGGGGCTGATTTGTCTTGTTTACCAAGCAAAGAAGAACTAATTAACCAAAACTTGCTTGAAGCAACTGAAATTGCCCAATCGCAAAAACAGCAAATAATTACTGAAGCACAAAATCAAGCTGAACAAATCATTAAAACAGCACAAGAAGAAGCAGAAAAACTAAAAGCTGATTCCTACGAGAAAGGCTTCCAGATTGGTAAAGAAGAAGCTCTCACTGCAATAAACAGCGAATTATCAAGCTTACTTACAAGCTCAAGTAAAATACTAGAAAAAATAGAAGAAGAAAGACAAGAATGTCTCCATGAAGAAGAAAATAGAATTTATAAAGTAATTGTTTTAATTGCAAAACATATTTTAAAAAGAGATTTAAGTATCAATGAAAACCTAGCAATAGATTTCATCAAGGAAGGTATCAAAAAACTTGAAAGTAAAGCTGAAGTGAAAATTATTGTTGATGCAACAAGCTCACAGCATTTAAATAAAATGAAAGATGAACTTGCTGAGACATGCCCAAGTATAAATAACCTGACTATTCTAACAAATCCAAACTTTAATATTGGAGAAGTAATTTTAGAATCAGAGTCACAGAGGCTGGATTTAAGGCTAGATGCTCAATTAGAAGAATTGGCAAAAGAAATACTTAAATGAAATTAGACCTAGAAAAATTAGAACAAAAAATAGAAAAAGCTGAAACCATAAGATCACTTGGAAGGGTTTCTAAAATCATTGGGCTTATGATAGAAGCGCAAGGTCTAAAAGTTCAATTAGGAGAGCTTTGTATTATAAAATCGCTACAACATGATATTAAAGCAGAAGTTGTTGGCTTTAAAGA
The DNA here is from genome assembly GCA_038146805.1 of bacterium. Classification (GTDB taxonomy): domain Bacteria; phylum Cyanobacteriota; class Vampirovibrionia; order LMEP-6097; family LMEP-6097; genus CAIYXB01. Next base: position 582,664 of record JAYQSH010000005.1, on the reverse strand, counting down.
TGATTACACCTTACTCATGCCACTGGGTGAAATCCATAATATACAAATGGGTGCAGAGGTAATTCCAAGCAAAGAAGAAGTCTCAATTAAAGTTGGCGAGGAATTAATTGGCAGGGTAATAAATGCTCTAGGTGAGCCTATAGATAAAGATCTAAAACTTCGATTAAGAACAACTGTTTCTCAAAATAAAGATGCTCCAAACCCTTTAACAAGACAAAGAATTGAAAGCCCACTGCATTTTGGTGTTAAAGCCATAGACGGGATTTTGACTTGTGGCAAAGGACAAAGAATGGGAGTCTTTGCTGGCTCAGGGGTGGGAAAATCAACACTAATGGGTATGATTGCCAAACACTCTGACGCTGATATCAATGTCATTGCTCTAATTGGTGAGCGAGGTAGGGAAGTTCGTGAATTCATCGAAGAAAGTCTTGGCGAAGAAGGGTTAAAAAAATCTATTGTTATAGTTGCAACTGGTAACGAACCAAGCTTACTAAGAATTAAAGCTGCTTTGTTTGCACATTCCATCGCTGAATATTTTAGAGATAAAAAAGGTAAAAACGTTTTACTCATGCTGGATAGCGTTACTCGAATCGCAATCGCACAAAGAGAAGTTGGCTTAGCAATCGGAGAGCCGCCAGCAACAAGAGGTTACACACCTTCTGTTTTTGCTTTATTACCAAAGCTATTAGAGAGATCTGGCACTTCAGAGAATGGTACTATCACAGCTTTATATACAGTTCTTGTTGAGGGAGACGATATGAATGAACCTATTGCCGATTTAGCAAGAGGTGTTTTAGATGGTCATATTGTTTTAAGCCGGGACCTTGCCCACAAAAATCATTTTCCTGCCATTGATATACTACAATCAGTTAGTAGGGTAATGCCCAATATTGTTTCTCAAGAACACAAAGATTTAAGCGCAAAAATTAGAGGTTTACTTGCTGTTTATAATGAAGCACAAGATTTAATCAATATTGGAGCATATCAAAGAGGCTCAAACCCTGAAATAGACAAAGCCGTTAAAGCCTACCCAAAAATCATAAATCTACTTCAACAAAGCACACAAGAAGTAATAAGCAAAGAAGAAACTTTCAAATTAATGCAAGCTATTTTTACTTAGAATGAGCTGCAGCCCAGTCTTTTACGTTAGGGACTTTTGCTTCAAGAAATTTCATAAAGCCGCCCTTTAAAATAAACTGTTTTTTTAATTCATCTAATGCAAAGTTATATTCTTTAGCATTAGTTTTTAAAATTTGTTTTTCAACATCAATTTCAATATCAGTATCTGCTGCTGCTATTTCTTCAATTTCAGCTTGAGAAAGTTTCACCGGAACTACAGCATTGTTATAACAATTTTCTTCAAAAATTCTTGCAAAAGAAACAGCTATGACAGCCTGAAAACCACGATCTGCAATTGCCCAAACTGCATGCTCACGAGATGAGCCACAACCAAAATTTTCTAAAGTCAAAACAACTTTACAATCTTCATGCTCAATTGCATCTAAAGGATTATTTGGTACATCTTCAAACAAATAAATACCAAGGCCTGTCTTCGTAATACCTGTTAAATGACGTGCAGGAATAATTTGATCGGTATCTATATTAGATGTTAAAAGTTTTAATGCTTTTCCTTTGATATTCATAATATTGAATAATAACATTTTTAAACGATGCCCACAAAGTTCAATAAGAAAATTATGGAGCTAGCACTGGGGTTAAAAAACCTGCTTTTACCATGGCAGATACTCGCTTGGTAAAAGACAAATTTTGATATGGGCTTTTTAAGCTTAATAATTCACCGCTTTCTTGAGAATGTTCAAGATAGCACATTAATTGAGGAAGCAATTCTTGTATTTCTTGTTTTTGTGAAGCAGAGAAAGTAATATAACGCTTTGTTTCATCAAAGCCAGTTGATGTATCTGATTTTATTTGTAAAGGTATATAGCGAAAAAAAGGAGCGTTAGATTTTGACTTTAATTGCACTAAAATATCAACAGACATTGCTTCTTCATGGCTTTGATAATTAACTATTTTTGCTGCCTGTTTTTCCAAGGCGACAGGCTCCCCAGCTTCACCACAAATCTCAAAATTAGAACCATATCCAATAGATAAACCTCGATTCCCTGAATTTAGAGATTGCAAAAGTTGATTGAACTCTTCTAAATATGGTAGAGGATTTGTTGACTTTTAGGAATTTCCTTCAATAATTAAAAACTAAAATTCTTTTTATAAATTGTCAATTAATTTTTGGTTCTATATGAATAGTGATTTTTGCTCTACCGTATTTTTCAACTATTTTTGCTTCTATTTGGTGACTTAGAGCGTGCGCTTCACTTAGAGAATCAGTATCAAAACTGACCGCAAGCTCAACAAAAGCATAGTCATGAACTTTTCGAGAGCGAAAGGCTCTAAAATCAACGACTTTATTCGTAGCTAAAATTATATCTTTGACTTCTTCTTCTTTTAGCCAAGCTTCATCAACCAAAATCGGAATAGTACCTTTAATGATTTGCCAACCACTAGAAAGTATTACTAAAGCGATTACTAAAGTCAATAAAGGATCTAAAAAATAATAGCCCTGAGCAATAAAAAAGGCACTGAGCAAAATAGAGACTGTTACTAAAATATCAGAAAAAGTATGCGCGGCATCAGCTGCCAAAATTTCACTTTGGTATTTTTTAGCTGATTGCTTTTCATAAAGCCAAACAAAGATATTGATAAGCAAAGTAAAAGCAAGCAAATATAAAATTTGGTTATCAATATTAGGGAGCTGTACTGGATGAATAAAACGAATTATTGCTTTTTCGATAAGTTCAAAAGAAGTAATTGCCAAAAAAGCAACAATAGCAAGTGCGCCCAATGTTTCAAATTTATTGTGTCCATAAGGATGGTCTTCATCTGGCGGCGCAGAGGCGATTTTGATCGCTACTAAAGCAACAACATTATTTAAGCTATCAATGCTTGAATGAGTTGCATCACCAATAATACTTAAAGAACCTGCTTTAAAACCAATAAAAAACTTAATTACAGCGACCAAGATATTTAAAACTAAAATCCATTTTAAAATTTTCTTGATTTTAGGTTTTGAATTGATGACACTTAAATGCATTGTTTATGAAATTGCTTTTAGCACGGAATCAGCAGAAATGTTTTTTAGGAAATCCATCATAAAGATTCCAACAAAAATCAATTTTGCAACAGCCGCAAAAGTTGCAAACTGAATCATTCTTGATGGGCTTTCATCTTTTTCAGACAAAGCTTTTACTGCCGTTGATACATCATCAACAAGCATTACTTTAATCAAATAAGTATAGTAAAACAAAGCTACAACTGAACCAATTAAACCAATTAAAGTGAGAACACCAGCAAAACTAAAACCAGATGAAAAGATGGAAGCAAATAAAAAGAACTTAGCAATAAAGCCCGCTGGAACTAATGGCAAGCCAGCTAAACTAATTAAACACAATGCAAATGCTATTACCATCATCGGTCTCTTTTTAATCATGCCTGCGTAATCATAGATACGAGTCGAGCCTGTGATTTGCTCAAAATATATTGCACATAAAAAAGCACCTGTATTCATCAGAGCATAAATAATCAAATATAAAACCAACATTGATAAAGTGCTAGGACTAAAAACACAAAAAGCTAAAAGTAAATATCCACCTTGAGCAATTGAAGAATAAGCAAGTAGTCTTTTTACCGTTGAGCGAGAAATCATCTGAATCACCCCAATATAATTTCCAAAAACAATCGAAAGAACTGCAAAGATCATCAATAAAGTAAGCACTTGCTGAGAAACCAAGACCGTTGAGAAAAATCTAATAGCAATTCCAAAAGCAGCTATCTTTGAGACCACTGACAAAAACAAAGTTGTAGAAGTTGGTGCACCACTATAAACATCAGGAGCCCAATTATGAAAAGGTACTGCCGCTAACTTAAAAGCAATGACAGCCACTAATAAAACTGAAATCATAATCACCAATTGCGGTGATACATAGCCTAATTTATTCAACTCACTAATACGAACCGCAATAGAAGAAAAATTTGTCGAAGCAGTCATACCATAAATAAAAGAACCAGCTAAAAGCAAAGAGGCTGTGGAAATTGCTGAACTAATTAGGTATTTTATACCTGCCTCATTTGAAGCTTTATTGAAACGTGCATAGGCTGTTAGTAAAATAGCACCCAAGCCAAGGGTTTCTAGAGCAATAAAAAATAAAAGAAAATCATTGGTTGCAGTCAAAAACCCTGCACCAAGTGCGCTTGACAATATAATCGGATAGTATTCTGCACTAGTTTCTAAAACTTTTAAATAATTACAAGCACCTAAAACAATTAAAAAACAGACACCATAAATAAGTGATCTTAGTAGTAAAGAATAGTGGTCATTAATAAAACCATCAAACAAAATATGCTCACCAGCAAGCTCACTAAAAAGTAAATTCTTATAGCAAGATAGAGTCGCTAAAAACAAAAATACAGCTGCAATAGCCGCATTATGTTCTTTGGTCTTATGAAAAAGACTAGTGATGATCGTAACCACAATTCCAAGGAGTACAAAGAATTCAGGTAATAATACTTGAGATACAATTTTAAAATCCATAATTTAATTAGCTTTTTTAAAAAGCTGTCCAAGGACATTGTAAGATATAAAAAGAAGTTCAGCAAATAAAAACTTTATATGAATATATTAAAAAATATTGCAAAAACAAATCAAAACACAGAGCTTCTGTATTTACTAGATTTCTACGCGCAAAATATTCAAACCCAAGATTTAGATAAAACAATTCAAGAAGCAAATTCTTTAATCGCAAAAACTTTAGATCTAAAAAATATAATCTTTTTTAGTCTTTTCAATCAAAAATTAGAACTACATTCTTTTTTAAATAATACTGATATAGAAGTTACTTGTTCCTTGATTGATGAAAATTTTCTTCTTGAATTAAAAAATAAAAAACAAATTAAGAAAAAAGATAAAACTTTTTTTGCTAGTTTTATTAACCAACATATGCTAGCTTTTTTTGTTTTTGTTGGCGAGATCGAAAATCTAAAGCTCTTAGAAATTCACAACAATTTTATAAGTAATTTGATTGCCAAAGAAAAGACTATCAATGACTTAATTAGCCATAGCCAAGAGTCAACACTATTAGAAGAGAAACTCAACAACACCCTAAGCATAGTGTCACACGAGCTAAGAACACCGCTCGCAAATATCATGGGTTTTAGTGAATTAATTTTGAACAATAAAATTAAAGCAGAAGATCAAAACAAATATCTAAAAGAAATCTTTTTTGCCACTCAAAGGCTTGGGGGTATTGTTGATAACTTTTTGGACTTTGCCAAAATCAAAAACGGCAATTTAGTCGACCAGAAAAACTTTTCACTAGTATCTTTAGAGGACTTATGTTTTAAAGCGTGGAAAGCATCTTAGAAGCCAAACCAAAAAGCTGAAATTTCATGGTTAATTGATACCAAACTTGAAGACCTTAATTGTGATGAAGCAGCTTTATTTAGAGTAATGGTTAATTTATTTACAAATGCTATTAAATACTCGCAAAAAGAAGATACAAAAATAATTTGTGAAATAAAACAAGAAGCCGAAAACCAAATAAAAATTAGCGTCAAGGACAATGGACCCGGTATAACGGCTGTGGACCTAGAAAAAATCTTTGATAAATTTTTTCGCTGTGATAATGTTCAAAAAAACTTTATTAGCGGTTCTGGCTTAGGTTTATGGATCTGTAAAGAAATTATCGAAGCGCACGGCGGCAAAATACACTGTAAAAGCCAAATTAATGAAGGTACTGAGTTTTCAATTATATTAAGACCTAAATTTGCTAAGCAAAACAGGGCATAATAAAGCTATATAATAAAGTCATGCGCAAAATAAAGCTCACTTTCATATTAATGATGTTTTGTTTAATAGCAAAAGCAAAAGTGGTTTTTCCTTATGATAAAGGCGGAAGCTTAGATCCAGAAAAATATACAAAACAAGGAGATTTATTAGAAACAGCTCCTTTAAAACTTTATGAGTTAGCACAAGACCATGTAAAACCTGATTATAACGAGTTTTATTTATCTACTATTTTTGGTAACTCAAAAAACCCAAGGGCTCTAATCAAAAGATCAAACAATATTAGAGCAGGTAATTTATTTTCTGAAGCAGTTGAATATAAAATTGGTGATCCTTTAAATGAAACTTTTAAAATTGTTGATATTGACTTCAAAAAAAGAGAAGTCATTGTCAAGGACATACACACCAAAGAGTATTTTTCATTAAAACTAAGTTACGGAGAGGCAACATCTAGGTTAATAAAAAACAATGATTACAAACCCAAAAAGAAAAAAAGAAAAAACAGAAGAAAAAACAGTCCTCGACAAAAAAACAAAATGAAAAATGAACAAGCTTAAAACTGTTTTTTTTATCGCATTATATTTATTTTTAGCAAACGCTAAAACACAATCAGCCAGCATTATACCCGTATGCTACCATGCAAACTTTTTCTATAATTTAAACACCTGTTTAAAAGATTTTTTAAGTTTCCCGCTCTTTACAAGCAATGAGGCTGGAGAAACAGCTTTTGTCTATAAACTCGACCAAGAAAGCCTTGGTGAATTTTCTAACAATGAAGTACGAGCTATAGTCAATGAATCTCTGGCACAATGGCAAAATGAATCTAGCTTAAAATTTTTTGGTTCTAGTCTTGATACAGATATAACAACAACAAACTTAAATACATACTTAGACGAAATACAAGGTTTTAATTTAATCATCTTAGATGAAGATGGTTCAATAATAGACGAACTCTATGGGACTAACGCTAAACAATACACGCTTGGTTATGCAACACCTATTGCATACAATTTAACAAATGGGCAAATCAGCTCCACAAAAGAAGCTCAATCATTATTAAATGGTTTTTTATTTAATCGTGCAAATGTTCAAGAAACTAAAGCAGAGTTAACAAAGATATTAACGACAACTATACTGCATGAATTTGCACATATGTTTGGCATTGACCATACCCAAGGTGGAAATCTTGAAGATTTTTTAAATGATGCAGGTGATTGGCTTGATATCCCTGTAATGTTTCCTATCGCAGCAAACCCTGAAGCAATACTGCATCAAGATGATATAGCAGCAGTCAAACTAGCTTATCCAAAAGCATCAGAAATAAACAATTTTGCTCAAATCTCTGGCTCAATAAAAAATAGAAAAAAAACACAGGTAACAAACGCTAATATTGTTGCTTATAAAGTGGATGAAGTAAATCCAAAACTTTATGCAGTCGCTTCTCCAAGCGATGTTGATGGGCAAGGTCAAGGCAATTATGTGATTCCAAATTTACTTCCAGGTGATTATATTTTGTTTGCTGAACCAATCAATTCTAGCTTTCAAGGGGGATCGTCAATTGGTATGGAACATCGCTATAGTTATTTTCAACCACGTTTTTTTGACCCAGAATCTGGCAATAAATTTTTAAACTACGAAGAAGCAATCTCGACTCTAACACCATTTACTTTAAGCGCCGGAGAAAAAAAGAATATTAATATTGATATTGCAGCAAACTGTTTTCAAACAAACAATGATATCAACGCAAGTTTTTTAGTTTCTGGTCGCTTGGTCAATTGCAAAAGCATTAATCTTAAAAGGGATAAAGTCAAGTACAGCAAAATAAAAATTATTAAGATTAACAAAGAAACTCCGCTCAACATAAGGCTTTCAACTGATTACCCAGAATTAATAAAGTTCAAATGGGGTAACACACATAGTATTAAGAAAGGCAGCAGAAAAATACAAGTCAAATTAGCTCGCAGAAGAAAATTTATCCAGCATCCAGATTTTGCAAATTTAAGAAACAAAGCAGATGTTAGTTTTTCAATTTATCTTGAAGATTTAGACACTGGCTTCATTCAAGAAGAAACGATAATTGTCAATTAAGCCGGTGCTTTACCAGTCATTTCTTGATATTGTGCTCGCCAACCTTGTTCTATACCAGTAACAACTTTTTTAACCCACTCATAGCCTTCTTTTTGTTCTTGAGTGTCAGGGTCGGTGAGCATTTGTTTTGGACATTCATCAAGAGCATAAAAAGCTGTTGCTTTACCATCACCATTTTTATCAACATTAGAATTAATGTAAGCCCAGTCACCAGACTGTTTCATATCGCGAGTTTCACGCTTATCAGAATTATCCACCAAAAATCTTGGAGCTTGTAAGCCTTCTAACTTTGTATTGCCTTTAGCTTTTAAAAGCTCTAACATGTTCAAAGGATATTTTCCTAACTTACCTACCTCGGGGTTAAAGCGAATACTTGACTTATTAAAAAGAGATTTAAATTTCAACCATAAATATTTTGGCGTATACACAAAAGTGGTATGTAAAAAGCCTTTGAATTTTTTCCAGATGCCAATATTGTCACAATGCTTTGGATATTTCTTAAAGTCTTTGTTTAAATCAGACTCTAAATCACTACGTCCCAAACAACCAGAAATATATTTACTAAGTACTGGATCATGCTCGCAGATTGACTCTCCACGATCTGTATAATTTCGAGTACAAGCAATCATTTTATAGCCACGACTGTTTAAATATTCTAAAAGCTCTTTAGCACCCGGTCTTAAAACATATTTGATATCCTCGCCACGTTTATTTAAAGGATGATCTTTAGGCACTGTTTCTACATGCCGATCTGACATAGCATTTATTTGCGCTTCACGTTTTTTATCAATAGGATGTTTATCTCCAGCCAACAAAGTTTCATCTAAATCAAAAACTATTACTTGATTTTCTGGGTCACCTTGAAATTGAATATTTGCTTCACTTAAATTTTCTATACCAGCGCGAGCAGTAGCAGGATCAAATTTGTCTATTTTTCTTGAGCTTCTACTTTTAGCCACAGGTGCAGGGCTAGTATCTGGCTCAGCTGTTTTTGGAGCCTTGAGAGAATCTCTAAATTTACTTAATGCAGCAATCATCCCGTAACCTATGTTGTGCAAACTAAAATATTTAAGTTAAAGGCCTTATCTTACAAAGATCAAAAAATATTTTTGAAATGTGTAAAACAAAAGCTTAAAACCTATGTTTTTAGCTTATGGATATATATTAACACATTTGCTATGCGACAACACAGCTATTTAAGTTAAATTACTAAAGCTGAGACAAAATTAACACGGTCCGCAGTGTCTTAAGCGGCAACAACAGTATCAGCAAGGATCTCAACAGCAGGTCCTTGAGTGCTTGAAATAAAAGCTGATTTTAAGTAAGTACCCTTAGACGCGCTTGGCTTATTTTTTTGGATTTCTTGAATCGCTGCATTTAAGTTTTTCATTAGATCTTCATCGCTAAAAGAAGACTTACCGATAGGCATATGCACAACAGCACCTGTTTTTTCAGCTCTAAAAGAAACTTTACCAGCTTGTAATTCACGTACTGCTTTAGCAACATCTGGAGTTACAGTTCCGTCTTTTGGGTTTGGCATTAAACCTCTAGGACCTAAAACTCTACCTAATTTACCAAGCAAAGGCATTGCATCTGGAGAAGCAACTAAAACATCAAACTCCATCCAACCTTCTTCGATTTTTTTCACAAGTTCTTCTGTGCCCGCATCAACAGCACCAGCTTCTTTTGCTTCTTTAACTTTTTCACCTTTGGTGACAACACAAACTCTCACTGCTTTTCCAGTTCCAGCCGGCAAAGAAACAGAAGCTCTTACTTGTTGGTCATTTGCTTTAGTATCGATGCCTAGCTGAACAGAAAGTTCAATAGTTTGTTCAGTTAGTTTTGATTTTGAATCTTTAATAAAAGACTTTAATGCAGAGATTGCTTCTTTTGCATCAGTCTTTTCATTGTATTGAGCTTTAAACTCTTTAATTAATTTTTGTTTTTTTGTTAATTTAGCCATGGTTCTCCTACCCTCCTTTAAGTAGTTCTAGCGAATGCTAGGCACAAATTGTTTTACGATCTTACTGCAACAACACCCATTGAGCGTGCTGTACCAGCAATAATATTTTTTGCCGCTTCAATATCATTTGCATTCAAGTCAGGCATTTTAGCTTCAGCAACCTCTTGTAATTGCTGTTCATTGATTTTGCCAACTTTATCCAAATGTGGAGCCGCTGAACCTTTTTTGAGATTCAATTTCTTTTTTACCAAAACAGCCGCAGGCGGTTGTTTTAAAATGAAAGTAAAAGACCTATCTTCATAAACAGTGATCACAACAGGAATTACAAAACCCATTTTGTCTTTTGTTGCATCATTATATGCTTTACAAAAATCCATAATATTCACACCATATTGACCAAGCGCAGGCCCAACAGGAGGAGCAGGATTTGCTTTTCCAGCATCTAATTGAAGATTAATATAACCAAGTATTTTTTTTGCCATAGGATTTCCTTTGTTTTAGGATACGAGCTAAGATTTTATCAAGCATTACGCAAAAATTTCTTAAATATCTATACGGGTTTTGTTAAGATTTTATATAATTAAAGCAAATTATCAAGAAAATGAATATTTACTTATTAGCACTTCAAGAAGATTTAGAACCAAACGGCGACTTAAGCACAAAGTTTTTTGACACAAAGATTTTAAAAGCACAAATTATTGCTAAAGAAGCAGGGGTTTTTGCTTGTTCAAAACTTATTGCAGAACTTCTTAAAACTTACAAAGAATTTAGTAAACAAACTTTTGATGAAGAAATAAAATTTTTCAAAAAAGATGGTGAAGATTTTTCTGATGGAGAAATCTTAGTAGAAATCATTGCTCCAAGTGACGCTTTATTAATTTGTGAGCGTAGTATTTTAAATTTTTTGCAAAGAACCTGCGCAATTGCCACAAGCACAAAAAAATTAGTAGAAAAAATCCAAACAAGCAAATGTCAAATTTTAGACACACGCAAAACAGCTCCGGGGTTAAGAAGTTTAGACAAACTTGCTTTTAAACAAGCTGGCGGCACTAATCACCGTTTTAATTTAAGCGACGCCGCAATGCTCAAAGAAAACCATTTGAGTTTACTTGGTGAAGATTTATTAGAAGCAATAAAAAAACTCAAAAAAGAAAAATGCAAAATCATTGTAGAAATAAACAAAAACAATTTACATAAATTAGAAGAAATCTGTAAAGAAAGCGTAGAGCAAATTATGCTCGATAATTTTTCAGTAAACGAGCTAAGTTCAATAATAGAAAAAATTAGACATCTTAATAAAGCAATCAAAATTGAAGCCAGTGGTGGTATTAATCTTAGTAACATTGCTGACTATGCAAAGCTTGACCTAGATTACGTTTCAAGCGCTGCCGCCTCAAGAGCAAAAAACATCGACCTATCTATGCTAATGTTTGCGTCTTAGTACCAAGCTTCTTTATAGCAAGAGCTGAGTCTTGAAAACCTTGCTTTGTTACATTATCTATCGTGCTCTCATCTGGGTTTTTTCTTTTTCCAGCTTTAATCTGCGCGGCAAAAGTCCTGCCTTGATCTTCTATAATCAAATCTCTTTTATTTGCATCGTCTCTAGAATTCGGCTTAGACAAACGAGCTCTTTCGTGATTTTCTAAAGCCGCAGCTAAAGCTCTTAGTTCACAAAATCTATCATTTTTAAAAAAACTTACTAATTGTTTTTTTGTATTATCCATTTTGGCTCTTGAAAAAGTTGCAAGCCTAGCAATAAAATCTTTATCTAGATTTTGAGCAAGCAGATTATCAAACCAAGTACAAAAATCGATACATTCATTTGTGCCTTGGTTCAATAAAATAAGAGGCTTAGAAATTTCTTTTAATGGGACTGATTCCAAACCCCATTTTGAATTTTAAAATACAGTGAAATGTTAAAATCACTAGCAAATGGGGTCAGAAATCAGTCCCACAAACGACCTTACGCTTAGCTTGTTTCACTGCGTGAAACTCACTAAGCGACGGTGTTTGATTCTTTTGTTAGGCGTGTCTAACCAAACCCTACTTATGCCCAAATCTAAAGACTCGAGATACTTATTACGGGTTTGGAAGCACGCCCTTAATTTTTCAATTTGCTTTTTAAATTCAGATTTAGTAATTGGCTGATAAAATTTTTCAATCTCTGCTGTTAAGCTTTCAATCGCTTGATCTTGTTTATCTTCTTGTTTAAATTTAGCTGTAATGGTAAGCAAGTTAAGACTTATCTTAACAAGAAAAAACTGATTTATTCAACATAATCGTTAAAAACAGCGTATTTTGCCTCTTCTTCGTCGCCTTCAAATTCACCTTGTTCTTTAGCCAATTTATACATTAAAAAAGCCAAAACAGCAAAAGCTACACAAATTAAGCCCGGCCCAAGCCAAACCCAAGTACCACTGATAATACAATTAGGACACATAGATATACCCCTAATTATAACCCCTAAAGCTTGTTTTTTTGTTTTAGACTTGATATAATAGCTTTACATATTATGACAGAAGATTTATTAGGATTACCAGAAGAGCTCACAAAATTAAATGTTCAAGATGCAAGACAAATAAAAATTTTTTCTGGGCGCGCAAACCCTCTTTTAAGCAGGGAAATAGCAAAAGAACTTGGCTTAGAATTAGGCCAAATTAAAATCAAACCTTTTGCCGATGGTGAACTTTACGTACAAATACAAGAAAGTGTTAGAGGTTGTGAAGTATTTTTAATTCAACCAACCTGCCCACCAGTAAACGAAAACTTAATGGAGCTTTTAATTATTTTGGATGCGCTTAAAAGAGCTTCAGCAAAAACAATTAACGTAATTATTCCTTACTACGGTTATGCCAGACAAGACAGAAAAGCCGCTGGCAGAGAACCTATCACTTCAAAGCTTGTTGCCAAAATGATTTCAGAAGCGGGCGCAGATAGAGTTTTGTGTTTAGATTTACACTCAGAACAAATCATTGGATTTTTTGATACCTTAGTTGATCATGTACATGCTTCACCTGTGTTAATTGATTACATAAAAAGATTTATTGGCACTGATGATTTGGTAATTGTTTCTCCTGATGTTGGCGGTGTAGCAAGAGCAAGAGCTTATGCAAAACGTCTTAACGATGCACCAATTGCAATCGTTGACAAAAGAAGAATGCTAGACCAACAAAACATGATTGAAGTAATGAATGTAATTGGTGAAGTCGAAAACAAAACTGCAATTTTAATTGATGACTTAGTAGATACTGCTGGCACTATGTGCAAAGCAGCTGAGTTAATAAAAGAAAAAGGCGCAAAACAAGTTTTTGCTTGTGCAACTCATGGAGTTCTTTCTGGACCTGCTTTTGAAAGAATAGAATCTTCTTGTATTCAAGAATTCATTATCACCAATACAATACCACTGGCACCAATTTGGATACAATCAGAAAAAATCAAACAAGTTTCAATTGCACCTTTTATCGCTGAAGCCATCAGAAGAATTTATACTGGTGATAGTGTATCTGGATTATTTATTTAAGCTGGCATGTCGCAGAGCCTTGCACAAACCATAAAAGCCATTGCAAAAGAAATTGGTTTTAATGATGTAAAATTCATTAGTGCAAAACCTTTATTAGAATCAGAAAAAAATTTTTTAGCTTGGCGCTCAAAAGGTTATGCCGCTGAAATGAATTATTTACTTAAAGAAAACCCTATACATGCAAGACCAGAGTTTTTATTAGAAGATGCTAAAACCATCATCATGTTTAGCGCCAATTATTATAGCGAATGCCCAACTAGACCTTCTTTAGAGCATGGGCGCGTAGCGTCTTATGCGGTAGGGCTTGATTACCACAAGGTGCTTAGAAAAAAAATAAAAGAATTAATAGCACATCCAGAATTAAAAGATGTTTTTGCAAAATCAAAATTTTTTACTGATGCCGTTCCTTTACTAGAAAAATCATTTGCAAAAAAAGCAGGGTTAGGTTTTAGAGGGCGCAATTCTTTATTGATATCAAGAGAAAATGGCAGTTTTAATTTTATCGCCGAAATTATTACCGATATAGAAATAGAAGCAGATAAAACAATAGATACTAATGCTATCACCTGTGGTAATTGCACTCGCTGTATGGATATCTGCCCGACAGAAGCTCTTCCAGAAGAATACCAACTAGATGCGCGCAAGTGCATTAGTTATCACACAATTGAAAACCGTGGGGAAATCCCAAAAGACCTTAGTGATAAATTTGGAGAGTGGTTTTTTGGTTGTGACTTATGTCAAAATATTTGTCCTTACAACAAAAAATCTATCCCAAGTACTTTTGATGAGTTTCGTCCAGAAAGCGGCTTTGGGCATTGGTTTTATCTTCCAGAAATTCTTGATTTGGAATTTGGTCGCTTTAATAAAATCTCTAAATTACAAGAGCAATTAGAAAAACATAAATATATACATCAAGAAAGTTTAACGCTCATAAAAAAACTTTGTGAAAAAAATAGTGAAATCTCAGAAGATTTATTAGAGCAAATTTTTCAAATCAAATTTGCTAGAACCCCACTTTTAAGACCCAAAAGAAAAGCCCTTATTCGCAATGCCAAGATTGTTTTAAATTACAAGATACCAACTAGCCCATAATTTACTAATTGTTTTTGAATAAGTGGACTGCGCATAAAATCTATAAAACGAGCTTGGGCATTATTAAGTTCGCCAGCTGAAATTAAGTATAAATATCTCGTGAGCGGATATTCACCTGTTTGTATTGTTTGCAATTCTAATTGCCCCTTAGTATTTACTGGCTTTGTTCCGTTTTCATCAAAAATTGATGCAATTTTTAAAATCTTTACTTGTTCGGTATTTAAAACTTCTTTATTCATAAACACCGATAAACTACAAAAACCGATTGCGTTTTTATTGTTAGCTACCATTTCAATCAATTGACTTGGCTTATACATATGAATAATATCTTCTGAAACCCTATCACCAAGCATTACTCGATCTAAAAAATAATGGAAAGTACCACTTTCTTTACTCAATGAAAATCTTGAAATTTTATTTGTATTTAATGCCGAGCTTGAAATATCATTCCAAACAATATTTTCTTGCCCATAAATATTTTTTAGGTCTTCTATTGTTACTTTATCTAAAACATTTTCTTTGTTAACAAAAAACACAACTGAATCAAGAGCTATTCTATGATCTGCAAGTGGTCTTTGGTTAGCAAGTGCTTGTTTTCTTTCTTGTAGATTTGGAATCCTAGACACAGCAGCTAAAGAAATTTGACCTGATATCAAATCACTAATGGCAATGCCACTATCACCACCCTCAACATCAAAATCAAGTTGAGGATTTTGATTAGCAAAATCTTTTTTATTAATATCAAAAATAAATAAAACTGATTTTGTACCAAAAACTTTTAAATCACTTTTTATTTCGGGTCTTTGCACAGAAGAAAGTTTTCTATCTGATCTATATTCTTTAACCAAAGAAGTAACCGTTGTTGCATGTTTATCAAAAAAACTATTATAAATAAAGAAAGCAAATGCTCCTAAAACACTCATGAAAAACAAAAAACCAAAAAAGCCTACACCTGATTTCTTTTTTGCTTTAGTAACAGGTTTTGTAGATAAGTTTTGTTGGGGGTTAGCTGTTTTTGTTTGTGCTTGTTGAGGGTTTCTTGGTTCTGGTCTTGGACTGATATCCATTTTAAAATTTTTACTTGAGAGGTTTAATAAAATATAATCAATACCTTTTGAAAGTAATCTATTTGCTATAGCAATATTTTCCCCAATATCAATTGCAATTGAATTTATATCAGAATTATATTTAAAACTGAGCTCTAAAGCTCTTTTCATTTTTGCTAATTCTTGTGCTTTTAAATTTGGTTTACGATATTTATTTTGTTGTAAGTTCGTATCGAGTGCATTAATCAAGTGATTGATTTCAATTGCCAAAGACAATATTTCACTTATTTGGTTTTGTGAATATTTACCAGATTGTTTATAGGCATCAACATTTAACGAAAACTCTAAAACAGAGTTTATGATTTTTTTTTTGATATCAGAACTATTTAAAACCATAGAAAAATTTTTATTAGTTTTTTAAAACTAAACTAACAATCAACTCCTTGGTTTCATTACTAAGATTCTGTCCAAAAATTTCTTGAACTATACTATTTACTTTTTCTTGTGCTTCGTTACTTTCCATCAAATCGTTTAATTAAGAATCATGCTTAATTGGCATTACTAAGTGAATATAGTTTTCTGATGAACTTGGTTTTAATAATACTGGGTTAATATTACCAGACATTGTCATTGTGATTTCTTCAGAATCTATATGCTTAATAGGTTCTATTAAATACTTAACATTAAAATAAATAGTAATTGGATCACCTTCATAATGAATCGCCATATCATCTGCCGCTTGCCCAAAATCTTGATTAGAAGATTCAACAATTAATTTATTGTCTTTAAAAGTAAGCTTAACTAAATTAGTGATTTCATTTGCCATTGTTGCAACTCTTTCAAGACAAGACAAAAACTGCTTAGTGTTGATTTGTGCCAATTTGTCTTGATCTTGAGGAATTAATTGTTTATACCTTGGATAAGAACCATCTATTAATCTTGAAACAATAAATCTATCTTGAGTAAAAAACACAACTTGATTATTTAAAAAACTAATGGAAACATCATCATCAACACTTGATTCGATGATTTTTTGTACGTCTAAAATAACTTTTGCTGGTACAACAAGCTCTGTCTTTTCTAAGCTACCAACTTGCTCTTCTAGTTGATAGTTATAACTCGAAAGCCTGTTTCCATCTGTGGTTGCAATTTCTAAAAACTTATTTGCATCAAGCTCGGTAAACTGAAAGTATATACCACCCAAAATATTGTTTAAATCATATTTCGAAGAAGAAAAATGAGTCATATTTATCATTTTCGAAAATTGTTGTTTGTTTAACTTTATAAAATTAGTCGTATTTGGTTTTTGTGCTTTAGGAAAATCCTCTGCTGAAATTCCAACTAATTCAAAATTTGATTTTTTACAAGTAAGGTTTGTTTTGTTTGTGCCTTCTTCAACTTCTAAGTAAATATCATCTTCATCTAATTTAGAAACGATTTCTTCAAGTTTTTTTGCAGAGATTGTAATTTGTCCACTTTCAATATTTTCAGATGGTATTATCGCTTCAATACTAAAATCTAAATCGGTTGCATTTAAAACCAAATGCCCATTTTCATTTTCTAACAATATGTTATTTAAAATTGGCTGAACACCTTTATTTGGTACGGCTTTGGCAACTGATTTAATTGCTTTATCAAATGAATTTTTTGCTACTTTTAATTTCATATCAATAAATATAATAGCTCTTTAATTATATGTACGCTAGTTTATTTTTCTTACTATATTAGTAATTTATAAATTAAAAAAAATAGTAATAGTAGTAAGGCTTGTAGAAATGTAGAAAACCTTGGAAAGCTAGATTTTTAAAGGTTTTTTCTTGTAGAAAACTTTGTAGAGAATTTGTAGAAAGAATAATTTATTGTAGAAAAATATTGTGTGATACAAAATAAAAAGTAATTTTTGTAGAAATGTAGAAAGTTTTCTACAAGTTTTTGACATTAGCTAAATAAAACCATTAATAGAAAAATAATTTATTAATTTTGCTACAGATTCTTCAAGGCTTTCGTTTTCTGTATCTAAAACTAAGTCAGGGTTTTTAGGTTCTTCATAGACATCAGAAATTCCAGTAAAGTTTTTGATTTCTCCAGCCAGAGCTTTTTTATAGAGACCTTTAACATCTCTTTTGCTTACTTCATGAATACTTGCTTTGACAAAAACCTCACAAAAATTTTCACTTAACTCTTTTGCTTTTTGGCGCGCTTCTTGATAAGGTGCAATCACTGGTACCAAAACTAAAACCCCATGTTTAGAAATTTTACCTGCTAAAAAGGCTATTCTTTGAATATTCGTTAGCCTGTCTTCTTTGTTAAATCCTAAATCCTTACAAAGATTTTCTCGAATCTCGTCTCCGTCTAAAATTTCAATTTTAAGATCAGGGTTAATTTTTTTAAGCTCCTGTGCAACTGCATAACTCACCGTTGTTTTACCCGAGCCTGATAAACCCGTTAACCAGCAAGTGAGACCTTTTTGAGTTTGTTTTTGAGTTTGCATAAAAATCTTTATTGAAGAACTTGTTTATACAATATCACAAAACAAAAATTTTTTATAATTAATAATCTGGAAAAAAATAAAATACGATTAGATACTTTATTGCTTGAGCTTGGTTTTTTTGATTCAAAGCAAAAAGCTCAAAGTTGTATTATGACAAACGGAGTTTCTATTAATGGCAAGCTTGTAAACAAGCCGGGTTTTCAGATTAATTATTCTAAATTTTTAGAACATTACCAAAACGATTCTGAATACATAAAAGTTGCTGATAAATTTTTAGCATATGTTTCTCGCGGTGCTTATAAACTGCAAACAGCCGCAAAAAAATATAATTTAAACTTTAGCAACAAAATAGTTTTAGACATAGGAGCTTCTACAGGTGGTTTTTGTGATTTTGCTTTGCAACATGAGGCTCAAAAAGTGATTGCCCTTGATGTTGGCAAAGGTCAGTTGCATTATAAGTTGCAACAAGATACTCGTGTTTTGAATCTTGAGGAGATTAATTTTCGTTTTTGGCAAATGCAAGAGCTTGGTGAAGATTGCCAGATTGATATGGTGCTTTGTGATGTTTCTTTTATTTCAATATTGATTATTTTAGAGCGTTTAAAAGAATTAATTAGTACAAAGCCAAATAAATTTAATGCAAATTTAGAAATAATTTTTTTGCTAAAACCACAATTTGAAGCAGGCAAAAAAATTATGGATAAATGTCAAGGAGTGCTCAAAGATGAAAAACTTATACAAGAAATTTGTGATCAAAGTTGTCAGGCTATCAACAAATTAGGTTTTCAAGTCTTAGATATCTGTCCCTCAGAGCTTAAGGGCGCAAAGGGTAATCAGGAGTTTTTGTTGAATTTGCAGTTAGACCCTGTTATTTTTGCTTGATGATTCAATAAAAATAGGATTTTTGACAAAATTACCCGAGCTCGTTGCGAAATTATTATAATAGATATATACCAATGTCCAAATTTGCCATATTTTATAACCCTACAAAAAAAGTTGCTTTGCAAACAGCACAAAGCCTCAAGCTGGCACTAGAAAAAAAAAACAATCAAATTAAAGTAACCGAAACTAAAAGACTAAGCACAGATTGGGGTGCACTTGATGGTAGTGAAGATTTAGTAATAGCACTAGGCGGAGATGGTAGTTTTTTGCTTAGCGCAAGACAAGTGATTCAAAAACAAATTCCAATTTTAGGAATCAACTTTGGGCATCTGGGATTTTTGTCTGAATATGCTGATATTGATATTGAGTTGTTGGCAAATGAAATTTCAGAAAATAATATTTTTATTGAACAAAGATCAATTTTAGAAGCACAAATTTTAGAACAAAAAAAATCAACTTTTGCCATCAACGAAATCGTTGTTAATCGTTCGCTAAGTTCTAATTTGTTGCATACAGATCTTTTTATTGACGATCATTTGTTGCACTCTTATCGTTCAGATGGCATTATTATTTCAACGCCAACGGGTTCGACCGCCTATGCTCTTAGTGCTGGTGGCGCTGTTATGGATCCTAATATTAGTGCTTTTCAAATAGTACCAATTGCCGCTCATTCTCTTAATTCTCGACCTCATGTAGTTTCAGATTTACAAACGATTGTTTTACAATCTAAAAAAGAAACTAATGCTCCTTTTACTTTGCAGGCAGACGGGCAAGAATTAATTACTGTCAACCCCGGAGAAAAAATTATTTTTCAAAAAGCCAAAAACCCCCTTTTGCTCGCCAAGCTCAAACTTAGAGAACGTAGTTTTTATAGTATTTTGAGAGATAAAATGAAATGGGGCTCTTCTATAAATTAGCTACTGTTAACAATACCTAAGAACTTATTGAAAAACCAAGTTTTTAAATGACTCCTTAAGGGGACTGATTCCAAATCTAAAGACTCGAGATACTTATTACGGGTTTGGAAGCACGCCCTTAAGACAAATTAAAGTTAGAACTTTTGCTACTTGCTATGATTTATAAGCAATGCTTTTCAATTTTAAAAAACAAAAAAAAGAAATTTTTATCTCAAAATCAATTGATGATTTAGCGGGCTTAAAAGATGTGACAGTAAACCCTAGATCCTATTCACCAGAGCGTTTAAATGATGCTTGTAATAATATTTGTTTTGATGCAAAGTTTGATATTGATCCAATAGAAAATTTAACTATCCAATTTATTTTTAGAAAGTTTTTTATATCATGCATCAAACAGGACTTTATAATCCTCAAAAAAATTCTTTTACCACCTTGCAAGTACCCAAAAAATTGAAATCAAGGAATACACAAAGTTGCCAAAACACTTAAAAGAACAAGGCAAGATTTCTGATATGTTTTTTTATGATATGAATGGTCGCTTTTTGCAAGTAAGACTTGAGCATCCCGGGCTCAATTACGATTTTGTGCCTTTAACAAAACTTTTTAATGAGGTTAATTACGCTAAAGCAAATGGTGTCATGTATATTAGCAATAGAGATATTAATGAACAAGTTATCAAAATGGTTCGTGCCAAAACAAATTACACTAACCCCTTGGAAAGATTTTCAGCTCCATTAAATAATTTAGTTAGCTTTAATTTGTTGACATACCAAGCGCTTGAAAATGCTTTGAATTATAAGCTTGTTTATCCAGATCTTGAAAAACAAGATAGTGTTCAAGCAAATATTAGTGCAGAAATGATAGAGTATTTTGAAAATGCTGGGATTAATGTTTAAGGAGTAAGAAAAATGTATTCAATTTTAAAAGGTTTTTTCTTTGGTTTTTTGGCTTTAGTTTTGCTCACTAAGTTCACAGATAGAGATTGATTTTTTGCCAATCATACTATTAACTAAATAAATATTTTTTAAATCAGCTTTTTTTGTTTTTTGAAAAACCAGATTTTGTTTTTGTAAACTAGTGCTTTTTAAAGTATTTGCTAATGGACTTTTGTTGTCGTCGTAAATAATCGCACTAAAACTACCTTCGCAGATATTATCGTTTTCATCAGTCCATATAAGCTCGTCATAGCCTTGATTGAAATAAAAAGAAAAATCAGGTCTTGGATAAAATTTATAGCGCCATATAGGGTTTGTAGCTTCGATATGAAACTCTTTTTTGTCTAAAACTTTTATTTGCCAAGTTTTTTCTAAATCTCTTTGATACTTACTAATCGAAATTTCAATTTCTGAGTTTTTTTGATAAAGTAGTCCGAGTTTAAAAATGTTGGCAGTTTTGTTTAAGCCTATCTCTTTATTTATAAGGTTTTCATGAAAAAGTACAGGGCTTGAAAAAAAATATTGTAATTTATTTTTGATTTGTGTCTGTAAAAAAACTTTAAAATCTTCTATGTTTGAGCAAGCAACACTAAAACCTAATTCTTTTATGCTTGTATATAATCTTTGTGCATGCAGTTCTAGATCATGGCAAATTGCAATATTTTGTTTAGTTTCAATTTTAATTGTTTCTAAGAGAGTGCCTATATCTTCTAAGCAAAAAACACTTTGTTGAACGTTTTTAAATTGCATCAAAAACCTCAATCAATTTTTCTGCTTTTAAAAGGGTTTCTTGGTATTCTTGCTCTGGCTTTGAAGCATGGGTGATTCCTGCGCCGGTATTAAAACTTAATTTTCCTGTGTTTTTGTTATAAAAAATTGAGCGAATTAAAATATTAAATTCCCCTTCTTGTTTCTGAAATTTATAATAGCCTAAAGTGCCGGAAAAAAGCTCTCTGGGAGTGCTTTCCAGCTCGTTTATGATTTCTAAGGCTCGCTTTTTTGGCGCACCACTAATTGATCCGCCCGGACAGATGTTATTAAAAATTTTTGCAAAATCTGGAATTTTTGTGGCGTTGACGCAAAATAAATTTTCTTGATTCAGTTTGGCACTAATAGTTGATTCGAGATGTTGTAAGTTTGATTTGTTATTTGCTGTTAAAAGATTTTGTGTTTTTACAGAAGCTTTTTTTGCAATCTTGCTTAGGTCATTTCTAATTAAATCTACTATCATTATATGCTCAGCACATTCTTTATCGTTTTTGAGCTCCTGAAGCGAACTTGTCAGTTTTGCTGTGCCTTTTAGAGGATTGCTTTCTAAAATAAAATCATTTTCCTTATAGTAAATCTTCAAAAAAGATTCTGGTGAACTAGAAAATACTAACCAGTCTGAAAATTCTGCTAAAGCTAGATATTGACTTGGGTTTAGGGTTCGCAGTCTAGAGTAAATGAAGTTTTTTAATTCTTTGATATCAGTCGCTAGCGAGTTTGTAACTTGCACTTGAAATTCATGGCATAAATTTGCTTGATAAATATCCCCTTCGTAAATGTGTTTTTGACATTTTTTGATGGCATTAAAATATTGTTTTTTGTCAGGATAAATGATTTTATTGGCAACTTTTTTGTTTGAAAATTCTATATGAGGTTTTTGGATTTCTAATATCTCACAATAAAGTGAAATAAACTCTTGTCCATCGTAAGTTTTTAAAGCAACAAAACCTAAGTCTTCTAGTTCCAAAAGGTCAGGGTTTTTTTCTAAATATTGATTTAGAGATTGAAAGCTTGTAAAAATTCCAATAGGGTTTTGTGCAAGTAAATTTTTACCTTGGATATTGGTTTCTAGTAAACAACTAAGCTCTGTTTCTAAAAACTGTGACCATTGGAGTTCCGGTAAACTGGTCTGCGTTAACAATGGATTTTGTGATTTCAAGCTTAATTCCCTCCAAAATAGCAAAGTCTCTAAAAAGCATATCGCAAATTTCTTCGCAAAGATTTTCTATCAAGTAAAACTCTTTTGACATGGCAAGTTCTCTAATAGCAAGAGAAACCTCTACGTAATTTATAGTGTCTTCGATTTTGTTGGTTTTGCCTGCTATTGATAAATTAAAATATAAATCAATATTTATATTAAGACATTGACCTAAAATTCGCTCTAAATCATAAGAACCAAGTTTACAAAAAGCTTGAAGGTTTTTTAAGCTTACTTTATCTTGCTTGAGCTCCATTATTTACTAGTAGTAACCTCTGCTTTAAGTCTTTTCATTCTACTTGAAAACTCCAGAGCGAGTGCATTTGAATCTTGAAGTTCTTGAATACTTTGTTTTAGTTTATCTTCTAAGTAAGTATTTTTGTCTTTAAGTTCTAAAATAGTATTTTCAAGCTTGTTTTCAAGTTTGTTTTCAAATTGTTCTTCTTCTTGTTTCTTTGTTTTTTCTTCTGTGCTCGCTTGCGCAACTTCTTTATGCTTAGCTTCTAATTGTCTTTGCTGATCTTTTAAGTTACTGATTTCTTGCTCTTGTTTTTCTATAAGGTTTTCAAGTTCTTTAATTTTGTCATCTTTTTTGCTTAAGTTTTTTTGCAATTTTGATGTTATATTGTTTTCTTCAACAATTATATTTTTGATTTGGTTGATGGCTTTGCTAATAGCCGATTGTGCCATTTTCAAATTGTCTTTAGCTGAACCTTTAAATAATCTTGCTAAAAAACTAGATTGTGAATTTAAAGTTTTGAGAACTTCTTTTTGTGCATCTTCTAAGTAATCTTGTGCTTCTTTGATAATTTTTGAGTTATCCGACATGCTCTAGCTCCTTATTGTCTTGTGAGTCTGTTGTTTCTTGCGCTATTGGCTCTTCTGTTGTTTGTGCTGGCTCAGTTTCTTGCTTTTGCTCATTTACTAAAAGCACACCCATGCGTTTTTTGCTAGCTTCAATATTTTTGATTTCAACTAATATTTCTTCATGCATTTTTGGTGTTTCAGTGTAATTTGATTTATGTAAAAGCGCTTCTACACCCGGCATAATTTCAACAAAAACCCCAAAATCTGCGATACTGACGACTTTGGCTTTTTGGCGGTAGCCAATACTGATTGTTTCAGAAATTGTTTGCCAAGGACATGGCGTCGCTTTTTTTACACTTAGAACAATTTTGTTTTTCTCAAAATCAAGTTTAAAAATTTGTGCTTTAATTTTATCGCCAACTTTATGTATGTCTTTTACTTTTTCGAACCTTTGCCAAGAAAGTTCAGAAGCCGGCACTAAGGCATCTACTCCATTAATATCAACAAAAGCACCAAATTCAGCAAGTCTGATAATTTCTAAATCTAAATTTTGACCGATTTCTAAACTGCTAAAAACTTTTGCAAAATTTTCTTGTTTCAATCTTTCGCTCACTAGCTTGTGATTTAAAATAATTTTGTTTTTGCTTCTATCAATTTCTTGAAGTCTTGCTGTAATTGTTGTTCCTATCCATTGTTCAGGTTTTTGATTTCTTAAGGCAACAGCTTGTGCGTCAAGGCAACTGTTGGGTATAAAAGCAAGGTCTTCGGTGCTAATAATGGTTACTTCTAGACCACTTTTTACCGCTTTAGAAATTCTTACTTCTAGTTCTTGGTTAAGTAGTTCTTCAAGTTTTTGCCATTTTTTTTCTGCATCAATTTGTTTGGTCGAAAGCCTAAAAATCCCTGATTGGTTTTTGTCCTCGCCTAGCACATAGGCTTCGATGGTGTCACCGACTTTATAATTTTCAGTATTTTCACTGAGCTCTTTTTGGCTTATGTAAGCTTCAAAACTTTTGTTTATATCTAGATATAAGCCATTAGTGTTAATCGCTATGATCTTTGCTTGAATTATAGTATCTTTTTGTGGGAGATTTTCTTTTCTTTCAAGTATGAGTGCTGCTAATTTATCTTCTTGTGACATGGTAAAAACAATTATTACGTTGTAATAGTCCATATCATAACTTATAGACTAAAAAAAAATCCAGAAATCAAGTAATGTTTTTTATTTTAATGCTTTGAAGTAATATTGAGAGCCCAGTAATAAAGCGCCAGCAATACCTAAATAGATAAAAGGAAAAATATTAAAACTATCTATACCGATTGCTCTTAAATATCTAAGTCCTATCCCAAGCCCAATCATCACCAAAATTAAAATAATACCTTTTTTGCCGTATAAAATTAACCAGCCAAAAAAATAATGACTAGTTTTTTCTTGAATTTTTTCTAAGTTTGCTAGATTGCGTTCGCAAGATTTTTTAAGTACCTTAGTTGCTTTAAAAAAAGCAATCAAAAATGAAAAAATTAAAAAACTTAGTTTCCAGTCAGGGTTTGCTAAATACGGGCTTAGCCATTCAATACCGCGTAATCCAATGCGAAAAGCAACTAAGACCCAAAGAAAGCCAGCTAAAAATATTGATAGTTTTTTTGCGTTCATATTAGTTTTTAGTATACAATAACAGTCATTATGTCAAAAAGAGTTGGAGTATTAACAGGTGGTGGAGATTGTCCCGGATTAAATGCAGTAATTAGAGGGCTTTTGTATAAGGCAACAAAAAAATATGGTTGGCAAGTACAAGGATTGCGTTATGGCTGGAAAGGAGCTGTTGAGGCAATCACTATGGATATTAATCTCGAAAATACAGAAGATATCGTGCGTGAAGGTGGCACAATCTTAAAATCTTCTCGTACTAATCCTTATAAAATTGAAGGCGGCGTTGATGCAGTTGTAAAAACAATGCAAGAGCTTAAGCTTGATGCACTGGTTGCTATCGGCGGCGAAGATACTTGTGGAGTAGCTTCTAAACTTTATAGAGACAAGGGTATAAATGTAATTGGTGTACCAAAAACAATCGATAACGATTTATCTGGTACAGATGTAACTTTTGGTTTTGATACTTGTGTAAATATAGCGACTGATTTGATTGATAATTTGCACACGACAGCGAAATCACACGAAAGAGTATTGGTTTGTGAAGTTATGGGAAGACACGCAGGGTGGATAGCAAGTTATTCTGGAATCGCAGGTAACGCTGACTATATCTTGGTTCCAGAAGAAGAGGTAGATATAGATGAACTTTGTCAAGTTGTAAAAAAGGCTTATCAATGTCAAGAGTACGCTATTGTGGTTGCCGCTGAGGGAGCGCGTTTAGGTGGTATTGATGTTACCAAAGATGCCGAATTAGATGCTTTTGGGCACGTAAAGCTTGGTGGTATCGGTGAGCGTTTGGCAAAAATTATCGAAGAAAAAACAGGTTGTGAAACCCGCTCAACAGTGCTTGGGCATGTTCAGCGTGGTGGTCGTCCATCAGCTTATGATAGAGTGCTTGGCACGCGTTTAGGTTGCAAAGCCGCAGATATGATCGAAAATGGCGATTGGGGTAAAATGGCGGCAATTCATGGACTTGATACAGTTGCTGTTCCCTTAGAAGTAGCGGTGGGTTCATTAAAAACTTTAGATATGAGCATTCATGAAGATTCAAAATTCTTTTTTGGTGCAAACAAACTAGAGGCTTTGAAAGCTTAGTTTTATGACTCTTAGTGTTTCTAATTGTATTTGTGCAAAGCCTGCAGAGTTTTTGATTATTGATTTTCTCTCTAATACTTGCCGCCAACAAGGTGTAGAAACTGCTGCGCCCGGTGATGATCACTCAAGTTCTATTCAAAACCAGCCAACCAAAATCCAGCCAACCGATTCTGGTGATTTTTTAAGTGGGCTTCATCGTGCAACAGAGGTAAATACCCAAGCACCAACAGATTTATTTTAAAATAAAATTCTAGTTAAGTATTGACAAGAGCTGGCCGTTTAGATACAATTATCTTTATGCTAGAGTATTCTTTAACCCCTAGAGATAGACAAATTTCTTTACCTAGTTCATATCATCCGCAGGAGATAAGTTTTGAAAATTTTTCTTCTCCCCAAGGGCATCAAGGTACCCAAGATACTGACAGAGAATCTTTACAAGCTCTTTCAAGCCCAGAATCGCAAACTTCTTTAAATGAAGAAGAAAAATTTTATTGTTATTTGCTCGGTTTAGATCAAAATGAGCAAAATCAATTACTAGAATTAATGAAAAATCCTCCAGATCTATTTGACGAAGTTCTTGATTTTAGCGAAATGGAAGAACCCGAAAATTCCAAACACTCTCCATACCTTGAAGCGATTGCTCGATTTTTAATAGATAAAAAAGATAATTCATATACCGCAAATCAAAAAGCTATTCAATTGTTTCGTATCGCAATGAGCTTTTATGAACTTGATGCCGCAAAAAATATTGCAAAATATTCTAATTTAGATAGCTCAGAAAAATTAGATCAGCTTTATGCTTATATGCGTGATGATTTTTTAAAATCTATTATAAAGTGCCCTTATGATATTTCTCAATCAAATGAATATGGTTTTGATTGTAGTCCAGAACAAAGCCAAGAAATTATTGAAGCTGCAATAAAAAAAATCCGAGATTTTGCCAAAATATTTTCACCAGAAAACCCAGATAAATTTTTAGTAGAGCTTTTTCAATACGCTGATCTCGATAGAACCACGTCGACTGGTTATAGAAAAGAAGAAAAGCTAAGATTATCAAATCATTTTACTAATCTTGAGAATACACCCAACGAAATGTTTGAATTTATGGCAAAAACTGGCTTTGGCAAATATTATAAATTTTTATTAGGTGAAAGTTAATAAAGCTGTTGCTATATATGGGTTCATAAGAACTTGAATTTTTAAAAGCTTGATGTTAAGATAACTCTTTGTGGTTGATTTTGCTAAAAATTATGATGGTTTTGGGGATGGTTCTCAAGAGCCTGAACGGCATAAAAGATTTAGCCTTCCAAGCTCCGAGAATTCGAATGTGCCTAAAGCTTGGAGACCTGTAAATCGACTACGGTATCCTCAAAATCCTCAAATAAAGCATTTAAGCGACCTTCATGAAAAACCGACAATCAGTACAAAGATTGCTGCGAGAAAATTGTATCAATTTGTTGATGATATCACTGATGAAAAATTTATAAAAGATTATAGCCAACAAATTAGTGACAATCTTGATGTAAATCAAAAATTAGATCTTAAAAATGAGCTTTTAAATTTGGTCAATATTTCTTTGTGGAATAGGCAATATGAAGTTTTTGATAAATTAGTCGAGCTTATGCTTCATAAAGAATTTTCTTCAGAGCAATTAAGTTCTTTTAGAAATGAGCATTGCAATAATATTGCACTTGTATTAATGGATGCCCTTGATGGCTTATGCGGGGAATATTTTTATTTGTATGAAATGCTAGAATCTGAAGAAATAAGTCCAGAGCAAATGGAGCAACAAAAAGAAGATTTATCTATTGCTCTTGGTAATTTAGTAGAGCGTATTGACAGGGCGAGTAAAAAACCTAAAATAGCAGATTTACAAAAAGTCATTGCTCAAGCTCAAATAAGCGACCCTTTTAATTCATTGGAAGCAGATCAACGAGAGGTTGTTGAAAGATTGCATAGTAGTTTGCAAAAGATAAAACTGTTAAATGATTTACAGCCTGATTTAAAACTTGCAGAGGGTCTAGGCGTTATAAATACAGTCTTTGAGCCCTACTTAAGTCAAGCGGCTTAGATAAAAGTTTTACTTCTTAGCAGCAGTTAATTTAGCATTGCTAAAATTTCTTGCCATTCTTCTTTGCTTACTGGTTGTACTGAGAGTCTTGCTCCCTTTTGTACCAGTTTCATGCTTTGTAATTTTGGATTATTTTTGATTTGATTTAAACTTAGACTTTCTTTAAATTTTTTTTTGAATTTTACTTTTACTGTCATCCAACGCGGTTCAGTTGGACTTGATTTGGGGTCGTAATATTCACTTTTGGGGTCAAATTGTGTAGGGTCTGCGATTGCTGAATTTGAGCTAATTTCGGCAAGCCCTGCAATATGAGGAGGCTTAGCATTTGAGTGGTAAAACAAAACTTGGTCACCTTGTTGCATTTCATCACGCATAATATTGCGCGCTTGATAGTTTCTTACTCCATCCCAAATAGTGATTTTTTCTTTTTTTAGATCGTCTATTGAAAAACAATCAGGTTCAGATTTCATTAGCCAATATTTCATAATTTTTATTATATAAGTTCAAGAGCTGTTTGTTTATGTTCTTGTAAAATTTTACTTTGTTTTTCATTCATTAAAATTTGCCAAGGATATTTGCTGTCAGTGTTCCAAGTATCAAAGACAAAATGTTGATAGAGTTTAGGGTCGAGCATTTTTTTGTAGATATTAAAACCGGTTTTTTTGCTTTGCCAAATTTTTATAAATACATCAGCTAAATTACGATCACCTCTAGATATCAAAGCTTGCACTTGCGCCCATTTAAAACTTTCTTCGCGTACTTCAATACCTAAGGGTCTGAGTGCTTTAATCATGTGTTTTAATTTTTTTTCTGCTTCTTGGTCAATACCATAATCTTGAAAAGGAGTTTGAGCTTTTGGTGTAAACACACTACAACCCCAAACAATTTTTAGTGCTTTGTTTTGTTTTTTAATTTCGCTTAGTAGCTCAATTGTTGCTTCTAGATCTTCTTGAATTTCAAAAGGTATACCAACCATTCCATAAAGTTTTAAGCTTTTGATGCCACCTGCAGATGCCGCTTGGGCGGCATTTAAGATCGCTTCTTGACTAAGTTTTTTATTTACTATATCTCTTAGCCTCTCAGAACCCGATTCAATCGCGATGGTTAGGTTTTTGCTACCAGTGCTACTCAAAAGCTCACACATTTCTTTTGTCACCGTAGCCGCCCTTACAGAGGCAATCTGTACTCTAGGCTTGTTTTCATGTTTTGCCAAATACTCAAGCAATTGCATAAATTCAGGGTGTTGAGTAACACTTGCTCCAAGTAAACCAATATTGTTTGTATGCTCCAATAAAAAATCTGCTTTTTTGATTAAATCAGCTTCAAAATCAGGCGCTCTAAAAGGTAAACTTAAATAACTCGCCAAACAAAAACGGCACATTTCTGGGCAACTGCGAACGACTTCTATTAAACCGACATTATCCCAGCAGGCATCTGGTGCAATGACACTTGATACGGCAAGTTCGTTTTTAGAACTTTTTTGTCTTGCAACGTATTGTTGTTTTGTACTTTGGCAGGCGTAAACACCAGCGATATCAGCAAAATCTTCGGGATTTTTTGTTTGGCAGGCTTTATCAATTAATTCATCAACTAAATTTTCGCTATCTCCAATTAAAATCAAATCAAAAAATTCAGCCCAAGGTTCTGGATTTGCGGTGAGCACCGGTCCGCCACCAATAACTAAAGGATGTTTTTCATTTCTATCTTTTGCTTTTAGGGGGATATTTAAACTTTGTAAAATTTCAAACAAATTAAAAAAATCCAATTCCCAAGAAATTGAAATTGTTACTAGATCTAAATTATCAGCTTGGCTAATTTTTGGATTTTCGGCGTAATTTGTAAAATAGCGAAAAGTATGAGTTTTGGGGTTATTTGCAAAAAGTTTAAAAACAGTTTGAAAGCCTAAGCTTGCCATGGCAATTTCATAAGTATTTGGAAAACAAGTAAGAACATTTAGTTCGCCACCTTGCTTGCGATCAAAAAGTATTTTTTCGTATTTTAAATTCACTGACAACAGAGCTTATTGTAGCGAAAAGCTTGAAAAAATTACAAATCAATAAAACTCATTAAAGCTAATTCATAGCTTTTTGCTCCAAAACCACTTATTTGTCCAAGGCATACTGGTGCTGTGAGCGAACTGTGTCTAAATTCTTCACGTTTATAAATATTAGAAATGTGTACTTCGATAGCAGGAATTTTTATAGCGGCGAGTGCGTCTCTAATGGCAACACTTGTGTGTGTGTATGCCGCTGGGTTGATTATGATGCCAGCAAAATTTTTAGATTCTTGAATACGAGTTACGATTTCACCTTCAATATTTGATTGAAAAAACTCTAGTTCAACTTTATGTTGTTTTGCTAAATTTTCAAGTTTCGTATTAATTTCTTGCATCGTTAATGCGCCATAAGTTTCAGGTTCTCGAGTACCTAAGAGATTTATATTTGGGCCGTGTATAACAAGTAATTTCATTGTAATTTTTTTAAAGTTTGTTTTTTATTGATTTTAATATATCTAGAAGCTCAAGTGGGCTAAAAGGTTTTCTTAAAAAATAATCTGCGCCACAAGATTCAGCCCATTCTTGATCGCTTTCTTGACCTTTGGCTGTCAGGATAACGATTATAATATCTTGAAAATTTGGGTCTTGTTTTAAAATTTCACAAACTTCAAATCCACTTTTGCCCGGCATCATTACATCTAAAATCAAGATATGTGGTTTTTTGTTTTTGACTTTTACTAAAGTGTCTTCACCATCAATAGCTTCATAAAAGGCAAATTCCTCTTGGGTATCAATTACTGCTTTTAGTAAAACTCTTAATGATTCTTCGTCATCAGCAACTAAAATATTAGTTTTTGAATTTGTTGTGCTTTCGCTTGGCATGCTTTTACATTAATCCCTGTTTTTCAAAAAAAGAGCCTTGTTGCCAATTTTGTTAACAGTAGCTAACACTAGTTAGATCTTATTTTGTCAACAAGATTTATCAGCATTGCAAAAATCTATTAATATAAAATACTATGGTTTTACGCTTGGTTACAGGAAAATACAAAGGCAAGGTTTTAAGTTCTTCTGAAACAGCAAAAGAGCTCAGACCAACTCAAGCTGTGGTGCGCGAAGCCATCATTAATAGTTTTAAATCTATGTTTTTAAGTGAGCTTTTAGATCCTTATGAAGATTTTGCAGATCTAGAAATCCTTGATTTGTATTCTGGCTCTGGCTCTATGGGTTTTGAATTTTTGAGCAATGGGGCTAAAAAAGTGAACTTTGTTGAATATGACCCTAAGTGCTTAAAGCTTTTAAATTCTAATATGCGGGCAATGGCTTTTGAAAAAGAGGTCGAAATCTTCAAAGGTGAACTGCCACGTATTTTAAAAAAAATTGTACAAAAGAAAAAAAATAGTATCGATATGGTATTTTTTGACCCTCCTTTTAAATTTAGTGTGCAGCAATATTTGCAAACTTTAGAGCAAGTTTTGAGCCTAGATTTAACTAAAAAAAATGCTCTTTTTTTGATGGAGTATAAAAACAAAGAGCTAGAAACCCAGTTATTATCAGGGTTTTCGCAGAAGCTCAATATTCTCAAGACAAAAGCTTATGGCGATTGCCATATCATTTATGCACAAAAAATCTAAAACTTTTTAAGGTACAACTAATTCATTTTTTTGTCAAAAATCGGCTATGGCAATATCTGAGAGAGTCACAAAGCAAGTGTTTTTGACTGACGAAGTGCCGTTAAATAAAAAAAAATTTAGAAAATTAGTCTACAAGTGGTTTACATAAAAATGCAAAAGAGTTATATTTTAATTCGTGAAATTAATCAATGATTTTTTTCACAGAGTTCAAGTATAAGTTTTACAAATCTTTGTGAAACATAAACTAAGGAGAAACAAATGAATAAAGCTGAATTGATCGAAGCAGTAGCAGAACAAACAGGATTAGCTAAGTCTCAAGTAGATGATGCAATCAAAGCTGTTTTAGCTACTATTACGACTGAATTATCAAAAGGAAACAAAATCACTTTAGTTGGTTTTGGTACTTTTGAAAGACGTAAGAGAAAAGGTAGAATTGGAGTTAATCCACAAAACCCTTCTCAAAAAATTAAGATCCCTGCGAAAAATGCTCCTGCATTTTCAGCTGGTTCTGAATTGAAAGCTGCTGTTCAAAGTGGTAAAGCGCCTAAATTAGCTGCTAAAAAAGTTGCTGCTAAAAAAGCTGCTGCTAAAAAAGCAACTGCTAAAAAAGCTGCTGCTAAGAAAAAAGCTAAGAGATAAGTTTTTCTTTTTAGAAATTACTTAAACAAAAAACCTTTGATGAAAACTCAGAGGTTTTTTGCTTTTTATGGGCGTGCTTCCAAACCCGTAATAAGTATCTCGAGTCTTTAGATTTGGGCATAAGTAGGGTTTGGAATCAGTCCCTTTATATGTTTAGAAATAGTTTCTAAAACTAATTAGTTTGACAAAGGCCTTTTCATCAAATTTAAAAGCGCATCAACTGAATTGATTTCGTTATTAATTACTTTATAAATTTCATTACAAATGGGCATACTTAAATTTTCTTCTTGAATAATTTTATGAACTGCGTTTGTTGTATTTACTCCTTCCGCAGTTTCGCCGATTTTTTTTTGGATGTCTTCTATTTTTTTGCCTTGTGCTAAAAAATAGCCTACTCGATAATTTCTGCTCAAAGAACTTGAACAGGTGGCAACCAAATCTCCGATGCCTGCTGGACCTAATAAAGTTGTCTCATCACAATGATAATGTTTTAAAACTTGCCAATTTCATTGGTGCCTCGAGTAATTAGACTAGCTTTTGCACTTTCTCCTAAGCCCAGTGCATCAGACGCGCCAGCCGCAATGGCAATTACATTTTTTAAAGCACCACAAAGTTCAACACCTTTAAGGTCTGCATTGATATAAATTCTTAGGCTTGGTGTATTTAAAATTTGTTGTAATTCAATAGCAATTTCTTTGTTATTGCAGGCAATTTCTGTAACCATTGGCTTGCCTTTAATAAGTTCTTTTGCTAAATTCGGTCCTGATAAAACCGCAACTTCATTTTCTGGACAAAAAGTTTTGATAATTTCGCTTGGAGTTTTCAGGTTTTCGGCATCGATTCCTTTTGCGGCATTTAAAAAAATAATATTTTTAGAAGGCTTTAAAAGGCAAAGTTTGCCAAAAACTTCTGCCATTCCTTTTAGCGAAACAGCGTTTATAATAATTTGACACTTTAAAACATCTGCTAATTCATTAGTAATGGCAACATTATCAGGGTATTTTTGGGTGATGGGTTTTTTGAAGCGGCGAGTTTTGTTAGCTCGTCTAACGCGTGAGTTGTTGTGATCCCAAAGAGTTACAAAATTATTTTGTCCAAATAAAAAAGCCAAAGTATTCGCCCATGCTCCTGAGCCTAATATTGCGATACTTTTTCAAGTTTTTCTGACATTTTCTTTCTTGCCTTATATTATTAAATAATGCGCCAAAGACGCAAATTTTTTGATATTTATATAGATTCTTTTAGTTTTGCCGACTTAGATTATATAAATCAAGGTGACTTTATTGTAACTTTAAACATGGAGCATTTGCATTTTATGCAAAAAAGCCGTGATTTTATTGAAGATTTGCAAAAAGCAGATTGGATAATAGCAGATTCTATCTCTATTGTTTTGTTGGCAAAATTTATATATAAAGGAACGGATTTCGCAAAAAATATTTTTAAAATTCCGGGAATTGATCTTGCAGAAAAATTAATTGGGCGCTATAAAAAAATTGCATTTCTTGGATCAACACAGCAGGTTTGTAATAAATTACAAAAAAAATTTTCTGAAAAACTAGTTTTTTGTCATCATGGATACTTCGAAATTGATGAAGAAGAAAAAATTTTAGAAGAAATAAAAAATTCGCAAACAGAAATTTTATTTGTTGCTTTAGGTTGCCCAAAACAAGAAAAATTTTTAGCAAAACATCAAAAAACCCTTGAAAACATTACTAAAATTGGTGTTGGAGGTGCCTTTGATATTTGGTCAGAAGAGAAAAAAAGAGCAGCAAAAATTTTTCGATTTTTAAATTTAGAATGGCTATTTAGAATTTTTCAGGAACCATTTCGAGTTTTTAGGTTCTTTAATAACGTACATTCATTTGTATTATTTTTTTTGAGTAGTCTTTTCGATGAAGGTTAAAACTATAATATTGATGGGTACAAGGCCTCTGTACATTTGATTAAAAAAAATGATCGGGTTGCATAAAACATAAATTTAATTTATTATTTTTGTTTATTGCAATTTGGTTTTAAGTCCGAAGCAATCTGGAGGAAATTAAAAAATGGCAACAAAGAAAAAAACAACGGCGAAAAAGCCTGCAGCAAAAAAAGCAGCAGCAAAAAAGCCAGCGGCTAAGAAAAAGCCTGCAGCAAAAAAAGCAGCAGCTAAAAAACCTGCAGCAAAAAAACCTGCAGCAAAAAAACCTGCAGCAAAAAAAGCAGCAGCAAAAAAGCCAGCGGCTAAGAAACCTGCAGCAAAAAAAGCAGCAGCTAAAAAGCCAGCGGCTAAGAAACCTGCAGCAAAAAAAGCAGCAGCTAAAAAGCCAGCGGCTAAGAAAAAGCCTGCAGCTAAAAAGAAAAAATAAATATTTTTTCTTTTTATGCAAAGTAAAAAAATTAAAAGTCCGATCACAAGATTGGACTTTTTTTTGTTTTAAATTTGTTGTAGTAAGATTAGTTATATGAAAGTTACTGTTGAAAATTATTCTGGCAAATCTAAAATCAATCAAGATACTTTAATTTTTTGTGATTACAAAAAAGGCTCTTTATTAGAACAACTAGATAAAAAATTTGCTGAAATTATTTCTGAATTTATAAAAAGCAATAATTTTAAATTTGATTTAGGAGAAACTTTGGTTATAGAACTTTCAAAACATGTGAAAGTTTCTAGTGCTTTTAAATCAATCAAAAAAATTATTTT
This sequence comes from bacterium, assembly GCA_038146805.1. Classification (GTDB taxonomy): domain Bacteria; phylum Cyanobacteriota; class Vampirovibrionia; order LMEP-6097; family LMEP-6097; genus CAIYXB01. The sequence goes on along the minus strand of JAYQSH010000005.1, from coordinate 547,337 downwards.
AGTCGGATTAGCAAAAGAAAATATAGAAACTAATAAATTACGTAAAGCTTATGCTGCAGCAATTCGCGAAGCAAGAAATATAAAAGCTAATAAAATTGCTTTTTGGCAACCTGAAAAAGCTGATTTACTTGCAGAAACTGCGATTTTGGTAAGCTATGATTTTTTGAAGTATAAAAATGAAAAATTAAAAAGCAAAAAACACAAAATACAAGAATTAAAAATCTTTAGTTCAAATTTAGATACAAAAACAAAAAAACAAGTTAAAACGGCAATCGTGATAGCTGATGCAACTTGTATTGCAAGAGATTTAGTTTGGGAGCCAGCTTGCGCTGTGACACCAACTTATTTGGCACAAGAAGCAAAAAAAATCAAAGCAAATAATTTAAAAATTACTGTCAAAGAAGCGGCTGAATGTAAAAAATTAGGCATGGGAGCTTTTTTAGCAGTTGCTCAAGGTTCTGATCAGGCTCCAAAATTTATTGAATTTTCTTACAAGCCAAAAGGCAAAATCAAAAAACATATTGCCTTAGTTGGTAAAGGTGTGACTTTTGATAGTGGTGGTTTATCGTTAAAACCAGCTAAATCGATGGAGATGATGAAAGAAGATATGGCAGGTTCTGCCGCTATTATTGGAATCATGAATGCAATTGCTGCTCTACAGCCTGCTAATTTGCAAATTACAGCAATTATTGCAGCAACTGAGAACATGCCTTCAGGTAAAGCTTATCGCCCGGGAGACGTGATTACAGCAATGAATGGTAAAACAATTGAAGTCAATAATACTGACGCGGAAGGAAGATTGACTTTAGCAGATGCTGTTGCTTATGTTTCAACAAAAAATCCAGATGAAATTATTGATTTTGCAACTTTGACTGGTGCTTGTGTTGTTGCTTTGGGAAATATTGCTGCTGCAATAATGTCAAATGATGAAAGACTCACTCAAGATTTGAAAGATTCTGCTTTGAGTGTTGGAGAAAAAATTTGGCAGTTACCACTTTATGATGAGTACAAAGAAAGTTTGGAATCTAGTATTGCTGATTTGATTAATGCTGGCTCAAAAGGAAAAGCAGGCGCGCAAAATGGAGCAATGTTTATTCAAGAATTTGTGGGAAAAAGAAAAAATTCAGACGAATATATCCCATGGGCACATTTGGACATAGCTGGTCCTTGTTGGTTTGATCAAGAAATGGATTGGTCGCCAAAAGGTGCATCTGGTATTCCGGTAAGAACAGTTTTAAATTATATATTGTCACACTAGTTACTCTTATTAAGACACTTCGGACCGTGTTATTTTTGTCTCATAATGCAATAAATCAAGCTAATTATTTTTCAATTTGCAAATTTACTGGGTGAGTCGCCATGAAAACCTAAGTTTTAAGTGATTTACTGATCAATCTTATTGCAAGCAGGAAGTTAAGGTCTGGTTATGTAATTTTTTGTCATAAAGATTTTTTTTGGGATTTATATAGTTACAAGAGAGCACAACAAAGTTCTGCAAACCAAGTTAAAATTCAATTCTCCCTCCCTCAAAAAAGAACAGTAGCAAACTGTTCTTTTTCCTTTTTTTTGTTATAGAATAAAAACCATGATTATTTTTGTTCTATGTGCAATTAGTTTTTTTGTGTTTTTGATATTTTTTGGTGCCTTTAAAATTATTAATCAAGGTTATTGTGGATTAGTTACAAGGCTTGGGCAATATTCAAAAACTTTGCAACCCGGCTTTAATATTTTAGTTCCTTTTATTGATACCTTAGATAGAACTATTGATTTAAGGGAGCAGGTATTGCCGCTAGAGTCACAGAGTGTGATTACGATGGATAACGTTAATATTAATGTTGATGCAGTTGTTTTTTATCAAATTGTCAATCCTTACTCGGCAGTTTATGAAATTAGTAATTTAGTTTATGCCATTCAGCAATTAGCTTTGACCTCACTAAGAAATATTATTGGCGAGATGACTTTAGATGAAACGCTTACTTCTAGAGATTTGATTAACACAAAATTACAACAAATTATTGATATGGCAGCCGCTAAATGGGGAGTAAAAACAAACAGAATAGAGTTAAAAGACATTAACCCACCTGATGATATTCAAAGGTCTATGAATGTGCAAATGCAAGCCGAAAGAAATCGTCGTGCCGCAATTTTAGAAGCGGAAGGAAAAAAAGAGTCAGCAATTTTGCAAGCAGAAGGAGAAAAACAATCTGTGATCAAAAGAGCAGAAGCACAAGCTCAAAAATTGCGATTAGAAGTTGAAGCTGAGGCGCTGACAACAAAAACATATATAGAAAAAATCAAGGAAGCAGGCGCGGACAAGGCAGTATTGCAAATTATTTATATGGATACTTTGCAAAAATTAGCAGATGGTCAAGCAAATAAAGTCTTTATTCCAACTGAGTCAATGACGGCACTTGGTGGAATTGCAGCTGCTGGAGAGCTTTTTACAAGTAAACAAACATCAGCCAATTAAAATTTTATGGAAACACATTTAGTATTTTATTTAATAGCAGGATTACTTTTAGTTACCGAAGCTTTTACCCCGGGTACTTTTTTGTTTATTTGTTTTTCTTTAGCCTGTTTGATTACAGGTCTAGTAGATCAGTTTGCCGATGTTTCGCTTACTTGGCTTTTAGGAATAAATTTAATTTTGAGTACTTTATCATTGTTTGTAGTAAGACCTTTTTTAAAAATGCTTTTTTCAATTTCAAGCGATAGCCAAGATCTTGGTAAAGCCTATGCCGAAAAGTTACTTGGTAAAGAAGCGATGGTTTTTAAAGATATAAACACAAATGAACCCGGCTTGGTTAAATTAATAGATTTTGATGAAACTTGGCTTGCTAAATCATCTGAAAAAACCCATATTGGCGCAGGGAGCTGTGTTGTAATAGATGCTGTTGAAGCAAATTATTTATTTGTATCTGTGAAAGCCTAATATTTTTTATTAATTTGTTTTTTAAGTGGAATAAAGTATAATAAACACAATTTTATTATCGTGCCACAAGAACAAAAAAACAATTTAATTATTTTCACAGGTCCTTCTGGAGTTGGTAAAGGTACTATTGTCAAACAAGTTTTTGCAGACTTAGAAGATATAGAATTTTCAATTTCTTGTACTACTCGAGCAATGAGACCCGGAGAAGTTGATAAAGTAAATTATTTTTTTAAAACAAAAGAAGAATTTGAACAAATGATTAACGATGATGCTTTATTAGAGTGGGCAGAATTTGTTGGAAATTTTTATGGCACACCAAAAGAATTTGTTTTAGATACTTTGGCAAATGGTAAAGATGTTTTTTTAGAAATAGAAGTTCAAGGTGCCTTGCAGGTAATGAAAAAATTCCCTGAGGCTTTAAGTATTTTTTTGGTGCCACCCTCTATTGCTGAATTAGAAAAGCGTTTAAGAACAAGAGCAACAGAAACAGAAGAAGTTTTGCAGAAACGTTTAAAAAAAGCTTCTGAAGAAATGAAATTTATTGATGAATTTGATTATGTTATAACAAATGACAATCTTGAAAGAGCGATTGAATCAGTCAAATTATTGATCTTGGATGCACGGCAAAATTTAATGAGCCACTAAAAATCCCTTAAAGGGTTTATTAACTTGTTATTATTATAATATGAAAAAATTTGATTTTAGCGACTTCTCTATAGTTGAGAATAAATCTTTAAAGCGCAGAAACCACACGAAAAAATTAGCCGAAGATCAAGTTGAGAAAATTTTAAGAGCAAAGAAACCAGAATTTAACGATTGGACTGCCAATAATTCAATTTTTTCAACTACAGTTGCTATTGAAAATGAAAATTATAGTATAGAGTTGCATAAAGATCCGCATCAAGGTAGTTTTTCTATTGAGACTAAAGGGAAAAACGCTCTAGGCATTGATTTAAAACTTATGTCAAAGCCTGAGGATGACAAAGACCCTCATACTTTAACTAGTTCAGAATTGCAAAAATTAAATGCTCGCAATCAAGAGCTACCAAAATTTTTGCAAGAGGTTTTAGAAGCTATTCAACAATATATAGTTTCTGCTTAAAAGAATGTTGCAAGTCCAAGATAGAGATTTAAGTCTTGCCCACCTTGTATCCCTTTTCTTTCATCAATTACTGGAAAGCCAATGCTAAAATTTGCTATCCATTTATTGTCAACAATCATTCTTAAGCCGGGGCTTAGTAACACAGTGGTGTTACCGTAATTATCTCTAGGTACTCCGTTTTCTTCTGGTGCTCCTTGGACAGTGGTATTGACTTCAAAAACCAAATCCCAACCAACATCTACACCAAAAATATGTTCAGGTACAATTTTCTCAACAAAATTTAATTCGCGGTTTTTGTAGTAATCAACTTTTTCTTTGATACTCATCGATGATTCAAAGAATCTATGTACTGGATAAGAAACAGCTACATTGTAACTTTGCACATCACCAATATCAATATTTTGTTTGCCTTCTGTTGTGAGTTTATATAAAAAGTTTGCATCAAAATTAAATTGCCCTAGTGATTTTGATAGTGCCGCTCCAAACATTGGATCAAAAGATCCACTACCTGGTTGTTCTTGAGTTGAAAAATATTTTCCTTCGTTATTTTTTACATCAGCGTTACCAGTTGGAAATTTCATACCAGCAAGAACAGCGGCATTAAATTTATGTTTTTCTGATTTCAAAAAATTATACTCACCAATTAAAGAAATATCACCCCAACCAATAGAGTCACCGTAATCTTCGATATCGCCATGCTCATGCTCTTTGATATCAAAGTTCATAAAATAAGGAACGTTAATCGCCATTGTAAATCTGTCTGTAATACCATGAGCAACAGAGATAGATGGTCTTAAAATTCCATATGAATCTTCTGTTTCAGTTCCGTTTTGTTTGATACGAAATTGTTGTAGCCCATTTAATCTGCCGTTATTTTGGTGTTGTAATCCAAGTTGAATAATAGTATTGCCTTTGGGAATTGTATAAGCAGGGATTGTATTAATCGGTCCTGAAACAGCTCCACCTCTAATGGCTTCTGCCCCACAACAAGCAAAAACTTTGTTTGTTGCAGCAACTGTGATTAAGACTAAAACTAAAATAACTTTTTTCATAATGTTATTGAGAAAGAATATCATTAACTAGGCACTAGTGAGAATGATTCTCATTAAGCTTAATGAATTGTTCATTTTTCTTGTAAAGCTAACAGTAGAAATTAGATAATGCGACTGAATCCAAACCCCTCTAAAAAAATATCTTTTCAAAAGCATAAAAACCTGTTGTAATATAGTCTAGGAGAGAGTTCTATGCTTAATTTAGACAAAGGTCAACAGGATATTTATTCAGATTTATTGGAAGAATTAGTGGAAAAGGATCATCTTTTACGAAAAGTTCTTGAATTAATTGACTTTACAATTTTATGTAAGGACTTGCATGATTGTTACTGTGAAAACAATGGTGCTCCGGGCTTAGAGATAGAAAGAGCCTTTAAAGCAGCTTTTTTACAGCAATTTGAGGATATTTCAGATCGTAAGATGGCAAAACATCTCAAAGAAAATTTATCGGCTAAATTGTTTTGTGGTTTTGGACTGAAAGAATCAACACCTGAAGCAAGTTTTTTCTCAAAATTTAGAGACAGAGTTGGGGTTGAGAAAATAGTTAATCTTTTCAACAAAGCTGTTCAGCAACTTAAAGATCAAGGTGTTGTTAAAAGTAGTTTTCATTTCTTATATTCAACTGCTGTAATTAGCAAGATTAGTTAATGGGAAGAGTACGACAGAGCAGCTACTTTTTCTAAACTCTACGCGGTAGACAACAAAAGCAATTGCCATAGTTGCGGCAAGTGATCCATCTGAAGCGGCGGTGACCGCTTGTTTTAATGGAGTATTTCTTATATCTCCGCAAGCAAATACACCGGGGATATTAGTTTCCATTTTTTCGTTAGTTAAAATTTTGCCTGCACCGTCAATGGCAACACTGCCGTCAAGGTATTGAGTGTTTGGGCTTAAAAGCCAAATTAGTCACATAAATAAACACACCCTCGCAAATATTTTTGGAAATTGCTGTAATTTCATTAGTTTTGAACAGATTTTAAAGTGACAGAAGTGACTCTAGCATATCGCCGTTAATACTTATATCAACAAATACAGTATCCCAGATGATATTAGTTTTTGGGTTTGCTTTAAATCTATTTTGTAAAATTCTCTCAGCTCTTAATTCATCTCGCCTATGAACCAAAGTAACTTTTGAAGCAAACTTTGTAAGAAAATTTCCTTCTTCAACTGCAGATGAACCCCCGCCAACAACAACGAGTTCACGCTCTTTAAAAAAAGCACCATCACAAACAGCGCAATAGCTTACACCCTTGCCGCCAAGTTCTTCTTCGCCGGGTACTCCTAAGTGATTATGATCAGAACCACTTGCGATAATGACGGTTTTTGCAAAATATTCTTTATCATCACAAAGGATTTTTTTTGGTTGAGCTTGTAGATCAATAGCTGTTACTTTTGAATTTACCAAAACCTCGCAACCAAACCTTTTTGTTTGTTCTTCCATTGCATCTGAAATTTGAGGACCAGTCATGTGATCCATGCCCGGATAATTTTCGATTTCATGGGTGACTTGTAATTGCCCGCCAACAATGGCTTTTTCAATAATTAATGTTTTTAAATTTCCTCTTGAAGCATATAAACCAGCTGAAAGTCCTGCTGGGCCCGCTCCAATAATGATGCAGTCATAAATATTGTCTTCTTGCATATCTTTATTTTATCTATAAAATTTGAAAGATATTGAGTAAAAACTCTTAAAATCAAAGATTAATATTAATAGATAATAAATTTATTGCAAATCATTCTCAATAAGTATATTATAGTAATTTAAGCTTATTGAGAAAAATTCTCAATATAAAGGGCTGATTTGCATTTAATTCAAGAACAACTACCCATAAATACTTTGATGGCGAATATTGCAAGTCGTAATAAGGCTTTGGCGCAAACTATTGATTTTACAAATCCCCAAGAATCTAATCAAGATTTATTGCACAAGAAAATGAATACTTTAAAACAGTTTAGTGAAGTTGCTGAAAAGGCATCGATATTTGAATTTTTCATGTCTGTTGCAGGTAGCTTGTGTACTGGTTTTCAAGGTGATTGGGTTTCTTATATGCATGAATCATTTGGAGAATTTGCAGAAAATCATTTGCTATCTGCCCAAGAAGACAAAAAAGAAATCAACCCCCTCCTTGCTCGAATTTTTAAATTAGTTGCTAAATTTTTTGCTATAAAAAATCCTGACGGCAAGTCACTAAGTTCTACTAAAGATTTTATAAAAGTCCAAGATAAACTTATAGGTGCTATGAACATGCTCACAGCAAGTGTTTCAGGTATGGTCATTGTTTTTAAATCTTTGCCAAAATTTTTTAAACAACAAATAAATCAACCAGCAAAAAATATTCCTATTCTTGGAAATCTTTTAACAAAAATTATGCCTGTCTTCAATGCGGCTTTAATGTGGATGAGCGCGAGTGTCAAAAGACGTTTAGCTTATGATTTACAAAAAGATTTTTATAACAAAGACAATAAAGAAGAAATAGAAGCGGCTTTTACTTCTGGTAATCAAGACTATATTTGTGGCGCAAATTCTTTTGCCTTAATGCTAAGACAATCTATAAGTTCTTTTAGTCCAAGTTTGGCAAATCTCTTAGAACCTATACTCGCTTCTTGGATTGCTTTATCAGCTTTTAAAGAGGGTTATAGTGCATACAAAGAGCGTGATGCAGAAACACCAAAGTATGATTTACACTCTTTGGATAAATCAAATTTTGCAAAGGTTTTCTATAACTTTACAAAACAAATTTTACACAAATTTAAAATTGATCTTCCTGAATTTCAGTTATTAAAACCCTAATTAACTATTTTTGGTCATGTTAAGTGCTTCTTGAGATGCTTTTTTTGCCATTTCTACAATACTTAAATTTGCTTTGTATTGTCTTACGGCATCCATCATCGTAAGCATTTCTTGCGCGCCATCAACATTGGACATTTCAACATTGCCGTCTGCATCTGCAAGTGGGTGACCCGGCATATAAACTTTTACTCCAGCTTCTTGATTTACGCTAACTTCTGCAATCATGGCACCACGAGCGGCATCACCTTTTAATAAAGCTGAACCAGCTTTATTGTTACCAATTTCTGCAACTACTTCAGAAAAACTTGCGTTATCTCCTCTTGCTGCTAGGATTGCTTTTTTTGCTTTATAGCCCGGTGTGAGCATGTTGGCAACGTTCTCAGAAGAAATTTCCATTACTCCTCTAGTTGCTTTTAAACCGTTATGTGCTGTGTCGTAGATATTAAATAAACTCATTATGCTGCCCTTCCTGACTGAGTTGCTTCTTCTAGGTGTTTATAAATATGTCCATTAATTCTGGTAAGTAAAACATAATGCAATTGGTTTTTTGACATTTCTGCAAGTTCATTTTCATAACTTGCTTTTTGTGTTTCGTCTCTATAAGTTGCATTTTCGATCATAGTATCAACGCTCTTGTGTGAATTATTATTTTTTAAATCACGTAGAACACTATTAAAGTCCATATCTTGTCTAACATAGCCCGGAGTGCTTACATTAGTTAGGTTATTTGCAAGTAATTGTTGTCTATCACCAACTGCATTAAGCAAACCATTTAATATTTTTTCTTCATGACTATGTAACATATAGATAAAGTACAGCAGCTTAATTAAGCTTCGGTTAACAAGCTTATTTTTTTTGTGAAATTAAATAGTAACCCCTAGTTTTTCTAGCAATTTGTTATAATTCTTGCTTAATGAATGGTGAATGTACTAGTGATAATTTAGATCTTTCTCAGGAGCAAAGAATGCAAATAGTTCAAGAATCTACAAGCTCAAATTAAATTAGCGAAAGCTAATTCTGTTTATATGGCAAATCTTTCTGCTTTAGAAAAAAACTATGCTCTGGAATTAATCGAAAGAGAGCTTAGAGAATCTGTAAATTTTTTGGTTGATGCTAACCAAAAAGATCTACAAAATCCTGATAATGCTGATTTATCGCCAGCTCTCAAAGATCGCCTAATGTTAAATTCTGAGCGCGTCATGTCGATAGCAAATGCAGTTCGTAAGTTAATTAATATCAAAGATCCAGTCAATGAAATTTTAGATGGTTGGCAACATCCAAAAGGAATGCAAATTACAAAAATTAGAGTGCCAATTGGTGTTGTTGGTATTATTTATGAGGCAAGACCAAATGTAACTGTTGATGCTATTGCACTTGCTATTAAATCAGGTAATGCCGCTGTTCTTAGAGGTTCAAGACAAGCATGGCATACCAATCTTGCTATTATGCAAGTTATTGAAAGAGCCTTAGAACAAACGAGTGTACCTTTTCAAGCGATTCAATATTTAAAAGATCAATCTAGAGAAGGCTGTAAGGTTTTACTAAAAGCAAGTAATGAAATTGACTTGGTTATTCCGCGTGGTTCTGAATCTTTGAATCAATTTGTTTTAGAAAATGCAACTGTTCCTGTAATGGGTGCTGGTGGTGGACTTTGTCATACTTATATTGACCAAGATGCAGATATCGAAAAAGCTGTTGCGGTTGTTGTTAACGCTAAAGTCCAAAGACCAAGTGTTTGTAATTCTTGTGAATCAATTTTAGTGCATGAGGATATTGCTGAAGATGTTTTGGGGTCTTTGATTCAAGCATTGATAAAAAATGATGTAGAGATTTTTGCTGATACAAAAATCATTAAAGAGTTTCCATTCTTAAAAGAAGCAAATGAAAAAAATTATCAAACAGAATATTTAGATTTAAAAGTTTCTCTAAAAACAGTTGCTAATATCGAAGAAGCAGTTGAGCATATCAATGCACATTCAACGGGTCATTCAGAGGCAATTATTACAGAAGATATACAAAGCGCAGAATTTTTCAAAAAAATGATTCAATCAGCATGTGTTTACGTCAATGTTTCAACAAGGTTTACTGATGGTGAAGAGTTTGGCTATGGTGCAGAGATGGGCATTAGCACTGGTAAGTTACATGCGCGTGGTCCTATTGGCTTAAAAGAACTTTGTACTTATAAATTTTTGATTGATGGTGATGGTCAAACAAAATAAAAAATGAAATCAATTGCTCTATTTGGTGGAAGTTTTGACCCCGTGCATTTGGGTCATGTGCAAATGGTTGAGTACTGTTTAGAAAATTTTGATTTTAGCAGAATTGATATTATCCCAAATAAAGTCTCTCCCTTCAAAGAAAAAAATATTTTTACAGATGCACAAAGACTATTGTTTTTAAAAAAAGTTTTTGATTTTGAAAAAGTTTGCGTGAACACTTTAGAAATTGAACGAGAGTCAGCGTCTTATACTGCTTTGACTATTAAACAATACAAAAAAGAATTTCCTGAAACAAAACTCTATATGATAATTGGGGCAGATCATATAAACGATCTAGACCAATGGCATGATTTTGAGTTTTTACAAAATAATCTAAGCTTTATTGTTTTCAATAGAAAAGCTTATAGTACAAAAGCATTAGACAATTTAAAAATTGATTATCAGTTAGTTGAAGATTTTGATTATCTAGTTTCTTCAACCCAGATCAAAGAAAAGTTACAATCAATTAACTTAAGCCAAAGCCAGTCATCTAGTCACTTTGATGGATTGATTCCCGATAATATTCAGGGATTGTTGTTAAAGTATTATTTAAAATAACCTTGTTTATTTTTGTTATATAAAAATTTTTAGAACTTATCTTGGTGATGAGTTTGGTTGATATAAATTTTTATAAACAGTTGGGAATAATTACGATATGGCAGACGAAAAAGAGAAAAAAGAAAAATCTGGTGGAATGAATCCAATACTTTTAGTGGTATTCATTTTTATTGCGGCATTTGGAGGTACATTTTTGGCCTTTCAACTTGCTCCAAAAACTATCACCATAAATCAGACAGTTGAAGAACATAGGGAGCCAAATGAAGCCGACCATTTACCGGTTTTACCGCTTGGAGATTTTGTTGTCAATTTAGCTGATGTTAGCGGTAATAGATTTTTAAAATTATCTATCACTGGAAAAGTTTTTTCTGAAGACTTTGAAGAATATGCTGAGCTTGAAGGTGAAGAAAAGCATGCTTACAATATGAGAATCGAAGAGGACCTACATAATGTAATGCCAGCTATCAAAGATGTCATTATTACTAATTTATCTCGTAAAACTTCGGAAGAAGTTATAGGTTATGAAAATAAAATCGCTCTTAAAGAAGAGATAAAAGAGTCGTTGGCTCATGTAATGCATGGTGAATTTAAAATCTATGATATTTATTTCACAGATTTTATTGTTCAGTAAGCATTATTACAGTCATCATAGAGGAATTAGTTAATGAGTTTATTCAATCAAAATTTGCCTAGCAAAAGAGGTCGCAGTAATAAGCAGCTTCCCGGTATTTTGCGTGACAAAGTAAAAAAGATCAAAGATTATAATTTTAAAAATCCGGATAAATTTTCAAAAGATCATTTGAAAGTTTTAAGTGGTATTCATGAACATTTTTCAAGGCAAGTTTCTTTGGCTTTGAACTCAGCTTTAAGAATGCCTATTGAATTTTCAGTTGCAAATGTGCAACAACTTACCTACGGTGACTATGTAGAATCAATGCCACAGGATTTAATTATGGGTGTTTTAAATATGTACCCCTTATCAACTCAGTTTTCTATTGGTATGGAAAGACATTTGCTTGGTGCAATTATGGATAGGCTTTTAGGCGGAATTGGTAAGTCTTCTTTAAAGTCAGACGAACTTTCTGATGTAGAAACTGGAATCGTTAAAGATACACTTAGAAGAATTTTAAAATTTTTACCAGAGTCTTGGCAAAATTTAGTACCAGCGACAGATGAAGTTGACCTTGTGGCGCTTGAAGGTAATCCTTCTGCCGCTCAAGTAGCTGCGCCTTCTGATATTGTTGCTTTAATTACTATCAACGTTACTATTGGAGAGGATTTAGGTTTAACTACTATTTGTATTCCTTATTCTGCTTTAGAGGACATTATTTCAACTTTAACCAGACAATCAAATTATAAAAATGATAGTTTGGTAAATTCTGATGCAAAAGATTTTATTATTAGTAAACTTGCAAATAGTTATTTGCCGGTAAAAATTGTTTTGGCTCGTGGCGAACTTTCTTTAAATGAAGTTGTTAATTTGCAAAAAGGTGACATCATCAAACTCAATACTCAGCTAAACGAGAAATCTGAAGTTTGGATTAGTGAAGAGTTCAAGTTTTTAGGGCACCCCGGTCAAATCAATAACAATTTTACAGTGGGTATCACTGAAGAATACAAGCCTGATGTGCACAAACTATTTTAGTTATTCGCTGAGATGGCTCTTTGATGCGCCAAAAAATCCATTTGTCCTCTAAGACTTTTACCAACAGATTCTATTTTATGGTTAGCTTCATTGTTTCTTGTTGCTTTGAAACTTGCTTGGTGAGCTTGATTTTCTAAAATCCAGTCGCGAGCAAATTTACCACTTTGAATATGTTCTAATACTTCTTTCATTCTTTCTTTTACAGAAGCATCGATAACTTTTGGTCCAGAAACATAGTCTCCATACTCAGCAGTGTTTGAAATACTATCTCTCATTTTTGCAAGTCCACCTTCGTAAATCAAATCAACAATTAATTTTACTTCGTGTAAACATTCGAAATAAGCCATTTCCTCTGAGTAACCAGCTTCAACTAAAGTTTCAAAACCAGCTTTAATCAGGGCTGATAAACCGCCACATAAAACAGCTTGCTCTCCAAAAAGATCTGTCTCTGTTTCTTCTTTAAAATTAGTTTCAAAAACACCAGCTCTAGTTCCACCAACACCTTTTGCATAGCTCAAAGCGATATCTTTGGCGCTACCTGTAACATCTTGGTAAACAGCAATCAAAGCAGGTACGCCAAAACCTTGTTCAAAAACGATTCTTACTCTATGTCCGGGTCCTTTTGGTGCAATCATGATGACGTCAACATCTTCTGGTACAACAATTTGATTAAAATGAATTGAAAAGCCGTGTGCTACAGCAAGAGTTTTTGAGCTATTTAGATTTGGTTTGATCTCTTTGTTATAAACTTCTGCATGTTTTTCATCTGGAAGCAAAATCATTATTAAGTCAGCTTCTTGTGTTGCTTGTGCAACGGTAGTTACTTTTAAACCATCAGCTTCTGCTTTTGCCCATGATTTTGAACCTTCATAAAGTCCGATTCTGACATCAACACCACTATCTTTTAGGTTTAAGGCATGTGCGTGTCCTTGAGACCCATAGCCAATTACGGCAACTTTTTTTGCTTTAATAATCTCTAAATTAGCGTCTACTTCATAAAAAACTTTAGTCATAACTGGAATAATAGCATATAGAAATATGCTTTTTAAAGATAATTGAGAAGGGCTTTTAAAGGGCGTGCTTCCAAACCCGTAATCAGTCCCTTAAAAGAAACTTTTTGGTATAAAACGAATATTTTCTTCTTTTGTGCCAAGTTGAAATTTATTGCGAAGAAAATAAATTCCTGTACCACTTGGCAAGGCACCATAATTGCTTTGGTAAAGTTTGGCTAAATATTCAAAAGCCATTAGGTCATCCATTTGTTCCAATTGAGCTAAATCTGAGTCGTCCATTGACTCTATTAGATTGTCTATAATTTTTTCTGCTAGAAACATGATTAAAAATAATATACCCAGCTTGAGATATTTTTATGCAGATAACAGGTCTAGTGACGGCTGAATTTTATCTAAGAAAATGGTTGATAGCCTGTGATAGAGGCGGAATATTGGTGTATTTGCCGCGCAGGGTCCAAATAATGGCGTAAAAGCTTAGGATTCTAATAAAAATAAAGTAGTTTTCTAAAATGAAACTCTTGATACCAAGCAAGTTTAAAGAGGAGCCATCGCTAAAAAGCTTGGTGAGCGGGATAATTGCAAACAAAATATCAAGTAAATTTACTGTAAATGAAAGCAGTAAATCAAAGGCATTTGGTAAAAAGAAAATCAACATATTAAAAAGTACGGCTTGAAAGCAATGATATTGCACAAATTCTTTAAGGTAGATTTTTTTGAGGCGCGCCACGATAATCCAAATTATTGGCAAATATGTAATCAGGGGCACAAATAAACCAGCATAAAGAATGGCGCATAAAATTTTGTCTTGAAGTGTGGGTACTTTATACATTGCTGATTTTTTCAATTAGTTCTTGATAGTTTAATTTATCATATTCTGTGTTTGTAAAAAGATTTTTTACTTTGAAATGATTTTGGTTTCTCTCGTCTTCTAAATAAAACAAAACCCAATTATAAGATTTTTTGATTGCTTTTTCGAGTTGTTTTTTGAATTTACTATTTTCAAAGGCAAATTCAATTTGTATGTTTAAATCTTGACGTAATTTTTTTGCAAGTTTTAATGCTTCAAGTTCGTTGTCAGAAATGATAAAAAGTTTTTCTTGTTTTGTTTGTGCAGTAATTAAACTAGCTATCCTTTCAATACCAAGCGCCCAGCCACAGGCGGCAACTTGTTGCCCACCTAAGGTGTTTACTAAATTGTCATAGCGACCGCCAGCAAGCACTGTGTTTTGGTTTGCGAGTGTATCGCAAGAACTTTTTAATTCAAAAACCAAATGATTGTAGTAATCTAAGCCGCGCACAAGATTTGCATCAATTTTATATTTGATGCCTAGCGCCTCAAGACCGTTTTGACAATCTTGCCAAATTTGTTCGGATTCCTTATCTAAAAAATCTAAAATTTTTGGAGCCTTGGCATAGATTTTTTGGTCATCTGTATTTTTACAATCAAGGCATCGTAAAGGGTTTTGTCTGAAGCGAGTTTGGCAATCAGAACAGACATGCTCTAAATGAGTTTCTAAAAAAGTTTTAAGAGCTTGTGTATAAAGCTCTCTTGAAGCGGCGTTTGCAAGTGTGTTGATATGTAGCTCGAGGTTTTTGATTTCTAGTGCTTGCATTAATTCAACGCCTAAATTGATAATTTCTAAATCGCTATAAGGTGCTTTGGCACCAATCACTTCAATTCCTATTTGGTTGAATTGGCGGTAACGACCTTTTTGCGGGCGTTCATAGCGAAACATCGGACCTCGATACCAAATTTTACTTGGTAATCCTTGTCGGTCAAAAGCATTTTCAATAAAGGCTCTAACAACACCAGCTGTGCCTTCTGGTCTGAGTGTTAATGAGCGTTCACTGCGATCAAAAAAAGTATACATTTCTTTGTTGACAATATCGCTTGACTCACCAACCGCGCGATTAAACAGTTCACTAGCTTCAAAAGTTGGAGTTCGCAGTTCTTGGAAACCGGCTTGCTGAAATATCCTTAGAGCCTCTTGCTCAATTTTTTGCCATAAAGCAGCGGTATCTCCATAAATATCTTGAGTTCCTCGGGGTGCTTTAATCATTGTCTTAATCTATTTGTTTTTCTGGTAGTGCGGTATAGGCAAGTAAAGTGAAATTGATATTTAAGTCCATGTTTTTTGCTGCTTGCAATGGATCTTCTCTTTTGCCGCCACCAAATCTTTTATCTACACTGTTTCTTTTACTAGCACCTGCTCTCGTTAGAATTAAGTCAGAGACTTCAACTGCTCTGTAATAAGTGATGATGTCTTGGAAAAAACTCATAATGTCGTCAAATTTACCGTTAGCATCTATGCTGATTATGGTTTTTAAAACTTTTGCTTGTCTCTCTTCGAGTGCTTGAGTTTTTCTTTTGTACTTAGAGGCTCTTTTGTCTATTTCTTTTCCTGTCATTGTTACAGAGACAGCTTCTTTTGGTACAAAACTCACAATTTCGATTTTGTTTTCTTTTGCAAGATCTTCAAGGTCTTTTATTAAAAAACCTCTTTTTTCTGTTTCAGGTATTTGGTTACTTAAAGTATCTATTTCAGTTTTTAATTGAGCTACTTTTTGATTTAATGCTTCAACAATAGTTGCGTTTACTATTGGTTTTCTGAGTTCTTGCTTGAGGCTTTTAACTTCTTTTTCAATTTCCGATTTTTTTTCAAGGCTCGGTTTAAAAATAAAGAAAAATAGCGAAAAGCAAATTAAAAGACTTAAGCCCGCTAAAATGTTTTTTTCTCTTTCTTGTAAATCCATCTCTAAGTATTATAAATCTTTTTATTTCATTAGACAAAGCCTTTTTTGTATAACTCTATTAATTAAATAAGGCACTTTTTAACTATATGTTAACCTTGCTTACGTAAAATTAAAGTGTGTTAGAGGGATCGCAACTACCACAGCAATTTGCTGCTGAACAAAGAATGGATCAAATTATGGGCCGTTTAGGCTCATTAAATAGTAATCCATCGGCTTCAGGGGCAATTCCAAGTATCACTGATGCTAATGGCATTCAGCAAGATCCAAAAACATTTAAAGCAATGGTTGCTATGATGCAGGCACAAATGTTTTCAGAGGCTTTTAATAATGATGATAAAGAAAATAAAAATGACAATGCGATGTCTTCTTTTATGCAATCAATGATGATGCAAAATCCTGCTGCTGCTGCGTCTATTTATGGAAATCAAAATTCGATGAACCCACAAATGCAACAACAAATGTTAATGCAGAGTTTAATGGGTTCTAGCTCGGGCATTAACCCTCAACAAATGATGCAAATGCAGATGATGAATAGTACTAATGTAAATTTTAATAGAGCTCAAAATTCACAAATGGTAATGCCGGTCCAAGGCACTATTTCAAGTGATTATGGAAATCGTAGCCATCCAATTAATGGTCATAATCATTTTCATAATGGAGTTGATATCGCCGCGCAACAAGGTACGGTCATTAGAGCACCTTGGGAAGGCACAGTGGTGCATGTCGGCTATGTAGAGGGTTTTGGTGCTAATACGGTTATTGTTGCTCATGAAAATCAAAAGCAAGAAGATGGAAAAATTTTATACTCTGTTTTTGGACATAATGAAAAAGCTTATGTAAAAAAAGGTGATCGTGTACGTTCTGGTGAAATTTTTGCCACTGTAGGTTCTGATGGACATTCAACTGGTCCACATTTACATTGGGAAACTAGAGTAGCTGCTCCGGGAGTGCAAGGAACAGAAATTTTTAAACAACAACTTTCTTATACAACTGACCCAATGTCATACCAAGCATAATCATCGTGCCAGGCACAAAGACAACGGTTTTTACTTTTATCTTAAAAAATTTATAAGCTCTTTAAGAGCTTGAGAGCGGTGGCTAATGCTATTTTTGATATTTGTTTCAAGCTCAGCTACTGTGAGTTCGGGAAATTCGTGGCAATGGGTGATTGGATCAAAGCCAAAGCCAAATTCACCTTTTGCTTCATAGCCAATTTGGCAATGCCAATAATTTTGTGTTTGAAATATCAATTGTCCTTCAGGGTTAACTAGCACAATACAACAGACATAGCGACAGGCACGATCTTTGGCGTTTTTTAATTCTTGTAAAACATCTGCTAAGCCGTTTGGGCATGATTCTAAAAATCTTTTTGAATAAATTCCGGGCTTGCCAGCTAAAGCGTTAATTTCAATACCGCTATCATCAGCTAAGCAAAATCCCTTTGTGAGTTTTGCGCCTGCTTGCGCTTTTAAAAGAGCGTTTCCTAAAAAATCACTTGCTGTTTCAGCAACTTCAAAATCATTTGTATAGTTCATGATTGATGCAAAATTGACTTTTAGGTCAGGGTTTTTCTCTAAAATCATATTAAATTCAGCCAATTTTTTTTGATTGCCGCTGCAGATGATAATATTTTGCATATAGACTCATGTTAAAACAAATCCAAGAAGAAATAAATAATATAAGAAAAAAAGATCCAGCTTGCAAAAATTGTTTTGGCATTTGGTTGTATTATCCCGGCTTTCAAGCAGTCTTAGCGCATAGATTATTGCATTTTTTATGGAATATCAATCTAGGTTTTTTAAATTGTTTTTATCGAACTATAATTCGTTTTTTGCAGTACTTAGTAAAGATTGTCACTAATATCGAGATTCATCCTGCGGCTGTTATTGGTAAAAATTTTTTTATAGATCATGGTTCAGGTGTGGTTATTGGTGAAACAACAATTATTGGTGATGATGTTGTGCTCTATCAAGGCGTGACCTTGGGCGGTGTTTCAACAAAAAATGAAAAGCGTCATCCGACACTTGGCAATAATATTGTTGTGGGTGCTGGTGCAAAAATTCTAGGAAATATCACCATTTCTGATTACGTGCAAGTTGGTGCAAATTCTGTTGTCTTAAAAGATGTACCTTCGCATAGTACTGTTGTTGGTATCCCGGGTAGAATTGCAAAATTAAATGGTGAACTTGAAGACATAATTGATAATTTGGATCACCATAAAACGCCAGATTTTTTGGGAGCTAGTTTAGAGGTGCTAACAAAAAAAATTGAAGACTTGGAACAAGAAATAAAAGACTTAAAAGCTAAGTCTTAATTGTTTATCAAAGCCCCTTTGTGACTGTTGTTGAGCTTGATGGAAATTGCCCAGTTGCTTTCAAAATGATTTTGCACCAATGATTTTACAATGTGAGAAACAGTGGAAATTTCTTTTAGTTGGTTTTGTTCTTTTACAAAAATTGCATTATGGAAATTACTAACATCAGGGTTATAAAAACTATAAGGGTTGGTGGCGATGCTAACTATATCTAAATAGTAATCTGGGTCGTAATTGTTGTTTTTGAGTTCAGAAGATTTTTCTAAATAAAGTTCTCGAAGATATTCTTCTTTGTTTTTATTTTCAAGATCAATTTTTTCTGCTTTAAAAAGCTTTCTGCTTAAAAATCTTTGTGCCAAATCTTTTAAGATCATATCTTTTTCTTGACTCCAGTGTTTAATGTGGTGCATTATAGTGGTGTCATCTATGTTTAAAAACTCGTTGATAGACAGGCTTTCAGGGGTCATGATCCATTTTAATAATCCTGCTTCTAAATATGAAATTCTTCGAGAGCGGATTAACATTTTTACTCTTTGAAAAAGTTTTAACAGGTGTGAATCAGAAGCTAAACATTTTTTATGTTGGTAAACTTGCAAGTACATAGAGTAGCGAGCGTAGAGGTAATCTTCGACAGCAAGCATTCCTTTTTCGCCAAGTACAACCAAGCAGTCATTGTTGACGTCTGCTGTAATGCTTTGAATAACTCGGTTTAAATCAAAATTACCATAAGCAGTACCAGTGTGAAAACTATCTCTAAGTAAATAATCAAAACGATCACAATCTAGTTGCCCGTTAACAATACTAGAAAGAAATTTTACTGGATAGGTTTTGTTCAGTATTGCCGCTAAATCTTGGGCAAAACCTTTTTGATAATTCTCTAATACTTTGTTCACTTGAGTTTCAGGACTCAAAATTAATTTTTGTGTCCACACTTCGTGTTTAATTTCGTTGATATCTTCTGAGCTATGGCTAAAAGGAGAGTGTCCAATATCATGTAAAAGTGCGGCACTTAAAACGAGTGCTCTATAGAGATCATGTTTTTCGGCATTCAAATTTATATCAGAAGAAATTTTATTGAACATTAAATTTGCGACGTGCATAGCACCTAAGCTATGAGGGAATCTTGTTGCTTCTGCACCATGAAAAGTAAGCCAACTCGTGCCGAGTTGTTTGATCCATCTAAGTCTTTGTAATTCGCGGCAATCTATTAATTCAATTAACAACTGATCAACTTTGTTGTTAGAATTCAAATGAATTTCCTTGTGTATGGGGTCTCTATAAGTTCTTGACATCTAAGTCAATTATACAGGTCTTGTCAATTGTGGGACTGATTCCAAACCCCATTTTGAATTTTAAAATACAGTGAAATGTTAAAATCACTAGCAAATGGGGTCAGAAATCAGTCCCACAAACGACCTTACACTTAGCTTGTTTCTCTGAAACTCACTAAGCGGGGTGTTTGATTCTTTTGTTAGGCGTGTCTAACCAAACCCTACTTATGCCCAAATCTAAAGACTCGAGATACTTATTACGGGTTTGGAAGCACGCCCATTAGGGGCAGGATTTCAAAGCCAAGGTACAGCCTAAAATCAATTTATGACTATCTAAGTGATTTTCCTTAATCTCTTTTAAATTTAAAAATTTTTAGATTTCTTGTTTTTGTTCTTAACCATTACTTAATGCAAAAATGTTAACTAAGAACCATACTAAACAACATCTTAAAGCCCAGATTTGATGTTTTTTAGTGGAATAATGTAGGACTAGTAAGACCAGAAACGCTGCGAATAGAGCTATAAGTCGTTTCTGGACTAGTTCGTTTTAAGGCTATTTTTCTTAGGATTTTGCAAATCTTTAGCTTAAATAAACTTAACTTTACGGGTTTTAATAATTTCCTTATATTTGCTATAATTGAAATTAATAAAATCAATAAATATTCAAAACTAAAGAAAAAAAACTAATATTTCTTGTCAAAAATATTTTTCTTTATGCTTTGTAACTTTAAGGAGTTTTATATTTTATGGAATTTAAAGGGGTAGGACAACAACAACCAGGAATTCAGAGGGTACAAGTACCTAGTTCTCATAGGGCAGGAGCAGCATCAGCACCAGTTCCAGCAGGAGCTCCAGAAAGACAAGGTGATAGTTTTTTACCTAGTGGAAATTCGCAACCTGTGTGGTTGGGAGTGGGTACATTAGGGTCTGCTGTTTCAACAGATAAACCAGGAGCATTAAACAATCTTTTTGAAGCAGCAGCAAAAAGATTACATAGTTCATCATTCAATACATCGGCATAAATTTTTTATCAAATAAGATATTTTTTTACTTTATATAACTAACAAGGGAGTTGGATTTTATGACAGAGATTAACACAAACAATAATTCTATACCAGTAGTACAAGCAAGAGATCTTTCACTAGATAGTAAAGGTCTTTCAAGCAAAGCAATTGCTCAGACAAGTGATGCTACAGCTAATGGGGCAGCAGTGAACATTGCGGCAAAAATAGCTTCCGTATCTAACGGCGAGATCCCACAAGAAACCCAAAATCTTTTAATAATAGCTAATGAAAACCCAAATAAAACAGGCATTCAAAAATTCTTAAGTGCAACAGGTCTTAAGAACGTTGACATAGCTAGAATGGCAGCAAAAGATGCATTAAATCCTCAAGCTGCATAATATTTTTTATTAATTAATTCTTCTGGTAAATATTGTTGTTCGATAAAAGCATCTGGGTAATTGTGCGGATATTTGTAGTCGGCTTCTTTGAGATTGCGTAAATGTTTAGGTACTGCAAATGCAGGGTTGTTATAACAATCTGCTAAGGCTTTGTCGAGGGCTTGGTAAGATTTATTTGATTTAGGTGCTTTTGCTAGATATACAACAGCTTGTGCAAGAGGTATACGCGCTTCTGGCATTCCAAGATTAAGGGCGGCGTTATATGCGGCATTTGCAATCACTAATGCCTGTGGATCTGCCATGCCCACATCTTCTGTCGCTGTTACTAAAATCCGGCGTGCAATTGCTTTTAATTCTGCTCCTTGCGACAAAAGTCGTGCTAACCAATACAAAGATGCATCGACATCACTACCGCGCATAGATTTTTGTAATGCTGAAACACAATCATAATAAGAGTTAGCGTCGCTAGCAATTAAATTTTTATCTAAGATTTTTTTTGTTTGTTCAGTACTAATTAAATCTTTGCTAGTATCAATTAAAATTTCTAATTTTGTTAGTAAGGCTCGTGCATCGCCGCAGGCAAATCTAATCAAAAGTTCTTTGGCACTTGCTTCGATTGTTTTGTTTTCTTCTTGTAAACAACGATCAACCATGCTTGCCAAATCATTATGCTTATGTGGTTTAAGTTCAAAATTTATACAACGCGATAATAATGCTCTATTGATCGAGACAGCAGGGTTTTCTGTTGTTGCTGCAATAAATGTCAGTAATGATTTTTCAACTGCATCAAGTAAAATATCTTGTTGGCTTTTATTGAAATTATGAACTTCATCTACAAAAAGTAAAATACTGTTTGGTAATTTGGTCGCTTTTTCAATAATTTCTCTAAGTTCACGAACTCCAGAATTAAAAGCGTGTATTTTAATAAATTCTTTTTTACTTTTTTGGGCTGCTACTAAAGCGATAGTTGTTTTACCAGTACCCGGAGCTCCCCATAAAATACAAGATTGTTTTACTCCTTGTGCAAACCAAGCTTGGAAGGCTGGATTGTCTTTGATTGAACCAAGGATTTCACCTAATTCTTTTGGGCGCATTTTTTCTGCTAAGGGCAAAAAATTCTCTTTTTGGCTATAAAATAAGCTGTTTTGCATTTAAAATTAAATCCAAAATTAATTCTAGCATTTCCTTAATCGGCTTTTAATTTGCCTCTGTTTCTTTATTAATAAGGACTCCCATTCAATGATACTAAAACAACAGTTTCTTGATTTTTTACATAAATGTGATTTTGCTCAATCTTTTTTAACTGATCTTGGTTATTCAAATCAAACAATAGAAAAATCTAGAACTTCACAAGATTTAATTTTTGCAAATGATTCAAGAAAGTATTATCAGGTTTTAAGGGACTATCGCTTTTCTTTAAAAGCGATGATAGAAGAATATTTTTTAACAAAAAAAATTGATACTAATAAATTTTTAGATATAAAAGAGTCAATTTTTGATTTTGTATCTAATAAAAAAAATTGTTTAACTGCTTTTGTTTTTAAATTTGTACTTAGAGATATCAATTCACAAATTTTATATTTAGAATCTGTGGCAGATTTTGATACAGATAGTACGGAGTTATTAAATGACCAAAAAGTTATGGACTTAGATTACTCAACAGCACTTGCTTTTAATAAAATAGCTAGTTCGCTTTTGAGTTTTTTAAATCAAATAGATACTTTTGATGTCGCAGATGATATTAATCAAGTACAAATTTTGATATTACAAAAAACTATGACAAATATCAAAAATGATTTTCAACAATTGCTTAATATTTTGCAAATAGAAATTGAAGCTCAAAATACTAATCAAAAAATAGATTCAAATAAAATTTTTCTTGATTATACAATTACAACTTTGCCTGTAGATATTGCTACAAAAGCGATTGATCTTTTAAATTTACGCAATGAGGGTTGTAAAACTTTTTGTTTTAATTTGCAAGAAGCTTTACTTGAGGATATTAAAGATTTTTATAGCTACTTAGTAAACCTAGAAAGGTTTTTTAGTTCTTTAGTAATAGATTAAGATAGCTTTGCCATTCTTTGTAGTAAGAATCTAAGTTTTCTTGTGCTTTAAATTCTTTATCTATTTCTAAGTTTACTGTGACTTCACCGGTCATTTTAGCAGCGCCAAGTGCCGTCATTTCTGTTTCTGTGTATCTGCGGATTGTTTTTTGCAGAAGATTTGCTTGAAATTGTAATAGGGTATCATTTTTACTAGCACCGCCATCGACATGAATAATATCAATTTGCTCTTTAGTCTCTTTATCTAAAACTTCAAAAATATCTCTAACGCGAAATGCAATAGATTCGAGCGCTGCTCTTGCTATATGCGCTTTGTTAGTTGCTCTAGTTAGCCCAAAAATACTACCGCGAATATGTCCCTGCCAAAAAGGAGCTCCTAGACCAGCTAGTGCTGGAATTAAAAAGACACCATTGGTATCTTTGACTTGATTTGCTAAGCTTTCAATTTCAGAACTTTTTTCAATAATTTTTAATTCATCGCGCAGCCATTGTACGATAGAGCCACCAACAAAAATACTACCTTCTAATTGATTTGTTTGAAATAATTCGCAATCATTTTTTTTATAAGCAATACTTTCTAGTAAACCTTTATGTTTTTTTGGTTCTGTGATGAGTATGGTTTCCCTTTCTTTGGCAATTTGATCTTTTGTAATTGTTTCATTAAAGCTTTTGTCATTTACTTTTGTGTTTAATGTTTTGCCGGGTATTAAAACAAAAGTGCCTGTACCATAAGTGATTTTTGCTTGGTTGTTATAAGCATAAAAAGCCGCTTGTTGGTCGCCAATCACAGCTTTTATTGGCAGCTCTTTATCAAGTAGGTCTTGAAATAAGGGGCTTGAATTATAAGATGCATTTGAGGCTTGTACTTTGGGCAGAATTTCTTTTGGTATTTCAAAAAAATCTAAAAGGTTTTCATCCCATTTATTTTCATGAATATCATAAAGCATTGTCCTTGAGGCATTAGTAGCATCTGTTAAATGCTCTCTGCCTAAAGTAAGGTTCCAAATGAGCCAAGTATCGATGGTGCCAAACATAAGTTCCCCCGGTTTCAACTTTTTCAAATCATATTTTTTTGCTTTGTTGTCAAGTAACCATTTGATTTTTGTTGCAGAAAAATAAGCATCAATTTCTAAGCCTGTTTTTGCTTTTATATAGTTTGTTAGGTTTTGGTTTTTTGCAATTGTTTGATTTTTAATGCTGTTGCAATAGTCACTTGTTCTACGGCATTGCCAAACAATAGCGTTATGAATTGGCTTGCCGGTTTTTGGGTCCCAAATAATGCTTGTTTCTCTTTGATTAGTTATTGCGATACCTGTTATATCTTCTTTGTTAAAACCGATCTTTAAAGCTTGAGTAATAAGTTCTCTACAAGCGCCTAGAGTTTTTTGCCAAATTTCATTAGCGTCATGTTCAACCCAAGCGGCTTGTGGATAATGTTGTTCAATTTCTTTTTGAACGGTTAGCTGGATTTTACCATTTTGGTCAATTAATAAAGCTCTGGTACTTGTTGTGCCTTCATCGATGGTGATGATCATTTACAGAGTTTCTCCTGCTAAGTGATTTTCAAATAAATATTTTTGAAAAATTTTATCTATGTTTCTGCCATGTAATTCAAATTCTTCATTAATGTGATATTGAATTGTTTTTTTAACAGAAAATAAATCTTGATTACTAAGTAAACCAATTGAAACTCTGCGCTTGAGTATATCTTCAATGCTATAAGCTTCTTCGTGTCTAATAGCGTATACAATCTGAGCTTCTATATCTGCGTAGTTTGTATCAATTTTTTGTTTGAGTAAAGGGTTTTCTCGACACATTTCTAATAGCTTGACTGCGTTTGATCCATATAAAAGTATTAAATGTATCACTGTGCTTGCTTCAATTTCATACTCTAATGTATATTCTTTAGTTTTTTCTCTAATATAGTCATAGAAAGATTCGTTTTTTGAAAAAAGTGAATTGAGAGTTTTAATTTCATGACTCCTACAAGGTTTCATTGAAAAAATATCTACAATTTCTTTAGCTAAATTTCTAAATGTTGTTAATTTACCACCGACTACTGAATAATAATTTTCGATATTTTCTTTTTTATGGTTTTTTACGAAATGTCTCCTTGATACAGTTCCAGCTTGTTTAGAGTTGGATTTTGGTAAAGGACGTACGCCTATAAAGGTGTTGACAATATCATCTTTTGTCAAATTTGCTTCTGGGAATGTGAAATTTGTCTCTTTAAGCAAGTAGTCAATTTCATTTTCACTTACATGAAGTTGATCTAAGTTATCGTGTTCATTTAAAAATAAATCAGTGGTTCCAATCAAAAAATATTCATCGTTTGAACCAATTTGAAATGGTGTGATAAAAAATGGTCGCTTATCTTTTTGTGCTTCTTTATAAATCCCAAAATTAGTTGGAGCTCCTATGAATTTTTTTACTAAGATATGACTGCCTTTAGTACCGCCTATTAATTGATTCACTGTTACTTGAGAGTTGATATGACCATTAGCTTGGTTTTGTAGATTGATGTTTACCTTGTCTACCCATGGTCCTGCCATGTTGATTATATTTTTTGCATGAATGGTTACGGGTCTTTTTTGGTTTATTAAATCTTTGAATTTTAAGCTATGTGCAAAATATTTGCCATGAATTTGACTACAGTGAATTTCAGTAACTTCTGCATGGTTGATGCACACTGCGCCATCTTGTTTTGCACTTAAAATATTTTCTAAAACTAATCTTTCCGTAAAAGGGACTTGACCATCTTGGTAGTAAACACCGCCATTAAGATCTTTGTCTTCAATGTGCATTTCTAATTCTTGGATCTCTTTTTTTGAAATGCTTTTGTAGTTTTCTAGACTTTTATTTGCAGAAAGCATGTCATAGAGTGTCATACCAATGTTTAATTTCCATAGTGGCGTTTTACTGTTTTTGTAAACAGGAATAAATAAATTTATTGGGCTCACTAAATGCGGGTAGTTATTTAAAAGAATTTCTCTTTCTAATAAACTTTCTTTGACTAGGCTAAATTCAAAGTGTTCTAAATACCTTAAGCCACCATGAATTAATCTAGTGGAATGTGAAGAACAGCCTGAAGCAAAATCATTTTTTTCTAATAAAATTACTTTGAGGCCCCTTTGTGCCGCATCGCGTGCTACGCCAGCACCATTAATACCGCCGCCAATTATGGCTAAGTCGAAATTTTGCTCAAGGTCGTATTTGGAAAGTCTATGTTCTAAGCGAGCCATAGTTTATATGTTTTTTATACCCATTTAGTGGTCATTGTGCCAGGCACGAAGACCACAGTTTTCGCTAATATCTTAAGTGGCATATCTTGGCTTGATTGTTTAACAGCGCCTAAAAACATGAATATAATCTAGTTTATTTTCAAGACTATAGTAATTGCCACCTTGAAATTGTTCTTGGGTAAATAAATGTTGCCAACGACTTTTTTGGCAGGGTAGATAAATCTCTTTTACAGGATCTTGATTAAAAATTGGGCATACCAGATATTGTTCTCCAAACATATAATTAAAACTTTCTTCTAAAATATTTTTATCATTTTGAAAATCATAAACAAGTGGCCGCATGATTGGTACACCTAATGCAAATGCTTTTTTTTGTTCTGTTTTTATATAAGCTAACAATTCTTTTCTGAGTGCAAAAGATTGTTGTATATGTTTGAAAATTTCTGGGTGACTCTTTTCATACATATCCGCTTCAGTTGCTTGCTCTTTGTAGGAATGAATTGAAAATCTTGGAGTAAATACACCACATTGAATCCAGCGTAATAATAATTCTGCATCTGGGGTTTCGCCATAAAAACCACCAATATCAGTGCCACAATGAACTAAGCCTGATAAGCTCATCGAAGTGAGAATGGCGTTATCATATTTCAAACTTTCCCATGAACTTTGATTGTCGCCAATCCATGTTTGTGCGTATTGTTGAATGCCAGAATAACCAGACCTTGTTAATATCCAAGGTTTTGTAAAGCCTCGCTTTAGTGCTTGTTCATAAGCAAGTTTGTTCATGATGTTTGCTTGTAGGGCTTTATTTTCTTCACCTTGAAAAGTATCAAAAATTTCAAACTCGTTATTGTCATTCCAAATTCCAGTAACGTCAAGAGAAAAAAGTTCATCAAGTTTTTTTTGCCACCATGTTTGTGTTTGAGTTTTATGAAAATCTAAATATGAACCTTGACCACCCCAAAAATCTATTACTAAGCTTTGCCCATTTTTATCGTTAATAAATAAATCTTGTTTGCAAGCTTCTTGATATTCAGGATGGCTGGTTAATAATACAGGCTTGAGATTACAAGAAATTTCAATACCTAGTTTTTTAAGTTCTTCAGCGAACATCTTTGGGTCTTTAATTTTGTTTTTATTCCATATGAATTGTTGGCGTTTATTGTTTTCATCTAGAATGTAGCCTGATGATAAATGAAATGCTGTTGTTGAAAAGTTTTTTTCTTGGAATCGTGTAAGAGTTTCGATGATTTTTTTACCTTGCTCTTGTTCTTGATTGTAATTCTCTAAATATGACATGCCTGAAGCTATATAGCCCAAAGCACAGTCCGGCATTTCGCATGGCATGCCTGTTAGTTTTAAGTAATTACTGACAACTTTTTTGATACTTGGTCCATAAAAAAAATAAAAATTAGCTTCACCTTTTTCTGCAGACATATAGTAATAGTTGCCGGGTTTTTTTTCTTTACCAAAATCAAAAGTTTTTTTATAAAAATTATCAAAGAAAATTCCATGTGCAATTTGTGTTTCTGAATCTAAATGTATAAAGAACGGAATGTCTTTGTACATTGGATCGGTGTCTTTTGAATTGAAACCTAGCGCATCAATAGGTTCATTTCTAAATCTTTGTTGCCAACGGTTTATAGCACCCGTTTTATCTCCAAGTCCGTATATTAATGGAGCGCTGTTTCCATAAGCTCTATAGATTCTAATTTCTTGATTTGATAAATCGTCAAGCTCTGCTGACCAAAATCCCAGTTGTGGGAAATCTGCTGAGATAATGTTTTTGTCTTTGTCATAAATAATTGTTGCTAGAGGTTTGAAATCTATTTTGATATCAAAATTTTTTGTTTTGAGCAAATAAAAATCAGGATTTTTTTCTATTGATATTTTTGTTTTTTCTTGTGTAAAATTTAAATTTGCATTTGGCTTGAGTTCGTCAAAATTTTTTTCAAAGCGATAATGAAAACGAACTGTATTTTCATTTACAAATACAATATTTAAATAAACGTCCTTTTTGTGCTCTTTGCTTAGTTTAATTTGCAGATGATTTTCATTGATTTGTGAAAAATCGCT
The DNA here is from genome assembly GCA_038146805.1 of bacterium. Classification (GTDB taxonomy): domain Bacteria; phylum Cyanobacteriota; class Vampirovibrionia; order LMEP-6097; family LMEP-6097; genus CAIYXB01. Next base: position 518,861 of record JAYQSH010000005.1, on the reverse strand, counting down.
AAAACTAAGCTTGTTTTTTAAGCCATATTGAGTGTTTTCGCTTGTCATTATTTAAGAGATCTTGCTCTAATAATAATTTTCCCTGAAATGCTAATATTAATACTTAATGACAAGCACAAAAACAATTAAAGAAATAGCTCAAGAGGTTTTTGCTACTGAAATCGCAGTTTTAGAAGATGTGCAAAATTCTTTAGATGAAAATTTTGAAAATGCCGTTAAGCTAATATCTGAAATTAAAGGACGCTTGGTTGTAACTGGCATGGGTAAGTCGGGGCATATTGCTTCAAAGATTGCCGCGACTCTTGCAAGTACTGGTACCCCTTCTTTTTTTGTACACCCTGCAGAAATGGGTCATGGAGATTTAGGAATGCTCAAAAAAGATGATGCTGTTTTAGCTTTATCTTTTAGTGGCAATACCGAAGAACTTAGAAAAGTTTTAGCGCCTATAAAAAAACTAGGTTTAGCTATGATTTCAATTACGGGTGGGAAAAATAGTATCCTTGCAGAATATTCTGATTTTGTTTTACATACACCAGTTGCAAAAGAAGCATGTCCACTTGATTTGGCACCAAGTTCAAGTACAACAGCCGCCCTTGTAATGGGAGATGCACTTGCGATTGCATTAATGAAAATAAAAAATATTCAAAAAGAAGATTTTGCGGCTTCGCATCCATTGGGTTCATTAGGTAGAAGTTTTATTCAAGTTTCTAAATTGATGAGATCTAAATCAATTCCACAAGTGCAAGCACAGAGTGTGTTTGCTGAGCTTGTGACAGAGATTGATGACAAGGGATTAGGTTTTGCTTTAGTTGTTGATGCTCAGGCAAAAGTATTAGGTGTTGTCACTGACGGCGATATCAGGCGCGCTAGTATTAAGTTTCAAAATGATTTGTTTACAAAAACAGCAACTGATTTAATGAATAAAAACCCTAAAACAATAGAGAAAACTGCTTTTGCTGCAAGAGCAGCAGAAATTATGAAGGAATATAGAATTTCTTCTTTAGTTGTTGTTGATGAACACAATCAAGCAATAGGAATTTTAGATTTAAAAGATATGTTAGCCGAAGGTTTTGTTATTTAGCAAAGTTTTTTTGGCATAGTATTGTTAGTAGAAGCTCTATTTTATAAAGTTTTGCTATGATCTTTATATAAGTTATGAAAATATTTCAATTCAACTTTTTCATTATTTTGCTGGCACTTGTTTTAGTGGCAACTTTGATTTTTCTGCCAAGCTATATAATTCAAAATATATGGAATTCATTTGGTTTTTTTGATATTGATCGTGACTTATCAATTGAGCTTTGGCAAGCTGGCTTATTGTGGGGAGCATGTTTGACTTTGATTTATATGACGGGTATTTTTAAGTTTAAAATTGATTTTAAAACCCTTGATTCAATTGACATTGATTCGATTAGTGATCCTGAATTAAAAGCAAAAATTGAGAAATTAAAAGCTAAAGCAAAAAAAGAAGATGATAATTCTGAAGATGATTTTAGGATTTAAAATATTCTAAAGCTTTTTGTGTGACTTGGCGTCCTCGCGGTGTTCTTATTAAAAATCCATTTTGTAATAAAAAAGGTTCATTGTAATCTTCAATAGTATTTTTATCCTCTCCTAAAAGTAAAGCAATGCTTTCAAGTCCTACTGGTCCACCTTTGTAATTATCAATTATTGCTTTTAGAATTTTCTGATCCATATTGTCTAAGCCTGATAAGTCAATTTGATAAAGCTGTAAAGCTTCTAAAACCAATTCATTATTTATCTGTTGGCTTTTTTTGTATTGAGCATAATCTCGAATTAATCTAAGTAAGCGATTAGCTATTCTTGGAGTGCCACGACTGCAGTTAGCGACAGTGCTTAAGGCTTTGGTATCAAATTCTATGTTAAGTTTTTTTGAATTTTTTTCGAGAATTTGTTTTAGCTCATGTTCTTGGTAGAATTCCATTCTCTGGATATGCATAAATCTGTCTCTGAGCGGCGCTGATAAAAATCCAAGTTTGGTAGTTGCACCAACTAAAATAAATTTATTAATCGCAAGTCGCATTACTCTGGCGCTTTCATTTTTACCAGAGTTTAAATCGATTTCAAAATCTTCTAAGGCAGGGTACAAGAGCTCTTCAGTGATTTTGTTCAAGCGATGAATCTCGTCTATAAAAACAATATCTCCTTCTTGCACTGACATTAAGATGCCTAAAATATCTTTAGGTCTTTCTAAAGCGGGTGCACTAAAAACGTGAATGTTTACACCAAGTTCTTTTGCAAGAATATAGGCGCAACTAGTTTTACCAAGCCCGGGTGGTCCGTAGAGCAAAATGTGTCCTAAGCTTGCCAGGTCTTTTCTTTCTTTTGCGGCTTCAATGGAAATTTTGAGAATTTTTTGTAGTTTTTCTTGACCAATATAATCTTTAAAACTACTAGGTCTTAAAATATTTAGCTCTTCATTGCTTTTTTCAGAACTAGTTGCGCTGGCATCTAAGACTTGGGTTTTTGAGTTTGAATTAATTGAGCTACTTATGACCACTTATATTTATAAGGGTAGCATTATTCTAGATATAAGACACTCCGGACCGTGTTGTTTTTGTCTCATTTTTACAAAAAACTCAGTGAAAATAGCAATTTCTTCAAATCTTCTCAAGCTTTTGGCAAATCTTTAGATATTGTCTATGCTTTTGAGTCTTGCTTTGATATTAAACTCATCAAAAAAATCAATTTTTTGTGCTTCTGTAAATAATTTTTGTGCATTTTCTTTGTCTTCAAAATTCAGGGCATTTTGTGCTTGGGCGACTAAGCTAAAACAAGATTGAGTATCGATTTTTAATAACTCTTCTGTCAACAATTTGAAAATTTCTTTTGAATAACGAGAATTGATTGAACTAATAGCATCTTTTATATCAACAAAGATATCACTAATGCTCGTTTGAACAAAATAATTATTAATGGCTTTTTCATGTACAACAAGGTCTGTGTTTTCTTTAGCAAAGAAAAAATGATTTAAGTAAAAATCTCTATGTAAAAAAACCTCAAAACCTTTTTTGATAAAAGTATTTAAAATTAAACCCTCATTGATGTCAAAAGCTGCTGCGTTACCATAAACAGTAAAACTCGATTGAGAGTGATAAAAGTTTTTCATTTCGGCGCTATAAACAATACCTTTATCATTTAGTAAGCCCATACAATCTTCTATAACCTTTAATGCAGCATAGCTATAAACCACTTCCCCATTTGGATTTGGCTCTTCTTCTTTAACAAAATCAAAATATTTTTTTTCTATAGGTTCTGCTTGATTAATGTTGTATTGAGCCCATTGTGTGTCAATTAATAAACTATTGACCAAGTCTAAGTTATTGCAAATTGTTTCTTTGTCAAAATTTACTTTTTCTTGTCCATAATCTTCTTGTAAAAATCGAAATTGCAATTTTTCTAGGTGGCCTTGCTTATTTGGCTTTAAAACTTTTGTTGGTAATGCATCAAAAAGATAATTCATAGTTATTAAATCAAATTTTTCAAGTGTAAAATTTTTACCGTCAAGAGTTTTTGCATTATCAAGATCGAGCGCATCGACTTCAACTAAGCTTGTATTTTTAAATTCTGCAAGAATTTTATTTTTTTTGATATCATCGAGTGATTTTTTTGAAAAGTCAGCAAGTACGCATTCAACTTTATCTAAGATGCCAAGCTTTTGAAATGCACTGAGCATATGCCTTACAAATAAACCATTGCCACAACCTAAATCAAGTACACGTACTTTTTCTTGTGTTTCAGCAAGTTTTTCAACTATTTTTGCCAAGCTATAAGCATGTGCATAAGAATTAGAAATTTCATTAGGGATAAATTTTCCAATTTTTCTTTGAAAGGCTTCAATACCTTTTGCTTTGTAATATTTATCTGAAAGAGTTTTGATTAGCGATTTATCGCAATCGGTCCAATCTTCTAGTACTATATAGCCTTCATCTGCCATTGTTAATTAATTCTCAAACTCATTATACAGCGTAAATCCACTATTCATAATATCTTTCTTTATAATATGCGTGTAAGCTTGAAAGCACTTGTTATTTCAGGCATAATTAACTTAGAGGCTTATAACAATGCAAGAAAAACTAAATACCTCATCTGAATTCTTTGTTTATCAGATAGCCGAGTCTAATCATGATTTTGCATCTGTTGCTCAAAAACTTATTAATAGCGAACGAGTTTCTCTTGCAGAAGGCATTCGTTTAATTGAATCTAATGAGCTTTTTGTTTTAGCTCATTTGGCAAATTTTCAAAGACAAAAAAAAGCTTATGAAGTTGCCTTAAAAAAAGGTTTTCCCCAAGAAATTGCAAAACAAAGAATGTCTCAAGTTTGGTGGAACACAAATTTGCATTTGAATCCAACAAACGTATGTATTGGTGAGTGTGACTTTTGTTCTTTTGCAAAATTACCTAACGAAGAAGGTGCATACACAATGACTATTGATGAGTGTGTCTCAAGGGTTGTTGCTGCTCGCTTAGAGGGAGCTACGGAGGTGCATATTGTTGGTGGGCTTAATCCAAAATGTTTGATTGATTACTATTGTGATGTTATTCAAGCAATCAAAAAAGAAGTACCCGAAATTCATGTTAAAGCTTTTACAGCAGTAGAAATAGATTTTTTTCAACAGTTTGCAAGAAAAAATAATGGTGAAAAATTGAGTATTGAAGAAATTTTTCAAGCCTTAATTAAAGCTGGTCTTGATAGTATGCCCGGTGGTGGTGCTGAAATATTTTCGCGACAAGTTCGTGATGAGATGTGTCCCGATAAAATTGATGCAGATTCATGGCTTAATATCCACGCAACTGCTCACAAATTAGGTTTAAAAACAAACGCTACCATGCTTGCTGGTATTGGTGAAGATCCAAGAGAAAGAGTAGAACATCTTGATCTATTAAGGCAGGCTCAAGATCTTTCAGGTGGTTTTCAAACATTTATTCCTTTGAGCTGTCATTATGAAGGAAATGATTTGCTCGAGCGTGGTGTCAAGGCTTTGACAGGTTATGATGAACTTAAAAATATTGCTGTTTCAAGAATTATGCTTGATAATTTTGACAATATTAAAGCTTATTGGATACAACTTGGAGAAAAAATGGCTCAAGTTGCACTTTCTTTTGGAGCAAATGATTTGGACGGTACAGTAAAAGCAGAAAGAATTACAAGGGCGGCAGGTGCGCAAAAAAGATCTTTAGAAAAAAATATTTTAGTTGATTTAATTGAAGGTGCAAATTTGCAAGCTATAGAGCGTGATACAGTCTATAATCCAATTGCAAATTCAAAACATGCTGTTGTTTAAATATGTCTGTAAGTTCAGCTCGGCATTTATTAGATCAAGCATGGGAACATTTAACTTCCCTAGAAACTCAATATAAAGAAGCTTTGCGTGTTGAAGCTCAAGAACGAGCTTTTTCCAAATCGCCAATTAAAAGTATAAAACAATTTCAATGGCAAGCTTTGCCAAATCCTGAAAGAGAAGTTTTGGCTTTACATCTTTTTGGCTTTAATCATTCACAAATAGCTGAAATCACCAAGAAAAAAAATGGGCGTGTTGTTACAACAATCTTAACAAGGGCAAAAAATAAATTGTCTATGACTAAGCGCCAACGTTTAAATTGGATGCATAAAATACAAACATCAGAAGCAGAAAAAAAATTTGAAAATTATAATGCCTTGAATAGAGACGATCGTTTATTAGAGTTTTTGTTTTCTAAGAGAGCTCTTGTTAATAATTCAGCTCTTGGAGATTTGTCTGAAGAGAAAATTTTTCAATTTCTTAGAAAATTAGTACAAGGTTTAGATTTAATAGACCAACAAATCTTAACTTTATATATTGATAAAAGAAAAACAGATCAAGAAATTGCAAAAGCTTTAAAAATGGATGATAGTACTATTTTTGCTCGTAGACAAAGAATCAAAGAAGAATTAATCATAGCAACTAAACAATTTTTTGAAATAAAAAAACAAAAGGCTTTTGCTAAAATAAGCCCGTATAAACTAGCTTTTTTTAGTCCTGAGGACCTTGATTTTTTAAAAAGATTTTTGACTGAAGAGAGTTTTTTTGAAAACTTTACACAGCAACATTCCTCAAAAAGATCTTTACAAAACAAGGTTAAAAATTTAGCTAAAAGACTAAATTATTCTCAAGAAGAGATCTATAGATTAAGAGAGTTTTCTTTACATAAACGTGATATAAATTTTGTCTATAAACAGCTTGAAAGTTTTTTGTTTGCTCCTAAAAACCAAGATCAACAAATGCAAGAACTTTATGATAGGCTTGCTAGAAAATATTCTAGAAAAGATTTAATTAGATTTTGTGCTCAAGAAATTAAGCATTTTTCTCCCCGTACTAATAAACGTATTTTCAAATTGTTTTTAAAAGGTTATTCACAAGGTGCTATTGCTAGGACCTTAGCTAAAAATCAAAGTGCTATTTCTAAATCTTTAGCTAGAACACGCTTAAGGCTATTGAAAGCAATCCAAGAAAAATTATGAATTTCTCTACTTCTAATAATAAGGTCATGATAAAGTTTTAAATGCATGAGAGTTTTAAATCCAGTTTTTATTATTGGTTCTTATCGTGGTGGAACAAGCCTTTTGTTTCGTTTATTGTCTGAAAGTAAGTCTTTGTGGTCTATGTATCGTGAGGCGAATCATATTTGGCAAAATTATTCTCGGCATGAAAATGAAAAGTCAGATAGTGTTTTTTTAGAAGAACAAGAAGATGGAAGTTTTATCAACTTAAACACTAAAGAAAAGATTTCTAATTTACTAGAAAAAAGAGAAGAGCTAGATTTGGCATATCACTATTGTAGTTATGATAACTACGCTCTAGGTTTTTTATCAAGAGTTAAATTTTTGCGAGAAAAATTACCTTTTGTTTTAGACATCATTAACTTTTTTAATTATTTTTATAAGGCTTTTAAATTATCAAAATATAGAATTGTTGACAAAACACCACCTAATATTTTTAGAATTGATTATTTGTCTAAATTATACCCGGGAGCTAAGTTTGTTTATATTACCAGAAATCCAGTTGATAACGTTAATTCACTAATTAATGCTTGGTGTCATAAGAAAAAATTCAAATATCCTTATCGTGACTATTTAACTGATGATTTAGAAATTAAAGATTGTGATTCTCGTGTGTGGAAATTTTTTATCCCTAAAAACTTTTCACAAGAAGATTATCAAGGTAAATCTATTGCTGCCATTGCTATGGGTCAATATCAAGAAGCACATGAAGCGGCTTTAGAATCTTTTAGTAAGATGGATAAAGAAAAATTTCTACAAGTTAAATTTGAAGATCTATTAAGTGAGCCAAGTCAAGTGATGCAAAAAATATGTGATTTTGTAGATGTTGATTTTGATGAAAAGATGCAAAAAATCATTAAAGCAATGCCAGCTGTAAACACGGATTCAAAAGACCCAAATAAAAAACCATCTAAGTCACATGATTTTGCTGAAATTCAATCTTTAATTGAAACTATGCATAATAAATTAGGCTATAATCAAAGTTCTTATGTCTAGAGAGTTACATGTTAATATTGACCATTTTGCAACAATTAGAAATGCAAGAAAAACTATTGAACCTAATTTAATTGATGTTATTGCTCTTTTAGAGGGTTGTGCTGTGCATGGTATTACAACTCATTTACGTGAAGACAGGCGTCATATTAATGACCAAGATATAAAAGATGTTGATGCTTATTTGAAAAATTCACGCCTTGGCTTTACTTTTGAAATGGGTGCGACAACAGAGATTAGAGAGATCCTTTTAGGTACTTCAGCGAAATTGGCAACAATAGTTCCTGAAAAAAGAGAAGAACTTACTACCGAAGGTGGCTTAGATCTTATTACTCAAGAAAAATATTTGCAAGATTTTATCAAACCTATCCAAGAGCAAGGAATTAAAGTTAGTTTTTTTGTAGATCCATTACAAGAACAAATTGAAATAGCAGCAAAACTTGGAGCAGAGTTTATTGAGATACACACCGGTACTTATGCAAATTTATTTATTCAATATCATCAAGATTTAGCTAAGATGGGAGCTTTTTATGAACTAGAAAACCTTGATGCTATTACTAGTCAGCAAGTAGCAAGTCCAATCAAAAATGAAATTATGAGAATTCAAAAAGCAGTAGATTATGCACATGAGTTAGGTTTACAAACTAATTTGGGACATGGTTTGACGGTTGTAAATTTACCAGCTCTTTTAAGTGAATTAGATGATATCAAGGAGTTGCATATAGGACATAGCCTTGTGGCAAATAGTGTCTTTTTTGGTTTAGAAAAGTTAGTCGGTTTTTATTCTAACGCGCTTGATCCGCGTAAGCTTTCTAACATGGCATCAGAAGCTAAGTGTTCAGGGTAGATGCTAATAGCGTTTGCAATTCCATTGTCTTTAGCAGCCTGTACACTTATGGCTACTTCATTATAGTTAGTTCGATCACCATCAGTAATAAGGTGAATATTTAAATTTTCTTTTTTGCTGAGTTTGCGAAGCTCGGTAATACTTTCTTTGACAAAGTTATAGACGGTTTCATTATTTCTGTTTTTAAGCCCATGCCAATAAGTCATAGGCATAAGTACGTCCCAATTATTTGCTACGTATTCCCATGGGTAGTCTTGTTTGATTTTTGGTGAATAAACAATTGCAATCAAAGGATAATCACTACTAAGTTGGCTTTTGATTTTGTGTGTATAGTTTTTTACTGCCCATAAACTTGTGTTTTCTTCTATGTCTGCGGCTGTAGCATCAAAACTTTCATTATCAGGACTTACATATTGAGCGATTGCTAAAAATTTATTTGCATCAGCTTCTATGTCTTCTAAATAGCAATAACTCCAACCAACAACCTTTATATTGTGATCATGAGCGGCTTTGAGGATTTGATCAAGCTCTTTTTTGAGCTTGAAATTTTCTGTATTGGAGCGATTCACTTGTAGATAAACAGTATCGATATTAAATTTTTGTAAACGATGAATAAATTGATTTAAGTCTTTAGGGTAATTCCATAAATTAACCCATGTACCCTTGCTGTTATTAAGTTGTGTAATCATTCTTTCTTTGTAAGATTTGTTTTCTAATGAATTTAAAAGTTTTTCGCTTGCTGAATCTGCCAAAACAGCAGTCTGCAAAATATAGAGACCGAGTAGAATTAATATAAGGATATTAAGTTGTTTTGGGGGCACTTAAACACTTTATACCAAGATAATGAACAAAGCAAACCTTAAACCAGCTCATTAATAAACTTAGTAATTAGACTTAAGTAAACCAAAAAAGAAATAATATCTATCACCGTTGTTATCAAAGGACCACTTGCTGCAGCTGGATCTAAATTAAATCGCCTAAAAAATATTGGTGTTAAAGTCCCTAAAATCACAGCAAGCATCATCGATACAATTAATGAAGCTCCAATTAAAATAGATAGGGTTTGATTTTGGTAGACATAAAAACTGAGGGCACCAGTGATAAGAGCACAAGTGATGCCAATGAAAATACTGGTGAGAATTTCATGAAATAGAATTTGCCAATTTTGTTCTTTGCTTACTTCGCCGGTATAAATACCACGCACAATAATCGTTGTACTTTGGTTACCAATGTTTCCAGACAAACCAGATAGTAAAGGCATAAAAGAAATAGCAATTGGAATTGCTGCAATAGTTGTATCGTATTTGGCAATGAGTACAGAGGCTAAATATTGACCTAGTAAAGTAATAATTAACCAAGGAGTTCTTGCTTTATAAGCTCTAAAATAATTTTTTAAAAGGTAGTCAGAGTCATCAACATCTGCTTCAACATTAATACCACTTGATTGATAAATATCTTCTGTAGCTTCTTCTTCAATAACGTCAACAACATCATCAATTGTAATAATCCCGACTAATTGTTCATTGTCATTAGTTACCGGGATTGCTAAGAATCTATATTTTGAAATTAAATCAGCCGCCAGTTCTTGGTCATCGTCTGCTTTTACTGCAAGTACATCTTCTGTAAAATGTTGAGAAACTAGGTCATTGTCATTTGCCAAAAACAATTTTCTTAGAGTAATCACACCAACTAGTTCACCAAATTTTTTAGTGACATAAATGTACATGATTTCATTTTCAGTTTCTTTTGCTTTTAATCTGACGTAGCGCAATGCAGCTCCAATTTTTAAATCAGAACGTACGCTAATAAAACCCGGAGACATTATACCCCCGCAAGTATGTGGATCAAAACTCAAGAGCTCTTTTAGTGCTACAGGTTTTTGAATGTTATTCATTATTTTCAACATTCTGTAGTCATCTAAATACGGTAAAATATCTGCCGCATCATCCAGTGGCATGGCATTTAAAAATCGAGTTATTTCATCGTCATTTACTTTTTCAAAAAAATCTTTTAATTCTGATTCAGAAAGTTCTACAATAAATTTAGCTATTTGTTCATCAGATAAAATCTCTAATAAAATTTCTTTTTCTTTATCATCTAATTTTGGATATTCTTCAGCAATATCTTGAGGATAAAAATCGTCGAGTTTATTTCTAAGCTCTAAAATCCTAGCTTCGTCTAAATCTTGTAGCAAATTTTTTAAATCTAGAGTCATCCTCTTTCTAGTATAGCTTTTTACCCGAAAAGCAAAAACAGCTTATAATATTTTTAGATCTTAGGTATTAAGCTTTTGATGGCGTCTTTTCTTTAAAAAACACTCTATTACTGTAAAAGCTTTAATTTCTTTTGATTAAATTCCAATGCAAGAATATATAAATAGAATTTTTATAGGTGCCATGTTACTCATAGTAACTTTTTTAATGTCGTACTATAGTCCTTTTGCTATTGCAATTTTTGTTTTGGCTCTTAGTTGTTTGAGTATTTTTGAATTTAAATCTTTAGTAAATAAAATGGGTATTTATCCTCGGATTAATTGGCTTTATTTTTTTAGTGTTGTTTTTATTGTCTTTCCTTTGCTGTTAAATGATATTTTTAAATTCCAGAATATTTTTGTTTTTCAATTAACTCTTTTATTAGCTGCTTATTTAATCATTTTTTCAACAATTTTTTTTAATACCAATGTCACTAAATTTCAAGACATTACAGCTTCTTTGTGGGCTATTTTTCATTTGGCTTTATTGCCAAGTTATTTAGTGTGGATTCGTTTGCTCGACAATGGTTTTCAGTATTTTATTACTCTCATTATTACTGTAAGTGTTTGTGATATTTCTGGTTTGTTTTTTGGTAAACTTTTTGGCAAACATAAACTAGCTCCACATATAAGCCCAAATAAAACAGTTGAGGGTAGTAGCGCTGCTTTGATAGCGGCGAGTTTGGCTTTTTTTCTTTTAGCAAAACTTTTCCATTTTACTATTGTCAACCCTTTTTATTTTAAATATTTGTCTTTTATCAGTGAAGATGTGATCTTTATTATCATTGGCTTTTTAATTTCTGTTTTAGCTCAATTGGGAGATTTATTAGTAAGTGTGGTTAAGCGTGCGGCTGGCGTAAAAGATACCAGCCGTATTTTACTTTCGCATGGCGGTGTTTTAGATAGAGTTGATAGTCATTTTTTTGTTACTTGGTTAGCATTTTTATGTTTTGCCTATTTAATGGCATAAAATTTGTTAACAAGACCTAGTCAAAATCACCTAATTAAGCAAAAAATTCTGCGTAAATACACATTATTGGCTAAAATAATATATTGAGATTACAAAACAAAAGCAAATTTTTGCTTTTGTTTGTGATTATCATTGGCCAAAAAAATGAATTTAGAACAAATTCAAGCAAATCAGCCACAGCGAAAAAATGAAGCTCGCCAAAATTTAGAGCTTCAAGATACGCCTGCATTGCCAGCAGAAAATCTTGTTGACAATTTGCAACCAAGTCAAAAAAAAGATTTACACACACAAGAAAACTCAGACCAAAAACAAGAAAATGCTCATAAAAAAACAGGTACTGTTTTTGATTTTTTTGATACTAATAAACTTGTGAATGATGTGCGCTATCGCAATCTTTTTTTAAGTGGTACTAATGCCTTCTTACATGGTCTAGCAACAATTACAAATTTTGTTTCACAAACAAACCCAGCTTTGAAAGTTTTAAATTCTGTTGTTGATAAAGCAGCCTTCTTTTGTACTCGTTGGGTTTCTCCTTTCGTTTCTTATGGTCACGCTGCTTATCAAGCAATGAGCAAACAAAAAGAACCAGTCCTTGCTTTGATCAAACTCATTCCCCCAGTGTTTTTCCCGTTTGTAGGTGATGCAAATATTGATATGGTTTATGGAACTAGTACTGCTTTAAATCAGCCTTATGATATGACTATAAATAGAATAAAAGACAAAATCAATTCATCTCGTGAGTATGCACAGCAACTGCATGATAATAAAGACAAACCTCTTTATAATTTAAGAATACTTTTTGATGGTTTTAAAGATATACTTAAAGACCCAGATTTTTTAAAAAAGAATTTTTGGAAAGAAGGTATTTTTGTTTTAAATTGTTCAATGATGCTTTTAGGTTCTATACCAATGCTTCTTTTTGGACGTGATCAAAGAGATACTTTGTTTGCAAAAGTTTCAGGAGTACTTAGAAATGTTGGTGGCTGGATAGGCGATTATGGTTGGGCTTTTGGCGGTAAAGTAGAAAAAGAAAAAACTACAATGGCAGTTTTATATGCAATAGCGCAAGGCGCAGATATTGTTAAAAGGTTTGTTGGTGAAGAATCTGCAAAAGTTCTAATTCACTTAAGCGCCGCTTTAAATGTTTCAGCAATGACCATGTGGAATACTCTAAATACTGATAATAGGAAAGAAAGTTTAGAAGATGTAATTGCTAAAAAACTAAAAGAAAAATCAAGTGTTTCACCTGAGGTGATAACACCTCAACACCTTTCTAATACAGGGTTTCAAGAAGAAAATGTTTCTCAAAAAGCCGCTCAAAAGCTTTTAGCGCCTAGGTTTTTTTTTATAGGGTATTTCTAGCTATTAAGTTTTTTGTTTTTTTAACTTAGATATAATCTTGCGTTGGAATAAAGGCCCTATCAAGGGCGATAAACGAGCTTTTTGAGCTGGATTAGTTTTCTAGCAATTAGTTTGTTTTGGTATATAAGGAGGAGATCTTATGACTAAGTTGATAAGACTCATGCTTGTTATAGCTGTTACTAGTTTGATGACTATGCCAGCTCAAGCGGTTGAAAATAATATTGTTACTTCACTGGTTGGTGGTGTAGTTGGAGCTCCTGTTGGAGGATTGATGGGATTCATCAGAGGTGGTATTTCTAAAGGTGTAGAATATAGTGATACTTTTTCTGGAGAATTTAATGGAATTATAGGCCATGGATTTGGTGATCTAATTGGTGTTCCTACTGGTCTTGTAACTGGAATAGTTCTTGGTGGTACAACTGGGACTATTAAAGGCTTCACAGATGGATTACATGATGGATTAAATGATCCGTTAACGACAGACAGTCTTGGAATGACTGGAGGTTTAACTGATTATAATCCTTATGACATTCACCTTATATAAGTTAATCAAATAGCACAAAAATTAAAAGCCACTTTCCTGAGTGGCTTTTTTTTTGAGCTATTATTGTTTTAGGATGTTTGAAGCTTTAAATACTTTTTTGCAAGATTACAAAAACGCAGAAACTATTGCTGTGAATATTATCAATTTAAGTTCTCAAGAAAAATTGATTTTTAATGAGGAGCAAAAATTTTATCCCGCAAGTTTTATCAAATTATTTGCCGCTTTTTTAGCGCAAAAAAAACTTGTTGATGAAAAAGATGATTTTATCAAAACAGATATTCAAGATGCAATAAAAAACTCTTTAAATGAGTCAGACAATGATGCTTTATCATTGCTCTATGATTATGTCTCTGAAACAAGTTCCGGGAGCTATGTTGCGCAAGAGTATTTAGTGTTTAAAGAGAAGCGAAATTTACTTGCAAATTTTTTTCAAGAGCAAGGTTTTTCTGAACAATTGAAATTGCACAATAAATGTTTTAGTTTTGCTCCTTATGGCGTAGATAAAAAATTATTTTTAGACCAAGGTTCAAATCAAGTTTTAATAAACGATATGCAAAAAATATTTTTTTTGATTTTAGATGAGGCTAATGGTTTACTACAATTCATGCAACGAGATGGTTCTTGTTATCAAAGCAATTTTATTTTTCAAGCTTTAAACAAAAATGACATTGATTTCTTTTTTTCTAAAGCGGCTTGGACTTCAACTGTTAGGCACGATCTGGCTTATTTTTCTTATAAACAAGAAGAATACCTAGCTATATTTATGACAAAAGATTTAAGTGATAAAGAAGAATTAATAACAGAGCTTGCGAGTTTAGCCTTTATTCCCAATCGTCTATGATGGCACCTTTAGCGTACTCAGTTGCACGCGTTTCAAAAAAGTTAGCATGCTCTTTTCCGTTGATCATTAAGTTTAACCAAGGTAAAGGATTTTCTTTAATGTCATATTTTGGATCTAAGTTTAAATCTGAAAGTCTTTTGTTTGCGATGTATCTAATATATTTTTTTACATCTTCTGGTTTTAAACCTTCAACAGCACCAAGAGCAAAACAAGTATCAATAAAGTTGTCTTCTAGAACTACCATATCTTCGCAAGCTTGATAAATTCTATCTCTAAAATCTTCTGTCCAAAGATGAGGTCTCTCTGCAATAAATTCTCTAAAAAGCGCACAGACACCCTCTGAGTGTAAAGATTCATCTCTAATTGACCAAGTGATAATTTGCCCAACATTTTTTAATAGACCACGTCTTGGAAAGTTCATTAGAATTGCAAAACTGGCAAATAAAGCGACACCCTCCATAAAGCCACCAAAGCAAGCTAAATTGAAAGCGATATCTTCTTCTGTATCAATTTTTAGAGTTTGTAAGTATTCGTACTTGTTTTTCATGGCTTCATACTCACGAAAAGCTTTGTATTCAACTTCAGGAAGTCCTAAAGTATCGTTTAAGTGCGAGTAAGCCCAAACGTGCACTGTTTCCATTGCAGCAAAGGCTGTAAGCATCATAGTAATTTCCGGTTTTGGAAATACATCAACTAATTGACTATTGTAATTGTTTTGTACTTCTAAATCACCTTGAGTGAAAAATCTAAGAACTTGAATAATCAAATTTGATTCTTGTGCTGTTAATTTAGTTTTGAAATCTACTAAATCATCAGCCATTGGAACCTCGGTTGGTAGCCAGTGAGCTTGTTGTTGTAATTTAAAGTATTCAAAAAATTGTGGGTATTCAAAAGGTTTGTAATAATCGCGCATTTCTAAAATATCGCGTTTGAATTTAGGCTTTTTAACTTCTTCGGTTTTGTCAAAATCATTAATTAAAGCGTTTGCTTTATCAACTTTTTCAGTGATTTCAACCAATTTTAAATCTTTGCTTTCTTCGATGTTTGTTGCTAGCGCAAGATTTGATTTTGACATGTAGTTTTTCTCCGTTATTTTACGAAAGCAAATTTAGATAATAAATTCTTTCTTTGCTTTATTTTTGTAGACGTACTTTCGATTGGAAAGTATCCCATATATCTAGTGTTTCAAAAAAGTTTTTTTAGGTAAAAACACTGGATATTGTATCCGTTGACTTTCTAATATAGAACTTTTTGGCGAGCTAAGCAAGTCTTTTACTAAATAATTTCCCTTATAAAAATCTAATTTAACTTTAGTTCTGTGTAAGTCAATGAGTGAATGAGATAGCTCGTCAAAGTCTTTTATAAAAAGAATTTCATGCAAGAAACAATTGACCTTTTACAATTTTTAGTGGACAAAAAACTAGTGTTTATGGTCAATACAACTATGACAATGGTTACATAGTTTCATATTGATGAAATGTGATAAAGCGATAGAAAGGCCGCCCAAGGTCATTAATAATGGTTCTGGTAAAGTGATAGCTTCAAGTCTTGATAAATAAATAAAACAAGCACCAAGCAATAATAAAAACAATGGTTCAAATTTTTTGTGATCTTTGTAAAAGCCCCATACCAAGCTCAAAAACGCTAGTCCTAAGCTTACAAGGATGATAGTTGTTTCAAATTTTTCTTCAAAAATAAAACCAAGTCCAATAAGAGGAGCAAGGGTAATTAAGATTGGGGCCACAGCACAATGAACAGCACAAATTGAACTTATAGCAATTCCTAATTTATCTAAAATATTTTTTGCTTTAATACGGCTAATCATGCAATACACATTTTACCTTATTAAAGATTTATTTGGCAATTAGCCTGATTTGGCGCACTCTATTATCGGTATGAATTTCTACTCGGATGCGGTGTGAATCAGTTTCGATTATATCGCCAACGTTTGGTTCTGTACCAATGAGGCCAAAAACATAGCCGCCAATAGTATCGTAATGTTCAGATTTGAAATTTGTACCAAGCTCTTCGTTAACATCATCAATTAGTTGTAAACCATCAACTAACACATCTCCGTTTTCCATTTTGATAAAAGGTTTTGTTTCTTGATTATCGTTTTCATCTTCAATCTCACCAAAAATTTCTTCTACAATATCTTCTGTTGTCACGATGCCACAGGTGCCACCAAACTCATCAATTAATATTGCAATTTGTTTTTTCTTTTCTTGCATTAATTTAAAAAGATCAAAAACAAACATTCCATCTGAAACTTTTAGTGCATCTGAAATGATACTCTTGATATTTTTTTGTGTTTTACCTGCTTGATAAGCATTAAAGATATCTTTGATAGTGCAATAGCCGATGATGTTGTCGAGTTTTTCTTGATAAACCGGAAAGCGTGAAAAGGTTGATGATAAAGCGGCGCGCGCAGCTTCTTCAATATTGATTTCAGAACTTAAACAAAATATATCTGATCGTGGCACCATGATTTCTCGAGCAATGGTGTCATTGAACTCAAAAACATTTTGCATAATTTGCTCTTCATCTTCTTCTAAAATTCCTTGTGCTTGAGAGCTACTCAGGATTAATTTTAGTTCGTCTTCTGTGTGTTTCGTATCATCAAAATTTGCTTCGATGTTGAGGATTTTTAAAGCAGTATTTGAAAACCAATTAAGAATTTTTACAGGAAATTTAAAAAGCAAATATAAAACTCTTAAATAGCCAGCAAGTGCAAAAGCGACTCCTTCTGGATTGATAATTGAAATATTTTTTGGAATAACTTCTCCTAAAATCACATGGAAAAAAGTAATAATTGCAATTGAAAGTACAATGGAAATACTATGTCCTTGGTAGTGGATATTGAAATTTGCAAAAATGCTTGTAAGCAATTGAGAAATTTCAGCTTCTGCAACAGCACCCAACGCTAGACTGGCGATGGTTATACCTATTTGACATGCAGAAATATAATCGTTAAGTTTACTGGTGATAATTTTTAGAAGCTGAGCTGTTTTAATTTTGGATTTTGAATAATTATGTTCGTTATTTTCTGGGTCTGCTTCGGCAATATGGTTAATTTGTGTTCTTCTTAACCTTGCTATTGCAAATTCACCTGCAACAAAAGTGGCATTTAAAAATATCAGAAAAATTATTAACAATAGGGAGGGAATATGTTCCATGCAATTGATGTAAAAACAATATACCACAGCAAAAACTTAAGTTTACGTTTTCACGCTAGGAGGCTTTTATCTTTTAAGATATTAATCAAGTTTTGCTCAAGGGACTCAGCTAATTGACCTACTAATTCTCAAAATCGTCGCACTAATAGGGCAAAAAATAGTATTTTTCCTTTACGGTGAGACAATAATAACACGGTCCGCAGTGTCTCATAGGCTAAAAGGTGGATACTGATGATTTTTGTGACTACCGATATATTCTTATATGTATTTAGCAAAGTTATTTAGAATTTTATTTTTATTATTTTTGATTTTAGTAAAACCAGCCCTTGCAAAAGAAGAAGATGATAAATCAATTAACAATGAAACTTTAACTGGTGGCATTGTTGCTAATGAAGGTTACTATCTTGCCAAATCAACTAAAATCCCTGTTACTCTCAGAACACCAATTGATACTCGTATTAATTCTATTGGTGACTTGGTCACCGCACAAACAACAGAGCCAATGATGATTGGTGCACATGAACTTGTGCCAGCAAGAAGTTTTTTGCATGGCTATATCACTCATATCGAAGGACCCGGAAGATTTCATAAAGCACCAAGTGTAAATATTAGTTTTGATACTTTGTCTTTGCCCGGTACAAGTGGCAAACGTAGAAAAGTACATTTGGTTGCAGAAGTCAATCCTGAAGAAGTTTTAAAACAAGCAGAGCGCGTTAATGATGGTGCAACTTATAAAAAAAGACTAAGAACCTACGGCACAGCAAGCGCCGCAGTTGGAGCTTTGGCTTTGCACGGTGCAACACGAAATGTGCCAAGCTTTTCTGTTATTGGTATAACGGCACTTTCTGATTTTGCTTATTTAGCTGGTGGTGCTATTGGTGGTGCGGCTATTGCTGCTGCCGTTCTAAAAAAAGATGACATTAGATTAGAACCTGGTACTGAACTAGTCGTTACTGTAAACTCTTCTACTATGGATAATTTTGCTCAGGAGCATCCTTTGTCAAATGATAATATTAAGAAATTAAGTCCAGAAGAGGCATACGATGCCTACATGAAGCTTAAGGCAGAACCTTATAAGAGCCAAGCATTTAAGGGCGTGCTTCCAAACCCGTAATAAGTATCTCGAGTCTTTAGATTTGGGCATAAGTAGGGTTTGGTTAGACACGCCTAACAAAAGAATCAAACACCGCCGCTTAGTGAGTTTCACGCAGTGAAACAAGCTAAGCGTAAGGTCGTTTGTGGGACTGATTTCTGACCCCATTTGCTAGTGATTTTAACATTTCACTGTATTTTAAAATTCAAAATGGGGTTTGGAATCAGTCCCTTTAATGATTAAATTTTGCATTTATCAAAATAAAAAAAACCCTAACTTGTAAGAAGCTAGGGTTTTTTTGTTTTTATAGTAAGTAATTTTAGCTTTGTGCTTCTGTAGTTTTTGCCGCTTCAGGAGCTTGAGCTTCTTTAACTTCAACTAAAGTAACTTCAAAATTTAAATCTTGTCCTGCTAAAGGGTGATTACCATCTAAAGTAACTTTATCTTCAGTAAGCTTGACAACTTTCACTGGGATTTGCATAGTTTCACCTTTGTTGTTTTTTCTGTTAACAAAGATTACAACACCCTCTTTAAGATCAACATTTTTGAATCTTTCATCTCTTTCAAGTTCTTGAATGTTTTCAGGTTTAGCTTCTCCGTAAGCGTCAGCAGCTTTGATTTTGAAAGACTTTGTTTGACCAGCTTTTAAACTAGTAACTTGTTTTTCAAATTCAGGAATAACTTGTTTTGCACCAACTAAAAAAGAAAGCGGAGCTTTATTTTCAGTCGAATCAAAAACTGTACCATCTGCTAAAGTACCTTTATATTTTACTTTTACAATTGAACCCGGCTTAATTGAAGATTGCATAGAGCAAGCTGCAAAACCGATTGTAAGAAGTGCTATTACTAATAAATTTATTTTTTTCATAACGTTATTTTTCCTCAGTAACATTGATTGTAAAACAAAATAAGCAAAAAAAAATATTAAAATAAGCTTTTGCAGATGCTTCTTGGGATGATATCTTGAGCCAATTAGCCAATCAGGTCAAAACCTTGATAATTCTCTCTGTTCAAATAGTCTCGCATGATACTTTCTACATAGTTTTGTGTTTCAGCATAAGGTGGAATACCTTGATATTTTTCTACAGCCCGAGGACCTGCGTTGTAGGCTGCAAGTGCTTTTTGGATATTACCGTCAAAAGTTTTTAGTTGTTGAGCAAGATAGCTCACGCCACCTTTTAAATTTTGATAAGGGTTACTGGTATTGAAGACTCCAAGGTCTTTTGCTGTTTGTGGCATTAGTTGCATTAAGCCTTGAGCGCCAGCATGACTTTGTGCATTTGGATTAAAACCAGATTCTTGTTTGATGATACTTTTTACAAGTGAGCTATCTATATCAATTTCATATTGTCTAGAAATCTCTCTAGTTGTGCTTTCTATAAAATCTTCAAAATCTGCAGGTAATTTAGAAAAATCATCTTTAACAATTTTTGCAGAAACGTTTTTTTGAGGCTTTTGAGGATTAAACTTGGCATTTAAAATTGTTTCAAAGCCCTTGCTATCTTTTTTTTCAACAGTAGTGCCATCAAGTTTTTGCGTGAATTTATTGTCGATACTTTGTAAATAAGTATCAATATAGGCTAAGCGTTCTTGAATGAAATTTATTGACATAAGTCTTTAGCTTATAAAACTCCTCTATATCAATATTTAGCCTTATTAGCCTATTGAGCTATATCATTTTTTTGTTTTAAAAAGATCTTATGTTCTAGTCCTTTTAGACTAGAAAGACTATTAGACTTGTTTTTTTAGCTGCTTAAGCACCTGTATAAGAAGCTTATTTTTTATCAGAATCTATATCTTTAATCTCGGCTTTAAATTCTTCGCTAGCTTCCTCGAGACCATTTTTCAGACCCTTGAGACCTTTGCCGATATTTTTTCCAAGTTCTGGGAGTTTTTTAGGCCCAAAAAAAACAAGGGCAATAACTAAAATTATTACTAGTTCTGGTAAACCTAATCCAAATGGAAGCATGCTTTAATTATAAACTAATGTCTAACGAAGTCTTGTGCTTCCATATAAAGACCTAATTTTTCTATACCTTTTTTTATATCTGCCAAAGGCTGTACCATAGCGAGTCTTACATAATCTTCACCGTAGCGTCCAAAAGTTTGTCCGGGTACTAAAACAACACCAGTATTTTCTAAAACATCAATAGCAAAATCAAAAGAACTTTTGTTTTGTTCAATATATCTTTTTGGTATCGGTAACCAAAAATACATAGCACCACCTGGTTTCATGACATCAAATCCCATGCCTTTAAGTACTGGATATAAGTAATCTCTTCTTTCCTGATAGCTCAGGCGTACTTCTTCTCTATAATCATCGCCAAGTGCAAGTGCTGCGATTCCTGCTTCTTGAATTCCCATGCAAACACCGTAGTCAATATTAGTTTTTAATTTGTAAAGAGTTTCGATGATGCTTGCATTACCAACGGCAAAGCCAAGGCGCATGCCAGCCATGTTATAAGTTTTTGAAAAAGTGTGAAACTCAATTCCAATGTCCATGCCACCACGAATTTCTAAAATTGAAACAGGTTTGTTGTTGTCAAACCAAATCTCCGAGTAAGCTAAGTCATTTATGAGTAAGATATTGTACTCTTTGCAAATTTTAACAACTTTCTCTAGATAGCTTTTAGAAACTACTGCCCCAGTGGGATTGTGTGGATAAGAAATAATCATGATTTTTGCTCTAAGCAAAATATCTTCACTTAATTCATCTAAATCACCAACAAAATTATTTTCTGGTTTTAGTTTCAATTCAAAAACTTGTCCGCCCGCAAGAACTGTACCACGCATGTGCACTGGATAGTAAGGCGATGGAATAATACTCAAAAAGCCTTCTTGCATATAAGCAAAAGCAATATGTGCAATTCCTTCTTTTGAGCCAAGTAAAGGTAAAATTTGTGTCTCTGGGTCAAGATCTACATTAAATCTTTGAGCAAACCATTTTGCGATTTCTTTTTTAAAACTTGGTAAGCCACGAAAAATTGGGTATTTCTGATTTCGAGGTTTTTGCATTCCTTTATATAATGCTTGTAGTACGCTATCTTCGGTTTCTTTGTCTGGTGACCCTAATGATAGATCTATTAAATCTTTTCCTTGTTCAACCAGTTTGTTTTTTAGTTCATCAAGCTGTCCAAATGCGTAATCCGGCATTTCAACGAGTCTTAGTGAGGGCAATATTTTGTGGAAGGGCGATTTCATATTTTATCAAGACTTAATTTTACATTAAAAGCCTGACTCTATCTAGATATTGCAAATTGTAAATATAAAGAATATGTAAATATAATACGCAAAGCCCGAGTGTTTTGATATTATTTTAAACCATGGCTACTCAAAGAATAACAGTTCGAAATATTCAAACAAAAGCTGCTCCAAAAAAAAAAGCAGCTAAAAAGCCAGTAAGAAAAAGCCTGCAGCAAAAAAAACAGTTCGAAATATTCAACAACAAATTGCTGAATTTGCTCCAAGAATTTTTATAAATGCTCTCGTCTATGAAAAAAACATTTTATCGATGAAAGAAGTGTTGCAAGTATTCACGATACAGCGAAACCAGAAACAGTTATACACCCAAATGCAATTACTGATTTTTTAATGACAAATATTACTCAAGAAGACTTTACACAATTAGCAAATGAAAAACTTAATAACAATGATGCTGCTCAAGGTATACGTCAAGTTCAAATAAATATTTTACAAGCTATGAAAAAATCTCCTCAAGTTGTTGAGCAAATGTTTCAAGTTTTGGACCAAATTATTAGCTTCCATAAACAAGAGAAAACTCTTCAGCAAGCAACAAAGTTTGGAGAATATTTTGATGAGAGTAATTTAGCTAGAATTGAGATACAAATTAAGCTTTTTGTTGATTTGCTAAAAACAAATTTAGAACAAACAAATAAATCATTAGAAACAGTATTAAATAAATTAAAATCACCAATGAAAAATCTAAAAGCTTTAGCTAAATTGTTTGCAAAACAGCCTGAAGAACAAGCTCAAAAAGTTTCTAAGCCTAAATTAGCAACAATCAGTTCACCAAATATATTAACTGTTAAATCAGTAACTGTTAGTTGATATTAACAATAAACCAAGCTGTTAAGATGCAAATTGAACCAAGCATGATTAGAGCATAGTTTTGTAATTTACCGGATTGTTGAACTTTTAAAACCTCACCAATAAATTCAGTACCTTTCCAACAAATTCCATTTACGATTAAACCTTCAATAAAGATTTGTTCAAAGATTTTCCAGCTTCCTCTAAATATATACATAAAGCCAGCAACAATTGCATCAAAAATTTCATCAATCCACCATTTGTTTGCAGAAGCTTGGTGCACAATGCTAAAGCTGGTTTTGAAAAGTTCATTTACTTTTTTACCCGCAATTTTAATCTCTTGAGAATAAATAAAGTAAGCTGCTATTGTACCTATAATAAACATCAAGAAAGGAATAAAACCAAATGGCTGAGACATTTCTTCCATTACAAAATCTAGTGCTTTTTGACCATGGTGCATATGCGAATGAAAATGATGATCTAAGTAATGTTGTAATTTGAAATTTGTAAAAGGTGAACCCCAAAAGCCTAAAATCACAGATGGCACAGCAAGTACCATTAGTGGTCCAGTGACACAAAGCGGCTGTTCATGTGGGTGCGCGTGACCTCGGTATTTACCTTCGAAAGTCATAAAATAAATTCTAAACATATAAAAAGCTGTCATTCCTGCTGTAATAGCGCCAATCCAAAATAAAGGCATGTTCACTTCCCATGCTTTAGCAATGATCATATCTTTTGACCAAAAACCACTCATAAAAGGAAAGCCAGCAATTGATAAAGTACCAATTAAAAAAGTGAAAGCAGTAATAGGCATATGTTTCCTTAAGCCGCCCATCTCTCGCATGTCTTGTTCGTGATGACAACCCATAATAACAGAACCTGAGCCCAAAAAGAGCATAGCTTTAAACATTGCA
This sequence comes from bacterium, assembly GCA_038146805.1. GTDB lineage: Bacteria > Cyanobacteriota > Vampirovibrionia > LMEP-6097 > LMEP-6097 > CAIYXB01. Next base: position 495,282 of record JAYQSH010000005.1, on the reverse strand, counting down.
TGAGTTACCAAATGAAAAATTGCAATTACAGGTGCACCCAATCCAGCTGCCATGACCATATAACCTAATTGTGAACAAGTAGAATAAGCAAGTGCTTTTTTTATATCGTTTTGTGAAAAAGCAATTGTTGCCGCAAAAATTGCAGTGATACCACCAATCCAAGCAACTACATTTAAAGCTTGTGAACCATCAATAGACAAAATTGGAAATACTCGTGCAACCAAATATACACCTGCTGCAACCATTGTTGCTGCGTGAATTAAAGCAGAAATTGGAGTCGGTCCTTCCATTGCGTCTGGCAACCAAATATGTAGTGGGAATTGAGCAGATTTTGCAACAGCCCCCATAAAAATCAAAATTCCAATTGTTGTAATTGAAATTATTCCTGTAACAGCAAGTCCATTGTTTTGCATTGCATTTAAAGTGATTTCTTTTAGATGTACAAAGCCAAGCGTGATAGCCTCAGAATTTTCATAAGCTCCTTTGGTGAACATATAAAGCAAAATTAAACCAAGTAAAAATCCTGCATCACCAACTCTATTTACAACAAAAGCTTTTTTGCAAGCATGTGCTGCTGAAGGTTTGTACCACCAAAAACCAATTAATAAAAAAGAACAAACACCAACTAATTCCCAAAAGAAATACATTTGAAAAAGATTAGTTGCAATTACAAGACCTAGCATTGAAAAAGTAAACAAAGATAGGTAAGAATAAAATCTGGTGTAACCTTCATCCTCATTCATATAGCCATGAGTGTAAATTTGTACAAGTAAACTTACAAGGTTTACAGTTAGCAATAAAACAATTGCTAGTGGGTCTATTAAACAGCCCATTTCTAGATGAAAATTTCCCGCTTTAATCCAAGTATAATTCGCTTCGTAGGCTTCATGTCCATGAAAACTAAAAAAGATAATCAAAGAATGTATTAAACCCAAAGCAACTGCTGAAATAGAAACTAAAGAACTAGTTACTCTACTTTTGTTTGTAAAAAACATTATCAGTACCGCAGAAATAAGTGGGTAAAGAGCTATAAGGTAAGAATTTTCAACATTTAACATAGGTCAGAACATATTTTATATCAAAAATGCTTTAATGACTAGCCTATTCAAAACGCACTAAAATTTCATTGGCTTCGATAGCTTTAAATTCTTGTTTAATTAGTTTTTTCAATCCAGTTGATGAAGAATGAGCTTTGATTTTTGTTTTTAATTTATTTTTTGCTTTTTTTAGTTGTTTTTCATGCCCTTGAAGTTGAAAATTTAGTGCTAAGTTTTTACTTAATTTGCAACTTATTAAAAAACAACTTTTAAATAAAGTGATTGCTGATAAGCAAAGAATAATACAAACAAGAACTTTTTTAAAACAAAGATCTTGATTTTCTTGGCAGGTTTTTATTTTTTGCTCTGGGTTTTTTTGTGAATGTGGGTCTTGATAAGCATAAAAATTTATAAGCTGTTTTTCTCTTTGGTCTTTTTCGCCAAATTGCCGATTATTGAAATTAAAAGGTATATCAACACTTGCCATTATTTTAGTTTTTGTTTTGTGTCTTGCAAATTTAGATAATTAGCAAATAGAACTCTTAAGGATCCACTGAAAAATGCGACTTTGTCGACTTCTCAACCCTGATCCAAGAGTGCAACGTGGATTCAGGGAGTGAATCATTAATATTTTTGTTAAGCGGATTGCGCCTCAAAACTTCGTTTTTCAGTCAATCCTTAATAAAAAATAGACGACAGATAAAATTCTTAGTTCCTGCTGTTTATTTTTCTTTATTAGTTTATGATATTTACGAAGAAAAATATGAAATATAGAGCAGAAATAGACGGTTTAAGAGCATTAGCGGTTGTTCCAGTGATTTTATATCATGCTGGATTTTCTTTGTTTTCTGGTGGTTTTGTTGGTGTTGATGTTTTCTTTGTGATTAGTGGTTATTTGATTACAACGATTTTACTTGATGATTTAGAAAATAAAACTTTTAGTATTAAGAAATTTTATGAGAAACGTATTAGGCGCATTTTGCCTGCGCTGTTTTTAGTGATGCTGGTTTCAGTTGTTTTTGCATATTGCTTCATGATTCCAGTTGCTATGAAAGATTTTTCAAAAAGTTTGATAGCAGTCTGTTTGTTTATTTCAAATATATTTTTTTGGAAAACTACCGGCTATTTTGAAACAACTGCAGAAGAAAAACCGCTTTTGCATACATGGAGCCTTGCTGTTGAAGAACAGTACTATATGTTTTTCCCGATTCTTTTATTTCTTTTGTGGCGTTTTGGTAAAAATAGAGTTTTTTGGACAATCACCGCTTTAGCGGCAATTAGTTTTTTCTTTAGTGAATTAGTTTTGCGTAAACAAGATGTGCTTGCAAATTTTTATTTGGCACCACCTCGTGCTTGGGAAATCTTTGCAGGCTCGATCGCAGCTTTTTTAATTAAGAAAAAAGATTTTCAGGAAAGTAATTTATATTCTCTTTTGGGTTTTGTTTTAATTTTGTATTCAATATTTTGCTTTAATGAGGCTACACCTTTTCCAAGTGCTTTTACTTTAGTTCCGGTAATTGGAACGGTTTTGTTAATTATTTATGGTTCTCAACAAACTATAATTGCTCGCTTTTTAAGTTTGCCTATTTTTGTTGGTATTGGTTTGATTAGTTACTCAGCTTATTTATGGCATCAACCTATATTAGTTTTTTCAAGAACACTTTTTTATAATTTAGATAAAAATACTTTTCTTTTGATTGCTTTGATTGCTTTATCTTTTTTATTGGCTTTTTTATCATGGAAATTTGTAGAAAAACCATTTCGTGACCCTAGTAAAATTTCAAAAAAACAATTGATTATTTCTTTAGGGTCAGTTTTTGTGGTTTTGCTGAGTTTGGGCATTATTGGTAAAGCTACAAATGGTTTAAAAACAATCATGTACAAATATAAATTTACTGCAAAGCAAGGTTTAGTTATTGATTCTTTAAATTCAAAACTGATTGATAATATGGCAGTTACTGATTGCCATCTTTGGGTTAAAAATTCAAAAGAACTAGATGCAAAACAATTAGCTCTTTGTGAGCAAAAATATGGCAAGGCTTTAGTTGTATTAGGTGATTCACATGCTATGAATTTATTTAATATTATTAGTTATAACAATTCCTATCCTTTTATGATTGGTGTATCACAAGGTGGCTGTAGACCACATAGTAATTTTGAACATTGTCAGTATAAGGAATTTATGAGTTTTTTACCAAAGCATAAAAATTTAATTGCTAAAGTTTTGTATCATCAAAGTGGTTCCTATTTTGTTGTTGATACTAGATCAAAAGTAGATAGCCAAAAAGCTTTTCAAGGAAATTTTGCTGGTTTTCAAACTGCTTATATTAAAACTATTTTAAAGTATTTAGATTACTTAAAACAATCTGTACGAGATGCTGATATTGAGATTGTTTGGCTTGGTCCTTTTTTAGAATATAGAAAAATTCCAAGAAACTTGTTGTATTCTGATGAAGTTGCTACTGTGAATTCAGAGTCAATTAAAATCTTCGCATCGTTAGAAAAAGTTTTAGCTAATGAAGCAAGTAAAGTATCTAGCATAAAATATTTTGCTTTTAAAAAGTTTTTTATGCAGCCAGAACAAGCTTTTGTTGATGACTGCTTTATGTTTAGTAATAAAGATCATTATGCGCTGTGTGCAGAAAAAATAATTGGAGCTTCTGCTCAGCCACGGTTCTTGGATCTAGAATCTGATAAATAACTTTTAAGGATCCGTTGAAAAACGAAGTTTTGAGGCGCAATCTGCTTAGCAAAAATATTAAGGATGCACCCCTGAGCTAAGTTGCACTCTTGGATCAGGGTTGAAAAATGGGGTTTGGAATCAGTCCCAAAATCGACGAAGTCACATTTTAAAGTCTATCTTTAATGTATTTAAAGATTATTTAAATAAGGAAAGCTTGTTTGAAAATCTTGTGCGTCTATAGTGACTCCATCACTAAAGGCTGTGTTTTGTTCTGCTGCGCCATCCACAAAGAATCCCATTAAGACTCTAAAAAATATATCTACTACATCATCGCCCGGTCTTCTGCCATTTGGGTAACCAGCATCGTCTCCAGCAAGTACGGCAAGTGGGTTTTGGTTAATGCTGTCTATAGCAGGGGTTTGTGTGTTAAGCCTTAGTGCTAAAAAGTCTTTTGGCGTTTTTACTTTTTTGTTTTTTAGAATTTGATTTAGGTTTTCAACGCCAAGAAAATAAAAATCTTTTAAGTCATCTCTTGGGAAAACATTAGGAGCTTGGTAAGCGGTCTGGTCTTCAATAAGTTCTGCAAGTGCTGGGTATTGAAAATATTGTGCAAAATATTTTTCATCTTTACGAGGAGTTCGTTGAGAAAAAGTAATTTTATCATTGTAAGCAAGTAAAAAATCTTGTATAAAAGGATGTGCAAAACGATCAATTTGCACAAAGTCTTTGTTGCTGCCAAGGCTATTAAATCCAAACAAAGCTTTTGCTTTGATGATTGTTCTGGCTGGGTAGTTTATAGTTGCCCATATTGCAATATTAAAATTGTCTTCAGGAAGCAATAAGCAAGATTTAGGAATTTCAAGCGCAATACTCAAGACACTTTGACCAATGCTTGTGCTTGTTTGGTTATTAGCTTCAAAATTATAATTTAGATTGTTCTTTATGCCATTTAAATTTCCTTGATAAGAGGCTTGTTTTTGACCAACAAAAACTTTTGCAGTTTCGGTACATTTCTTAAAACCTAAGTCAATGTCATAGATAAAAGGGCTTAAGTAATCGCTGTAGTTAGTGAAACTTTCAGCATCAATAAAATTTTCTGGCATCTCAAAACTATTTTGTGTTGAGTTCGCAAGTTTAATTTTTTTACCTTTATTAATTTGGGCTGGTCCTCTTTTGTTTTGTTCGTAAGAGCGTGAGTTGCGTATTAATTCTATTTGATACGACCTTGATCTAAAGCTATTGCCATTGTCAGTTTCTATATTGCCGTACGATAAAAAAGGTAAAGCAATTTCTTCACTATCAACAGTTGTTGTTGTGATAGTGTCTTTAAGATTTTCACTAAATGTAAATCTGTAAGTTTGGTTTTCTATGGCATCACCATCTGTATCGATATGAATTTCATAATTTGCGAGTGGATCAAAAGAAATTGTTGCTAAGCTTTTGCTAGCATTTTGTGCATAATTAGTAATTATGGTAATGAAATCTTCTCGGTCAGCTTCATAGCTCGTAAAAGCATATAAGTCATTAATTTTTAGATTTACTTTATTTGCATTAAAAGCTCCAGTATGTGCTTGGGCACTTAGAGAGCTAAAAAAAATAATTAAAATTAGAATAAAAGGCATCATTATTAGCTTATCACCATAGTCAGGGTTGAGAAATTGTCTGTAAGCTCATTTTGCAGCGAATCCTTAATGGTAAGCAAAATGATACTATTTTAGATGTTGTAACTTAGTTACGTAGAATTAAATATTATGTTTGATATTATTAGCTCCAAATTTCAAGATACTGTTCAAAAACTTCGCGGACAAAATAAAATTAGCGAAGCAAATATTGAAACAACTCTTAGTGAGATTCGCCGTAATTTAATAGAGGCAGATGTATCTTTAAAAGCAGTCAAGATTTTTACTCAGCGTGTTAAAGAGCAGGCTTTAGGTTCTGATGTTTTGCGTGGTGTTAGACCCGGAGAACAATTAATAAAAATTATTAATGATGCTTTGATTGAAGTTTTGGGTGGAGCTCTTGAAAGCAAAAGTGAAAAAGAAAAAATCACCATCCTAGATAAATTAACTTTGCAACAAGAACCTGCAGTGATTTTGTTATTAGGTTTACAGGGTGCTGGAAAAACAACAACTGCTGCAAAACTTGCTTATAAGCTAAAAGAGAATGGGAAAAAACCTCTGTTGGTTCCTTGTGATTTGCAAAGACCAGCTGCTGTTAAACAATTAAAAGTTTTAGCTCAGCAAGCGCAAGTGGACTTTTTGGATATTACTCAAGATGAATCTGATGCATACACAGTGACGAGTCCTTTGAAACTTGCACAAAAAGCAAAAACAAAAGCACAAGAATTAGCATGTGATGTTTTGATTTTTGATACCGCAGGACGTTTACAAATAGATAGTTCTTTGATGGCTGAGCTTTTGATCTTAGAAAAACAAGTCAAAGCTGATGAAAAGTTATTGGTAATTGATTCTTTGATTGGTCAAGAAGCCGCAACTGTAGCGCAATCTTTTGATACGCAAATTGGTGTTTCTGGAATTGTTTTAACAAAATTAGATTCAGATGCAAAAGGTGGAGCGGCACTTTCAGTTGTTGAAGCGACACAAAAACCAATTAAGTTAGCTTCGGTTGGTGAAAAATTAGAAGATTTAGAAAACTTTTTTGCAGATAGAATGGCGTCGCGCATGCTTGGTATGGGTGATGTGGTTAGCTTGGTTGAAAAAGCTCAAGAAAAAATTAGTGAAGAAGAATCTAAGCGTTTAGAGGCACAGCTTTTAAAAGGTACTTTTAATTATGATACTTTTATTGCTTTTCAAAATATGCTCTCTAAGCTTGGTAACTTTAGTTCTGTTTTTAAAATGATGGGTATGGGTTCTATGCTACAAAATTTTGGTTTGGATTCAAGCAATCAAAATGCTGTTTTAGAACAGGGTCAAGAAAAAATGGCTCGCTACAAAATTATTATTGGCAGTATGACTAAGCAAGAGAGATTAAAGCCGGAGCTTTTAAGTTCTGATATTTCGGCAAAGTCAAGAAAAACTCGAATTGCTAATGGTTCAGGAGTTAAAGAAGGTGATTTGGCTGCTTTAACTGCCGAGTTTACCAAGATGTCACAATTATTTAAAAAGATTGGTCCTTTAATGGGTATGATGCAAAACTCTGATGGGGACACTGCTTCGATAAATCCTATGGATATAATGTCGCAGATGATGGGTGGCATGAATAAAAAACAAAAGAAAGCTTTGCAAATGAGTGGCATGGCAAATAGTTTTAAGACAAATACAAAACCAAAACAGGCAAAGGCAAAAAAAGGTAGTAAACCATCTGTTAAGGGTTTTAACAGTTAGTTGTTGAGACACTTCGGACCGTGTTATTTTTGTCTCATTTATTATTTAACTAATGATTTGAAAATAAATATATATATAAACAAAAGTAATGATATCTTGCTTTTGAGCTAGATAATAAATGAGACAAAAATAACACGGTCCGAAGTGTCTTAAGGCGGAACAAAATTTTTTATTAAACGACTTTAATACAAGCTACAGTGTTGTAGCTTAATTTATTTAAAAAATTCCTTGACGTTTGAAGTTATTCACTATATTCTTGAACGTATATGGAATCACAATACGAAAATTTAAATAGTGCAAACATCAAAGTTTTTGGTGCTGGCGGAGCGGGCTCGAATGCTGTAAACGGTATGATCGAGAGTGGAATGTCTAACATAGAGTTTTGGGTAGCCAACACTGATATGCAAGCTTTAGATGTTGCGCAAACAGCTCGAAAAATTCAACTTGGCTCAAAGCTTACTCGCGGACTTGGTGCTGGTGGAAACCCAGAAACAGGTAGAGCAGCAGCTGAAGAGAGCAAAGAAGATATTGCGGGCTCTCTTGAAGGCGCAGATATGGTTTTTATTACAGCTGGAATGGGCGGTGGAACTGGAACGGGTAGCTCTAGTGTAATCGCAGACTTGGCTAAAGAAAAAGGAATTTTGACAGTTGGTGTTGTGACTAAGCCTTTTGGTTTTGAAGGTCGTCGTCGTTGCAAATTAGCTCAAGAAGGTATCAAACAATTAAAAGATAAAGTTGATGCTTTGATTGTTATTCCAAACGATAGACTTTTAGAAATTACTGAAAGACAAACTAGTATGAAAGAAGCTTTTGCTTTAGCTGATACTGTTTTGTTACAAGCTGTTCAAGGTATTAGTGACATTATTACTGTTCCTGGTTTAATTAACGTTGACTTTGCTGATGTCAAGTCGGTAATGCTTAATGCGGGTAACGCAATTATGGGTATGGGTAAAGCTAGTGGCGAAGGTCGCGCTGTAAAAGCCGCTCAACAAGCTATTAATTCGCCTTTACTAGAAGATAGTATTTCTGGTGCAACTGGAATCATCTTTAATGTTACTGGTGGAAAAGACTTAGCATTGCATGAAGTAAATGAAGCTGCTGAATCTATTTATGACCAAGTTAGCGAAGATGCAAATATTATTGTGGGTGCAGTAATTGATGAAAGAATCCAAGGAGAAATCCAAATTACTGTTATTGCAACTGGTTTTAAAGCAGTTGAGGTAAAAGAAGAGCAAAAAGCAAAAGAAGCTGCAGAAGCTCCAGTAAAAGAAAAAATACCTTTCTATTTAAATTTTGGTTCTAGCTTTGCAAAAAAGTCAAAAACTAGTTCTGGTAATAGTTCGGCTAACCCAAATCTTTCTTTCTTTTCAAACTCGAAAGAAGATGTAGATAAGTCTGCAATTAAAGCAAAAATCACAGCTCCATCTTTTGGTGATGAAGTTGCTGCAAAAGCTGAAATTAAGTCAACTTTTGCTGGTGCTGGAATTAGTGCTGAAGCTCCTAAATCTGCAATTGATACTTCTGTTGATATTCCAGAATTTTTAAGAGTGAAAAAATAAATTTGAAAAAAATTGGCAAGTGAAAACAACTTTTGCGACTAAATTTGATCAGATATTCTTTTTTGTCTTTTTAGTTTTAGTTGCAATGTCTATTTTTGCTACAAGTGCATTTAAACATTTGCTTTTATATTTTGTGCCATTACTGCTACTTTTTCGAAAAGTAGTTTTTAAGGATCAATTCCTGAAAGAGCTTTTGTTTACTCAGCAAAAAATATTAGCTTTAATTGTCTGGCAAGTTTTTTTGATTCCAGTTGTTGTTGCCTTGGTTAATGGTGGTCTCAATGTTTTTTCTTATGAACAAAATTTTCAATGGTTAAATTATCATAATTCATGGATTGTTCTTTTTTGTTTTGTTTTGTCAAACTTTTTTGTAAAGTTTAGTCAGAATTTGAAATTAAAATTTAAACCATATTTTTATGCATCTTTAGCTTTTTTAATGGGTTGTATTATAGATTTTTTATATGCTGTTTTTAAATGGTCTATAAATGGTTTTGCCGTTGATAATCGTTGGCAGGGTTCATCTGGCAATCCACAATTGTGGGCTGTGCAACTTAGCTTAGCTTTGTTAGTTTTAATTATTGTTAGGAAAGATTTAGATCAATATTTTAAAAATAAAAAATTTTCACAAGTTCTTTTTATTATTATTACTTTAGGCATCATCCTTTCAGGATCACTAAGTAATTTTATTGGTTTGTTTTTTGCAAGTTGTGCTTTATGTTTCTCAAATAGTTTTTTTGTTTTAGTTCTTGCTTTTATTTATGTAATTGCTATGAATTGTTTTACTGTAAATTATTTACTACATGGAAATATTGATATACATGAGTTAAAACAGTCTTTAAATGTTTTTACCAATAAATTTCTGCCTCGAATAAGGCTCTGGCTCAAATTAATTAGGCATTTGCCAAACTATGATTATAATTGGTTTTGGGGTATGGGTTTAGAAAAATACAATATCTTTATGGATACTGTCACTCATGGCAAACACCAAAATGCGCATTCTCTAATAATTCATAATTATTGGATTAATGGAGTTTTTGGTGTTTATATGCATTTTATCGCTTTGTTGACATCGGCTAAAGAAATTTTAAAAAACAAATATTTTTTAGCTATTTTTGTTTTTGCAATAACTAGTTCGGTTTTTGATTGTGCAATAAGTTTTTTAGAGATTCAACTAGTTTTTTGGCTAGTTTTTCCTTTGATTGTATCTAAATTTATGAAATCGCTATAGGGTACTTTTTGATATTCTATATCAAAATTTTCTGGCAAATATTCTTCAGCATGCCCAGATCCTTTAAGTAGTTTTTCCCTTTGTTCAACTTTATTTTTTCTTGTCTCATAGTTGTTTATAGCAACATCAAGATGATAAAAACATAGTTTTTCATTTAGATTTTTAATGCGTTTTTTTTCTAAGCCAAAAACTGCTTCATGAATTTCTCCACGATATTCAACGCTCTCAGATTTTTTAAAAAGACGAATGATACTTTTATAGCGCCCTTTAAATTTTTTTGTGTTTGTAAACCATGCTTCTTGAGAGTCAATTTGGCTAATCCATCTTCTAAAGATTTTATAAGCACTAAAAATACAAGATGAGCACAAGGTTCTTAATTGGTCTTGAAAATCCTTACTAAGGTATTCATCACTATCCAATACTAAAATCCAATTTCCACTGGATTCTTTTATTGCCTGGTTGCGATGATGAGAATAGCCTTTAAAACTTTGTTCCTCGATCAATTTATATTGACAATCATGTAGCTTAAAAAAGTTTTTAATTAATTCAATAGTGCCGTCATTGGAGCCGGTATCAATGATAATAATTTCATCAACACAATTAATTACTGACTCTAAACATATCAAAATCGACTTAGCGTTATTTTTGCACAATATATTGACTGAGATTTTTTGACTTTGAGTAAGATTGGTAAAACTTGATAAATCAAATAGTGATAAGACAATATTTTTAAGTTTTATTAGTTCTTTCGTTAGAGCCATTATATTTTATAATAGCAGTTTCAAAATTCAGTTAGAATTAGTATGGATGTTATCGAGTCGCCGTCTTATATTTTTAACTTTAATTTTTACAATGTTTTCTTGTGCAAAACCACCAGAAATGAAACAAGAAAAGTCTTTGTATGTAAAATTTAAAGCTTCAGAGCTTGGTGAAATTCGTCAGGAGTTTACTACTGCCGGGCAAATTAAAGCAGCTGAAGATATACAAGTTTCTGCTCAGAGGGCTGGAAGAGTTTTAAAGATTTTTGTTCATGAAGGGCAATATGTTGAACGTGGCGCTAAATTAGTTGAAATTCAAGGAAAAGATATTGATGCTGATTTATTAAAGGCAAAAAAAGATTTTGAAAGTTATCAATCTCTTTTTAATGAAGGCGCAATATCAGAACTGGAGTTAAATGCCTATAAAGCTGAGTTTGCGCGTTTGCAATCTTTTAAAAATGATTTATTGATTACAGCAAGTATTTCAGGGCAAGTTGGTGATATTCAACTTGATCAGGGAGATTTTGTCAAACTTGGTGATCCAATTTTGGAGCTGGTGAAATTAAACCCTCTGGAAATCAGCTACACTATACCAGAAAAATTATTGGCAAAAGTCAAGCTAGGAGATAGCTTGCACTTTACTACTGATTCTTACCCTGATAAAGAGTTTAGTGCAAAAGTAAAATTTATTTCGCCAAGAGTAGATGAAAATACTAGAACAACTTTAGTTAGAGCTTTGATAGATCCAAGTAAATTTGTTCTCAAAGCAAATCAATTTGTAAAAATCAAACAAGTTTTTAATCATCAACAAGATATTTTATTGGTACCAGAAGAAGCAGTGTATTTGGATCAAGGACAAGAATATATTTTTACTGCTGATCTTCTTGAGCAAGATGCTGAAGCTAATAATGCCCCAAAGGCTCCCGGTCCACCGCCACCTACTCATAAAGCAAAAAAAAATAAAGTTGTTACAGGACTCAGAAAACCGGGCTTTGTACAGATTTTAGACGGGGTTAATGAAGGTGATTTGATTGTCTATGCAGGGCTTACTAGTATCTATGATGGCGCCAAATTGATTCAGGTAAAGGAAACAGATACTAATTAAATGAAGCCTAATCCAATTAAATCTTTATCTGATTTATCAATAGAAAGACCAGTGCTTGCCACTGTAATGTCTTTGATTATTATTGTTTCAGGATTGATTTCGTTTTTGAAATTACCAATTCGTGAATATCCAGATATTGACCCACCTATTGTAACTGTAACAACAGTGTATCCCGGGGCAAATGCCAAAGTAATCGAAACAGAAATTACGGATCTTTTAGAAGAAGAGATTATTGGTGTTGAAGGTATTCGTTCTTTGACTTCAACAAGTAGAGATCAAGTAAGTTCGATTGTTGTTGAGTTTGTTTTAGAAAGAAACATAGATCTTGCGGCTCAAGATTTGAGAGATAAAATTTCGCGAGTCAGTTCTAGGTTGCCCGATAATGTTGATCAACCAGTTATTGCTAAAGCTGATTCTGATGCAAGACCCATAATGTGGATTCGTGTACAGTCTGATACTCGTGACATGCTTAGTTTATCTGATTTTACCGATAAAAATATTAAAGATTATTTTCAAAATATACCGGGTGTTTCAAAGGTTATTTTTGGTGGAGAGAGAAAAAAATCGATTCAAATATTTGTCGATCCGCAAAGATTAGCCTATTACAATTTAACGATTTTAGAGCTTAGGGATACTTTAATTAAAAACAATATTGAATTACCTGCAGGCAGTATTATGTCTGTAAATAAAGAATTTGCGATTAATGTAAATGCAAAAATTACTGAACTTGAAGATTATGAAAATTTGGTTGTGAAAAATGCAGTTAATGGTATTGGTGAGGTTAAGTTAAAAGACCTTGCTGAAGTTAAAGTTGGTGCTGAAAATGATCGTAGTTTTGTGCGTTTCAATGGTAATCAGGGCTTTGGTTTAGGGATAATTAGGCAATCAAAATCTAATACTCTAGAAATTTCTGATCATGCACAAAAAATCCTTAAGGATTTGCGCCAGAAAATCCCTGAGGATATTGATTTAGATGTTGGCTATGACTCATCAACTTTTATTCGTTATAGCTTAAAAGAACTTTACTTCACTTTATTACAGGCGACGATTTTGGTGCTTTTAGTGATTTTTGTTTTTTTAAGAAACATTCGCTCAACTTTGATCCCGGGCTTGGCGATTCCAATTAGTTTAGTTGGCGTTATGGTTGGAATTCAAGTTTTTGGTTTTACTATTAACCAAATGACTTTACTTGGTTTAATCATTGCCATTGGTATTGTTGTTGATGATTCGATTATTGTCTTAGAAAATATTTATCGGCAATTAGAAGATGGTTTAGAGCCAAAAGAAGCTGCAAAAAAAGGTGCAAGAGAAATCACTATGGCAGTTATTGCCACAACAGCTGTTTTGGTTTCTATATTTTTACCGGTTGCTTTTTTGAAAGGTATAACCGGTAGGTTATTGTCAGAGTTTGCTTTTTCTCTTTGTTTTGCCACTATCATTTCATCTTTTGTTGCTTTAACTTTAGCTCCGATGCTTTGTTCTAAAGTCTTTCGCTCAAAAGCCCAAAGAGAAGAAAAATTAAAAAAGTCGAAAATGGGCTTTTATAAAACAACATTAGATTTTTTTGAAAAAGTTTTTCTAAGTTTAGAAGCTCTTTATGCTAAGTCTTTAGACAATGTTTTGAAGAATGCAAAAACATTTTTGCTACTTGTTTTTTCTATTTCTTTGCCTTTGATGGTATTTTTGTTTGTGAGTTTACCAAAAGATTTTATACCCGATGAAGATAGAGGTACTTTCTTTGTTGTTTTACAAGCGCCTCGTGGTGGCAGTTTGGATTTGATGGATAAACAAGTAAGAAAGGTTGAAAATTTATTGGCAAGAATTCCTGAGGTGAAAACAGCAATTTCTATTGCCGCTTTTGGTATTAATGCACCGGGGCAAGTAACCAAAGCAATCGTTATTGCACGCTTATTAGATTGGAATCAGCGTAGTCGCAAAGTTGCCGCAGTTGTTGGTCCTTTGTACCCGCAATTTTTTGCCATGCCTGAAACTTTTACTTTGCCAATAATGCCAAAGTCTGGTCCGGATAGTGGTTTTGGTAATCAACCAATTCAATTAGTCATCCAGAGTAATGATATTGATTTTTTAGTCAAAGCTTCTAATGATATTGTGCAAAGATCTGCGAAGCTTTCTAAGATTATGTTTGCTCGCTCTAATTTAAGTTTGGATAAACCAGAGATTGAAATTGATATAGATAGAGAAAAAGCACAAAGCTTAGGGGTAGATATGGCTGAAATTTCAAAATCAGTCGAGCTTTTATTTGCTGGTGTTGATGTCACTGAATTTAATAAAGATGGTGAAAGCTATGAAGTGTTTTTGAAATTACCAAGAAAAAACAAAGAGCATATTAATAATATTGGTGAGTTTGCTTTGCGTGCAAAAAATGGTGCTTTGATACAACTGAGTAATTTGATTTCAATTAAAGAAAAAGTTGGCGCTGAAGAATTAAGTCATTATAATCGTAAAAAAGCAATCACAATTCAAGCCTCACCAATAGATGGAGTCACAGCTTCTGATGCTCTGATTCAGTTGGAAAATGATGTTAAAGCGTACCTAAATGCTTTAGCAGATAAACCCATGGATGTTGAGCTTGATTATTTGGGAGCTTCAAAAGAAACCAAAGACTCAAATGCGGCTTTGTATTTTGGTTTTGTTGTTGCTTTGATCTTTGCTTATTTGTTTTTAGCAGCCCAGTTTGAGAGTTTTACAAGTCCTCTTATTATTATGCTGACAGTGCCATTAGCTTTATTTGGTGCTTTGCTTGGTATTTGGTTTTATCAATTATTTCCTTTTGTCACACAAGTTTTAAGTTCTATTTTGGGTCCTAAATTCTTTTTTATAAAATATATAATTCCGCAATTTGAAAATATTAGTTTGAATATTTACTCACAGGTTGGCATGATAATGTTGATTGGTTTATCAACAAAAAATGGAATTTTGATGCTGGAATTTATAGAGAAACTTAAAGCTGATGGTATGCAAACTTTTGAGGCTATTGTTTATGGAGCAAAAATGCGTCTAAGACCAATTTTGATGACAGCAATTTCAACTATTTTAGGTTTGTTACCAATTGCACTTGCACTTGGTGTAGGTACTGAGTCAAGGCAAAGTTTAGGTGTGGTGATAATGTTTGGTATGTCTATTTCAACTTTACTTACTTTATATGTTTTGCCTGCTGTAATGCATGTGATAGCAAAACAAAAAACAATTAACTAAATTTTTAGTAGCTTCTCAAATAGCTTTTACGGTGTTCTTTGCATAGACCATAGTTATTAATAGCGGCGTAATGTTTTTTGGTGCCGTAACCCGCATTGTTTGCCCAATGGTAATCGTTGTAGTCTTGTGCAATTTTTGTCATATAGGCATCGCGCTCTAATTTAGCAATATTAGCTGCTGCCGCAATTAAAGAGCTTTTGCTATCACCTTTTTTTATAGCAATTTGCTTTAGCTCTATTTTTTTGAAGCTTGGATTGAGCTTTTCTAACTTGTTTTCAAGGTTTTTGATTGTCTTTGGTCCATCAACCAAAAGGATTATTTCATCAGGTAAAAAGTTATTGATATCGTAGTATTGCGCGATAATATTTGCGAGGTTTTTGCTCATTGAAACCCAAATGCACTCAACGATACCAATTTCATCGATACTTTGAGCACTCTCAAAATTACTTGTAAAAAACAAATGACTATAATGTTCAAAACAAGGAACTTCTTTGAGAGATTCTACTAATTTTTCTCTTTTGTTTTTAGAAACTTTTTTGCTATCTTCAAGATTGAGTAATTGACTTAATTTTTCTAATTGTTCTAAATCTTGAGCGATATTAAAGTCATTGCAGAGAGTCTCAGCATAGTAACTATCTCGATCATTTGTTTTTAAAAGTTCATCAGAAATTATTTGTCTGGCAAATTTGATTTCTTGTAGTAATTCTTGTTGATCACTATAAAAACTTGAGCAACTATAAGCGCCAGTGCAAACTGGACCTGCAATAGGTCCTCTGCCAACCTCATCAAAGCCAATCAATATAGAGTTTTCTTGAGTTTTGTTTTCATTAAAAATATCTTTGTCGTGACTTAGCAATTTGCTAAATTCGAGAATTTGTTCTTGTGAAAAATCTTGGTGAACAATTTTTTTGTGCTTAGTGCTTTACTAAAAAATTGATCTGGTCTTCGTTTGCGTTTTTTTGTTTTTGTTTGTGCCATTTTAATGTACTAATTGTTTTGCAAGCTCAAGGCGAGTGCCAGAAAAGAAATCAAGAAATAATTCTTTAAAATCTCGAGACAGATCTTGACCACACATAATAGTACAGGATCTTAGTAACCTCACATACTTTCTAAAAATATCATATTCAAGTCCTTGTAATTCATTTTCTCTTTTTGCAACTTGCTCGCCTCTTGCTGCTTTCAAATAGCGATCAGAATTTTGTAATTGCACTATACAATCTTTTAGATTGGAAGCTAGGGCATTTGATTTGATAGAAATTGCATCTAAAACAGGTTCTAACTCGTAAAAGAAACTTTGGTCATAGTTTTTTAGTTGATTATTAAGTTCTTTTAAATCCATAATTGTATAGTTACATTATAATATCTTAGTAATGAAAATCTCATTTTTAGGACCAGAAGGATCATATTCGCATATTGCAGCTAGAAATATTTTTACTGAAAAATCTACTTTTGTACCTGCCACAACTATAACTAATGTTTTACATGATTTATCTTCTGGTTTGGTAGATAGGGCAGTGGTGCCAATCGAAAACTCTAGTTCTGGTGGTGTTGCTGAAACTATTGAGGCGTTTCAAAGAATTGAGGATATTTATATCAACAATGAATATATTTTGCCTATTCATCATGCTTTATTATTACCTAAAAATTGTGAAAACCTTGAAGCAATTGTTGAAGTGCGCGCACACCATATGGCTTTAAGTCAATGTATGGATTTTATTCGAGCAAACTTGCCAAATGCAGAAATTTTGCCAAGTTCTTCTAATAGTGCAGCAGCAAAAAGATTAGCAAAATTATTGCAAGAAAATCCTGATTTAAAATCTTCAGTTATAGCGAGTGATTTATGCGCTGAAATTTATGATTTAAAATTAGAAAAAACACAAATTAATGATTCGGATTTAAATCAAACAAGATTTTGGATTTGTTCAAAAGAGCCCGCGGCTTTAAATACTCAAGCAAAAAACAAAACTACAATTATTTTTCAAACCAAAGATCAGCCGGGTAGTTTGCAAACAATTTTGAGGCTATTTGCTGTGAATGACATTAATTTAAGTAGAATCGAATCTCGCCCAGCAAAAAGAAATATTGGTGAGTATTTATTTTTGATTGATTTTGATTTACATAGAGATGATCCTAGTTATGATGCACTATTGAGACAAGCAAAACAACATTTTAGTTATTATAAATGGCTAGGTTCTTATAGTTTGATTAATTAACAATGACTCGTTTTCGTTATCAATTTACTTTAGTTTTTATTGCCGTACTTTTTTTTGGCTTGATTGCAAAATTATTTTATTTTCAAATTTTAAAAAAAGCGGATTATGCTGTTGATCGATCTAGCTTTGTGAAAAAAATACCAATTTCAAGAGGGGAAATTGTCGATCGTAATAATAAAGTCCTTGCTATAGATATGAACAAGTACACTTTAGAGTTTAATCCGGTATCGAGCAAAGAAGATAAAAATTTATTGTTTGCTCAGTTAAATAAAATTTTTGCTTTTAATAATAAAAATCTTTTGTTTACTAATCGTAGTGTAACCTTAGCTCATAATTTAAATAAAAAACAAGCAGATGCGATCAAAGCTTTAAACTCACAAAATTTATATTTGCGTAAAGTTAAATCAAGAATTTATCCGCAAGGAAACTTAGCCTCACATATTTTAGGCTATGTAGATTTATATGGTCAGGCAAGGCAGGGTATTGAGTATGATTATCAAAAGTTTTTACAAGAACATTCAACTGCAAAGTTAGAGCTTAGTATTGATTCGCGATTACAAAATTATGCCGAGAAAATCTTACAAGAAAGAATAGAAAAAACAAAGGCAAGTAAGGGTGCCGTCTTAGTCATGAAAGTAAGTACTGGAGAGCTTTTGGCTTGGGCTGTGAAACCGGATTTTGACCCTAATCGTTATTATGATTTTAATTTTGACAGTAGAAAGAATTGGTCTTTGGTTGATGTCTATCAGCCGGGTTCTGTTTTTAAAATTATTACTGTTGCTTCTGCTTTAGATTCAATGACGATTGATCGCTTTTATACTTATAAAGATGAAGGCTTTATCAAAGTTGATAAGTGGAAAATTAAAAACCATGATTATAATGAAAAAGATTTTAAAGCAGAGAAGCTTGATTTAGAGTCTTTGTTTGCTCGATCTTCAAATCCTTTTTCAGCACATTTGGCATTGAAAATGGGTCCAGAAATTTTTTACAACTATATTAAAAATTTTGGTTTTGGTAATAAAACAGGAATAGAAATTTCAGGTGAGACTACAGGTATAGTAAAAAACCATAATCGCTGGAGAGCTTCTGATACGGCGACAACTGGAATTGGGCAGGGTATAATTTCTGTAACACCATTACAGGTACTAACTGCTATAAATACTATTGCAAATAAGGGTTATAAAACAAAACCAACTTTACTTAAGATTAGTGATTTCCCTGGATTACAGTCTGAGTCAGTGATTTCAGAAACAAATGCGGCTTTTATCAGGCAAGCTTTAACAAAAGCTATAAGCCATAATATCAAAGAAAAACATGCGATTTCTGGAAATGTTCAAGGTTTAAGTGTCGCTGGTAAAACAGGAACAGCCCAAAAAATAAATAAAGAAGGTGGTTATTCTCATAAAAATACTGTTGCTTCTTTTGTTGGTTTTTTTCCTGCTTATAACCCCCGCTATACAGTGTTAGTTGTTATTGATGACCCACAAACAGATGGTAGATGGGGTGATACGGTTGCTGGTCCAGCTTTTAATCAAGTTGCAGCCTATGTTAAGAGTTTGTATTTATGATTTTCAGTAGAAATTCTTTTATTTAATTATTCAGATTATTACCTAGCTTCCTATAACATCTTTCTTGATTTTTTTGCCAATTCTCATGTGCTTGAGCATCTGTATAATTTGTGATCGCTAAGATACTTGAACACTCAATCTGGTGTTTTTGAGCAATTTGTGCAACACCATAGAGCTCCATATTTTCAACTAAAAAATCTGATTTATATTTGCCACTTATTTTTTTACTGGTTTCGTAATTAGTCGTGATTTCCAGTGACGATAAACAGTGAACTTTTTTTAAATCAAGATTTGTATTTTCAACAAGTTGCCAATCAGCAAAACTTTTTGCTAAGTAAGCATGATTTAAAATCGTCCCCAAGTTTAAGAGTGAGCTTGTTTTTACTTGAACTAATTCGCCAAGCTCTAAATTTTTTTTGTAACTACCTGCTGTTCCTAAAAAACAAATTTCAGTAATTTTTTCTTCTTGATTATTTAGTAAATAATTTTCTAAATTTATAGCAGCTTCTAAGTAGCCAATTCCTAGCGCTAAAGCTATATCTTGTTCTAATAGGCTTAAATATTGAATTTCTTCTTTAATTGCACTACAAATTAGTCTCATGCTTTTATAATTATACCTATGTCTGAAAATAAAAAAACTCCGAAAAGAATTGCTGTTATGACAAGTGGTGGTGATGCGCCGGGCATGAATGCATTTGTTCGTAGTACTGTTCGCAGGGCACTAAGTTGTGGGCTTGAGGTTTTTGGCATTATGGAAGCATATCAAGGTTTAATTGAAAATAAAATTGAGAAACTTAATTATGATTGTGTTTGTAATTTAACAAAACAAGGTGGTACGGTTTTAAAAACTTCTCGTTCAGCAGAATTTATGACTTTGGCTGGGCAAAAAAAAGCGGCTGCTGTTTTGCATGAAAATAAAATTGATGCTTTGATTTGTTGTGGCGGTAATGGAAGTTATAAAGGTTTAGAAGCGTTAGCTAAAGTCTGGTCGGGGCAAGTGATTGGTGCACCGGGCACCATTGATAATGATGTGCGTTATACCGACTTTACTATTGGTTTTGATACCGCTGTTAATACTGCCATGAAAGCAATTGATAATTTAAGAGATACTGGTGACTCGCATGATATGCATTTTTTGGTAGAAGTAATGGGACGACATTGTGGTGATATTGCAAAAGCTGTTGGTATTGCCTGTGGAGCTGTTGATGTTTTGATTCCTGAAACTCCTTCCAATATTGATTCAGTGGTAAATTCAATACGCAGAAAAGGACATAATATTATTGTTGTTGCTGA
Source organism: bacterium (assembly GCA_038146805.1). Classification (GTDB taxonomy): domain Bacteria; phylum Cyanobacteriota; class Vampirovibrionia; order LMEP-6097; family LMEP-6097; genus CAIYXB01. The sequence continues at coordinate 475,278 of JAYQSH010000005.1, read as the reverse complement.
AGGTGATGAAACTGGTGGTGTTAATCAATTAGCTCAAGTTTTAACAGATGCTTTTCATGATAAATATCCTGATGAAAAAGTGAATTTTAGAATTTGTGTTTTGGGGCATGTGCAAAGAGGGGGTGACCCAAGTGCCAGAGACAGAATTTTAGCTCATAATATGGGTGAGTTTTGTGTGGATGCCATACTCAACAAAAAACATTTGCAAGCTTGCGCAATCCAAGGTGAAAAGCTAGTTTTAACAGATCTTTCATAGTAAAAAATGCTAATATTTTTTTATGAGAATTTTAATTAGTTTATTGGTTTTTTTCTTAGCTACTAATTTTGCTTTAGCTAAAACTGCAAAAGATGGTGATAATGTTTCAGTGCAATATATTGGCACTCTAAAAGATGGTAGAGTTTTTGATCATAATATTGGCAAAAAGCCATTAAGTTTTACTATTGGTGCTGGTGATTTAATTCAAGATTTTGAAGAGGCTTTGCTTGGTATGAACGAAGGTGAAACCAAAAAAATCACTATTGAAGCAAAAAATGCCTATGGGGAGTTTGATGTAAATAAGCTGTTTAGAATTTATCGAAAAGAGCTACCAAAAGATGCAAAAGAAGGGGATACCCTCAAGTATTGGTTTGGTTCAGCATTTTACCCAGTAAGAATTGTAGATATTGGTGAAAAAGAAGTCTTTATTGATGCCAATCATAAGCTTGCAGGTAAAGATTTAGAGTTTGAAATAACCTTAAAAAGTGTTAATTAATATTTATTTCATTTAGTTTCTTTGTTCTAATTGCCGATATATAAGCCTAAGTCGTATGGGTTGTGAAGAAAGACTAAATAAAATACTTGCAGTTAGTTTTGTTTCTCGAATTATTGAGCATGGCCTTGATGCAAATTTTTTACGAGATTTAAATTTTAGAGAACTTGAAAGCCTGTTTAAATCTACCTTAGAGCAAATTGATTCTTGTCATGAAGTTAGAACTCAACTTGTAAAAAATTTAAAAAGCTTTAAAGAAAAATATGGTGATTTAAATATTTTATACAATGCCCATGACATTGCCTCCGATAAAGATCTTTTAAAAATGTTTATGAGATAAAATTGAATTGTTGCAAATTCAATTAGGACATCTTTTTTCTGACAAATTAAACCTTTACGGTGATAAGGGTAATATTTTGTCTTTGAAATATCGCCTAGAAGCCCGTGGTTTTCAAGTTGTAATCACTGAAATTAACGAGCTTAAAGATCTAGATTTTACTAGTTTTGATTTTTTCTTTATGGGTGGTGGTCAAGATCAAGAACAAGTAGAAGTTGCCCAAGCATTAAAAGCTCATAAGAGTGCATTAGAAGATTTTATAGAACAAGGTAAACCTTTTTTAGCAATTTGTGGTGCTTATCAACTTTTGGGTGAGAGCTATATGACTTCTGAGCAAGAAATTATAGAAGGTTTGGCGATTTTAAATGTTGAAACTAGAGCTAAGCTAGAAAAAAATGAAAAAGATTTTCAAGATAGGTTAGTTGGTAATGTTGTTGCTAATTTAAATTTTAGTTTAGAGTCGGGTTCTAACTTACAAACCCTAGTCGGTTTTGAAAATCATTCTGGTAGAACTTTTATTACTAATGCTAGAACTCAAGCACTTGCTAGGGTTGTTAAAGGTTTTGGTAATAACGCTCTTGATCAAACTGAGGGTGCTCGTTATAAAAATTTATTTGCAAGCTATTTGCATGGAAGTCTTTTGCCTAAAAATCCACACCTTGCTGACGAATTGATTTATCTTATGTTAAAAGCAAAGGGATTAGATTGTTCTAATTTAAAAATTTTAGATGATAATATTGAAATTCAAGCGCATAAACAAGCACTAGAATTAAAGTAATGAAAGTTTTTTGTGATCAAAACCAAAATATTTTTACAGATAAAGATTATTACGAAGGTGATAGTAATTTAGAAGAATTTATTTTAGATATTGAAACAGAAAATTTATCTGTGGACTACGATGATTTTGTAGCAACTGTTCCAGCTGATATGATCTTAAAAGATTTAGATGAACATTTGGCAGAATTTCAAATGTTTACAAATATTGATGCACCTCAAGAATATACTCTTGGCAAAATTATTGCTGAGATGCAAGACAAAGAGCTTTTAAAAAAAGTTTTGGGTTTGAATTTATATGATTTAAATAACAACAAAATCAAAGCTGGAGCCAAGGTCATAAAAATGTATCTGGCTACGATATGAAAAAACTTTTTATGGGTTCTTTTAATGCCTTTGCAGTTATTGTTAGTGCTTTTTTGAAATTAGAAAAAAGATTTGAAAAGCAATTAGAGATTGATTTTAAGATGAAGTTTAATATGAACGAACTCTATAAGTTAAGAAATTTTCTACAAAGTTTTTTAGATGATCGCATTGATTTTAAAATTGATTTTAATGGTGCGCTTGATGATTTGCAAATTAAAATTACCAGTTCCAATAGTGAGTCTATTTTGGCTTATCGTCAAAGAGCTATTGCTGATTTTTTAACTACAAATTTAAAGCTCAATAATTTTAATAGTCACTTGTCTGTATTTAAACCAAAATATAAAAATCAAAAAAGAATTGAATTAGATTTTAATTTTTCTGACTTAACAAAACTCATTGATTTATCAAAACAAGCTTTTACAATTGATATTTTAAAAAACCAAATAATTTTTGCTGATTTTAAAGACCTAAATGCTTTGCTAGATTACTGTTATGCCGTGAGGATTTTCCCGGTGACTGGATTTTCAAGAAAGCTTGCTCAAGCAATTCCAACAAGTATAAGTGAGCTTGAAATAATTGAAAAACTAAAAGCACTTTATGATAATGATTTAAAATTAAATCCGGGAGTTTTGTAGTGGCAAAAATTAGAGAAGATTTTCAATTGCAACTTGAAGAGCAAATTAAAGCTTGCATTCATTGTGGTATGTGTTTGCCTGCTTGTCCTACCTATAATGTAACTGCAAATGAAGCGAATTCTCCAAGAGGAAGAATTTATTTGATAAACGACTTTATACAATCAGATTCAGTTGAAGAAAAATTAGCAACTGAATATTTAGACAATTGTTTAAGTTGCTATGCTTGTGAATCAGTCTGCCCATCAAATGTAGACTATGAAGGTATTTTAGATTTTGCTAGGAAAGATTTAAAATTATCAAATTATACTAAAGGTTTTGGCGCATATTTAAGAAGGATATTTTTTAAGAATTTTATTAATGATAGATTTGCTTTAAATTTACTTAGAGTTTTTATGAAACTTTTTAATCTACCTATAAAAATTGTTTTTAATTTGTTTGGACTTGCAAAATTAAGTAAATTGATGCCTCAGTTTGCAAAAAAATACAAAAAACTGGAAGAGGGAGAAGTCTATTATTCTGATTTAGTATTAAAACTTGCAGATGAAAAAAGAATAATTAATCTGAGTTTAGGTTGTGTGATGGATAGTATCTATAATAATATTCACCATGATACTGTAAAAGTTTTAAATGCTTTTGGTTACCATGTGCATATTTCTAAATCGCAATGCTGTGGTGCATTAGCGAGTCATAGCGGTGAGCATGAACTTGGAAAAAAATTAAAAAAACAATTTAAACAAGTAGTTGCAAGTGAAGGCTTACCTTTGGTTGTTAATTCAGCTGGTTGTGGAGCATTTTTAAAAGCACATAATGAAAGTTCAGGTGTTTATGATTTAGTAGAGTTATTAAAAAAAGCTCCCTATAACCCACTTGCAAATAAAAGTTTTCAGACACAAGTTTTATATCACCCAGCTTGTCATTTAAATCATCGTCAACATTTAAGTGATGAATATGAAAAACTTTTACAACAAATAGATGGCTTAGAATTACATTGTTTGGATAGTAAAGATTTATGTTGTGGTTCTGCTGGTTTCTATAATTTGATTAATCAAAACATGGCAAATAAAATTGGTTTGCAAAAAACAAATGAAATTGAAGATACTAATATTAAAACTCTTATTACAGCAAACCCCGGTTGCATGAGTCAATTAAAATCTTTGTTGAAATCTGGCTATAAGGTTATGCATCCTGCAAGTTTTTTGAGGCAGGTGCTTAATTTGAATTAAATAGTAGGCAAAAGTCCAGCGTTACATGTTAATACGGATAGCCAAATTATGCGCAATCTCATAAAATTAAAAAAGAGGATTTAATTATGAATGTTGGTGGTAGTACAGACCCAAGAGGCAAATTTGCAAGCATTAAATATGCTCAACCTCGAGAAGGCGTTGAGCCTGAAAATGAATTGGCTAATCAGCAAACAGCAAGAAAATTCCTCTGTGATTTCTCTAGAGCTGATAGCAGTGAATTTTCACCAGAAAGAGTAATAAATCAATTGGAAAATTGCCATAAAATCAACTCAGAATTTTTAAGACCATACAAAAATGCCTATCAAGATGAAACAGTGATGAAAAACTTAGTTGTTAATTTTTTAAGACCAGTTTTGGCTTATGTTCATAGAACCCGCAAACCTGAGCTTTATGCAGGCTATAAAAATCAGCTATTAGATTTTGTTGAAAATACTTTATCTAATAATAGACTAGAGTTGCAAGAAGAGCCTAAAGCTACTGTTCATTCTCCATCTTATGCTTTAGCGGCTTAAAGCTTTCAGCAATTTTACCAATATTTCCTGCTCCTACTAAAAAAAGTACGTCTGTATCTTTTGGAATATTTGCTTCTATATTTTCTTTTAAAGCATCAACTATATTTAAAAAATTGCCCTGAAAATTTTTTTCTTGTTCTTTAGCTTTGATATAAATCACATTTTCTTTGTTGATTTCTTGTACTAGCCTTTCTGAATTGATGCCTTCAATTGGTTTAGAGCGTGCAATATAAATATCTAAAAGCAAACATAGATGTTCTTGAGGGAAATTTTGAAAACTAGATACAAAATCATGCCAAAGTTGTTTTGTTCTTTCTGGGTGGTGAGGTTGATATACAAAAACTATTTTTTTGTCTTTAAAGTCAGCAAAACTTTTTATTAGTGCATTAATTTCTGTTGGGTGATGAGCATAGTCATCAAAAACTGTAATTGCTTCCTCGATAATTGTTATTGATTAATTCAAAGCGTCTTTTAATGCCTGCAAAATTTTGCATTTTTTTCATGGCTGTTTCAAGGTCTTGCTCTAATCCTACTGAGCAAGCCAAAACAGCAACTGCGTTTATAAAATTATGACTTCCCGGAAAATTTAAATTGAGTTGATATTTTTGTTTTTTATAATAAAAAGATTTACTGCTAACGTCGATATAAAAATCTGCATTCTTGTTCTTGCAAGAATAAGTGATTATTTTTTCATTGTCTTTGTTTTCGAGGTAGTAGGTATAAAGAAAATCATCATCGATATTTATGATTTTTATAGCAGCGCTTTTTAAGAATCCATAAAAACATTCCTGAATCTCTTGAAGTCCACCGGGATAATTTTCTAAATGGTCTTCTTCAATACATGTCACTAAGGCGCAATGTGGTTTGCTATGTGTAAAGCTTTTGTCTGATTCGTCACCCTCTAAAATAAAATATTCACCTTGCCCATAACAAGCGTTGCTATCATAATTTGCCAAAATACCACCAACGGCAAAGGCAGGATCAAGATTTAGTTCTTTAAACAAAAAACTAAGCATAGCAGAGCATGTAGTTTTGCCGTGTGTGCCACTAACAACAATTTGTTTGTAAGTAGCACTCAAAAAATTAAGCATGTCGCGTCTGTGCCAAATATCAATATTTCTGTTTTTTAATTCTTGAAATTCAGTATCTTGATCATTGATAGCAGTACTACGAACAACTAAATCAATATCATTATCTAAAGGATCATTATTTTTGTAAGCGATATCGCTTTTTGAAATTTTAGGTGCATTTTTAAATTGACTTAAAATTTTAATAAGTCCACTCATACCGATTCCTTCGGCACCGAGAAATCTTACGTGTTTAAATTTCTTTTCAGACACTTTTAAAATTCTACAAGAAAAAAAGCTGAACCAATCTAAGGTCCAGCTTTGTTTATCTCTTTTTAAAAACTTTTTTGACATGAGTTTTTCTGAGATAGTTTTTATTTTCCTCAATATATATCCACAAAAGGATAATTTTGAAACTATTATCCTTTTAGGATAATATTGTTATCCGTATTACACTTTTTTTTTGCTTTAAATGCAATGTTATTTCGCAAAAATGAAAAAAATAGAAATAAGTTATCTAAAAACTGCTATTATATTATTTTAATAATTCATTAGATTTTATTTTAGGGGAGATTAAATAAGAATGATGAAAATTAAAAAACACTTCTATTATAGTGCTTTGCTGAAAACTAATCTAGTAAAGCTTTATGCTTCGACAATATATTGGGGCCTATTTTTTCTACTAATAGAATTTGTGTTTTTTCCACTAACTTGCAATGCAGCGGCGACACTTGTTAATACATTTGTCGTTGCTGATGGCAAGTATATTTTTGAAACTAAAAACCAAAAAATAATTGATCAAGTTGAATTGAAAAAAATTAACGATAAAAATTATCGTTTGTATTTTAGTGATTTGCATTTTGATGCCAAAATGCAAACCAAGTTTAATAGTTTGAGTAACAAAATTAAAGTTTCTAGTGAAGAGACAAAAAATCTTTTTTTATTTAAGCCAAAAAATTCTTTTATTGATATTCAATGTGAGAATTCATGTCAGCCAAAATTTCAGCAAATACTTGATGGTCTAGCTTATGAGTTGGATCTTCAGGAAAGTGCTGAAAATGTTGAGCCTCTTAAGCAAACCAAGAAAACAAATTCTGGTTTTCATATTTTGCGTGCAAATAAATATGATAAATTTTTGTACACTTTAACTAAACAAGATTCTGCCGTTGAAGAGTTCTTAAATGATTTAGATATTGAAGTAATCAAAAAGATTTTTGATGATGAGAATTTTAAACAAAATAATTTGGCTCAGTCTGAATCTGCAAGCTTAAGTTTTATTGCAAATAAGCTTCTAAGTAAAGGTGAAAAACAACTTTCTTTTCAGGCTTTTGCAAAATCATTGCAATTAAATCCAAATAATCTTAATGCTATTTTAGGGCTTGCCAAAACAGCTAATAATAAAGATGAACAATTGAAATTTTATTTAAAAGCAATTGATGATGAAGCTTTAATTGAGGTATCAAGAGCATGGCTTGCAAATGGGCAAGAACTTTCTAAGAATCAAGATATAGCAAAAGCTTTTATTTCTTATCAATTTGTCATTTTAAAAAATCCAGAAAATCCTTACTATAGGTATGAATATGCTCAGGCTCTTGAAACAGCAGGTTTTGTGTATTTTGAGCAAGCAACTAAGAGATATTTAGAAGCAGCTGTTCTTGCAAAAAAAGATTTTCTTGCTGGTGATATTAATAAAAAAGAGGTCTTGCGAAAATCTACAGAGTCATTAATTAAACTTTTAACCAAGCGTGGCGCACGTGAAGAAGCAGTGCATTATTGTCATTCTTATTTGACTATGGGTTTTGCTGAGTTTATCGATGGTCGTTCAATAAAAGGAGTAATAAAAGAGATTAATTCTAATAAAAATCCTTTTAAAGCTTAAGATGAAAAGATATTTTTTATTAATGACTTTTGTGTTTTGTGTGCACCCTGTTGTTGCAAAAAATAATGATATTTATAATACTTATTTAGAAAAAATATTTGTAAATGATTTTAATAATAAAAATCAATTCTCTCAACAGTTTCTAAGCAAAGAGCTTGTGCAATGGCTAGAAAAAACAGATGCAATGCTAAATACAAATACTTTGCCAACTTACAAAGCTAACTTTGTTTTTTCTTTAGATAAATTTGCTAATCTTGATGGATTACAGTTGCTTTCTGATCAAGAACATGATTTCTTGGCTTTTAAAAAATTTGTTGCTGAATTTATGAATATCGAGTTTCCTCGTGCGCACTTTGATTTAACTGATTTTGTTTTTCAACTTGATGGTCAAAGCCTTTATATATTTAGGCTTGATGCAAATAAAGTTTATAAAGCGTCAATTGTTAAAACGAAGAATAATTTACAAAATAAATTAGCAAAGTTAAACACTAACTTTACTTTGTATCAACCAAGTTTTTTAGATTATGTTTTTCTTGGGCAAAAAATAAAATTTAAAAATGATCAAGATCTATTTTTTGATTGCTTTGTGACAGATTTTACAAAAACAAAAATTAATTTGCGTGCTTATCAGGTTTACGATGCTCTTGCAAAGAAATCGATTGATTTTCAATTTCAATTGGAGCAAAAAAAACAAAAGGAAAATTTTGCTAATTATGCTGCTGCTATGTTTGCATCTGCATTAAAAATAAGTCTGCTAGATAGCTATGCCAGCTATGGTATTGCTCCAGCTAGTTTGGCAGTAATGGGTTTGACAGGAGAGATCCTGCTCGAAAATGACAAGGAAATTGCTTTTTCTCTTGAAAAAGGGGATAAGCTTAATTTAAAAATTAAGGAGGAAAAGTAAAATGAAAGAAGTACTCATATATGGGGCTTTGGTGGCTGCTGTGATTGGAGTTTCTACTCAATTAATAACAAGCATCACTAGTTCATTGCCAGATAAGGCAACTCAAATTCAGACTACTATCGATAGTCGAATTGATAATTTATTAAATATAGGAAATTAATTAAATGCTTAGTTCTCATATCCACCCTAGGGTCGGTATCTTTACTCGACTTTATTGGCTTGTAGCGTATAAATATCGAAAAATTACTTTGTTGACAATATTTTTGTTAATAGTTTTTTCGAGTATAAAAGTTTATTGGGATTTTTTGTTGCTACAAAAACGTGTTGCTGTTTTACAGGTAAATCAAGCGAAATATGTTTTAAAAATCAACAAAGATCTTAATGTTGGTGATCAAATAAGTTTCAATGATCTTGCCATTGCAAAAATTTTTGCTGATGAATTTGCATCTTATGCTTCTGACTTGGAAAAAGAATTGCATCATAGCTCTGTTTTTGTTTGTGATAACCAAGCATCGCTTTCAAGTTGCCAAAATATTATTGGTAGAGTTGTCAAGATACCACTGTATAAAAATTCTATTTTGCGCCAAGAATTTTTTGCTGAGTCTGGGGTGGAGCCGGGGATTATTAATTTGCTTGATACTAATCAAGCTTTTTTAGATCTTACAGTGCCGCAAACGGGTTTTAATATTTATTTGAAACCAAATGACTTTGTTGATTTATATAAAATTGAAAAAGATTTTTCTCACTTGATAAGTAAAAAAGCTAAGATCGTCATGATCGATGCTTTGCCTTTGGGTAAAGCTCCATTGCAAGTAAAAGTAGAGCCAAGTTTAGTTAGAAATTTAACTATTGCAGTTGATAAAAAAGATCTTTTTGAATTGACAAATGCAGTTCGAGAAAAAAAAGTTTATGTTACTTTGCATAACAATAAAGATCCTCAAGAGAAAAATCACAATATAAATCTAAAACAAAAAATAATTTCCAGCAACTTACTTTGATACAAGGACACAAAAAGGAGATAGTGACAAAATGAGGTCTAAAATTTTATTTGCTGCAAATGCAGATATTGACTCTAATCTGAAGATGCTTTTTAGTGAAGCTAATCAAAAAGGTTTTGTCTTTAGTAATGCAATTAAATATCATGAGGTAGTGCAAACTATAAAAGATGAAAATGTAAAAATTGTTTTTATTAATGCTGTAAATTCAAAATTAGAGGCTCTAGAATTATGCAAAGATCTAAAAAAAGAATTTAAAGCGGCAGTAAAAGTTTTTGTTTACCTGCATCAATCAACAGCAAATGAAGGTAGTAGATTTGGTATGCTCAACGCAGAAGTTGAAGATGAGCAGAGTTTAAAATTATTTTGCGATAAATTATTAGTTCTAGATGAAGAGTGTAGTATTGAAGAAAATTTAGTCTGTTTTTCTTCTTTATCAGGATCTTCTGGAGCAAGTTTTGCTTGTATTGCTCTAACTTATCTTCTTGAACAATATGGCAGTAATGCAATTTTATTAGAAAACTCTTCTAGTTTTTCAATACGTAATTTGCTTTCTTTAGATACTAATCTTGCATTGTTGTCTACAAATAATGATAATTCTTCTAAGTACAATAATGATTTTGAATGTTTTAAAAACTTTATTTATAAAATTGATAATTTACCTACAAGTCATTACCTGAATTTATTTAGTAATTTCTATTCGAAATTTGATTACTTAAATTCAAATTATTCTTTTTTGCAAGAATTAGCTAAAGAACTTGTTGATAGGTCACGCCTAGATGAAAAATCAACAGCTGTTGCTAATTCATTAGAGTTTTTCTATAAGGATTTACAGGGTAGTTCATTTTCTCTGTTCAATGAAATTATTGGTTTTGGTTCTAAACTTAGTAAGAACTTTTTTATTGACATTGGTCATGATTATTTTTCGGCAATCAATTTGCAATTTTTAAGGTTAGCTAAATATTGTTTAGTATTTTTTACAGATCAAAAACAAATTGCGCAAGACTTTAAATCTTTGAAATCGTTTCTTGAAAAAGAATTAAAAGTTGAAGCAGTGCCTGTTTTGGCTTGCAATGAATATAATTTTGCTGAATTTCAAAAAATGCCTATTGATTTTTGGTTGAATATTTTAGGTGAAGTACCATTGTTGATGCCAAGCTCATTAGCTTCTATTGAAACTTTAGTCTCGGCTGATGCGCAAATCTATGATAAAGACTATTTGAAGTTTTTAGAGGATTTATCGATCAGGCTTGCTATTAAACTTCAAAAAATGCCTTTTAAAAAAGAAGGTATTTTGAAGTTTTTAAATTCTAAGGAGAAAATTAAGTGCATAAATTGAAAACTTTATATGAAAAAAATCTAGAAAGTTTTAGTGATAATTCTTTAGAACAAAATTATTTAAATAGATCTTTGCTTTTAAGAAAAATTCTTTATAGTTTTATTCAAGAGCTTTTATTGGTTACTAATAGTTCAAGTCTTGCCATAAATTTTAAAGAACAACTTAATATTTTTGATGCACAAAAAAGTTTTGCAAGTATAAATGATTTTTATTTACATAAAGCTAACAAAGCGCGGATTTTTAGAAATTTAATTGATGATATTTTTTCTAAGCCAGCTGTCTATAATATTGTTTTTCCTTTTGCTCCATCACGTCAAGATATCGAATGGACAAAAACTTTGTTGATTTTTGATTTTTTATATTACGGTCCTATCAGTTTGGTTTTTTTGATGAAATTTTTCTTAAGTGATGAGTTCTATCATAATAATGCAGTTGTTTTTATATGCATAAAATTCTTGATTATAAAAGGTTTCAGAGATTCGTGTAAATAGCTCAGATGAAATTTTTATTGACTATGAAAATAAAACAATCAATTGGCAAATTCCTTTTTTAAGTGAAGAGCATGTTGAAATTGTTATAAAAAGAATGATTTCAGAATCAAATATTTTGAATAATTCTAGTATCAAAATTAATGCCTATAGTGCCATTGCAGATTTTGAGCATCCGTGTGGCTCTATTCGTGGATCAGCTGTCATTCCTCCAGTTTCTGAAAAAGCTTTTTTTACTTTGAGAATACACCCACAACAGGCTTTTACTTTGAAAAATTTAATTGAATTTGGCATGTTTAATCAAAAAATAAAAAACTTTTTTATTGCTTTACAGCAAGCAGGTACATCGATTGCTATTGCAGGTACTATGGGTTCTGGAAAGACAACTTTATTAAGTGCTCTTGCAGAATCTTGGCCTGATAATGGTAGAAAAGCCATTATTGAAGATACGCCTGAGTTAAAGCCTCAAGTTTCTGATCTCATTAAAATGCGTACCAGTGATAACGCTAATGCTGAAGACGTAAGTGTTGCAAAATTAACAAAAGCTTGTAAAAGACATAGCATTCGTTATGTGATTTTATCTGAGGCTCGTGATGCAAGTGCTTGGGAAATTTTACAATTATCACAATCTATTTTAGGTTCAATCATGACTTATCACTATACTTTGCGTTCAGAAGCTTTGCTTGCAGATCAAGCTTTAAATGCTTTAGTTGCTTTATGCAAACAACATGAACTGGCACCTAAAAACAATGATATTAAATATTTAATTGCTGATATGGTACAGATTTTGATTTTGGTTGAACAAAGTCTTGATGATAAGGTACGTAGAATTAAAAAAATTTTTTATGTCAATGGTTTTGATGAAGCTAATGGTGGCGTTTTTAAGGCAACTGAGCTCTTTTCTTTTGATAAAACAAAACAAGATTTTGTCTTAGTAAATCATTGTCAGGAGCTTGTAGATTATTTAAGTTCTAAAGGGGTTGTTTATAGTTTCAATGATTAATCTTTTATTAGTTGCCATTGTTTTATTAAGTTGTTTTTTTATTTTTATATTTTTTAAAACTAGAAATCCTGCTATCTATCTTAAATTTTCGCAAGAAGAAAGTAAATTATTGCTTTTTGAAAATTCTATTAATCAATTTTTTTATAAAGTAAATCCAATATTTATCCAAGTTTTCAAAGGGCAAATTTTAATAAGACTTATTCTTCCCTTTATATTGATATTTGTCTTTTTTGCTTTTTTTATTAATCCTAAAATTACAAATTTTCAATTTTCGCTAATTTTAGCTTGCCTTATGTCAATAACCTATGCTTTGCGTATTTATTATCAAAACTTATGTCAATTTAGGCTTTTGTTATTGTCACAAATTAAACTTTTGTTTTTTGCTATTAGAAATAATTTGAGTTTGGGATTAAGTTTTGATCAGGCTTTGAGTAATTGTCAAAAAATTAATTTGAAAAATCCGATTAAAAAAGAATTTTTTGAATATTTGAATTTTTCCCAAGAAAATTTAATTACTTTTTTCCCAGCATTGCTTATTAAATTACAAAAACTTTTTAAACTTAGTGAATTTGAAAAAATATCACAGGTTTTGCTTTTAGAGCTTAGTTTTAATCATAATCAAGAACAGGCTTTTGAAAAAGCTATAGATTCTTTAAGTGTTAAACAAGAACAAAATCAAAAGCAAGACTCGATTGTTATGATTTCATTATTAACTATTGATTTTTTAACTTGCTTGTTTTTTGCATTGCTATTTTTTGTTTTGCCTAATTTAATTAATGCTGAGCTAAATTGGTGGCTTTCTTTTAGGCGTGAGTTTGTGGTTTTTTTAAGTGCTTTAGTTTTGTGGTCTATGTACTTTTTGTCGTTGTTTTTTTTACTAAGGAGAATAGCTTAGATGTTTATTGCTTTGATTTTTGTTTTAGTATCAGCTTTTGTCTTAGTTTTTAACGCTAAATATTTGTATAAAGTTATTGCCATTTCAAATTTTGCTATGGCAAAAACAAGTTTTTTTGATACTGCTTATAAAATCAAAGATTTTTTGCCTGATGCTTTTGTCAGATTTATTAATCAAAATTTGCTTTATACGAAACTAAATGAAAAGCAGTTTTATTCGCAGTTGTTTCATGTTGTATCTGCTTTTCTATTATTGTTATTTTTTTCTTTGCTTGTTTATAATTTGTACTATTTATTATTAGCTTTTTTTATTGTCTTTGTTTTTATTGTTGATTTCTTGGTAACCGTTGCAGCAGGAAAAAAATCTTTTGTTGATGTTTTGGGTCATTTGGTGAATTGTTTAGAAATTTTAACCATTAAAACCGAGATGCCCTTAAATAAAGCTTTACAGCAGATTTTAGAAAGCTTAGATGATAAATATTTTGTAGCCAAACAAGAAATTAATATATTGCTTGAAAAAGCGAATGATTTAGGTATGCAAAAAGTTCTTAGTGATATCAACAAAGAAGATTTAGATGAACAAGAATTTTTTTCGATTTTACTTGCTATTTATCAAGGCACAAAAAAAACAGCCTTGCTAAAGAATTTATCTGATTTTAAATTACGTCAGAAGAATATTGCTGATGAAAAAAGAAAAATTTTTATTGAGAATATGCAATTGTATTTGTTGCTTCCTGCGACTGTAATGCTTATGGTTGCTATGTATCCAATGATAGATATGATTTTATTTCAATTACAAGGAGTTTTTTAAAGGGGGAAAAATGAAAAAACTAAAACAACAATATAGATTATGCACATTGCTAATTGTAATGCTATCGCTAATAAACTTTAGCCAAATTTCTCTGGCAACACCAATTTTAAGTTTTACTAACAAAGAAGCAATCAATTTTCAAAAGCAATTGCATGTGGGTGAAATTGAAATATTAGAGTTCGCAGATCCTGTATCTCTAGCTCATTATGGAACTTCAGAACAATCTTTAGATTATATTGAGCTTGAAAAATTAGAAAAAAGTCTCAATGGTTATAAAAAGTTTTTGCTCAAAGCAAAGTCGCCGGGTACAGGGGTTTTGACTTTTGAGTCTGGAAAGGATTTGATTAAATTAAAAGTTGTTGTTAAAGAAAATTATAGCTATTTAGAAAATCAGCTCAATGAACTTTTTGCAAGTAAAAATTTAAATTCAGATGAAAAAATTACTGTGATTTCAGCAAATACAGTAAGTGATATGGATATTGAAAATGGTCCTAAGATTTTTTTAAAAGGAAAAGTTCCTGATGCAAAAGCTGCGATGTTAGCAGTTGCTTTTGCCGCAAATGCAGTTGGTGATAAAGGCGTTAAGATTTTCTCGAATCCCGGCGGGCAACTAAGGCTAAAAGATATTGAAAGCCCAAATTTGAATTCTGCACCAACAAATTCTTTGGCTTCTAGTAAAAACAAAAGCTTTGTTGAATCTTATGAATCACAAAATAAACTAATTGATACTAATAATTTATATCGTGATTTGATATTAGCCTCAGAAAATCAAAGAGTAATTTCTTTTTTGGAAGTTGCTGAGCCAAAGCGCTTTGCCGTTAAAGTAAGGTTTTTAGAGATGGATACTAGAATGATAGACACTTTTGTGTCTAGCATTTCAGCGACTTCCACACTAAATGAGGTTAGTGGTGGTGCAGGATCAGCGCCTATTCCTGCGCCGTCTATTAACCAAGCTTCTGGTTTAAGTACAGCTAATGCAACCAATACGATAACTAATAAAGGACTGCAAGCTTTAACAAGTCAATTAAGTTCAGGTAACTTTGTTAGTGGTGCAGTCAAATTATTGGATAATGTTTTTTTAAATATCAATATCAATGATTTATTAAATGAAGGTGCACTAAGAATAGTTAATGAGTTTTCTTTGATTACACATTCGGGTGAAGCTGTTGCACTTGGCAAGGGTACACGTTTTCCAATACCTCAAATCAATAATTCATTGTCTAATAGTTCAATTACAGTTGAGTATATTCCGATTGGTTTTAAAGGTGAGCTAAAAGTAACTAATTTAGATAGTGGTTTGATTGATGTGCAACTTGCGAGTCGTTTATCAAGTGCAGAATCTACATCCACTAGTGTTGCGGGCTTTAATGTGCCAATATTTACTGAAGAATATGTCAATAGCGGAGCTCTTTTGAAAGATGGTCAAGAAGTGGTATTGAATGCCTTTTTAACTGAATCAGAAGCAAATGTAAAATCTACTTCTCCTTTGGGCAGGCTTATTCCTTTTTTGGGTAGTTCAAAGAAAAAAAGAAAACGTAAAAATTTATTGTTTATCGCAATTGAAGCTCAAGAAATTGTAGCAAGTTCGCTACAAGCAAAAAATGAAACTTTTAATTTACCGCATATTGATTTAAATACGAAAAAAAACATTTTTGCTGAACAACAAAAAAAACTTGCAAAAAAAGACTTGGGCTCAGATATGGATATTGCTCAAGTAAACAATAGTAAATTACGTGAAGTCAATGTAGTTGTTGATCCTCTTGAACTAAAGGAAGGTCTATAAGATGAGCAATTTATTGTTAATTAGTTTTTCTTTATTGTCTCTGATGGCTTTTTGTATTTTTAATGCTAATTGTATTTTGCAAATTATAAAGCCTGAATATCAATTATTGATTGATAAAGAGACTCAGTATCGTAATTATCAAATTAGTAATCAAGAGCAAACTCTTAGTGATTTAAAGTATGGAGAGCTAGAATAATGCCTTTATTTTTTAATTTACTTATATCTGTTTTGTTAGCAATTTATTTAGCCTTCAATTTTGTTTTTCCTTTTTTTGAAATACATTTGGCAAATGCCAATTTAGCAAGAATTAATATTGAAGTGAATGAAATTATTGATGAAAATAGAAATCAAATCGCATTGATCAAACCAAAAATAGAAGAAAAATTTTCTTCTATGGCTTTAGTTGATCAACTAATGGTTGTAACAAGTTCTATTAATGATTTTCAAGTTGTAGATCTAGAGTTTTATATGAAAAATTTTTTTAGAAAAGAAAAAAGTAAGAACAAAATTAAAGTGAGGTATTTAGTAAATGAACTCTAAAGTAAGAACGGTCGTAGTAGAAGATCAACCAATAGTGTGGGATTATATCCGCTCTATTATTGGTGATAAATGTGAAATTTTAGATTTTTGTACTTCTACGCAGGAAGCTGAATTTTCCATAAAAAAATATAAGCCTGAATTTGTTTGGCTTGATTGCTATCTAGGAGAGTTTGCGGATAATAATCAAGGTATAAAAAATAGTGGATTGCAAATAGCACATTGGATAAAAAATCATTTACCAAAAACAAAAATATTTTTGTTTACTGCTTCAAATGAGATTATCATTTTGAAGCAGTGTCAAAATATTGGTGTTGAAGGAATCGCTTTGAGTGGTAAATATATTAATGATAAAAAAATTGTTCGAGCTGGTATTGAAAAAGTTCTTGCTGGTGAAACATGGGTGAGTCCACAAGTTTTAGAATCATATGAATTTAAGGATTTTTATAAAATTTCTGTTTTTGAATTTGCAGTTATTAGTACTTTGGTTTTAGGGAAAACTACTGCTCAAATTGCCCAAGACATGTCTACTACTAGAAAAAAGGTTAATAATGCTGTTTATCGTGCTCAGCAAAAACTTTTTTTAGATCCAGAGCTGTCTCGTGAGGATTTTTTGGAATTGTTTAAAGAAAAAGTTTTAAGCTCATTTGCCCCATCACGTTTTTATAATTTGTCAGAGGTTGTCTCTATTAATTGTTTGGTACAAGAGTTTCTAGAGCCTATTTTAGAAAAATTAAAAACAGAAAAGCTTGAAAAAAAATCTTTAAGCATCACTTGTTAAAATATATTTTTGCATTAATAAATAAACCCATTGATGAATTAGGTCTATCAAATCTGTTTCAGCATTGATTTTTACAAATTTAGCTGGGCATCCTAGAGTAGGGCTTTCTTTGTTTATTTGTGCTTTGTTTTCTTCTAGTAGTTTTTGAGTATGCGCTTTAGCTCTTGATAGAGCAATGGGGCTTAATTGAATTTCTAATTGTTCATTGATAAGAAAAGTGTCCGGGAAAAAATTATGTAATCTCGTTGCAACACCAACTTTGGTTTGGCTTGAAGAATAAATAAAAGAACGGAACATATCAAAGTGAATCATTGACATGTGTTTGGATGTTTGTCTTGAGTTTTTAACTAAAGTTAAAAAAGTTTTTTTATCGAGTTCTTTTTTAAAATGTTTGAAATAAATTTTAGGTAAAATTGCATAAAGTCCAAAATAAAAGTAAAAAGCGTTTTGAATAGCATTATCAATGTGGTTTTGTTCGTATCTAGGAAATTGATCTAGATTATTTTTTGTGAGTTCTAGGTTATAAACTTGCCAAAACTCTTTGTCGCAATAGTCTTTATATATGCGAATTGAAGTATCCGCAAAAAAATTCAAATACTCGTAGAGCGATTTTGTTTTTTGTTGTAGCTTGGCAAAGTCTGATAAATCCTTTGCATTTAAACCTAAGTTACTTTCTTGGATGATGTTTTCTAGAGGCTCTATTACTTGATATAGAGCTTTTTCTATGAGTGAAAATCGCAGTTCTTTTTTTTGGCTGGTCTGCATAAAAATTAATACTAGCAATTTCAGGCAACTGTTGTAGTAATGACTTTATTTAAATAGTCTGCAAATTCACTTGCAAGATTGGCTTTTGTAGAGTTATTGCCATATTGTTTCACTTGCACTCTTTGAGCGAGGCAACCTACTGCCATTCCAGAATCATGTAAACGAAAAGTTTTTTGAGCATCTTTGAATTCTATTGCTTCACTTTTTGCTTTTTGGATTACTTCTTGTAAACAAGCTGTTGTAGGTACTAAAATTGGTTGTCCATTTTTTAAATTCAAAAATTCCATTTGTTCTTCTTGAAATTCATGAAATAGATTTCGACCATTTTTTTCGGTCATTTGATCTAGTAAAAATTTAAAAGCCATAAATTGCAATTGCATTAATTGATTGAGTGTTTTTAGGTTGTTTTTTAGAGTGCGGCGTATCTGCTCATTAGATTGAGTTTTAAGTTTGTTTATTGTTACTAGCGATAAGCCCAATTGAGTTTGTAAAGCATTTAAAAAACCACCTTTGATTTTTGCTTGATCAAAAATTTCATCGGATCCTTTAAGTGCTGGGCTTAAAAATATTTGCTTTATATTGTTTTCAATTTGCCATGCGATTTTTTTAAATTTTTCTTCATAGCTTAAATTTGTACTTTGTATTTCATTAAAAAGTTTTACGCCTAAATTTAGATATGGATCTTGTTTCCAGCGACATATTTCTCTTAAAAAATCTTTTGAACTTTCTAAGTGTTTAATTAATCTCTCTATGTTTTTTTCTTTGCTTTCTTGGTTTTTTGTGCGCGGTGTATTAACGGTTTTTTTTACGCCAAGTTCGCCATTGAGGAAATCTGCAAAATTAAGTCTTTGATTTCGTGGAATAGTTGTCATTTTTTTGAATTTATTGTATTGACGCTTTGGTTAATTTCTTCAAATTTATTCAATAATTATAAGAATAATTCATTTCTTGAGAATGTTAAAATATGAGTAATGACAACAATGAATTCAAATGTAGCAAATGAAAGAATAGGAAAAATTATCCAAGTGATTGGTCCTGTTGTAGATGTTGAGTTTCCCAGCGGACATTTACCAGAAATTTATAACGCATTAAAAATCACGGCAACAAATCCAGCTGGTCAAGAAATTAATTTGGTTACTGAGGTGCAAGTGATTCTTGGTGATAATAGAGTTCGTTCTATTGCCATGAGTTCGACTGAAGGTTTAACTCGTAGCATGCAAGTGATTGATACTGGTGCTCCGATTTCTGTTCCTGTTGGTGAAGCGACTTTGGGTCGTATTATGAATGTTTTGGGTGAGCCCGTTGATGAAGCTGGTGATATTTCTGCGGTAAAGCAATCATCAATTCATAGAGAGCCTCCTAGCTTATCTGAGCAAAATACAAATATTGAAGTTTTTGAAACTGGAATTAAAGTTATTGATCTTTTGACTCCTTATGTTAAAGGTGGAAAAATTGGTTTGTTTGGCGGTGCTGGTGTTGGTAAAACAGTTTTGATTATGGAATTGATCAACAACGTTGCTAAAGCACACTCGGGTATTTCTGTTTTTTCTGGAGTTGGCGAAAGAACTCGTGAAGGTAACGATTTGTGGGAAGAGATGAAAGAGTCTGGAGTTATCGATAAAGTTGCTCTTGTTTATGGTCAGATGAATGAACCTCCGGGAGCTCGTATGAGAGTTGGTTTGACTGGTCTTACTATGGCTGAATATTTCCGTGATGAAGAAGGAAAAGATACCTTATTGTTCGTTGATAATATTTTTAGGTTTACTCAAGCTGGTTCTGAGGTCTCTGCACTTTTAGGTCGTATGCCTTCAGCGGTTGGTTACCAACCAACATTGGCAAACGAAATGGGACAGTTGCAAGAGCGTATTACTTCAACTACCAAAGGATCTATTACATCTGTTCAGGCTGTTTATGTTCCTGCGGATGATTTGACAGACCCTGCTCCGGCAACAACTTTTGCTCACTTAGATGCAACAACAGTTCTTTCAAGACAAATTGCAGAGCTTGGTATTTACCCTGCGGTTGATCCACTTGATTCGACTTCAACAGCTTTAAAAGCTGATATTGTTGGTTCTGATCACTACACTACTGCTCGTGGTGTACAAAATATATTACAAAAGTACAAAGAATTACAAGATATCATTGCAATTTTAGGTATGGATGAGCTTTCTGAAGAAGATAAAAATGTTGTTTATAGAGCTCGTAAAATCCAAAAATTCTTGTCACAGCCTTTCTTTGTGGCTGAAGTTTTTACTGGTTCGCCGGGTAAATATGTAAAATTAGAAGATACTATCAAGTCTTTCAAAGAAATTTTAGAAGGTAAGCATGATGATTTACCTGAGCAGGCTTTTTATATGGTTGCTGATATCGAAGAAGCAAAACAAAAAGCTGAAAAGATGAAAGCTTAGTAATTAGTTCTTAAGCGCTAGTATTAACAGCTAAACCGACAGAAGGATTTTTAGAAAAGCCTGGTCTTTGATCAGGTGCTTGAACATTTGAGACTGCAGCTGCAGCAAGTCCTGTTTTTTCAACAGCGTTATTAGTGTTTTTGGCTTCTTGAGCTGGAGGGACTTTCTGTGCCTCTTCTTGATTACCAGCAAGTCTATCAATAGCTTGTTGTCAAACTTGATTATGGCCTTCTCTAGTAACTTCTGGACTTGATATTGCTGATATTCTGTCGTCTTGCATAATTCGTAAATACCATCTTAGCATAAATGCTAGACTATTTATATATGACTTTAGAAAATAAAGATATCCGCTTTTTTGTTATTGATGATACTTGGGGCAAAAGAGACGATATGCAAAAGCTTATTTCTAAAATTGCACCTGAAGCCGAGCTTGAAATGTTTGAGCATCCAGTTTATTTAAAAAGATGGCTTGAATTACAAAGACAAGCGGGGGTCGATATGGCTCAAAAACCTACTTTTGTTATTACTGATCATCAGATGACAGATGTGCAGGAACCTTATCCTTACGAAAAAGGTAGAGAGAAATATCAAATTAGAGATAGAGACACGATGGATGCCTTAAAAAAGCAGTGGCAAGACTACCAAAATATAGAAGGTAGCTTAAAAGTATTAAAAGAGTTTGTTGATTACCTTGGTGATATTTTTGTAATTGGTTTTTCAGGTGGCTTTGAAAAAGATCAGGTAGTAGAAAAGCAAAAATCAGGAATACCTGAGGATAGCAATCAGATGAGTAACTTCGGACATGATACTACTTCTACGAAAAAAATACAATTTACAGAAGATAAGTTAAGAGCTGAGTTAGATAAATTTAGAGCTCTACTACACACTGCCTAAAACTGTTCGATAAATCTTTGATCACCATTAAACATATAGCGAATATCATTGATTTTATATTTCAGCATAGTAAATCTATCCAAGCCCATTCCTGCGGCAAAACCAGAATATTTTTTAGAATCAATACCTGCCATTTCTAATACATTTGGATCTACCATGCCGCAACCAAAAAGCTCTAACCAACCTCTTTGACCACAGGTACTGCAACCTTTAGCATTACAAAAAACACACTCAGCATCAAGTTCTGCAGAAGGTTCTGTAAATGGAAAAAAATCTGGACGAAAACGAGTTTTTATTGATTTGCCAAAAAAAGCAGTTAAAAATTCTTGTAAAACCCACTTCATATGACCAAAGTTTATATTTTCATCAATCATCATTAATTCTAGTTGATGAAAAAAGGGCATCTTGCGTGCGTTTACTTCTTCGTTTCTATAAACTCTTCCATGCCCAATAATTCTAAAAGGTGGTTTGAGTTCTTCCATTGCTCTAATTTGCATTGAAGAAGTGTGCGATCTTAATAAAACCTCTGGTCCAAGTTTAGTATAAAAAGTATCTTGTTCATCTCGAGCAGGGTGTTCTGGAGGAGTGTTTAAAGCTGTGAAATTATAATAACTACTTTCAATTTCTGGTCCATCAACAAGTGCAAAACCCATTCTTTCAAAAATTGCAACTATATCATTTGTCACTTGAGTTAGTGGATGAATGTGACCTAAGTTGTTTTCTAAACCCGGAAGACTTGGATCAATTTTTTCTTTTGCTAATTTTTCTGCAAGTTCTTGAGCCGCGATACTGTCTTGAGCGTTTTTAAAAGCGCTATTTATTGCATTTAAAACTTTGTTGATTAACTTTCCAAATTCTGGTTTATCTTCTTTTTTTATATCTTTCATATTGCGGCGCATATTAACAATGACACTTTTATCGCCCAAATATTTAACACGTAACTCGTTTAGTTCTTTAGAATTTTGCACTTTAGCAAACTCAGCATTTGCTTGGCTTTGTAGTTTGCTTAAGTCTTCTTTACTTGCTTCGAGTGTTATTGACATCAATAGATATTTTAACCTTTTTTTGCTGTCAGTGAATGCTTGCTTGGGATTCGTTTAATAAAAATAATGCTTTTTATAAGCCGTGCATACGAAAATAATCAATATCTGTAAGCAGTTCATTAAAAGCTATTGTTAATTGGTCTAATTCTTTGTTGCTTAAAGCATTTGCATCGATGTTTAGTTTTGTAATTTGTTCTTGCCAAAGTCTCAAAAAGCCTTTGCGCGAGCTACCAATAAAAATCTTGGTTTTAAATTCTTTTTTTATTTTTGGTATCAAGTTAATGAGCTCAAAACTTTGTTGAAAATTTTTAGCAAAGCCAAAGCCCGGATCTAAAATTAATCTATCTTTGCTAATGTTAAATTCTTCACAAATGGAAATTGTCTTTTCAAAAAACTTCAAGAAATGTTTTTCTAAACCTTGATCTTCTTCATAAAAATTATTGGGTAAATCTTTACTTGAAAATTTTGGTGGAATATCGCCTTTAGAGTGCATTGCAATAAATTGAATTTCTGGATTTAATTGGCTACAAAGTTCTACAAACTCTTGGTTTTGCATACCGCTGACATCGTTGATATATTTGAAAATCTGATTATTTTTTGTTTTTAGTGTGTTTGTAAAAAACAGGTTTTCTAAAACTTTTGTTTTTCTAGTGTCTAAGCTTAAAGGTAATTTAGCATTATAATGCTCTAAGAAAAAATCTAAGCGTTTTATTTCTTCTGAGTCATTGACAGCATTTGCATAGGGGCGGGTTGATTCCGCACCAAGATCAATAACGTCAACGCTTAAGTTTATTAATTCTGCTATTTTAGCTTTTTGGTATTCTAGTTGATCAAAATTATTATTACCATCAGAAAAAGAATCGGGGGTTAAATTTAAGATGCCAAAACACAGACAATTTTTATTTTTGTCTGTGTTGACATTAAATTTTTTTTCTAAAAATTCACAGTACATTAAGCACTATAATAACAAGCAGTACTATCGATAAAGTATCGAAAATTAAGCGAATTGTTTTTTCCATCTAATTACTTTAAAAAGTTTCTTTTTTTGAAACTCAGACCAAAAAGGCCTAAAGCAAGTGTTGTAAAAATTGGGTGACTTTTGATGAATCTTTGGGTTTTTTGGTAAACCTCTTTAACTTGTTCTTTTGAAGCTCTTGTTTTGATAGCTTTTTTTAAGTCTAATAATTCTTGTTCTCTTAAATTTTCTTCTTCGAAAATTGGATTGTACAGCATTGTATTCCCCTTATTGTCTATATAAAGATATTATGCCCATTTTTTTGATATCTCAAACTTGAATTTTCTGATAAAAAAGCTAGTTATTATAAGAGATTTTGCTATCTTAGATAATGAAATAAGGGCTTTGCCTAGAGGGTGTTAGATAAGAGCAAAAACAGTGGTTTTGGTGCCTGGCACAAAGATTAGTCAATACACCCATTGCCAAATGTTGAGGCCCCAGCCGCAAAAGCCTTTCTCAATAAGTCCAATAAATTTATCGGAATATTTTTTTCGTCTAAAGGATTTAAGTTCTGTTCTTTAGTATAAATAAAAATTTCTGCTATTGCTTTTGCAAGTCCAATTCTCGGAATTGCCGCATCATCTCTGCGTGCCAATAACAAATCTCTTTGTGCAATTTCATTAGGCATTAGTTCGCTTAGCTTCACTTTTTGTGGGTTTTTAGTGTTGTAATTTTTTACCTTAGCCACAAAATTTATCGTGTCTTGTTCTGCTTGTAAAAAACTTAAAATCAATTTGTCGTTTCCTGATCGGTAATCATTATTGGTGGCAAGTTCAATGATTTCATGTGCCTTTCTGTAACAAGCTTGATCACAAGTAAAGATACCTTTTTCAAGTGAATCCATAATATGTTTTATTAATAGAGTTTCTTGTGTTTCAAAATCATTATGGTAAAAATGTTTAATCCATTCCAAGCAGGTTTTTTTGCTTTCGCCTTTTACAAAACTATATTTTTCTTTGTCTTCTAGAATTTTGTTAAAACCATAGAATGAAACATGGTTACCGCCTAATAATGAAAACATTGCAGCATAAGGAATAGCCCGAACGTCGCTTAATATGGCAATGATATCTTCGCTTTTTAAGTTATCAATCATGGCATCAATATTGTTGGCATATTGATCTTCATTTAAAAATTCTTTTATTTGTGAACCTGAACGTGAAGTTGGTCTACTTGCGATATTGAACAAATCTAAAAATACCAAAGGAGATTTGATGACATGTCTAAAATAATTTCTTAATGCGTTTTCGTTGCTTATTTTTTTATCGTCTTCTAAATCTAAACCAAAAACTTCTCCTCTTAGAGATCCTCTTAAAATTGCAACTAATTTTTCCATTGTGTAAACAAAATTTTTGTTTAAAACAAAAGCTTCGCTGTTATAACTTTTGTTTAGAGTGTATCTTCTTACAGCAATTTCAGTAACTCCATTGATAAAATCTTGCACGGCTTGTTTTGTTCTCAGATTTGAATTGAGTTGTTGAGCGCCACCACCTTGTAAAGTACGTTCGTAATAAGGTAATGAACCAAGTGGCTGAGTATGCTTAACGGTATCTTCAAACTCAAGTCCGCCCCCGCGCTCAACAGGTTCACCCCAACCATCAAAATTTATTAAGCGAATTTTTTTCAAGTCTAGTTCTTGATGTGCTTTTTGCCATAATGCTTCATCAAAATCTGCTCCAGCAAAAAAACTTTCAAAAGCATTAAAGCTTTCTTGTATCACTTTTGTCTCTGAACAATCTTGGTCAACATTAGTTTTGCGCCAAATATCTAATTTGCTATTGTCTTTTTCAAGTTTACTTAGAAGAAATGCATTAAAGATTTCTATAACAATAGTGTCGAATTGTTTTGATCTAAACATTTCCCATTGCGAAGCGACAAAACCGTTTTGTTTACCGCTATCTGAAGGTCCACGCATTTTATAAAAACGACCTTTATTAGCAATTAAATATTGATGCCAAGCTCTATTGGTTAAAGCATCTATTGTTACTTTATATGAATTACGAAGATCTAAAATTTGCTCAGTGAGTGGCACAATTTCTAGGCGTGAACTTGGTAAGTTTGTGCCGTTACTTGGCTGAAAAGCGTTAAAAGTTTTGGCAAGACATAGAGCATTAAGCATATCTTCAAAGTTTTCATTCATACTAATGATCTGTCTTTGAATAGAGCCAAATTGACTTAGCATTAGTAAATCCAAAGTTTGCATTAATTTTTTCTGGTTTTTTTCAGAGTCTTTTTGATATTGCACTTCAATTTTAGTTTTTAAGACTGGGTAGCTAAAGTTTTCAGTATTGGAATCTAAAAGAAATTTAGTTTTTCCTTCTGTATCATTGTCCCAATAAGAAGTAAGGTACTTGGTCATGGTGCGTAAGATTTCTGCACCTTGACGGGTATGCCCATGTGAACCAAATGAACCAAAGATTTGTACTTTGCGAATTAGATCATCAATTTCTTGAATCAAAACTGCTTCTTTGTTGGCACGAATTAGTTCAAGTGGTTTGATGATAAGTTCTTCAAGGTTGTATTGTGGTAATGCTGCAATAGTTTCTAAATTAATTTCACCAATGAAAAATAGTTGATTTAAAATATCATCAAGATCTTGAATGATTTTAAAAATCACTACTCTATATGCTTGGTTGTGGTAATTAATATCATCTTTTATTTCATCTAAGGTTTTCAAATAATGTTGTTTGAAATTTTCATCAACAAAAAAAGTTTTGCTTGGTAATTGCTGGTGATCAGTAAAGTCATCACTTAAATTTTGCCAAAGTTGTTCAAGGTCAGCTCTGTATTGATTCAAAAAGAAAAGTTTTTCGTTGTACATTGAGTGCAAATGTTCATCAATGCTGACGGTTGGATTGCCGTCGATGTCTCTTGCTACCCAAGAATGAATTCTAAAAAATCTTGGATGTATTCTAAATTCTTTACCTAAGTATTTTCGTAGTTCTTTTTCGAGGCTAGTAATTTTGTTTGGTATTACCGACCATGCTTCTGCAATATTGTTTAAAAAATTTCTTGACTCATCGCTTGGTGTGAGTTTTTCTTTGTTGTAAGGTTGTGCTCTCACCATATGACTTACAGAGAGGTTGATTTCTTCAATAATTTCACTAATGTTTGATTCTAGGCTTGCGTTTGAGTGGTCTTTTGCAATTTTTTCCCAGTCTTTTGGGTCAACTTGAAAAGCAATTTTTTGAATGGCGTTTACTAGATTTTTAATATGATGAATATAGTCGGGTTGAATACCAGCCGTTGGATGTGCTGTTAAAACCAAATTCAAAGAAAAATCCTTGGTGAAAACTTCTGCTAATTTTTTTTCTTGTAAAATTTTTGTTCTTATACTATCGATCAATTGCCCCATCTGTAAGCTATCTGGCATTTTTGCAGTTGCTTTGGTTACTTGCGCGCTTGCTGTGCTGGATTGATTTAGCAGTAAGTATGCTTCTAAGATCCATGCCAGTTGTTTGATAGAAATATCTTTGTTTTCTTTTGCAAAAAATTTATTGATAATTTTTTCGATATTTTTGAAATCGCGCTCTTGTCTTAATTCGTGTCTGAGTTCAGTGATGGCACTTATAAATTCTTGTGCGATGCTTCTTCTGATTTCGGCATTTTCACTGATATGTTTATCGTTACTAATACGATCAAAAATTTGCCTGCCTATAATTCTGCCAATGATTCTATATAGAGCGCGCACAGATTGTGAGATTTGATTTTTTTCTTTAATTGCCATAAATAAAATAAAATTAACCCACCCTCTTACAAAAGTAAGGTATAATAACTTTATGCAAAACTTTGAACAAAATGCTTACAAAGCTTATGTCTTTAATCATATCAAGAAGCATAATTTATGCACTGATCAAAAGCTAATTAAGTCTTTAAATAATTTAGATAATTTGCTCCTCGAGTTCAATATTAGTAAAGCTGATATTGAACTTAGTAAAACAGAGCTTGAAACTTTTGCTGCAAAGCACAGTATTTATTATTCTTGTTTTGCCGATGATAATTATCCTTCTGTTTTTTATCATTTATCAAATCCGCCAGCCTTAGTATATTATGTCGGTAATTATGATTTAGTTAGTTCTAATTTTAATTTGGCTGTTGTGGGTACACGAAATTCTTCTTTTTATGCTGAGCATAGTTGTGCTGTTATGGTAGAAGTTTTGCAAGATTATGCTGTTACTGTTGTTAGTGGTTTAGCTCGCGGCATAGATTTGACGGCACATTGTACTGCTTTAAAACATGATATTGCTAGTATTGCTGTTATTGCATCAGGGCATTTAAGCTTTAAATATTACGGCAAACAAAATCAAGTTTTTAAAGACTTGCAAGCAAAGGGCTTAGTGATTTCTGAATATCACCCTATGCAAAATGCGACTCATTATAGTTTTGCTCAGCGCAATCGTTTAATATCAGCGCTTGCTAATACTTGTGTTGTGCTTGAAGCACCGCAAGATAGTGGGGCTTTAATTACTGCTAAACATTGCTTAGATCTAGAAAAAGACCTTTATGTTTTAGTTAGTGATATCAATAAAAAAAGTTTTGCTGGTGGGCTAGAACTTTTGCATAATGGTTTTGCTAAGCCTCTATTTAAGGCAAGCGCAATTATTAGTTATCTAGATTTAGAACCTTATTTAAAAGAATCGATTACAAAATCAAAAGGAGCAATAATGAAAACCAATACGCAAACAAAAACAAGGCAAACTAGGCAAGTGAATTTTAATGCTTCAAATCTAAAATTAAGCACAAACTCAAAAATAAATTCAAAATCTTACACAAAACAAAAACCAAATTCAAAACTAGACGACCCTCTAATTGAGCTCTTAGACTCTGGTATTAATGATTTTGATCTTTTATTATGTAACTTATCATATAATTCTCAATTAGATTTGATGAATCATTTATCAGACTTAGAACTACAAGGGCGTGTTTCAAGAAGAGGGGCTTTGTTTGTTGCAAGTTAAGAATTAGCCCTCAAGGTCAAGAGCTTGCTTCAAAGCATTTTTAATTTTATGGATTCGCTGAAAAACGCAGTTTTGAGGTGCTATCCGCTTAACAAAAATATTAAGGATTCAGTCCCTGAGCTAAGTTCTACTCTTGGATCAGGGTTGAGAAATCGATGAACTAGCATTTTTCAGTGGATACTAAAAAAAAACATTATTAGCTGCTATTAAGGGCGTGCTTCCAAACCCGTAATAAGTATCTCGAGTCTTTAGATTTGGGCATAAGTAGGGTTTGGTTAGACACGCCTAACAAAAGAATCAAACACCGTCGCTTAGTGAGTTTTACGCAGTGAAACAAGCTAAGCGTAAGGTCGTTTGTGGGACTGATTTCTGACCCCATTTGCTAGTGATTTTAACATTTCACTGTATTTTAAAATTCAAAATGGGGTTTGGAATCAGTCCCATTAACAAATTTTGAGAACAAGGACTTCTAGCGCCCCAAAAAGGCTTCAGTTTACTGCTTGTAAATCATGACTTTGAGGCAGTAGAGTAGGGCAGTTATTGGGATTTGTTAACAGTAGCTAGGTTAATTTATTGATTCATGAGACAAAATCAACACGGTCCGAAGTGTTCTAATAATGAGACAAAAAGAACACGGTCCGAAGTGTTCTAATAATGAGACAAAAAGAACACGGTCCGAAGTGTTCTAATAATGAGACAAAATGAACACGGTCCGAAGTGTCCTAATAATGAGACAAAATGAACACGGTCCGAAGTGTTCTAATAATTACTGAGTACAAAAACCCAAAGCGATTAGCCTTGGGTTTTTGTAACAGGAGTTGGGGGTATGGGAAATTTTTATACTTAATTAAAAGCTTTGCCAAATAAATCTTTATAAGATTTATGACTAATATTTTCTGTTTGTACAGTGCAGTTCATAGAAGCAAAATAAATACTCCATGACCTACTCTTTCTTGAGTACCATCTAAAGCCAAAGTTGCTCCACTGACAAAATCAATAACTCTTTGTGACATTTCTTGATCTAAATATTGCAAGTTTACAATTACTGATTTTCTTTCTTTTAAATTATTTACTATTTCTAAACTATCTTCAAAACTTCTAGGTTCAACAACCACAATGTTTACACCATTGGTTCCGTGTTGAACAACTTGTAAAGGTGACGAATTGAAATTTGCTCTTTCGTAATTCTCATTTCCTTGCTTTCTTCCAAATACTGATTCCATAGCTGCGTCAAATCCTTCTTTTTTGTTTTCTTGTATACCTGAGTCTGTCATTGAATTTAAGCGTGTTTTTACTTCCGCTGTTGGTGCTGGAATTTTATAATCATCCTCTATGTCAAATAAATTATCAAAACCTTCTTTGATATCTTTATTTTCTGGACCCATCCACAATTTTTTTAATTTAAACATCGAACTTTTATTGTACTCCCATTTTAAGAAAACAGATTTCTGCCTATCCTAATTATTGTTGCGCCATTTTTGACAGCAAGATGATAATCATTTGACATTCCCATTGATAGTTCAAAATCACTATTTGGACAATGAGTTGTCATCATCTCTTTCAAAAGACGCATGCGATTAAAATTAGTTTCTGTTTTTTGAGAATTTCATGATAATTCATTAACATTAAACCTTGGATCTTTATATTTTTAATTTGACTAAATCTAAAAAAACCTCTTCAATTTCTGATTCTAAAAATCCTGATTTGTCTTGTGTTAAATTTACTTGAAGCAAAATATTTTGTACCAAGTTAAGTGCTTCTGCTTTTGATTTATTAAGTAAGCAATCTCCTGTGTATGTACGGAATGGATTAAATCAAAGTTCCCAACTACTTTATTGATTTTGTTTTTTTGTATGGGTCCAAGTAAATGCCATCTAACCTCATCTCTAAAATTCAAAGTTTTTTGTCTTTTGAGAGCAGGCATTATGTAATTTTCACCAAAATCTCTTATGCCAAGATCGTAGGCTTCTTGAACTTGTTCATCACTGGCATATTTTGAGACAGCAACAAGTTTTACTTTATTTTGTGATAAAGCATAATCTGTATTTATATCTATTTTTTTGAGCTGATCTTCTAACATTTGATGCCTTTGCTTTTTTTAAATCTAAATGCTTAATTAATCAATAGATATTTTAATAGTAACTAATTTTGTGCTATTTTGTTAAAAAGTAAAACTATTAATGATTTCTAGTTTTATGCATTTTGGGCTTGTGGCGGAATTGGTAGACGCGCTTGACTTAGGATCATGTGCCGTAAGGCGTTAGAGTTCGACTCTCTACAAGCCCACCACTTTATAAATTATGGGCGTGCTTCCAAACCAGTAATAAGTATCTCGAGTCTTTAGATTTGACTTTAAATTCCAAAACTCTCGGAGTAAAACTAGGTCTTTTTGATTTTTGTTTTATCAAAACTTCTAGTGTGTATTCTCCATTTTCGTCAGCAACATAACCTTGTTTAATAAGTTTTCGTTCTGGTGCCACTAAAATTTTTACTCTGCCATCTCGCTGATAATGAAAAGAGTTTTTCTTTATCTTGGTAACATTTTTAAAATTTGCTGATTTCGTGATTTTAAATTTCATACCATTTTGAGCTTCTTGCAAATTTGCTGAAATATCCAAAAGAATTTTGCTGGGTCTTTTGTATTTAAGATAGATTTCTGAAGCTAAATCTTTGAAATCTAAAAAATTGCTTGTAAAATCTTCCTCGTCTGAATTATCGTTTTCATCACCCTCTGAGTTGTCACTATAAAAGCAATCACCTTTTTTGATATTAATAGTTGCGGCATCAGTCGTAAGTTCTGTTGTTTGTACTAATATTTTGTTTACATTATCATCAAAATCTTCCCCAACAGCAAATAAAGCTCTTTCATTCATTGAGCTTGTCATATCGTAGTTTGAATAATATGAATAAGACCCAGAGATATATTCTGAGCTTGCTCTAAAGTCTTCAAACTCGCTATCAATAAGCACTGGTCTATTACCAATATTTTCTTCATCTACATAAACTAAAAACCCAGAAAAGTTTTTGTTTAAAAAACTTCTTTCTAATACATCATCATAACCATGTGCTTGTCTATATTCTATGCTGTAATATAGTCCATCATTTCTTTTGATGCGAATCATTTTATAGCCAGCCGCGCTACTTGCCATTGGAATTAAGCTGATATTTTCTAGGCTTGTATCAGAATCCACTGTTAAAATCTGATTGCTGTTTAACCAGCCGAGGTCTTGTTTTTGTATGCCATTAAAATGAGCAAGCGTAGGTGCTGTTCCCATAATACTATGACCATCACCGTATTCAATTCCGGTGCAAGCTTTGCTTTGAAAGACATCTACACCACAAGAATTAGCATTTGCATGTCCTAAGCCAATATTATGTCCTAACTCATGTAATATTGTGCTTAAGAAAGTATATTCATAGCTACTTTGATTGTAAGCTCTAATAAAGCTCACGCCAAGAAAAATATTTCCATGTTTTGCAGAACTATATATGGTATTTCCTACTGTACCAATGCCTGCAGCATTTGCTAAACATTCATCTTTGTCTGGAACTATGATATGTGCATAGCTATAGCTATCTAAGTCATCTATAAGAGTGTCTACGGTGGCAAGTACAGTAGTTTCAATTGACCTATCAAAAAGTTGATCATTTTGACATAGATTTGGTACAGCGAGTGTGTCTATAGTAAGTCCAGTAATATTTAACCGAGTATCAGAATTTTCTGCAATATAGTCTTTGACTGATATTGAGTCACTAAAATAAAAGTCATTAATCTCGCTACTTGTATATGGAATAAAACTTTCTGAAAATCCAGCGTCTGTAATCTGTACAACTAATAGCTTTCTATTACCACTGCGATAGGAATTTGAATTCATTAAAGATCTATCTTTTTTGCGTATAATTTCTTTTGCGTATAGTTTGTTGTTTTTAATTGCACCTTGAATTGTTACTGCTTCAAGAGGAGCAAAATTAGGATCTTTTTTTGTTTTTAAAATTATTTTTGAACCATCTTCTAAAATTAATTTATAAATTTTTTGTGGTTTATCATGTGAATCAATAAAAAGTATTTCAACTAAGCCTTGATAAGTTTTAAATCTTGTGGCAAAACATTTGTCTGGTATTAAGAACCAACTTATTGTAAAAGTTAAAAATAAAAGCCTCAAGAAATTCATCTATTTTTATTATAATCCCGCCTTTGTTGAAATTCAATTGCGAACATTGTTATGCTTGAAGCAAGTAAGCCTACAAAGATTGCTTCAAAATTAATACTAATAATATAGAGCTTTTGTAG
Source organism: bacterium (assembly GCA_038146805.1). GTDB lineage: Bacteria > Cyanobacteriota > Vampirovibrionia > LMEP-6097 > LMEP-6097 > CAIYXB01. The sequence continues at coordinate 442,809 of JAYQSH010000005.1, read as the reverse complement.
TATGAGCCAGATGATACAGGCGCTTGATCCTGCAATTATGCTAAAAAAAGCACTATTGGCATTGAGTTTTTTCTTTAAAAAAAACCCACATAAAAGTGGTAAAAGTAAACCGCTAATGCCAATGGAAGCTTTATAGTACATGAGTTTTATTAATGATTGAAAATTAATTGCAACTATAATCCCCAATAAAACCACAACGGTAATAGTAATTTTATTTACAAAAATAACTTTTGTTGTATCTGTAACTTTAAAGATTCTTTGGTAAATATCTTTTGTAAAGCACATGGCACTTGAAAAACTTAAAGAATCTAAAGTTGACATTACTGTTGCAAGTAATCCAGTAAAAAAAACACCTTTGGCAATTGGCGGTAATACGGAATTAGCAAATCCGACTAAAGCCGTAGCAGGTTCTAAATTTGGCATTGCTGAAAAAGCAAATAAGCCAACTAGGCAGACCATAAAATCAAAAACAAACCAAAAAGCTGTTGCTATTAAAATTCCTCGTTGAGCTGTTTTATAATCCCGAGCACTATAACATCTTTGATAGAAGTTACTGTCTATTAGTGTCCATGAAGCAATCACTAGCCAAGCAAGCACAATTTGCCATGAGTAAGACCCAGTCAGGCTTAGATGAGAGTTTGGGATATTTGCTAAGAGTTGTGTGAGACTAAATTTGTTAATGGCAAAAGGAATAATTAAAGCTAAGCCTAAAAACATAAAAAAGAATTGCAGCATATCAGTTACTACAACAGCTTTAAAACCACCTCTAAAGGTATAAATAAAAGTTATAATACTGCCAATTATTAAGCCTTGGCTTAAGGGTATTTGAAAAATAATTTCAAAAATTAAGCCCATAGATAAAATATATGCTGCAGGGCTGAGCATAATTAAATTTATCAATGCTCCCAAAATAGCTGTTTTACGGTCGTAAAATTTTTCAAGTTGATCTGGCAAAGTAAATAATTTAGATTTGCGAATTTTTTTTGCAATAAAAAAAGCAAAAAACACATAAGCGGCATACCAAAAAATACCTTGGGTCAGCCATTGCACCAAACCCTCTTTGTAAGCCATTTCTGTAACACCAAGTAAGTTGCCATACCAAGTTGTTACTAGTGTCGCTACAAACATTGGAGTTGTAAGTTTACGACCAGCTAAAAAATAATCTTCTTGTGTTTCAACGCTTTTTTGTTTGAAAAATTTTCTAACAATAAAACCACTGCTTAAAATTAAAGCAAAATATATAAAAATAATGCAGTAATCAACAAAGTTAATTATTTCAAATCCTCATCAGTTAATGTTTTTAAGAAAGCTACAATCAAATCTCGCTCTTGTTTTTTGATTTTAGTTCCATTTTGATAGTAAGCCATTACTTCTACAGTTTGTTCTAAAGTGTTTAAGCTACCATCATGCAGATATGGAAAACTAAGTTCGATATTTCTTAGTATAGGAACTTTAAATACACCTATATCAGCTTCTTTGTGAGTTTGATTGAATAAGCCTGCATCAACCTCTGTGATTGCTTTTGCTTTTAAGCCATTTAAGCCTTGTTTACGATCGTTGAAGTAATCATGTGCGATACCCATTTTTCTAAAAGTTCTTCCACCAATAGCTTTGCCAAAGTGACAACTACTACAATTGTGTTTCTCAAAAAGTTTGTAACCTTTAAGTTCACTTTGGCTAAGAACAGTTTTGTCTCCTCTTAGGTAAGCATCAAATCGTGAGTTTGCCGTGATAAGTGATTTTTCAAATTCGGCAATAGCATTTGCAATCATATCGCCTGTGATTTTTTTTGTGTCATAAACTTCTTTGAATTCTTGCATTAACTCAGAATCTTTTTTTAGTTTTGCAATAACTTCTTTCCAGTCAGACCCCATTTCTCCGGGGTTATTTACTGGTCCATGTGCTTGTTCTTCTAAGTCTTGTGCTCTGCCATCCCAAAACTGTCTGATGTTGTAAACAGAGTTATAAGTTGTAGGTGAGTTGATCGGTCCTATCTGTCCGTTGATACCAGTTGAACTAATAGCTTGATCAGTTCCACCTTTTGCTAAATCATGACAACTTGCACATGACAAAGAATTATCATGCGAAAGCCTAGTGTCGTGGTAAAGTTTTTTGCCCAGAGCGACTTTTTTGCTATCTAGCTTAAGTTCACTTTTGAGCGGTAAAGGCTCTAACAATGATTCTTCTTGTTGGTTCAAAAAGGCAAGAATTTTTTGTTTTTCTTCTTGGCTAATAATTTTATCTAAGTGCGCAAATCTATATATATATGGAGGCATATAATCATGTGCAATTTCATGTTGTAATCTTTTAATTACATGTTTTGGAATATCTTCGTGGTTTTCATATTGAAAAAAATCTCTGCTAAATAAAAAATATGACCTACCTTTATTAATATCAGCCGTAATTAATTGCTTGGCTATGGGCAACTCTGCATACCAAGGTAAATGTGTTTCATTACTATGGCAATCCATGCATTTAGCTTTAAAAATGCTATCAATTTCTCTTTTTTCAACAGCGTATGCACTGCTTTGTAAAAAAAATAAAAAGATTAAAACAAAAGATCTAATAATCATAAGAATTAGTTTAGCAATATCCTGTATTGCCTTATTGTTATCTTGTAAGACTTTTGTTGCTTAGATCCAAAAATTTTTCAATCTTTTGTTTACCACTTTTATTCCCACTATATTTACTTACAAGGAAGCAGATATTGTTTTGTAGTCTTACGGACTAATTTGAGTTCTTAATTTAATCATAGTCAAAGAACTATTGGGTATTATTGTTTGTGGCATTCTTCTAGTATTTAATAATGGTTGATACTTTATCAGTAGCTCAGATTGCTTTTCATGATTTTGTCTAGTATTTTTTGCTTTATTAGGGTTTGAGATACATTTAACTGCTCCACAATCATAGATCTTAATAATATCTCCAAATTTTGGCTTACCTTCTAAGACATCATACTGAGCACCAATGTAAACGATAGGCAGATTAAACTTTTTAGCTAATTTTCCAATAGCAATTTTTGTTTCTTCATTTTCAAGATGCTCATCGCTAATTGTGAGTGCTTTAATATGACCTTTTGGAATTGAATTTAAAACGATTGCTTCATCAAAGTATTCGTTAGTAGACTTCGAATATAAACCTTTGGCTCTATAAAAACGGTGTGGGTTATTCACCACTCTAACTCCTGAACTCTTAAGACTTTCTCGATCAAGAAGGTAACCAATTTTTTTATCATTTCTTGCATATACTCTTAAAGCATTGCATAAAGCTTCATCATTAGACGGTTCTTGATTGTTACCATTAACATGAATTGTTGACACTCCACCACATATACCATTTCTTGATTTAGGTCTTGGGACTGTATCCGAATTAAATTCTCTTTCAAAATCTTCAGGGCTATTTACTGCTCTAATTAAAAAGTTACCAGGCTTAGAGTTAATATCAACATGAGACCACTGTTCAGGGTCTACTGACTTTCTAACGACAGTAACTTTTTGAGAGAATTTAGATTCACCAACTCTTGTCATATTAAAGATAAAAGGTCTTTGTTTTATTCAATTTGATAGGTAATTTCCAGACTCTAGCTTAATTTTTTAGAAAATACTTTCGTAGCACCATGTTAACCCCTAATTTTTCAAGAAAAGCTCTTCTAAAAATATGGAATGATCATAGCGATAATGATTCATTAGTCTGCATATATCTTCTTTTGCACCATCTGACAATTTAGCCTGCGCTTTGAAATATAAAGCGAAAGTACTATTTGTTAGATTAGTATATTAAATAGAACCTATTGTTGAAATTTTTTGAAGTCCTTCTCTAGTTCTATCTTTAACTAATCTTAAAGTTCATAAACTTAGTAGTTGTGTTGGTTTCTGGAGGAATGCTAATCAATTTCTCTTTATACCAAAACTAAAGACTCCATCTAGAATTCCATTTAAATTTTTGCCATTTTCTTGTTTTGCTTTAGAAAATCTCAGGCTGTTTTAGAAATCCAAACACCGCTAAACGTCACGCCACAATACTTTCTACTATTTATACTGCCAAAAAACAAGGGATTTCAATACTTTATGCTTGTAAATCTTTAATAAACGTGCTCAAACTAGCTTTTTAGACCTGAGTAGTTACCAAAAGAATTTGAAAAATAGATAACAGCCTGCTATTCTTATCTAGTATGAGTAGCACTTCAATAATACCTCCTGAAACATTTCTTAGAAGACCCTTCACTGAACTTTTAGGAGATCCGGCTTCACAACTAAAGCAACTTGTTGCTGGTGATTCTAATCCAAATTCAACAATCGAAGCCGATTCTATTTCAACTTTCTTAAATGAGCATCAATTAAAGAAAGATTATTTATTTCATGCACTAAATATGGCTATAAGATTGAAAGCATCGCGAGCAATAGAAGCAATATTAAAGCATATGCAAGCTAAAAAATGGGATCCAGCTAATCCGAAAGTTTTAAGAACTCTCTCTAGAATGGAAGAAGATGATTTTAAAAGAGAAACTGGGCGCTCTTTGTCAGTTGTTTCTGATGCTGTAACTACTCAAAAACAAAAGGATAATAAACAAAGGATTGATCAAGCTGTAGCCCATAATGCTCAAGTTGCTCAAAAGAATGCTCGTTTAAGAAGAGTGAGAGAAATTGAGGAACAACTTAAACTTGCAAGGCAATCGGGATGGGAGCAGAAAATACAAAAATTATGTGATGAATGGTGCAAAATACATGGTATCAGGGACGAAGAAATACCTGAACCTATGAATGTGCCAAGAAAAATCTCAAACACTAAAACATTTTTTAAAGCCCTAATGGCTACGCTTAAAAAAGGATCTAGTGAAAAACTTTCTCCCGAACAATTACAGCGAAGAGTAGAATTTTTTGTTTCAACAGTTCCTCATTTGAATTTTTCTATTGAAGAAAGACGTCAAATAAGAACTGTGCTTGAAAGGAACTATCCTGGTATCACATTGGAAAGACAACCAAATGAAAAGCTTTCTTCTCTTAAACAACAGTTTAGCAAAAAGCGGAACAGCGGGACACCTATTTCTGAAATTGCTCAATTTCTCTTTGAACAAGAAGATTATCAAAATTTGCCGGATCAGTATAAATTGACTCTCTTAAAAGATTTGCTTAACTCGAATGTAAAACAAAATCAGGGTCTAAGTGATTTACTGTCTTCTCAGTTATTTGAAAAATTAAATCCTGCTGATCAAACTGATGTTCTTAATCAATTTAAAGACCAAATAACTTTGGATACTCTTTTAAAAGCAAGTATTCATTTTAGAAATACAGTTTCTGAAATGATGTTGCAACAGATTTAGCTTTAAAAATGCTATCAATTTCTCTTTTTTCAACAGCGTATGCACTGCTTTGTAAAAAAAATAAAAAGATTAAAACAAAAGATCTAATAATCATAAGAATTAGTTTAGCAATATCCTGTATTGCCTTATTGTTATCTTGAAAGACTTTTGTTAATATTCTTACTTTGTAAGATATTATGACTTCAATACAAGCTATATTACCAAGAGAAGAAACTCTTAAAGTATTTCAGGAACAACATAGAGACTTGGATCAAGTTTTAGTGTCTATTCAAAGAGAGTATAGAGAACACGATATTCCACTTAAAGATCCTGAAGCTGTGTTCACAAATGTTTCTGTAACAGTTCAGCTATTAAACAAAAGTCCTGATACTGTTTTTAATCTTTTAAATAACTGTTATAGATTTGCAACTATTGAAGATCAGGATTTATACATGCAATTTAAAAATTCTTTGCAAGCTTATGCAGATCATTTTTTTGCATATTTTTATGAAAGCAAAAGATCTGCGAATAGTAAGCAAATAGATTTTCAATCTCAAGACCTTCCAGAGCTTTTGGATTATGCAAAATTATTTTCTTGGTTAAATACTGTCGCCAAAGTTAGCAAAAGAAAATTTACTTCTATGAAAAAAAACAATGATGCACAGAATCTTTCTGATCGTCAGAAAATAGAGAAAATTAATAAGATTGCAAATGATTTATTAAATAGGTTAAAACTAACTTTGAAACCTTTAATTCAAGCAATTAAAGCACCTCTGCTTAAATTTACAGAACAAGAAATAGAACAATTCCAAACCGAAATGCAACTTTTAAGGATTTAGCCGAAATGTAGTAAATACAGGAGGCTGATATGTCATTTAAATATAAGGGTCACTTGACCTGGGAAGAAGTAGTTAGAATTGAGACATTGCTAAATCAAGGTCTTAATCCAGCAGAAATAGCTGTTGTCATAGGAAGAAATAAATCAGTTGTCTACAGATGCGTAAACAATAACTCTGTTGATGGTGATTTTGTTGCTGAAGAAGCTTGGCAGTTAATGCATGAAAGAAAAAGAACTGCAAACCATCATCCTAGAATTATTGATGAAAGCTTACTTGAAAACTTCGTTATTGAAAAAATTACTTCTTACCATTCTCCAGAGCAAATTGCTGGGATATGGACTGAAGAGTGCAACGAAGCTTTATCTCATCAAACCATATATACATGGCTACAAACCAAAAGACCTGATTTAATAAAAATTTACTTGAGAAGAAAAGGTAAAAAATATCGTAAGAAAAGGACCACCCCAGAATTCATTGTTGATAAAAGATCAATTGATGAAAGACCGATAGAAGCCAATGAGAGGCTTGAATTTGGTCACTGGGAAGGCGACACTATCATAGGTGCTCATGGTAAAAAAGAATGTATTGTTCTTAATCTAGAAAGAAAAAGTGGTCTTGTCTTAGCTAAAAAGTTACCAAACAAAAAAGCTGAATCAGTTTTAAAAGCTACTGAAGAATATTTTAAAGAGATACCAGAAGAACTTAGGATTTCAGTTACTTACGATAACGGAACAGAGTTTGCAAAGCATAAAGAAATTGAAGAAAAGACAAAAATGACGGTGTATTTTGCTAAACCATACAGCCCTTGGCAAAAAGGAAGTATTGAGAATCTCATAGGACTTTTAAGGCAATTCATTCCAAAAGGCACTGATCTAAATACCCTTTCAGAGGAAGATCTACAGCACTATATTCATCTTTTAAACACTAGACCCAGAAAAAGGCTAAAATGGAAAACACCTTTAGAGGTATTTCAGGCTCAAATCAAGCAGAGTTGCAATTGATATTGGAATCCATCAATATGCGCAAGTCAAGATAATGAAAACCTTGCTTTGTTTTCAACAATGTTTAAAAAAGTTCTAAAAATGTGTGGTTTAAATCAAGCTGAAATTGAACACTTGACGAACGATATTATCAATCCTAGAAAGGTTCAAATTAGTCCTGAAGCCGAGCAAAGCTTTGATGATTTTATGCAAGCATTTTTGACTTCTAGTCGAGATGAAGAATTTAGTCCATTGATTGGGCGCTTTGAAGCAATCTGGGATCAAGCATCTGCGCAAAAACAAAGAGAATTTAAATATCTATTTTCTTATCGTAATAATTCTCATTCTGAGCGTCCTTTAATTCTAGAACTCTTACGTAAAAGTCAAATTAGCCAAAATTTAAAGCTCAAAATGCTAAAAAGTTTAGAGAAAAAAGGAATCGATCTGCATTGTACAGATCGAAATAATAGAAATGCTTTGCATTACTTAAATCCTGCTGAACTTGATGTTGCTCGATTTTTTCTAGATAGAGAGTTAAGTTTTGAAAATTCTTTTGCTACTCACGATGAACCAAGTTTAAGCCCTTGGCAAAGTATAGGTAATTATCATCTAAGCAGTGCTCAAAGTCCTGATTTTCGTCGTTTAAAAGATTTACTAGAATCTGCTGAAGAATCAAATATTCAGCTTGGTCCTAATATCGGGCCGAAAAAAACTTGGCAAGCTTGTTAATACGGTTTGCTTTTTTAAGGATCTACTAAAAAATTGACGCAGTCTTTTGATTCAAGCCTGATTAAAGGGCGTGCTTCCAAACCCGTAATAAGTATCTCGAGTCTTTAGATTTGGGCATAAGTAGGGTTTGGTTAGACACGCCTAACAAAAGAATCAAACACCGTCGCTTAGCTAAGACACTTCGGACCGTGTTCATTTTGTCTCAGGATTTATTAAGACTATGCTACTGTAACAAATTCCAATAACTGCGTTACTCTCGTGCCTCAAAACTTAGTTTTTTAGCGAATCCTTAATTACGTTTTAACAACTACAAAGCTTCAATACTGTTAATATTTTACTTATGTCAATAAGACCAGATGAAATAACTAGAATTTTAAAAGAACAGATTCAAAACTACAAAGATAGTAATGAAATTTTGGAGCAAGGCAGTGTGCTTTCTGTAGGTGATGGAATTGCTCGTATTTATGGACTTGGATCTGCAATTAACGGTGAATTAATTGAATTTGATGATGAAGAAAAAACACAAGGAATGGTTATTAACCTTGAGGAAGATAACGTTGGTGCTGTTTTACTTGGTCCCGGAAGAAAAATTCAAGAAGGAACTACGGTAAAATCTACCGGTCGTATTGCTTCAATTGGTGCAAGTGATGAAGTTTTAGGTAGAGTTGTTTCTCCAACAGGTGAGATGTTAGATTCTAAGCCTGCTTACAACGTTGATAAATATATGCCTTTAGAAAAAATTGCACCGGGCATCGTTAAACGTAAATCAGTTCATGAGCCAATGCAAACTGGAATTACTGCAATTGACTCAATGATTCCTATTGGTAGAGGACAGCGTGAGTTGATTATTGGAGATAGACAAACTGGTAAAACCGCGATTGCTATCGATACGATTTTAAATCAAAGAAATGAACCAGAAGAAAATAGACCAGTATGTGTTTATGTTTCTATTGGTCAGAAAAACTCAACTGTTGCACAAATTGCTAAAAAACTTGAAGCTGAAGGTGCAATGGATTATTCAGTTATCGTACATGCAGGTTCAACAGAAACTGCTGCTAAACAGTTTTTGGCTCCATTTGCAGGAGTTGCAATTGCTGAGTACTTTTTAGAAAAAGGCAAACATGTTTTGATTATTTATGATGATCTTTCTAAGCATGCAGTTGCTTATCGTGCAATGTCACTTTTATTAAGAAGACCACCGGGACGTGAAGCTTATCCGGGTGATGTTTTTTATTTACATTCAAGATTATTAGAAAGAGCTTGTAAATTGAGTGATGATCAAGGTGCTGGTTCTATTACAGCTTTGCCAATTATTGAAACTCAAGCTGGTGACGTTTCTGCGTACATTCCAACCAATGTAATTTCAATTACTGATGGGCAGATTTTCTTAGAAACAAACTTGTTTAATGCTGGTGTGCGTCCTGCGATCAATGTTGGTCTTTCTGTTTCTCGTGTGGGTGGAGCGGCGCAAACAAAATGTATGAAAAAAGTTGCTGGTCCTTTGAGATTGGGTTTAGCTCAGTTTAGAGAACTTGAAGCTTTTGTTCAGTTTGCATCTGATTTAGATGAAGCGACTCAACAACAAATTCGTCGTGGTCAAAAATCAGTTGAGATGTTAAAGCAAGGTCAGTATGCACCGCATACGGTAGCTGAGATGGTTTCAATTATTTTTGCTGCTGATTCAGGTTTGTTTGATGATATCGAAACGACAAAAATTGCTCAGTTTAAAGAAGAGTGGTTTAAGTTCTTTAAAGCAAATCATGCTGACCTAAAAGAAAAACTTGATAGAGGTTGTGCTTTTGATGATGAAATTAAACAAGCTTTAACTCAAGCACTTGAAGCTTTCAAATCAGCTTTTGTTGTTTAATAGCACCTCGGTGTTTTTAAGGATTCACTCCCTGAGCCTTAAGACTCAAACTCTTTTTTCTTTTTAAGTTTTTTGTCTTCGCTTAGGTCCTGACTTTGTTCTATGCTGTCTTGTGCTTGCGATGTGATTTCAACATCAAAAAGATCTTTTTCTAAAAGACCTATTTCAGTTTTGTATAAGTCTCTATTTGATCTTTCTAAGTCGATTTTACTTGTTAAATTATTAATTTGATTTTGTAGTTTGAGATTTTCTTTGATCTTATAACCTTGATTTTCATTTTCTATCGTTCCATATAATTTATTGATATCTTTTAAACCATCAAGCTTTTCGTAGTTTTGTGCCAGTTGCATTTTATGTAAAATATATTCTTGTTGAATCACTTTAAAAAGTTTTTCATCGGGCTCGTCTTTTTTCATTTCAAGATTCATGAATTTTTGTAATATATTCAAGTTTTGTGTCAAGCCATTATTACTTGCTGCAAGAGAGAGTTGCGCTCTTTCATTTTGCACGCTTGCTCTAGCAAGTGTAGAATTCAAAGAACTATCAGCTTGCATGTCTTGTAGATTTATATTATCGAGCTGAGATTCTAAACTTTGATAATTATTGTTTGCACTAGTCCAAAGATTTTTGTAACTATTAATTGCGTCTATGGTGGTTTCGTTTTGGGTGTTTATTTTCATGGTTGGGGCTTTTTTTTCTTGAAAATTTTATGCAAGGTTTGAATGTAATTCTCGAATATCAGCTTTTTTAGAGGCGATTTCAGCGGCAATACCATCTCTTTCACCTTGTCCGAGTTTACCTTGTTCGAGGTTTTCAAAATCAACGTCAAAGTTTGAGCTCATTTGTAATTGCAGTGTGATTAAATCTCTAAAAGCAATATCTAATTGAGCTTGATTTTGTGTAGAGCTACCTGCATCTTTTAATTCAGTCAAAAAATCTTTTTCGCCAGTCCAGAATTTATCTGCTTCACGGCACATTCTATAAGCTTCTTTGGCACGTGGATCCTCCAGAGCAAATTCAGACATTTTAAAAGCACTATCTTCAAAAAATCCTTGATTATGATCTGCCAGATTACTTTGAAAACTTACTCTTTGTTCAAAAGGTTTCTTTGCAATAATTTTTGTAGTATTTTGAGTGTCAATAAACTGACTTGAAACATTTTCTTTTTCTTCTTTGTTTGTTGTGGATTGATTTTGTAATTTTTCTTTGATGTTTTGCAAAACATCTTTTTTTAGTGCTTGAACTTGTTGAGCAAAAGGAGAGTTTTCTTTACTGCCAAATTGATTATCAACTTGTTTTAAAATATGAATTTGTTCTTTGGTTTCTCTTGTTTTAAGTTCGCTTGTTAAAAAATTGAGTTTTTGTTGTGAGTTACCTGCTGGCGCTTTAATATTTAATTGACCTTCTAAAAATTCAATTAAACCTTTTAATTTATCATCTAAGCTATTGCCCGTGGCCTTGCCATCTAAAACTTCTTGTAAGCGATTATTATTACCGCTTGCATTAATTTGAAATTGATTGGTTATTTCTTTAGCCACATATATTATGTATTGCATTGTTTTTAAGATTTAGTTAAGAAAAATAGCTCTTAAGCCTGAGAAAAACCAAGTTTTACTGTATTTTTTCATCTATCCTGAATGAATATTAAAATAAAGCAAAAGCGTTGATTTTACTTGTTTTTTTTAGGGTAAAGCCTTATGTCTATATGATATTATTTGAGGCCGCTTCTAAAAAGGGTAGCTTAATTATGTCAAATATCACAGTTTTCGATAAAAAAGGTAAAAAGACCAGTAAAGGTCAAGAATTAAATTCTGATCTTTTTGGCCTTGAAGTAAATGAGCATTTATTGTATTTAGCAAGAATGCGTCAAGAGTCAAATGCTCGTGCTGGTACAGCGCATACAAAAACTAGAATGGAAGTTCGTGGTGGTGGTGCTAAGCCTTGGAGACAAAAAGGAACTGGTCGTGCTCGTGCTGGTTCATCAAGATCACCTCTTTGGAGAGGCGGTGGAGTGATTTTTGGTCCACGTAACAATGTTAATTGGACTCGTGGTATGAACGCTAAAGAATCACAAAGAGCTCTTTTGTCTGCTTTTAATTTATTGATTTCAGAAAACAGACTTGCGGCAATTGAAAGTATTGAGTTAGAACAAGCAAAGACAAAAGAATTTGCAAGTTTAATTAGTAGTTTAGAGTTGACAAACAAAAACTTAGTTTTTGTTGTTGATAGTGCAAACTCTGAAGTTCAAAATCTCAAAAGAGCATCACGTAATTTAGTGGATGTGAAACTGCTTACTACAAATGAGTTAAATGTAAAAGACTTATTGAAAGCAGACCAAGTGATTATTTCACAGCAGGCTCTTGCGCAATTAGAAGAGAGATACGCTGATATCACTGAATCGCAGAAAAACAAAAAAGAAGCACTTACTGTTTAATAAATTTTAAAAAGGAAATTATCATGTCACATACAATCGAAGAAGTACTAAAAAAACCTTTAATCACAGAAAAATCTTGTATTCAAGCAAGTGAACTTTCTAAATATAGTTTTGTTATTCCTTCATGGGCTACAAAAAACCATGTCAAAGAAGCTTTTGCAAAGTATTTCCCAGATCATAAGGTTCGTAAAATTAATATCTCAAAAGTTTTTGGTTCAGCAAAAAGAACTGCTAAAGGAAAAACAACTCCAAAAGATGCAAAAAAAGCTATTGTCACTGTTGATGGTGATCACATAGAATATTTTCCTGAAGTTTAAATTTATAGTTTTTTGACTTTAACTTGTATAATATCTTCTCCATGCCTCTGTTACATCTGGGTTTTCAGGAATATCGCTTTTTGCTTCCTTCTGCTTTTTAGTTTCACGCAAATTATTATTAGTTTCATTATTTGTAAATTCTTCAGGACTATTCAATTTGATATTGATTAGAGTGTTTGTATAATTGACAAACATGTTTAAAGCTTCTTCATCACTGGAATTGCGAAATGCACGATTAAAATGTAAACCAAAAGAATTTGCGTCTAAGGCTTGAGGTACAAACTCATCAGGATTTGTTTTTAGATTTTCAATAAACCTAGATCTTGCGAAAATGTTTGGAATCCATTCACTTGGATTTTCTGGGTTTATGACTTTGTTTCTACATCGTTGGTATGCAGGATCTTGCAGATTTTTACCTTGTAATTCATCCTCAAAAACTATTCTTAGCATTAATTCTGGAAATCCGTCATCACTGTCAAAACTTCTCTTTTTGAGTCGGTTTATAGTTCTTTGTATAGTTCTTTTTGCATCTTCTTTATTTGTGATTATTAAATAACCATCTTCATTCATTTGAATGCCCCTGATTGTAGCAACACCTTCATTGATGCTAATAGTAAGTTCTGGTTTATTGAATAAGTCCATTTTTGGACTTCGTAATATTTCATTTGAGTTTGTTTCTTTTGGTTGTGCAAGAATTTCAGCATTTGTTCTATTTGTCTTGGGTTTTTTTTTTGCTAATGTTGGATACACAGGTTCACACTCAATGGCACCAGCCTTCCAGGCTTCAAGTGCATTAAGATAAGCATCACGTTTGAATTCATCTGATAAATTCTTCCACACTAATCTAGATAATAGCCCGTTCTTATTCAATTGTCAATACATTAGATAATAACACCTATGCTTTGGGTAAAATGTGTATATAGTGGATAGTTCGAGTGAAAATCTTCAAGAGGACAAGCTCAATCGAGAATTGTTTGATAAGGTCTATGAAGATTTTATGCAGATTAATGATCAAACTAAATTATGTTTTGATGATGTCAATCAAGCAAGTGAGCAATTAAAAAATAAATTTGCCAATGCTTTAGAAAATTTTCAAAGTCAAGAATGGTACGGCTATGTGAGCAAAGTGGTTGGACTTTTGATTGAGGCGCAGTTGCCCGGTGCTAAAGTTGGTGAGATTTGTAAGATTGTTACTGATGAAGGTGTAGAAAAATTTGCAGAGGTTGTAGGGTTTCGAGGGCAAATTTCTTTATTGTTATCACTTGTTGATGGCAAGGGAATTAGTCAAGGTTGCCGCGTTTATCCTACTGGAAACACTATGCAAATTGGTTTAAGTCCAGCACTTTTAGGGCGTGTAGTAAATGCTATTGGTGATCCTATGGACAAAAAACCACCAATTGTTCCTGATGAGTTTCGTGATATAGAACAAGCTCCACCAGATTCTTTTGGACGACCTCGTATCAAAGATGTTTTTGCGACTGGAGTGCGTGCTATTGATTCAACTTTAACTTTTGGAGAAGGCCAGCGTATTGGTTTGTTTGCTGGTTCTGGAGTTGGTAAATCAACGACTATGGGTATGATTGCTCGTTACTGTGATGCTGATATTAATGTGATTGCTTTAGTAGGTGAGCGTGGTCGTGAGGTGCAAGATTTTATTGAAGCTTCTTTGGGTGAAGAAGGTATGAAGCGCTCTGTTTGTGTGATTGCTACTGGTGACCAACCTGCAATGATGAGAATGAAATGTTTACTAACAGCTACAACTATTGCTGAATATTTTCGGGATCAAGGAAAAAAAGTTATGCTTATGGTTGATAGTGTGACACGTATGGCAATGGCAGCAAGGGATGTGGGTTTGGCTGTTGGTGAACCTCCAACCATGAAGGGTTATACACCTTCGGTGTTTTCCTTAATTCCAAGAGTTTTAGAAAGAGCCGGTAAAGCTGAAAAAGGTTCTATCACTGCTATCTATGCGGTTTTAGTTGAAGGTGATGATATGAATGAGCCTGTTGCAGATACTGTGCGTGGAGTTTTAGATGGTCATATTGTTTTGTCAAGAAAAATTGCTCACAAAAACCATTATCCAGCAATTGATGTTTTAGGAAGCGTGAGCCGTTTATTTACAGAGATTACTTCAAAAGAACAACAACAGCTAGCTGGTGAACTGAGAAATTTACTTGCGGTTTACAATGAGAATGAAGATCTCATCAACATTGGTGCTTACGAAAGAGGTTCAAATGCAACTATCGATAAAGCAATTAATATTGTGCCAAAAATAAATGCATTTTTACAACAAGGTATTTATGATCAAATTGCTTTTGCTGATACCTTACAGCAACTTAAAAGCATCCTCTAATAAGACACTTCGGACCGTGTTATTTTTGTCCTATTTTTAAGACACTTCGGACCGTGTCATTTTTGTCCCATTTTTATCTTTAGCTTGAAGATTCCTCAAAAGACTTAGTGATTTTACTTAAGTGTGAGATAAAAATGACACAGCTCGCAGTGTTAAAATGGTTGAGTGCAGACTTTTGTTAATCTAATTTGTAAAAGAATCATAGACTTCGTGATAGCTTTTTTTGCTACTTTGCTCTTTTTACCGATTTGGCTTTTGTTAGTTGTCTTAATAAAAAAAGATTCAGCTGGACCTGCCTTATACTTGCACACTCGTGTTGGCAAAAACAATAAAGAATTTACTTGTTTTAAATTTCGTACAATGAAGCTCGATGCTGATCCAAACAAACTTGCAGAATCAAAAGATGACGATCGCATTACTGCCTTGGGTCATTTTTTAAGGAAAACTAGCCTTGATGAAACACCTCAATTATTAAATGTAATTTTAGGTGAGATGAGTATTGTTGGTCCAAGACCAGCTTTGCCTGTACAAGTGAAAAATTTTAGCGAACATGATATGCAAAAACTTTTAGTCAAACCCGGCTTAACAGGCTGGACTCAAGTAAATGGCAGAAATTCTATTCCATATGAAAAGCGTATGGAATTAGATGTTTGGTACGCTTTAAACAATAATGTTTTTCTTGATATCATGATCATTTTTAGAACTTTTGCTGTTTTGTTTGGTGCAGATAGCATCTATGATAAAAATTCAAGTTCGCCAGTTAGTTAATTATGCTTTTTCATTCTCCCGGTGCAGAAATAGTTTCAATAGGTCCCCTTACTTTACGTTGGTATGGACTTTTGATTGCCTTAGGTTTTTATTTGTCTTTGCAATACGCAACTTTGTTGATTAGGCAAAGAGCACACAAACAATTTAATGACTTAGAGGACTTTCAAAATACAGCTTATATTTTGCTTTTTGCGGGTATCTTTGGAGCGAGGACTTGGTATGTTGTTTTAGATTGGCAATATTTCTCTTATAATCTTTTAGAAATCCCGCAAATTTGGCATGGTGGTATTTCTATTCAAGGTGGCATTATGGGAGCCTTTGCGGCAGCCTTTTTGATTTTTGCTAAAGAAAAAGAAAAAATTCTATTTTATCTTAGCGCCCTTGTTTCTGCTTTGCCCTTGGCACAAGCTATTGGACGTTGGGGTAATTTTTTTAATGAAGAAGCTTTTGGTGCTGTTTGTGAATTACCTTGGAAGCTTTATATTAGTCACACTGGTCAGTATCATCATCCAACTTTTTTGTATGAAAGCATTTTGAATCTGCTGATTTTTGTAATTCTTTTTCTTTCAAATAAATATTTTTATGAAAACTCAAGTAAAAAAGATTTGTGTTTAATTGGAATTTATTTGTTCTTGTATTCTTTTGTGCGTTTCTTTTTAGAAGCAATCCGCAGCGATAGCCTACTTATAGGGGGCTTCGCTGCTGCTCAATTGCTTGCAATCATAGGAATGAGCGTGGGCGCTCTTATGACAATTATTAACGCCAGTAATAAAAATTAAAGTTGTTGCGAAAGTACTATTAATATTTATAAGGCTTGCTTTGAAAGCTTTATTCAAACAGTTTTAGCATATAACCTTCACCACGTTTAGTGTGGATTAATTTGCCTAACTGTTTTTCTTTTAGTTTAGATCTAAGGTATCTAATGTAAACTTCAATTACATTGCTTTCACCAATAAAGTCGTAACCCCAAACTTTATTGAACAAAAATTCTCTAGTGAGATATTGTTCTGGGTGTAGCATAAATACTCTAAGTAGTGAAAACTCTTTACTTCTAAGTTCTAGCTCTGTATCTCCTCGTTTTGCTAAACGATTAAATTGATCAAGCCATAAAGTTTTATATTGTAAAGTACCTGCTTCACTTTTTGGTTTTCTTCTAAGAACGGCACGAATTCTTGCGAGCAATTCCTCTGTAGCAAACGGTTTTACTAAGTAATCATCTGCACCATAATCTAAACCTTTAACTTTATCTTCGATACTATCTTTTGCTGTAATCATGATGATTGGCGTGTTGATAGAATCTTTACGTACATTTTTACATACTTCTTCACCTGACATATTTGGTAGCATGCAATCAAGCAAAACCAAATCAGGAGAACTTTCACGAATTGAATTAAGACCTTCAACTCCATCAGTTGCAGTGATTACATTGTAACCTTCGTACTTAAGTTCAAGTTCTATCAAGCGTGTGATTTGAGCTTCATCTTCGATTATTAGTACTTTGGTGTCTTTTGTATTTGCTAATGGATCTGCTGTCTTTAATTCGGTGTTCATAATTTTTAAAAATCTTTGGTGTCTTTAATAATACCAAATCATATAGATGTTAATCCATAAATTTTTCAAAAAACTATACATCATTTATTTGAAAAATGCAGTAGGCCTCTAGTGCTGTAATACATAACTTTTGTACTAGTCAAATTCAGTCATAGACTGCAATAAACAAAGCACAAAATACTAGGTTAAAAGGCCTATTTTTAGTGGAATAATGTCTATCCAGCATGAAAGATTCAAAAGCTATTTTTTATAAAACAGGCTTTAAATATACAGATTTAGAGAAATCACAGCAAGCTCTTGACTTTTTTGCTTTGCTTCTGAAAGGTTTTGATCGTCAAGAATTAGAGCAAAATTTTTCGAAAGATTTTTATGAAAAACTTTATTTAGAAGCAAAGAGTATCAGTAAAAAAGCTATTGCGCCACACTCAAATGCTTATTACTCTTCGATTTTTGTTTTTCAAAAACAAGGCGAGTTTTTTGTACATGCCGGCGCAAATATTGATCCACAAAAAAGAAAATTTGAAAAATGCCAAATTTAGAAATTGTGCTGAAAAGCAAGCTTCGCTTTCCGCTTTAGAAGCTGATAATTTAGGCAATGAGTTTTTAAAAATTTTGGTCTTGTTTCGTCTTGATAACAAAAGTAAAAAATTAAATTCTCAAAAACTTTTACCCTGCAAAGATTGTTTTGAAAAATATATTTTGGATTTACAAAAAAATAATGGAGTCATGATAATTATTAGTGAAGAAATGCAAGCCGATGATTTTATTCTTGGCTGTGCTTTAGACAAAAAAATTAGCTTTGCTGATAAGTTTAGATTTTTGTTTTTTTATAAAGAAGATATGAACAACCTCAATCTAGAAGCTCAACTTGGTGCAAATGTCACTTAGACCTTAGAAGGTTCTTGCATCCAGTTTTCTAAGATTTTTAACTCTTCAGAGTTTATATAATTTTCTTCTAGTGCAGTTTGAATTAAGCTTTGATAGTTTGATAAAGTGACAGCTTTGATTTGAGCGTTTGCTAAATTGTTTGTGGCTTTTTGCAAATTGTAACTAAAGATAGCGCAAAGACCTAAGACATTTACCTCTTCTGTATCAAGTGCTTTGATTGCTTGTAGTGAGCTTGAAGCTGTTGAAATTAAATCTTCAATGACAACAATTTTGGCATTTGCTTTTAATTTACCTTCGATTTGTTTTGCTCTGCCATGGTCTTTTGCAGAAGCTCTAATATAAATCATAGGCAATTGCATTTTCTCTGCGATCAAAGCGGCATGGGCGATACCAGCTGTTGCAACTCCTGCAATGTAATCTGCATTTGGGAAATTTTCTTTGATTTTCATGACAAAAGCATCAATAATTTGACTCCTAATTTCTGGGAACGACAATAAAATTCGATTATCACAATAAATCGGGGCTTTAATGCCAGATGCCCAAGTGAAAGGTTCTTGAGGACTTAAAAAAACTGCTTTTGTTTCTAATAAAAATTTGGCAATTTTTTTTGCATCTACTTGTGTTTCTTGACTATTCATATACATAAAAAATTATAGCAAGCTCATAAGTGCTTGAGCTTTATCGCTAGCTTGAGTTATTGCTCTACCCATAACAATATAATCACATCCGTTTGCTAGTGCCCATGCTGGATCGGCAACTCTTTTTTGATCTTGGCTATTGCCATCAGCAAACCTAATACCTGGGCACACTGTTAGAAAATCTGGGTGAATACTATCTTTGATACTTTGTGCTTCATGAGCTGAGCATACTATACCGTCAAGTCCTGCTTGGTAGGCGTTTTGGGCGTAATGCAAAACTGTTTCTTGTGTATTTTTGTTTATTAGTAGTTCTTGTGTGAGTGCTTGATCATCAAGGCTCGTTAAAATTGTTACTGCAATTAATTTTGTTTTGCTGTCTGCTAGAGCCTCTTTGGCTTTTTGCATCATAGCAATTCCACCAGCCGCATGCAGATTTAAAATATCTACTTCAAGATTTTTTAGTGCAGTTAAAGCTTTAAATGCTGTGTTTGGAATATCATGAACTTTTAAGTCCAAAAAAATCTTTAAATTTTTTTCTTTGAGGTATTCAATAATTTTTCTACCTTGAGCATAAAACAGCTCCATTCCAACTTTGACAAATCTTGGTCTAAGCTCTTGTTGGTAGTCAAAACTATCAATAAATTCTGTTAATTTAGCTAAATCTGAAAAGTCAAGAGCAATAATGGTTTTATCGAGATTATTGTTTTTTTGCATTGCTTATTGATATTTTAGCAGGATTTGGGTTAAAATAATAATCCAGTGAGTTCTGCTAATACTAATATAGTTGATAAATTTTATAACAGCCTTTGTACAAGGGTTTTGCCTGCTATCGAAAACCTGCCAACTATTATTAATACACCTACTTTTAACGATGCTGTCGAGGAAACAAATAGAGCTGTAAAAGAGTTGCATGCTATAGCTTGTCAATATGAAGAAACTCAAGATAGTAATTCATCAGAAGATACTTACTATGACAAAAAACAACACGAATGGGTTACTTGCCCTAAAACCAAATTTTTCTCAGCCTCAGCTGTTCCAATATCATTTACTATAAATGAATTGATTGAATATGATAGACGTTTAACTAAAGAAGAAAAAAAATTGGTCGATCAATTCATGCACTTGTTTGTTAGTTTAGATAAATTTATAGGCATTATAATAAAGCAAAATTTTAAAAACAAAATACAACAAAAACAAAAATTAGAAGAAGCTTCCAAATTACTTTTAGAAATTTTAGGTGAATTTTTTGCATTATTGTCTAAAAAAATTAAAGATGAATTTGATACAAAAATTTATCAAGGGCAATTTAATAATTTGAAATCTGTAATGTCTAAAAAGCTTTTTGGCGCATCTCAGACAGTGAGAGAAATCCTTACATTAAACAGAAATCCTGATGGCACAAAAAGAAAAGACCCGCAAGTAAGAAGTGATCAAAAAGAAGCAGAAACCAAGAAACGCCAAAAAATCGCAAGAAACAAAGCTAAAAGAGCTAAAACAGAAAAAAGCAGACAAAGAAAACTAAGGAGAAAATAAATTAGCAATTTTACTTATAGGCAAGCCCAATAAGTTCTTGAATATTTGATATGTTTTCTTGTGCCAGTCTATTTTCGAGTTCTTGAATAATTGTTTGGCATGCAAAGGGTTCAATAAAGTTTGCTGTGCCAATAGCAACAGCCGAAGCGCCCGCATAAAAAAATTCAAGTACATCATCTACATTCATAATGCCGCCCATGCCAATGATGGGCAAATTCACTTCTTGACTTACATCATAAATCATGCGAATAGCAATTGGTTTGATAGCTGGTCCAGAAAGTCCACCTGTTTTACGAGCAATGATAGGTTTTTTGCTGTGTAAATCAATACGCATACCAATAAGGGTGTTTATCATACTCAAACCATCGGCATTTGCGCGCTGACAGGCTTTTGCCATTTTTACTATATCGCTGACATTTGGTGAAAGTTTAACAAAGACTGGTTTTTGAGAATATTTTTTTACTTCTATTACTAAGTCGTGTAACAACTCTGCGTTGGAACCAAAATGAATTCCGTCGTGAACATTAGGGCAAGAAACATTAAGTTCGATGGCTGACACATTTTGCACTGCGGAGATTTTTTGTGCCACTTGTGCATAGTCTTCGATACTGTGCCCAACAATATTTACAAAAATCTCTGTATCAAATTGTTCTAAAAATTTGAGCTCTTCATGAATAACTTTTTCGATACCCGGATTTTGTAAACCAATAGAATTAATCATTCCAGCATAAGTTTCAGCAACTCGAGGTGTCCAATTACCTTCGCGTGCTTCAAGGCTGGTTGCTTTGACCGCAATAGCACCAAGACAAGATAAATCATAAAATTCTGCAAATTCTCTGCCAAAACCAAAACAGCCAGAAGCAGGCATAATAGGATTTTTCATTTTGATACCCGCAAGATTAGTTTCTAAAATATTTTTAGTTTTTTGCATTTCTATAAACTTAAAATATTTTAGCTTATTTGCTCAGTAGTTTAACTTTTAGCTATAGACTAAGGTTTTTTAAGCGTATTTGAGCCTTAACACTTTGTTTTTCAATAAATGCTCAACTTAAAAATTGCGAATAATCAATTTGTAAAGCGGCAAGTTCAGTGGCGGCAACAGCCATAATAGTAGCTTTAGCCCTTCCTCTTCCTCTTTGTGTACCGCAGTTTCCGTCTGGACAGCCGCCGTCGTCTGCTTGAGGTTGAGCTTGTGGGTTTGAATCGTCTTGACTGCCTTGGGTACCTTGGGTACCTTCAGCTTCTGGAGTGCCATTTAAAGTTAGTAATCTTTGCACTTCTGTTTTTCTAGCTTCTAAAGTTGTTTTAACTTTTTCTAGACTTTCTTGTTGTTTTGTTGTGTCAGCTAGTTTTGCCTTTATTTCAGCTTTTGTTTGTAGTTCTTTTGGTTTTAAACCTGCTTTTTTTATTTCTTTGTTTTCGGCTTTAGTAATTGTTTTTAAAGCTTCTATTTTCGTTTGTAATATCGCTTTTTGAGGATCGTTTTGTTCAGCATTCGCTAATTGACTTTCTAATTCCTTTTGTTTGTCAATTCTTTGCGCGCGGTTACTTAATTTTCCTATCTCTACATCTTCAAAACCAGCATCTCTTAAACCGTTTTTCTGCTCTTCACTAAGTCCACCTTTTTTTAACGATTCTAAAAGATCTATGTGCTCTGCTAATTTAACTTGTTTTTCACTAAATTGGTCTAGGCTTTCAATTAGTTTTTCCTGTTCTTCTTCTAAGCTGGGGCGAATTTTAGCCTCAAATTCTTGGGGTGTTTCAAATTGATTTCCTTTTATCACAGGATATAAATTTAAACTTTTAGCAGATTCTCGTATTGCTTGAAATAAATCTTCTTGTTCATTATCTTCTATGCCATCCTCTTTTAAAAATTGTTCGACATCATTTTTAGCTTTAAGTTCAGCTTCTCTCGTTCGTCCAAACTCTTGTGCTAAACTTTTAGGGCTAACTGAATCTGTCATAATAATTATCCTATACCAATTTTTTTTTAAGCTTTGGTTAAGAAATTAATTAAGATAAATATTACAAAATATTAATTTATGCATTAATATGGATACTGTTTTTTATGAGAATTGATCAAAAATATGCGATTTTTATCCTGAATATGCTTTTGTCAGAAGCTTGTTGCAGGCTGATGATGAATTTTACGCTAAGAAAAAAAACTGCTAATGATCAAAAAAGAGCAAGCTTGAAATTATTGTCTCGCTCTATTAATCCTTTAAAACCTTTTGCTTTCAAAGCTGGTGCAACAAGTAGTTTAGAAGATTTAATTGGTGCTATTCCTGATTTTTCTCAGATACAATTTTTGAAATTAAATAAATATAGCAAAGAAGTACTAAATAACTTTGTATTTAGAATATATAAAATGGCACAGTTAATGGGCGTGTCTAACCAAACCCTACTTATGCCCAAATCTAAAGACTCGAGATACTTATTACGGGTTTGGAGGCACGCCCAAATCTTTTAGTAGTTTCAATAATCCTTTAATGCCAAATCCGGTAGCACCTTTATAAGCCCATAGTCCATCTTCTTCGATAAAACCAACTCCAGCAATATCTAAATGTAACCATTTGATGTTTTTGTGAACAAATTCTTTCAAAAAGATTCCCGCACAAAGTGCATCTGGTCTGGTGTTGCAGTGTTTGATATCCGCAATACTTGAATCTAATAAAGTTTTGTATTCAGAAAACAAAGGCATATGCCATAAATTTTCACCTTCTTTACGAAAAGCATTAATTACCTGATCTTTAAATTCATCGTTATTAGTCATAGCGCCAGCCGCAATTTCGCCAAGACTTGCTACTATAGATCCAGTTAGTGTTGCAAGATCGATGCAATAATTTGGCTGGTCTTTTAGTGCAGACATATAGCTTAAGGCGTCTGCCAAAACTAATCTACCTTCGGCGTCTGTATCTACTACCTCAACAGTAGTGCCATTCATTGCTCTCAAAACATCCCCCGGTTTATAGCTACTAGCGCCGAATGCATTTTCGCTTAGAGCCATAATGCCAGTAATTTTTATATTGTCTGGTAAGTATTTAGCGATATTTGGCAAGGCACTAAATACCGACAACACTGTCGCTGCACCAGTCATGTCAGATTTCATGTCTAACATATATTGAGTTGGCTTTAAGCATAAGCCACCAGTATCATAGGTGATACCTTTACCTACTAAAGCTATGTGTTTGTCTTTTTTTGAGTTTTTGTATTTTGCACCTTGAAAACTTAATTCGACTATTCTTGGGTGAAAACTTGGACTTGAGTTCTTTAAACTCTCTGCACCAACAGCGAGTAAACATTCCATGTTAAGTTTTTTTGCTTCTTGTGCATCTATGCTTTTGACAGTGATTACTGGGTGTTCTTTTGCTAAATTTTCTGCAAATTTTTGCATTTGTCCGGGGTTAATAGTGCTCGCGTTTGAGCTTACTATATCTCTGCAAAATTTAATAGCATCTATGACCTTAGAGCGATATTCGTAATCAAAATCTTTTGGTTTGCTTGGTTTAAAACTTACTTTTTTTACTTGTACTTGTCTAGCACCAGCGTCTGACTTATATTTGTCAAAAATAAAGCTTTTGAGCACTATTATTTCATAGGCGGCTTCGACACTTTCTGCATCAAGATCGTTGATATTGATTTCCACTTCGGTTTCTGAAATGTTTTTCCAGTCTGCTTTTGAGAGTATTTCGCGGATTTTTTTGATACTCAAATCTTTCTTTTTGCCCAAAAATACTTGCAAGAGTTTTTCGTCGATATGATATTGAGTCTTTGAAGCTTTACGTTCATTAAGACCAATTTCTTCATTTGCGCCGGGTTCTTCTCTGAGTAGTAAATCTATTTTTAATTTAGACATAAAAATATTATACAAGCACATGGAGGTGGCGTCTTTAGGGGCGTTCTTCCAAACCCGTAATAAGCATCTCGAGTCTTTAGATTTGGGCATAAGTAGGGTTTGGTTAGACACGCCTAACAAAAGAATCAAACACCGTCCCTTTAGTGTACTAATTTCAAAGATAAGTTTAAGCCAAATGCTAAGTTTTAGTGGGAGTTTAAAAGTCCAACAAAGCTTGGTGCGATTTTACATTCTTTAACATCAATTTTTTGCCAGACCTTTTTAATAATATAAGGCTCTTTACTCAGGTAATCATCAAATTCTGCTTGACTCATTACAAAAAAAATACTAGAGCCAATCATTTTTTCTTTGTCGTCGATAAGTGCGGCTCCTAAAATTACTTTGTTTTGTTTTTTTAACTCTGCGATTAAACTCAAATGTTCTTCTCGAGTGTCTATGCGCCTTTGATAGGCTTCAGCATCATTGTAATCATAGGCAGTAAGTAGAAAATGTTTTATCATTTTTGTGCTACCTCAAGTCCCATGCGTTGTAACAAAGCTTCTTCGCGAGGTTCTCTTTGCATAAATTCCACAAAAAGTTCCATTGGTTTTTGCGAATCTCCTTTTTCCAAAATTGCTTTTTTGTATTCTAAGCCTACTTGTGGATTTAACACACCTTCATTTTGAAATCTTGAGAAGGCATCAGCTTCTAAAACTTCAGCCCATTTGTAGCTATAGTAGCCAGCACTATAACCACCAGCAAAAATATGAGAAAAAGCACAAGGGAAATTTGTGCCTTGCCATACTTCATTAACACCAATTTGCGTAACAATTTTTTTGAAAATTTCTAAAGGTTGTTCAAAATCTTCTTGTTTTTCTATCATATAAATTGCCAAATCAAAAAGACCAAATTCTAATTGGCGTATACAGGCAAGCCCTTCATTAAAAGTTCTTGCTTTGAGCATACTCTCTAAAAGCTCGTCAGGGATTGCTTCTTTGCTTTGAAAATGTTTTGCGAAACTTTGTAAAGATTCTTTTTCCCAAACAAAATTTTCATTTAATTGAGAAGGTAACTCCACAAAATCCCATTCAACATTAGTACCTGATAAAGGTTCAAGCTTTACTTTAGACAATAAATGATGTAAAGCATGCCCAAATTCATGAAATAAAGTCGTGACTTCTGTATGGTTGAGCAAGGATGGCTGCTCTTTACTTGGCTTAGTTAAGTTACAACTTAGAGTGCACTGAGGTAGAATTTTTTCTCCATGAATATTTTCACAAGCTTGTACTAATGGCATTACCCAAGCGCCGCCTCGTTTAATATCTCTTGGAAATAAATCCATATAAAAAGTACCAATTTTTTCTTGATTTTCAAAAACCTCATATACAGTGACATCTTCATGCCATTTTTCTATCTGCTCATTAGTTTTAAATTCAATATTGAATAAGGTCGTAGCAATATTAAACATACCTGTAATCGTCTGCTCAAGCTCAAAATACGGCTTTGTTAAGTTAGTGTCAAAAGCATATTTTTTTTCTCGCAATTTTTCAGAGAGGTATTCTTTGTCCCATGGATAAACCTTGCTAAAGTCGTTTTCAGAATTTTGGTAATTGATTTCTTTTTGAAATTCAATGAGTTCTTGATTTTCTTGTTGTGCTAATAATTTTGCTTTTGAAGCAAGTCTCTGCAAAAACTCTTTTACTTCCTGCGGGCTAGGTGCCATTTTTGTTTGTAAACTTAGTTCAGCATAGTTTTTAAAACCAAGTAAATGTGATTTTCTAAGTTTGGCTTTAAATATTTTTTCGATCAAGATTTCATTATCAAGACTATCTTCTTTAGTTCCAAGTAAACCTCTGTTTGCTTGAGTTGTTCCTTTGCGCAAATAATTTTCGTAAAACAATTTTTTCAATTTGCTCTTTGCAGAAAATTTCATAAAAGGTCCATAAGATGGGTAATCTAAATTAAAAATAGCCGCATTCTCTGGGATTTTTTCACTACCAAGTTTTTTTCTGTATTCATTGGCAAGTTCTTTCGCTGTTTGAATTACATCATTTGATAAGCCTTCTAAGTCTTCATCCTTGACTATTAATTCAAATTTTGAATCTGTTGCATTATCAGAAAATTTTTGTGATAGTTCACTAAGTTCTAAATTTAATTTTTTAAATTCTTCTTTTGCTTCACCTTCTAATTCGGCACCTGAAAGTTTAAAACCAGTCAAAGTATTTTCAAGGTGTCTTTTTTCTTCTTGGCTAAGATTTTGTGCCGCTTCACTTTGCGAAAAATCTTTTACTAATTTGTAAACTCTTTCATCAAGTGAGTAATCGTTATAAAACTGAACTATAATTGGTCTGGTTTTATTTGCTACTTCTCTAATTTCTTCACTGCCCATAAGTGACAATAAATTTTGCACAGGATTCCAAACTTTCTCGACCATATTATCAAGTTCGATAAATTCAAAAAGTGTGTTTTTAAAACTTAAATTATTAGGATCAATTTTGACAATTTCTTCTAATTTTGCTCTTGCTGTTTCGACTCTTTGAATTACAGCTTCTTCAATAATTTGGGCGCTGATTTGTTCATAGGGTACAAATTCTTGGTAATTTAATAGAGGGTTTTTGTTCATAATTATAATTATCCCTAATTTTAAATCTGAAAAACCAAATTTATGCCTAAAATGCTTGCTTTTTTTGGCTAGATTATTGTATTTACGAATTATGCTAAGATAAGATCAAGCCTAATTGTCTTTATATATTGGGCGCAATACTAATGCTTGATCCAAAACAAATTAATTTTGGTGATCAAACTGGCCCAGCTACTGAACCAGTTAATATAGCACGTCAAAAATTAGCTGAGAATACTGAGGCGCCAGAAACTAATATTGAGTTTAAGCAAGAAATTCATCAAGAAGAAAAATCTCCAACTAAAGAGGATAAATTTAGTTTTTACGATAATTTAAAATGGTCATTAATAAATTTAGGTCCGGTGGCAACAGCTATTTCACATTGCTATGCTGGTTTTTCTGACTTATGGTTTTTTAAAGATTTTGAGAATAGTAAAGTTCGACAATTTGTTGATAAATTAGCTTTGAATTTTTCAAAGGTTATTCTGACAGCTAGTTGTGGTTTTAATGGTTGGGAAGCTCTGAAAAAAAATAGATTATGGGAAGCAATTTCGAGATTTATTGAACCAATTTTTATTATTGCTGAAAATAGAACAGAAGATTTGGGCTTGGCAAGAGGGATAGGGCTTGGTATATCTCAATTGGTTGGTTCGCAAGAGGGATTATACAACGAGCATATAAAAGAAAAATTAGATATAGATTTAACTAATAAAAATGAAACAAGAAATCCAACGATGGGGCAAGATCATGATTCTAATGTTGAGGCAATGAAAAAATTATTTAAAGAATTATTTACAGGTGGAATTGGTTCGCAAAGAAGATTTTTAACCGGTTTGAGTTTTGCTAATATAAAAAAACAAATTTCTAATTTCTTGTCTAAGTTTAAGTTTGCTTCTTTTGCAGAATTATTTAAATCAGCAAATGGTAGTATGGCGGAAAGATACGATAAGTTCTGTCAAGAAAGTGGGATTTCTCATATCCAAGAACTTTGTAAGGGTGACGAAAGTAAAGACAAGGGACATACTACTGCTTTAAGTGGTTACACCATGATTATTGGATCTATTTTGGGTTATCTTGGCAAAGCCAATAAGGGACTAGCTTATAAGATTGGTGGCACAATAAGAAATATTGGTGGTATCTTTGCAGATCTTAGTATCTTTGGACACAAAGACCCTTACTTTAATGCATCAGCGATATTCTTGTCGGTAAACACATTTATGGATATCGTTCAAAGATTTATACCAGCAAGCTTGAAAAATATCATAATGCCTTGGAGTAATTTCTCTATGGCTGCTTATAATCTTGGAGTAGGTCTGTATTTAAATAGGTCTGATATGAAAACAAACCAACAAGATAAAGTAAAAACCTATGACACTGACAAACAACAATTAAACTTTCAACAAAAACATGAATCTCAAATTGAAAAGCTTAGGCAAGCTCAAGAACAGACAGTGACTGATCGTGAGCAGCAACAAAGTTTAGCAATGGCTATTTAAAAATCTTAGTATGAATTTTCTGAACTTGGGAAATTTTTGTTTTTTACATCTTCAATGTAGGCTTTAAAGGCTGTGACGCTTTCTTGGTATTGATTTGCATAGCGCTTTAAAAACTTAGGCTCAAATAAATTGTATCTGCCAAGCATATCATCGCTGACTAAAACCTGACCAGAACAATCAACACCAGCACCAATACCAATAGTTGGTATCTTTAATGCTTCTGTGATTTCTTTGGCAATTTCAGCTGGAATCATTTCAAGTACCAAAGCCATAACACCGACTTCGTTTAGTTTATGAGCAGCTGCAATTAAAGCCTCTCGATCTTTGACTATAATTGGTTTATCGAAGCTTTGCGGTGTATAGCCAATATGTCCCATGACGGCAATGTTGTTTTCTATTAGTAATTTTATTTGTTCTATTGTTTGTTTTTCTGCGTTTTCAATTTTGACTATATCGGCGCCTGCCTGTATTAATTTTTTTGCGGCATCTAAAACTTGTTCTTTGGTTTTTTTGACAATTGATAAAGGAATATCTGCAATGATTTTTGTTTTTGCTGCACCTTTTTTGACAGCTCTTGTTGAAGCCAGCATTTGTCCAAGGCTAATGGTTTTGGTGTTTTTGTGACCATGTGCAACCATTGCAAGGCTATCGCCAACCAAAATATAATCAATACCTGCTTCTTCAAGCGCTCTTGCGGTATTAAAATCATATGCTGTAAGTACTGTAATTGACATTAATTGATTCCTAATAAACTTGTTAATTTTTTACTGGCTTTTTTTGCGGCGGCGACTACTCCTTCGTGACCAAGGTCTTCGGTTTTGCCATAAACATTTGTAATAATTGAAAGCGCTTGCACTTTTATATTGTTTTTGATGGCTGTTTCAATTTCTGGAATAGTCGACATTCCAACTGCATCAGCTTGTTTAGACTTGAAAAATTCTACTTCTAAATCAGTTTCATAATTTGGTCCATGTACACCAATATAATTTCCATGATGAATATCTTTTGCGGCAATTATTTCAGTAGTAAATCTTGTTAATTCTTGATCTAAAATGCCTAAGTTTCCTCTTGCCTGATTAGGTTTGAGCATATTGTAATAGCCAGTAATTTGCATCAGATCACCAATTTCAAAATCACTATTGAGTCCTCCAGCAGCATTGGTTAAGATTAATTCTTCAATACCTTGATCTGCTAAAAATTGTGTCGGGAAACAAGCTTGTTGCCAAGTGAAGCCTTCGTAAAGATGAGCCCTGCCTCTTAAAACCCAGATGTTTTCGTAAATATCTAAAACCCCTTTGTGACCTTTTACTTTGCCAAGTGGCCAGTTATCGATACTACTATAACTGATAGAGTGTAAGGGTTTTTGATTTTCAAACACACTTACTCCAGAACCCAAAATAATGGCTTTAGAAACTTTGTTTGCTTTTAGGATTTCAATATTCACTTATTAATATTGTAACTCAGCTAAGGGTTTTGAGATATTCTGTCAAAACTTCACTGTATTTTGTTTGAATTTCTTGAGATGAGAGTTCGTGCTCTAATTCAATAGTGATACAAGGTATATTGATTTCTTTGGCATAGCTACCAAGTGAACCCGGGGTTGGATAGCCAATGTTTTGTGTCAATTCTAAATTAAAAACTTTTGCTAGTTTTTGAGCATAGAAAAAACCTTGAGAATTTTCTTGTCCATCAAAATTTATTTGAGCTGGGTGTTGCACTGTAACAAAATGATTTGTGTGTATTGAAATTATTAAACTTGCTTCAAATTCTTTTAAAAGTTCTAAAAAATCTTTAGTCTCTTGTTCAGAAGCCGCATTTGTCCCCGGGTAATAAGCTGGGTGACTGTGTTTATGGCTCCAATTACGGCTAGGTAAGTTTCTATTTAAATCTACTTGGTTCTTGTTACCTCGTGTTTGTTTTGCTAAACCAAAAATATTGAAACGTGGTATTGCAATAATGTTTTGTTTTGAATTGATAAAACTTGTAAAAGATTGTTCTTGGTATAGTTTATAGTCTTTGCAAACATCCTCTAACAAGAAACTTGATTGAATTTCCTCACCGTGCACTCCAGCTAAAATGATAATTTTTTCAGACATTCACTAAAAACTCATGGCAAAACCTGTATACAATTGTAAATCAGTTCCACCTTGTTCGCCATTTAGGTCTTCAATTATTGGAAAGCCAAGTCCAAAGTTATATACGAAATTATCATCTACTGCAAGTCGAATTCCCGGGCTTAAAAATACTGATGTGCCGCCATGATTATTGTCTTTGATATTGTTTTGCTCAGGCTTTGCTTCCCAATTGGTATTAAGTTCTAAAATCAAATCCCAACTTAAATGTTTGCCAAAAAGATGTTGAGGAAAAATTTTAGTGAGTAATTTTTTTTGTTTTTGGTGTTTGTGTTTGTGATCAAATTCTTTATTATGGTCATGATTGACTGCATAACTAATCGCAAAATTATAATTGGCAACATCACCAATATCTGTGTCTTGGCTTCCTTGGGTTGCGAGTTTATACAAAAAATTAAAATCTAAGCCAAAACTGCCAACAGGTCTGCTAAGCGCAAAACCAAATAGTGGGTCAAAAGAGCCTGAGCCCGGATTGTTTAAAGCTTCAAAAGTTTCACCAGTATTAGATTTAACGTGAGTTTTACCAGTTGGCAATTTGATTCCGCCAAGTAAGGCAAGGTTGGTTTTACTAAGATTCAAAAATCTATACTGAGCTAAAATCGTCATATCACCAAAGCCAATTGAATTTCCTAAATCTTCTATGCCATCATGTACCTCTCTAAAATCATAAGCAATATTAAAAGGCATGGTAACAAAAAAGTTTAAATCGTCACTTGCTCCCCACGCCATAGAAAGACTTTGGTTCAAAGAACCATAATTATCATCAGCATGTTCGTCTGCTTTGATTACTTTTAAAATTTGTTTTTGGTTGAGTCTATGATTGTTCAAATAATTTAAACCATAACCAATGCTAAAAGTACCTTTAGGCATGGTATATGCTGGGATTGTAATAATTGGTCCACCAATGGCTGTGGGTCTTAGTGCATTACAAGCACAGCCAGCACCATGTGCAAAACTTGCTTGCATACTAATAACCAAAAAACTAAGTGCTAAAAATAACTTTTGCATTTTGTGGATGAATGCTTTCATTGTGTATTAATTCTACTCTTGAATTGAGAATTTGTTTTTGATTATTAATGTATTCTTTAAAAATTTTGGCTATATCTTCAATGAAAATTAAATTTTCACCCATGATTTTTGTAAATTCAGCTTCGTCTACTTGTCTTACTCCTGCTTGAACACTTGTTTTGGCGCATGATTCAAGCTCTTGGATTAAGGTTGAAACTTGTTCAAAGATATTTTTTGTTTCTGCAAGCTCTAAATTAAATTTTGCTTTTGATTTTTGTGCATGTGGGTAAGCAAATTTAGTATTGCTATCTAAAAACCAGTTTGTTAAATCTTCAACTGAGTTATTTTTTAAAAAATCTTGAATTGTTTTTAAATTTTGTTGGCGCGCAGAGCTCTCAGAACAAGGACAGGTACTGGCATATAAAATTTCGAAGCTGATTTTACAATTACAATTACCATTTTTATTGATTAGTTCGAGCGTAATTGGATAGCTTTGTAAAAATTTTTCATGTGATTGCAAGCTGGTTTTTTCAAGGAAAATATCAAAATTGATTTTTACTTTAGTGCTTGTGCTTCTGTCTTGGTGTGTATCAAGTAGTTTTTGGCTCAGTACTTTAAGTCGCTCAAAATTTATAATTTGTTTAGCAAGAGTCTCTTGGCTTTGAAAAAATATTTCTGCCATATCAACTCCGCGAAAATTGCCTTTATCTAAGCTCAAAAATATTTCAAGTTCGGCACTAGTTCCATATTCTTTTTGATTAAGACTATATTTGACAGGCACTTTAACAGTTTCCATACCTACCCAGTCAAGGCTTTGTTCAATCTTAGAGTTTTTGTTTATAACTTTAGAGTTTTGTTGGGTTTTCAACATCACCATATACCTCAAGTGGGTCAAAAGTTTTTTCACTTTCAACAAAAGTTAATTTGATTTGTTTCTCGTCAGTGAGTGTTTTACCATTTGGAACAGTTCTATAAAAACATGAGCGGTAACCAACGTGACAACTTGCTCCGCTTCCAGTTACTGTTACTCTAAGCCAAACGCAATCTTGATCATCATCAATGCGCATCTCATCGATATTTTGGTACAAGCCGCTAGTTGCACCTTTGTGCCAAACAAGTTTTCTACTGCGACTATAATAATATGCTTGTCCATCCCTTAAGGTTTTTTTGAATGCTTCTTCATTCATATAACCATGCATTAAAAGCTCCCCAGTTTTATAGTCTGTTGTTACAACTGGTATCAAACCGTTATCATCAAATTTAGGAGCAAGATCTTGACTTTCTTCAACTTGTTCTACGGTTTTTCTAGCTTCGAATTTTATGTTTGAGTATTGCACAAAAGAGAATTATAGCATTTTAGAAAAACTGCTTTAAAAATCGATTTCAATCCCCAAAAGTTTAAAGAAAAACATAAAAACAGGTTTGGTAATAGCAATTGCTTCGTCAGAAAGGGTTCGCAAATAAATAAAAGCAATAGCCCAGCCTGCATAAACATCAATAGGATCATGAACTTTTAAATAGAGTCTTGAAAGTCCAAGTGCAAAAGGAATTAAATATAAAAAAATCGTCCATGCTAGACCAAGCTGAAATTGTTCAGCTAAAGACCAATAAATAACGAGTGAAGTTAAAGAGTGTCCTGAAGGAAAACTATGCCCATTAACATGTGCAATTTTCCAGTTGCCAATATTAGGTCTTTTTTCTGTACTAAATTTTTATTGTAAAGTTGATGATTACCCCCAGCCCCAAGTTGCACCAACTTTAAAGCCAGTCGGGAAATCTATAAAAAGCAATAAAATTGACAAAGTAAACTGAGGAAAGAAATTTCCTAAAAAAGTAAAATAGCGAATAAAATAAAAAATTTTATCAGCCATTATTAGTGGAAACTTCCCAAGAGTTTTGTTATCACATCACCAAATATTGGTTTGCAGGTTTTAGCTAGCCAAAGCCCGTACCAACGATAATCTAAAAGTCTTTTTTTAGATAAGTTGAGTGCTTTTAATAATTTTGCTTGAGATATTTGTGCTTCGTTAGCAATTAAATACCAATAGGCAAACCTCAAATTTGCAAGGCTATAAGCTTCGTCAACAATTTGAGAAAAATCTTTATCATCTTTTTTAAGCCCAATTTGTTGTAAATAATTTTCTAGGTCTATTTTTTCTAAATTAGTATTGTTCTCTAAAACAAAATTTGTCACTTTTTCGATATGTTGTGCTTTGACGTTTTGTACTGATTGACCGGGGTGTAAGCGATAGTCACCCAAAGCTTCTTTAATATGAAAAAACTTTCCTTGCCTTGAAAGCCTAAGCCAAAAATCCCAATCTTCATAAGGAATAAATTCTGTATTTTGTTTGCCAACAGCTTCAAAAGCTTTTTTGCGAAACATTGGAGTGACCGAAGGTATAAAATTGCGCATCAATAGATCAAAAAACACATAACCAGAAAAACCGCGATGTTGACGTGGCTTAGATCTGATAGCTTTACCTTGCATGTCAATGCGATTAACCGAAGCATAACTTAAAACAATTTCTGGATCTTCGCGCATGACTTTTAATTGTTGTTCAAGTTTGTTGGGATACCAAATATCATCTGAATCAACTAAGCACAATAAATCAGAATTTGCCAAACTGAGCCCATAAGAACGTGCAACGGCTCTTTCGGAATTTTCTTGTTTGAAATATTTAAATCTTGGATCTTGCTCACAAAATTTTCTTAAAATTTCCTCAGTGTTGTCTGTACTACCATCGTCGACAAAGATTACTTCAAAATCTTTAAAGCTTTGATTTTGAATACTTGCAAGCGTTGCTTCAAGAAACTCGGCTCTATTATAACTAGGAACGATAATTGATACTTCAGGCATTGACACTTTGTTTTTCTTTGATAAATTCCTTTAAATCTAAATTTTCTTTATTCTGGATTTTAGCACCTGCCGCTGTGTAAGACCAAATGACACCCGGATATACCATCATTGGAGCAAAAAACGTATGCACATCAGCAAAAACTTTTTTGAGATTTTTTTGGGCTGTTTCTAGCTCTTCAGGCATTAAAAAAATTGAACCGCTTTGTGCAATAAAAACTCCTTCTTTTGTTAAAACTCGTTGAATTTTTTTGTAAAAATCTTCTTCGATTAAACCAGCCGCAAAGCCAACTGGGTCTGTTGAATCACAAATCACCAAATCAAAACTTGCATCAGCCGCTTTGTCAATGTATTGTAATGCGTCTTCAACTTTAAGATCGAGTCTTGCATCATTTAAGTGAGAAGAAATTTTAGGAAAGAATTTTTTTGAAACATCTATTACTGCTTGATCAATTTCTACCATTGTTACTTGATTGATTTGTTCTTGATGTTTACTCAATAGATCTCTTACGACTCCTCCATCACCAGCACCAATAACTAAGACATTGAGTTTTTTGTTTTGTGTTGCATTACTCACCCCATAATGTGTAATTGCTTTGTGGTACATATGTTCATCTAAGTCTGAAAGCATTAAAGCATCATCTAAAACAAGCACATTGCCATAGTCTTTATTGTAAAAAACTAAAACTTCTTGATACTCGCTTTGTTCTTGATATAAAAGCTCGTCAACTTTTAAAGTTAGACTAGAGCTTTCTTTGAGAGATTCATAAAACCAGTTATCTTTGATTGGCACGCCATAATTTTAGCTATTTTTTTGAGTAAGCGTCAAGAAAACTTGAGTTTTTAAGCACCTTCTTCAAATTTTGCTTTTAAATGCTATATTGTTATTTATGATCAAAAAAGTTGTGTCTATAGTTTTACTTTGTGTTTTATGTGCAAATTTTGCATTAGCAGAGAGTTTAGATGATATTGGTGATAGTGTTTTAGAGCAAAAAGTGCTTGAAATAATCATGAAAAATCCTGAAGTCATTGAAAAAACTTTAGCAAGACAAAAAGAAGCTCAACAAAAAAAAGCTGAAGAAGAAAGATTCACAAAAATGTTTGCAAATAAAGTTGAGGTAGATCATGGCAACTCTCCGGGTCATGGTAATAAAGATGCAAAATACCAACTAGTGATTTTTACAGATTTTGAGTGCCCGTATTGCAGACGAGGCGATGATACAGTCCAGTCTTTAAAAGAAAAGCTTGGCAAAGATTTATATATAGTACAAAAAAATTACCCTTTAGGTTTTCATAAAAATGCAAAAGCAGCAGCAAAAGCAGCACTTGCTGCACACGCACAAGGCAAGTTCTTTGAGTATTCAAAAGAGCTCTTTGCTAATCAAAGAGATTTAGGGCAAGAGCTTTATGAAAAAATTGCGCTTGACCTAAAGCTCGACAAAAAGAAATTTTTAGAAGATATGCAAAGTACTGAAGTAGAAGCACAATTAGCAGAAGATTTAAAAGCAGCTAGACAAGCTGGGGTCAGCGGTACTCCAAATTTTGTTTTAAATGGAGTACAAATTGGCGGTGCTTATCCTTTAGAATTCTTTGAAAAAGTTATAGAAAAACTTGATTAATTAAATTTTTAGTTTGTTTTTAATTTCACTAGTTTTTCCAATTCCTCAATAATCTTTTGATAGCCTTGAGCTAGAGCCAAATAACTCTCTTTTATCCAATCAAGTTCTTCTCGAACCCAAGGAGCCTCGCACTCTTGAGCCATGTCGAGTGCTTTTTGTTTTAATTCTAATAGCTTTTTAGTAAAGCTTGTAATTTGCTCTAATTGTTTTTTTGTTACTAAATTAGGATCTTGATGAATTTCTTTAATAGCTTGGTTAAATTCTCTAGCTTTTTTGTTATCACGAAGATCATTTGCTCCAATAGATAAAACAGTTGCATAGGGATCATTGTCAACTTTCTCTTGCACAGTTTCAGGTTCTTTATCTTCTGTAATAAAGTTGAGGCATGCAATAAGTTGTTGAATAGCCTGCATTTAAGTTATATATGCCCAAAAAAAAAAGCTACCACTAGGGTAGCTTGGTAATTTTTTATGAAATGGTGGGGGATTTACGGAACTGTCCGAACCCGAGGTGGGGGCGCCGCGCTGAAATTCACCGAAGTGTTGTTCTCGCAAGCTCGTCCAACACTTTAGAAGAACATATTTGAGTAGGCTCCGCTTCGCTCCGCCCACCTCAGTCCAAGCCGTAGCCAAAGTCTCCCACCATTCTAGACTAGCATCAGATAAGCCTTCAGGAGCGTAGTTACCGGCGACTCGCGCAGAGCCTAGACTTAGCGGTTGTGACCTCGCACTAGGTTTGGCTCTTGCTTCTTTGGTTCGCGGACAAAAACAGTAGGGTGTCAACGAGGAGCGGCAGCGACGAGGCGACAGCCTCTACTTGAGATTTTGGCTTCCTAATTGGGTCTAAGCCTATCTACTTTGAAGAAATGGGCATATCATTAGAAGAAATAAATTTCTTACCTCAAGAAATAGCTATCTGCAAGCTAGAAGTTGAATTCTACTTAACAGAAATAGTCTTCTACCAACCAGAAATCACTTTCTTACTCATTGAAATAAAAACCATAAACTTGGAAGAATTTAAAAAAATTAAAGCCTGTTAGTAAAAACTTGGGATCTTACCAAATCCCTCTCTTCAGCATTAAAGTGAAAAGGATGCGCCTCATCTAAAAACTCGTGCTGCAATTCCTCCCTAAAGCTCTCATCCCATTTGATAACATCATACATAGAACCACGTGGAAGCCACCAACTATGTCTACTCTCGTTTCTCTCTTTTGAATATTCAAGAGCAAGATCAGCCGTCAACATTTTTCTATAAAAAGTTAACTCTGCATCATCTTTAAAAGATGATTGACATTGTTTTATTAGGCAAAGTTGTCTCCATAATATGTCCGCTCTTCGACTAGGAAAATTTTCGCCCTCTAACACAAAGTCACGCATCGCAAGATACCTAGAATGTAAATCCCCTCTCTCTTCATCAGAATCAATTAATGTGTTATCAACAAAATCAATAACATCTGGATCACCATTCAGTAACCCTTTAAAGTTCAAGTCAATCTTTGTTTGTCTTTGCAAATCATTCAATTCACTATTACTGCTTAGTTGACGGTATTGTCCTTTAGCAAAAGTAGCACCAATTGGTGCCTCTATATCTCGTCCCCTGAAGGTTTGACTCTTATGCAGTACAACGCCTCCATCATCTCTAAATCGAGCAGCCTTGTATGGACTCTGCCTTGGATTATCTAAATCAAATCTTTCTCCAAGTTTCGGACTTTGCCTCTCGGCAGACCCACTAATCTATCAAACTGTTTACAACTTAAACGATTCTTTCTAAACCGAAATGCAACAAATCTATGTTTTCTTCCTTGTAAGTAAATACAGGAGAAAAAGATGTCAGACAAAAGTAAGGGTCATTTGACTTGGGAAGAGATGGTTAAAATTGAGACATTGCTAGATCAAGGATTAACTATTACAGGAGTTACGCGATTGCCTAATTTGTCAGTAATTTAATAAGTATTACGGCCACTTTTTTGAATTAAATACGTCTAAGACTACATGAGACAACAAAAATGTAGCTTAGATTTGTACGTTGAGTTTTTAATAGCTTCACAAAAGCAGTATTCTTGTAGTGAGTTGGAAAAAGTTAGTCGAGATGAAACAATGGCTCATGATTCAGTAAATAGATGGCTGAATAATTCTGAATTTTCTCCAGAAGACCTTTGGTCTCAGGTAGAAGAAAAAATTAATATCAATGAAGGTTACTTAGCATTTGATGATACTTTGCTTGAAAAACCATATGCTAAAAAAATTGAACTAACCAAGTGGCAATGGAGTGGCAAACATCATGCCGTAAAGCAAGGTATCGGTATCGTAAATGCTCAGTGGGTTGACCTAGATGGCATAGCATTACCAGTAGACTACCGAATCTACAACAAAGAAGGTGATGATAAAACCAAGAATGATCATTTTAGAGATATGTTAGATATCGCTGAGCAACGAGGTTTCAAGCCAAGTTATGTACTGATGGATAGCTGGTATGTGTCAAAGGAAAATTTAAAAGCAATACAAGCTAAAGGCTGGAACTTTGTTGCTGACATAAAATCAAATCGCAAGATTAGTGAGGTGAAAGGAGTTTGGATTAGAGTTGACGAACTAGAGTTAGCAGAAAGACAAGTTAAGAAAGTTTGGCTAAAAGACTTTGGTCCAATATTAGTGTGCAAGAGGACTCTCAAAGACGGGAAGATAAGGTACTTAATAACTAACGATTTGGACTTAGATGACTGGGATAATTTTATTGGTCATGCTAAAACTCGCTGGTTTATTGAGACCATGCACCGAGGACTTAAACAAGTCTGTGGACTTGAAAAGTCATATATGCGAAAAGCTCAAGCGCAAAAGAATCATATATTTTGTGCTTTTTTAGCTCTGATCAAGCTGGAATACTTTAGATTCAAAGAGGGTACAAGTTGGTATCAACAAAAATGGGAAATAGTTAGAGAAGCTGTGCAGTTACACCTAAGTCAGGCAATCGCGTAACTCCTGTATTAGTGAAATTGGAATTACTATTGGTAGAAATAAATCAGTTGTAAGTAGGTGTATTAGTAACAATTCAGTTGATGGAAGCTTCACTGCTGAAAAAGCTTGGCAGCTTGCTTATGAAAGAAAAAGAGAAGCTAATATTCATCTAAGGATAGTCAGTGACAGTGTTTTAGAGAAGTTTATCATTGATTGTATTGAACTTCACTGGTCTCCCAATCAAATTGCGGGTAGATGGAGACAAGAAACTGGTGAAGTAATTTGTCATGAGACTATATATCAATGGCTCTACAAGAAACGCTGTGACCTAGTCAAACTCAGGCTTAGGAGAAAAGGTAAAAAATATCGAAGGAAAAGATCCAGCCCAGAATTTATTATTAATAAGAGATCGATTGATGAAAGACCTCAAGAAATCAATGAGAGGAGCGTTCCCGGACATTGGGAAGGAGATACTATGCTTGGAGACCCAAAACAATCACCTAAGATTTTAATTAACGTAGAACGCAGGTCTGACTGCTTCTTGCAGCCAAAATGGAAAATAAAAAAGGCCAAATCAATTCTTGAAACAACTGAGGAGCTTTTTGAAGAAATACCTGACGAACTTTGTCTTTCAATAACTTATGACAATGGCACTGAGTTTGCAAAGCATCAAGAAATAGAAAGTAGTCTTGATATGAAAGTATATTTTGCCAAACCTTACAGCCCATGGCAAAGAGGAACGTGAAAAATACTATTGGACTTTTACGAGAATTTATTCCTAAAGGAGCAGATTTGAGTAAAATTACAAATGAAGAACTTCAAAAGTACGTTGATTTAATCAATAGTAGACCAAGAAAAGACTAGGCTACAAAACACCTTTTGAGGTCTTTGAGGAAGAAATCAAGCAAAGTTGCATTTGCTCCTAGAATCCATCTATCGATACTTCACCAGTCACAAAATTAACACTGATTTTGAATGGGTCAGGTTTTCTGAAACTAACAGGTTGCAATTTATCAGAAGATGGAGCCTCGTGAAGCGCTGTTGATACATAATCGTCTCCAGAGCCATTGATTCCGTAATGCGTGGCATGTTTAGATAACTTTATATCTTTTTCAAGATCGAGGTCTACTTTTTTGCCATGCAAACTTGCTTCTGTTTCTTCACTTGCAGGTGTAAACTCAATCGTAACTTTGTTCGGAACACTATCACCTATTGCTGCAATTGCACGTATTGCTGTTTTAGAAGTAATTGTTAGGCTACCCATAGGTTCTCCATTGTTATACTTAAGATCATTTATAACTAAACTATGATTATTACCATCTGTTTCACCTTCTTTAGAAGCATGTAAAGCTAATGTTTCTGCAACAGCAACAAAACGACGATCATTTGCTAGTTCCGACGCTTTGCTCACATCAATTTGCCCAGTTGAATCATCGATTAGAGCTGCTTTGACATGGGCAATAAACTGTCTTATAGCTTTGCCTTGTCCTGCTTCAAGGCTTGAAGCTCCTAGTGACCTTTTAGTAAATCTAATTCAACCATCTCCATCGTATCTGCCAAGAAACTTTTAGCTGGATCAAATAAACTTTCATGTTCACTTGCTTCAACTGAAAAAGCCCCATCTCCATCAGGATTATGCACAATTTCGTAAGTTGCTAGATTATCTACATTTGATGCTTTTATTGTTGTATTACCAAGAGCGCTTGTATCTATATTAACTTTTACACTTCCTCTTAAAAGATCAAAATCCACAGAAGCCTCGTTATTGCCAAGTTTAAGATTTCTAAATATCGAGACTGGTCTATCAAAGTTGTCGGTTTTTGATAAAATATAACCGTTTTGTAATTCTATATCAAGAGAACTCATTGGTGCATTAAGTTCAAGAATTTGCGCTCCACTTCTATGTTTTTCAAGAATTTGTTTATTAACCTCTCCCCTAGCATCTACAGATTGTTCACTGGCCAAAGCTTTATAAACTTGACGCTGCAAATTGTCCCTCATTCTTAGAACTTCTTCTTGCACGACTCCAGTAAGTGTTTTCTGCAAAGTCGTGTTAAGTCTATCATTCCTGACACCTCCATTTGAATCTCTGTTCAATTCATCAGCAATTAGGTTAACATTTCTCAGCAAAAATCCTAAAGATTGTTCTGTAGTATCGCTGACATTCATCTCTAGTGAGGTCTGAGCGTCTCTACGGCTTCTCTCTGTGTCATGAGCTTCTTCTCTGCCTTTTGTTCTATAAAACTGCTTAGCTGCTTCTTTTAACATTTGATAGCGACTTGTTGGGATAGTTATACTCCTTGATGAACTTGGTGGAACTTCCATAATACTTACATTATACAAAATAAGAGACCTTGAATTCAAGAAAAAAATATTAAGAAAACATAGGCAATTTCCAATTTCTCTTGTACAGTTTCAGGTTCTTTATCTTCTGTAATAAAGTTGAGGCATGCAATAAGTTGTTGAATAGCCTGCATTTAAGTTATATATGCCCAAAAAAAAGCTACCACTAGGGTAGCTTGGTAATTTTTTATGAAATGGTGGACCCGAAGTGATTCGAACACTCGACCTCCTCGGTGCAAACGAGGCGCTCTACCAACTAAGCTACGGGCCCGCCACAAAAGATATTAGCACGTTGTTAATAACAATCAAATACGATACCAAGCTATTTTAAGAATAGCTAAATTTTTTCAATGTCTAGACCTAATTGTAATGAATTATAAGAAGCTCTTTATATATTCTTTTCTTTCTTTTGCCTCGGCTATATACTCTCCGCTTGGTGCTACATCAAGATATTTATCATAAAGGTCGATTGCTTCAATAAGCTTTCTTTCTTCTTCCAAAATCAAAGCCGCAAAAAATATTGCTTCACTTTGGCTTTTTGGATCAATCTCAAAAGCTTTTTTGTAAGCCTCAAGTGCGTCGTGGTCTTTGCCAACTGCTTGATAAGCAGTGCCAAGGTTATACCAAGCATTTGCATTGCTTGGAACTATCTCTAGAACTTTTTTGTAATTAGCAATGGCTTTATCATTTTCTGCATTACCTTGATTACTAATAGCTTCTTCCAAAATTTCATTGGCTTCAGCAATTTTTACACTTTGGATTGCATCACTATAAATAGAGTTTGGGGTGATTGCGTATGCCCTTTGATAATTTTCAATCGCTTTTGCATATTGTTTTTTTGCTTGGTAAGCAACTGCTAAGTTGTAAAAAAGATTTTCATCTTGTGGT
Source organism: bacterium (assembly GCA_038146805.1). Classification (GTDB taxonomy): domain Bacteria; phylum Cyanobacteriota; class Vampirovibrionia; order LMEP-6097; family LMEP-6097; genus CAIYXB01. The sequence continues at coordinate 400,867 of JAYQSH010000005.1, read as the reverse complement.
TTGTCTTTAGCAATTTTGCTATAAATTTCAATCGCGTCATCAAAATTATCATTTTTTTGCAAAGCAATTGCTTTGTTAAAGGCTTCTTCTATGAATTGTTCTTTTTGTGTAGCTTGCAAAGCAGTCAGTGCTTGCTTGGCTTCTACCAAATTAGGATTTAATTCTAAGCTTCTATTGTAAGCTTGTTTGGCTTTTGAAAAATTATTTTGTGCTTGAAAAACAGTTCCTATGTTGTAGTGAATATCAGCGTTTAAAGGTTCTTTTTGCATTGCTTCAATATAAAGATCTAAGCTACGCCCATAATCTTTTTCTTGTTGAGCTTTAAGAGCTCTTTTGAGCAGTAAATTAACCTGAGTTTTTAATTGATCTTGTCTTAGATTATTCATGCTATTCATTGCTAGTTGATTGTTGGGATCAATTTGTAATGCTCTAGTAAAAGCCCTTTGAGCTTGTGTGAAATCTCCTTTGAGTTGATAAGCAGTACCAAGTCCAATATGGTTATTTGCCAAATGAGGCGCAATACGTAGCGCCGCAAGCCAACCATTAATCAAAGAACTTTGTGCATCTACATTGTCAGGCTCAAGTTTTATAGCTTCTTCGTAATAATCGATTCCTTTATTTATTTTACCGTTTGCTACATTAACGTCACCAAGCTTAATAAAGGGTCTTGGATCATTTTTATCAAGCTCATGCGCTTTCTCTAATTCCATTAAAGCCATGTCAGTATAACTGTTATTGCCCGGAGTTTTTAAAGAAAGTAAGTGATAGCAAGTTCCAATCTCTAAGTAGGCGTCAACATTTTTTTTGATTTTATTGATTTCTCTAAACTCGGCAATTGCCGCTTTGAAATTTTCTTTGAGTTTTTCTTGTTTACCTTCAACAAGTCTTTTGAAAATATCATCATCAGCAATATTTTTTTCTTTGAGTTTAACGCGCAAATTTTCGCGAGCAATTTCGTTGCTGTCGTTATAATACAAAGAGTTTCTAAACTCTCTAGCAGAACCCAAATCATCAGTTCTCTCTGCAAGATATTTACCGTAGTTATTGTGAGCAATGCTCAAGTTTTCTGCAATTTCTTTATCGTTTGGCGATAAAAAAAGTGCTTTTTCAAAAGAGCGTATCGCTAAAATATAGTTTCTATTGTTATGGTAATTAATACCTTCGCTGGTATAGCGTGCAATTTCTGTCTGCAAATCATCAAGGGCATAAATGGGGTTTACTGAAAATAAAGAACATAGAATTATTAACAGTATTTGAGTCTTTCTGTTTTTTTGTTGATTTTGCATGGCGTATGACTTACATAATTATATTAAAGTTATTTGTAAATTATGGCTTTAATAATTCAACTCTTTTTATGCTTTATTGGTATTAACATTAAATTTAGTTTATTGTTAATACACTTTTAGTGGAACAAATGATCTTTTTTTTTGTCAATAATATAGTGGATAAAAACTTTTGCATTGTATACTTTATAAGTATAAATCTTTAGTTTTTTTTAACTAGAACCTGAAGGAATCCTAAATTTGAACAATTCAATGATGCACTCAGAATTTTACAATGTCGCAAAGGCCCTGATATATGCACTTGAAATTAAAGATCCTTATACTAGTGGTCATAGTTACAGAGTTTTTAAAATAGCAAAAGAATTAGGTTTAATGTTTGATTTGTCTGAAGATGATCAATTCAATCTTGAAGGTGGTTCTTTATTACATGACATCGGTAAAATTGGTATAAAAGATGATGTTTTGTTTAAGCCCTCTTCTTTGAGTTTTGAAGAGTACGCTTTAATGAAAACACATGTTGTGCTTGGAGCTAATATAGTTTCACAAATTCCAAATTTAAAGAGATGTTTGGAGCCAATTTTATTTCACCATGAAAGAATTGATGGCAAGGGTTACCCTCATGGTGCTGAAGATCAAGAGATTCCTTTTATTGCCAAAATCACTTCTGTTGCTGATGCTTATGATGCTATGACAACAAATCGTGTCTATATGCCGGCAAGAAGTCCTGAAGAAGGACTTGAAGAAATTATTAGATTTTCGGGCTCGCAATTTGATCCAAAAGTTGTTGAAGCTTTTGTTGCTTGGTGGCAACAAAAATATAAAGAAAAAGATCCAATTATTAATTCTGATATTACCGAAGAAGGTAAAATCGCAAACGAGATTTTGATTGATACAACTCGTTTACATTAGAACTTGAGCAAAATAGACCCTTAAATGAGAGCCGCTATTTCTTGAACTGCAAATTCTAAAACTTTTTTTCCTATATCTTTTGTCGCTAGTGAATAATCAGCTCGCATCACTCCATCAGGATAAAGTTCTTTGAATTTTTTTGGAATCACCCATGAACAGTTTTCTGAGCCTACTTCTTTTTGTGGGCATTTATAAGACTTTGGTACTGACATCATTTCTGGGCAAACAAACATGGTTAAAGAAATTTCTGTTGGCGTTGCATGATAGCCTTCTTTTTCAGCAAATTCTTTTTTGATAATTTCTTTTTCTAGTTTTGGCATAACCCACCAATTAAAAAACTTAAAATCTAAATCAGCAAAATCATTTTTGTTTTGTGCAAGAGCATTTAAAAATGGTCCTTTATTACCACCATGCCCGTTGATGACAATGATCTCTTTAAAGCCATGGTCTTTTAAAGATGCAATTAAATCACTAATTACATTAATGTAAGTAATCGGTTTTAAAGCCATAGTTCCTTTAAAATCAAGATGATGCATAGCCATACCGTAGTTTAAAGGTGGAGCACAAAGGATTTGTTTGTGTTGCGCCAGACTGTAAGCAATCGCGGTTGCTGTAATATGATCAACCCCAAGCAGTCCATCTGCACCATGCTGTTCGGTACTGCCGATTGGCAAAATTATATTTTGTTGTTTTTCTAAATACTCTGATACCTCTTGATAATTATTATTCGCGAGTAAATACTTATTTTGCGCGGGATTTAAAATTTGCGCTGGCTCTTTTAATAAATTTTCTATATTTTGCATTGTTCAAAAAAGTTTCTGTGTAAATTTTACAACAGCACTTATAGTTCTATAATAAGCTTATTATAGAAATATGCGAAAAAATTTTTTGATACCGACCTTTGTTTTAGTTTTTTTGTTTAATAGCAATCTAGCTTTTGCTGCTGGTTCTGCGATGTCAAAAAATAGTCGTTTATCAGAATTATTAGAACGTGCTCGACAAAGAAGTGAAAATTTTCATAAGCAAAAAACTGTCAAAAAATCAACATTTAGAGAGCCTGAAGTGCAAGTTTTAGAACCAGTCAAAACAGTAGAGCCTGAAGTTCAAGTTTTAGAACCAGTCAAAACAGTAGAGCCTGAAGTTCAAGTTTTAGAACCAGTCAAAACAGTAGAGCCCGTAGTGCAAGTCTTAGAACCAATCAAAACAGTAGAGCCTGCAAAGCAAGTTAAAAAAACTCAAGCGCCAATTAAAGTGCAAACGCATCAGGAAGTTTTAAAAACAGAATCAAAAATTGAAACTCTTGCAAAACCTCAAAAAACTATTACTAAGTCAACGGCTTCTGTTAAGTCAACTCAAATAAATAATACAAAGGAAAATCAAACTATCACAACTACCGCAGATAAACATAGCAAAGAAGAAGTTAAGTCTAGTTCTGTTGAAAAAGAGCAGCAGCAATCTGAGATTATAGAGGTTGAACATGAAGAAGAAAGCACGCTTGATGAAGATGATGGTTTGCATGAAGAGCAAAGTTTAGATCAAAAAGAAAATGAGTTTTTGAGTGAGAATCTTTTAAATGAAAATTTGAGTGTCGAAGAAAAACAAGATGAATATTTAGTCTATTTAAAAAAATTATTGAAATCTTTAGAAGAAGATTCTTGGAATCAAGTCAAATTTAATATGTTGCATGCTGTTGATTTTTTTGAAAAAGAACAAAAAATATGGTGCTGATTTGGTTGATAAAATATATAAACTTTCAGTTGCTTTTTTGAATTTTGCTGAAGGTGGTCTTGAGTTAGACGAGGGAGATTTTGCTGATTTTGAAGAAGCTGAATCACACTACTTGGATGCTCAAGATATTTTAGAAGAAGTTGAGCTTGTGATAGATGTTAATAATGAATATGAAAAAACCCTTTTGAGAATGGCACAGATTGTGAAGGGTTATATAAATGAAGATTTAGAGTATATAGAAGAAATGATTGAGATGCAATAACTATTGAAATTGGTTAATAAGACACTTCGGACCGTGTACATTTTGTCTCATAATTAGGACACTTCGGACCGTGTTCATTTTGTCTCATATTCAATAAAGGGACTGATTCCAAACCCCATTTTGAATTTTAAAATACAGTGAAATGTTAAAATCACTAGCAAATGGGGTCAGAAATCAGTCCCACAAACGACCTTACGCTTAGCTTGTTTCACTGCGTGAAACTCACTAAGCGACGGTGTTTGATTCTTTTGTTAGGCGTGTCTAACCAAACCCTACTTATGCCCAAATCTAAAGACTCGAGATACTTATTACGGGTTTGGAAGCACGCCCATTAGGGGACTGAAGTTTTTTTGGCATTGAAAAGCCTTGTTCTCGAAATTTGTTAGCAGCAGCTAATGACAAACTTGTTATACTTATTTATTGTGAGGTTTGATTATGGAATTAAGAAAAGCAAGTAAAAAAAGACAAACTAAAGAAACTCAAATTAGTGTTTCAGTAAATCTTGACGGCAATGCTGATGGCACCATTGATACGGGGGTTGCTTTTTTTGACCATATGTTAGACCAAGTAAAAAAACATGCTTTTTTGGATCTGGACATTTTAGTAAGTGGTGATAATCATATTGACGACCATCACAGCGTAGAAGATACCGGTATTGTTTTGGGTGAGGCTATCAAAGAAGCTTTGCAGGAACGTAAAGGTATTGTGCGCTATGCATCATCAAGAGTTGTTATGGATGAAGCTTTAGTGAGCTGTGATATTGATTTATGTTCTAGACCATATCTTGTTTATGATATCGATCTTGATAAGGAGCGTATTAATAATTTTGAAACAGAACTGGCTATAGAATTTTGGCGAGCTTTAGTAAATAATTGCGGTATGACTTTGCATTTTACTTTGGAGCGCGGTGTTAATAGTCACCATATTATAGAAGCTAGTTTTAAGGCTTTCGCTTTAGCTTTTGATCAAGCTAAAAAGATTGATTTAAGAAAGTTAGGTCAAGTACCAAGTACTAAAGGCACTATTTAGTTTTATCTTATAGCGATTATTTTTCAACTAGCTGCTGTTAATAAATTTCCAAAGACTTGTTCTAGAAATTTGTTAACAACACCTAGTTTTTTTGTTTTTCAGATGTTAAATTTATATTTATAAAGATTCTAATTATAAAGGAGATAAATTATATGAAGAAGAAAACAATAAGCCTTGCAGCTATTATGCTTGGATTAAGTGCTGGTATCGCAGCAAATGCCATAGAAGAGCAAAAGGTTTCTTTGGAATTTCTGAAACTACAAGTTTTTCAGCTGGTCCAGTTGCCGCTAACGATCATGAATGTGGTGATGATCATCATTGTGGTGGTGAAAATCATTGTGGAGATGATCATGAATGCGCGGTCACTAATAAAATTTTGATCTGTAATATTTTTCTTAAGTGGATTGCGCCTCAAAACATCGTTTTTCAGCGAATCCTTAAAAGCTCAGTATTCATTTGATATACTGAGCTTTTAATTTTTTATGTCTTATAAAAGCAAATTTAAAAACTATGGTCTTGGTTTAGGTCTCCGGCGAGATCTTAAAGAAACTATTTTAAAGGAAATTCAAGAAGAACAAAATGATTTTTCCTGGCTTGAAATAGTGCCAGAAAATTTTATTTACTTGGGTGCAAAAAAACAATTTGATTTTCAAGAAATTTTGGCAACGCAGTTACCGGTGATTCCACATGGTGTCAATTTGAGTATTGGTACTGCAAGCAAAGAAGTTAATAAAGATTTTTATTTATTAGATGGTTTAAAAGAATTATTCCAAGAAATTAAGCCACCATGGTTTTCAGATCATTTGTCTTGCACAAGAATTAATGGTCATTATTTACAAGAATTAATTCCCTTGCCCTTTAACCAAGAGATGGTAAATATTGTTGTTGATAATATAAAGTTTTTGCAAGATTACCTGCAATTAGATTTCTTAGTTGAAAACCCAAGCTATTACATGAAGTATGAGTCAAATACTTTAACTGAGCTAGAGTTTATTAATAGCGTTGTTGATAAAGCTAATGCTGGGATTTTACTTGATGTCAATAATATCTTTGTTAATCTTACAAATCATAACGATTATCAATACCAAGATTTTATCGATAACTTGGATTTATCAAGGGTCGTGCAAGTGCATATTGCTGGGCATGCAGAAAATTATTTTTCTTGGCTTGCTCAAAAGCAATTAAAGATTTTAGATACCCATGCAGCACAAATTAGGCAAGAGGTATTGGATATTTTTGCTTATTTGCTTTCTCAAACTTCTATAAATGCGGTTTTATTAGAAAGAGATTCAAACTTTGCTGATTTTGCTCAATTAAAAATAGAAATGCAAGCTTTAAAACAAATAATGCAACAAGGAGCCCTAGTTTAATGACGAGTGTAATTGAATTACAAGAAGATATTTTGCGTCTTTTTTGCGGGCAGGAAACTAAGGTTTTGTCTGCTCAGGAAAAACAAAATTTACTTGTTTATAAAGGCTTAGCGATTAGTACTGCAGAAAATATGTTGGCAAAAATTTTTAAAGAGATTCATGCTTTTTATAAAGATTCTTGGCGGCAAATTATTATGGATTACCTTGAACATTTCCTGAGTAGATCCCCAATATATAGTGAATTAGCGCAGGATTTTGCGAGTTTTTTAGACTCGGATTTTTTTAAAAATAAATATCCAAGTAATAATTATTTGGCTCAAGTTGCTACTTATAAATGGCTTGCCTCATACAAAATTATCAAGTTTTTCGATCTAAGTTTAATATCCCTTTGCTTTTAGAATATTTAAATTCAAAGCAGTATGAAATTGTACTCACTGATGATATTGAAGAACAAGAATCTGTGTTTTTTATTTATCGTTATGGGCTTACTACAAAAATTTGTCATTTAAATGCTATGACTTTGTTATTTATAGAAAAATTAGAGACCAATTTAGAGCTTGAACAAGTTGAGCAAGAGTTTATTCTGCAGTACCAAAGTTCTTGTGCTGATATTGACCAAGAAGTAAAAAAGCTCGTAAATTATTTGAAAAATATGAAAATACTGCTAGTATAAAATTGTTGTATTTGGGCCCGGGCCTAAATTTTTTTGTATGCAGACAAATTTGTTTACTAGTGAGCAAATAAACAAAGAATCATCAGTGGGTGAATTGTATCGAGCTGAAAAAGAAAACAGCGAAATCAATAATTTGTTTTTTTCTTTTCCGAGTGTTGAAGAACTTTATCAACAAGCAAAGCAAGCTTTATTAGAAAACAAAAAAATAATTTTTAAAACAAAAAAAGCAATCAAAAACACTGATATTTATAAATCAAGTTTTTTAAAAGACGGTTATCAATCAAGTCGAGCACTTGAAGATGGTTTAATGCTTACACATTTTGGTACTTTATTAAGCTCTCAAATAGCCGGACAAAAAGTTTTGGGTAATTATAGCCTTGCTTTTATAGAGGCTCAAGCAAGTAAGCTTTATCAGGAGTTTTATCATGAAAAGCAAGCTGTTGATCATTTCTATTGTGCACAAGGAACTGCAAGCTTAAATGTTCTAACAGAGACTCTAAAAGCTTTCGCCATCAAAAAAACAGAAGTTTGTTGTGTCTTAATGCCAGCTAATTCTTTTAAAGCCTTTCAAAACAATAAATATTCAACTTGGATTAATCCAGAAAAAGAAACTAAAACACTCGTTAAAAAACTTTATCTATTAAATAAAGCAACTGCAGAAACTGAGGCGAGCCTTGATTTAGTAAGTGAAAAAATTATCAATTTGCAATCTCCAATTTATAAAATCAAGACAGATGACACTTGGACTTTAGTAGTACCTTGGCAATTTGATTTGGAAAACTTAAATTCAGAACTAAGTTTAGAGCTTACAAATACTAAGATCAAAAATTTATTACAAAACCAAACTCACAAAGAAGACTATGTTGATGAGCAGGTTTTTAAATGTTCATTGGGGCAAGCTGTAAGAGTGGTATTTGCGCTTTTAGGTGCACAATATGAAAATATTCCTGAGGCAATATTAAATAACGAGGGCGGCTCTTGGTCTTCGATTGCTTTTGAAAACTCAAGTAGTGGTAGGTTCTTGGGCGTTAATAGCATGCACGAAGTTTTAAAGAACAAATGGTACATGCACCAAGAAATTGCAATTCCTTGGAATTATATAAGTTTTGATCTTTTAAATGAACAAAATAAAGACTTGCTCAAAGCAAATGATGTTTTTGTTCTTAGTTTTGAAGACAATGATAAAAGTTTTGCCGCAAAACATTGTTTTTTAGAGGCAAATCAAGATTGGAAAAAAATTGTGCATGAGTTAAATTCTTATATTTTAAAATTTGTTTATAGAGAATTTAGTGCTATTGCTAGTAAAAAATATTTATTGAGTACAAAAGAAATAATGCAATTAATTTCTAAATTTTTAGCTAATTGGAGTATTAGTAACTATAATAATGAAAATGATTTTTATCAAGAAGCTTTGGCGAGTATGCAAATACCAACTGAGCTAAGCGAATTTTTAGAAGTAGTTGCATCCGCTCATATGTTATTAAGTGCTCAAAATGATTTCCATAGCTGTAAAACACACAGTCTAAACAAATCTAGATTTAAATTAATAAGTTTTATTGAAAACAAATTAGAAAAATTCTGTCCGATAAGTGTAAAAAACTTTAAACATAAAGTTCAAAGTCTTCTAAGCAAAGAAATTAAGTCAGAAAATCAATTACTAAGAAATTAGTTGTAAAATTAAGTTTATTAAATATGCGAATTTGGTTTATAGTTTTGTGTAGCTTTGTTTTTGTTGCTTGTTCGCAAAAAACAGAGCTTGTAAAAGCTCATTATTATAATATAAATCCATCTAATACAAATCATACTTTAGAAAAATATGAAAATATTTGGGGCTATCATAATGATGAATATGTACTTTTATATGGTAATGCGAAAGCCTATCTTTTTGATATGTTTGGTAATAAATATAGGGAATGGAAAACAAATATAAAACGAGCTCAACTTTTAAAAAATTGTAATTTAATGGTGGTTGATAATAACCAAAAAAATTTTTTAGCGGAAAAAAATTATAATGGTGAGATTATTTGGTCACATGAAATACCCGGATTTACCCATCATGATTTTGAAATTACTGATGATGGTCATATAACTTTTTTTTATAACAAGCCTATGCCAAAAGATTTTAAGCTTACAAATGGTTGTCAGCATCAAGATCTTCTGACTGATGTAATTATAGAAGTGGATAGAGAACATCAGGAATATTTCAAGTGGGATTTCTCTAATTATTTTCCAACCGTGCTAAATAGACCTTATATTTGTAATGCAGCTGCCTTAAAACGACAAAAAGAAAGTAATTTTTCAAAAATGATTGACCGTATACATCCAAATTCTGTTGATATTTTGCAGGATAACAAATGGTGGCGCGAAGGTTTTCAAGAATTTAAGCCGGGTAATTTGATCATTACAATGCATCATTTAAATGCTTTTATGATCATTGATAAAGAAACTAAATTACCTGTTTGGTATTATGATGGACTTCAAGATCAAGAGGATGGACTTATTGATGGTATACATGAAGCAAAAATGATTGCGGAAGGTTTGCCGGGTGCTGGAAATATTATATTTATAGATAATGGTAAACACCATAGAAAATATACGGTTGTAAAGGAAATTAATCCAATTACTAAGGAAACAGTGTGGTCTTATAAAAAACCCGGAGAGTTTTTTACTGAGTTTGCTGGTTCATGGCAGAGACTAAAAAACGGTGATACTTTTATTTCTGATGATAGTAACGGTCGGGTTTTTGTTGTTGATAAAAAAGGCAATATCAAATTTCAGTTTGTAGCTCAAAGTTTAGATGGAGAACAACCTTGGGTTAAACGTGGCAGACTTTATTCTAAAAAAGAATTTGCGCAATGTTTGTAGTAGCTAGGTGCTATTAAGGGCGTGCTTCCAAACCCTTAATAAGTATCTTGAGTCTTTAGATTTGGGCATAAGTAGGGTTTGGTTAGACACGCCTAACAAAAGAATCAAATACTGTCGCTTAGTGAGTTTCACGCAGTGAAACAAGCTAAGCGTAAGGTCGTTTGTGGGACTGATTCCTGACCCCATTTGCTAGTGATTTTAACATTTCACTGTATTTTAAAATTCAAAATGGGGTTTGGAATCAGTCCCATTAACAAATCATGAGACAAAATGAACACGGTCCGAAGTGTCTTGGTTAAGCTATCAGAAAAACAAATTCACCTTGTACATCTTTGCTAAATTGATTTTCTAGTTCTTCGATAACTGTATTAATATCGCCGTAGTAACTTTGTTCAAAAAGTTTGGTGAGTTCTCTTGCCATAAAAATTTTTGTATCAGCAGAAAATATTTTTTCTATATCAACTAAAGTTTTTTTGATGCGATGTGGACTTTCAAAAAAGACTATTGGTCTTTGTGTATCTGCTTCGTATAATTTTTTTAATACTCGTCTTCTTTGTTTTGGTCCATGCGGCAAAAAACCTTCAAAAATAAATCCTGTAAAATCAATTGGGCAAATTGATAAGAAGCTTGTTAAAGCAGAAGCACCCGGAATGGGGCTTACTTTGTGCCCTGCTGCGTAGATAGTTTCCAGGACTTTAGCTCCGGGGTCTGAAATTAGGGGAGTTCCAGCATCTGAAATCAAAATGGTATTTTCTTGGCTTAAAATTTCTAAAACTTTATGGATTTTCGCACTTTCATTGTCCTTGTTTAAGCTAATGAGCTTTTTACCTTCTATTTTTAAGGCATTTAAGAGTTTAATGCTTACTCTGGTATCCTCACAGAAAATTGTATTAACCGATTGTAGTGTGTCAATCGCTCTTTGGCTAATGTCTTTGAGGTTGCCAATTGGGCTTGCAACTATAAAAAGTGTATTCATTTCTTTTTTTTTAAGATTAGGTCAATATTATTTGCCTATTACTCTATGATAATATATAACTCCTGTGTTTAAGAAAAGAAAAAAAATTAGCCCTGAAGCAAGTGATATAAATTTCAAAAATGTATCGCTTCTAAATCAGTTTACTGATTCTTCAAATAAAATTCTTGGCCGTAAGCAATCTGGTCTTGATGCTAAGAAGCAAAGAATGATGCAAAAAGCTATTAAACAGGCAAGAACATTAGGGTTAATCAAATAGAGGTTTAAAATGTCAAAACAATGCGCAATTACAGGAAAAAAAGCAGGTAAAGGTTGGAGATATTCATTCTTGAGATCTCACTTTAACCCTACTGCAAAAAGAAGATTTGAAGTTAATTTACAAACTATTACAGCAATTATTGATGGTGTAAAACAAAAAATTAAAGTTAGTACTAAAGCTTTAAAAACTTTTCCTACATTAAAGTCAGGAATTAGCTCAGTTGAACTCAAAAAAGGTGCTAGACGTAGAGCTAAAATGAAATTAAATGCTGAAAAAAAAGCATAATTAAAACAAAAAAATATATTAATCATATAATTAATAAATAGGCTTTTTAAAGCTTGGTGTGTGTTTAGGTGTCTGAAGAAAAAAACTCAATTAGTTTAAAAGAATTAGCAACAAAGCTAAAAATTTCTGATGCTTTGCTTAAGAAATTAATCAAAGATTTTTCTATTGACACTTTAAAAGTAAAAAACAGAATGCACTTGGCGGCTACTGAAACTCAAACCGTGCGTGAGATTATGGCTTTGAGAGCAAGTGGCAAAAAAAATAGTGAAATTAAAGAGATGTTTTTGGCTTCAAAAAAAGCTCAAGAGCCTAGTGAGGAAAAAGTAGAAAAGACAAAAGAAGTTGAAGCAAAAAAATCAAAAACAGAAAAACCAGAGAAACAAGAACTTGAACAAGAATCAGAAAAATCTGCTGAAAAGAAAACTTTAAAAAAGAAGAAAAAGAAAAAATCTGAAGAAGAAGCTGATACAAAAGAAGAACCTAAAGACAAAAAAGAAAAAGCTTCTGCTACAAACAAAAAATCTAATAAAAAAACTAAGTCAAAAAATAAAGATAGTGAGGCTAAGAAAAAATCATCTTCTCAAGAAGAAGCTCAAGATGAAGATGATGATTCAATTTTAAATATTAATGAGTATATGGATCAAACTGAGACTGATAATGATTTTAAATCTCGTTTGGCGTATGACGAAGAAGATGATGAAGAGGGTTTAGAATCTGTTGCGGAAGATGAAGAAGATTTTGACGAAGAAGAAGATGATGATGAACCTGAGACTAGTTCAAAAAAATCTGGAAAGTTTCGCAGAAGGCAGTTTAGTTATAAATACATTCAAAGACAAATTATGAATGACCAAAAAAGAATAAAATATATTCAACAAAAATTGCAAAGAGGCAGAATCTCTACTAAAGAAAAAATGCAGCTGCAAGAATCATTAGAAATAAGAGACAAATTGCTTTCAGGCTGGGTTAAGCTTTTGCGTTGGGTTAAGTCTTAGTCAACTATCTTCTTAGCAAATGCTAAAATTATATTGATGTCATTTCGTTTTTTAACATCAGGTGAATCGCATGGTCCAGAACTCAATATTATTGTTGAGGGTATTCCGGCTAATTTAGCTTTGCTTGCTGATGATGTCAATATTGACCTAAAACGTCGTCAAGGTGGATATGGACGTGGTGGCAGAATGAAAATCGAAAAAGATAAAGTCATTTTTACTGGTGGCGTTAGACATGGTAGAACTTTTGGTGGTGCTCCTATTGCTATGAAATTAATAAATAAAGATCACCAAAAATGGCTTAATGTTATGTCTGCTCATCCTGTAGACTGTGAAGATCCTTTAGTTAAACAAGAATTAGACGAAAAATATATTTCTAAAGTAAGACCGGGTCATGCTGATTTTGCTGGTGCTTTAAAATATAATGCGCCTGATGTGCGTGATATTTTAGAAAGGTCATCAGCTCGTGAAACAACCTCTAGGGTTGCCGTTGGCGCCGTTTGTAAAAAGTTTTTGTCTGAGTTTGGTATTGAAATTTTTTCTCATGTTTTACAAATTGGTAAGATGCAAGTGCCTCAAGAAACAACTTGGTGGTTAGATTCTGAAAATTATCAAAGCAATAAAGAGGCTGTTGAAAATTCCGAATTGAGAATTTTGATCCAAGTCAAAAACTAGAAACAGAGTTTAAAGCATACATAGATCAAACTCGTAAACAAGGTGACACCTTGGGTGGTTTACTTGAGGTTTTTGCTACAGGGTTGCCTGTGGGCTTGGGTTCGCATGTACAGTGGGATAGAAGACTGGATGGTTTAATTGCTCAAGCAATGATGTCAACTCATACCGTAAAGTCTGTTGAGATTGGTGCTGGAGAAAAAACTTATGTGCTGCAAGGATCGCAAGTTCACGACCAGATTTATGTGAATGCAAATTCTGCTGATGCTGATATGAGATATATGCGCAACACTAATAATCTTGGTGGTATTGAGGGTGGAATGTCAAATGCTATGCCTATTACTTGTCGTGTTGGTGTAAAACCGATTCCAACCTTAATTTCAAAATTAGATTCGGTTGATTTGGATACAAAGGATCAAGCAAAATCCCATTTTGAAAGATCTGATATTTGTGTTGTGCCAGCGGCTGGTGTTGTACTTGAAGCAATGTTGGCGATTGCTTTGACAACAGCGTTTTTAGAAAAATTTGCTGGAGATAGTATTGAAGAAACAAAACGAAATTTTTCAAGTTATCAAGACTACATCAAAACAAAATAATTTTTACAATGAAATCCTTTACAAAATATCTTTATTTCAACACAAAAAAAAGAAGAGATTATATTCATATCACAAATGAAATAAATGACCTAGTTGGACAAAGTAAAATCCAAGAAGGATTTTGTTTGGTTTCGGCAATGCATATTACGGCATCAATTTATGTAAATGATAATGAGTCAGGTTTGATTAATGATATCGATGAATGGTTAGAGACTTTAGCTCCTTTTGGAAAAGATTATGAGCACCATCAGACAGGTGAAGATAATGGGGATGCACATCTTAAAAGAATGCTTTTAGGACATCAGGTGATTTTACCTATTACTCAAGGAAAGTTAGACCTTGGTCCATGGGAGGCAGTTTTTTACGCAGAGTTTGATGGGCAAAGAAAAAAGCGTGTTGTAGTAAAAATTATTGGTGAATAGTAAGGGTTTATAAGAATATAAAACCCTACCGTGCTAGTATTATCTACATGCAGATAAGTGTAGGTTCATATTGTCAAGATCTTCTAGTTAACAAACAAGCAGGCAAAAACATAAAAGCTAGTGATGATACTCATGAAATATTTAAATATTTAATAGACCAAGTTGAAAGTTTTGATTTTAAAAACCCAAAAAGAATCAATTATTTGATGAAAAATACCAGTTCAAGCTTAAAAAATACAGGTTTTACTTTTGATAATAAGAATGATTCACTAAGACCTTATTGACGCCAAAAAAATTGTTTTTCAAGCTGTTTCAAAAAAAGCTCAATTCAAACTATTGAATTTACAAAACCATACGATAAAAAGAAGAACCTAAATCTACTAATAAATATAGTATGATTGCAATTCGCTTTTTAAATAATGGCTCAATTATTTACTACCCTAAAGATGGAAATTCAAAAAGAATAATAGGTGAAATTTTAGCAAGAGTAAAATAACAATGACAAAAGTTACCCCCTATTCAGCTTCTTTATTGGATATAGTTCGTTCACGAAACAATGAATTAATTAAAGGTTTTTTTCTTTCCTTTAAAAGAGTTTTTAAAGCAGAAGTACTAGACAAGAAAAATTTTCAAGGAACTATAACAATTAAGGGCGTGCTTCCAAACCCGTAATAAATATCTCGATCTTTAGATTTGGGCATCAAGTAGGGTTTGCTAGAGTACAATTAACAAAAGAAAAAAACACCGCCAAGACTTAAGTGAGTTTTATTAACAGTGAAACAAGACTTGCGTAAAAAAGGTCAAGTTTAAATTTTCAAACCCCATTTGCTAGTGATTTTAACATTTCAATGTATTTTAAAATTCAAAATGGGGTTTGGAATCAGTCCCATTAAAGGTGAACAATATCAAATACAAGATCCAAATTCCGCAAGAAATTTGGCAAGTCAAATGGCTGCTACAACACCATCAATCCAAGCAAATATAACCCCAAAACAATATAACCCAAATGAACTTTTACTTACTCCAATGAATACAGACTTGCCATTAAAAAGGGTCAAGGTAGTTTTTGATAGGCAGCGCAATTTTTCTATGATTTTTCATTTTCAGAAATCAGGTTCAGAAAATATGCATACTGTTACACTAGCTTTCAACGATTCTGCTGATCCTTTTATCTTGTGATTTTAATTTTTAGTAGCAGTTGTCAAAAAAATAGGTTTTAAAGGGATTTTATTGTTCTATATCTTTTTCTTTTTTTAATTGATCTAATTTTTTTCGATAATTATTTACTTTGTATACTAACAATACAAAACTCAATACAAGGGCAGCTAGAATAAAGATGATTAAATTTTCTGTATTGTATTTTTTATCGAAATATTCACCAAGTTTATAGCCAATGAAAATTGTCCCCGGTATCAAATAGCCAATATCATAAAATTCTTTCATAGCTTGATACTAGGCTTTGTCAAATTGTCTTTCTATAATTTCAAGAATAGTTTGCCCAAATAAAAGACCGATCATAATTGCTAGATGTGTAAAGCCAATTATATGAATAACAAGAGGTATACCAAAGTACTTGTGTGACAAAATTTTGATTAAAGGTGCTAATGGGCTAAGTATTGTTGCAATATCCATAATTAAAATTATAACTAATTTTTTGATAAGCGTAAGACACTTCGGACCGTGTTATTTTTGTCTCATTTTTAAGACACTTCGGACCGTGTTATTTTTGTCTTATTTTTTCAAGTTCAAATTTTTTTTAATTTAACCTCATCTTTTTGCAAAGTATTTTTTAGTCGCTGTTCATAAATCACCTTCATTGCTGTATTTTTGATACACAAAGCCATTTTTTTACAAGAGTCAAACTTTTTGTTTCAGTCCTTAAAGGGACTGATTCCAAATCCCATTTTGAATTTTAAAATACAGTGAAATGTTAAAATCACTAGCAAATGGGGTCAGAAATCAGTCCCACAAACGACCTTACGCTTAGCTTGTTTCACTGCGTGAAACTCACTAAGCGACGGTGTTTGATTCTTTTGTTAGGCGTGTCTAACCAAACCCTACTTATGCCCAAATCTAAAGACTCGAGATACTTATTACGGGTTTGGAAGCACGCCCTTAAAAACTTTTTTCTAGTAGCTACTGTTAACAAATCCCAATAACTGCCTTACTCTACTGCCTCAAAGTCATCATTTACAAGCATCAAACTAGAAGCCTTTTTTGGCACCGAAAAGTCTTGTTCTCAAAATTTGTTAAGGATTCGTTGAAAAATGATGTTTTAGTGGTCATTGTGCCAGGCACCATGATTAAAACATTTTTCTAACTACACCCTTAACAATGCCTTGAATTTTTAGATTGTCTCTTTGTGGGTTTATATAAATTGCTTCCATAGTAGGATTTTCTGGTTGTAGTCGAATGCAATCCTCTTCTTTAAAAAATCTCTTTAAAGTTGCTGACTCATTATTAATTAGAGCAACAACAATTTCGCCATTACGGGCTGAGTCACGAGGTTCAATTAAAACTAAATCACCATCTGAAATTAAAGCATCAACCATACTCTCGCCTTTTACCTTTAAAGCAAAACATCCAGTTGGGAAATAAGAATCTAATTCTAAATATTCATCAGCTCTATCTAAAATATCTAAAGGTAAGCCTGCTGCAATTTGCCCTAAAATTGGGATTGAAGATCTTTCGCTTTGCACTTCGAATTCTGCTGGAGTGCCAACATGGGCTTTTGCTAAGCTTGGAAATTTTTCATGACAATGTTCTAAAACTTCTGGATCTACGATTTGTACTGATCTTGCAGAACCCGTGTTCCAAGTGACAGCACCTTTTTTGCGTAAGGCCGTCATATGGTATTGCAGTGTACCTTTGGTAATGCCCATTTCTGACGCTATTTCGTCGAGAGTGGGAGGGAAATTAAACTGGTAATTTAATTTGTAAATTACTTCTGCTGTTTCTTCTTGTTTTGGGGATAAATTAGTGCTCATACTTATATAATACCATACAAGTGTAAGAAAAGCAACACCCTTAATGGGACTGATTCCAAACCCCATTTTGAATTTTACTAACTGATGCTCTAAACTCCACCTGAAAATATAAATCTTCAAAAAACCTATATAACTAAAAGACTTTTGATAATTTTATTTTGTATTTACAGCAAATACAAAATCAAAAAAGTCTTAAAATATCATTGTTTTAAAGGCTTTTATAAGATTCAGGTGGAGTTTAGAGCATCAGTTTATGAATTTTAAAATACAATGAAATGTTAAAATCACTAGCAAATGGGGTCAGAAATCAGTCCCACAAACGACCTTACGCTTAGCTTGTTTCACTGCGTGAAACTCACTAAGCGACGGTGTTTGATTCGTTTGTTAGGCGTGTCTAACCAAACCCTACTTATGCCCAAATCTAAAGACTCGAGATACTTATTACGGGTTTGGAAGCACGCCCTTAATTTCAGCGCCACCTGATCTAAATAATAAGAGCTAATAGCGCGATTAAAGCATTAATACGATAAAGTTTTTCGCTTTTTTTATGGAGAGTTTCAAATTCTTTATCATCATCTTGATAAGCATTCATAAGTTTTGGAGTTAAATCAAGTGAAATATATAGGCTAATAATCAAAATAGAAATGATCAAAATCAAACTTAAAAGATAGCTTGTATCAAAATTTGCTTTTAAAAAAGTTTGTTTGTAATAAATACTATCAGTCGCAAAGGACATATTGCGTACAAAAACAAAATCTATAGCCCTTGCTAGAAACAAGCTCAGGGCGCTGATTTCAAGCCATTGTGAGAATCGCTCAAAGAGTTCTGTCATCGCCATGCCGGCTTCAATTTTGCTTAGCTGTTTAAAGAGCGTGGGTGCAACTAAAGCTCCTAGTATGATAGTGCCAACTATAATCACAGCAAGAGATAAAACTTGGATAAATTCTAAAATCGCTTCAAATCCAGCCATATAAAAGATAGTATATTACTTGGTAATGCTTTTAGCAATTGATACAAGTTTAAAAGGTTATAGCGCTTGTCTTTTTCATAAAGGCGAGTTTGTCTTTGACTTCGTTGCAGACACACCACAATCTCAAGACTTAATACCAGAGCTCGCTAAAACCTTTAGTGAACATAATTTAGAGCTTTGTGATATCACAAAAATTTTACTTAGTGTAGGACCCGGATCTTTTACGGGCATTCGTACGGCACTGAGTTTGGTAAATACACTCAAAGCTAATATTGATGCAGAGATTATCGCTGTTAATAATTTTCAGCTTCTACGATTTCTCAACCCGCAAGCAAAAAAAATTGCTTTCAAAGCAAGTCCTAGAAATTCTAGTGAGTTTTATGTAAGTCTTGATGAAGATTATGAAAATCTACAAACTAATTTTTTTGCTCAAGAACTTGATGCTGACATTCAAGTTTGTGATTTGTACCAAGAACAATCTCTTGCAAAATTACTTGTGCAATACTATCAAAAAAATTTCGCGCTTCACACAAACAATAAACTTGAGGCATATTATTTAAGAGAACCAAGTTTGCGAAAAGCCAAAAAATAATGACTACAGAACTAAAATCAATACAAGAATTATTCTCGAATGCCCAGTACCATGAAATCATTGAGCTTTTGCCAAATTCTAAAGAGCTTGATGACGAGTTTTTGCTACTAAAAGCGCATAGTCTTTTTGAACTAGGTAAGTTTGATCAAGCTAGGTTTATTTATAAAAAATTGCAAATGTTTGCAAATGTTGGTTTTTGTTTTTTATTAGAAAATGATTTTGTAAACGCAGAAAAAAATTATTTAAAAGCTAAAAATTCTTCAGCAAAAAAATGGGGTTTGTTTATGGTTTTATTGTTATCAAGATGCCCAGAAACCTTTCCTGGACCTGGGTTTTTGACCTTTAGGCTTTTCTTTGAATCTAGTTATTTTTATTTTGTGAAATTCAAGAAAAAAGAATTTTTGGCAAGAATTTTTGAAACTAAAAATCAATTACAAACTTTGTATCCTGACTTAGATAAGGAAATCAAAAAAATTGATTCTTTAGTGTAAAAAAAACTACTAAATAGGCCATTTGACCTAATTAGTAATGTGAAATACATAGGGCATAGTATATATATGGATTTAAACCGCGTCAGTCAAAAAAACATTGATCAAGTTGAAACTAATTTTTTGTTGCAGAAGCAAGATAAAGTAAATCAAGATGTGGCTCAAGATAGCGATAACAACGATTTACTCGATACTGCAACTACTTCAGGGCTTGATGATTTATCTCAAAAAGTTTCAACTAGTACTCAAGCTTCAAGAGCCGCTTATTTAGAGGCTTTGAGAGTTGCCATTGCACCGATAGCTATGATGTTTCTTCTGATTCTTTAGCCGACTCTATTTTAAATGATGGCTTTGCTGAATTTTTGATTGATTAATTAATTTAAAGAAGGTAAACAATGAAATATTTAAAAGAGATTCTTGAAAAAGAGATCGATGTCTACAATAAATATCTAGCAACTGCTATTAAAAAGAAACAAGCTCTTATCGATAATGATATTGATGTTTTAGAGGATATTACTTCAACGGAAAAACAATTATCAACAAAAATCCTTGCTTTAGAAGCGGCGCGAATTGAATTTTTACGAGAACAAGGGTTTTCGGCTAATATTCATCTAAATGACCTACTTGAAGAGGTGCCAATTGAGGATAAAAATTCATTAGAGGCTACTGCAAAAACTTTAAGAGAAATCTTGGGTGAATGCAAAAAATTTCATGACAGCAATATGACTCTTTTGAAACAAGCTTCTAATTACTTAAATCATATGGTGAAAATATTTACTCAAAGTATTAATGGTGGTAAAGGTTCAGCAACATATGGTAAAAATGCACAAACCGTGCAATCAGGAAGGATAGCTGATATTCAAGGATAAATAAAAAAAATAATGACCGCTGTTTTTTTATTACTAGTTTTAGTTTGTGTATTTGGAGGATTTGCTTTAGAGGGTGGTCCTTTATTTAACATTATTGCGGTTTGGCAAGAGTACATAATTATTTTTGGTGCTGGATCGATGATTTTTATGGCTATGATGCCACAAAAGATTTTTAAACATATTGCAACTTTTCTAGGTAACCCTTTTAAAGGTGATAAATATGATCAAGCGGCTGTTTTAGAATCATTGCAAATGATGTATGAGTCATTTGTGAATTTAAAAAGAAGTGGTTTACTGTGTTTGGAAAAAGATGTAAACACGCCCGGTGAAAGTACAATTTTTTCTAAGTATCCAAAATTTGTTGGTAATCATCATGCGGTAGATTTCTTTTGTGATTCTTTAAAGCTTGTTATTAACTACAACTCAAAACCTGAAGATGTTGACCAAGCGATGACTGCTGAGATTGATGCTCATCATCATGAATGTTCAATACCCGGTGGTGCTTTAAATAGACTTGCAGATGCGATGCCTGCTGTTGGAATTGTTGCTGCTGTACTTGGGGTAATTATTGCGATGGCGCATATCGATGGTCCCCCTGCAGAATTAGGACACAAAGTATCGGCGGCGTTAACAGGTACATTACTTGGGATTTTATTTGCTTATGGTTTTTTCCAGCCTTTGGCTCAACACATTGATTACCAAAACCATGATGAGGCTGAATATTTTTTATGTATTAAAGAGGGTACTATTGCTTATTTAAGTGGTGCAGAACCAATGGCGGCAGTTGAAATTGCCAGAAGAACAGTAAGCTCATATAACAGACCTTCTTCTGTCGAGCTTGAGGATGCTATAGCAGACATTAAACCGCGTACTTAAGACACTTCGGACCGTGTTATTTTTGTCTCACTTTATCTTAAGCCAAAATCGTATCGGATAATTTTTGCTAAAAATAATAAGTATCTTTAATTTGGGCATAAATTAGGGTTTTTACTAAACACCGCCGACTTAAGATGCGTGAAATGAGACAAAAATAACACGGATTTTAACCACTGAAGTGTCCCAAATTGTAAAAGCCTTTAAAACTTATTTTAAGACTTTTGTTTGTGTTCACAAAATAAAATTGTCAAAGTTTGTGTTGGGTAAGCAAATTCGATTTTTTCTTTTTCAAATTCAGCTTTAAGTTTCAAGTTTACTTGTTCGCGTGCTTGCATATATTTTATGTAATCACCATCTTGGCAATATAAAACGATTTCATAATTTAAACTTGAGTCTGCAAATTCACAAAAAGTTGCTCGATCTAAACGTATTAAATCTACTTCAGCACAAATTGCTTTAATGATATCCGGAATTTTTTCAAGTTTTTCGTTAGCGGTATCATAGCAAACACCAATTTGAAAAACAAACCTACGTTCTTTGAGTTTTTTAAAATTTTGAATACTACTGGTTGTGAGTTCTTTGTTAGAAATTACAATTTCCTCACCTTGTAAAGCAGTAATTCTAGTGGTTTTAAGACCGATTTTTTTTACTGTTCCAGAATTCGCTCCAACTATAATGAAGTCACCAATTTCAAAAGGGCGATCAAAATATATTGAAAAAGAACTAAATAAATCTTCTAGAATATTTTGCAAAGCAAAAGCAATAGCAATACCACCAATACCCAAGCTCGCAGCAAGAGAAGTAATATTGACTCCAAAATTTGCCAAAATGGTTAATAAACCAATTGCCCAAAGCAAAATATTTATTAACAGCATAATGCCATTTACTGCTGTTGATTTCTGTTGGCTATTGGTATTCAATTTAAAAGCTTTTGTTATTGAATAATGAATCAAGTGCTTTGCCGATAAAATTATCTGTATTGTAATCAAGGCAATCAATAGTGAGTTACAGGCTTTAGCAAAATGAGGTTCAAGTTTAAGAGTATGCAACGCACAATAAGAACCAAGACAAAAATAAAAGAAATGCCCCACTGTTTCTAAAGTAGCTATAAGCGCTTTGGTAAAATCATTAGGTTTTTTTGCATCAATGTTTTTAAGTTTTTGAGTTATAAACCAATCAATACTTTCAATAACAACAAAAAAAATCAAAAATATAATCGTACTTATTAGAATTTTTAATAGGCTATTGCCAAGAAATTGAACTTGCAAAAATTCAATTTTTGAAAGTTCTTCTATGCTTTCTGGGTGCACTAACAATTCAATAAGATTCATATATTTTATTTTAATATGCAATAATAAAATTGGAAATGTCTTTAAAACCTTATTTCTTGATATATGGTGTTGGTGCTGTTGGTGGCATGTATGGAGCGCAGTTATTGACTGCAAAAAACCAATTAAACCTTAATTATGATTTGGCTTTTATCGCAAGAAATCAAACTTATCAAGTTTTAAAAGACTCTGGTATTAAATTTCATGTGTGTAATGATGATGCAAGTATTGATTATTATAATTCTGAGACTGTCACTGTCTATAAAGATTTAGAGCATTGTGTTTCACCTACTGATAATCAGTTTTTGGTGATTTTATTATGTGTGAAATCAAAAGATACTCAGGATGCGGCAAACAAAATTTTTGATTTTACTGAGAAAAACTCTTTAAAAAACTTTGTTGTTATTTCAATACAAAATGGAGTTGAAAACGAAGAAATTTTAGCCGCAAAGCTTGGAGTAAGCCATGTTATCGGAGCCTATACAAATGTTTTAGCGGAGGTCATTGCTCCGGGAGATTATATGCGTAAAGGTAGTTATTGGCTGACTTTGGGTGAATTGGATCAAACTCAGTTGCAAACTATTAATGAGCAAAATAGAATAGATTATTTGCAAAAAATCTTTACGGATGCTCAATTGGTAGTCAAGCAAAGCCAAGATATTGAAGCTGATCTTTGGGAAAAACTCGTTTGGAATGCTGCTTTTAATCCTCTGAGTGTTTTGTACGAAGCAGATATTAGAACTTTACTTGATGATGAAAAAATTAGATTGCAAATAAAAAATATTATGAAAGAAACAAAGGATTTAGCTTTGTTTTTAGGAATTAAAGTTGATCCAGAAATAGATATCAAACATTTTAATCGCACAGATGCATTAAATTTGCAAGGTTTTAAAACATCAATGCTGCAAGATTTTTTAAGAAAGCGTCCACTTGAACTTGACCAATTGCTTGGAGTTGTAGTGCGCAAAGCAAAAGCTAATGGTTTTCTGGTGCCCTATTGTGAACAACTTTTTAATGATCTACAACATCTGTGTTGATAGTTACTCAAGCTAATATTTAATGATAATCTTATATAGATGAGATTTCTGCTTTTATTGCCTATCTTTTGTTTTTCTGCTTTAGCCGTAGTTGCAGAAGTTCCTCAAGATATTGAAAGTTTTTTTAAGACTGAAATGCCAAAAGCCAAATTTAGATTAGATCAAGTTTTAGTGGATGGAGAAAAAAAATGGCTTTTGATTAAGCCGCAAAAACCTAGCTCTTTAAAAACTTTGCCTGATGGAACGATTGAAAAATATCAGAAAAACCAAGATCAAGAAGAAAAAATTTCTTTAATTTTAAAAACAGAGGCTAATGATTATCTTTTTTCTAATGCTTGGATCTATACACCAATTGAAAATAAAACAATAAAAAGTTTTGATTTTTATCCAAATTTATTACAAGATATTTTGCTTGCTTCCATGATTCATCAAGAGTTTATTGTGCCAAAGCAATTTAAGCTTCCTCGTGATTTAGCTTTTTTATCTGGACGCATACCAATTGAGCTTGGTGATATTGAATTGGCGTCAGATCGTGAATTGATATTTAGAAAAAAAATGCAGACAATTAAAGACAATAAGCCTTTTCGTTTTTTGACTTACTCTTATGATAAAGGTGTTTTTGCCGAAATGACTTTAGAAAAAAGTCTAGAAAAAGATTTTTTTCAAGAAAAAGAAGTTAAATTAGATAATTTAAAATATTTATCTCATTTTGCCAAAGTAAAAGATAGATTGTTTTTTTCTGATATGGTAAGTGGCTCGATTTTTGAAGTTACAAAAAAAGATTTTGATTTTGATGCTACAAAGCCAATCAAAAAGCAAGATATAGAGCCTCAAGTTGACAATGACTTAGAATTTAAAGAAGTTTTTAATTTAAAAAATATCGGAATAGATGATGGCATTAAAAGTTTTGAATTTAATTTGAACCAATCTTCTTTATACTTGGTAACAAAAAATTCAAGTGATTTACTGATCATTGATTTTAAAAAACAAGAACTTTTGAAAAAACTAGAATTACCTCATGTAATAGAAGGCTTTCATTTACTTTCACGATCTGCTGATAGTGCAGATACTTTGATTTTTTTATCAAAAGCAACTAAAAAAATATTTTTCTTGAATACTTATGATTTAAGAATTTCTCGGCATATTGCTCTAAAAGAGCTTGATGCAAACTTTGATTTTATACCTTATTCAATTGTGTCTACAACAAATAAAGTCATAGTTGCAGTTAAAAAAATCTCACAGCACAATACTCAAGAAATTCAAAATGGATTATTGATTTTTGATTTAATCACTAGCGAGCTTGAACAGTTTCTTGTTACTGATATGACTCCAACGCAATTACGTGTTCATGCCTCTGGTAAATCACTTTTGGTTCTTATGCAAGATGATAAGCAAACAAAGTTGCAGCAGTTTGATGCAAACAGTTTCACTTTGCAAAAAACTTTAAGTTTTGACGCTGATATTAGTCAAGTTAGTACTTTGTATTTAGTTGAAGATGAAAATTTAATTTTAGTACCTAGCTCAGTTTCTAATAATCTTGTTATTGTTGATGGGGATAGTTTATTGGAAATCAAAAAAATCAAATTGACTAATTCTATTAATCTATTACAAGGCTTAAAATAATTTGGCAAGCTCTATTTATATTCATTTACCTTTTTGTAAAACAAAGTGTCCTTATTGTGACTTTGCCTCATTTGCAGACCAAGACAAGCAAAAACAAATGCTTTATTTTCAAGCTTTGAAAAATGAAATTAAAGCAAGACTACCAGTAGCAACTAAAAAAGCAAATTTAAAAACAATATTTTTTGGTGGTGGTACTCCAAGTATTCATGAGGCAAATGAAATTGAAGAAGTTTTGAACCTGTTAAAAGAATATTTTAATTTTGATGATGATATAGAAATAACCCTAGAAGCTAATCCTGGAACTGTTGAAGAAAAGAAATTACTTGAGTTTAAAAAAATAGGTATTAATCGTCTTAGTTTAGGTGTGCAGACTTTTGACGAAGAATTAATAAGTTATTTAGCAAGAGGGCATAGTGTAGAGGAAGCAAAAGCAATTATAGAATTGGTTAAATCAATTGGTTTTAAGTCATGGAGCCTTGATTTGATTTATGGCTTGCCGCATCAGAACTTAGAGCAATGGATTAATTCAATTGAAATTGCTTTGTCATATGACCCCCCGCATATATCTTCTTATGCTCTTTCAATCGAAGAAAATACCCCTTTTGGTAAAATCTATGAAAATTCAAAACATAAAGATTTGCCAACTGAAAATTCTGTAGTTGATATGTATTATAAGCTTGATGAACTTTTAGAAAAACATAATTTAGAACGTTATGAAATTTCTAATTGGGCTCAAGTAGGTCATCAAGCTCAGCATAATCTTTGTTATTGGAGGGCGCAAGAATATTATGCTTTTGGTTTAAGCGCTCATGGTTATATTAATAAAAAGCGCTATGCCAATACAAAAATTTTTCAACAATACTTAGAAAACTTTAAATCTTTGCAAGAAAACATTTCAGAGGATTTTGTTTTAGATGATGATGAAGTTATTGAATATGTTACTTATGAAAAGTCAATTGAAGAACAGATTTTATTGCAATTAAGGTTGGCAGAGGGACTTAAGTTAAGCCCTGAAAATTTGGTTTTTATTGATCAAGGCAAATTAGATAAATATTTAGATATGGCTTATTTGAAACAAGAAGACAACCGATTATTTTTAACAAAAAAAGCTTTAATGATAAGTAATAATATTATCTTTGAGCTGATAAAATAGAAGGTGATTTAAAAAGTAATCCTTATTCTTTTGTTGAAAAAAAATCTAAAATTCATAATAATTTCAGCGGCAATCTTGGTGTTTTTTATTTTGCCGTTCGCTCTATTGAATTTAGATTTTTGTAAGCCTTATGTTTCAAAAATTTTAATTCAAGAGATACAAAAAAAACTTACAGCCAAAATTAAATTTACAAATCTCAGTTATAAATTCAAAAAATTTAAATTATTTTTGACTGCACAAGAAATTAGTATTGAGCAAAATGACGATAAGATCGTTGAGTTACATGATTTTAAATTAGTTTATCCATTGAGAAATTTGTTGCGATCGACACAAATGATTAACAACATATTTGCATCAAGGCTATATATAAAAGCTATAAAAAATAATGATCTTTGGAACTTAGAATCAATTCTGAAACCATCTAAAAGATCAATGAAATTTAGATTCAAAGCCCTTAGTTTTCATGAAACTGAATTAGAGATTTTCTCTGAGCAGTTTTATGAAAAAGAACTGGTTTACTTAGATATTCATAAAAATAAATCAACTAAGCTATATGATGTTGAATTTTATAACAATAAAGATCTTCAAAGTTCAAAGCTAACTGATGCTTCTTTGACAAACCAATTTTATATTTCTGGTATTTATGATCTTAATAATGCAAAAGGTGTTTATAAATTTGTACAAAACTTGAATGTTAATTTCCATAAGCTTCAGCCTAATTTGATAAATCTGATTTCAAGAGCTTTTTCTAAGCGTAAATCAAGATTTCTGGAGTTTTTTAATAGATATGCACAAGCGAGCACTCAAGTAAATTTAAAGCTATCAGAAAATCAGACTTTGAACGAGTCTTATTCTTTAAGTCTCGCTATCGCAAACTTAAAATCTTTAGGTGATATAAATATAAACTCTAAATTTTTATTAGCAGATGATATTAATCTTGAATTTTTAGATTTGTATGTTTTGGGTTCACATTCTATTGCTAAAGGCGTTTTAAAGAATGCTTTCAAAGGGAATCCTGTTTTAGATTTAAATATAGATTTACAGAGTTTCAATTTGCCTTTGTTTAGATCTAGAATACAAGAAATTCAAACTTTAATTACAGATAAAGTGATGAAATTAATTAATGTCATTCATAGTGGCAATGTTTTTGATTTAAATTTTAAGATTGTTGGTGATTTTTTTCAGCCAGAAATTGTTGTTGATGTACCAATAAAAAATCTTTATACTGTTGAAAATTCAGTGCAGAAAAACTTTAAGTTAGATTTACAGCTATTAAGCAATGAGTACAAAATAAAAAAATTAATGGTGCCTTTTGAGTACTCAGATTTTATACTTAATGGTACTGTTGCTAAATCTGGCAATTATGAATTAAATCTTTTCGCTCAAGATTTACCTCTAAGATCTTTAAGATTAGTTGCTGAAAGCTTTTTAGAGACTCAACTTTTAGAGCAATATAAAGATTTATTATTTAAGGGCTATTTAAAATCAGATTTAAAAATCAAAAAAACAAGTTCTAATTCGGCTCCAAGTTTTTATGGAGAATTAGTTTTTGTTGAAACATCAATTCTTGAACCAAATTTTCCTTTACTCGTCCAAAATATTAATACTAAAATTGTTGCAGATGGTGATTCTTTTACAGTGCTTGATTTTGCCGGAAAAGTCTATGAAAATGATATAGACTTTAATGCCTCTTATAATATCGCTTCTAAGGATTTGCAATTTAATTTAAGCTCGGATCTCTTTGATTTAACTAAAATAGAAAGTTTTCATTTGAAAAAATATATCAAAGGTCTGAGTAAATTTAAAACAATTGTTGGTAATATTGAAAATCTGCAATTGAATTATAAGTCACAAGCTAATTCTTTAATTGCATCTGGTCTTTTAAATAACTTGGGTTTTGATTTTCTTTATGATACTAAGACTTTTAAAGTCAGCGATTTAAACTCGTCTATTAGTTTCGTTGATAATGTTTTAACTGTTCAAGATTTGAGCGTAGTCTTTAATGACAATGGCAACTTAAGTTTTGATGGCACTTTAGACTTAGCTAATAAAGTTTATGACTTTAGTTCTAAGGCTGTTAATTTTCCTTTTGATATTTTGTCTTATTTTTCTTTTGAGCAACTTGGTTTTAAAGCAAAAGAGGGATTGCTAGATTATGATTTAAGTTATAAAGACAAAAAATTAAAAGCCTCAGGACTAGCTCAAGACATTAGTTTTTATACTCAATATCAAAGACTGCCAGGTTTGATCCGTTTAAAAAATGGTGCTTTCTCAATAGATGATGATTTACGTATGAATGGAGCAACTGTTTTTTATGAAAATTCACAACTAGATATAAAAGAAATGACAATTCAAGATTTCTTGACCAAAGATAGATATTTTGATTTTGATGTTGATTCTAAGCTTAAATATGCTGATTTTGTCAATTTTATTCCTGAAACTATTGCTCAATTATTAAAAGTAGAAGGATATCTACCTGTTAATTTTCAAGCAAAGGGTAATTCTCAAAAATTTTATTTAGATATTAACGGTAGTCTTGATGAGGTTGATAGCTTAAAATTTGCCCAATGGCTTGAATTTGATCCAACTGTTAAAGCGAGGGCTAAGTCAAGTTTTTATTTTACGCCAAAAACTATTTTGTCAAAAAACACTAAATTATTTCTTACCAAAAATGACGTTACAACAGAATTAATTACTGATTTTGAGGTTCATGATTGGAAGCAAAGTGATAAAATTAATTATTCTATTGACGCTTATACGCCTTTAGATACAAATGGAAATTTTTTAGCAGTTGATTTAGATCCAATAGAGCCTCACATAAAGAGTATTGAAACATTAAATCTTGATCCGGGTACTGGTTATTTACAATGTCGTACGGATGGTAATTATGATGATAGGCATACTTTTTGTGATATTGAATTTCTTGATCAGGCTATTGCTAAGAAATTTGCTGTCGGTGATTTAAGTTCACAAAAATCTAGTGTAAATTTAATATCTGTTAAAGACAAGCCGGTGTTTATTAAAGTCAAATTATTAAAAGGTTTATGGAATATTTTAGATTATAAAAAAGTCCGTTTTGATATGCAAGTTACAGAAGACTTTATGCAAATTGATAGGTTGCGTGCTAAGCTCGAAGATGGTTTTATCAGAGCAAATTTAGGACTGGATTTTCATAGCTTGGTTTCTAAGTTCAAAATCAAGGGTAATAATATTTCAGCTCATAAAGCGATGGAATCGTTCTTTGCTTTGGGTAATGAAGTACCGCAGGGTATTGCCTCTGGGCAGTTCGAAGGACAGACTAAGGGTTTATTACCAGATGAAATGTTTTTTAATCTTGAGGGAGAAGCAAGTGTTTTACTAAAAGATGGCAAGCTTAGTTCTCTAAATACTATGCAAAAACTTTTATCCGCAGTAAACACTTTAAAAAACTTTGATTTTAATAATGTCTTTCAAACTATTATTACTTATAAAGGTGGATTGTTTAATGATATCGTTTCTCATATAATTTTTGATAAGGGTAAAATGCAAACAGAAAAATTGATTTTACATTCAGATCAAATTGAACTTCATCTTGAAGGTTTTGTAGATTACGCTGCTGATGGACTTATGATTAGAGGCTTGGGTGCTGTCCCTGAGAGATCTAAAAGTATTTTACAGTTGGTTGGAATTAAAAGTTTTAATTTGGGTAATTTGCTTAGTATTATTAATCTTAGAAATCCGGGTGCTGATGATAAAGATTACTTTGCTTTCATGATGCGTGGACCTGTAACGGATATTGCAAAAACCTCAGAATCATTGCGACGTAATTTTACATGGCTTAGAACTTATGGTCCAAATCCATAAAAAATTTCTCAGCTTCTTTGCTTTTGTTTTCTCCAAGGCTTATAATTTTGTTTTTTTCAATGGCAAAACGGTTTTTTCTTTTTAAAAACCAATTATTAAATTCAGGGTGCTTTAGTGCTGTTTGTAAATAAGTTAAAGTTTCATTTTCTATTTCAAAATTATATTCAAGTTTCATTCTTACTGCTCTATAGATCCTTGTTGGATCATCTATAAAACTATCTTGGTGAAAGACTTTGACTTTTTTGTTTTCTAGATCTTTAAGAGCGCCAACATGATCAATTATCTCCGCAAAATTTGTTTTGTTTAAAGACATCAATAAGGCGTTAATCGTAAAATCTCTTCTTTGCAAGTCATCTTCTATTGAATCAATAATCTTTACCGTCGGAAAAGCAGCCGCTTCTTTATATGTCTCTGTTCTTGTACTGGCAATTTCTATATTAAAATCTTTTTTTTCGGGGTGATTAATTTTCACAGTGCCAAATTGAGCAAAGCTTTCTATGATGTCAAAGCTAATATGCTCATCATGATTATCTTCGTAAAATTTTTGAAATTTGTCACTAAATTCTATGGCGTTTGTGTTAATAACTAAATCGATATCTTGATTAACCTGCCATGAACTATCGTGAAATTCTTTGTATAAAAGGTTTCTAAGGAAGCCACCGACTATGAAGACCTCATGACCTAAATAATTTGCTGCTGCACCAAGATCTTTTAAAAAATCATCAATTTGTGGGCTTACTATCATGATTTAGTTATCGTCTTCAAGTTTTTTTACAAGTTCGAAAAAATTTGGAAAAGAAGTTTGCACAAATTCTGTTTTTAAAATTTTTACAGCTTGTTTTGCATAAAGTCCTGCAATGGCACTACTCATGGCAATGCGGTGATCACCAAAACTATCAATTTCTGTATTTTCCTCAGGTGTAAATTCTTGTTTATTTTTACCCTCGATGATTAAACCATCTTCAGTCTCGTGAGCTTCTACATTTAATTTTTTAAGCATGTTTAAAGTGCTTGTGATGCGGTTTGATTCTTTTACTCTAAGTTCTTGAGCGTCTTTGATTACAGTTGTTCCTGAAGCTTGAGCTGCTAAAATTGCAATGATTGGAATTTCATCAATGAGTTTTGGTATTAATGCTCCTTTGATTTCGGCAGCTTTGATATTTGATGATTTTACTTTTATATCTGCAATAGGTTCATTGTTTACTGTTCTTTCATTTAAAATTTCATAGTTAACATGCATAAGGTCAAAAGCCTCTAAAATTCCAACTCTACTTGGATTTAGCCCAATGTTTTTTACAGTAATTTCAGCATTTTCTAAAATTGCTGCTGCCACCATAAAAAATGAAGCGCTTGAAATATCTCCGGGCACAAAAATTTCTTTACCCTGAAGTTGCTTGTAAGCCTCTTTGCCATTGATACTAATTTCAGTGCCATCTGCATTCTTTGTTATTTTAGCTCCCAAATATTCAAGCATACGTTCGCTATGGTCTCGTGAAAGATGAGGTTCTTTAATAGTTGTTGTACCTACGGCACTTAATGAGGCAAGTAAAATACAAGATTTAACTTGCGCAGATGCAATCGGCGAATTATATTTGATAGCTGTTAAGTTTTGTTCTTTTGCTTGAGGGTTGATCGTAAGTGGAGCCAGACCATCTTCGATTGAGTTTATTTCAGCCCCCATGTCTTGTAGGGGTTGGATAATTCTCTTCATTGGTCTTTTTTGTAATGATTCATCACCAGTTAGTACTGTTGTGAAATTTAGCCCAGAGAATAAACCACTTAAAAGCCTAATGCTTGTACCCGAATTGCCAAGATAGATTGCATCTTGTGGTTTTCTTAGTTCACTTAAATCTTTACCAAAAATTGTTAGCACACCTTGATCAAATTCATGTTTAACACCCATTGCACTAAAAGCTTCAAGGGTATGTTTACAATCATCGCCAGTTAAAAAATTTTTTATGGTTGTTTGCCCAGGGCTGATGGCGCCAAAAATCACTGATCGATGTGAAACTGACTTATCTCCCGGAATATCAATTTCCAAAGAAATTTTTTTGTTGATTTTTTTGACAATAGTTTCCATTATTTATTTACTTTGAGCTAAGTTTTGTAATTTTTGAGAATTGGTAATCTTGCCGGTAATTGCAGAAGCCGCTACTGTTGCGGGACTTGCGAGGTGAGTTCTTGCTCCATTCCCCATTCTGCCCGGAAAATTTCTATTAGTAGAAGAAATACAACGATTCTGTGGTGCAACAACACCCATACTCATTCCCAAGCAAGGACCACAACTTGCGTGTGTCCAAAGAGCTCCTGCATCTTGGAAAATATCGTGCAAACCTTCTTTTTCAGCTTGTCTTTTTACTTTCTGTGAACCCGGAGTAATAATGGTTGGTACAGCAACTTTTTGTCCTTTCAAAATTTCTGCTGCGATTCTTAAATCAGAAATTCTTGCATTGGTACAGCTACCAATGAAAGCTTGATCAATTTCTAAATCTTCGATTTTGTCTCCAACTTTTAGACCCATATATTCTAAAGCTTTTTGATCTGCATTCTCAGGAATACTTTCAGCCGTTGAACTTGCTTCGCCTGGGTTTATTCCCCAAGTAACCATTGGTGCTAAGTTGCTAATATCAAGTTCTACTTTTTCGTCATACTCTGCGTCTACGTCCGCAACAAATTGTGACCAATGCTGAACTAAAGAGTCAAATTTATCATCAGAAATTTGTTCTTTACCTCTCAAATATTCAAAAGTCGTTTCGTCTGCTTCAATCATCCCGCTTGTTGCACCAGCTTCAATTGCCATATTGCAAACTGTCATTCTTTCTTCCATGTCAAGAGCTTTGATTGCTTCTCCTGTGAATTCAAGCACAAAACCAGTGCCACCCTTAAAACCAATCTTTTCAATAATTGCCAAAATTATATCTTTTGCATAAACTCCATTTTGTCTAGAACCTATTACATTGATATTCATTACTTTTGGTTTTTTTAAAAGTAAACATTGCGACAACATCGCACCTGCGTTTGCGGTTGTGCCAATCCCGAGTGCAAAACATGCAAAGGCACCATTCGTGCAAGTATGTGAATCACCACAGCATAAAGTCATGCCCGGCTGCACATAGCCACGTTCTGGAGCAACTACATGACAAATTCCATTTTCACCAATATCAAAGTGGCGAATGCCATGTTTTTTTGACCATTTTCTAAGTACTTCAGCTTGGATTGCCGTTGCAGTATCTTTTGCTGGTGCTACGTGATCGTTGATCGATAAAATTCGTTTTGCGTCAAAAATATTTCCATCAAATTCTTCATCAATTTGAATTGCTCCTTGTGGAGTGGTAATTTCATGAGCAATGATTTGATCCATAAAGATCAAATTGTTGTTTCCGGGTAATTCCTCAACAACGTGTGCTTGCCAAACTTTTTCAAATAAAGATTTTCCCATATGCAAATAATTTTAGCATTTGTAAAGACTTGCTAGTAACTATTTGCTATGACAACGTTTTTAACTTTAATTATTTGTGAACAAAGGTCAAAGGCAATCTCAATAATTGTTTTTTTGACAAGGCTTGCATCTAAAATATTTTCTTCTGCAAACTTTTTTTCTAAGTCTGCTGGAGTCATTTGCCAGCCTGTATTTTTTTGTATTTGTAAAAAAATACTTGAAAGCCCGGCTTCTAAGATTTCGATAATTTCTTGATTTTCAGCTTCTTTTTTTAAAGTATTTAAAATATCTAGCTCCAAAATACCTCCCCCTTTGCTAAGCCCTTCTTTTAAAGTTGCATAAAATACTTTGGTCGCATCTTGTGCAATTCGCAGTTTTTCATCAAGAAGATTTTGTGTGCTTTCTCCTAAAATCAAACTGTGAAAAGCAAACGCTTCTGCTTCTAAAACAAAAGCCTGAAATCTTTCATTGAATTCTAGACTTTTGATTTTACCTAATTTGTTATTAAAACAATTTTGATCTTGATCAAAGAGTTCAGTTCGAGAGCAAGCAATGGCTTTAGAAGCCTTTTCAATATTTCTAAAACAAGAATCTGTAAGATGTGAAAGTACAATTATGCCTTCTTTATTTAAAATTTCTTCTGCTTGATGAAAAATTGAACCAGAACAAAAAACTGCTTTGATATCTCTTTTTTTGATCTTTTTACAAAGCTCAACAAGTTCTTGAACGTTGTTGTTGAATTTTTTTACTCCTTCATCAGTGCTCGCAGCCTCACTTGAGATTGCCTGAGGTTCTAAAGAACCTTTGACCATAAGGATTTCACAATCTTTGATTTTTTCTTTTGAGTTTAAGTGTGGCTTTTTCTTTATGATGAAGCCCGGAAGAATATGGTCATGAGTGTTTTTATAAGCATAAATATGTTCGCTCAAGTCAAATTTTCCTTGTTTTGTATTAGAAAAACTTTTTATATAAAGTTGTTGAATTAATTTACTTAATTGCAAATCTTCTCTAGAGGCTATTGCCGTTGCGGCAAATAATTTTTCATCATCTAGCTTTTCTACTGCAATTGATTGCTTTGCAATCAATTCTAAAATTCTTTGTTTAGCTTGATGTAAAAGTTTGGTTAGCCTTATTGTCGAAATATCTTTATTTTTTAGGGTGTTAATAGATTCTTTTAAAAGAGCCTCTAAAACCACACAAACACTAGTGGTACCATCGCCAACTTTTTCTTCTTGTGCCAGTGCGGCATCTCTAATATATTTTGCAACTGGATTTTTGATTTGTAATTTAGTGAGTATGGTGACACCATCATTAGTACAAAAAGCATTGGCAAATTCATCTATAAGCATAACGTTTAAACCTTCTGGACCCAATGTGTCAGCAACGATGGCCGTCACAGCTTGTATAGCTTCATAGTTTTTTTCTAAAGTGCTTAAGTGCTTGTTTGTAGTTTGCATTATGGAGCTTATTTTAGCAATTTTCAATTGTTTTTAAGTCCTTAACCAAAACATAATTTATCTGTGTTATAGCTTGAATACTCTTAAAAAGGAGCCAAGATTATGGATAGTTCAACTTACCAACAATTAGCAAACCAAGCAAAAGCAAATGCCAATCGAGCAACATCACAAGCTGCTTTAGCTCAAAGCAATTTAGATACAATAGCTTCTGATGACCCACAAAAATTTTCATTACAATCAAAAATTGCATCGTTAAAAAACTCTGCAACATCTTATAATTCTGAGGCAAATGTTCATAGCACTGAAGCAAGATCTGCTCAGATTAAGGAAGATGATAAAGCTCATAAGGAAATTGAGGACGAGCAAAAGGCAATTCAAGAAGAAGAAACTAAGAATCAAGAAAAATTAGAGCAACAAAACAAAGAAAAACTCGCTGAAAAAGCAAGTTTGAAAGAAGAAAAATCTTTTAATAGATTTATTGATGGCGATGAATCTACAGAAGATGAAGAATTAAGTTTTTTAAATCAAGATAGAGCTCCTACTCACTTTGCGCAAGTTGAAGAAATAGTTGATTTCAACTATGTTGCAGAGGTTAAAGATTCTGCACAGGTTTCTAAAGCTGATAATAAAAAAGATTCAGAAGAAGATCAAAAGCTTGTCAAGGCTCTTGATGGCGCAGGAACTGCGGGTGCTTAATTAATTTTAGTTCTCCCTCCCTCAAAAAAGTGGTAGTTTTACTACCACTTTTTTATTTTTAAAGGCTTTTTTTAACTGAACCTTAAACTCAAATTTGTACTTTATAAATAATGCCAGTTGATTCAAACAGCAGAGGATTTCAAGCTCCTCAAATACCAAAACAATCTGCAAGAGATAGAATGCAGGGGCCAAAAGCTGCTATTAAAACAATTGCAAAGACTGTTGCAAAACCTACAGCAAATACTTCAAAGCCTCAATTAGAAAAAGATGTTTTTGAGAAAAATGAAACTGTTGTTCAAAGACAAAGTCAAAATGCACAAGATTTAAGAAGAGGGGCTGCAGCCAATCGTAAACATTTGGATTCTTTTCAAAAGAAAATTTCTACTCCAAACGAGCAAGCAACTAGTAAAAATTTAAGTCAAGCAGTTAGTTTAAATAAAAAAGATAAAGAGTTAAAACAGCAAGCCGCTAAAAACTTTGTACAACAAATGAACCACCAAGGTTTAGCAAAAGCTAAGTCTCAAGTACCTTCTACTGATAAACCTGAAGTACAGCAAAATCATCAAGTTGTTGCTCAAGCTGTTCAAAGTCAAGATGATGTTGGTGCTAACCAAAAACAAGCAAAGAAGAAAACTAAAAATCCTCTTGATGCAAAACTAGAGAAAATTTATACACTTGGTGCCGACAGAGGTAAAAAGTTTGTTGCATTTGTGCAACGTGAATTAGCTAAAGGTCCTTTATCAGAATCAATGCTTGAGTTGGTAGATGATTTTTATTCAACTCTAAAAGGCGATAGTTTAAGTGCGGCAGATTTATTAAAAGCTGGAGAAGAGAATTTAAACTTAGTGAGAACTATGGTTTCTTCTGATAATGATTCTGAACTTAGTTCTATTCAAGATGCTCTCGCTCGCTCTGTTACAAATTCTGCTGGTGAAAGAGCCGATTTACTTTCATTAAGAAATTTACAAAAAAATACTCAAAGAGAAGCACCTCCTAGCCCTTTACAAGAGATCAAAAAAACACCTACAGAGCGTGCTATTGAATTTGTTGCTTCAATTAATTTAGGTACTATTAAGGCACCTTGGGATCAGTATTTGTTAACAGCATAGTTTTTATAAAGGGACTGATTCCAAACCCCATTTTGAATTTTAAAATACAGTGAAATGTTAAAATCACTAGCAAATGGGGTCAGAAATCAGTCCCACAAACGACCTTACGCTTAGCTTGTTTCACTGCGTGAAACTCACTAAGCGACGGTGTTTGATTCTTTTGTTAGGCGTGTCTAACCAAACCCTACTTATGCCCAAATCTAAAGACTCGAGATACTTATTACGGGTTTGGAAGCACGCCCATAAATAAAACTTTGTCATATATAAGCCGATTAACACTAGTTAAAACTATTGTATGATGATACAAAGATGGTTGAAAAAGACCCACAGCCAAAAAAAACAGCAGCTCAACTAAAAGCCGAGCTTGATACTTATATGGCTAAATTAGCCATTAAAGTCGCGATCACTGGTTTGGATAAAGGTGAAAATGAAAAAGCACCAGAAGAATTAGAAAAATACTGGAGAGAGCTGAATCCTCAAGGTTGGGCAGAGCATTTAAACTGTTTTAAAACAGAACTAAAAGTTTTTAAAAGTATTGCAGTTAAAAAAGCTCTTTTTGATTTAGATCATTACGTTAAAGATTGTAGGAAACTTGTACCCGGCTTTAGTCGTAAGCGTGAAGAGATTTTACTAATGATTGCCATAGGGCAAATTAAAGTGACTGATTTTAATGATAATCTTAAAAATCTTCCTAGTAATAGAGAAAAGTTAGATAGGAAAATTCATAAGCAAATTAAAGAATTAGATTGGCAAGATGATTTAGCCTTAGCTAAACTTGATGAACTTACTGTAAAGTTAGATCAACCTAAGATTAAAAAAACAGAAATTGAAAGTATCGAAGCTGAAATTTCACGTATCGAAAATGAAATTACACAAAGAAAAACCAAGCGAGATGATTTAGCTATTAAATTAGTAGAATGGAAAGCGCGCGGTAATATTGATATTGCAAGTGATGATGGTAAATTCCGCTTGGATGCCTAATTGAGACACTCCGGACCGTGTCATTTTTGTCTCATGTTTAGGACATTTCGGACCGTGTCATTTTTGTCTCATGTTTAGGACATTTCGGACCGTGTCATTTTTGTCTCATGTTTAGGACATTTTTGTCTCGGACCGTGTCATTTTTCTCATGTCTCATACTTAACATTTTGTCGTTCTAGTCTTTAGATTTGGGCATAAGTAGTGTTTGGTTAGACACGCCTAACAAAAGAATCAAACACCGCCGCTTAGTGAGTTTCACGCAGTGATACAAGCTAAGCGTAAGGTCGTTTGTGGGACTGATTTCTGACCCCATTTGCTAGTGATTTTAACATTTCACTGTATTTTAAAATTCAAAATGGGGTTTGGAATCAGTCCCTTAACTAAGTTTATTGTAATTGGTTAAATGTACTTGACCCTAATGGGAAGTTTTAATAGCAACTTTAATTGCCTCGCCTTTGATCATTAATTTTAAAGCTTTTTCTAAATCTTCAAGCTGCATAGTGTCACTAATCAAATCATCAACCTTGATCACATTACTTTGTAATAGAGTCAGTGCTTGTTGAATATGTTTAGGTGTATGATGAAAACTACCAGTCAGAGTAATTTCTTTGTAGTGTAAATCATAGGTAGAAATTTTTATACTAGAATCTTTTGGGCAGCCACCAAAATAATTTATCAAACCACCTTGACGAACAAACTTTAAACAATCTTGCCATACTTCAGGCTTTCCAGTTGCTTCAATGATTTTATCAACGCCATGCGGATAGAGTTTTTTAATTTCTTTTTCGATATCATCTTTTTTGTAATCTAAGACTAGGTCAGCTTTATATTTTTTTGCAAGTTTTTTTTTGATATCCGAAGAACCAATTGCAACAACAGTTACGTTTTCTCGTAAGGTTTTACAAAGTTGTATAAAACACTGTCCAACGGCGCCAATGCCGTAAACACAAACAATGTCATTGTCTTTAATATGTGTTCTTTCAAATCCTAAAAGGCATACTGCAAGTGTTTGAGTGAAAGCCGCGATTTTAGGGTCAATTGTTTTGGAAATTTTATATAGATTGACTTTTGCAAGTGCTGCTGGAATCACAATTTCTTGGGCAAAGGAACCGTTGAGAAATTCCAGATTTTCACATAGCTCGGCTTGGTTTTTGTTACAAAAAAAACATTTATCACAAGGTACCGTATTTGCAGAAATAATTTTGTCGCCAATTTGAAATTTTGGGTTTTTACTTTCGATAACTTCTCCGCATAATTCATAACCAAAAGTTGAAGGGGTTTCTTTAATCAATTTTGGGTGACCTCGCAAATATGTTTTAACATCTGTGCCACCTGTCAAAGCATAAAGAATTTTTACTCGAACTTCATTTTTGTGTAGGTCTTTTCTCTCAAGTTCTGCAAGTTTGATTTTTTTTGGTTTATAAAATAGAACAGCTTGAAATTTCGACATGAGTTAATTCTAGTAATTATTTTCTTATCATGCTAGGCAGTCTTATCTCCTATATTTCCCTAATTAAGCAGGGGGCTTAAGATAAGTGCAAAAATAGTGTTCTTTGTGCCTGGCACGTTGATTTTTTAAGGAACTTTAAAGAAAAAAATAATGTCTTTAGTTAATAGTCCTTTCTTGTAAAGTTTGTTTATAATAAAGAAGTTAAGAGTGTAATGAAACGTTTTTCACAATTATTGTTTATACCTAGTTTTTTAGCTTGCAGTCTCAGTTTTTCTTTGCCCGCAAACTCTCAACAAACTTTAGCGCCAGAATTTATAAATACTTATGTAGAGGCACTTAAATCTGAAAAAGATAACAAGCCGACAGCGGCAAAGAATTTGCTTCGTTATGCGAGTCAACTTGAAAAACGTGACTTTGCAACCTACGTTAAATTAGGTTTATTAGAACTCAATTACACTGGTGTCTCAAAAGAACAGTCTCTCATTACAGCTAAAGAATATTTCAAAAAAGCAATTAGTCTCAAAAGCTCAGACACTATGGCTAATCTTTTGATGGCAAAAACTTTAGAAGAGTTAATGAAAAGGATTTAGCTTTAAAGTACTATATCAAAGTTGCAAATTTAGAACCTCATAATACTCTTTTGCAATCTAATATTGCAAGATTATTTTTTGAAGAGGCACGATTCAAAGAGGCAATTGAAATTTTTAATAAAGTTGTTTTAGCCTACCCTGAAAATCTCAAAGCCAGAAGTTATTTGGGAGCGGCTTTGCAGGCAACTGATAATTACATGGCGGCTATCGAACAATATAATTATGTTCTCAAATACCTTCCAGATGATTACAGCATTTTAAAAAATCTTGGCGACTCTTGGTTAGCTTTGTCTCAATTTGATAAAGCAAAAGAAAGTTATGATAAAGCAGTTGCTATTGATCCAAATGTTCCAAACCTTTATGCTGACTTAGCTTTCATTGCTCACAAGCAAGACAATCTCGATAATGCAGTAATCAATTATGAAAAAGCTTTATCTTTAAAGTCAGAACCAAAGTGGAAAAAAGCTCTGGCTCACACCTATTGGTCAAACCAACAAGAAGATGAGGCGATCGTCGCCTTTGAATCTATCGATGAATATGCAATTTCTGCATATATTTTTCAATCTCAAAATGAGTTGTTAAAAGCAGTTGAAGATTACAAAAAAGCAATCGAGATTAATCCAAATGACCATAAAAGTAGATTTAATTTAGCTCAGATTTATTATTCACTTGGACAAAATGAAAATGCTAAAAATGAATACGAAGAATTATTACAAGAAAAACCCAATGATACTGAAGTCATATTTTTGTTAGCTTCTTTAAGGCAAGAAATGGGTGATCATGGTGTCGCAATTAAATACTATAAAGATTTATTAGATAATTATTTGGTTCTTGAAGATCCAAACCAAACTCCCACTGAAAACGAAAAACTATTTAAAAACAATGTGCAGTATAACTTGGGTATTGCATACAAGATGGAGCAAGACCTAGAATCTGCAGAATCTAGTTTTGAACAACTTTTAGAAGATGAAAATCATTCTGATGAATTCTTGAATGATAAAGATGTCTATAAAGAATTGAGCTTTATTAAAATTGCGCTTGGCAAAAATGTAGAGGCAGAAAGAATTATAAATAGTTGGATTAAAGAAGACCCAGCAAGTGTTGAAGCAAGAAATTTATATGCAGATTTTTTAATTCATTTGTCTGATGAAAGAAAAGCTATTGAGCAATTGCGTTTAGCTTCTGCTCTAGATGAGACAATTACAACGCGTTTAAAATTAGCTAATTTATTACACTCACAAAACAATTTATTTGAAGCACTTTCTGAATACCAAACAATTTTACAAGAGCAACCAAACAATCTTAATGCCTTGCAAGGAGCTGCAAATAATTTTAAAGCTCTTGGCTATAAAGATGAAGCTATTGCAATGTATAAGCGCATAGTAACTAATTACCCAAAAGACTTGCTTTCTAATTACAATTATGGATTGCTTTTACAAGAAAACAAAGACTTAGATAACGCAAAAAAACAATATGAAATTGTCAAGGAAATTAATCCAAGCTTTACTCAGGTTTACTATGTCTTAGGTTTAGTTTATTGGGACTTGGGTGAAAAAGGCTTAGCAAAACAAACTTGGGACTATTTTATATCAAATTCTAATAATGAAGATTTGAAAAACCGTGTAAAATTAATTATTGACAGTGATAGCATCACCCACGGTTAATTAAAATGAATATAGACGAGCAAATCAAAATTTTATCTCAAGGTGTTGTTGACCTTAAGCCCGGTGGTGTTGATGCTCTCAAAGAGCTTTTAGTTAAATCTGAAAAAACCAAAAAACCTCTAAAAGTAAAACTTGGTATTGATCCAACAAGTTCAGATTTACATTTGGGGCATATGGTTTGTATCAATAAACTTAAACAATTTCAAGATTTTGGTCATCAGGCAATATTGCTTATTGGCGGCTATACCGCCCAAGTCGGCGATCCTTCTGGTCGTAATGAAGCAAGACCTGCTTTAAGCGCGCAAGAAGTAAACACTTATGCTCAAACTTATATAGATCAAGTTTCAAAGGTACTTGATATTAATAAAGTACAAATTGTAAATAATGCAGATTGGTTTGCAAAATTTTCTATGACTGACATGATTAAACTTGCAGCAAAAGTTACTGTTAATCAAATGATTGCAAAAGATGCTTTTGGTAAAAGATTAGATGCAGGTCAAGCTCTTTATGCTCATGAGATTATTTATCCTTTATTGCAAGGTTACGATAGTGTTGAATTGCAAGCTGATATTGAGTTAGGCGGTACTGATCAATTATTTAATCTAATGGTTGGTAGAGATTTGCAAAGGTCTTATGAGCAAGAACCACAAATGGCAATGACTATGCCTTTGTTGGTAGGTCTTGATGGCACAAAAAAAATGTCCAAATCATATCAAAATTATATTGGTATTAATGATGGTGCTGATGATATTTATGGAAAAACTATGAGTATTCCTGATGCACTTATTTTAGATTACTTTGCTTTAGCTGCTCAGGCATTGCCGGTTGATATTACTGCTTATCAAAGTCGTTTAGACTCAGGTGAAAATCCACGTAATTTAAAAGATGAGTTGGCTCAAAAAATAGTTTCTATTTACTATGATAGTGATACTGCTCAAAGAAGTGCTCAAAATTTTATCAATCAATTTAAAAATAAAGAAGTGCCTGATGATATTCCAGAAATGAAACTCACGCAAACAGTTCGCGTCATTGATTTACTTTCTGACTCAAAATTATGTGCTTCAAAAGGCGAAGCAAAAAGATTAATAGCTGGAGGCGGTGTCAAACTTGCTGGAGAAAAAATTGATGATCCAAATTTTGAGCTTAACCCAGCTCAAGAAGCTGTTTTGCAAGTTGGAAAAAGAAAATTTTTAAAACTTACGCATTGATATGACTGTAATAAAAAACGATTCTGAACAAATTTTAAAATCATTAGATGCTAATTTACCTTTTGTTTCAGAGCTTTTACAAGCTGACATAAAACTATTTATAAAAAATCACAATGACGATATCGTTGTGCATAATTATTTTCACCCAAATCAAGATTCTTTGTATTTAGGTCCCCAGCGTGTTTCTTCAGAGACTGGCGTGAAAATTCAGCCGCATAAAGACGTACTTATTGCTAAAGCTTTTCGTTTAGGTAAACCTATTCTTGGACAATTTGGTTTGGTTATTAATAATCGTCGTATTCAAGAATTTGCTTTCCCTGTTTTTTTTGATGAAACAAAAAAAAACAAAGTTGCTGATGCGGTGATAACCATCGAAAGAGATATTTATACAACTCGTGCTACTTTAGGTCAGCATTGGGATTTGATGGCTGATATTTTGATTAAATCAGTTAAACAAAAAATAATCGACAAAACAACTTTTCCAAATATTGCTTTTGGTGAGGGCTCATTAATTTTAAAAACTACTGATGGAGCACAAAATATATTTTTTGCAAACCCACTTTCTGTAAACTTGCTCTCTGAAATTGCAGAGCATGCATCTCAGCTTATTGGACGGCACATTGATGAGATTTTTACTAATTTCCCTCGTAAAATCAATAAAAAAATTCTTAGTCAAGCGGTGGTCAAAAAAGAAGAAATCACTTTGAGACAGCGCAATTTGGTTTTGCGTTATGTGCAAATTAGTGATGATTTCCAAGTTTTACTTTTAAAAGATAATTCAGAAGTGAAAATGAAAGAGACACTTCTAAAAGAAATTCATCATCGTGTAAAAAATAATTTGCAAACAATTGTTTCTTTGCTAAGAATGCAAAAAAGACGAAACCCAGAGCTTGAAAGTTCTTTTAATGAAGCAATTAATCGAACCAATAGCATTGCTCTAGTGCATGAACATTTGGCTCGCTCTAATGATATCGAAAACGTTGACTTTGGTCAGCTTGCGCAAATTATTTTAAAGGGTCTCATTACATCTTTTGGTGCTGAAGATGTGCAACTGATTTTTAATTGCCCCGATAAAATTTTTATGCTTAGTGAAGATGCAACTAATTTAGCTTTGGTCTTTAATGAAATCTTGACTAATACTTTGGAACATACCATGGGTAAAATTTCTAAAATCGACATAAGTTTGATGGCAAAAGAAAAAAACCTGCATATGCTCTTTAAAGATGATGGTGGTGGTTTTAAAGAGGGTTTCGATTATAAAAAAAGTACTGGTTTGGGTTGGGAAA
Source organism: bacterium (assembly GCA_038146805.1). Lineage (GTDB taxonomy): Bacteria > Cyanobacteriota > Vampirovibrionia > LMEP-6097 > LMEP-6097 > CAIYXB01. The sequence goes on along the minus strand of JAYQSH010000005.1, from coordinate 356,906 downwards.
TTATCAGAAATATTTCTGAGGACAGTCTGCGCGGCAAGCTGAGTGTAACTAATTATGATCATGATAAAAATACCCGTGGTATACAAGTTGATTTGTTAATACCAAACATTTTAACTAGCTAAGTATTATAATAGTTTTATGGTTCTTGAAGAAGATTTAATAAGAGTTGTCATCGCAGATGATGAGCCTTTAATTAGGATGGATTTGAAGGAGCTTTTAGAAGAAGCTTCTACTTGTCAGGTTGTTGCTGAGGCAAGAGATGGAGCTGAAGTAATTGAGCTTGTAAAACAACACGAGCCAGATATAGTTTTTATGGATATTAGAATGCCAAATAAAAATGGTATTGAGGCAGCCAAAGAATTGCAAGGAACAGTAAAAAGGCGGGTGCCCATTATAATGTTGACTGCTTATTCGCAACCTGAATTGTACGAAGAAGCATCAAAAGCTGGTGTGTTTGCATATTTAACAAAACCCTTACGCAAGGCTGATTTGGCGCCAGCCATTGAAGTTGCTATGGCAAGAGCTTTAGAAATGTATCAATTGCAAAGTGAGATTGATTCGTTAAACAACAAATTAGAGACCCGAAAATTAGTAGAAAAAGCAAAAGGTCTCTTAATGAAAAAGTATGAAATAGATGAGCCTACTGCTTATCGTCGTTTGCAAAAAACTGCAATGGACGAAAGAGTTGGCTTAAGAGAAGTTGCGCAAAAAATTATCGCAAGCTAATAGTATTTACATATTGCTAATTAGTTCAAAAAAACTATAAAGAAAATTTTCAAGTTGTCGATATCTATTTTTAGATAAAAGGCAACTTATTAAAATGAAAAAAATCTTACTTGTGATAATTATTGTAGTAACTTCTTTAAATGGTGTTTTAGCAAAGAGAAAACAATTTTCATGTATAACTATGGATTATAAGCAAAGTTCAGATTCAAATGTTGAAGTGAAACTTTGCGCGAAAATTACTCAAAAGGATAGAAAAGTACTGGGCTTGTCGAAACGTGTAGCGAGTAAATTACAAGAATCTATTTTAGAACAAATAAGTAGTGAACGAGTTTCTAACAATAAAGGATTTTGTTATCCATGTCCGTCTTCTGAAGGAATTGACAATGGTAGTGATGGTTGTGGTCTTGACCCTCTCGACGGCATCGACAAAATTTTGGAAGGACCTTCTAACCCAGATTATATTTAATAATTTGTAGATTTAATTATGAATATTTATGTACAAAAACCAGTTCATATATTTAATATTTATTGTCTGCTTATTTTTATATCGATTTCAGTAAATTTTTCCAAAATCAAAAAACATAAGCTTGAATACGATGAAATTTATGTTTTAGCGAGGGCAAATGCTCAATCAATTCATTTCTTTAAAAACCCTCATATTAATCTAAATCAAATTCAACCAGTTAAAAAGATTTATGAAAAATTGAATTTCCCTAAAGGACAAAATCTTTTTGAAAACTATTTACAACATTTAAAAAAATCACATCTTATTAGTAATCACCCCCCCTTAAATGACCTAATAGCCAAAATATTTGTATATCAACAAAGTGATTTTATACATATGAGATTCTATTCTTTTGCAAGTTATATATTTTTGCTACTTTGTTTTGCCTTTTTTCTTTTTAATAATCGTTTTCAAGTTTGCCAAATTTTAGCTATCCTTGGACTTTATTCTTCAATTAGTTTAATTTCCTATCAAAGTATTTTTCCAAAATCATATTCACTCATTACAGCTTTATTTCTTTTGATATTAACGTTTTTACAAAAATATCTAAAACAAAAATCCTTAGTAAACTCTTTACTTTTATGTTTTCTAATAAATCTTTGCTTTTTCACACACTTTTTGACATTACTTTTTATTCCAGTTTTAATAGCTGTTGTAATTTGGCATTATAAAAAACCAAATCAAAGATTTCTTGAAAATATTTTTAAATATAAAAAGGAACTACTCTTTTTATTCTTGAATATTCTGATCTATATTCCTTTTGTACACGCTTTTACAGACAAAACTTTGAATCATTTTCTACAAAAAAGCTATTTATATATCTTGGATTCTTTTTTTAATTCTCAATATATTTTGTATACTTTTAATTTTCAAAAAAATATTGCTTTGATATTTTTTTTATTAATTATTTTTAGAATAAGTAGAAAAAAGAATTTCATTAAAAAAAATCTTTATTTACAAATTGTTTTAGCTATTTCAGTTTCAGTTTTACTCTTGGACTTATGTCTTTCAACAAATGTTTCTTTTTCAGTACGATTTTTCTTAATAGTCTTACCTTTGTGGACTATCGTAATTTATCAAATTTTTAATTTCTCTAAAAATAATATTATGTTTATAGTTTTTTTAAGTTTTACTCTTTTTTCTAACTATAATTACCATTTTCAACAAAAATATTCAATAAATGCTTTGACCAACATAAATATTTCTAAAGCTCAAAAACAAGAATTAGATTTAAACAAAAAAACCTTAATAGTAATTAATTTTTTCAAGCCTCCAGAAATAAGTTTTATACATCATTTAGTCATGAAGTCATTAAACCTGCATCCATTAAAAATAATTAATCAAGACCAATTCACAAAAATAGATTCTGTTTACTTTGTACAAAAAAAGGTTTTTCAAGCTATCAAAGAACAAAAACCCAAAAAACTTGAAGAATTTGATCAAATAATAGAGACTTAAAGATTCGCTAAAAAACGAAGTTTTGAGGCGCAATTCGCTTAACAAAAATATTAAGGTTTCACCCTCTGAGCCAAGTTTCACTCTTGCATTAGGGGCGTGCTTCCAAACCCGTAATAAGTATCTCGAGTCTTTAGATTTGGGCATAAGTAGGGTTTGGAATCAGTCCCATTAGGGTTGAAAAATCGACGAAGCCTCACGCTCTAGTAGATCCTTAATCTGCTATCAAAAATTTAATTTCAAACTTGAATTAGTTGAAAGTTTAAAAAATTTAAGTAATAATTTTATTTAGATATATTATATAATAGTATTAATGAGTGTTGGTGTTGATCAGCCAAAAACTGTAGTAATACCTGTTTTCGACAGAGGAGTTGGTTCTAGTAATACTAGTTCGGAAACTCCTGAGAATTTTTCTACTGGTAGTCCTCAACAACTTGCAGAAAGCATTGATCTTACAGATGGTGGTCAAATTAATGATTTCTTAAGTCAAGGTGGTGGAAGAAAATTTGCTAAATTAACCTTAGAACAAAAAATACAATTTTTTATATTAAAAAATAAGTTAGCTAACATAGACTTGGACCCTGACATAATGACATTACGAGCCCAGCGTCTTTTTCAAGAAAAATATTTGCCGGTTGACAGTCAAGCCGATGACACAAATTATGACCCAGACAAAGCAGTAGAAGAAAAAAGAAATGCTTTAATTAAAGATTACCAAGAAAGAACTGGTATAAATATTGACAGTATTAGTCCTTCTCGTAATTTACAAAGTTTATTTGCTCAATTTTTAATTACTAATTCTGATTCAACTAAAACACAAGTTATGATTTCTAAAACGACTTTAGAACTTTACCTCAAACATAAAAGTTTCAGCAGTTTGCGCGCTTCTGATCAAGAACTACAAGAAATGCGAGAGTCATTAAAAGGTGATTTATTAAAACAAGGTTTTCCATCGGATGTCCTAGATACGATAATTGACAAATCTGGAGATGAAGAATTTATAGCTTTAGTTGTCCAGTCATTTTCTTCCAGATTAATTGATTTTGAAGGTATGTTTATATCTTCAATGAATCCTGATAATCAAGATAACCAAAACAAAATTTTAGGTGAGTTAGAGCGGTATAAAAACAAAGGTGATACAGAAACAGAAAACAGTGTTTTATCTGATGATGACGAACCACCTTCTTCTATTTCAGTTCGTTCAGGTAAAGCTGGTGGTGATACAGCTCCAGCCGCTCAAGCTCCAACTAGAACTGAACTATCAGACGATCAATCATTTGATCCAAATAAAACGATAATTACTCCTACAAGTACTGTCAATCCAGATCCCAACCTTATTGCTTTTTTGAGAGCTTATTTTACTGACAGGAACAATAGCAATACTAAACTTGATTTAGAAGCTTATATGCAAAATCGTAATAAAGACTCTGATGAAGTATTAACTAGCGAAGATTGGGGTGTTATCTTTAGGTTAAATAAGCGTTTTAAAAGTTATTCAAGTTTTTTGAGCTTTGCGGGTGACCACAAAACAAGTACAAATAATATCATATTTACACCTATTAATAGAGAGCAAATGGCAGAGATATATAAGAGTGTTAAATTGCATCAAAGAGAAGTAGAAGCAGAGAAACAACAGATTATTGAAAACGTTGTTAAATATTCAAGGCTTACAAACAGTATAATCACAGGGCTTTTTCAGAGTGAACGAATAGATATATTAGATTTATATGCTGAAGCACACAAAAAACCATTTCAAAGTGATTTAGCTTACTACATTAGAGACGTTAATTTATCTAGCTTGTTTGAAGACGCTGTTCATTATTTGAGAACTGCTCAAGATGTTACAAAAGAAGCTATGATATTTGCTATATTTGATCATCAATTAAGGCAAGCAAATCTTAGTCCTAAACAACAAGAACAAGCTAAATCAATCCTTGAAACTCTAATGGATCCAACTGCCACTGAAGAAGAATTGCGAAAACTTATAAGACAAAATAAAATTGGCAAAAGACTTTTGGGGGCTATGGGGGCTATTGCGCTATTTTTAGGGACCTTAGCGTATAACTATAATGACAAATTGATTGTTCAACAAGATATAAATACTGAGCAAGTAAATCAAATACAGATTAGCAATAACGTGAATGATATTGTAAACAAAAGTATAGCAACACCAATAGAATCATTAGAAACAATATATTCGGAAAATGAATCATCAAATTCCACCGCGCTCGACCCAAGTAAAGAACAGCCCTTAAATACTATAAAGTATTTTTTAGATTTCGTTAAATTTACAGAACAACCAGACTATGCTAAATATTTTAGCCCTGAGAATTTTGATAAAGAAGATTTAGTCGTGTTTTTTCCTGTAAATCACACATTAAATGAAAATACATATACAGGTCCTATTAGAGATGAAAAATCAAAAAAATAGAGATATAGAAGAACATTGGGAACTAATATTTAAAGGTTTACCACCTGAATTACAGCAACACTTTGTAGATTATCAAGGTTTATATAAGGCTTTTTTAATGCTAGAGATGAGGTGCGGATTCAATTTAAGTCTGTTTTTGGTTGGGAAATTAAACCATCTAATTATATTTTCCCACTCGATATTACTATAGATGGTAAAATAAGAACAATATACTTTGTAGATGATACTCCTCCAAATAATGGTAAATTTGATCCGGCTAATGATGAACTCGATAATAGTGGTTTTATGTCTTATTTACTCCATATTCTAATTTTTCATTCTCAAAATGAAACAGATATCCGAAGAAATTTACAAGAGGTAAAAGACAAATTAAGAAATTCTGGGCGTCTGCAATCAGGGAGACAAATGACTAACTCGGATTCTTTTTGATTTGAATTTTAATCAACTCGTGTCAAAAGCTAGCTCTCTTTCAAGAGCTTCTTCTGGGGTTTGCCAATCTAAACATCTCATTGGAGCTGTGCGTAAGTTCTCTGCAAGGACTGATTCCAAACCCCATTTGAATTTTAAAATACAGTGAAATGTTAAAATCACTAACTGATGCTCTAAACTCCACCTAGAAATATAAATCTTCAAAAAACCTATATAAATAAAAGACTTTTGATAATTTTATTTTGTATTTACAGCGTGGCGCTACATCAATCAAAAAAGTCTTAAAATACCATTGTTTTAAAGGCTTTTATAAGATTCAGGTGGAGTTTAGAGCATCAGTTTATTAAAATCACTAGCAAATGGGGTCAGAAATCAGTCCCACAAACGACCTTACGCTTAGCTTGTTTCACTGCGTGAAACTCACTAAGCGGCGGTGTTTGATTCTTTTGTTAGGTGTGTCTAACCAAACCCTACTTATGCCCAAATCTAAAGACTCGAGATACTTATTACGGGTTTGGAAGCACGCCCTTAATGCTTAATCTATCTGGAATACCATGCCTAGAAGCTTGATATTGGCTGCGTTTTCGATATTTTTTGTTCTTTCGATACTTTTTTAATTCTGGATTTTGATTAATGTAGTTGTAAATAGAGCTCTTACTAACCTGCTTACCTACCCGTTTTGCAAGCCTTGATATTTGTTCTGGGCTTCTACGGTTCTTCAGCTCTTGGTTTATGAAGCCTTGGATTTCTTCGTCATCAAAATAGGTTTTGATCTTTCTATTTTTCGAGTATTAGACAATTCTTGTGCTTTTTTGAAATCATAGATCCCATCTACGGAATTTCTTGCTATGTCTTGGCTAATTGCCGATTGACTGCAGCCTATTTGCTCAGCTATTCGGTATTGGTGTGGGCTAAATAGCCTCATTGATGCGATTTTAAGGCGGTCATCACGGGTAAGACATTGGTAAGTGCTCATTTTCGTTGTGGTTTTTCACTATTTACAACCGATGAGCACTTCTTTTTGTGTATTAACTTTATTTAAATTAGCTGGTCAGTGGAAACTGCCTCCCCTTATTTAGCTGTTTTTGCCGAATCAACAGTCCAAATGTCACCAGAATAGATCAAGTCTTTAAGTTGCCCTTCACCTTTTTGTTTGATAGCTTCGTTTTCTTGTTCGTATAAAATCTCATCATAAGTTGGTCTTGCAACTTGTCTGATTACTCCCATTGCAGTTGGGAAATTGGCATCTTCAATTCCTAATTGTCCAATTAAATATGGCATTGTAGTTGAATCTACATTTGGATTGTGTCTAATAAATTTTGAGGTATCGCCAGTGTTTTCAACCACTTTTAACTCAGGCTCAGCGCCGCTAGTATCAAGTACTATACCTTTTGTATCATTATCAAACAACAATGGTTTACCAGCTTCCAAAAACAAATTTTCTGCATCTTTAGAATCTTTGTTAAGGTATTTTGCAAATGCACCATCATTAAAAATATTACAATTTTGAAAAATCTCAATAAAAGCAGTTCCTTTGTGTGCAGCTGCAGCTTTTAGAGTTTCTTGCATATGTTTAGGATTTGCCGCACTTGTTCTAGCCACAAAAGTCGCTCCACATGCAATAGCAAAACTTACTGGGTTTACTGGAGAGTCAATCGAACCCATCAAAGAAGTTTTTGTGACTTTTCCTTTTTCAGAAGTTGGTGAATATTGACCTTTGGTTAAACCATAAATTCTGTTATTAAATAACATTACTTTTAAATCCATATTACGGCGCATCATGTGCATAGTATGGTTACCACCAATCGACAAACCATCTCCATCACCTGTAACCATCCATACAGACAAATCAGGATTAGCAATTTTCACACCAGAAGCAACTGTTGGAGCTCTACCATGAATAGTATGAAAACCATAAGTTGCCATATAGTAAGGAAACCTTGATGAACAACCAATTCCAGAAATAAAAACATAGTCTTCTTTTTTGATGCCTAAGCTTGGAAGCACCGTTTGCACTGAAGACAAAATTGAATAGTCTCCACAACCCGGACACCATTTAACGTCTCCTTCTGCAATAAAATCTTTTTTTGTTAATTCTTGGGTAGTCATTATCTCTTTCCTCCAATAATTTCTTCGGCAATTCTAACTAAATCGCTCACGTTAAAAGGCTTAGTATTCATTTGGTTGACAGCTTTTGTATCAATCAAAAACTTAGATCTAAACAACATATTAAATTGCCCATTATTTAGTTCTGGAATCATGACATGCTTGAAGCGCGCCGCGATTGAACCTAGATCATTTGGCATTGGATTTAAGTGTCTTAAATGCACTTGCCCAACTTTGTAGCCAGAAGCCAAAAGCTTTTCAGTACAAGTTTTGATAGAACCATAAGTACTACCCCAACCTAAAATCAAAAGATCACCAGACTGCTCTCCAAAAACTTGTGTAGCTGGTAATTTCTTTGCAATGTTTTCAACTTTTTTAGCTCTAATGCGTGTCATTTCTTCATGCACTTCTGGCGACAAGTTCACTTTACCCGAACCATTTTCTTTTTCTAGTCCACCTAAAGTATGCTCACAGCCTTTAGTTCCCGGTACTGCCCAAGGGCGTGCCAATAATTCGTTACGTGCGTAAGGTTTAAAAGTATTTGCATCTGTATGATGTTTCACTGTAATTTTTGTTAACGATTCTACATCTGGTAAAAGCCATGGTTCAGAACCAATTGCAATTTGAGTATCACTCAAAAATACAACTGGGGTCATGTGTTCAACTGCGATACGACAAGCTTCAATAGCTGTCTCAAAGCAATCACTCGGACTTGATGCCGCAACTACAGGTATCGGGCTTTCACCGTTTCTACCAAACATTACTTGAAGCAAATCAGTTTGCTCAGTTTTGGTAGGTAAACCAGTCGAAGGTCCACCACGTTGAATATCAGCAATAACAATCGGAAGCTCGGTCATCACTGCCAAATTCATAAACTCAGATTTCAATGCAATCCCCGGTCCAGAGGTTGTGGTAATTGCAAGTAAACCCGCAAAAGCCGCTCCTAGAGCAGAGCCTATTCCGGCAATTTCATCTTCTGCTTGAAAAGTTTTTACAGCAAAGTGTTTGTATTTTGCTAATTCTTGCAAGATTTCTGTTGCTGGTGTGATTGGGTATGAACCAATAAATAAATCTTTTTGCATTAATTTAGAAGCTGCAATAAAACCAATTGCCGTTGCTTCGTTACCGGTAATATTTCTGTAAGTACCCGGTTTGATTTGTGCTTTTGGTACTTCAAAAGTTGATTGAAAAGCTTCGATAGTATCACCAAAATTATATCCAGCTTTAAGTACAGCAATATTTGCTTCAGCAATTTCTGGTTTCTTTTTGAATTTTGTTTTTAACCAGTTCTCTGTTACTTCTGATGAACGGTTGTAAATAAAATACATTAAACCTAAAGCAAACATATTTTTACAACGTTCTTTTTCTCTTGAAGATAAATCAAAATCTTTTAAAGTCTCAATCGTCATTGTTGCAATCGGCACTTCAATTACTCGATATTTTGATTTGTAGGGACTCAAAATATCAGCATCTTTATCAAAACCTGCTTTTACAAGGTTTACAGAATTAAAGCCATCTTTGTTTACAAACAAAAGCCCATTTTGTTTAAGGTCAGCAATATTTGTTTTGAGAGCGGCTGGGTTCATAGCAACAAGTACATCGAGCTCGTCGCCTGGCGTGTGAATTTCGTTTGCTGAGATTCTAATTTGAAAACCTGAAACTCCAGCTAAAGTACCTTGTGGCGCTCTAATCTCTGCCGGGAAATTTGGGTAAGTGCTAATATCGTTACCAAACATTGCACTTGTCGAAGTGAATTGGTTTCCGGTAAGTTGCATTCCATCTCCACTATCGCCGCAAAATCTAATTGTTACTGAATCTAATTTTTCTTTATTTAATGTAGCCATCTTCATTGAACCTTGTACTATATATATATTAACTTTTTTATGACTAGAGTTAGTGAAAAATCTTAAAAAACCCCTTTGTTTATATTGATTTTCTCTAAAATTTAACTTTAAATTCGCTTTTTCTTTTGTTAACAGTAGCTAAGACTTTTTCTTGTAGTTCATCAAGTGCTTGTTTAGCAGTTTTTTGTTTTCTAATCATTTGATCGTAGGCATTGCGAATTTCTTTTTTGTAGCGATTAGCAAAACTAAGTTTTGGGAAAAATTTTGCGTTTTTGCTTTGCGCAAGTTCAATAAAAGTTTTTATGTATGGGTTTTCGTGTTTTGCAAAAAAATTATTTGAATGAGTTTTATAAGCAGTGAATTTTTTTTGTTCGAGTGCAATAAATTCCAAATTTTCTTTTTGCAAAAGCCAGTTTAAAAGTATTTGTGCTTCTTTTTTGTTTTTTGCATTTTTGGGAATTGCGAGGGCATCAATTCTAACAAGCGTTGCATTTTTGATTTTGCCCGGAAACGCTTTGACTGCAATGTTTAAATTGGGTGCATAAATTTTGGCTAGATTCTGTTCCCAGATTCCATTTAATTCAAGTGCAATTTTTTGTGAATAAAAAGGATTATCCGGACTTTGATAAGCGCCAAAACCCTCTGTGAAACTTAGGATTTTTTCTTCAGGAATTTTTTCGATAAAGTTTTTTTCTATCCATTGCCAAGCTTCGATATTTGCTTGACTGTTTGCTGAAACTTGTCCGTTATTATCAACCCAGTCACCACCAAAATACAAAGGTAAAACTTCTGCAAACCAGCTTGGCCAACTAGGTAAAAAGATTGGAAAATCTTTTTGGCTTAAGCTAATACTAAAAGCCTGCTCAATATCTTGGAGACTTTCTGGTGCTTTAAGGTTTAGTTCTTCAAAGATAGTTTTGTTGTAGTGCATAGCTTCACTACCACATAAATAAGGCATGGCAAATTGTTTTTGCTTAAAGTTAAGAGCTTCTAAAAAAATCGGTGTAAATTTTTCTTTTGCAAAATCTTCCATGCTTATTTCTGCTAAAGCATGGCGCAGGGCAAAATTACTTGCCATATCATTATCGATATGCACCAAATCTGGAGCCACATTGCCAATAATTGCTGTCAATATTTTTTTACGAGGCATGGAAATCGCAAGTAGGTTTACTTTAAAGCCATGATTTTCTTTATTGAATTTAGTTATCAATTTTTCCAGCGGTTCTTTTTCAACGCCGCTCCAGTAATGCCAAAAATCAATAGTCTTTTTTGTACTTGTTTGTTTTTGTTTATTAAATTCAATAACAAAACTAGTCGCGAGCAAAAACAAAAACGCAACAAGTAGAAAAGTATTTTTTTGACTTTCTTTTAAAGACACCTTCAAATATAATAATAAGCTATGTCTTTATTAGATCAATTAACAGCAGATAAAATCGTTTTGGTCATTATTGTTTTATATTTACTTGCCTATAAGTTTTATGGATCTTTCATTGCCAAAAAAGTTTTTGCGGCAAATGACCAAAGCAAAACTCCAGCTACGCAAATCAATGATGGTGTCGATTTTTTAGCTACTCGAAAAACAATTTTGTTTGGGCATCACTTTGCTTCAATTGCAGGCGTTGCTCCAATTATTGGTCCATGTATAGCTGTTTATTGGGGTTGGTTACCTGCGGTTGTCTGGATTGTTTTGGGTAATATTTTTATGGGTGCAGTGCATGATATGTCTGTTTTATTTTTGTCTGTTCGCAATAATGCTAAATCATTGGTTGAAATTTCTGCGGCAAAAATTTTCAATGGTTTTTTTGATAAAAAAGCGCGACTAGGATTAATGTTTGTAACGGTTTTTTTGTTGTGGATTGTTAGCGCTGCCTTTACTGTTGTTATAGCTAAGCTTTTTGTTAGATACCCGGCATCTGTGATACCGACTGTGTTTGCCTCTGTTTTAGCAATGCTTATGGGTATCATTTTATACCGTTTAAAAATTCATGCTTTATTACCTTCGCTGATTTCTCTGCTTTTGCTTTATGCGTCAATTCCTGTTGGCGTAAAGTTTCCTATTGACCTACAAAGCCTTTTAAATTGTTCTAGTGATTTAGCTTTGGCGATTTGGGTTTTGATTTTGTTGCTTTATGCTTATATCGCATCTGTACTGCCTGTCTGGCTTTTGTTACAACCGCGTGATTATATAAATTCACATCAAATTGTTGTTGGTTTAGGGATTTTACTTTTTGGTGTTTTTGCAACTCAGCCAGAAATTGTGGCACCTGCGATAAATTTTAATACTGAAAAACCATGGTTTCCTTTTTTGTTTATTACGATTGCCTGCGGTGCTATTAGTGGTGCACATGGATTGATTTCTGCGGGTACTACATCAAAACAAATTGCCAAAGAAAGTGATATTAGACCTATTGCTTATGGCTCAATGTTGCTTGAGGGATTTTTGGCGATACTTGCTGTGGTTGCCGCTTCTGCAGGTTTTAAAAATGCAGGGGCTTGGACTGAACACTATCACAGTTGGCATCATGCTTCTGCTAGTGGCTTAGATGCTTTTATAAATGGTTGTGTAAATTTTTTAGATGTTTTACATTTGCCTCACGAACTTTTAGCCGCTTTTATTGCAGTTATTATTATTTCTTTTGCTTCAACAAGTTTAGATACTCTCTTTCGTATCCAAAGGTATGTACTTGCTGAAAGTTCTGAACTTTTAAAAACTAAAGTTTTTGAGAATCGTTATCTAGGTTCTTTTTTGGCTTTGTTTGCTGTGAGTTTATTAATTTTTTCAGAGGGCATTACTAGTTTGGATATCTCAAAAGTCAATGGCGCTTTTGTGTTGTGGCCTCTTTTTGGTACTGCCAATCAATTACTTGCCGCGCTTGCTTTATTAGTTGTTAGCGTTTATTTGATTTTAAAAAAACAAAACTATATTTATATTTTGCTTCCGGCATTAATTATGTTGGCTTTAACTTTTTATGCAGTGATTTCGAGCATTATTAATTTTTATAATGAAGCAAATTATTTACTTATGCTTTTTTCGGTTCTAGTTTTTGTCGCTCAAGTTTTTATTGTGCGCCCTTTATTGCGGTTTTTAAAATAAGCTCCCAAAAAGACTGGTGATCAATTTAAAGCTGACAATTATGTCATTAATAAAGAATTCTTTATACTGAGGATACTAAGGCAAAATATCAGTTATGATACTTTTCTATGCAAAATGAACGTAGAGTTGTAATTACAGGTATAGGTCCAGTGACCCCATGTGGAGTTGGAAGAGAGGCTTTTTTCAATTCACTTAAAAACGCAAAAAGTGGTATTACATGGCTTGATAACCCTGTAGATGCTCACGGAATGGAATCTCCTGTGAAACTGGGTGGAGAAATCAAAAATTTTAATATTGAAGATTATTTTTCTGACGCAAAACTCGTCAAAGGCATGCAAAAAGATATGGATAAAGTATCTCAATTTGCTATGGTTGCCGCAAAAATGCTTGTAGAAGATGCTGGTTTAGATTTTAGTGCTCTTGAAGCGCAAGGCATCTCGCGCGAACGTGTTGCAACCTTTGTGGGTACTGGAATTGGTGGTATTCAAACTACTTGTGATGATGCAATCACCCTTAAAGAGCGCGGTTTACGCCGCCTTGGCTTGAGGTCTATTATTCGTCTTATGCCTAATGCCGCTTCTGGTCATATTGGTATCAACTGGGGTTTACAAGGCAGAGCTAAATCTGATGCAACGGCTTGTGCTTCTGGTTTGGATAGTTTTTTTGACGCTTATTGGTATATCAAAAACGGCTTAGCAGATATTATGCTTACCGGTGGTGCTGAAGCTTGTTTGAACACTTTGGCATTGTCGTCATTCTATAATATGACGGCACTTTCAAGAAGAGCAGTTGACAATCCTGAAGAGGCAAGTTGCCCATTTGATAAGAGACGTGATGGTTTTATTATGTCAGAGGGCGCGCTTTTGTTTAGCCTCGAAGAACTTTCAGTGGCGCAAGCTCGTGGTGCAAAGATTTATGCTGAGGTAGTTGGCGTGGGAGCTTCTTGTGATGCTTATCATATAACCGCTCCAGCCGAAGATGGTAATGGCGGCGCACGTGCGATTAAAATGGCGCTTGAGTCTGCTGGCTTACTCAATGATCGTGAAGCAATAGACTTTGTCTCTGCTCATGGAACTTCAACACCTTTAAATGATGCGCGTGAAACAGCGGCTGTCAAATCTGTGTTTGGTGAACACGCATATAAGTTGGCAATGTCTTCTACTAAGTCTATGACTGGTCATTTGATTGGTGCGGCTGGTCCTGTTGCACTTGCGGCATCTGTGCTTGCTGTCAATGAAAATATTTTGTCACCAACTATTAATTACACAGAAGCTGATCCTGAGTGTGATTTAGATTATGTACCAAACCAAGCTCGTAACAAAGAAACAAATTATTCTATTGCGCAAGCTTTAGGTTTTGGTGGTCATAACACTTGTGCGATCGTCAAAAAATTTAGTGCATAAGACACTTCGGACCGTGTCATTTTTGTCTCATTTTTCGGACACTTCGGACCGTGTTATTTTTGTCTCATTTTGCGCAAAAGCGATATTAAGGATTCACTCCCTGATCCTTTCAGACTTGCAAATTTTATGCCTTGCCCGTTGCCAAACAAAATCTTACAAGAGTTTCAACATCATCTGCTAGGTTTTCCTTTTGTGCTTGTTTAAGTTTTTGATTTAAATCTTGCAAGCTAAAACCAAGCTCTGACAAGATTGCATAAACTTCTTCTCTGCTGTGAAAATCTTCGTTGTTGTCATTTTTGGCAAAGCTTAATTTCTTGAAACTTGTTTTTAATTCCAAAATCAATCTTTGAGCAGTTTTTGGACCTATGCCTTGTGCCGAAGCAATTAATTTTACGTCTTCTTTAATTACTGCTGCCACAAAATCATTGACAGTTAAAATCTCCAAAATACTCAGTGCAGACTTAGGGCCAATACCAGAAACTTTAATTACTTTCTCGAAAATCTCTCTTTGAGCTTGTTCTAGAAAACCATAGAGGCTAATGCCATCTTCTTTAACAAGCATCGAAACCTGCAAAGTCGCTTCTTGATTGCGTTTGACAAGACACAAAGTCTTAAGATTGCTTTTAACAGCAAAGCCGATACCGTTGTTGACAATAGTAAGCTCGCTGTTATTTTGATTAATATTGCTTATAATTCCAGTAATTTGTCTAATCATTATTCTTTTTACATTATGTCATTTTTAAGATTTCAATTAATAATTTCTAATTAAAATTTGGAACTTTTCTTGAAAGCTATTATTTATCAACAGTTTCTATTTTGTGATACAAATAGCAAAAAAATCAAATCTAAAAATTTCAAAAAACTCTATTCAGGTGTTGACCACTATCAAGAATTTTGAGAGTATATACCCTGAGTTCTAAAAATGAATGCCAATGTTGTATTTGTTTTTAGAAAAGTTTTTAGATGAATAATCAAATGAAAAAAAATAAATATAAAGGAGAAAAAATGAGTCTAAGGAAAATAACAACCCTTCTACTTCTTGTTGCCTTTGCATTTACTAGCATGCCTGCTCAGGCAGCTTCTTTAACTACGGTAACTCCGTTACCTAACGTTTTAGTAGACGCTGGTTCAACTGCAGATGGTGCAAATAGAGATGTTGTCCCTGTAAATATTTCTGTTGATACTGATGGTGCTGGAGAACTTTACTTCGGTACTTATACTGGTACTGGTACTTTCGAGGTATCTGAGAATGGTCAACTTATTACTGAAACCACTATCTACTCCTTCTGGACTTCTACAAAAGTTTTAGTTTTAAAAGCTCAACTGTTGGAACTGAGTTCGTTGGTTTAGCTAATTATACATTAATGATGTAAAAATGGTAATACTCTTGACCCAGAATAATGGTTTTGTTAACAGGAACAAAAATTAATGTAATTTCTTACCAAACTTACCTGGTACTACAACGGTGATACGGCTATTTTAGCTAAAATCATTACTGAAGATGGTGCTTCAACATTTTTGGTGGTCAAGATATTCCAGCTGGTTCGATTGTTATTTATACAATAACAAACTCTAGTTCTAACGTATCTACTGGAGAGTCAGATCTTACTTTAACTGGTATTGGTTTAGCTACAAAGCCTGGAGTTACTTTAACTGACCTAGCTACTAGATACAGAGAAGTAATCGTTAATAATTTTAATGAGGCTGTACCTTCATTTATCAAATGGTGATTTAGTTACTATTGCTACTTCTACAACTGACGCTGAAGGTCAAATTTCAGTTGCTTTAGCTTCTGAGTCTGATAATCAATCAAATTCTGTTTTGGCTGATTACTTAGCAAGTGGTTCTTCTACTGTTAAAGTGAGTCCTAACTACACTACAACAGCAACTACAAACCAAACTACACTTTATGTAGACACTGAAGCTTTATTAATTCAAGCTCGTGAAAAATCTACTGGTGTTTATTATGATACTCCTTTTAACACTTCATCATTTTTATCTGCTGTGAAAAACGGTAATGATGCAAGTGCTCTAAATGCTTCTTTAAGTTCAGAAACAGCGTTCCCGAACACTGCAAATGCTTTAATTACAGTTGTCTATTCATTAGTGCCTCTTTCTGGTACTGGTACAACAGATGCAACCTTAACTATTGATGCAGCTTCTGTTTCTATGAACGGTGGTTACCTTGGTGCAACTGCACAAGCAGTTACTAATGGAAGTACAGCTATCGCTGATTTAAATGGTGTAGCACTTGCTGTTCTAACAAATTCTACAAATGGTACAGGCGCTCTAAGCACAGTCGATTTCGATACCTTGGGTGTTGCAACTGATTTAACTTCAATCGATGAAAATTTTGCTTTTGATTTTGCAACTTCACTTGTTGCGGTTTCTAATGGAGCTAATGGAAATGTTTTAAACGGTACTTTAGAGACTGGTATATTTGCTGATACTACTATTGCTGATGTATTAAATACTTCAACTTCAACTCTACAACTTTAACTAGCGCTGGTGGTTTAGCTCCTTTTGCTATTTCTAATGGGTCAACGATTGTTAAAATTACTAATGGCGGACAACTTTGGGTAACTGATGAAGTAACTGCAAGACTTACAAAGAATGGCGGTAACGCTGTATTTGCTTTAGTGGGTTCTGAGAATGGTCAAGCTCTTACGTCTGCTACACTTCGTATTGGTCCTACTAATTTTGGAACAGTTAACTATAATACTGGTGCTGCTTTAGGAGTTGATGCTGCTGATGATGACGTTGCAAACAACGCTGTCTTAGTTGCAAACTTAACTGGTTCGACTGTAAGCATTATGCCTTTAGTAAACAAATATGATACTTCAAGAGATACTATTAAAGTTCGTCCTGAAGCTACTATTACTCTAGGTTCAACTTCTAAATCAGAAGGTGTTAAATTAATTGCTACTGTAAGTGGTAATAATATTGCAGGTTCAAAAGTGGTTGAAATTGCAAGAATTAATGCTGCGGGTAACATTAACACTGATGCAACAGTTTCTGTTTTACCAGCTAGTGGTGAGTTAGATAGTCTACTTGCTGAAAATGGAGATGATTCTACTTCATTAAGAGTTGCTATTGACTTAGATAATGTTAATGCTACAAGTACTTCTATTGCTTCTTTAGTTGCAAATGGTTCGGTACTTGATGACACTATTCCTGCGTTTTATTGTGGTGGTACTATTGGTACTTCTACAAAAGGTCCTAATGCTGTTCCTCAACAACCTTTCGCTAGAACTGTTTTAGTTGAAGAAAACACTGCTGGAGAATTCGAAGCTGCAAGAGGCGAAAGCGCAAATGTAGTATTTAGATTTACTTTAGCAAGTGGTTTAGATTTAGTTAAAACTTCTGCTACAGCAAAGTCTAATGATGTCGCAGTAATTTCGACTGAATGGTGATGGTCTAAATGGAACATTCATTTCTGCTCCAGCAGTTGATAAATATATGACTGTTTCTGAAACTGGTTCTCAGGCATATGTTGATGTTGAACTTGGTTCAAATGGTACTGCTTCTACAACTACAGTGAAAAATGCTGTTGGACTTGTGTTTGGTAGTAATTCATTAATTATTCCAAGTTCAGCTGCTGATAGATCAGTAACTGTAACTATGGTTGATGATGCTGGTACTGATTCAACTACTGATGATGTTGTACTTGATACTTTAGGTACTGCTGAATTAGCAACTGGTTGTGCAAACCAATTTACAATTTCTTACTGTGATGATGCTTTATCAACATCTGGTAATGCTTCAGGTCCTGTAGTTTCTGATATGATCGCTAATGGCTCTTTATTAACTAGCTTCTCTCAAGATGTTGGTTCTGCTATTAGATTAATTAGTACTGACAATGCTGCAATTACTTTGCCTGATATTTGTGTTTCAGAAGCAAATCCAGCTGCTGTATTTACTTCATCTAATGGTTCGAGTAGTGTTACTCCTAATATTTTAGGTAATGCGACAGTTGTTCTTGCTCTAAATGAAGTGCAAGATAATGATAGTGCAAATATTGGTTTTGAAGCAGGAGCTAGTATTTATACTGGTGATGATTCCTTAGTATTTGGTGCTATCACAAATACAAATGAATCGTTAAGCTTTACTGTTAGTTCTGCAGATCCTGATAACTCTTTAGTATCTTCGGAAATAAGACTTAGTGGTATTTCATTAGATAAAACTACTTCAAATTTCCAGCCAGCT
The DNA here is from genome assembly GCA_038146805.1 of bacterium. Classification (GTDB taxonomy): domain Bacteria; phylum Cyanobacteriota; class Vampirovibrionia; order LMEP-6097; family LMEP-6097; genus CAIYXB01. The sequence continues at coordinate 338,707 of JAYQSH010000005.1, read as the reverse complement.
TCACAAGATATAATTGTTTATTCTAAAGCTGGAGCAAATAGTGCTGGATTATTTGTACCTGTTACTAGTGAAACAAGAGGTGCAAATGGAACTGCATTAATTGCATTTGCTGTAAGTGCAACTGCTAATGGTATGGCAAATACATACTTTAATGGTGATGATATTGCAAACACTACTGCAGCCTTAACAACAGCTAATCAGTCGTTGTTGTTTGCATCTGGTGCTCCAGTGTTGTCAAATGCTACAACTACAATAGTTGATTCAGCTTCTGAGTACAGCTTATTAAGCGATGACACTCAGTTATCAATTGCTGTTGATGATATTGATGCTGTAACAAATGGTTTAGCTGCTTACACAAGAATTACTGTGTTTACAACAACAGGTGATTTAGAACCGGGTTCTACAATTACTGTAGAAGCAAACTCTGGTGATTCAGTATCTGTTCCTGTAACTGCTGATGGTAACTTTACTGCTGCTATTAGAGGTTCTGCTGGAGATACTTTGGTAATCACGCAAACACCTACATCTTCAATCACTGGTGCTGATCAAACAGTAGTTGTTACTGCTAATGATCAAAACCTTGAGCCAACGCTTCTTTCTGCGGTTGCTCAAAACTTCAGTGCGATTGGAACAATTACTGAGCAAGGAACTGCTCCTGTATTGTTTGAATTAACTGCAGTTGGTAGATTAGACGGTGAAGCATTTGCTCCATCTGCGAGTGATTTGACTCTAGGTGGTTTACCTGTTTACGCTGTACCTGGAACAACTAACCAGTTCTTAGGTATTGTTAACTTCTCGAAAACAACTGGTAATACGCTTGTTGCGAATGTTGAAGGAAGTCCTAGTGTGAAAATCACTGGAATGGATAAAGCATTCCCTACTTTCTCTACTAGATCTAAGCCTGTCTTAAGAAGTGCATTTGATAAAACTGGTAAGAAGTCTGGTGTTACTAAAGTTATATTCAAAGGTAACCGTTTAAGAAATGGTGGCTTTGGATATGTTGTTTCTGATGACGGTAGCGTTCAAGAAGTTACTTTCAGAAATAGAACTAGAAATGATAAAAAGTATAGAAGAGTTGTTTCGGAAGATGCAGCTTCAGTTCCTGAAAATGCAGTATTTGGTGTATACCATGTAACTGGAAGAGGAATATCTACACTTGATATCTCTAACTAATTAATTAAATAGTAATTAGTTACTTGGACTCGTTTAAAGCCCCAACTTTTGTTGGGGCTTTTTTTTGTCTGTTTTTTTAGCGAATTCTTAAAATTATTTTGGGACTGATTTCAAACCCCGTTTTGAATTTTAAAATACAGTGAAATGTTAAAATCACTAGCAAATGGGGTCAGAAATCAGTCCCACAAACGACCTTACGCTTAGCTTGTTTCACTGCGTGAAACTCACTAAGCGACGGTGTTTGATTCTTTTGTTAGGCGTGTCTAACCAAACCCTACTTATGCCCAAATCCAAAGACTCGAGATACTTATTACGGGTTTGGAAGCACGCCCTGAATATGCTGCACACAAACTGCTGCTCTAAACTCCACCTGAAAATAAAATTAGAAAAAAAAGCCTTAAAATACCTGTATTTAACTAAAGATAAAGGGACTGATTTCAAACCCCGTTTTGAATTTTAAAATACAGTGAAATGTTAAAATCACTAGCAAATGGGGTCAGAAATCAGTTGCTTTTTAACTTAGCTTGTTTCACTGCGTGAAACTCACTAAGCGACGGTGTTTGATTCTTTTGTTAGGCGTGTCTAACCAAACCCTACTTATGCCCAAATCTAAAGACTCGAGATACTTATTACGGGTTTGGAAGCACGCCCATAAATTCTGTTATTACGCAATATCTATGGTCATCATAAAAAATTCTTTAATACTCTTTATTTATAATGCTTTTTAACTACTCAGGTGGAGTTTAGAGCAGCAGTTTGAAAATGTTACTGCGGCATTAATTGTAATACTATTTCTGGCATTGCATTTGCTTGTGCAATCATTGCTGTTGAAGATTGTTGTAAGATTTGTTTCTGTGCCATTAAAGCCGATTCTTTGGCTATATCAGTGTCTTGGATTTTTGATCTGCTCAATTGAGCATTTTCATCGGCAAAACTTATATAATCTAATTTTTTCTCTAAGCCACTTTGTATCGCTCCAAAGTAAGATCGCATTCTTGATAAATTATCAATAACTTGTGTCAGGTCATCAAGACTTGCTGCAAAATTGCTGGTATGCACATCATAATTTAGTGAATTTACATTGCTACCCTCGATATAAATACGATCTAGGGCAAAACCAGTGCTTGTTTCTTCAACGATCTGTCCAAAATCATCATTGCTGGTGTTACTGGCTACATAACTAATGTCAATTTGCGCCCCTTCACGTGGATTATTGCCAGTTGCTAATTTTAGGGTCATGATTTCACCGCTTTTTGCTCCAGATTGTACTACTAAATCATTTGCATTATAGATTAAAGCTTTATTGTTAAATTCTGTTGCTTCAGCAATATCTAAAATATTTTCGATACGTTTGTTGATTTCTCTTTGTAAGGCACCTTTTTCCACAGCTCCATTAGTGCCATTGAGTCCTTGAACAAATAGTTCTCTAACTCTTTGCATATTTTCTTGGATCACGCCAATTGATGCTTCTGCAGTTTGAATCGCTGATATTGCATCAGCTACATTTTGTGATGCTTTTCCTAAGCCTAAAATTTCTGTTGTAATTTTTTTGCTAATACTGTTGCCGGCTGCATCTTCGGATGCTTTATTAATTCGACTACCTGTTGCTAAATGTTCAATATTACTTGCTAGTGAACTTGTATTTAACCTTAAAGCTCTTTGAGCTAAAATGCTATGAATATTTGTATGAACTCCAAGTGACATTGAACTTTCTCCTGTTCAATTTATGTGCCATAGCTTAAGTAAAGCTTTTATGCTGAGTGATTGATTTTATGAAAATTACTAATATATTTATTGTAGAAAAAAATAAAATAGAGCCTTTGAACTAGTCGAAAGACTCTATTTTAGGATGTGTCGTGGGAGGGGTGTGTAAGTTACGTTTCGTACAATTACTCTCTTTTTAGGGAGAGTAAAGCTATTAAGGATCAATTTTGTTTCAGTTCGCGTGATCCTTCTGAGATGTCTGCCAAGGCTTTTTTATAATAAAAAAGCCTCATTGTTTCTTTGATGGCATTTATTTCAGAATAAGATTTGCTTTTTGTTTCATTTGAATTTCTCATGCGATCTTGATAGTCGCTTAAAAAATTTTCAATGTATTGCCAATCTTTCACTGTTTGGTTGATCCTCTTCCCTAGAGCCAAGTATTATTCTCGGAATTTTTATGTAGAAGCATATAGTTTGATTAGTGGATATTTCAAAAAAATTACAAATAAAAAAAGAAATGCGTGTTCGACTATTGTCAAACACGCAATAATAAGGCACTTCACTTTGAACAAAGGGACGCTTTGTTTTGTAATAAATAGTGTAAAGGATATCAAAGCTTGATGCCTTAAACCTTCTTACTATTACCCTTGTTGTAGTAATTGTAAAGCTATTTGTGGGTATGCATTTGCTTGTGAAAGCATTGCTGCTGAAGATTGTTGAATGATTTGGTTCTTCACTAACATGCTTGATTCTTTAGCAACATCTACATCCATAATTCTTGATCTAGATGCTTGTGCATTTTCAACAGCGACATCCATGTAAATCATTTTTGATTCGAGTGCATTTTGCATTGCACCCAGTTCAGATCTCATTCGTGAGATGTTATCAATGATTTTATCAAGATCATTTAAAGTTATATTTCCTGTTCCGGCGACAGCTGCGATATCAACGTTTGCTGCTCCAGCAAAACGACTATCTGATACAGCTAAAGAGTCAACAGATGCTCCTGATAATCGTAGCTCTGATAATGCAAATCCAACTTGTGTAATGCCTTCTATCATTTCACCATAATCGAGTGTGGTTCCTGATACTTCTGCATCGACATTGATATTGATACCAGTGCCGGCTTTAATACCAGAACCAAAGCTGATTGTAGTTGTTTGTCCACTTTCTGAGCCTGTTTGTAAGACTGTGTCAGAAAGGACTCCACCATTGGTTACAAAATTGTTTCCTGATAGTAATTCTATTCCATTAAATTCAGCGGAACTAGAGATATCATCAATAATTTTTATTCTTTCGTTGATTTCTCTTTGTAGTGCATTGATCTCATTGGTTCCATAAGTACCATTAATACCTTGCACCACTAATTCCCGAACTCTTTGTAGGTTTTCTTGAATTACTCCAACTGCTCCTTCTGTGGTTTGAATAAGTGAAATGCCATCTGCAGCATTTTGTTTTGCTTTTTCAAACCCTAATATTCTTGTTTCGAGTTTATTTCCGATACTAAGACCTGCTGCATCATCCGATGCTCTATTTACCCTATAACCAGTAGATAGATGTTCCAGGTTCTTTTGTAGATCAAAAGTATTTCTTCTAATTGCCCTCTGGGCGAAGATACTTTGAGTATTTGTATTTATTACAACGCTCATTGTGAGCCTCCTTTTATTTCCTTTACAGAGGCATCTATCGTAAAAACCAAGGAGACTTGAGATCAGTTAAAATATTTATTTTATAAAAACAGCTAGGTTTAATAATTTAGCAAATGGGCTAAATTATTAAATGCAAAATTTTGCTTTATTAGTACTAGTAATTTTTGACTAGATAAAATATAGTTTTTAGAAAAAATTTTTTCTCTCAAACTTATATTCTAGTTCTTTATTACTATTATTTTTTTTCAAACTAAAACAGCTTTTATATACGCGAGCAAATAGAGCAAAAAATCAGAATGGAGCTATTGGTTTTGTTTCTCTAACAAATACCAACAGTCAACAGAGCTTTTTTAAGCTTGCAGCAAGTATATAAAGTATTAGTTTGCACTAATACGGCTTTAGTTTTTGTAGTTTTATAGTACAAACAAAACTTTGATAGCTCTAAAATCTAAAGAGTACGCGTCTATCTAATTGGCTTAAAGCCAATACTTTATAAACAAACGCTTTTAGTCTCTTAATGGGCTATTGTGTTTTATTCGGTTTTGTTTATAGCTATATATATTTTTTCTCTGCAAAACTATAATCTCTGAACTAATTTATTAGTCAACAATAAACAAATATATGACTAACTCATTACACTAAGCTGATTTTTATTTAGTTTCGCAGTGAAAATATATAACACTACTTTAGTATCAATCGGTACTAAGGCTCTATTTCCAAATAGTTTAAACATACTAATAAAGGCTATGTTTTTTTCATTTAGTAACTTATGTACTTGTGAACAAATCCTGATAACTGCCTTACTCTGGTGCCTCAAAGTCATCATTTACAAGTATTAAGCTGAAGCCTTTTGGGGCACCTGAAAGCCTGGTTCTTGAAATTTGTTAATAACATCTAGCTTAAATAATTTTTACTAAATTGAATCTTGTAGAAAAAGAAATCATCTCATCTAAAACAAGACTAAAAATTTATTTGGGTATATCAAAAAGCTCATAAGTTTTGATTAATTTCATTTATAAATTTTTTTTAGTATCTATAGAGTAGTCTTTTTTTTCTTGTTGTTTTTAGAGCTTTTTGTTTTTAGTATTTTAAGTCTAGATTTTTCATACTATATTTTCTAATAAAAATAAAGAGCTTACAGCATTTGCTGTAAGCTCTTTCAAAGGCCTCTAGGGAGAGGTTTGTGGGGGGCATGTCAGTAATTACCCTTTTGTTCGTTAGTATTTCCCGTTTTTTACTATTGCTGTTTGCAATGAGTAAAGTTTTTTACTTACTTTTTGGTTTATCCGCCAAGTAATTGTAATGCAATTGATGGCAATTGATTAGCTTGAGCTAACATTGCTGATGCAGATTGTTGTAGGATTTGGTTTTTCACCATTTGACTACTTTCATAAGCAAAATCAACATCTTTGATTCGAGAACGTGATGCTTCTGAATTTTCAATTGCAACATCTAAATAATCTAATCTTGCTTCTAGTGAGTTTTGAACAGCACCAAGTTCAGATCGCATTCTTGAAACGTTATCAATTATGGTATCAAGGTCACCAAGTGTAACTTGAGTTGTCGTTGCTCCTGAAGCTACAATATCAACGTTAGCTGTTGACCCAGCTAATGAATCCACTGAAGTTGCATTTGATAAATGTAATTTATCAAGTGCAAAGCCCGCTACGCTGATACCTTCAACCAAATGACCAAAATTATTGGTTGTTGTTGTTCCGTCAACTGCATAACTGATATCAACTACCATACCTTTTTGTGCGCTAACACCAGCTTCTAAGGTAATAGATACTGTATCTCCATAGTTTGCACCAACCTGTAGATTAAGTGGATCTTCAAAGCTTCCATCAATGGTTTTTATGCCATTGAATTCAGTTTGTTTACTAATGTCTCCAATAATTTCGATTCTTTGATTGATTTCTCTTTGAATAGCATCTGCTTCTTTTGATGAATTTGTGCCATTTAAACCTTGAATGACTAATTCCCTCAATCTCTGCAGCTGATCTTGGACAATTCCGAGTGATCCTTCTGTAGTTTGAATAAGAGATATTCCATCTGAAGCATTTTGCTTAGATTTTGTATATCCCATTATTCTTGCTGTCAAGTTTTCGCTGATCGATAAACCAGCTGCGTCATCTGCAGCTTTATTGATTCTCAGACCAGTCGACAAATGCTCTAAATTCCTCTGTAAACTCAGAGTGTTTTTGTTCAAAGCTCTTTGAGCAAAATTGCTTTGAATGTTTGTATTAACGACAACCGCCATAATATTCTCCTTTGTGCTATACCCTTTGTAATTTTTGTTACGCTGTCAGAGATTTAACTAACATATACTCTAACAATCTTCTCTATCGGATTTGCAGTGCGTCTCTAATTAGTCTAAGTTCTTGAAAATATATTTTTGTTTAATGATTCTGTTCTAAGTTTTTTTTTGTAGTTTTTTTGAAGTAGATTGAAAAAAAAACTCTTAAAATCTTAAAATTAGCCTTACAAAAGATTAAATCTAATCATGGTTATCTAGTATCAAAAAATGATAGAATAACAATTAATGACAGGTTTAATCGAAGGTTTAGTAGCAAGAGAAATTTTAGATAGTCGTGGAAATCCGACTTTAGAGGTTGAAGTTTTTCTTACAGATGGATCATCTGGACGAGCAGGAGTACCATCTGGTGCATCAACTGGTGCATTTGAAGCATGCGAGCTTAGAGATGGTGATAAAAAAAGATATAACGGCAAGGGTGTTTTAAATGCTGTGAACAATGTAAATGAAATTATTGCGCCAGAAATTATTGGCTTTGAAGCAAGAAATCAAACTGCTTTAGATAGTTTTTTGATTTCTTTAGATGCAACTGACAATAAATCAAAACTTGGTGCTAATGCAATTTTGGGTGTGAGTTTAGCAACTGCAGTTGCCTCGGCTCAATCTTCTGACTTGGCTTTATATGCATATTTAGGTGGACCTAATGCAAAAACTTTACCAGTGCCAATGATGAATATATTAAATGGTGGTAAGCACGCTTTGGATTCTGTCGATTTGCAAGAATTTATGGTGATGCCAACTGGTGCAAAATCTTTTAGTGAAGCTTTGCAAATGGGTACTGAAACTTATCATGCTTTAAAATCAGTACTAAAAAAAGCTGGACATTCAACAAGTATTGGTGATGAAGGTGGTTTTGCTCCTTCACTAAAAGCTAATGAAGAAGCAATTGAAGTTATTTTGCAAGCGATCGAAGCTACTGGTTTAAAGCCGGGTTCTGATATGCACTTGGCAATTGATGCTGCTTCTACTGAGTTATTTATTGATGGTAAGTATGATTTAGCAAAAGAAGGTCGTCAATTAACAGGTTCTCAAATGATTGATTTTTATGAAAATTGGATTAATAAGTATCCAATTATTTCTATTGAAGATGGTTTTGCTGAAGAAGATTGGCAAACTTGGAACGAAGCTAATCAGCGTCTAGGTTCAAAGGTGCAGTTAGTTGGTGATGATTTGTTTGTTACTAATACTTCTAGATTAGCTCGTGGTATCAAAGAAGGTTCAGCAAATAGTATTTTGATTAAAGTAAATCAAATTGGTACTTTAACAGAGACTTTAAATGCAATTGAAATGGCGAAAAAATCTCAGTTTACTTCAGTGATTTCTCATAGATCTGGTGAAACTTCAGATACATTTATTGCTGATTTGGCAGTTGCAACTAATGCTGGACAAATCAAAACTGGTGCCCCATGTCGTAGTGATAGGGTTGCTAAGTATAATCAACTTTTGAGAATTGAAGAGCATTTAGGATCTTGCGCGGTTTATCCGGGAATTTCTGCTTTTAACAATATTAAAGGTAACGGCTCAAATTCTAGTAATTTGGTAAACGCTTAAGGCTTTTGAAGAAGAAATTTTTCTTAATTAGCGATTGATTGGGCTAATTCATAATCTTCTTGCGTATCAATTCCAATAGAATTAGCATTAGCTTCAACCATTAATATATCAATGCCGTTTGCTAGTGCGCGTAATTGTTCAAGACTTTCTTTTTGTTCTAAATCTGTACGATCATAGGCACAGTATCTTAGTAAGGTTTCTCTTTTGTAAGCATAGATGCCTAAATGTTTTTTGTAGCGATAAGCGCTATCCATTCTTGGGTTTGGGATTGCACTGCGTGAAAAATATAAGGCGCGGTTATTGAGGTCGGTTACCACTTTTACATTAGAGGGGTTATGAATTTCTGCTTCTGAATAAGCTGGTTCTTTATCAAAATAGTAAAATAAACTCGCCATTTCTAATTTGGGGTCATGTAAAAATGGCTCAACTACTCTATCAATATCAGCAGGTGAGACAAAGGGTTCATCACCTTGTACGTTGATTACTAAATCCCAATCTGGATTATTCGCCGCAAGTTCTGCAACACGATCAGATCCTGATTGATGTGCGCTTGAAGTTAAACAAACTTGCTGGGTAAATTTTTGGCAATGTTCTAATAGTTCTTGAGAATCAGTCGCGATCCAAACTTCGTTTAGGAGTTTCGCTCCTTGAGCTTTTTCAAAAGTGTGTTGAATGATACTTTTACCATCAATTTCAAGAAGTAATTTTTTTGCGAGCCTTGTACTATTAAGTCTAGCTGGTATAACTGCAACTGTTTTCATAATGCATTATTGTAACAGTAAAGCAGTTATCAGGATTTGTTGACAGTAGCTAGGTTAAATTATGGGCGTGCTTTCTGACCCCATTTGCTAGTGATTTTAACATTTCACTGTATTTTAAAATTCAAAATGGGGTTTGGAATCAGTCCCATTATTGAATCGTGAGACAAAATGAACACGGTCCGAAGTGTCTCAAAAATAAGACAAAATGAACACGGTCCGAAGTGTCTTAGGCTTTTGTTGATGCTTCTACAGGGATTAATTCAATCAAAGTAAAGAGTAGTTTTCTCAAATTATCAAGATTTTGATTAAAAACTTCAAGTACCGCTTCATGGCTTACTGGTTCAGTGCCAGTATGTACACCACTGTCATAGTCTGTAATTAACGAGATATTAACTACATCCATGCCAGCTTCTTTGACCAAATAAGCTTCTGGGTATTGAGTCATATTGATAATTTCCCAGCCCATATCATGAAACCATTTTGACTCTGCTTGAGTGGAAAATCTTGGTCCGTTAATAACAACAACGGTGCCGCCATCGTGAACTTTTATATCATTTTGTTTTGCCGCTGATAAAGCAAGCTCTCTTAAGCTTTGTGTGTAAGGGATTGCGGGACTGATATGTTTGACATCGGGTCCTTCAAAAAAAGTATCTGCTCTAGTGCCATTGGTGCGATCAACCCATTGATCAGCAATTGCAAAATCCCCGGGAGCATAGTTTACTTGTAAACTACCTGCCGCGCAAGGACAAATAACCGCTTTACAACCGAGCTCTTTAAAAGCCCAAACATTTGCTCTATAGTTGATTTTGTGCGGAGGAATGCTATGATCGCGTGCGTGTCTTGGTAAAAAAGCGATTTTTTTACCTGCATATTCAGCCATAAAAATCTTATCTGATGGTTTTCCGTAGGGAGTATCTATCTCGACTTCTTCGACATTATCCATCAATGAATAAAGCCCGCTTCCACCAAAAATACCTATATCTGCTTTCATAATGTCTTTATCTTAGCTTAAGTATCTGTCTTTTGATTATTAATTTTTTGCGTAAATGCGTAAAAACTTGCTTTTTGGCAAGCAAAGTTAATATAATTAGCTACTATGCGTAACTATGAATTATTTTTATTATTGAATTCAAAAGCAGATGATGCTCAAGCTCAGAAGTCTTTGCGTGAGATAGAAACTGTTTTAAATAAATATGGCGGAAAATTTGTCAAAGTTAATAATGGTTCTAACACCAAATTAAAGTACCCTATTAAAGACAGAAGAGAAGCATATCAAGTAACAGTTGAAATCGAATCTGATACTAAGGATTTAGCAGAGATCAAAAAACAGTTGGCTTTGCTTAGCGATATTTTGAGACTAGAATTATTTGTTTTAGCTCAACAAGCTTAGTCATTTTAAGAATTAGCGACCAAAACTAAAAGGAAAAAATTATGTCAATTGCTATTGCAACTTTGTCTGGAACAATCAACAAAAATGCAGAACAAAGATCTACTCCTAACGGAAATACTGTCATTAACTTAATGATGAATATTACTCGTTATGATAGTCGTGCTAAACAAGAAAAATCTTACCCCGTTAAAGTTACTTTGTGGGGTGAAAGCTATGTTGATCAAGTAGCAAACTTGACTCAAGGTACAAAAATTGTTGTTAGTGGTAGATTGCAAATTGATCAATTTGCTGATAAGAATGGTAAAAATGTTCGTTTGTTAAATCTTGAAGCATCTAGCCTAAATTTTGTTTCTGATTTAAACAAAAGCAATAACTCTAATGCTATCGACTCAAGTGTTTATGATGAATTAGAAAGCTCAAATGCTGGTTCTGAGAAAGATGCTTTTGATAACCAAGAAATCCCTTTCTAAAAACCAAAAAAATAATAGTTTGAATCTTTTTTTAAAGGAGCTTGATTTTCTTCAAGCTCCTTTAATTTTGTTTGTGCGAGCTTTGATGAAATTTTAATGGTGTTTGCGTTTGAAATTTCACTCATATGAAAATCTTGAGCTTTATGAACAAGATTTGACATTGATGTATCTGAAAGATATTTGGCTCTTAGGATATTTTTTTCTTCGTCAAGCTTGTCAATAGATTTGCTAAGTCGATAGTTAGCAACTTCAAGATTAATATTTAATAGATTAACAACTAAAATAATTGCCAAGACAACAAAAAACAATTTTAAAAATGGGATTTTGTTATTTTCAAGACTTGTTTCGTTAAAATCCCTCATATCTTTATTATAAGTAGTTTAAAGCACTTCGGCAACTCGAAGTTTTGCACTTCTGGAGCGTGCATTTACAGCAAGTTCTGCGTCATTAGCAATAAGCGGTTTTTTGCTGATGATTTTTACTAAGCCTTGTTTTTTAAATTCACGAAAAGCGTTTTTGACGATACGGTCCTCAAGTGAATGAAAACTAATAATTGCAATACGCGCACCTTGTTTGAGGCAGTTGAAATCTAATTTGAGCAGAGTCTCTAAAACATCGAGTTCTTTGTTAACAAAAATTCGCAGTGCTTGAAAACTTTTTGTAGCTGGGTGAATTTTAAAACTTGTTTTGCGTGAACTTGTTTTGGCATAAATATTTTTTATGAGTTCAGCTAGTTGAAGACAAGAATTTATTGGTCTTTTTTCTAAAATAGATTTTGCAATTAATCTAGATTTTCTTTCTTCTGCGTAGTTGTATAAAATATCAGCAATTTCTTTTTCAGAAAATTTATTCACTACATCATGCGCCGTTAGATCACTATTGGTATCCATGCGCATATCTAAAATATTGTCAGCATTAAAACTAAAACCTCTCAATGGGTCATCAAGCTGGATTGAACTTAGACCGAGATCTAGTAAGATACCACCGTCAATAGTGATTTTTTGTGCTTGACAAAAATCCCAAATTTCAGCAAAGTTTTTATTGATCAAAGTCCAATTTTCGTTTTGTTTTTCAGCTTGGATTTTTTCAATTACATTAGGGTCTTGATCAAAAGAAAACAAATTTCCGTTTTTATTAAGTTTTGCAAGAATTGCCCGAGAATGCCCAGCCGCTCCAAGCGTGCCATCAAAATATGTTTTTTCAGGGCTTATAGCAAGCGCTTCTAAGGCTTCTGAGAGCATTACTGAAATATGGCTATATTGACCACTTTGAGTCATAACTATAGATTAGCACAAGCCCTCTTACAAGCTAAGGCTTGTCAATGTTAAAATTCTTTTTTGTGCGAGCTTTAATTTCAGTAGCAAATAAATATAACTTGGAAACTCTCTTGGAGTTTCTAGAAGAAAAAAATTGTGAGATTTTTTCTACTGGTGGTACTTTAGAGGAAATTAAAAAACTTGGCTTTAAAGCACAAAATATAAAAACTATTACTGGGGTGCCTGAGTTGATTGGTGGTCGGGTAAAAACTTTGGATCATAAAGTTTTTGCTGGAATCCTTGCTCAAGATAGTGACAAAGAAGAAATGTCTAACCTAAATTTAGGGCTTTTTGATTTAGTTGTGGTTAATTTGTATCCGTTTCAAGAAAGTCCAAGTATTGAAAACATTGATATTGGTGGGGTTTCTTTGTTAAGAGCGGCGGCTAAAAATTATGAACGTGTGACAGCTATTTGTGATCCTGCTGATTATCAAAGTTTTATTGCAAATGCAGATTCTTTGGAGCAAAGAAAAAGCTTTGCGGCAAAAGTTTTTAAACATTGTTCTGCTTACGATGCCGCTATTTTTCAAAACCTTGCTAATAGTAAAGATGCACAGCTATTAAATTTAGAAAAGAAAGCACAATTAAGATATGGAGAAAATCCTCAACAAACTGCTGCTTTGTACGAAACTACTTCAAGCAATGCTTTTGGTTTTGCAAATTTTAAACAACATCAAGGTAAAGAAATTAGTTTTAATAATTTACTTGATTTAAATGCGGCTTGGAATATTGTCAATGAGTATGATGCAACTATTCCTTGTTGTGCGATTATTAAGCATAGTAATCCTTGTGGAGTTGCGATTGCGCCAAATTGTGCGCAAGCTTTTATTGAAGCTTTAAGCTGTGATACAGTGAGTGCTTTTGGCGGTATAGTTGCCTTTAATGTACCGGTAGATTTAGCTTGTGCAAATGAATTGAGTAATTTGTTTGTGGAGTGTGTGATTGCACCAGAGTTTAGTGAAGATGCTTTGAATATTTTAAAAAAGAAAGCAAATTTAAGATTGATAGAAATGCAATGGCAAGAAGATCAAGAAAAAAATATTTATAGAATCAATGGTGCTTATTTAGTGCAAGAGCCTAACAATAGTCTTTTGGACAAAGAAAAATTAAAAATAGTAACCGAAAAACAAATTGATGAAACTTTATGGGTTGATTTGATACTAGCTTGGAAGGTTGTGAAACATGTTAAATCAAATGCAATTGTTGTTGTTAAAGATGGTAAAACAGTTGGCATTGGTTGCGGGCAAACCAATAGGGTAAAAGCAGTTGAAGATGCATTAAAGAAAATGGATATGGATACTAGGTCTGCGGTTTTGGCTTCGGATGGTTTCTTTCCTTTTGCAGATAGTATTCAGCTTGCGGCACAAAACAATATAGAAGTAATTATTCAACCGGGTGGCTCTATCAAAGACCAAGAAGTGATTAATGCTTGTAATGAACTGAAAATCGCAATGGCATTTACAAACTTAAGACATTTTAAGCATTAACAATAGTAAATTTGTCACCAAAAAAGTTTCTAGATATTTTTTTAGTAGTCATCTAGTAAAAAAAGTTTGTCTTCGCTAACTGCAGTTTTTTCTAAAGATTCTGGATCATATTGAGAATAAAACATTTGATCTAAAAGCGTGAGCTTGTCATTTGCTAGGATCTTTCACTGTTTTTATTATGATTTTCAGATTTATCAATTGAGAATAAAACTTTGATCTCTCTATATCATTTTGATTTATCAAGGAGCAAAGATTTTTTCCTTTTTTCAGGGTCTAGTTTAATTCCATAATTATTTTCAAAGCTACTAAGTGTAATGTTTTTGAATTCATTACTCAAGTCATTATTACTTGCATTTGCTTTATGTTGTTGATCTTTATCAAAATCAAACATCATAAATGCTCGCTCGATTTTATCCATCAAAGAACTCCTTGTTCTAAAGAACTTTTCTATTTTTTTACTTAATAACCTTAAGTGGGCTTAGTTTTTAAATAAAAACTCTTTATATTAATTAGCAATTTTTGGTTAAAATTGAGTTAAGTTATCACTTTGCTAAAATTAATTTTTATAAACTATAGCTATAACTTTCTAAAGTGAGCCCACAATATTTCAAAGTAGCAAAGCTGTTTGAGTATTCGATCTTAGTGATTGAACCCGGTGGCACATCAATGCGAAAGAAGTTTTCAACAGGGATATTAAGACAATTCATAATGATGGATCTTATAACACCTGCATGAGTAGATAAAATTATTTTGTTGCCTGAGTCGTAATTATGAATAATATCCATTAGAGCTCTATCCACACGAGCAACAAAATCTTTGACGCTTTCTCCGGCTGGTGGAGAAAAATTTATTGGATCTTTTGACCATTTCTCCCAAGCTTTTGGATCTTCGTCACGTAATTGCCAGTAGGTTTTACCTTCCCATTCGCCTTCTTTTTTTTCTATTAAACCGCTATGTTTAAAGTAAGTTGGAATTTTACAAGCTTTAGCAATATCATCAGCTGTGAAAGAAGTCCTTTGAAGCGGGCTTGAAAAAATAGAGTCTATCTCTATATCAGCAAACCATGATGCTAGAGTATAGCTTTGCTCAATACCTTCTTCGTTCAATGGAATATCGCTATTACCGCAAATGATACCTTTTTTGGTCGCGCTAGTTTCACCATGACGCACAAGGTATAGGCTCTTGATACTTTCTGAAAAATCTAATAAATCAGCCATTGATAATTATTATAACCTTAACTAATTTTCTGATAAAGATTTATGCATACTTGCTCCAACTAGTGCTGTTATTGGTATTGCTAGTAGCAAGCCAATGCTACCAATCAGCGCAGCGCTAATTTCAGTTGCAATGATTTCGATGTTTAAGATTCTTAAGCCTGAATCTTGAGACAATAAAATCAAAAGTGGAATAGATGCACCTGTGTAAGCAAGAATTAAGGTATTGGTCATGGTTCCCATAATGTCTTTGCCGATATTCATGGCATGTTTAAAAGTTCTTTTTTGTTTTGTTGTTTTTTTACTTCACAAAGTTCTTGTATGGCGCTTGCGATTGAAATAGATACGTCCATTGAAGCTCCTAAACTAGCAATCAAAATACCAGCCGCAAGAATACCTTGAAAATCAAAGTTAGAACCTTGTGAGTTAGCTAGTAAAATATGTGCTTCTGTACTTGCAAGTCCGCTCAAGGGAGCAAGTTGAATCACAAGCTGTGCAAGTAACCCAGCTACGCTAACTCCGCCAACTGTGCCAAGTGTAGCCGCAAGTGATTTTTTGTTGAAGCCAGCAATTAAAGTCATGGTTACAGCTGTGGCAAAAGCAGAAATCGTTATTGCAAGTGTAATAGGGCTAGCTCCTGTTTTGATACCAGGTATTAAAACATAAATGATAGCAACTGCTGTTAATATCAAAGAAATTAAAGCTTTTACACCTTTAGAGCCGCCAAGTGCAATAACTAAAAAACAAAAAATGATAATTAAAGCAATTAGGACTTTTTCTCGATAATAATCACTAATATACATTTGATCTGAATTTTCATCAGTATTTATCAAATATTCACGGTTAGTTTCTGCAACTATTGCATAAGCTTGATTATCAGGTACAAGGTTGTTGATAAATAAAGTTTGTTCAATATTATTATCGTCTCTAAAAGATAAAGTTACTAATTGTTCTCTAAGGTTATTTTCATTTGTATGCTCAATAACTTTGGTAACTTTTGCAATTCTTTGATTGCTTGTTTCTTGAGCATTGACACAAAGACTAAAAATAAAACTGTGAATACAAACTATTAGTAAAACTAGTGCAAATGGTGGAGAAAATTTCTTCATTACTTAAAAAATTATATCTTACAGCCTATTTAGAGCCCAGAAAATAGTCATTTTGTCTAATTTCTATAGGATTTTAATGGGTTAAATGTAGGTAACAAGATTTAGGAAGCTTGTGATTATTTATGGCTGTAAAACATCAAACATCAATTAAAAACTGGAGTAAACGAATGAAGGTTGCTGCACTATTGGTCTTAATGGACCCTGAAGCATCAGCGGCTGTTATGCGTAGCTTTGATGATGATCACGAAGTAATTGCACTTGCAAAAGAAATTTCTTTGATTGGAAGTTTAAAAGAATCAGACCAAGAAATTTTACTAAATGAAATGTATGATGCTTTGGAATTACAGAAAGGTATCACCAGTGGAAGTTTAAATATAGCCGAAGGTTTGCTTGTAAATGCTTATGGGCAGGACGGTGCTAATGAAATTATCGATAGAATGACAAATACCATTCAAAGAGTTCCTTTTGAATTTCTTAGAGCTATAGATCCTGAGCAAATTGCTTCAACAATTCAAAATGAAGATCCACAAGTTATTGCTTTGTTACTTTCTCATTTGAAAATTGATAAAGCGGCATTGGTTTTACAGTGCTTACCTGATAAAATTCGCTCTAATTTAATTTTCAGATTGGCAAAAATGGAAAGAACAAATCCTGAAATTCTTTCTGTTGTTGAAAAGATTTTAGAAAGGAGGTTCTCTGGAGTTATGTCAGAAGGAGATATTCAAACTGCCGCTGGTGGTATTGATTCAGTTGCAGAAATTTTAAATAGAGTTGATCGCAATACTGAAAAATCAATTTTAGAAGACTTAGAAGCTGAAGATCAAGAACTTGCTACAGATATTAGAAATCTAATGTTTGTATTTGAAGATATTGTTAGGCTTGATGATAGATCAATACAAAGATTATTGCGTGATGTTGATGTCAAAGATTTGGCATTAGCTCTTAAAGGTTCTAATGATGAAATTAGAACATTATTCTTTAAGAATATGTCTGAAAAAGCAGCTAAGTTATTAAAAGATGATATTGAAATGATGGGACCAGTGCTTATGAAAGATGTTTCAGAGGTACAGACTAAAATTGTTGCAACTATTAGAACACTTGAGACAGCTGGTGAAATTATTATCATTGGTAACAGTGAAGAAGATCAATTTATTGAATAGGAATTATGTCAAAGTTAATTAAGCAAGCAAAACAATATTATTTAAATGGCAATATTAAAAAAGTGATGGAAGTCTGTAAAACGATTCTTTCCAAAAAAGTCGATGTCAATGCGATTCGTTTAATGGCGTTAGCATTAGTAAAGCAAAATCTATTAAGAGATGCTTTGGCAATGTTTGAATATGCAGTAAAGCTTGCTCCAAATAATTTAGAAATTCAAGTTGAAAAAATTGGCGTTATGATTAAGCTTGCTGAAACACTCGATTACAAAATGTTTATTCGAGTGGCAGTTCAACTTAGAAGTCTGATTAAAGAACATCCAAATAATTTTACTTTGGTTAATAAACTCATCAAAGTCTATCTCAAACTTTTTTTTGAAAATAATGCTTTTAGGCTCGTAAGAGATTTTATTGCAAGAAATCCAAATTGTGCAGAAGCTTATTATGCTTACTATGGCTTATTAATAATGAGGGGTGAGTTTGAAGAAGCGAAAAAAATTCTTGATAAAGCATCTAGTATTAATCCAGTTTTTGCTTTAGATGTTACTTGGGATAAGATTAATGAAGGCTATGACACAAGTAAAAGAATTGATGATTTAATTAAAATCAATCAAACACTAAAAATCTCTGATCACTTTAAATCTTTTTATTATTTAAATAGAGCTCTCACACATCAAAGAAGAAAAGAGTACGATGAAGCTTTTAGATATTTTTTAAAAGCCAATAAAAATATCGTACTTTGCAAAATTATAATTTTTCCAAATACGTACATGATTTTAATAAATTAGTACAAGGTTTTACAAAAGAAAAATATTTAAAGCTTAAAGAACAAAGTAAAAAGTTTACTCAAGCTGATGTTGTCCCAGTCTTTATTTGTGGTTTGCCTAGAAGTGGTTCAACTCTTATTGAAAGTGTTTTAACTGCTCATGAAGAAGTTGCAGGTGTTGGTGAGATTAATGATTTTAAAGAAAATTTTATACATGTATTAGGTGATCTATCTGTGCATCCAAGTGGCTATGTGCTTGATTGGAATTTAATTGATGAAGAAAAATTACTTGTGCTTCGTGAAAGGTATTTGAAATTATTGAAGGCAAAAAATGCTCGTGTTAATAAAGATGGTAAGGGCAAATTTTTGATTAATAAGATGCTTACTAATTTTCAATATTTTCCATTAATAAAGTTAATGTTTCCCGAAGCAATAATTATTCATGCTCAAAGACATCCCATAGACATGCTTTGGTCTTGTTTTAAAATCTTTTTTGATGGTGATGACAAATATATTTATAACTTAGATGAGCTCGCGGCTCATTATAATATTTATAGAGAATTAACAGATCATTGGCATAGTTTTATGGGTGATGATGTGATTTGTATCAATCATGAACAGTTAACAAAAACCCCAAAAGCAGAAATTGAACGTTTGCTCAATTATTGTGGTTTAGAGTGGAGTGATAAATGTCTGAATTTTCACCAAGAATTAAAAACAGTGAAAACAGCAAGCTTTGAGCAGGTTCGAAAACCAATACAACAAAAAGAAAAGCTGATTTTATATCTAAAATTAAGAATGGGAAAACTACAAAGAGCATCTAATTTGATTGGGACTGATTTTATATCTCGATTTATTCCTATCTTCAATCGATCACGCAGACCTTCAACTGACCAAGCACGATTTAAGTTGACCATATATCCTTTTTGCATCTTCAACAAGCTGCATCTAACTTATCATCGGGTAAATCTTTACCATTTTTGAGAGTTAATATCATTGTATTAGTATCAAGGTCGACACTTACTTTTGATACCTCTTTTTGTTTACCAAATGTTTTCTCCAAAGCTCTTGCACAAAAATCACATACAACACCAAGCAATTCGACTTTGATAAGCTGAGGCTCACGCTTAATTAATAAGGTGTTTTCTTTGGATTATTTGCACAGCAAATGATACGAACAACAAGCTAAAAGTAATTATCATTATTATTTTTTTGGTCATCCTTTTCTCCTTTTTAAATCTCCAAACAAAATTCGCAAAAATATTATTAGCTTTTCCAAGGCTATAACCTATTTCAAGTAGATAGTTTGACTTAAAAACTTAATTAAAGGAGTTACGATAAACTCTTCTGCATTGATAGGGTTATGGTCGAGCTGTATCATCAACCAAGTATGAATATCTCCATAGTCTCCAATATAGGAGCAAAAGATAGTCGCCAACTATTATTAATTAAATTGAATACATCACCACCCCACATAAAGCGATTAGAATAACTTGCAAACAATCTTCTTGTTTCCCAGTCTGCTGCTAAGCCTGAAAATAAGAGAGGTTCAATTTGATTAGAGTCATGAATTAAACCTAAGCCTGATTTTAAATATAGATTAGCTTGATAGTTTTGAGCATTTTTTCTATAAAGTAAATTATTTAATTGCATACTGTGAGCGAAAATACTTTTGGTTTCGAATATATTCAAATCCGATAGCCTAGTGAATATTTTGAACTTGGAGAATAATGAATGTGAGTAGAATCAAAATATTATTGTGCATTTGCATTAAAGTGATTCCTCCAGCATATGAAACGGGTCTTGCATAAAGAGGCTGTAGGTTAGCAAAAAGGATTATTATTGCTAAAAAATGAAAAAACACTAGATTTATTATACCCCCAGGGGTATTTTTTAGTTAAGGATGCTCAGAAAATTCAGTAAATCAAATAGCTAACAATCTTTTAATTATAATATGTCTTAAAGATATACTAGGCATCCTTACTAGTATCTCTTTAGTTTTTCAGAAGAAATCAGAGGATTCTTTTTTAAGAACAAAAATGAATTTGTCAATTTTGAAGCATATATCGATATAAGTCCAGCTGATACAGCTCCTATGGCTGCTGAAGACATTTTGACCTTTCTATGCATATAAATTTGTAGCATCAAAATCTTAGATTGACAAATGACAAAAAATTAATACTCAGACTACCTAATTCCTGGTTTCTTATTATAATGGCATCCACAATGGATTATTTCAGCTTTTTGATGGGTTTGAAGATGGTCAGATGGTGTTGATTCGGAAGTTTGCTGATAAAACATAGCTGAAAAAATTATTGAATTTGGCATATTTCTTCCTTTCAAACTCTTCAGTTAATTCAAAAAATTGTTTAGAAAATGAAATATCAAAGTTTATCTTAAATTTACTTTTATAGTTATGTGGTTTCTCAAAATTAACTCAAACCGTTAAATCTCTAGGTATTAATACCCAATACCAAAGTGAAGCAGCAAAAATCTGCTTAATTTAATACATCAATGTTATTTTCTGGGAAACAGATTCACGAAAATTGCTGGATAAACATATACCAGGAATTTCGCATTTTCATGCAGGTGTTTTCAAGAGCTAAATTTTTAAAGAGATTAGGCTTATACGCTTTTAACCATGCTTGGATGCAATAAAAGAATTTAATCAAGGCGCTAACCTCAGGGGCTGTGATGGCGAATGCTATGGCTCAAAACTGTTGGTAACAATGATACTCAAATTAAAAGAAAGATGAAAGACAAGCGCTTTACCAAGATATTCAAAAAATATTATCAGATTATTTATCGAGAAACTCATTATCTCGTTAACAAAAGGTGTGAACTCTGGAACAGAGAGATTTTTTTCAATACCAAAAAGGAATACAGCTACCTCAAAATCTTTCACAAGAGTATCAAGAACTTTTATGGAGGAGTTTGGAATTATTGATCCAGAAAAGACTTTTATTGCAGAAACTGATAAAGATAGAGAACTTATAAAATTCGTAGAAGAACTTACTGAAGAATTGGAATCAATTCCATCAATTAAGAAAGAGCATGTTGCTAATGCCAAACTATTTGACTATTTTGTAAATTATTCAGATCAAGATTTACGACATAGTCTTTAAAGTAATGAAGGGCCTATTAATACAAAATCAAGACAAAAGTAGCTTTAAATATTAATGACGGGACAAATTTGATTGAATTTCTTGCTGAAATTGATTTACAAACAAGTTGATGACAAATTCAAAAGAGATTAGATTAGTCAAAAGTACAATATTAGAAGTACATGCAAGAACCATTTATTAAAACTGTATCTGAAGATTTACAACAAAAAAGATGGATGAAGGATTATATTCTTGGTATCAGACAATTTAGAAAATCGAAAACTGGCATTTAGATAGGCTGGGGCTTGATACTTCAAGCTTATCTGCTTAGAAGGCAGATGCTCTATCCAGCTGAGCTACTGGCGCGTGTTTGTGGCTCACCGAGGTTTACAAGATTATGCTACAACTTTTTAGTAAGCCACTACCTCGGGAAAGCAAGTGAATCTAATGACTCTAAAAGCTTGCTTTTAGTCACTCAAAAAATATATCACGCTAAAAAATAAATTATGCAAAAAAACCCTTAATAAATTTATAAGACTAACAAGGTATAATAACAATAGCGTCTAAAGAGTATAGACAAGGCTGACTATGACAAATATTGTTGAATTAAATGAAAAAGCAATAAAACAAGTGGCACTTCTGCTTGCAAAAGAAGACAAAAGCCATGAAGATCATGGCTTGCGGCTAGCAATTAAAGGTGGTGGCTGTAGTGGTATGAGCTATGATCTAAGATTCGATGCTAAAAATGACAAAGACCTAATTCAAGAATTTGCCAACCCAGATGCCGCCGCAAATATCAAAGCAATAAAAGTTTTTATTGATCCCAAAAGTGCTATCTACCTAAAAGGAATGACTGTTGAATTTGATGATGGTTTAATGGGCAAAGGTTTTGTTTTTCGAAATCCAAACGCAACTAATACTTGTGGTTGCGGTGAAAGTTTTTCTGTATTTTAAAAATGACTTTAAAAATTTCCGGAAAAGATGCAAAAGATTTTTTATTAAGACAAGCTTCTAATAAATTTAATGACTATAATGCTTTTTTAAAAGCAAAGGCGCAAATCGTTTCACTGACTTTCATTGAGCAAACTATAGAGGGTGCGTTCTTGGTTTTTTGTAAGAACCCAAAAGAACTCAAAGAACACTTAGAAAAATTTATTATCATAGAAGAACTAGAAATTGAAATTGATAATAGCTTTGCAAGTAAACATGAGTTGGATGATTTTGTTTTTGAAGAATCTATCGTAAAACTTTATGAACGCCAACAAAATATATTAGAAAAATATATCGACTTTGCTAAAGGCTGTTTCCCGGGGCAAGAAGTTTTGGCAAAATTTAAAAATATTGGACTTAAAAAGAAAGAAGAAAGAGCAAAAATTTTCCTAGATCAAGCTTTAGAAATTTTTGCTAATGCAAAAAATAATCAAGAAGAACTTGATCCAGCTATAGAGCTATTAAAAAAAGCTATCAAAGAAGACCCTAAAAATGAAGATGCCTACGAAAGTTTGGGTGTTATGTATGCCAAACAAGAGAATTTTGCTGAAGCTATCAAAATAATGCAAGTTTTAGAGCTAATTAACCCTAAAAACGCCATGGCGCTTATGAATTTATCGATTTTTTATATGAAACTTGGTGACAAAGAAACAGCTGAAAATTACAAGGCAAAAGCAACTATTCTTGAATTTGAGAAGGCACTTTAGGGTATTTACCCATTTTGCATATTATAAATATTTACTTTATTTCAGCCTGATTTTACAAATATCTCACTGTCTGTGTTTTATAATAAGCATGGTTATAAATAAAAAAGGTTTTAAGTAAATATATGTCTAAGAAAAATAGAGTAATAGTAAGAATCGCTGGTGCAGCCGGAGACGGTATCGCTTCAACTGGTGAGATTTTAGGAAAGACTTGTTCAAGAATGGGTCTTCATGTAATGGCTTATAATTCGTTTCAGTCTGCAATTCGTGGTGGTCACGTTTGGTTACAGATGGCGATTGGTCCTGAAAAACAATTAGATCATTGTGATGAGCCAGAGATTTGTTTATTATTCAACAAAACTTCTCCTGAAGTGCACGTACCTGATGTTAAATCTGGTGGTGTGGTTTTTTATAACTCTGCAACAATCAAACAAGAAGATATCGAAGCGATGCGCTCAGATGTTAATTTTTATGGATTAGATTTTAAAACTATGGTTGAAGAAGCTGGTTTACAAGGTGTAAGCCCAGTTATGATCAACACCATGCTTTCAGGTGCTTTGATTCAAGCGACAGGACTTGATTTGAAAGAACCACTTGAGTTTATTCAACACAAATTCCAAAAGAAAGGTGATCAAGTTGTAGAGCTAAACCAAGCTGTATTTAATTTGGGTGCTGAGTTTGCGAAAGCTAATGTCAAAGAAAAATTTGCGGAGCTTAAAGGCGATGGTAAAGCAAAAATGTTTTTAACTGGTAACGAGGCATTTGGTCTTGGTTTTACTGCTGGTGGACTTAAATTATATTCTGCTTATCCAATGAGCCCAGCGACTGGAATTTTGCACTATATTTCTACAATTGGTCCTAAGCAAAAAGTTTTGATTAAACAAGTTGAAGATGAGCTTGCGGCAATGAATATGGTAGTTGGTGCTGGTGCGGCTGGTGTACGTGCGGCAACTGCAACTGCTGGTGGTGGATATTGTTTGATGGTTGAGGCTGTTGGTCTTGCGGCAATGACTGAGATTCCCGCGGTCTGCGTGGTAGTTTCTCGTGGTGGTCCTTCTACTGGAGTTCCAACTAAACAAGAACAATCAGATATTAATTTAGCGATGGCTGGAAACGGAGATTCTCCAAGATTTGTAGTTGCTCCAAAAGATCCAGAAGATGCATTTTATCAAGCGGCGAGAGCTTTGAATATGGCTGAAAAATATCAGTGTCCTGTTTTGATTCTTTCTGATTTCTTTTTATCAGAGCATTTTGAAACAGTTGATGATTTAGACTTTAATAAAGTAGAAATCGAAAGAGGTAAATTCTCAAAAACTTGGGATAAAGAAGAGCGTTATAAGCGTTATGAGTACACAGAAGATGGCATCTCGCATAGAGTAATGCCGGGTGCGCCGGGTGCTATGTATGTTCCTCCTTCAGATGAACACAACGAATACGGACATGTAATGTCTGACGTTGAAGCTGGTTTACCGCATGCTCGTGAAGCTAGAGTAAAAATGCATGCAAAGCGTATGCGTAAAGTGAAGACTATGATTGATACTGGAGATGTTAAAGCACCAACATTAGAGGGTGATGAAAATGCAGATATCACATTTATGACTTGGGGTTCTTCTTATGGCTATGCTCAAGAAGCAATCAATATGCTTAAAGAAGAAGGAACAAAAGTAAACCATTTACACTTTACTGATATTTTCCCTATTCCAAGAGAAGCGACTTTGAAGCAAATTGCAAAATGCAAAAGAATCATTTCAGTTGAGACAAATATGTGCAACTCTATGTGCAGACAATTGCTTGCTGAGACTGGTTTTGAAGTAACTGAGCATATCAACAGATGGGATGGTGAGCCATTTACTGGTCAGTTTATTGTTAATGAGTTTAAGCAATTAGCAAACAACAGAGATTTGGTGAAAGCATAAGTACAAAGGTTTAAGTTATAAAAAAAAGGAATTAATATTATGGCAGAAGCAACATTACAAGCAAAAGATTTTAAAGGTGAAGTTCATCCTGATTGGTGCCCGGGTTGTGGTGACTTTGGTGTAATCAATATTTTGCAAAGAGCATTAGCAGAAAAAGGTTTACAACAACATCAAGTTGCTGTTATTTCTGGTATTGGTTGTTCTTCAAATCTTCCGGGTTTTATGAACACTTACGGAATGCATACTTTGCATGGTAGATCATTACCTAACGCTCAAGGCTTCAAATTGGCAAACACTGATATGACTGTTGTTGCTTGTGGTGGTGATGGTGATGGTTATGGAATTGGTGTTGGACATTTGGTTCACGCTTTAAGACGTAACATTGATATGACTTATATTGTTATGAATAATTCAATTTATGGTTTAACAACTGGTCAAACTTCTCCAACTAGTGGTTTTGGTATGAAAACAAAATCTACTCCGTTTGGTAATCCTGAAGTTCCTTTAAATCCAATTACTATGGCTTTAGGTTCTGGTGCGAGTTTTGTTGCAAGAGCTTTTTCTGGTAATCCAAAACAAGCTGTTGAGATTTATAAAGCGGCAATCGAGCATAAGGGTTTTGCTTTGGTTGATACTTTTTCTCCTTGTGTAACTTTTAACAAAGTGAATACAGCACAGTTCTATAGAGAAAATACTTATGACATGAATGCAGAAGGTCATGATAAATCAGATTGGAACAAAGCAATGGAAATTGCCAATAGAGATACTTATGGTGATAGAATTGCAACTGGTATTTTTTATCAAAACGAACGTCCATGCTACGAAGCAGAAGAAAAAGATACTTTAGCAACTGCTCTTGTAAATCATGATTTGGGTGTTAGTGCGGCTCAAGCAGAAGATCTAAAAGCAAGATTTAGATAGAATCTATAAAAATCAATCCTAGACTAAAATATACAGATAGGTATGCCTCAAGATAAAAACAAAAGGGGCTATTGCACCTATAAATATTCGAAAAATTTGAACTTATATATCTAACATTTAGATTATTAAATCTTAGCAAAGAGGTATTTTATGAGTCAAATTAATAGGGCTTTGGGCGTTACACCCCAAGCTAATTATGGTATTAGTTCTGGTATAGAAAGGCATGAAAGCTAAACAAAGTAAATTTCACCGTGTTTTAGTGATTCTCCCGAGCAGCCTTTGGACTATAATGATTACGCTTTGGGATTAAACTTATTAATTTCTGAACATCAAGCACAAAAAAAAAGTTAATTGACAGACGGTTTCAGAAATTCCAGCTTTTGATCAAGAATTGTCTGCTAATTTGGCATCTCAATTAGAAAATATCATTCTTCTAAAGTTCCTGAGATTATGATCATTTCTTTGCTCATCGAGTTGATGCTTGACATAGATTTTTATTGGAGCAATTTCCTTCAAAAAAGCTTATGTTTTAGCGGCACAGTTAGACTTTATGTTTATTTCTTTAGTGGAAGAAATAAACGCAAAACATTTTATGACTGATGTAGAAAAGTTTTTTTCGGAAAATAAAAAAGCATCTCAAGAACGAGATAAGCTAACAAGAGCTCTTGCCACAAAATATGGATTAACAAAAAGACAATCTAAACATTTTATAGATCTTTTAAATCCAAATAGATATAGTTTAGAAAATATCATGAAGGTTTTAAAATACCTTAATAAAGAATATGCAGTGGATGAAAAGAAAGCAGACTTTGCCAAACATGTTCTAACGACTCATTGACATCCAATCTTATGGCTGTTTATTTCAAATAGTCCTAGGAGTTTTCCTTGGAGCTTTTTAAATGGTATTGGTATCAGTGTTACTGATAGCACCAAAGAAAAACATACTGATTTTACTAAGCCATTGCAAAGACAATTAAATCAAAGAATTGCTGATGCCTTATTATTAAAGGATTACGAAAATATAGATGAGTCTCGCTTTGCTCAAATTCATACTGTTTTAGCTAGAGGTAGAAATTCATCTATTAATTTAATTGCAACATTAACAGCACAATTAGCTCCTCAAGCAATTTCTATCGCTTCTTCTGTATTATTTATGGGGGCTGTTCATCCAGCTTTGTTTGCTTCTAGCATGGTTTCTTTGCCAATTATTTTTAAACAAGCGACTAATTTTTTGCCTGAGTTTCAAGATTTGCAAGAGCAAAACCAAAAAGCTAGAGAAAAGGCTACAAAAGAGATCCAAGATAGTTGAAACGCAGATGAGGTTTTGACTTCGGCTCATCCAGAAGTTATAGCTGGTACTTTAGAAACAAAACAAAATGAAGAAGATGAGTTGGCAATTAAATTACAAGAATTAAACTATAAAATGACTAAAACTTTAAATTCTGTATTTTTCTTTGGCTCAAAGTGCTACTGCTGGTCTTGGTTTAGGTTTATATGAATTTGATCAAATTTCAAAAGAAGAAGCAATCTCTGGTGGAATGGTTGGTGCTTCTGTTGTGGGTCCTTTTATAAATTTAGTAATGTCCAGTCAAAATTTTTTAAAAGAATTACAATTTGTTCAAGAGATGGAGGAGCTTTAAGGAAAAACAATTTAAAATTCTCAAAAATGTCTAGTTTGCATGATATTAGTTGTAAAATATTTATAAAGACCCACTTTCATTAGAAAATCTTTTTGTCAGAACGTTCGAAAATTTAATAAGATGTTTTTTTACGCACCAAGTAATGTTCTATTAGTATTGTGATTAGATAGAAATGCAATAACAATTTGGTGATGATTCTGATCTTGCGGCAATCTCCTAAACTTTTAGAGGGAAAAACTCTGCCTTTTATACATCTAGAAAAGTAGATGATTTTAACAACTTTAAATAAATTAGATTTGCAAAATTTTGTTGATAACTTAGATGAAAAAAAAAACCATCGTTGGTCAAAAAGCTCGTATTGGAATTGCGCGAGCCTTATTAAGAGTTTAAAAACAAAGATTCTGTTTTAGATGAACCCACTTTTGATGAAAAACGACAACAGATTTTTTTAGAGCTCTTAAAACCTGAAACTCACCCTGATTTAACAGTCATTTGCATCACACATAAACCTTCAAGCTATATTCAAAGTTTTGAGCAATCTAACTTAGATATTAATGAATTACTTTGCAAAACAAACAAATTACTGCAACGGATTTTTAAATTTAGTAATATTGTTTTGAAATAACAGCTCTATTTGTCCAGTTGGTCCTGAACGTTGCTTGGCGATTATAATATCTGCGATACCCGGTTTTTCAGATTCGTCATTGTAATAATCATCTCTATATATAAACATCACAATATCTGCATCCTGTTCGATTGAACCTGATTCTCTCAAGTCAGAAAGCATCGGTCTTTTGTCTTGTCTTGCTTCAACTGCACGAGAAAGCTGTGATAGAGCTAAAACTGGTACATTGATTTCTCTAGCAATGAGTTTTAATCCTCTAGAGATTTCAGAAATTTGATTAATTCTGTTGTCATTACTGCGCCCTTCAATTAACTGTAAATAATCGATTACGATCAAACCTAGATCTCCACCACATTGTGCCTGAAGTCGGCGACATTTACCTCTAAGTTCCATGACCGTAACACCAGCAGAATCATCGATATAAATTGGTGCTTCGCCAAGCTCAGCCATGGCTTCACCGAGTTTTTCCCAGTCTTCACTATGTAATTGACCAGTACGTACTCTAGAGCTATCCACTTCAGCTCGCGCGCAGAGTAATCTTTGTACTAATTGTTCTTTAGACATCTCCAAAGAAAAGACAGCAACAGGTCTTTTGGCTTTTAAAGCAACGTTTTCAGCTAAGTTTAAAGCAAAAGAAGTTTTTCCCATTGCAGGTCTTGCCGCCAAAATAATCAAATCACTTTTTTGAAAACCGGAAGTTAAGGTATTCAAATCAAAAAAGCCGGTATTTACTCCGCTAAGTTGACCTTTGTTTGCTTCGCGTTCTTCTAAAATTTTCCATGATTGATGAACTAAGTCTCCGATATGAGTAAGTTGGTTTTTAGATTTTGATTGTGACAAATTGAAAATTATTTGTTCTGCTTTATCAACTAAGCTATCTAAGTCTTCGTGTGTGTTGTGTCCAAGTTCAACAATTTCATTTCCAGCAAGAATCATATTTCTCAAAAGTGATTTTGATTTGATGATTTTTGCATAGTAAGGGGCATTTGCCGCAATTGGTGCACGTTCAGTTAAAGAGTCTAAATACTCAACGCCGCCAATCTTTTCTAATAAATCTTTGTCTTTAAGTATTTGTGCAATTGTTACCAAGTCGATGTTTTCACTTTTTTCAGTGAGTGTCATTAACGCAGAAAAAATTTCTTGGTGCTGGCTTTTGTAAAAATATTCTGAACTATCAATGACATCGATGACCCTAGAAAAAGCATCAGGGTCAACAATAATTGCTCCAATAACTGCTTGTTCAGCTTCAATACTATTTGGCAAAATAGAACTATCAAACTTTGAGCCAGTTTTGCCACCAAAATTTTGATTTAAAGCGTTAGAAACCATATTTAGATTGTTAATTATAGCGAAATTGCCTTATTTTAATGCTTTAAAGATTTTTAAAGCTTTAAAATAGTTAAAAAGCTAGTATTTACGCGAGTAAATTAGCTTGTTAAGCTGTAAAATAGTAAAGTTGAACATGATCGATAAAACCCTATATAAAAAATTAGAAGAAACAGAGGCTAGTTATAAAGCTATGCAAGAAAAACTTGCAGACCCAGAAATTTTTTCTAATCAAACCGAATATCAATCAATTACTAAAAAACTTAAGAAGCTTGAAAAAACAGTTGAAGAATTTAATACCTATAAACAATACGAAAAACAAGTACAAAACGGTAAAGAAATTTTAAAAGAAACAGACGATAAGGAAATGCGTGAGCTTGCCCAAATGGAAATTGATGAAGCTCAAGAAGCAATGCCCGCACTTGCCGAAAAATTAAAGATTTTATTGTTACCAAAAGATCCTAATGATGAAAAAGATATTTTGGTTGAAATTAGAGCAGGTGCTGGTGGTGATGAAGCTGCAATTTTTGTTGGTGATCTATACCGCATGTATACTAGATTTTGTGACAACATTGGTTGGACTCATAAGTTGATTGATTCGAATGATTCTGAACATGGTGGTTTTAAAGAAATTGTTTTTGAGGTTCACGGTGAAGATGTTTATTCTAGATTTAAGTATGAGTCTGGTGTGCATCGTGTGCAAAGAGTGCCAGCGACTGAATCTCAAGGTAGGGTAC
This sequence comes from bacterium, assembly GCA_038146805.1. Taxonomy (GTDB): domain Bacteria; phylum Cyanobacteriota; class Vampirovibrionia; order LMEP-6097; family LMEP-6097; genus CAIYXB01. Next base: position 308,683 of record JAYQSH010000005.1, on the reverse strand, counting down.
ATACGTCAACCGTAACGGTAGCAATTATGCCGGAAATTGATGATGATATTCAAATTGAAATTAAGCCTGAAGATTTGATTTTAACGACTTGTCGTGCTGGTGGTGCTGGTGGACAAAACGTAAACAAAGTAGAAAGTGCTGTGCGTATTGAACATAAGCCAACTGGAATTGTGGTGCAATGTAGAGAAGAGAGATCACAATTGCAAAACCGTGAAAAAGCTATGAAGATGTTAAAAACCAAACTATATGAAGAAGAAAGGTATAAACAAGAACAGGAGCAAAGGAACTTGAGAAAAAATCAAGTTGGTACCGGTGGTAGAGAAGAAAAAATTAGAACTTATAATTACAAAGATGACAGAGTATCTGAACATCGCATCCATGTAAATTTTGTTCTGAAAAAAATCATTGAAGGTGAGCTCGATGAACTATTTAATACCTTGCTTGCCTATGACCAAAAAGCTCTTTTAGAAGAGTTAGCAAATTAGTTTTTTAAGACACTGCGGACCGTGTTGTTTTTGTCCTATTTTTAAGACACTGCGGACCGTGTTGTTTTTGTCCTATTTTTAAGACACTTCGGACCGGGTTATTTTTGTCCTATTTTTGCAATTATTAAGGCTCCGCTTCAAAACTTTGTTTGAAAGCGAAGCCTTAAGAGTCAACAGTACCTTAGTTTGGTAATTGTAAAATTTATACTAGTTAGGCTGATAATCCCAAGGGCAATCATGGCAGCCTGTCATGCAACAGCCAGAACCAATTTCTGAGGGGAAATTAGCTTTTTCTAAGTCATTTTCGACTCGTGCTTTGGAGCTTTTATTTTTACTATTGTCGCTAAAGACTTGAGCTCTTTCAAGGGCACGATCTTTAAAGAAATCGTCTAATTCCTGCTCAAATAAATCAGATTGATTTTTTTGGCTACTCACTAGTAATATTATACCCATAGCTTTGTTTTTTACAAAACTATATTTTCGAGTCTGACTTTTTTAAAAGTCTTTATTCTCGGGTGAAAATGCAAATTAGAAAAGCTAAGTTTGATGATATTGGCTCAATAGAAAATATTGAAAAACAGTGTTTTGATTCGCAAAAATATCCCCGCTTATCAAGACAAAATCTAAATTATCTAATAAAAATAGCAAATGCAGAAATACTAGTAATTGAGCAACAGTCGACCCTTATTGCTTCTGCGGTAGTTTTTTTTAGAAAAAATTCTCAGTTTGCTCGTCTTTATTCAATTGCAGTTTTGCCAGAATTTCAAGGGGCTTTTTATGGTAAGGCTTTGTTTGATCAAGTTATTGCTAATGTTAAAGAGCAAGGTCTTAAAGGATTAGTTTTAGAAATTAGGGCAGATAATTTGAAGCATCAAAAACGCTATCTAGATCAGGGTTTTATTGTGGTGAGAGCTTTAAAAAATTATTACCCTGATGATACGGATGGTATTAAATTAAAGAAGGTATTTGTTTGATTAAATTTTTAATTGTTACTGAAATTCAAAATTTTTTGATTGATGACAGAAATACTCTTTTGATGAACCCAGATGAATTCATCAAAAGTTTAGAAAGTTCTCCAAAGAAATTTTTAAAAACTAAGATTATCAATCTTTGTAAAAACTATAGTTATTTATCTAAGGGCTACTATGTCTCTTTATTAGCTGAAGCGAAGGGATTAAAATGTATTCCAAATATTACGGACATAATTAAATTAAACTGGAAACGAAACTATGAGCTTGCTTTGCCAGAAATAAATGCAACTTTAAATAAATATTTCAATGAGTCTCCTCAAGAGCCTTTGATTCGTACTTATACAAGTTTTTTTGGTAGACATGAAAATCCAAACATTGAACCTTTAGCGAGGGTTTTATTTGATTTATTTAGATTTCCAATTTTGTCATTTGAAATTGAATTTTCAAAAAATAATCAATGGCGAGTAAATAAAATAGAAACAGTTTCTATAAATACTTTGATTGATAAACGTCTTGAATTTTTCTTTGAGGCAATCAAGCAATTTACAGGCTCTGCGTGGCGTAGGAAGGGAAATAATTTAAAACAAGAAAAGTATTGGATTGCTATTCTACATGACCCAAATGAAAAAATGCCACCGTCTGATAAAGTTGCATTAAAAAAATTTATTAGCATTGGTAAAAAACTTGGTCTTTGGGTTGAATTGATAAGCAAAAATGATTTTTCTTCTTTGCTTGAGTTTGATGCTTTGTTTTTAAGACAAACAACAGCTGTAAATAATGTTAGTTTTAAGTTCGCCAGTAAAGCAGAATTAGAGGATATACCTTGCATTGATGATACCCAGTCGATTATCAAGTGTTGTAATAAAGTTTTTTTACATACCTTAATGAGTGCCAACAATATACCAACACCCAAAACGATTATTTTAGACAAGAAAAATTTAAAAGATTTTTTGCAGACCAATACTTATCCTTGCGTGTTAAAAATTCCAGATGGGTCTTTTTCAAATGGTATTTTTAAAATCAAAACTAAAGAAGAAATGCAAGAAAAGGCTAGTGAGATGCTACGTCGGTCTGAGATAGTTATATGTCAAGAATTTGTTGAGTCAAATTTTGATTGGCGTATTGGCGTATTGAATGGAGAGGTTTTATTTGCAATAAAATATTTCATGGCAAAAGATCATTGGCAGATTTATAATCATCAGGCAAAACAAAAGAAAGATATTGCTGGAAAGTCTGAGTGTGTTGCTGTTGAAAATGTACCTCAAAACGTTATAGATATTGCTCTTAAGGCTTGCAGTAAAATTGGTAAAAGCCTGTATGGAGTTGATATCAAAGAATTAGAAAATGGACAATGCTTATTAATAGAAGTTAACGATAATCCAAATATAGATAGTGGTGTAGAAGATAAATTCTTGGGTGATCTTTTGTATGAAAAGATTTTAAAACATTTAGTTACTTTAATTGAAAATTAAATAGTGGTCATCGTGCCAGGCACCAAGACCACTGGGAAATCTTGCGATTAATCTGCTAATGGAATTTTGCGCTCGATAAAAAGTCCATTGTTTTGACAAACCTTTGCATAAAATTCATAACTTGCTTTTGGTGTTCTTTTAAAACTTTGATGGTCAACGTGAACTAAACCAAAGCGAGGTTTCATGCCTAGTGCCCACTCAAAATTATCTAACAAACTCCAATAAAAATAGCCTTTAATATCTACCCCAGCTTGAATCAGTTTGTGGACTGCAACTAAATGTTCTTTGATAAATTGAATGCGGTATTTATCGTCAAAATCGCTGTCAGCCTCGTTCTCAGTTTTTGTAATACCTGCTTTTAAATCAAGACTTTCATTGTTTTCAATATGGCAGTAACCATTTTCTGTAATATAAATTGGAATGCCATTTAAAATATCTTGCATTTTCTTTTCGGTTAGCACTTTAAAAAGTCCATCGGCATAAGTCTCCCAACCAAGATTGTTTTTTTTGACTTTTGCATCTATGGTCGCCATATCTTGTAGCTCTCCCCAAAAATCAGATTTTAAATCTTTCCTAGTGGCATCTAAAGCTTCAGGATTTAGTTTGTAACTAAAACGTGTGTAATAATTTACACCTAAAAAATCCAAGCAACCCATTGTTTTGCAAGCATCTATAAACGCATAATTATGCATTTGTGACCTTACAGTATTAGGTACCATATCTTCTTGTGTTTGTGCTTCGTAGTAATATAAGTTTTGTGCGAAACCCACTTGATGATTGCTGTTAAACTCTTTAATACTTTGGTAAGCTAATTGATGCCCTAGTAATAAACCTTGGTAGGCACGAAAGTATGCAGACCAATCATTTTCTTTGCCCGGAGGCCAAATACCAGACTCATAACCAAAGCCCAAGAATATATTAGGTTCATTATGGGTAATCCAGTTTTTAATGCGCTTACCAAACTTTTCTAAGATTTTTTTTGTGAAATTATTGAATTCATAAGCTGTGTTTGGGTTTTCCCAACCACCATTTTCGCTCAACCAAGATGGTAGTGCAAAATGAATTAATGTTGCAAAAGGTTCAACAGCTTTTTTGCGATTTTTTAGAGATAAATGTTCTTGGTCTAATTCATTCAAAAGATTTTCATAAAACATCAAGGCGTTTTCATCAAAGTCTCCCGGACCTTTATGAATTCTTGCCCAATTAAAAGAAAATCTATATGCGTCACTGTGTAAATCTCTAATAAGTTCTACATCTTCTATCATATGCTCATAGTGATTGACTGCTCTGCCATCATTAGTAGGTCTTAAAACCTTATCCTCTCTATCTATCCATTTAGACCAATCAGAAAGTTTCGCTAGATATTCCTCAGGGTGTCCTTCTATTTGAAATGCTGCAGTAGCAGTACCCCAAGCGAAATCTTCCGGAAATTCTAATACAAAATTATCGTGCATGTATTTTGGTTTGTTAGCATCATCGGGCATTACTAAAAGTATGACAGATTTTTGTCTTTTACCCAACCTAAATCTTCTTTATAAATAATTTGTGACCAATCTTTATTTTTTGTTTTTACTCTTATAATTTGTCCTTCTAGTAGTTCACCAATCTTGCTAAAAGAATCATTGTTGCCAGAATAAACTTGAATAATTTCTTTAGTGACAACCGCGTAGTTATAAATTTTTTGGTGGATAAAAAGATAGCTTGAAAATAAAAGAACAATAACAAAGCTTGAAGAAACTAAAAATCTAATAACTTTAGATTTACTTAGGCGCCAGCGTAAAATATGCATAACATTAAAAATAATGAGCAAAACTAATATCTCATTAACACTGAAATAATTTAAAAAATTGAGATTAGGTTGATTTATACCAAGTTCATTTTGAATTAGTTCGAAATTATGATTAACTTTTTTATCTCTTGGTAGAAGTTTTTTTGCACTGCATATATTAGCAAGAGCTAAGCCATATTCACCTTGTTTAAATTCTGCAACAGCTTTATTGACCATGATTTTGGCTTGACTCGGATTATGTGCTAATTCTTGCTCATAAATTGTTATTGCACCGGCATAGTCTTCTTTTAAAAAAAGATCCTTTGCTAATTCCAGTTCTGTTTTATTAAGCTTATTACTATGCTGAGACATTCTTTAGCTCCTTTAGAATCTGAATAGCACGATTTTTAAATTCACTTAGCTGGCTATCTTCAAGCTTGCTAGAAAAACTATAATTATACTTATCTGTCTCTTTTGTAAAATCAAGAATTTTGTTTTTTAACTCTTCATTATTAGTTACTTTTAGAGCATCTTTTATAATTGCAGAGACAATTTTTAGATCATTTGCTTTTTTGATAATTTGAATAAGTTTATTCGCATCAAATTTTTCTTCAAAACTTTCAAAATCTACTCGGCGTAATGTGAATCTTAAAACGTAGAGTAAATTTAAGAAGATTAGTATAGCAAGTAGATAACTAGTTTTATTGTCTTTCCAAGATTTGTATTTGAAGATTTCTGGAATTGAATAAATCAATAATTCTTTTTTGAAACTTTTTTTAGCTTTAATGGGTTTGATAGCTTGCAGGTGTTGACCATTATTAGTATCAATATCTACGTTTGAGTCACTAGCTTTGACAAAAATTTCAAAAACTTCTTTTCCATTTTCTATATATTGCTTTTTGCTAGGATCAAAACTAATAACTGGAATAGTCTTGATAGTGATACGCCCACTTCTTTTTTCAGGAATAATAACTGTATTTGTAACTAATTCAAAACTTTCACGATTGTTAATAATCTTAGTTGTTAAATCTTCTTTGTCTTTGTAGACACTATAATTTTGCGATTTTTCAAAAAAGTCATGGCTTAAGCTATTATAATTACCGACTCCGTTAATAATACTTTTTATAGTCACAGCTTCGCCAGAGTTTACAGTGAGTTTATTTATTTGATGGCTAATATTTAAGCTACCTACATAGCCGCTATATTGTGTGAAAGACTGTGGGGGTAAAGGTTTTACATTGATACTAAGAGGTTTTGCTGATATTTCTAATTCTTTTTCTTCAAAAAGAGCATTAATCAAATTAAATGGATCAATCCTCTGACCATTAAGTTTTTTTTCTATTTCAACCACAGTTTGCATAGAATATTCTGGAATCACAATAGCCCCTGATTTTAATGCAGTTGCTATGTAAGTGATTTCATAAACCATGTATTCAACATTGTTTCGATATTCTCTATATTCATTAGCCTTATCAATTTTTTTTAAGACCAAATGATCTGCGCTTAATAATTGATATGAAACATTGCGAACATTGCCTCTATGAAAAAGTCGGCTCTTAATTACAAACTGTTCATTGACATAAGGATTAGTTGTTGAGCTATTTATTTCTAAAAATGGATTATTCCTTTCGAGTGCTTGAGTATTTATTCTTTGTTGGATTGGTTTAGTTACTGTGATTGAAATTGGTTTTGTTTGATAAATTTGATTATTGAAAGAATAAGTAATTGCAGGGATAGTAATTTGCCCAATACGAATTGGTTTGATTACATAACTCATGGTTTTTTGTTGTTTAATTTGCCCATTGATTATTTCAATATTATTTCTAGATGAGGTTGCGAGACTTTGGTAATCTTGAGTATTGGCTGGAAATTGAAAGTTTTTAATTGTAGAATTTTTAATTACAATATCAACATTCACTGTTTGATTAAGAGCTACTTCTTGAGTATCTACAGTGATAGTTAAAGGTTCTTGTGCAAGAGCTTCCTAAGCTACAAAAATCATTAAACGCAAATAAAGCTAAACTAATTAGCAGTGATTTGATTAATAATTTTTGTACTTGATTGACCATCGACAAAATCTACTAATTCTATTTTACAAGCTATTTCTTTTGCTACAAGATATTCAGGTAGTTCCTCAATGACATAATCACCACCTTTGGTATAAATGTCTGGTTTTATTTTTTTTAAAAATTCAGAAGCGGTTTCTTCTTCAAAGATAAATACAAAATCAACTGCTTTGAGAGCATTTAAAACATAGGCTCTATCTTTTTCATTATTTATTGGTCTATCAGTACCTTTGAGCTTTTTGACACTTGAATCTGAATTCATTCCAACAACTAAAATATCTCCAAGTGCTTTCGAAGCTTCTAAATAAGAGACATGACCAGCATGCAAAATATCAAAACAACCATTGGTCGCTACAATTTTTTTTCCTTGTTTTTTTAACTCTTCTATTTCTTCAAGCATTGTTAGTTATAATTTTTTTGAAAAACACTTATCAATTAAACAAGAGTTTTCTAGCGGGCACTCCTCTCTAGAAGTCATTTTAGCCCATTCTTTGCGAAAACAATCTCTAGATTCAATGTAATCAAAAGCAAAGTCAAACATTTCTTCTTGGCTTTTGTTGTGTATTTGAGCAAGACTAGCTAACGAATAAAATTCTTCTGTGTAACCTAAAGCTAAGTTCATGTTGTAAACCCGACGACAAATAGGTTCAGAACTTTGCTGACATTTTGTGATTATGGATTTTTCAAAATTCATCTTAAACTTCTTCAGTTATTTGAGATTCATGTTTGCGTATAACTGCTTCAAGAACAGGCTTTGGCGGCTCTGGATCTTCTTTTGTTTCTTCTTTGATATGTTTGGCAATTCCAGCAAGTTCTTTTGTCATATCATAGATATTTTCGTTAAAATCTGTTAGGTCGCTTAAAAGTTGGTTAGTAGAGTTTTTATCTTTAGACATAAGTATAATTATAGCATTTTAAATGGCGATATTACACGCCTAAAATATCAGATAAATTCTCATTTATTTCCATTTCAATGAGTAAATCAACAGAATTTACAGCCGCTTCTCCCGATAGTTCTATTAATTTTCTTTGTGAACTATTAAACTTGAGTTTATTTTCTCTTAATTTTCTCTCTAGGCTTCTAAGAACGGTTTGGGTGAAAAATATAGTCGCTTCATTTTCATTAGTGAGTGCTTTCTGGTGATCAAGTTCTGCTAATTTTACTTCATGCGAAATTAATTTGTTCTCTATTTTTGAATCTTTGTAACTATAGTACGCGTTTCTTAATCTCTCTGCGACCTCATCAACCAACATAAAAAGTACAATGACATCTGTTTTGTTTACTTGTTTTGTTTGATCGGCATCTTCCATTTTGGAATTAACTACATCACCAATGACGCGCGCACCAACTGAAGTGCCACCTTGAATTAAGGTATTGTCTGCAATTGCAGAAATTGCATAGAAGGGTACAAATAATGCTTGGCTGAGTACCTGTAGAACTGTATTATTCTTTTCAAAATTTTCTGGGTCAGTAGATAAAGATCTAATAATAAATTGGATTGTTCTATTACGAACTAAAGTCGCTCGCCATAATTCAAGCAATTGTTGTTTTTCATTACGTGAAAAAAATTTTTCACTGGTAATGGTATTAAATTTGAAATCTTGATCTTGAAAAACAAAATTAATTGCTTTTTCTTCGTTTTGTTTTAACTCTTCTCTGGCTAGAGCTATTTTTTCTTCTTTGCTATCTTTTTTTTCTACTTCTTTACTATCTATCTTTTCTTCTTTACTATCTTTTTTTTCTGTTTCAGTTTTTTCTTCTTTGCTTTTAAAGAAAAACCAAGATTTTTTCTTTTTGTTTTGTGCTTGAGTGATGTCTAATTTTTCTTGATTTTTTTCTTGAACGTCGTTTAAAACCTCTTGTCTATGTTTTAAAGCTTTTTGCTCTTGAGCTTCTCTTTTTTCAAGCTCTTTTTCAAGCGCATTTTTTGCTGTTAAAGGTAAAAAACCAATAAGCATACAAAAAATTAGGGCATAGATGCGCATAAAAAAATTATAGCTTAAATCAACTAGCCTTTTTCATTAGATCTTTATAGAGCAGGTTTTAAACGAGCAATTTGCCTTAAAGTATATTGAAGAATGCCGCCATTTTTGTAGTATTCAACTTCTATCGGTGTCTGTAAAAGAATTCTTGCTTGAATATCTACTTGTGTGTCATCTTTTTTATGTGCTCTAATTGTTACGTTTTGATAAGGCTTGATGTTTTCTTCAAGACCAAGTATTTCAAAATCTTCACAAGCTTCTAATTGATTATCGTCTAAAACTTTTCCTTGTACTTCAATTGGTAAAATTCCCATACCAATTAAATTTGATCGATGTATTCTTTCAAAAGATTCAGCAATAACAGCTTTTACATTTAATAAGTTTTGTCCTTTGGCTGCCCAATCTCTTGAGCTACCATTACCAAAAAGTTTTCCTGCAAAGACAACACAAGGAGTATTTGAGGCTTTGTATTTTAACGATGCTTCAAATATTGACATCTCTTGAGCAGAAGTATCAGAGAAATATTTTGTTCTTGGACCTGAAGATCCAGGTACAAGAAGATTGTTCAAGCGTACATTAGCAAAGGTACCTCGAGTCATTACTCTATCGTTACCTCTTCTTGAGCCATAGCTATTAAAGTCTTTGTCAACTACACCTTGCTCTCTGAGGTAAGTTGCGGCATCTGAATCTTTTGCAATTGATCCGGCAGGCGAGATGTGGTCTGTTGTAATTGAATCACCAAGTTTGAGTAAAACTTTTGCATTTTGTATGGCATCAATTTTGTTCATGTTTAAATTAAAGTCATCAAAGTATGGAGGTTTTTGAATATAAGTATTTTCAGAATCCCATTCGTACAAATCACCAATTGGAGCTTCTATCGAGTTCCACAGTTCCGTTCCTTGAGAGACTTTAGCATAAATGTTTTCGTACATTAATGGATCCATGGTTTGAGAAATAACCTGCATAATTTCTTCTTTGCTAGGCCAAATGTCAGATAGCATAACATCGTTACCTTGTGTATCTTTGCCAATTGCTTCAGTTTTTGCATCCCAGTTCATATTGCCTTTAATTGCCATTGCGACAACTAATGGAGGTGACATTAAGAAATTTGCTTTGATGTAAGGACTAATTCTGCCATCAAAATTTCTATTGCCTGAAAGTACACTAGCGTAAATCTTTTCTGGGTTAGCTTCTATATCTTGCATGGCAGCTTTAGAAAGCGGTCCAGAATTGCCAATGCATGTGGTACAGCCGTAGCCAACAATTGTAAAACCTAATTTTGCAAGCGGTTCCAATAAATTTGCACGCTCTAAATATTCTCTAACTGCTTGAGAACCCGGCGCTAATGAAGTTTTCACTTTTGCATTTACGCTAAGACCTTTGGCAACAGCTTTTTGTGCCACTAAGCCTGCGGCTACGATGACTGCTGGGTTTGAGGTATTAGTACAACTGGTAATTGCAGCAATTAAAATATCACCATGATTGCTAGCCTCATCTTTAATTTCTAATCCATGAGAAGACATTGGTCTTTTCATAGCTTCAGCAAATTTGTTTTTCATATCAAAAAAATCAATTCTGTCTTGTGGGCGTCGAGGTCCAGCAATTGAAGCTTCGATATCAGAAAGGTTGATCTCAAAATGTTTTGTAAAGGAGTTTTGATTGCGATCAAGTCCCCAGACACCTTGAGCTTTAAAATACTTTTCTACTTTTTCTATTTCATCGGCTGAGCGACCAGTTCTTTTTAGGTAGGCAAGCACTTCTTCATCAACAGGAAACATGCCAACTGTTGCACCATATTCAGGGCACATATTTGATATAGTTGCTCTTTCTTCTAGTGTTAGTGAGTTACAACCTTCGCCATAAAATTCAACTAATGTGCCAACAACACCAATTTGTCTTAAAAATTCTGTTACATACAAAGCCGCATCAGTAGCTGTTACTGCTGCGTTTAAACTACCATTAAGCTTGATACCAATTACTTCAGGTGTTGGTATGGTAACAGGTTGCCCAAGCATTGCAGCTTCAGCTTCAAGTCCACCTACACCAAAACCAAACACGCCAAGACCATCAATCATTGTTGTGTGAGAGTCTGTACCAACACAAGTATCAAATAAAAGTTCTCCGTTTCTTTCAATACACACACTTGCTAAATGTTCCATATTTACTTGGTGAATAATTCCAAAACCCGGAGGAACAATTCGAGTTTGATTGAAAGCTTGCTGAGCCCATTTTAAAAATTTAAATCTTTCGTTGTTTCTTTCTAACTCTAGTTTTTCGTTTTGCAAAGCAGAATCACTTGCACCAAAAGAATCAACTTGAATAGAATGGTCAATTACTAAATCCAAAGGTACCAGAGGATTGATTTCATTAGGGTCTATACCTACTTTTTTGGCTGCATCACGCATTGCTGCTAAATCTACAAATAAAGGCACTCCAGTGAAATCTTGTAAAACTACTCTAGCAGGAGAATAAGGGACTTCACCTTGTTGAGGGTTTTTTGCATCATAAGCAACTAAGTTTTTTATGTCTTCTTCTTGGATTTTTATACCATCAAGATTTCTTAGCATACCCTCAAGAATGATTTTTAAACTAACAGGTAAGTTTTCTAAAGAGCCATATTTTTCTTGTGCTTTTTCTAGTGAATAAAATTTCTTGGTACCAGAATTTAAGTGGATTTCATCTATAAATTGTTCTTTCATACAATTAACATTTTAAATTATTTATGCTTTATCTTCAAAAAACTTTGTTTTTATTTCAGGCTGGGTATTTTTATGCTGGAAATTCAAACCGTAAATATAGTATTATAATGTCCAATGACTTTAACTCAAAGTACAACTCAAACAAATAAAAAACACTTAAGTGATAGCGAACTTAAAGCTTTTGTCAATTTGTTAAATGACCCAGAAGAAAAAACTTTGGCTTTGATGGCAGATCAATTAGCTTTCTTTGATGATCTAAGTTTTAAGAGAATTCAAGATCTAACTCAAGAGAGAGATGATATGCAAATTATTGATAATTGGCTTTATACAAGTAAAATTCACGTAACAAAAAAAATTAAGGCATGGAAACAAAACCCAGACCTAGAAGAGGGTTTAATATTATTGGCACGCTATGAAAATCCGGGTATTGATGTTGAGTATTACAAAAGTCTTTTAGATACTTATGCACAGCGTGTAGAAGACAAAATTACAATCAATAATTCTCAAGATGAAGTGATCAAAGCAATTAACGAAGTGCTTTTTAAAGAAGAAAAATTTTTGGGAAATCAAATTGATTATTATGATGTCAATAACAATTTTATAAATTCAGTAATTGATCACAAAACAGGTAACCCAATAATGCTTTCAGCAATTTTTATTTTAGTGGCAAGAAGGTTAGGGGTTGAAGTTTTTGGTGTTGGTACTCCGGGGCATTTTATAGTTGGCTTTAGGGATAAATTTTATGACCCATTTTTTTCGGGCAGAGAAATCACTAAAGATGAATGTGTTTTAAGAGCCCAAGAGCTTAGTGTTTTTTGGCGTGACGAATATCTAGATGCTATTGATGATACTTTTATTGTGGCAAGAGCCATTAGAAACCTTATAGCTATTTATAAAAAAAATAATGATTTAGATAAAGCTGCTGAGCTAACAACATTGCTAAAATCTTTATAGTTTCTGTTAACAAATTTTGAGAACACAGCTCCGAGCTATTTTATGGGAACTGGGAGATATACCTTATCACCACGTCTTTGATAGCTATTCACCCAGATTAATGATTTATCTAAGCCATAATATTTTAGCTTAGGAGGTTGAACGCCTTTTTCATAAAATAGTAAATTTGGATCATTTTTTAAAGCTTCTGTTTTTAAATTTTTTGCAATCTGTGTATTGATTGAGGCATAAATCATAGACCCCAAATATTGCCAATGGGCACTATCTGCAGATTTTTGGATTGCTTCATCAATCCATTTTGTTGAATTGTTAAAATCATTTGTCATAAAAAAGCTAGAAGCTAAAAAACCTTGTTGATAGCCATGATTTTCTGCAAGATTGATTGAGTTTTGAAAAAAAAGTATTGCCTTGTTAAACTCCATTTTTTTAAATAGCTCTGTAGCATAAAAGAAATGATATAAAGGATGATCATCAAACTTTAATGCTTTTATATATGATTTTTGATCATAAAAAAAATGACCTATGCAACTCGTAGAAAATAGAACAAGTGCAAAAAACAATAAAAAATGTGAAGCAAATTTTTGGTATTTTAAAGGAAGTATTAATAGATTTTGAAAAGCAATTTTATTGTTTTGTGTAAAAAATTCGGGTATAAACAAAAGAAAAAAAACTAAGTATTGATTTGAGTATACAAAGATACTATCAAAGCTAGCGGCAAATAAAAGACAGTAAAAAGATGTTTTATTATATCCCCATAAAAAATAAAAGAAATAAGCAAGTAAAGCAAGCCCTAAAAGACCTTGTTCAAAAGCGATTTGTGAAAAACTATTGTGTGCATGATTAATGTGATTGCCGATTTTGCCTCCTATAGAGTTTACTTGAGCACGATAACCATTAATTTCAATAGGATAACTTGCAAAACCATTACCAAAAATTGGTTTTGCCAAAAAACCATTAAAACTAGTTTTTAAAATGATTATTCTTGGATTAATAGATTTTTTATAGAACTGGTTAAGTTGTCCTTTAAATAAAATCGATGATATGAGTACAGTCATAGCGATTGCAAGAATAGTTAAAATGTTTTTTTTGCTTTTAAAAACGCTTAAATATTGAGAACAGAGAGAAAAAATAAGTGATAACTTCGATACTAATATGCTCAGAATCAAAGTTAAAATACTAGAAAAAAAGTTTTTTTTCTGAAGTTCTTTTTGTTCTAAAGGGAAATACAAAGAAATTAAAACTGGTAACCATACTAGTAAGCCATAGCTTTCGTTTAGATTTTTACCAATAAGAGTAAAACCAGTATTGATCAGAATAATTATTAAAACAATTAATCCTCTTTGTTTTTTTGATAAATTCTTAAAGTCAGAATCAACAACCCAAGCTAAAATCCCTAAATTAATCAAAATAGCTTCTAAGCTAAATCTAGCTTGGCTTGAAAACAAAAAAGCTATAACAATAAAAAGCCAAGTCAGAGAATAATGAGAAATTTTTTTCAATTTTAGGAAAGCAAAAATTGCAATCAATGCATGAAAAAACCAATAGCTCATTAAATAGTTGCAAGAAATTATACTAACTAAACTAAATAAAATTAAATATATGAAAAATGGCAGATGTATTTTTTTGAGCATTATTTATTTTTGCAAACATATTTATAAAGTTCAAACTGTAAAGTGTTTTCGGATAGTTGTGCTACTTCATCTTGAATCCATTTTTTGTCAATCACTTGATCTTGGTTATTATAAATTTGATAAGAAATAATTTGTGCTTGTTGTGAGCCACAAAAATATTTAACAGAAGATTGGATTTTTTGGGTGAGCATAGAGCCTGAAACTTCACCTTTTTTCTTTGCATAAAAAGGAATTTCTCTTTGTTTTGCAAATAAAATCTTCACCCAAGCCATACAAGTTTGGTCTTTTGAACACTCAATTCTATTTTGATCGACGTAAGCCGTGGAAAAATTCTCTAAATCTGACTGAGTTACTTCTACCCAATCACTTTTTTTATATTCAAAAGAATTAGCACAAGAGTTTAATAAAAAAACTATTGCCATTAAAGTTAAGTGATATTTTTTTAAAGAAAAAGTCACAATTTAAATATAACTTATAAACTCTTTTTTGTTTATAATGTTCTATTTAGCTTTATTTTGCTAGAATTTAATTTGAGTCCTGGTGGTGGAATTGGTAGACACGCCATCTTGAGGGGGTGGTGGGCTTTGCCCTTATGAGTTCAAGTCTCATCCAGGACACCATTCGCGAATAGCCTCAGATAAGTCCCCAGCTACCGGCGGCTCGGCACTACGCTGCCTCGCCACCTGGCTTGCAGTGAGCGCCGAGCTAAGGGTAAGTGGTTGCCGGTTTACAACTGTGGAAGCGGCTTCGCCGCTCCCACAGTTGTAAACCTGGACCCCAGACACAGTTTGACTTTCCCTCTGCCGAATCTTCAGTAAAGGCGTCTCTGGGCTGTTGCTACGCCCTGAGCCATTGCGAAAAAAACAAAAGGGTTTAATCAGTTCTAGTGAAAGTTTTTGGTTAAATAAGACACGGTTCAACCCAATATTTTTTAAGACCTGAAACATTCCAGTAAAATCACGACTCATAACTTTGTGATGTGCTTTATTACTAAGTTTGAGGGCACTAGCTAGTGGTTCAAACCACAGACTCGCCTCGCTCTCAATTCTTCTAATTTGATCTTCGATTTCAATATTCTCGTTAACAATTTGGTTCTTCTTAACTTTGTAATCATCCATAGCTAATTGACCATCAAGACAAAGATCAAGAAGTCGATCAAGTTTCTTTTTATTCTCATCAAGTCCTCTTTTTAATTTATCAGCTTGACCACTAAGACCACCCTGTTCTTCATTTTTCCATTGTTTGATTAAGTTCATTGAAAATTCATACAGCTCGTCGTCAACTGAAATTTCAGAGACCAATTTTTTTACTTGAGGTTTAAGACTATTTTCATTGATAGGCTTTTGTTTACATAGACAAGTTTTAGACTTGCGAGAACATCTGTAGTATCTGAATTCCAAACCAGATTTTTTCTTATGATATTCACGGATTATTGTGTAGCCACAGTTACCGCATTTACCTAAATCTTCAAACAAATAACTTTTCTCTTGGTTGCGTTGATTACTGCGATCAAGTATTCTAGGCTTCTCTCCAAGTCTAATTTGAATCTTATCGAAAATTTCTTTGCTGATCATAGCTTCATGAGAAGCCTTATGAAGTTCACCATTAAGAATAAAGGTTCCGTAGTAAAAAGGATTACGTAGCATATTTTTAATAGTAGTGAGATGCATAGGGCCGTTATTCTTTGTCCTAATGCCAGCTTCATAAAACTCATCTCTAATTTGACTAGTAGAAATCATGCCCAAAGAAAATCTTTCTAAAGCTGATTTGACCAGATCAAAAAACTCAGGGTGCTTTTCAATAGTTTTTGTTTGGGCATTGTTGATATATCCTCTAGGAGCCATACCAGGAAATTCACCACGTCGTATTTTCTCTCTAATACCTCGCTTAACATTTTGAGATAGATTATCCACAAAGAGTTTACTGAAACCAAAGGCAAGCGAAAGATTGAACTTGCCATGAGGACTATCATCATAAAGATAGGTCGGAAACTTAAGATCTTTAATCACTCCTTGATCGATCAAAAAAATTATTTCACCGCCATCTTTGCTGTTACGAGCAAGTCTATCTGGGTTCCAGCTAATAATTCCATCAGCTTCTTTGTTTTTAAGCGCTTTAAGCATTTCATTAAAAACCAGTCTCCCAGGAGCCTTGGCTGTCATGGCTTCTGTATATTCTTTAACTATTTCCAGCTTTTCTTTAAGAGCAAATTCTCTAAGCTCTCTTAATTGGGCATCTATAGATAGAACCTGTCTATCCTCTTCTTCAGATGATTTACGGCAGTAAATAAAGTATTTCATTTCAGACTTTTAATAAACTCAACTAATTCATAAGGATATTCAGGAATATGATTAGAGCTTCTTAAAATACTTAATTCTGAATACTTATTAGCTAGATCTTTAAACCAAATAAGGGGAATTAAGACTTTTGTTTCCGATAGTTTTACTAGCTTAAAATCTGAGCTTAGTAAACAATCATCTTCTTTTTTCACTGACCACTCAAGCCAATATTGCTCAATCTCTCTCATTCTTTACCTGCTCCAAACTAATTCCAAGCTAGTGCCGGATCCGGGACATATTTTTATGATCTTAGCATATTGTTTCGTATAAGGAACAGATTTCGGTGAGCAAACCTAAAATTCGCAAAAAGATAGGCATAGAACTCAGAAAAGCTCGTGAAGAGTCTAAATTATCTATGGATCAGGTTGTAGCTAGGCTGACTATGTGGGGAATTGACTGTTCTAAATCAAATTTAAGCAGAATAGAGAGAAATCAAGCTAGTTGCAGGACTGATATTTGTGCCGCTTTGGCTTTTTTGTATAAGATTAAGCTTGATAGTTTGCTTTATAAGTAAGAATCCTATTAAAAGGTATTGACAGTAGCGTCGCCACCTGTTATTATCTTCTGCATAAACCGAGGAGTTTTTAATATGAATATGGCAATTAATACAGCAGCGTTATCGCAACAACAAATATTCGGTCAAAGAACATCAGTTCGATCAATATTATCAAGAAAAATGGCTAAACTAAGACAAGCAGCTTTATATATACAGTCGAATATAAATACTGATGAAAGTGTAAGAAGAGCTCGTGAGGCAGCTGAAGCACAAGAAGTCTTAATGGATATCAAGCTTGCGGGAACTCTTGAAGAGAGATCAAGAATTATCACAGAAAAATTTGGTGCAGAAGTTTTTGGTTTAGACTGGGCAAATGCAGCAACTGAACAAATGAGTCCACTAGAAGTTGTTATTGAGCATCTTGAATCTAAGACTTTATTTTTAGGTAATTCTATTAACACTAAAGCTGGAATTGAAAAAGCTCGTGCAGCGATTGACGCTAGAGAGACTTTAATGGCAATTGATATGGCTAGCGATGCTGAGAAGCCACAAGTTATAAAAGATAGACTTGGTATTGATGTAACTTCTGCTGATTTAGCTGCTTTATAATAAAAGATTAATCTTCATAGAATGGCTTATTTAAGCCATTCTATTTCTTAGTAACTGTATTGTCCTAGTTTTCAATGGCTCTGAATCAAATCCTTTTAATTTAGCTCTAGCACAGAAGCGTAATGAACTAAATCAGAACCGTATTGTAAGAAAGTAGAAGCTCTTTGAATTAATGTAGAAACGCATTGTAAGACTTACAAAGCTCACTCAATGCAAAAATTTGCTTACTGAATCACCGTAGAAGCTTAATGAATGAAATCCGAAGCTCATTACACGAAATCTGAAACCCAATGTAAGGGATTCAAAAGACAATGAACAAAAGTAGAAGTTCACCCTTTTTGAGTTCAAGAACAATAATTTGAAGCAAAAACTCAAGGCTAGAGACTGCCGCCTCGTCGTTTCACTCCTCGTTGGCGACCCTTTAGTTTTTATCCGCAAAGTGTCTCAGGGCTTGTCAGTCTGGTAACTGCTTTTAGCCATCTCACAAGACTTCTAGTTTAAAGTGACCGTTACCAGACTGACGCAACAGCCCAGAGACGCCTTTGCTTAACTTTTAGTAAAGGGAAAGTCAAACTTTGTCTGGGGTTAGCAACCACTTACCCTTAGCTCGGCGCTCACTGCAAGCCAGGTGGCGAGGCAGCGTAGTGCCGAGCCGCCGGTAGCTGGGGACTTATCTGAGGCTATTCGCGAATGGTGTGGGATTTTGGCTTTGGCACGGACTGAGTTGGGGGCGACGCTAAAAACCAATTTCTTATAATAGATTTGTGTAGGCTTCACATAGTCTATGTCAATAGTTATGTATGAGAATTAGCTTTTTTTCTTAGTTCAATTTTTTCTTTTTGACATTTAGCCCAAGTAGCCTTAAATTCTTTGATTTTCTTGTTTAGTGGTTCGTAATTAGGGTCATAATCAACTTTGTTTTTCAAAATAGCATAAATGATATTGATTAATCGTCTTGAGAGATATTTTCTAGCTTGTCTTTTGGTTTTTCCTTCGTCAATTTTCTTTTGAAAATACATAGCTGAGAACTCATCATATTGATAAGCGGTAAAAGCAACTCTATCAAGAATAGAGTTTAATCTTCGATCACCTCTCCTATTTGCTCTTGTAAAAATTGATGTGCCACTAGCATAAGTGACAGGTGCTCTTCCAGCATAGCTTGCAAGCTTAGCAGCGCTGCTAAATCTACCAATATCACCAATACAATCCATAATTGTAAAGGCAGCTATTCTTCCAATGCCTGTGATAGTTTGTAATCTTTTAGTATCTGGTGTTTCATAATCATCCATTTGTTTTTCTAATTCATAAATATTTTGATCATAATTTTGAATTGCAGCTATTAAAGTTTTTACACAAAGCATAATAGATTTTTGTAAATATCTTTTTCTTTGTGATATTGACTATCACAGTATTCTAGCCAAAAATTCAAAGTGTTTTTAGCGCTAATGTTTTTGCCACCGACTTGTTTGTACTCGGGATCAAGTTCTAATAATCGAGCATGCAATTTATTTAAGTTTTCTGTGCGAATGAGAACAAAATCTTGCCTAAGTTTAGTTATTTTTCCAATAGCTTCATTTGCATTATTGAAAATTACTTTTGGCAATTGATTGACATCGTCTCTAACTATTTTAGCGACGATCAGTGCATCTCCAGGATCAGACTTACTCCATCCTGAGGTTCTACATCTTCTACTTTTGGTCAAAGCTGAGTTAATTTCATAAACTTCAAAGCCAGCTTCAATTAAATATTTTGCCAAGTGTTTACCAAGACCATAAGCACCTTCTAATCCAATATTCAAATGAGCTTTTTTGCTCAGAGCTTTTAATTTAGCAACACAACTAGTTAGCCCTTTTTTAGTATTAGTAAATTGAAAGCTAGCTTTCTGTTGATTTCTTAGATCTATTGCAACAAGGTAATGAGTCTCTTTGTGACAATCTACACCAATGAATATTTCATCCTGAATTGATTTGTTTTTGACATATTGATTTCCTCCTTAGAAATTAGTTAAAATATCTAGACAGCAAAAAGAGTGGCAAACCTTAGGTTTACTTATTTAAGCTGACTAGAGAATTAAGTCTTACTCTAGTATTTGATGAGATAGCATGGCATAGCAGTATTTAGCATTTAATGCAAAAGTCTATTAAGCCTTATGCTATCTAAGATTCAAGCAAGCTGGTGACAATGCGGACCTAGTTTTAATTAACATCTTCGCGGAAGTCTTTCCAGCTTGCATACTTTTTTATCACACCTAGCATCAAAAATGTAAGTTAGTTAACAATGCGAGGCAAAGCCTTTCTGTGACACCTACGCTCAAGCTTTACTAACTTACATTGATTAATTTAAGCATACTGCTAACGCTCAGCCCACACAAATCAAAAATTAGGATGTGGATTTTCTGAGCGTCGCCCCCAACTCAGTCCGTGCCAAAGCCAAAATCCCACACCATAATACTTCAGAAAAAGAAATGGTTACGCAGCGTAGTAAATTTCAGTAAGTTCTTCAAGTCTAAAATCCGAGGATATAAGAGCCTTTCTATCATCGCAATATCTATGTTTTCAACTTAACCAGGCTTTTTCATAATTCTTAATTTTCATCAGGACAAACACTAACTCTGGCTTTTATGAGAGTCAAGCCTCTTTTTCAAGAATCATTTTAATATCAGGTACATACTTTAATGAGTTTGATGTTCATTAATGAAAGTTAGTAAATCCGCTAAGTGTTTTATATCGCCTTGTATGTTGATCATAGCCTGGTTAATGTGACTTTCTTTTCGATTAGCTTGCTCTTGATTTGGATTTTCAATAAAATCCTTTCTTTTGCGTTGATTAAGGGCGTGCTTCCAAACCCGTAATAAGTATCTCGAGTATTTAGCTTTGGGCATAAGTAGGGTTTGGTTAGACACGCCTAAAAAAAAGAATCAAACAACGCCGCTTAGTGAGTTTCACGCAGTGAAACAAGCTAAGCGTAAGGTCGTTTGTGGGACTGATTTCTGACCCCATTTGCTAGTGATTTTAACATTTCACTGTATTTTAAAATTCAAAATGGGGTTTGGAATCAGTCCCATTAAAGGTTTTCATAGCATTGTCTTATATACTTTTTGTGAAGAAATATATTGCATAAAAAAATTCTTTCTTATTGTCTCTTATTTTTTTCTAGTCTTGAGATTATTTCATCTACACTTTTTCCTTTTAGACTATATCTTGTATTTTGCTCAATTTTTTGAATTTTAGATTCAGCCAATTTTTGACTTTGCTTAAACAATGCTAGTAGTGCAGGTATGTATTGAAGTTGAAGTGATAGATCATGTTGAGATTGAAACGTTAACTCACCATCTTCTTAATTAGTCCAAATCTTTGCAATATACTGTTAGCAAGGCTTGCAGAAGCTCTAGGATTACCAGCACGCTGGTTGCCAGGGCTTGGTTCGTAAGTGTATTCATCCAAGTTTTTTCTAAACAGTTTAGTCAGGTATTTCTTCTGTATTTATTATCAATGCGTGATTAAGAGTCTTGAGTTTTTTGCTTACTTAAGAGCCATTTAGCTATCTCTCTGTGCTCATTAGGTACTTCTAATTTTTCTATTGCATTTAAATTTTCATCAGGTAATTTTATGAATTTTTCTAAAAACCATAAAAGCGGTGCTAAGTCATTAAGAAATTTTGCTCCTATTGATATTAATTTTTCTACTTGTTGACTACTAATTTTCGTACTTGATTTAATACCAGAAGCTTTCTCACAAAGCCATTCAGCTGCCTGTCTGTACTCTTCAGTTATTATTATTGTTTTTATTGCCTCTAAAGATTTACTATCTAACTTTGTGTACTTATCTAAAAATTTATAAAACGAACTTAACTTTTCACGAATTTCTTTACCTTTTTCTACCATTGATCTTATTTGTTGTCCATTAATTTCCATACCTAAGATAATAGTAAGTATTGCGATAAAATGTCAACCTTTTTTTCTTGGGTATTTTCACCCAACGGTTTTTTTACACGCTCTAAATTTACTCCAAACTCCACCTCAAAGTCGCGAGTTGTAGATTAATAATTTCTGCAATATCATCATTACGGAGTTTTTGGATTTGAGAAAGTTTAATGGCGAGTCTGCGCTTATACTATTTAATGGTTTTGGCGGATTTGACCCATTTCTTTAGCTCAGAATCATAAAGCCAAGCTTTAATTTTGGTTTTGTTACGCACAAGCGTGATTATATATTATAAATATTGATTTACTTCTTCTATTTCAAGAATTCTGGAATTGTGATGGTAAATTTGACTTTCCAATCATTTTCATCAACTTTTACCGTCTCTCCTAAAGCACTAGTTAATGTTTTGACGTTAAATAAGCCTAGTCCTTTTTCTACTTGTCCTGATGTAGTGAAGCCTTGTTCGAAAAGCTTCCATCGTGCATTCTTAGGCAAGGTTCCAGGGTTCGTGATTTCAATCAGTCCCCTAAGGTCTCGGCTTGGTTCCGTGAGCCACATACTATGTCTCACTACACGGAAACATAGCTCCTAATTTCTCGCCAAGATTGATTAAATTTAATCACACCTTATGTTTGTAAGTGTTATGATTTTGCTTATGGTAGCTAAGAAATCTACGCAAATACAGGTTCAAGGTATTGATATCAGACTTAGTTTAATCAGAGGTGAGGACTATATTTCTTTGACTGACTTAGCTCGCTTCAAAAATGAAGACCGTACTGACCATGTCATACAGAATTGGATGAGAAATAGAAACACAGTTGAATTCCTAGGTTTATGGGAGACGATTCACAACCCAGATTTTAACCCCATCGAATTCGAGGGGTTTAGACTTGAATCAGGTTTAAACTCATTTGTTCTAACACCGAAGAAGTGGAATGAGTCAACTGGTGCTATTGGAATAGTTTCGCGTTCCGGTAGATATGGTGGAACATACGCTCATCAGGATATTGCTTTTGAGTTTGGAGCTTGGCTAAACCCAGAATTCAAACTTTATCTAATCAAAGAATTCCAAAGACTCAAGCAGGAAGAAGCTCTAAAGTTAGAGCAAGGTTGGGATGTCGAGAGATATCTAACTAAAGTAAATTATCAGATTCATACTGATGCTGTCAAAGAAGAATTAATCCCACCAGAAATTGATGTCAAAAAGCAAAGCTTAATTTATGCTTCCGAGGCTGACATCTTGAATCTTGCTGTTTTTGGTATCACAGCCTCTGACTGGAGAAGCCGTAATCCAGACTTAGAGGGCAATATGCGTGACTACGCAAAACTTGAGCAGTTGATAGTGCTTCGTAATATTGAAGCGATAAGTGCGATGCTTATCAAAGACGGTTTTAGTGCAGAAGAAAGATTAGAGAAGCTGAATAAATCAGCAATAAACCAAATGTGGTCTTTGATTAAATCTAAACAACTTAAGAAACTTAAGTCAGACTTGAATTAAGTAGAGACTTCCGCCGCCCTGATGGTCGTCGTCGTTTGATTCTTTTGTTAGGCGTGTCTAACCAAACCCTACTTATGCCCAAATCTAAAGACTCGAGATACTTATTACGGTTTTGGAAGCACGCCCTTTAATGGTTTTGGCGGATTTGACCCATTTCTTTAGCTCAGAATCACAAAGCCAAGCTTTGATTTTGGTTTTGTTACGCACAAGCGTAATTATATATTATAAATATTGATTGTTAACAAATTAGCTCTGTCCATGGCCCTCAATCACACCGGCTGGATTATCTGCCTTGGTAAAACGATCAAAAGGCTTAGGAGGCCTATCTGTGCCGCATTTTTTACATAAACTTACTTTACCATGACTGCCTGATGTTAAGCCTTTAAGATCCAAATCTTTAAATGTAGTTTCTGTTACACTTTGAGTTTTGCTAACATGAGCTTTTTCAATTTCAGTACAAGCTTTATCCCAATGTACTTTATACGCAGCCCTTACTAGACTAGGCGTAGCATTTTTTTTATGGGTCAGCCACAATGCTAATTTTCCATTTTTGTCAAAGAAAGGAGGTGCTTCAGCGTTTCCTTGGCTTTGCGTGTTTTCAGCAGGAGCTGAGCTAATTATAGCCTTATTCTTTTTTCTGATAGCTTCTAGAGATTTTAAATAAAGAGTATTAACTTTCGTGAATAGGTTATTTTCTGATCTTATGTATGGTTGTAAAGTTTCGTATCTTAGCTTTGTGCTTTTATCTCTGATTGCATCAAGAGTAAAATTAAGGAAGCCTTGCATCTCAGTAAAAATCTCTTGTGGTAGTTCTATTTCATCATGTTCTCTGGATTGTTTAATAATCCAAGAGTATTGGTTTAGCATAACTTGAATTTTAGCTCTTATTTTTACTCTATCTAGGTGACCTGTTTTTGAAGGGTGGTTGAAAAATATTGAAGCTGCACTTAAACGAATTTGCTCTTCATTCAACTCAGCTGTATCAGAAGAAGAATCTAGTATGCTTCTCAATGCCTCGACTAAGTTTTTTATATACTCAAACTTCATATTATAACTGCTACCATCCTCTAATTCTTCTATTAAGAAAGCTAGTGCTGCTTTTCCATCAGGGGTTTGAGAATTTGTTCTTGATGCTCTATTCTTTAAAGATGATATTGTTGGTTGGACTAAATCTCTTGTTTTGTATAAATCTTGATAAAATTGGTTTACTCGGTTGTTTTTTTGTCTGTCAGGCTGTCTGAGCCTTTGTGATTCCATCGGGCTTAAAGGTGCAATTGTGGAATCAACACTCAAGTCGAATGGTTTTTCAATACTAGGGATCATGTCTTGAGAAAAAGAGGCACCGATAATTACATCATTGTCATAATTAGTTTTTAAATGTTTTGCTAGTGCTGCAGAAATATCATGAATCCCATCTTCAAAACGGTTTTGGCCAATTATGAAAACTAAGTTTGTGAGATCAAAGCCTTTAAGTAAATCCTCGAAACTTTCAATAGCTGCTCTTGTGATTTTTTGTTTTGCTTCATCACTCGTTGCTTGATTATAGAGTGTTTCAAACTCTTGAAAGCCACTTAGGCAGATATTAGTCCTTCCAAGACTATCAGTTTTTAGTGCAATATCTACTTGCCTCATGTAGTCCTGGCTTCTTAGATAACTAAAAAGTAAATCTAAGAATGGATATTTGCTGCTAGACTTTAATACTTCAGCCCTAAAAGATTTTGAATACGGGGATGCTCTATAAAGAACAGTCGTGCTAGAGCTTTGGGGATCTTTTTGTAAGGAAACTGTAATAAATTTTTCAATTACTTTATCCAGCTTGGAAAGAAGCTCTTGATTTTCCTCGCTTAGTGGATTATTTGCGAGATTCTCTGAATCTGTTAAATCTTTAATAATATCTACAAAATTTTGAAAATTCTTTACAGAAATGGAGTTTGTATTTAATTTCTCTAAATCCAATCTAGACAAAAACTCAGTCAGACTTTGGAGTTTAGCTTTAGCATCATTTGTACTAGCATCTGTAAATTTTTTGACTTCTTGCCTAAACTTTATGAGCATTTGTGATATAGAGCGATCATAGTTCAGTATCCCGAGTTTTTCTAATTTAGCTCTAAATGCCTCTGGTTTTAGTTCAAAATCTTCATAACTAAGTTTGTCTTTTAAAATTGGATGATTGGAATAAAGCTCAATTAGTCTATCTTGGGTTGGCTTATGGCCAAGCTTGTCACCTTTTAGTTCTTCAGCAGCAAGGAGTTCTGTTTGATCACTAAACTCATCAGCAGCTTGCATTTCTGCATTGATTTGCTCTAACCATTGATAGAGCGGTTGATCTTCACTAATTAAGCCTTCTTGAAACACTTCTTGAAGAAGAGTTTGCATCATATCCTTACGGTTAAATTTATTAAAGACCTCAACTCTAAGAGTTCTCAAGTTACTAGCTCTTTTTTTGATTTTGCTGTATCTATCAGGGTCAAACTCTGGGAAAAGTTTGTGAAGTATGCTTTCGGTTTTAGTGTGATCCGGGTCATTAGTTATTCTTTCAGCAAGTAAATCATAAATTTTAAAATAAACCATTTCACTTGCTGCTGTGACGGGTATTCTTTTTCTGTCATACTTTTCTAAGTCATCAAGATCAGTCCTATATGGATAAAATGCTGGCTCAAAAAAATGTCTAAACAAGTCAGCATCAAGACTATTATGTTCAACTCGATTGACGGCATCATCAAAATTTTGATAGAAGAATTTTTCACCAAATTTTTGCTCAAGCTCTTCTCTTGCTTCACCATCTTGCATTCCTACTTGATAAAAACTTTCAAGACAAACATCTTTAATATATTCTTCTAGCTTCTGATGATCTGCCTCAGAGGTAATTCTATGGTAAGCCCTATACCTTCGAACCATTTGTGCAGGTACATCTTTAAAAAAGCTATCAAAAGATTCTGCAACTTCATCGCCAATCTCGACACCAGATTCTTTTGCAAGTTCTACCAATTCCTCACCAGATTTTATGGTGGTTTTTCCTTTTCTGTTACTTTCTATAGAGTCAGCTAAGAACTGCATCATCTCTAGATTTCTGGTTTGCCCAACCAAATCACCAATAACAAGATGAGTCTTTCCTGGAGAAGGTCTAAGCCCTCTTCCAATCATTTGTAATAAAAGAGGCAAAGAGTTAGTGTATCTCCATAGAAGTAGACAACCTATATCTGGAACATCAACACCCTCTCTAAACATATCAACAGCAACAGCGACCTGAGGGACTTGCTCACCGGCATAAGCACTTCCTTCATTCCATTGTCCGTTAGTCCAAGCTTGGTAATGTTCATCAAAATAGTCTTTTGCATATTCACCAGACTTTTGTCTTGAGGTTAAAGCGACTGAAGGAATGCCCTGCTTTTTAAGAAGTTCGCTAACTCTTCTGCTTTGTCATTGTTAGGAGCTAGTATTAGAGTTTTCTTTTCATCGAGACCTTTAGTTAACTTTCTATAAGTCGCAACTATCTCAGGGTATCTTTCTTTTGAATATCTTTTTTGAGAATATCTTTCGTGTAAGTCTGTACCCGGTAATATAGGGCTTTTGTTTTTTGGATTAATGCTTGCATCGCATTGTAGTATCCTCATTGGGGTTAAGTAACCCATTGTTTTTGCTTCAAAAAGAGGTAGTTCAAAAGTAACTTGATTTCCAAAAAACTCAAAGACATCTTTATCATCCATTCGTTCTGGTGTCGCAGTAAAGCCAACGTGAACAGATTTAGGGTTACTTTCTTTAATTGTTCTTAAAGTTGCGGCATAAGAATTAGCTGGCAAGTGGTGTACTTCATCATAAATAGCCATAGCGATTTTATTACTTTCAAGCAGTTGATCTAATTTTGTTTTACCATCTTCGTCTATTTCTATATTTAATGATGATGGTGTTGTAAAAATCACATCACCAGAGTAATCAGTCACTTGATCGTAAACTTGGCTCATTGAATATTTATCTCCAAGTTGCTGTCTTAGCTTTTTCTGCGCACCATCTAGAATTAGCTTATTGTTTACAATAAAAAGAACTTTTTGACCACTTGCTTTTGCCTGACTTAAATATTTATCCATTAAATCCCAAGCAACAACTGTTTTACCTGTTCCTGTCGGCATCACTATCATTGCAGCTTGCCTATCTTTAAGAGATTCGGAGCCTTTATCTACTGCTTCATGTTGATAATCAGCAAGCTCAAAATCAGATTTGTTGAATCTTTTATAGAGTTTGGGGTCAGATATAGTTAAAGCTCTAAAAGCATCTTGAGTTTTTGTTTTTTTCGCTTCATCAAGTGCATCGATTGGTAATGTGACAGTATTAGTTTCACCTAATTTAATTCTTGCCGGTAGGTCATAATTGTTTCCTGAAAAAACTATGTTGTAATTAAAACTTTTCTCTTCACCTTTGATATTGTCACTATGAGTTAAATTTAGTACAGGTCTTCCCAAGTTATCTGTTGTGATAATTGCTTGTACTCCAAGTTCTTGAGGGGAATAGCCACTTACTGATCTTACTACTTCATCAATAAATCTTTGTGGTAGGTTATCTGAGAACCCTACTGATCCTGGATTTAATGGAGGTGTGTTTGAATTTCTAGGGTCATTACTTATTTCTATTGTAGATCCTTCCTTATCAATAGGATGTACTTCTCTAATAGCCTCTCCAGAACTAACAGCCTCTCCAGAACTAACTCCACTGGGTCTTGTGTTGGTTCTTGGTGTGTGGTGTTGATTTTTGTTGACTGGTTCCATAGATGATAAAGTGTGATACTAATTTTATCACAATTATCTTACTACTGTCAAGTAGGTAAAAACCATCATACCTTAATAAATTATTTTTAACTTCCGCCTCCTCCCTGACGGTCGTCGTTGGGTTGTTTCTTCAACAATTGAGTGATTTTCGGTGAAACAAAGTCAGGGGGAGGGAAGAAATAAAAAGATAGCCGAAGGCAACCTACTGACCTGGGTTTAGGGGTAGCGGAACCTGGCAAAGCCAAGCTGTGTACGGAGTCCCTCACAAACCCACACCATAATACTTCAGACAAAGAAATGGTTATGCTAAAAACGCATCTCATGCGTTTTTTTAACGCTGCATGTGGATGAACGGCCTTTGCCCTTATGAATTCAAGAAAAATCCGACTGCTTTACTTTACAAGAAATCCGCCTTAATTACTTTTGCTTCAAATCCAGGCTTAATCATGTTTATGGGCAAATACATGATAAAAAGCACCTATTTAATAAACAAATCTATTTCTAAGGTATTTATCTTTTTTTGTTAACGGTGGATATGCCCCCCCAATGTTATGATTTGTCTATATAAAGACTGGAAATTCTCTTTTTAGTCAGGCTTTAATATGACTACCTATTTTGATAACGCGGCAACCACAATACTTGACCCAGCACTTCAAGATGAATTTTGGCGCTTGAATCAAGAAGTTTTTGCGAACCCCAATAGTATTCATTCAGAGGGTAAAAAAGCAAAAAAAACCATCGAAAACGCTCGAGATTTTTTTGCGCAATATTTAAATTGTCAAAGCAATGAGATATTTTTTACTTCTGGTGCTTCTGAATCAAATAATTTTTTTCTCAAATCCTATCCCTGCGATTTAGTCATAACAAGCCCAGCTGAACATAGCTGTGTTTTAGAATCTGCAAAAGCCTCAAAAAATCCTATTCATTGGCTTAGTCTTGATAAACATGCTCGTTATAATTTTGCAGAATTAGAAAAAGTAATTAGCGAGAACAAAGACAAAAAAATCTTAGTGTCTATAATGTTTGCTAATAACGAAATTGGTTCTATAAATGATATTCAAAAAATCTGTGAGCTCAAAAAAAAATATGCAAATTTAATTGTACATAGTGATTGTGTACAAGCGCTTTCAAAAATAAAACTTGATTTACATAAACTTGATATAGATTCAATTTCAGCAAGTGCGCATAAAATTCATGGACCAAAAGGAGTTGGACTCTTATACCTTAACAAAAAATCTCAAGGAATTTTGAGTTTAAAAAATCTGGCTTTAATTCATGGTGGCGGTCAAGAACAAGGTTTTAGGTCAGGCACACAAAATGTTATGGGAATTGCACTTTTTGCTAAGGCAATCCAAATTGCCCTAGAAAAAAACTATTCACAAAAAGTTTATGAACTTGATAAATATTTTTCTGACAAGGCTTTAGCATCAGAAGACATCGTTTTAAACAATCCAAGCTTTGATAAAATTCCTGGAATTTTTAATCTCTATCTTAAAAACTGCAAACTAAAAAAAGAAGAACTTGTTTTACAACTTGATTTAAACAATTTTTGTGTTTCTAGCGGTTCAGCTTGTTCTTCACTTAAAGGTGATGCACAAATTATTAGCTCTTATGTTTTAAGAGCCGCAGGTATTGAAAATACTATTGCCGAAAAATCAATTAGAATTTCACTTTCAAGTTTTAATAACACACAAGAGATTGATAATCTCTTTAAGATAATGCAAAAACTCTCAGCTAATTTTGCTACTTTATAGCTAAATTTTCTCTTTCTGGGTATAAATTTAGTGGTTTTTTAAATACAAATGCCAAAAAATACAAAAACTGATTTTGATTTTGATGAGCCATCTCAAGAAGAGATGCTTGAAACTGTTTTTTTTGAAAAAAACTTAGATGTTGAAAAAGACTTTGAAGAAATCAACAAAGAAAAGCCAAAAGCTAAAGTTGCAAAAAAAACTAAATCAAAGAGACAAGAATTTTCAGATGACAGCGTTACACTTTATCTTAGAGAAATTGGAAAAATTCCGACACTAAAAGCAGACGAAGAAATAATTGTTACTCGAGCTATTCATAAGGGTGGTATCGAAGGTGAAAAAGCTAAGCGTCAACTAGTACAAGCAAACTTAAGATTGGTTGTTAGTATCTCAAAAAGATATTCTTCTAATTCAATACAGCTTCTAGACTTGATTCAAGAAGGAAACATGGGTTTAATGAGAGCGGCTGATAAATTTGACCCATCTCGCGGCTACAAGTTTAGTACCTTTGCTACATGGTGGATTCGTCAGGCAATTTCAAGATCAATCGCTGATAAATCTAGAACCATTCGAATTCCTGTACACATGATCGAAAACGCTTCTAAACTAAGAAAAGTTGTCAATGACCTCACTCATAAACTCGGAAGAACTCCAACAGATGAAGAGGTTTGTTTGGTTATGGATATTACGGCAGAAAAACTGCATGAAATTCAAAACTTACAAATGAAAACGGTTTCATCGTCAACAAAAGTCGGTGATGATGATGGTACAACAACAATTGCCGACTTCATAGAATCTGAAGCTGCTTACGCAAACCCAGATAGCTATGCAACAGCAAAACTTTTACGCGCACAGCTAAAAAATATTATTGATGATCTTTCCGAAGATGAGCAAAAAGTTTTGATTTTACGTTATGGTTTACTCGAAGAAGAACATCAAAAGATGTACAGCATTGAAGAATTGTCTGATATTTTAGATATGCCAAAAGACAAAGTCAAAAAACTTGAAGCTAAAGCTCTTAGAAAGCTAAAAGCACAAGTTTTAGAAAGTGGTAAATTAGACGATTATATTTCTCAATAAACTTGTTAATTACACCTAATATTTTCTGTATTAATAGCCTAATTTTCGAATATTAATAAAAATTGATTTTAATTTTGCCATTTATTAACTTTTGCGTGGATAAAGGTTTTAAGTATAAAAATACTAAATGCAATGGGGGAAAGGTTTTTAAAACAATATATTAGGTAATTAGACCTAAAAACTTTCAATAAACATTATGATGAGCTTAGTTACAAGCAAAGTTATTAATATTAAAGATATTTATAATCAAAGATTAGATGATTTCCAAATGCGCTCTTCTGTAGATTTGCAAGAAAGTGAATTGGATAGCTTTGAGTTAAATAGTGACCATGCTTATGAGCAAGAGTCAGTTTTGGCGCAAGAAAAATTACAACAATTTACCAAATTAATGGCAAAAATAAAAGAACAAAAGTCTTTAGCTGCTGATAATTTAATTACTAAACAAGCACAACAGTCTTTAATTTTGGATAATACAAAAAAACAAACAATTTTTAGTGGCAGCTTGCTTTCTTTAGAGACTGAGATGAGGCAAAACAATATTGAGTTTTCAAAAAGTTTTACCAATGGCTTAGGAGCTAATGCAAATGCTTTTTCTCAAGATTTTCAGTCTACAAAACAGCAAATAAATATTTTAAAAAATCTTAGTTCCACAAATCAAAGTTTACTCAAAACAATTAATACTAAAATTTTATCGGAAGAAGAAAAAATTCATGACTATCAAGAGCTCATAGACTTTAATAATAGGCAGGTATCTGAGACGGTTATTAATTATAGTGAATTACAGAATCAAATTGAAGAATTATTTTCTCAGATAGCTTTAAGTGAAACAAAGATTTCTTTTAATGAAGAGATGGTTTTAATTAAAGAAGATAAATTGCTTAATCTACAAGAAAATAATTTTTTAGACATCGCTGATTCAAAAAAGGCTTTGCTTAATGATATAGAAAATTTAATGAATGAAAATGATGCTTTAGCCTATACAGTATCAGGTTTGAAACAGCAAATAAAAGGACTAAATGATCAAATTGATAGTTATAAAGATGATGTTGATTTTTTATTATTGCAAAATTCAAATCTTGAAGAAGAACAACTTTACTATAGATCAATTTTGCAGCAATTAATCACTGTTTCTAATTCCTTGGAGCTTGAAATAGATTCAATAGAAGCTGAAAAAAATCATATGTTTGCAAGCTTTGACTTTGCAGCAAAAAATTTAGAAGAAAATGATTTGTTAGAAATTGATTTTGAGCAACAATTAAAATTGGATTTTGCTAATTCTCAGCCTAATGATTTAAGTAATCAATATGAACTTTACAAAAGAAAATTAGTTGATCTTGTTGCAAATAAATTTGCTTTAAATGCTCAGTTTCGTGCTTTTGCTTCTGAAAATATAAGTGATATTAATCATGAAACAAAGTCTTTAAAGCAAGGTTCAGCATCAGATGAATTTACCTTACTTACTCAACAAGCGGAAGCGGAGAGTTTAATTGATTTAATTCTTAATGGTGACGAATTAGTCAACTATCAATTAATCACTGAGTTTCTTCCAGAAACACTTTTAGAAGAAGTGATTGAGAGACAAGCAATAAATTCTCTAGATGAAGCTTCACAAGAGTTACCATTAAATTTAAAACAAAAAGACACTAATGTTATAAACCAGCAAAAGATGGCTAATTTAGATAGGCTCTTAAAAGAGCAAGCTCAATTAGAATTGATTGTTGATTTAATTATGGAGTATAACGAGATCATGCAATCTGTTGCCGCTGGTTTGATAATTTCTGCTCCAAATCCTATCTATAGCTCCACAAGTTCTTTGAACAATTCTTCTGCATTTTCTAATGCTTTAAATTTTGATAAATTAAATAAAAGTTCTGCTTCCAATAGTTTTAATTTCAAAGCCAGTTAAGGATTCGCTGAAAAACTATCTTTGATAATTTGCTAAATCTAATGTTTGATAAGCAAGTGTTTGTTGTCTTGAATTAATGACTTTAAGTTGATGAGTAGTATTTGGGTAATCTACACTAAAGCTGATTTTAAGTTTGCCTGATTTTGGTAAACCTTCAAAAAAACTTGTACTCAGGTCATCTACATTTGCTTCATAGCCTTTACCCGTGCTATCAATAAGCTTGAAAGACATATAAGAAAGTTTTTCTTTGGTTTTATTGATATAGGAAAGTAATATTTCTAGTTTGGCATCACCAAAGGTATCTTTTTTCTTTTTTACTTTTAAAATATCTAAAGAAAAATTATTATTGATTTTTTCTGCTGTTAGTGTGCTTTTGTTTTTTAAATCATCAGAGAGTATTTTTGTGATGGTCCATGCTTGTTCGTGTTGAATAGTGATTTTTTTACCCGGCTCTACGCTAAATTTCTCACCTTTGTTAAGAATGCCTTGTGTAAGTCCAACTGCTCCACCAACAGCCATTGAGCTTCCTAAAACATAGGGATTGGTGACCAAGGTGGCACCTGCAATAGAGGAAATACTAAAAAGCATAAAGGGACCTGCTATAGCTCCACCT
Organism: bacterium; assembly: GCA_038146805.1. GTDB lineage: Bacteria > Cyanobacteriota > Vampirovibrionia > LMEP-6097 > LMEP-6097 > CAIYXB01. Next base: position 275,680 of record JAYQSH010000005.1, on the reverse strand, counting down.
AAAGTTGCCGCTGTGAGCTTGCCAATGTTTTTTAAATTGTCTTGCATACCTTCTTGGTTACGTGAATCAAAGCTGAGTTTATCTTTGAGAGTAGTACTATTTCTACTAATTTGTGGTTCTATTTGATCTTCACCATTGTATTTTAAAAAACTAGTTTCTTCAAAAAATTCATCATACTTACCATCACTAATTGCAAGCGCAAAAAAATCTAATTTGGCTTTGCCTTTTTTCCAAAATCTTTTTGCTGCAACAGTTTCAGTGACTCGGGCAAAAAACTTACTACCTTTAGGTATAGTATAGCTATTACCGGCTTTATCAAAAATCTTTAGAGCTTTGCTGTTTTGAGCAATGATAATAGAATTTTCTTCTGGATTTATAGTACTTCCGTCTAAGTCTTTTTCAATCCAGGGAAATTTCTTTGGGATTTGCGTCACGATTAACTCAAGATCTTGTTGTTTTTCAACCTGATAACTAGCTTTTAGTTTTATAGCTTTATTTTGTTTTTTAGAATTTTGTGCGAAACTTCCAGCAAAACTGATGTTTAGCAAACACAATAAAGCTAACAATAGTTTTTTCATGTATTGAGACTAGCTGCAACAGAATAGATTCGCTTGTCTTGCGATTCGTAATAAGTTCTCATAATCATGTCAGCTAAAATTCCCATCATAAAGAGTTGAATTGAAACAGTAAAGAACATGGCACCAAGTAATGGTAGCGGTGTATCATCAAAATCAACTGCTTGAAAGATTTTCATAACAACTGATCCAGCAAAAGCAAGCATTGAAATAACAATACTTAAAAAAGCTGTGCCACCAAAAAAGTAAATTGGTTTGGTGATGTAATCAGTTAAAAATTTCATCAAAATTAAATCTAAGATCACTTTAAATGTTCTATTGATACCGTATTTAGATTGACCAAATTGTCTTTCGTGATGATTGACGGGAATCTCAGTTACTTTTGCACCAACCCAACTTGCACAAATAGGAATAAAGCGGTGTAATTCACCATATAATCTAACGTCTTTTAGCACTTCACATTTGTAAGCTTTTAAAGTGCAACCATAGTCATGTAAATCAACACCTGAAATCCAAGAGATGATTTTATTTGCAATCATCGAAGGTAATTTTCTATTAACAAAAGTATCTTTTCTGTTTTTTCTCCAACCGCTTACTACATCATAGCCTTCATTGATTTTTTCCATTAGTCTTGGAATATCGGCAGGATCATTTTGCAGATCTGAATCCATCGGTATCAGCACTTTACCTTCTGCCACATCAATTCCAGCCGACATTGCTGCTGTTTGTCCAAAATTTCTTCTGAATTTGATGACTTTAATATTACTTCGAGCTTGAGCAAATGAAGTTAAAATTTCAAAGCTTCTATCTTTACTGCCATCATCAACATAGATGATTTCAAAGCTATAAGAGGTTTGAGAGCAAGCTTCGATGATTTTGTTATTGAGAATTTCTAAACTTTCTTCTTCGTTATAAACAGGTACAAAAATAGAAATGTCATATTTTTTTACTTCTGTTTCTACTAGATTTTCTTGTATTTGAGTTTCCATTATATTTTTATATATTTCTCCGTTGTTACATAGCTACTAACACCACAAACTAAAATTCCAGTCAGGCTTAGTACTAAAAATATCATACCCAAATCAGTACCAGAATTAAAATTGAAAGTGACCGGCATGATGGTTTTAATTGAAGATGTAAATGAATTCCAGATAAAGTTTTGGAAAAAAAGTAAAGGTATAAAAGCAACTATGGCAGATGCAATACCATAAAAAATACCATGAAAAATAAATGGACCTCTAATAAACCAATCGTCAACTCCAACTAATCTTAAAATCTCAATTTCTAAAGATTTGCTTTTGATCACTAGTTGAATGGTATTAGAAACAATTGTAATTGTACCAGCGGCTAAAATCAAAGTGATTAATACTCCAAAAGAAAATAGTACAGAGCGAATTTTATCAAGATCATTAAATAATTCAGGTGCGTAACTAATTTGTTCGATACCAGAAAGTTTTTTTACTTGATTGACAACTGTATCAAGATCTTGTGGTCTTCTAATGTTGACGTGCAGAGTGTTTGGTAAAGGGTTTCCAGATTGGTCATCAAAATTAAACCTTTCTTTGAATCTTTGCCATGCAATTTGTTTAGTAATGATTTCAACCTTATCTACTTCTTTGATTTCACTAATCGATTTTGCTATTTCACTTGGTGTTGCACTGTCCAGTAAGTAAACAGAAAACTCTAATTGTGTATCAAGGTTTTGTGAAATTTGTTTGATTGAAGAGTTAAATTGCAAAACCCCACCAAAAAGTGCAAGAGCTACAGCTAGAATACTAATAACAATGATATTAGAAAAGCTTGTAGCTTTAATACTGTCGTAAGCTTCGATTAATGATCGCCATATAATTCTAAGTTCTCTCATAAATAACCTTTATTGATAGCTAAACCCTGAAATGTTTACAGAGCCTGTGTCTGAAATCACTTTGCCTTTATCCAAAGTAATAACGCGTTTGCCGTATCTTTTTACAATTTCTTGATTGTGCGTACTGATCAAGATTGTTGTACCTCTTTGGGCAATTTTTTCTAGTAAATTAAAAATATCCAAACTCGTACTAGGATCTAAGTTTCCAGTTGGTTCATCCGCGATAACTAGTGGTGGTCCTTGTACGATTGCTCTGGCGATACCAACTCTTTGTTGCTCACCACCAGAAAGTTCGCAAGGTAAGTTAAAGGCTCTATCAATTAAACCAACTAATTTTAAAGCACCAGAAACTCTTTTTTGAATTTCATATTCTTCGGCACCAAGCCCGCGCAGTGCGTAGGCAACATTTTCGAATGCGGATTTATTTGGTAACAATTTAAAATCTTGAAATATAATGCCCATTCTTCTTCTTAAAAAAGGGACTTTTGTGTGTGATAAAGAACTGACATCAATATTACCAATAACAATTTGTCCTTTATCAGGTTTTTCCTCTTGATAAAGTAATTTCATTAAGGTTGATTTACCGGCACCACTAGCACCAACAATTAAAACCATTTCACCAGCGTTAATTTCTAAAGAAACTTCATCTAAAGCTTTGATATTGCCGTATGTTTTGCTGACTTGGTTTAATTTGATCATAATTGCTTTTAGTCTTTATTTTACTAATTATACAAGCAAACGCTTTTTGATGTTATTTGAACTTTGTTTTTAGTATAAAAAACAAACAAAAAGCATTAAAACAAGAGCTTGCCACTGTTGTGATGGCAATGGCGCTAATACCTAATTTTGGTACTAGGATTGCATTAAGAGTGATTTTTAGGGCGATAGCAACAAGCATTACATAAAATGGACTTTTACTATCGTTAAAGCAATATAAAGTTCGGGTGAAAGAGTCTCTTAAAATAAAAGGAATCATAGATAAAACCAAAAATACAAAAACTTGCGACACCAGCAAAGTTGAATTGGCATCAAATGCACCTCTTTCAAAAATAAAAGCGATGATTTCTTTTGGATAAAGAACGGAAATTATAATCCCCGGAATACAAATACCAATTAAAACAGCAAGTGATTTTGTTAGAACCTCTTTTATTCTAGTGAAGCGTTTTTCTTCGATCATTTGTGAGATTTTGGGAAACACAGGTACCAAAAAAGCTGTGAGTAAAACTCCAAGCGGCATTTGTATAAGCCGATTTGAGATTGTGATTGCAGTCCATGATCCTTCTGCTAAAGATTTACAAAAATAGCTATCAATAAAAACCATAATTTGAGTTGAAAAAGTACTTAGCAGGGCTGGTATCAACAAAATATAAAAATCTTTTTTGTATTTGCTGAGATTTTCTTGTGTTAGGGCGATTAAATTTTGTGCTTTTTCCTTAAGAAAAGGTATTTGAATCAGCAAACTTAAAACGCCACCAATGCTTGTTCCGATTGCAAGTGCTAAACCGTTATGTGAATCTCCCATGGCAAGCAAAATAGCAATAAGTACAATATTTACCAATGCAGGTGCTAGACTGGGCGCAAGATATTTTTTAAAACAATTCAAACAAGCAAAAATAATACCTACTGGAGCTGTTATAACCACAAGTGCCAATAAAATATCAATATTTTTTAAAGCCAATTGAAAATATTCTGGACTCTCTTGAGCATCAATAAAGATCTTTAATAAAAACTCTTTAAAAATAAAAATCAAAAAAGCAAAGCCACAAGAAAATAAAAAAAGTTTTTTCAATACTTGCTTAATGAATTCTGTGCTTGTAAATTTTTGTGCTTGTATTTTTGGCAAAATAGCTACCATCGAGCTATAAAAAGGACCACCAATGCCGCCAAGTATTATAAAAAAATTACCAGTAAGCAAATAAGCAATATTAAAAGCATCTGCTTGCATAGAGGTTCCAAAGTAATGTGCAATCACAAGGTCTCTTACAAGACCAAGTATCTTACTAAAAACTGTGAGAATTGCAACTAAGCTTGCGATTTTAAACATTTAAGTTCTTACTTTTTCAATTTCTTTTTTGAAGTTTGAGTCGTCTTTGCTTTCATTGGTTTGATAATCATCTTCGTTGTAGTTTTCTAAACAAGCAACTCCCGGTAAAGTTTTACCTTCTAAAAATTCCAAAGAAGCTCCTCCACCAGTACTGACATGCGTGTAGCTTTCTTTTGTAATTTGGAATTTTTCTAAAGCCGCTACTGAATCTCCACCACCAATAATAGTAACTCCTTCTTTTTGTGTTAGTTCTTTTAGAGCAAGTGCACAAGCTTTGGTGCCGCTTGCAAAACTATCAAATTCAAAAACACCAACCGGACCATTCCAAACAACGGTTCTAGATTGATTAATTAATTGAACAAATTGTTTTTGTGTTTCAGGTCCAATATCAAGTCCTTCATAATCACTTGGGATTTCTTTGGCATTAAAAATTTCAGATTCTACGATATCTGTTTCTTTAAAGTCACCTGAAAAAATATTTGCTTTTGTAGCGATGGTATCTTTTGGCAATATTAAAGCAGTATCAAAATCGTCAGCTAGGTTGATAATTTCACGCGCTGTTTCAAGTTGATCATCTTCGCAAATACTTTTACCGATTGAGGCTCCTTGTGCCTTTGCAAAAGTAAACGCCATGCCGCCGCCAATAATTAGCGTATCAACTTTTTTTACAAGGTTTTTTAAAACAGTTATTTTAGAGCTAATTTTTGAACCACCAATAATTGCTGTAAATGGTCTTTCTGGATTTGCCAATTTAGAACCAAGCATTTCAAGTTCTTTGGACATCAAAAAGCCAGCAACTGCTCTTTGCGTATAGTTAGTGATACCTTGAGTACTTGCATGTGCTCTATGAGCCGCTCCAAAGGCATCGTTGACATAAATTGTTGCTAGTTCAGAGAGTTCTTTTGCAAAATTAGCATCATTAGTTTCTTCTCCGGGGTAGAAGCGGATGTTTTCTAAAAGTAAAATTTGCTGTTGTTTTAAAGCTAAGCTTGCTTTTTTTACTTCGGGTCCAACAGCTTCATCTAATTTGATTACTGTTGTTTGTGTTAATTCTTCTAGTCTTTGGGCAATTGGATTTAATCTTAATTCCTCAACTACTTTACCTTTAGGTCTTCCTAAATGACTTATGATAATTGGCTTTGCCCCATTTTCAAGTAGAAACTTTATGGTAGGAATAGCGGCTTGAATTCGAGTGTCATCGGTGATTGTTTGTCCATTTAAAGGTACATTAAAATCCACTCTTAAAATAACGTTAGTATTTTCTAAATCTGTTTTTTTTAGTTCACTTAATTTTGTAACCATTGTTTGTTTATCCTTTTGTTTAAATAGTTGTAAACCATTTTACTGTTTCTTCAGCAAGCTTTTGTAAAACTTCCGCAAATTCTTTACCTTCTAAAACAGACTCATCCTCAGGTGTGATTAAACCTGATTGATCTTTTTCGAGTTCGCCTTTTTTGTTTATAAGAAAAAATCTTGGAAAGCCTTCTATGCCAAGCTTTGTAGCGAAGTCATTATTAAAATCATAATACCACTCGCCACCTGCTGATCTGTATTGATTGTGTTTATCTTGGAAATCTGCAAATTCAGAATGAAAAGAAGAAACTACAACAATAAATTTTGCTTTTGTGTTTGTCTTGGTACTTGATTTTACTGCGAGCATTGACTCACAAAAAACACAACCTGTTTTGACAACCGCAATTAAAGTTTTTTCTTTGCCCATGACTTTGGCTAAATTTTGTTTAAAGCCAAAAGTATTTTTTAACTCGATTGATTTTAAAATTTCTTTGAGTTGATCACCTTCTTTAAGCTCTACTTTTTGAGCTTCTGTATCCATGTTTGCTTGAGTATCAGGTATTTCGACATTATGTTCGGCATCTGAGTTTTTGCTACATGCATTAAAAACAAAAGCTGAGCAAAAAACTAGGCAAATTAGATAAAGCTTTTTAAGTTTCATGCAATTAATTATATAATCTCTATTAGTGAACTTAGAAAAAAAACAAAAAAAACCTTTGTATCTACTTCAATACTTGTTGTTATTAGTGCTTTTATTGAATTCTGCTTTTTTAAGTTATAAATATATAAAATTTTATTACCTTGGTGATATGTTAAAAAATTTAACTTGTGCTCAAGATTGTGATGCTGTCATGATGTCTAGCTATGCTTTGATCTTTGGTATTCCGGTTCCTGTTTTTGGCTTTGCCTATTTTTTATTACTGACAATTTGTTTTTCTTTATTAATTTCAAATTTTCAGCTAGTGCAAAAAGATACGCAAAGAAAAATTTTTGCATTTTGTTATTACTCGGTATCTCTTTTGCTCTTTGCTTTATATATATTCTGTCAGTAAAATTAAAACTTTTTTGTAAGTTTTGTATGCTCTCTCACATAACTTTGTTTTTGTTTAGTTTTGTATATCTTTTTTCTTTAAAAACAAACAAATGAAAAAATTATTGAACAAAATTCAAAATCTTTTTATATGACATCAAACCAATTTGTTCTTTGAGAAAATTGCCTTGTGCATCATAAAGTTGAGAATGTGGAATACCAGCTTGGTTCTTTCTGTATTTACTTGAAAACTCTTGCCCAGCTACACTGTCAACATTTACAAAATAGAAATACACTTTATCGGCAAGCGCTATTTTTGCTTGCATTATATCGGGAGTCATTTTTTTGCAGTATCCGCACCACTTAGCATAGTAAAAAACATAGCTAGGTAAGCCTTTTGCGTTAGTTATACCAGTGTTTTTTGTTTTTTGGCTTTGTCTTGCACAAGAAATATTAAGAAAAATCAGAGCTAAAAATAAACTTGGAATAATAAAAAAAGATAAGAAAAGCTTTTTTTTGTTCATATGCACCATCTTACAATATTTGCTTTGGTTATAATATTCACTTATGGCTATAAAAGTAAAAGTTGGAAATAAAGACGAAAATAATGTTGTTGAAGTTAGTTTTGAAACTGAAGCAGGAAGAGCAAAAGAAAATTACGAAAGAACATTAAAAAGATTAGGCTCAAAATTAACAATTAAAGGTTTTCGTCAAGGTAAAGCTCCAGCAAAAGTTATTGAAGAGCATGTAGGTGAAGAATATGTGCGTGCTGAAACTTTAGACAATAGATTTATTTCTGAACTTTTTGATGAAGTTTTTAATCAAGAAAATTTGAACGTGATTCATATCACGAATATTGAAAAAGTTGATTTTAATAATGTTGAAGATCCGATTGCAATTACAGCAAAAGTTGAATTGTATCCTGAAGTTGAGCTACCAGATCTAAAGTCTATCAAGCTTAGTGTAGATGTACCTGATATTAATTTACAAGAGCAAGTAGATGAGACTCTTGAAAGGCTTGCACAAAATTTTGCTCAATACAACGAGTTAGATGAAAGCGCGAGTATTGAAATGAAAGATGAGATTGAGTTTGATTTTGATGGTGAGTATCAAGATGCTGACTCTAATTGGATTCCAAAGCCGGGCATGCGTGCTGAAAATTATCAAATTATAGTTGAGCCGGGAAGATTTATTGAAAACTTTTTAGAGCAAATGGTTGGCATGAAAGCTGGCGAAGAAAAAACTTTAGATGTTGCTTTCCCTGACAACTATCATGATGAAGATTTAAAAGGTAGACCAGCGCGTTTTAAAGTTAAAGTTCATAAAATCAAAAGACCTGAAATTCCTGTACTAGATGATGAGCTTGCAAAGAAAACTAATCATGAAACTTTAGATGAACTCAAAGCAAAAATCAATGAAGAAATCACTAAGCAAAAAGAACAAGTGGAAACTAATTTGATTAACGAAGCTATTTTAAAAGAAATGATTGATAAAACTCAATTTAATATTTCACCAGCTATGGTTCAAAGAGAAATTGATCATGATTTAGCAAACCTAAAAAAACAAAAACAAATGTCAGATGAAAATTTTGCCCAATTTGTTGCTGGACTTGATCGTTCACAAGATGAGTCAATGGCTTTAGAAAAATTAAAACGTGGAATTTTGATTACTAAAGTAATTAAAGAACAAAAATTTGAAGCATCGACTGAAGATATTCAAAATGAATTGGCAAAATATAATTTTCCACCGGATTATGATATGTCAAAAATGGATATGCCTGCTGTTGTTAATCAATTGAACTTAGATGTTTTATCAAACAAAGCAATGACTTTCATCCGTGAAGCGGTTAGTTTTGATTTAAATCCAGTTGACCCAGAAAGCTTAAACCCTGCGCATGGTGAAGCAGGTCATGTACATGGACCTAATTGTAATCACTAGTTTGTTTTAAATTGCAAAGCTAATAACTAGACGCTGAAAAACTCAGCTTTGCAGATAAAGGGCGTGCTTCCAAACCCGTAATAAGTATCTCGAGTCTTTAGATTTGGGTATAAGTAGGGTTTGGAATCAGTCCCATAAAGTATTAAGTCGATGCTAAAACAATTAACCTTGCCCAACAGCTTGTTGACCATTTGCACCTGAACCATAATCAAGTAAGCCTTCAGGATGTAGAACTTTCATATATTCGTTTAAATCATTGATAATATTTTGTAATTTTTGGTTTTCAGCTTCTGCTGCTTTTTGTACAGCCGCTTCTTCTTTATGTTCTTGTGCAACCTTGTTGATTTCAGCCTGAGCTTTTTCAAGGTTTTTAATATCTTTAGCTATTTCAGCTTGTTTAACTGTAAAATTCTTTTGTTTTTTTAGTTGGCGAACAACTGCGAGAAATTTTCTTTTTTGTTTTTCGTTCATTGGCATGGTTGCAAACTTACCTCACTAATTAAATATACCTTGTTTAGCCAAAAAAAAAAACTCCTTAATTTTGAGATGGTGACGAAAATAAAAATGACAGAGGGTCAATAATAATTGACTGACTAAAATTGTCTTTTAAATGTTTAACTACTAAGCTACTTGTGTTAACAATGCCGCTTCCTGTATAGCAGCTGAGCTTGGGCTAAAAGCGGATATTGCAGTATTACCAGTTGTTGCAATTTTTTGGATAGCTGCTGCTGCTTCACCTGATACTTTTGATGAACCGCCTATTGCACCAGTTATGCTTCCACTATTATTAACGCCGTTATTTCCTACCATTGTTTTTCTCCAATTTTTCTTGTATCTCTCTATAAAAAGATTTGTCAAAAAAAATTTGACAAGAGAAATATTAAATTTCTCTAAGCTTAATCTCTTTATACACTTACAAAGTAAAATTCAAACCAGATTTTATATTGAATAAAGACCGAAGTCTTAAAATCTGTTAATTTTTAGGGGTAAACACCTAGAATTTATTGAAAATCGAACTATCTTCTGGTTTGTCATTATCAGTAAGCGCTCTGTAAATTAAATAAGATACGGAGCCAAAAATAACAGTTAAGGTAAATGTAATTGATATAGCCATAGTACATTTATACCACGTTTAGTAATGCTTTTTTTAAAATATAAATCTAGAAAATCAATAAATAAAGGAAACTTAGTAGCAATTTGCATAGTCTTTATATACAATAGAGTCTAGGCATGAAAAAAATCCTGTTAATTATTATATTGTTTTTGGCGATCAATGTATCTGCTGAAACTGATTTAAAGGTGAGAGCACCTATAAATTATGATATGAACAAAAGCCAAACAACTAATGAACCTATTGCACCTTCAAGTGTTGAGGATTTTGCTGCAGCACCTTTTAAATTAAGCTCTGCAACAGCTCTTTTACCTGTTGAAACTCGCTTAAGGATTAAGGTAGAAACCCCTCTTTCTGCGCAAGAATCAGAGGTGGGAGATGATTTTAGCGCTAGAGTTTTAAAAGATTTTTATCTGTCGGGTGATTTTAGAAAGTTGATAGTCCCTAAAGATAGTTGGATTCGCGGAAAAGTTTCTTATGTCAAAAAACCTCGTCTTTTAAGTCGTTCTGGTAAATTGGGTATTAGGCTTGATACCTTGGTAACTCCCCTTGGTGACTACGTTGCCTTGGATGCAAATTTGACTTTTCAAAAAGGCTTAGTGAACCAAATTGGTCTTTTAGACCCGCAGACAGGCTTTGGCGATAAAGCGCTTGAACCAGCAACAAATTTGCTTGCAAGTGATACTGGAAAAGCTGTTTCTATAGCTACTCTGGGGTTCCTGTGGTTGGAGCTATGATTGGTGGTTCAGCTATTGCTCTTTTTAGTCGCGGGGATGAAGCGGCAGTTCTAGAAGGACAAGAATTGCAAATAGTTCTTACGCAAAATCTTAATCTTGCTCAGTGAAAGTGATTGATTAAAGCAACAATTCTATTAACTCCTTAACTAGTTCTTAAATTTAATGTTTTAGCTTGTAATTACGATGTCAAGTGAAGCATACTTAAGGCAAATATCAAAAGCATATTCTAGTGCAGCAAAAGGTACACCAGCTGCATATAAACTAATGGATGGTATGGCCTATTATTATGATAGTTTGTCTAACTCGGCTAATTTATCTGTAGCTGGTTTATCAGAAACTGATATGTTGCAAATTTCAGAAAAATTAGTACAAGGACCTTTGAAAAATTTAGAAGAGGAAATTGCGGGTATTTTAATTGCTGGAGTAAATCAAAGACAATCAAATAGTGATCCAGCAGCTGCAAAAATGCAACAACAAGCTCAAAAAGAACAAATAAAAAAACTTATTAAAACTAAAACAGAAAAAATAGAAAAACGTTTAGCTCTGCAAGCAAGGACTTTATACGAAAGAGCACTTGCCGAAGAACAAACAAAACAATTAGATAAATTAGCTGGTAGCGATATTGCTTCAATTAATGGTTATAGCGATGACAAAATCAATGCTATGGAAGATATCGCAAATACATTTGTACAGGAGCCAGATGATATGGAGATTAATAAAGCGAGTTAAGGAAAATATTAGATGAGCTCTACAAAACAATTAATTATAAACTTGCAACAAGACAATGAAATTGTTATTAATGGTTTGTTGAATATTATTCGACAAAATATAGACTTATATGATTTTGGAAATGATAAAGCAAAATTTTTGCAGGAAAAGAAAAAACAAATAAAAAATCTTTTGCAACAGTATGATGAAAAAGCCATACAATGCTTTAATCAAGAGCTTTTTAAGCTTAATAGTCGTCAAGTGAAAGGAAAGTTAGAAAACCAAAATGCTACAGAAAATAGAGCTTTTGTAGACAAGATTAAATATGATTTTGATCGTGCTGGTAGTCATAATAAGATCAAAAATAAAAATTTGGGTTTGATAGATGCTTAATTAACCAGACCTTAAATATTTTATGTTCAAATTTTAGTGGAGAAAGAAAATGGGAATTGATACAAGAGCAATAGATCAAGAGCTAAAAAGTGCAAGGTTAGATAGAGCGACTAGGGATGGTCTTGCTCAAGCCCAAGCAATAAAGCATACAGGTTCTTTATCAGCTTCTGCTCGTACCTATGACGAACATGAAGGAAGTCCTGTTGACACACTTTCTGAAATAGATAGATTTTTAGAAAACCTAGATCCTGCACAAAAAGCACAACAGGACAGAGCAAAAGCAGATTTAGAACTAGCCAAAAAAGAAAGCCATAAAGTGAAAGCTTATGCTCAAGAACAATATCAAACAGCTGGAAAAAATGCTCAAGCATTAGCGGCTCAATTAATTATTGAGATCGATTCAGAGGTACTACAATTTTTAAAAGGAAAAAATTCTCAAGCAACAGATTTTGCTAATTTGAGTCCTGAAGAATTTGAGGCAAAAATTGATAAAATTTTGGCTGATCCTGATCAACTGCCTTACATCATGAAAGATGTTTTGACTGCTGATATGGAAGCTAAAAGAAAAGAATTACAAAATGATCCAGAAGCTCTTGCGGAGTTAGAAAAAAAAGAACAAGCGCTTATGCCAATATTTAATGCTTTGTCTGCTCTTGGTAACAATGGTTCGCATGAAGAAATGTTTGATGCTATTGATACCATGAATAAGTCACAAATGACTCCTAGGACAAAAAAACTCGTAAAAAACTATATGAATAGCCTGGTTGAGATTGGTAAAGCTCAACAACATTATTTAGGCATTACTCTACAAAATGAAAATTCTTTTTTGGCTATTAATGGTATTAACCCAAGAGTTGATCGTAAAGAGTTTAGACGTTTATATTCAAGAATGGGTGGTATGATCGCTGATAGAAATGGTGCTATCACTGGTGCGGGTCAGGTCTTTAATTTTAATGAAGCTGAAATTGTTCACGCAGGTTCTCCTTATGAATATAAATTAGGTGAAGATAGTGATTTAGAAGTAAGAAGATTAGTTTTTAGCTTGTTACAGCCTGCACAAAATAGAATTTATAACTATGTTGCTTTAAATGAAGACAATCCTTTTCCAAGTTTTGGTTGCATTGATTCAGATGTTCCTATTGTTGGTGAACTTCCGTTTGATGATGCGGTTGTTTAATTAGTCCTTTTGAAATTAATTTATCTTTGAAACTAAATTTTCTTTTTAGTTGTTTTTCATGAAGTAAGCTCGCGGCTTCAATTTCACCAATTGATTCAGAAACTTTAAAGCTTAGAGAGTTTGTTTTTTCTTTGTTGAAACTTAAGTTAGAAAATAGCCATTGCATACTCAAAACAAAAAACTTTAAGTATAAATACATTGGCACATGATTTATAGTGTTCAATAAAAAGTTTGGTATCCATTTTTTGTATTTTGATTTAATGGCAAAGAGTGCATCAGTCTTTCTTTGCATGCGATCTGTATAGTGAGTCCAATATTTAGCTTTTGCTGTTTTATAGTACCATCTGCGTATGTTTTTTACAGTCATATGGAATTTGTTAATTGGATGAAAAACAATACATTGGGGCACATAAAGCATTGGTACTTTAATTGTTGCTAAATAATCAAAAAATTCAGTGTCTTCATAAGTGCCAAAACCACCTTGGGCACAAGGACCTAGGTCTTCTCTAAAAAGTCCACAATTTTCAAAAATTTCTTTTCGAACTAAAACATTTGTTCCTGTAGGAAATTTAGCCTCACCAAAACAGCTATTAAATGGATAAAACTGTTCTTCATCTCCAAAGCTATGTCCGTGAAAAACACTTTGATCAACTTTATACTTGCCTTGTAAATCAAGCCATTTTGGAAGTTCGTCTTGCCAAAGTGGAATCACTCTTCCGCCATAAACTCCGATCTCTCTTTCTTTACAATTTTGAGCTATTTTAAATATCTCTCTAAGCCAGTCATCATCGAGGTTTATATCATCATGGATAAAAGCAAGTAAGTCACCTTGAGCTTTTTCAATGGCAAGATTACGTGCTGAAGCAAGTCCGTAATGATTATCATTAAAAAATTTTACAGAGAGGTCAGTGTTTTCTAGATATTTATAGATTGTTTCTTTTGTGTCATCAAAAGAGTTGTTATCAATGATAATTACTTCAACTTCTTGCGCATCAGATGATCTTAATCTTTTGTGTTGTAAAACTATATCGTCAAGTAAAGTCTCAAGTTCTTGACTACGATTAAAAGTTGAAATTAATATACTAAGTTTCACTAATTGCTCACCTATTAACACTTTAAGATAAAAACTCAATACTGGCAATAGTAATTTACTGGGGTTTACCCTAAGAGCTTTTATTGGATATTTTTAAGCTTTTTTTTTGGCTTTTTTAATTAGTTCTTTACTAAATTTTTGTATGTAATAAATATGGCTTCCATTTATCATCAAAATAAAGAAAGAAGAAGAACTGAAAAAATTTACACCAAGGCCTCTGTGTTTTCTGAAGAAGAAAAAAATAAAGTTATAAATGAACTTGTGCAAGAATTGAAAACTTTTAAAAAAGACAAAAACGTTAAGCGAGCAATGAATATAAGTAAAAAGTTAGGTGCTTTTATTTTTGAAACAAAAAATGGTGTGCCAGATAAAATTGCTGAAAATCGTGGACATGCACTAATGACAAATATTTTGATGGGCATCGTTGAACAAAGACCTTCAAGAGAAATTGTTGCAGATTTAAGGAGGCTATCATCATGAGTATGGGTTCTAATGCGGCAATAAGTCCTAAGGGAAGAAGTTCTAATATTTTAAAAACAGCTGTTCAGGGTGCAAGAAGCATGACAAATACAGTCTCAACAGATTTAAAAGGTGTTGCAGATGCTCTCCCAATAACTGATGAAGCTGTTACTTACGCACAATTAGCTACTGCAGTTGCTACAACAAATTTACCTGCTCTTTTAAAGGCTGCTTTTGCTTATTTAGCTAAAAATGATGCAGTTGCAGAAATGGATCAAAAAACTTATAATAATCTTGCTTTCAATTTGCCAGGTAGTTCAGGTCTAACATAGTATAATAAAGCTCCTTGAAGCTTGAAGATTTTAATTTTGAATTACCAGAAAAATTAATTGCTAAATTCCCTTGCGAGCATAGAGATGCTTCAAATTTGCTTGTTTATAAGCACAATCAGGATTTAATAGAACATAAAACATTTTTAGATATAGTGGATTATTTTTCTGCTGGTGATGTGCTTGTAAGAAATCAAACAAAAGTTCTTGCGGCAAGGTTTTTTGTTGAAAATCAGCAAGGAACTAAAATTGAGATTTTGCTTTTAAAACAAGAAACAAAAACCGTTTGGACTGCACTGGCAAAGCCCACAAAAAGATTAAAGTTTTTTGCTACTAAATATAGAGTTGCAGATTTGGAAATTGAAATATTTAGAAAAGAAGATAAGGTTTTGGTAGATTTTTTGTCCTTGGACAATTTTGAAAAAATCATTAGTGAGCATTCACAAATGCCTATACCACCTTATTTTAGGCGTGAGGCACAAGAACTTGATAAAGAGCGTTATCAAACTGTTTATGCCAAAGAAAGTAGATCTGGTAATAGCGTCGCTGCACCTACTGCTGGTTTGCATTTTACGGACAAGGTTTTTGAGCAATTGCAAAACAAAGGCGTAGAAATTTTAGATTTAACTCTTCATGTTGGCTTGGGTACTTTTTTACCAGTGAAAACAGAAAATATTGCTGATCATAAAATGCATAGTGAATACTATGAATTAAGTCCTCAAACCTGGCAAAAGATTTTAGATGCAAAAAAAAATAAAAAAAAGATTTTTGCTATTGGTAGTACTTCAGTAAGAACCTTAGAAACAGTCGCTCAAAGTCAGCAATTACAAGGTGAAACAGATATTTACATTTATCCGGGTTTTAAGTTTAAAGTAGTTGATGCTATGTTGACTAATTTTCATTTACCAAAGTCTTCACTCTTGATGATGATTAGCGCTTTTATTGGGCTTGATAAGGTGCATGAAATTTACCAAACAGCAATAGAGCATGAGTATCGTTTTTTTAGCTACGGCGATGCTTGTTTGTTTATCAGCTCTTCATGCTAAAATTGTTTTTTATGTCTGAATTAAAGAAAAAAATATTGTTTTTAGGACCAGCTGGATCTGGAAAGGGAACTCAATCTGCAAGATTAGCTCAAAAATATAACCTTGCTCATATCAGTACCGGTGATTTGATCCGAGCTGAAATTAAAAGTGGTTCAGATCTGGGAAATAAAGTTAAGTCATTGGTTGAGGCTGGAGAACTGGTCTCTGATGATATTGTTAATGAAATTGTAAAATCTAATGTAACTCATTTGGAGGCTTTTATTCTAGATGGTTATCCACGTACTTTAGAGCAAGCAAAGTTTTTTGATGAAGTTGCTCAATTTGATTTTGTTTTTGATTTGCAAGTTCCTCGTGATTTACTTTTTGAGCGCTTAACTGGTCGTCGCATGTGTTCTAAGACAAGTGATGCAAATTGTAGCGCTGTCTTTCATTTGAGTTTTAATCCGCCAGCACAAAAAGATATTTGTGATAAATGCGGCTCCGATTTATATCAAAGAAAAGATGACACACAAGAAGCAATTGAAAAAGATTGTCTGGTTATGAAGCTGAAACTGGAAAACCTTTAACAGAGTTCTATAAAACACAACTAGTGAAAATTGATGGTAATCAAAGTGCTGATGAGGTTTTTGCTAGTATTGAATCTCAAATTTTAAGTATTCACTAGCTACTGTTAACAAATCCCTAAGACACTTCGGACCGTGTTCATTTTGTCTCATGATTCAGTACCTAAGAATCTTCGTCATCTTAGTCGTCAAAACTTTCTAGTTGATCATCACTGTCATCAGAATTAAATTCTAGATTATCTATTTGTCCTTCTAAATCAAAAATTCCTAAGTCTTCAGCTTTACTTATGTATAAGGTTTTTTCGTTGCCTTGATATGCAAGTGTGAGTTTTGCTTCAGAAAAAGGTCCATCTGGTGCAACTAAATCTTGAATTTGCCATGGACCGACAAAATTACCAATACTAATTTCAAGGGTGTTTTCTTTTGCTTTGAGCATACTTTTTGTTGCCATACTTAAAATCTTAGCTTTGCTTGTGCCTTCAACAACTTCAAATTCTGCTTCTTGTACATTTACTAAGCCAATAACATTTTCTTTTGATGTTAAAACACCTAGCAATGTTGCTCTATAAGCTCTTCTTTTATAACTATTTGGTTTTTGTTTTGCAATTAATTCCAGATCGGCTTTCTTTTGTAAAGCATTAATAACTGATTGCGGCATTGCAAAAGGATTTAAACGTCCAGTCTCATTTGGCAGGTTAATGGCATAGTTGTAGTCAGCATTAGCATTTGAGTTTTTTTGATTTGTTATTTCCCATACCGGTGTTAAAACTTGCTCTACTCTACTTAGGAGTTTTTGTTTTGACGGTGGCGGTCTTCTAGAGCGTCTTTTGGTTTCAATTGTTCTATTAAATAAAGAGTTAAACAAAAAATATCCTAAGAATAAAACAATTACGCCAACTAAAATTAGTACGTTTCTATTAACCCCACTTAAAAGATCTTGTTGCTCTTCGGAGTCTTTGTCTTCATCGGCAAGTTCTTGAGCTAGATTGATTTTGGTAAAAGTTCTAAAAGGTTTGAGTTCTTCTTCAACTTCATTGCTTGAAAAATTATCAGCGTAAGAATCTTCAGAGTAATTATTGCTAAAGCTTTGACTATTGCTATCATCTGCAAAATCAAAACCTAAGTCATCATTGTCGGTATTTGTTAAATCATCATCTGATGTAAAATTGTCAAAGCTAAAATCCTCTGTAGTTGAATTATCTAATTCAACTTCTTCGTCGTTAGTAGGAAAATTGTCTTTATCTGAAAAATTAATAACGTCTATATCATCGTCATCTTCTTCTTGATTGTTGCCGATAAATATATCTTCATCATCATCTTCTTCTTTTTCTTGATCGTTTGATTCTAAATTATTGTCATACCTAAAAAGCTCATTAAGATCATCTGTATTTGTTGTACTTTCATTTGTTTCTGCAATTGTTTCTTCACTATCACTTAATAGATCGTCAAGGAAATCATCATCGTCGTCATCATTGTTGGTGCTTGTTTGTTCGTTATCAAAAAACGAATTTAAATCATTTGTTTCTTCATCAGTATCTTGAGATTCATATTCATCACTTGGCGGCCAAGATTTTGATTCATCTGCTGAATCAAAAAAAGAGGGCTTGTCTTGTGAATTTTCTTCGTTTTCCATCGAATATATCTAATGACTACAGTAATATTTAGCTTGTTCCTTGAGAAATTACTGAAAAGCTTGGTTTTTCATGACAATTACTCAAAAAAAGATTAAGGGTCTCAAGATAAAACCTAATGCTTGATACTACTTTTTCTTGGTGACAACTCTCATCAATTCCTCAACGGTTGTTTTTTTCCCAAGAACTTTATCTCTCGCAGCAGTAAACAAGGTTGGCATACCTAATTCTTCCATTGCTTTTTCTAAATCTTCAACTCCTGCACCTTTTTGAATGACTGCTTTCATAGCATCTGTTAGAGGCATAATTTCAAAAATACCTTCCCTACCAGAATAACCAGTGTTGTTGCAATTTTGACATCCAACTGCTTTAACTAAAGTTGTACCTTCTGGAATACCAACTGCTTCTGCTTCTTGGCTATCAGATTGATATTCTTCTTTGCAATGCGAGCAAACCCGTCTTAAAAGTCTTTGTGCAACAACTCCAACCAGAGCACTTGCAACTAAGTAAGGTGCAACTCCCATATCAATTAATCTATGAACAGTACTTGGAGCATCGTTTGTATGCAGAGTACTTAAAACTAAGTGTCCAGTAAGTGCCGCTTTAATTGCAATTTCAGCAGTTTCTAAATCTCGAATCTCACCAATCATTACAATGTCTGGATCTTGTCTTAAAATACTTCTTAAACCAGCGGCAAAAGTTAAACCAGCTTTTACATTTACTTGAACTTGATTGACACGAGCCAACTGAAACTCAACAGGGTCTTCAACAGTGACTACATTTTTTGAAATGTCTAAAAGTTTTGCCAAGCTTGTGTATAGGGTACTAGTTTTACCTGAGCCAGTTGGTCCAGTTATCAAAACCATTCCTTGAGACATTTTGAGCCAAGCTTCAAAATCTGGAATTACTGTTTCTGGCATTCCTAAATCTGAAAGCTCCAAAAAAGAATTTTCATGTGGCAATAAACGAATTACACATTTTTCTCCGTGTAAAGTTGGAAGTGTTGATACACGCAGATCAAGCTTTGAGCCATTGATATTTTCTGTGACACGACCATCTTGCGGAATTCTTGATTCTGCAATATTCAAATCCGCAATAATTTTTATACGAGCAAGAATAATTTTTCTATAGTCATTACTTGGATCACATTTATACTTGCAGATATCATCAAGTACACCGTCAATTCTAAATCGAACAATAAGTTCTTTTTCAAAAGGTTCAAAGTGAATATCAGAAGCACCTTTTTTTGCGGCTTCCATGAGAATCCACTTAACCTCCTGCCCGATTGAGTTTTCGTCGTTAGCATTTATTGATCTAGTGGGAATTTTTTCTAGAGTTGCAGCAAGTTGAGCGCCAAGTTGTGCAACTTCTTTACCGCCATTATTTGCTCCACCTTCGCTTTTTCCTTTGATAACAAAATCCCAACTTCGTTGGTTGATTTTAATTACTTTTACATCGCTATTATTGTTTAAAGTTTTTAATTTTGCTGATAAAGAATCTGGAGCATTTTCTGCACAAGCAACAAAAAGTTGATTTTGAAAAAATAATAATGGCAATGCAATTTCTTTAGGCCATTCTTTTTTCATGGAATTAATTAATCCTTGATCTAAATAGTCTGGATTGAGATCACGTTGTTTATTTACTAAAAGTTGCAAAGCACCTTTTAAATCTGCTTGATTTCTTTGCAATAGTTGATAAGCTGAATGTTCTTTAGTTTGATTCATGAATTTTTTCCAAGTAAGCATTGATTAAATCGTAAGTAGAATCAACACTATCTATTAAATACCCAGCTTCAATCTCTCGTAGTCGATCAGAAACTTGAATAGATAAACCGCCAAGCTCGTTTATTACCTTGAATCCAAAGTTGTCAGTTAAATCATCGCCCCAAAAACTTAAAAAATAATCTGGGAATTTGGCTTGTAAGTCTTTGATAGCAAGCCCTTTATTAATATCTTTTGGTAAAAACTCAAATACTAAATGACCTTTTTGTATTCTAAATAAGTCGCTAAATCTTGCAGCAATTTTTTCTAATTTGAAAATTAATTTTTCTTTTTCTGGGTGATTATTAAAATGGATTGTTAGAGAAATTGGTTTTTCCTCAAAAAAAATGTAGTCTTCTTCTTGCAATTCTACTTTTATTGAATTTAAAACATCAAGTAGTTTTTCGTCTTTTGCGGCTTTGCCTTTTTCAGCTCCATGAGTTCCATAGAGCATTATATTTTTTGATAATTTGTTTTCAAGAAGCTCCGAAATATTATCAAAAGATCGTCCTGTAACGATTGCAACTAAAGTGTTGTTTGTTTGTGCCAGTTGATTGAGAATTTTAATTTGTGCTTCATCTAGCTTGGCTTCATTATGACTTCTTTCAAGTTTTACTAAAGTGCCGTCATAGTCAAAAATAAACATTACTTTTTTTTGATTGAGTATATTTAGAAAATTATTTTTATTAAGTTTCTCTTGCATTCTTCGTTATCCAATATATGTAAAACTATCTTAGCTGATATGATAACACTAGATGTCTGAGCAAAATAAAACTCGAATCACAGTCGCTCAAGCTGATTATTCAAGAAAATTTGTAAAAAATATTTTTTTACAAAGAGTTATTTTTTTTGGTTTAATAGTTTTTATTTGGCAAACAATTGTTTTTTTTGAAATTTATCCTCAGTATTTATTGCCAAGTCCTTTAAAAGTTTTGCATACTTTATTGTTTGGTTTTTTTGAAGCATCTTATACTCAGGCTATTTGTGAATCATTACGTAGAGTTATTTTTGGTTATGTCTTAGCCTCTTCTGTTGGTGTTTTTTGTGGTTTGCTTATTGCACGTTATCGTTTTTTTGATAATACAATTGGCGCTTCACTAACTGCGTTACAGTCTATACCAAGTGTTGCCTGGGTTCCACTTGCTTTATTATGGTTTGGTATTTCTGAAGCTGCTGTTTTATTTATCGTAGTTTTAGAAGCCTTTATTCCAAGTGCTTTGGGTACAAGAACAGGAGTACATACAATTCCAAAAGAAATTATTAGAGCCGCGCAAGCATTAGGTGCTTGTTCTTTAGATTTATATATTCGAGTTATTTTTCCGTCAATAATTCCAAATTTGATATCTTCTTTACGTTTAAGTTGGGCTTTTGCATGGCGTGCTTTAATCGCTGGTGAGCTTTTTGTAAGTGGCTTTGGTATTGGACAGCAGTTAGAATTGGCTAGAAGCCTTGGTGATATGGCACAGGTTATTTCTATGATTGTTATTATTGCTATCTTTGGTTATATCACTGATGAACTGGTTTTTCGAAATTTAGAAAAAAGAGTGCAAAGAGTGTGGGGCTTTAATTAATGACAGTTATTTTTGAAAATGTATCTTTGAAATTTCCAGAAAAAAATATTTTTGTGGTCAAAGATATTAATTTACAGATTGCTAAAGGGGAATTTGTTTGTTTGCTGGGTCCGAGTGGTTGTGGAAAAAGCTCTTTATTGAGTATGCTTGCTGGCTTTAATCAAGCTTCTCAGGGACACATATTGATGAATCATAATTTGGTTAATAAACCTGACTTGAATCGAACATTGGTCTTTCAAGAATATGCTTTGTTTCCTTGGCTTAATGTAATTCAAAATGTTGCTTTTGGTTTGAAAAATATTATTAGAAATCGAGATGAAAGATATTTGATTGCTTCAAGGTATTTAAAAATGGTGGGTCTTTTAAATTATGCGCGTTCTCAAGTGAGTGAACTTTCAGGTGGAATGAAGCAAAGAGTTGCAATTGCTCGTGCACTTGCTGTGAAGCCAGAATTATTATTGATGGATGAACCTTTTGGTGCACTTGATGATAAAACCCGATTAGATATGCAATCTTTATTAATTGAGATATGGCAAGATCTAAAACCTTCTGTAGTTTTTGTTACTCACAGTGTTGACGAAGCGCTCTTACTTGCAGATAGAATAATAGTGATGGATACTAATGAGCAAGATGCAAATGTCATTGGTTCAATTAAAACTGAAATAAAGATAAATTCTCCTAGACCAAGGAATCTAGAACTTTTAGAGGATGAAAAATCTAAAATAAAACTTGCGTTACATTAAATTCGGGAATAAAAAAAATATGAGAACCTTTCAACTGAAAGATTTTTTAAAGCATGTTGCAAATATTTCAACAATTTCTCCCGTTGCGGTTGAATTAATTAATAAGATTAGTTTACCAAATACAACTAGAAGAGAAATTGCAGATTTGATTGAGAAAGATGAGGTTCTATATGCAAGTGTTTTTCAATATGTGAGCTCTGCTACTTTCTATGGTAGAAGACGTCCCGCTAATGTATTAGAAGCAGTTGCCTTACTTGGTACAAATGAAATTAGAAATTTAGTTTTTTCTATTGCCGCTAGAAAATCTTTTGTTGATTTGGATTTGTGGTTTAGAAGTGTTTTCACAGCATGTACCGCAGAACAGTTTTCTAGAATTTTAAATTATTCTTTTGCAGATGTTGGCAATATCTATATTGTAGGTCTGATGCAAGCAATTGGTGAACAAGTCTTTTCAGTTTTTTATAAACGCGAATATGAAAAAGTTTTAAAAGCAAAAACATATTCAGAAAAACTGCGATTGCAAAAAGAAGTTTTTGGTATTTCTAGTATTGAACTTTCTTGTGAAATTATCAAAGAGTTAAAATTGCCTGAGTCTGTAATTGCAACTATGGAAAGACAAAAATTAAATATTGAAGATGAACATTTTGCTGAAGAAAATTCTTTAGTTTATTTAGCAGCTTCTATTGCAGAGCTAAGTCCAGAAAAAATTGCTAAAGGCAATATTATAGATGCAATAGATCAAGAAGTGTATGATAGATTCGATTTAGCTAGATTGGAGATCACGCCAATTCTTATTGAAGATTTACTTGCTCAAACTAAGGCTTTTGTAAATTTATAAATTGTAAGACGTATCTAGGATGATAAAATAAGATTCGTGCAGAAATCTTTATATCAACCTCTTTTTTTAAAATATAGGCCTCAAAAGCTTAGCGATATTTTAGGTCAAGACTCCGTAAAAGAAACACTGGTTAATGCAATTGATAATGAAAAAATTGTGCATGCCTATTTGTTAACTGGTCCACGCGGTTCAGGTAAAACTTCTACTGCACGTATCATTGCAAAGAGTTTAAATTGTACTAATGCTAGTGATGGTAAGTCGCCGACGGTTGAGCCATGTGGTAAATGTGAAAGCTGTTTGAGTATTGCAAATTCTAGTAGTGTCGATGTCACAGAAATTGATGCCGCAAGTCATGGTCAAGTGGCTGATGCTAGAAATTTGATTGAGAGAGTGAATTTGGCGAGTGTTGCTGGTAAATATCGAGTTTATATTATAGATGAGGTGCATATGCTTTCTAATGCCGCTTTTAATGCCTTGTTAAAAGTTATCGAAGAACCTCCTAAAAATGTTGTTTTTGTTTTGGCAACAACAGAATTTGATAAAGTTCCAAAGACTATTGCAAGTCGCTGTCAGCAATTGAGGTTTAAACCAATCACAATTAATGATGTTTTAAAGAGATTAGATTTTGTTTGTCAGCAAGAACAAATTAATATCTCAGAAGAAGCCTTAGAGGCTATAGCAAGACAATCTGATGGAGCAATGCGTGATGCCTTGTCTTTATTAGATCAAGTAGGTGTCTTTTCTACAAGTGAGGAAAAAATTGAAAAAAACAGAGTGCTTGATATTATTGGTTCTGTTGCAACTGATGATTTAGAAAAATTAATTGAAGCTATCCTCAAGAGAGATTTAAGTCAGCTATTGCCTTTACTAGAAAGCGTTATTAATTTTGGTAAAGAACCATTGATTATTTGCCAAGAATTGAATGATTTTGTTTTAGAACTTTTAAGTCAAAAAAGTTTTGCTAATCAAGATTTTGCACCAGCGTTAATGCAAGTGATTAAAGATTCTCAAATTGAAGATTATGAATTGGTTCAAATCTCAAACTCTTTAGCAGAGCTGGAAATCAAATTAAAACAAACAACACAAACCAAAGCTCTTTTAAAGGCATGGCTCGTCAAGCTTGCTTATAGAGAAGATATTATGGTGGTAAAAGACCTTTTGCAAAAAATTGAAGATCTAAAACAAAATGGTTTTGCGAAAGCACCAGTAATGACAACTCCAGAAAATTCAAAAAGAGTTATGGCTATTCCTCAAGCTCCTGCTAGACCAAGCCCTACAGCAACTGTACAAGTGAAAAAATTTGCAAGTGAAACAGATGTTCAAGAAGATGTCCCTCAAAAAGTTACAACTGTGACATCAGAAGCGGTTACTGAAAATGTTATGGCGAGTGATTTTCTTGATTTTCTTTCGCCTGGATCTAAAGGCATGTTTATTAGTTCAAAAGCAAGTTTAACAAGTGTTCAAGCTCCAAGTGCAACAATTACAATTCCAAGTAAATTTAAGTTTCTAAAAGATAAACTAGAAGCTCGTCAAGAAGAATTTATTGCTGCTATTGCTAAAGAGCATCAAGTGCAAATAACTAAGTTGATTTTTGAAATTTCTGATACAGTCAAGGAGGCTGTAGCCTCTGTCCCAAAGCCTGAAGCGGTGCTTGCTGAGCCTCAAACTTGTGCAACTAGATCTAGTGATACTTCAGAAGCTATGCCTGTTCTAACAAGCAGAGATAAACTTGATGAAGTAAAAGAATCTGTTATAAATATTTTTGGTGGTAAAGAAATATTAGGGGACTGATTCCAAACCCCATTTTGAATTTTAAAATACAGTGAAATGTTAAAATCACTAGCAAATGGGGTCAGAAATCAGTCCCACAAACGACCTTACGCTTAGCTTGTTTCACTGCGTGAAACTCACTAAGCGGCGGTGTTTGATTCTTTTGTTAGGCGTGTCTAACCAAACCCTACTTATGCCCAAATCTAAAGACTCGAGATACTTATTACGGGTTTGGAAGCACGCCCATTGGATTAAATTCTTAATATTTTTGTTAAGTGGATTGCGCGTCAAGTCTTCGTTGTTTGGCAAATACTTAAGTAGCAATTTGCATTGGTCCACTAGGAGCCCCTTCTCTAAACTGAACTGCGTAAGGGTCATTGCTAGAGAATAATTCTTCAGGGCTTCCTTCGAAAACAATTTTGCCTTGATGTAACATGATTACACGATTAGAGGCTCTTTTGATTGTTGAAAATTGATGTGTTACTAAAACGGCTGAAGCTTCAACTTCTTTTTGAACTTTAATGATTAAATCTTCGACAATGGTACTTGCAACAGGATCAAGTCCAGCTGTTGGTTCATCGTATAAGACAAGATCAGGGTTGTGAATAATGGCACGAGCAAAACTGACTCTTTTTTTCATACCTCCTGATAAATCGCTTGGGTATTGATTTTCAATACCAGCAAGTCCCACTAAAGAAAGTTTTTCTTTGATTAATTTTTTTAAGTCTTTTTCACTATAGTTGTGTTCAAGATTTTCCCCAACTACTAAAGGAAAAGCAATATTTTCAGCAATAGTTAGTGAATCAAAAAGTGCAGAATATTGAAAAGCCATTCCTAGTTTATAGTTGGCATTTATTTCTATATTGCCCGAGCTCAGATCTTCTAAACCAGCAATCATTTTCAGTAGAGTGCTTTTGCCACAACCCGAGAATCCTACAACAGCGAGAATTTCTCCTTTTTGATTTCAAAATTTATTTTTCAAAAAGCTTTAATTTACCGTAGGACTTGCTAAGATTATTTATTTTTACAATAGTATTATTTACAGAAGGCACTTTAATAATACAATTATACAGGTAGATTAAAAATATATTGTCAAGAGCGTCGTTACTATATTTAATACTCTTTGTTTTTATGGGCTTTTTACTGCTCCGTGTTTGTCAATTGCAGATTGTTGATTTTAAAAAATATAAAACTCTTGCCCACAACAACACAACGCGCAGAAGTTTAGCAAGAGCGCCTCGAGGAATTATTTATGATAGAGATGGCAAAATACTTGCAAGTTCAAAGCAATCTTTGAGCATTGTTTTATATCCTGCTGTGTTAAAACAACAAAAAGACTTAAAAAAATTTGCTAAAAAACTTTCTTTCTATGTTGATTTGGATCGTCATGAACTTTTAGACTTACTTAAAAACATTGATCCAAGTACGCCTTTGCCCATTGCCTTAGACCATGATATTGATATCAAAACAGCAATTAAAATTCATGAAAATGCATCTGACCTGCCCGGTGTTTTTGTACAAGAAGAGGCTATACGTTACTATCCTTTTGCTAATATTGCAGCACACCTATTGGGTTATGTGGGTCAGGTTAACAGTAATGAATTGAAAAAATCTCAAAATAGAGCTTTAGGTTTGGGTGACATCATTGGTAAAGATGGAGTTGAAAATAGTTTTGATGAGCAATTGCAGGGCACTAAGGGTGAGTCGAGTATTGCTGTTGATCGTTATGGCAAAGTTTTAGAAAACAAAAACTTTGATGATCTTGAGTTTAGAAAACCAATTAAGGGCAAGGACTTACATCTCACTATTGACTATGATTTACAAAAAATAGCTCAAGATGCTTTAGGTTCTAATATGGGTGCTGTTGTTGTTGTCAAAGCAAAAACAGGTGAGATTTTAACTTTAGCGAGTGCTCCAAGTTTTGATCCTAATATTTTTACCAAGCCTGTAAAAAATAGTGTTTATCAAGATTTGCTCAACAAAAAAGCTTTTTTAAATAGAGCGTTAAATGCATATACTCCGGGTAGTGTCTGGAAACCAATCACTGCTCTTACAGCTCTTGATCATCAGGTTTTAAAAACCACTGATTATTATAAGGTTTCTGGAAGTGTTTCACTTAATGGTTTTCAGTTTGGTGATTGGACTTCAAAAGAAGATACAATGAATTTATATGATGCTTTGGCATGGTCAAGAAATACTTTTTTTTACAATGTAGCAAAAAACTTAGATCCTGATTGGATTACAGATCTTGGTAAAAGTTTTGGCGCTGGCAAAAAAACAAATATAGAAATCCCTGGTGAGTCATCTGGTTTATTGCCAAGCGCTCAATGGAAAAAGAAAGTTTATAAAGAACCTTGGTATCCGGGTAATACTTTGCATTTTTCTATTGGACAAAGTTTTTTATTATTAACACCTTTGCAAGTTGCAAGAATTTATAGTGCTATTGCTAATGATGGTTATTTGCCGCAATTGCATTTGGTAAAACAAGATGAATATAAGTTAGAAAAAATTGATGATTTCCAGTTGAAAAATTTAGAAATAGTTAAAAAAGCTCTTGAGAAATGTGTAGATCAAGGAACAGGACAAGCCGCTAAATTACCGGATGTAAAATTGCTGGTAAAACAGGTTCAGCAGAAGTTTTTGGCTATAAAAAATCTACACATGGCTGGTTTGCTTCATGGGCTCCTGTAAAAGATCCTGAGATAGTTGTTGTTGTTTTTATGGAAGGTGGTGGTCACGGTGGTACGGTTGCAGCACCAATTGCAAAAATGCTTTATCGGGCTTACTTTGATAAAATAAAAGCTAATGAAACAAAAAGTATTACTATTAATTCTTGATGGCTGGGGACATAATCCTGGTGATAAATCAAATGCTATTGAAGCAGCAAAGACTCCTTGCTTTGATGAGATGATAAGTCAATGTCCAAACACTTTGCTTAATGCAAGTAGTGTTTATGTTGGTTTACCTTATGGCATTATGGGTAACTCTGAAGTTGGTCACGAAAATATTGGTGCGGGTAGAATCAATAAACAAAAACTGACATTGATTTCTGACTTGGTGCAAACTGGTGAGTTTTTTGAAAATAAAATTTTACAAGATGCATTTGAGCATGCAAAAAAACATAAAACCAAAATTCATTTTATGGGTTTAATTTCTCAAGGTGATGTACATTCACATCTAGGTCACCTAGATGCTTTGATTGCTTTTGCTCAAAAAAATGGATTAGCTCAAGAGCAGGTTTATTTACATGCCATTTCTGATGGTAGAGACGATCCTCCTTATGTTGCTGAGCATTTAATGAAAGATTTTGAAACTAAGGTCAATGTTGCAACTGTTTCTGGACGTTATTGGGCAATGGATAGAGACAATAATGTAGAGAGAGTGGAGAAATATTTTGCTTGTGTTGTTAATGGGCAAGGTCTAAAGTCAAGTTCAGCTTCTCAAGCTATTAAAGATGGTTATGAGCTTGCAAAACAGGGCAATAATCCAGCTGGAGATTCAGATGAATTTATTTTACCAACACTGATCAATGATAAAGGTCTAATTGAAAATAATGATGCTGTTATATTTTTTAATTTTAGACCTGATAGAGCAAAGCAAATTTCTAATAGATTAAGTCAAGAGCCAAAACTTGATCAGCTACACTACACTTGTTTCACTGACTATGCCACAGACAAAGATTTGCCAATTGCTTTTACTGATGCAAGTTTGCCAAAGCAAGAATTTAAAATGCATTTGGGAGAATATTTAGCACAAAAGGGTTTAAAACAATTTAGAATTGCAGAAACAGAGAAATATAATCATGTGACTACCTTTTTTAATTCAAGAAATAAAAATGCTTTTGAAGGTGAAGAAAGACTTTTGATTCCAAGTCCTAAGGTTGCAACTTATGATCTCAAGCCAGAGATGAGTCTTTTTGAGGTTACTGATAATTTATTAGAGGCGATGCAAAAGGATTATGACTTAATTGTTTGTAATTTTGCAAATCCTGATATGGTTGGTCATACGGGAGACTGGCAAGCCGTTATTAAAGCTATTGAAGCGGTAGATCAATCTTTAGAGAAAGTTTGTAATCAAGCTAAAGAAACCGGTCATGTATTAATGGTGACTGCAGATCACGGAAACGCAGATCAAATGCAAGATTCAAGTGGTGAAACTCGAACTGCTCACAGTACCAATATGGTGCCATTTGTGATTTATAATTCACAAACAGAAGTAAGTTTAAAAGAGCCTTGCGCTAATGAAAAAGATATTTATCAAAGCACTACGCTTGCAAATATTGCACCAACAATTTGTGAATATCTAGGTTTAGAAAAACCACAAGAAATGTTGGCGTCAAGTTTGGTTGAACAAGTTTTGGTTAAATAGCTAGCTATTTGCAAATAAGCCTTTTTCAGTAAAGATAGCCTCTATTAGATGGTTTGGTGTTACATCAAAACCCGGATTATAAAAATTTACGCCTTCAATTTTGGTCACTGCTTTTTCATTGATAGTATGTAATTCGCTGGCATCTCTTTCTTCAATTGGTATGAGCTCTCCAGAACTAAGCTTCATATCAATAGTGCTATGTGGTGCCGCTACAAAAAATGGAATTTGATGGAAGCTTGCGCTGATAGCAACTTGGTAAGTTCCAATTTTGTTTGCGGCGTCTCCATTTGCAGTAATGCGATCTGAACCTACAACTACTAAGTCTATGAGTCCTTGTTTCATTGTATGCGCCGCCATATTGTCAGAGATCATAGTCACAGGAATATTGTCGTGAGCTAGTTCCCAAACTGTAAGTTTGCTGCCTTGTTGTCTTGGACGTGTCTCGTCAGAATAAACCATTTCAACTAAATTTTCTTTATCAAGTTCGCGAATAACCCCAAGAGCAGTACCATAGCCACCTGTAGCAAGAGCACCTGCATTACAATGCGTTAAAATTCGTAATTTTTTTTCTTGTTGAGTGTGCTTGCATAAATATTTTCCGTTTGTAAAATCAAAAAACTTTTCTTTAATATATTGCGCACCACATTCAGACATCTTGTGGCAACGTTCAATATCATCTTGCATTATCCAATTTGCTTTTTCGAGTAGTTGTTTATAAAGTAGTTCGTGATCAGGCTTCTGGCATGAATTTTTATCAAGACCCCATTGATGAATTACTTTTTTGCTTTCATCAAGAGCCCACATTAAATTAACGGCTGTTGGTCTAGTTGCTCTTAAGGTTTGATCAGCTTCGTCTAAATCTTGAGAGTCTTTTGCTGCAAGTGCAATACCAAAAGCGGCTCCAATACCAATGAGTGGCGCTCCTCTAATAATCATATCTTTGATGGCAAAAGCCATTTCTTGATAATTTTTAATTTTTACCCACTTAAATTCATGAGGCAATAATCTTTGGTCAATGACTTCAACACATTGTTCTGCTGTATTAAATTTTAAGGGTCTAAGTTCTGTTTTTGTTTGCATCGTATGCATTGTATTTTATCAATATTACAAATGAAATGTATCTCTAGAAAATCTTTTGGGCTTTACTATATAATAGTTTTTATGAATATTGAACAAACTTTTTTAGCTATTAAACCAAATGCAGTACAAAGAGGTGATTCAGTGGCAATCGTTAAATTGTTGCAAGAAAAATTACCTGATGCACAGTGCTTGGCAATGAAACTTTATACACCCACAAAAGAACTTGCTCAACAGCATTATGCGGCTTTGAGTGATAAGCCTTTTTTCCCAGAATTGATCGAGTCTTTTACTTCTGGCCCAATTTTAGGAATGGTTTGGCAAGGTGAAAACATTATTGCAAGAGCAAGAGAAGCAATGGGTGCTACAAATCCAGCTGATGCTGATGAAGGTACCATTCGTAAAATTTTTGCAAAAAGCATAAATGATAATGCCATTCATGGCAGTGATACTGAGCCGGGTTCAGCAAGCCGCGAAATTGAGATTCATTTTGCAGATCTAAATGCAGAAGCTATTAATGATGTGGCTGCAGAAGCGGCAAAATTAAGCCAAGCTTTTAGCGTTTAAGGAATCGTTTCCTGAGCTAAGTTACACTCTTGCATGAGGGTTAAAAAATCCACGAAGTCGCACTTTTGTAGATTCTTAAAAGAATAATTCAGATTAAAAAATAAGGGTTTTAGCTTGTATAAAGGCTAAAACCCTTATTTGTTCTTTCTTTGCTTGTCTTTGAAATATATAAATTTGTTTAAACTAGCCTATTTTAGGCTTTTTTATTAAGTATTAGCTTGTTTTTTTACTGTTACCTGAGTTAAAATCAAGTACGCTCTTAAAAATAAGGACAATAAAATAGATGTTAAAAATTAGATTACAAAGATTTGGTAAAAAGAAAGCTCCTATATATCGTATAGTTGTTATAGAAAAGTCTCAAAAAAGACAAGGAAAACCAACTGAGGTTCTTGGGTTTTATAATCCAAAATCTAAGTTATTAGTTTTTAATACTGAGCGTGCTCAATATTGGAAAGGCGTTGGTGCGCAAGCTTCTGAGACCTGCGCTTATTTGTTGTCGAAAGAGCCAAGCCATGACTTAAAAAATGGTGCATATGAATATAAAGAGTTGCCTAGATCTCAAAAAGAAAAGATCAAAGCAGAAGTTTTAAGTTTAAGTACAAAAAATACAAAAGCTAAAAAGAAACAAGTTGAAAGAGCTGCTGAAGCTGAAGCTCAAAAGCAAGCTGAGGCTGCAAGTGAGCCTGAAGCTGAAGCTAAAGAGCCTGAAGCTCAAGAAGCTGCTTAAGTTAGCGTTAACAAATCCTGTAAGACACTGCGGACCGTGTTCATTTTGTCTTATTTCTTATATCAAGTTTTTCGGTTTCTGTTCTTAAGGATCCAATGAAAAATGCGGTTTCGTCGATTTTTTAACCCTGATCCAATAGGGCAACTTGGCTCAGGGAGTGAATCCTTAATATTTTTGCTAAGCGGATTGCGCCTCAAAACTTCGTTTTTGAGGGAATCCTTAATAGCTATTATTAACAAATGCCAATAACAGCCTTACTCTCGTTCCTTAAAGTCATCATTTACAAACAGTAAACAGAAGCCTTTTTTGCACTTTAAAGCTCTGTTGTTGAAATTTGTTAGTAGGTCCTAGAAAATATATTGTTCGTTGTATTTTTCTTATTTTGTTTTTAGTTTTAAAAATTCAATTTTTTATGCACCCAAATCAAATGATTCGATTCTTGCTTTACTTCCTACTTCAGGTCTATTAAAAGCCTCTAAAATACCTCTAGTGTGCGATTGAATTTCACTTCCAACTGGTTGTCTTGTTGGTATTCTTGGTGCTTGTATTCCAGATGGCGCTCTAAATATTCTCATAATTTTTAATAATTTATTTACTTATAAATATATTTTAACATTTGCTGGGGTCTTTGACAAGTCTATTTTTGCAAAATTTGTTGATTTTATTAGACTTTTTGTTATTACCTTGAATCGATAAGTGATATTTCAATGGGTGCTTATACCAAAAGCTAGTTACTTTAAATCCTTGTTGGGACTGATTCCAAACCCCATTTTGAATTTTAAAATACAGTGAAATGTTAAAATCACTAGCAAATGGGGTCAGAAATCAGTCCCACAAACGACCTTACGCTTAGCTTGTTTCACTGCGTGAAACTCACTAAGCGACGGTGTTTGATTCTTTTGTTAGGCGTGTCTAACCAAACCCTACTTATGCCCAAATCTAAAGACTCGAGATACTTATTACGGGTTTGGAAGCACGCCCTTGTTTTCAAAATTTGTTAAAAGCAGCTAATTTGGAGTTTTTATAAATATATTTAATGAAACTTATCTATAATTCTTAGCGTCTTTTAATGCCTAGGGAAAAAATATGTCACTTAATTTAGACTTTCTTGAATCAGACAATAAAAATACTTTACAGGTCAAACAGCAATTGGATCGTTGGAAAAAAAGTTTGATTGACTTTTCAAAAAAAAATCAGCTTTTGTTTTTCAAAGAAAGACCAAGCCTAACTATTAATTTTGAAAATAACGTAGATGAAATTTTTCAAAAATTAATTATTGAATCAAAAGCTTTAAGTTTACTTGAAAAAATTGAAGCTTTTGATACTAATGATTTTGGTGTTGAACCTATAGATCCAGATGAACTTGAGCCGGGCATGACACTTGAAGACATGCAAGAGCAGGATAATTTTTTGCCGCATGCAGAAGCAAAAGATTTAGAAAATTCTTTGCAAACAAATAAAGATCGTAAGAGCCTTGAGCAATGTTTAGCTAAATTAAAAACAAGAGCAAATGCTAGTTTGCAAGAACAAGGTGTGAATATTTTGTATTTTGCTTTGTATTTTTTGCATTGGAACGATAGTAATTCTTTGGATGATGCTGAAACCTTTTACAAGTCGCCGCTATTTTTAGTGCCTGTGTATATTAGTCGCAAAGGTTTAAATGGTGATTTTACTTTAAGTGCAATTGAAGATGAAATTCGTATTAATCCGACTCTAGCTTATAAATTGCAGAGGGATTATGATATCAACCTTTATCAATTTGAAGATGCTTTGAATAATTGTGAGGATCTTGAAGAGTTTGAAACTTTGTTTGAAAAAATAAGTGCCTATATAGAGCAGGATCAAAAAAATTGGAAAATTTTAGATGAAGCAGCAATGAGCTTGTTTTCTTTTGCTAAATTATCTTTGTATAAAGATTTAGAAGTTAATGAAAACAAAATTTTGACTCATAATGTAGTCAGACAAATTGCGGGAGAATTAATTCCTGAAAGGGAAATTAATAAAAATCTTGATTTAAAATATTTAGTAAAAGCAAATGAAATTGATATAAAATTAGATCCAAATCATTCTAATCAAATATTAGATGCTGATAGTAGCCAAGAAGAAGCTATTTATGCTGCAAAAGCGGGTGAGAGTTTTGTAATTCAAGGTCCACCGGGTACTGGTAAATCACAAACAATTGCAAATATAATTGCTGAAGCTTTATCACAAAACAAAAAAATTCTTTTTGTTAGTGAAAAGAAAGCGGCTCTTGAGGTTGTAATTAATAGACTCAAAGAAAGTAATTTAGATAAATATTGTCTTGAATTACATAATTCGCAAAAGAAAAAATCTGAAGTTATAGATGCTCTAAGGATTTCGTTAGAAGATATCAAAAAGCTTTCAATTCAAGCAAGTCGAGAAGAATATATTGAAGATATCAATAAAGTCAAAATGGAACTTTTAAAAGGTATTAGTGAGTTACATAAATTAAGAAGACCTATCAATTTAACTCTATATGAGCTTTATGGAGAATTAGCAAGATTGAATCTTGAACACAATAATATAAACTTAGATTTTACTTTGCCACAAATAGAAAAAATAAATCTTGAAAAACTTTCAGAGTTTGATTATTTTTTTAAAAAGCTAGCTTCTCAACAAAGAATTATTAGTTCTTATGAAACTTATCGTTGGCGTAATGCAGATTTGAGTAATTTAAGTTTTGAACTTGAAAATGAAATTAAGTCTAACTTTATAGAGTTTAAAGCCATTGTCAAAAAATTAGCTGACTATGCAAATCCTATCTCACAAAAATATTTTGCTAAAGAAACTCACAAGCTCTCTGAATTCAAATGGCTTGCCGAAGCTTCTTCGTTGGCTGTGCACTCGCCATTCCCCAAAAAAGATTGGTTTAATGGACATAACTTACAAAATGTTCAGGCTTTGACTATACATGCAAAAATTGAACATGAAGAATATAAAACGGACAAAGGAAAACTTTTAGGTAAATATAGTGAAAACTTTTTAGAATTGGATCACGATGAATTGATTACTAAATTTACAAAAAAATTCACAGGTATTTTTAGGTTTTTAAATGTTGATTATTGGCAAACTATGGGGCAAATTAAAAAATATGCTCTTTTGAATCAATCGAAAGATTTAAATTCTGTTATTAGTGATTTGCAGTCAGCAGCTCAATTAGACAAAAAAAATCAAGAATTAAATAAAGATGGAGCTGAGTTAGCTTTGGTACTTGGCGATTTTTATAAAGACTTTGATACTAATTGGGATGAAACAATTACAGCAATCAAATGGGTGCAAAAAGTTATGGGTAAATTTGATTCGCAAAATTTGCCTGAGCCTTTGTTAAATTTGGTTTCTGAAGACGCTAATCACGATGATTTTGAGGATTTTGAAAAACAGACTAAAGATTTATTGCAAGCCTATGAATTAATAAAATATCATTTGAAATTTTATAAAACTATTTTCCCAAAACCAAATATTGACCTTGATAATGTGAGTTTTGATGAGCTTGAAGCACATTTAGAAGATTTAATTGTAAATATTACTGATATTGAAGATTGGATCGAATTTAGGCAACTAGAAAAACAAGCTGAAAACCTTGGCTTAAATCAGTTTTTGAGGTCTTTAATAAATGCAAAATTTAAAACAATTGATGCTGAGCAAATTAAGTCACTCTTTTTAAAGAAACTTTATCAAGCTTGGGTTGATAAAGTTGAAATTGAAAATCCAATAATGAGAAAATTTGTTGGTAAAAATCAAGAGCTTTTGATTGATAAATTTAATCAATTAGACCAAAGTCTTGTTAAACGTAATAAAACAGCTATTGCGCAAAACCTTGCTATGAACTGGATTGAGTATGCGACTAGTGAGAGCTCTAAGTCTGATATGCAAGTGTTAAATCATGAAATCAACAAAAAGAAAAAACACAAACCAATGCGTGTTTTAATTAAAGAGATTCCTGATTTATTACAAACTGCAAAGCCTTGTTGGATGATGAGTCCCTTATCTGTGAGTCAATTAATTGAGTCTGATAATGCAAGTGTTGAATTTGATTTAGTGATTTTTGATGAAGCCTCTCAAATTAGAACAGAAGATGCTATTTGTTCGATTTATAGAGCTAAGCAATTGATTTTGGCTGGTGATTCAAATCAGTTACCTCCAACAAATTTCTTTAATTATATAAATGAAGATGATGATTATGAGAATTCGAGTTTTGAAAGTGTCTTAGATGAGTGCTCAGTGTTTTTAAACACTAAAACCTTAAATTGGCACTATCGCAGTCGTCATGAAGATCTTATTAAATTTTCAAATTATTATATCTATGATAATCAGTTGATAACTTTCCCTTCTCCAATAGCAAAAACTGATAGTTTTGGTGTTGCTTTTGAAATGATTGCAGATGGTTACTATGAAAAAGGAGCTCGTTTTAATAGAAAAGAAGCTCAAAGGGTTGCAAAAGCAATAATTGAACACTATACAAAGTATCCAAATATGTCTTTAGGCGTCATTGCATTTTCTGAGGCACAGCAATTTGCGATTGAACGTGAATTAGCAAAAGCGTTGCGTGCAGATATGACGATGCAAGAAAAAATGCAAGACTTTATGGACGAAGAAAAAACTGATTCTTTGTTTATTAAGAACCTAGAAAATGTACAGGGTGACGAAAGAGACGTTATATATTTTAGTATTGGTTATGCGCGAGATAAAAAAGGAAATTTGTCCCATAATTTTGGTCCTTTAAATCGAGAGGGTGGGCATCGTAGATTAAATGTTGCAGTAACTAGAGCTCGTAATAGTCTAAAAGTATTTAGCTCAATTAATTCTGCTGATATTGATTTAAGTAGAACTAGCGCTCAGGGAGCTGTTTTGCTTAAAAAATATTTGGCTTTTGCTGAAGCTTGTAATGCAAGTGTTGAGCAAGATGGTATTTCAGAGAATTCTGATTTAACAACAGATACAGAGCTCATGTTGATGAATCAAAATACTAATAATTTTAATTCAACTAAGCAAACAAGTATGGGTGTTGAAGAATCAATCGCTGAAATTTTGGAAAAAGAAGGTTATAGAGTTGAAAAATTTGTTGGTGCATCTGATTATAAAATTGATATTGCCGTCCGCTCTAGAAAGAATCCAGCTAATTTTATTTTGGCAATAGAAACAGATGGTGAAATGTATCGCAGTGCTAAAACCTGTAGAGATAGAGAAAGGTTGAGAAAACAAGTTCTAAAATCTTTAGGATGGAATGTTCATAAAATCTGGGCTCGTGATTGGATTAAAAATACAGAAGTCGAAAGTGCTAAGTTGATGAAACTCCTTGGCAATAGATAATTGCAAAAACCGTGGTCTTGGTGCCTGGCACAATGATTATAGTTTTATATAATGTTCTCTAAACCATAAATTAATCTGTTTAAATTCATAACTTTTTCTGATGCAAGTAAAATACCCGGCATAAAACTAGAACGATCGATGGTGTCATGCTTTAAGGTTAAAGTTTGCCCAAGCCCACCAAAAATCACTTCTTGACTTGCAACATAACCCTGTAACCTCAAAGAATGAATTGGGATATCGTAATATAATTCTCCGCGAGCTTTCTGATCTTTGAAACTTGCTTGGTTTGCTTTTTTTGCATTTTCACTCATTAGTTTTGCAGTCTTAATTGCTGTACCTGAAGGTGAGTCTAATTTGTTTTCGTGGTGTTTTTCAATAATCTCATAACGATCCATATATTTGACTGCCTCTGCAGCAAATTTCATCATCAATATTGCACCTATAGCAAAATTTGGAGCAATGATGGTGCCAGTTTGTGTTTTTTGGCTGAGTTTACTTAAGTCTAAGATGTCATCGTCACTTAGTCCAGTTGCACCTATAACAGGTCTAACACCATTTTCAAGAGCTATTTTTGAATTCTTAAATACGCTATCTGGTGTGGTGAGTTCAACTAAGACATCAGCATCACCTTTATGTAATTCTGTTTCTAAGTTGTCTGCAAGTCTGACGCCACTATCTTCAAAATATTTTACTGTTTTTTTATCTAGCTCAGAAAGATTTCTAACAATGCCAGCTTCTAGATGAAAAAGATCTTGGTTGTTGAGAAAGGTTTCAACAGCCATTTTGCCCATCTTGCCAAGAGCGCCAGCTACGATAACTTTAATTTTTTTTGCCATCTCTGAAATAATTATAACCTTTTACCTATAATTGCTTCATTTGTATTTAATGACAGATCTAAGTATTCAATCTCATTGAGTTTTTCTTGAATATTAATTAGTAGGTTGTCGAGCTTTTTCATTTTTGAGCTGAGTTTTTTATTTAAATTGCCAAAAATAATTTTTATATCACCATTGTCTAAAATTAAATCATTATTATCAAGTACGACTTTTTGAATTTTTGGAATATCAATTAAAGTGAAATTTCTGTTAATTGGCTCAATGATATTTTTGATTTTTTTTAGTTCTTTGTTATTCATTGCTTTTGCAGTTTGAATTTTTATAATATTGCTTTTTTGAGTTTTGATCTCACGATACAGTTCTTGAATAGAGCTAGGTTCATTATTGAATTCAAGTTCTGAAAAATTTTTTAGTACTACAAATTTTTCGTTGATTACTTGGTTATCTAAAAATGCCCAAGGTTTTTCTTCACTAATAAATATATGAAATTCTTTGCTTGGTAAAAACTTATTTCTGATTTTTGCAGATTTTATTAAGGGATGTTTGCATAAAATCCGACTTAAACCAAGTGTGTTGAAAAACACAAAACTTTTAATGCCTCCAAGCTCCTCTTCAACCATTGATAAGATTTCTTCACTTGAAATTCTTTTGTTGTTATAAATAAAAATGTTTTCTTTGCTGATTTCAGAGGGTTTGGCTAGGTGATAAACAGCAAATCCTGAGCAACTAAGCAATAAAATGAAAAAAAGAATTTTCCTAAAAATCAGCACTAAGTATTATAGTAACCGATAAAAGACATTTCGGCTTTTCCGGTCATAAAAATACTTCCAGTTACGCTATCCCAGTTAATCACAAGGGTACCGCCGGGTAAGTTGACTGAGATATTTGTATCTTTTTTACAAAAACCTTGTTCTATTGCAGCAACTGCTGTTGCGCAAGCTCCAGTGCCGCATGCTTGAGTAAAGCCACAACCTCTTTCCCAGACAATTAAATCAATTTCTGTAGCATTCTTCAAATGAGCAAATTCAACATTGGTTTTGTTTGGAAAGTTTTCATGTGTTTCTATTTGTGGTCCGTAGTTTTTTACAGCATTAATATCTTCAAAAAAAGCAATTGCATGTGGATTGCCCATAGAGACAAAGCTATAATTAAATTCAAAATCATCAACTTGTAAAACTTGTGGAGCATTTATTTCTTTAGGTGCACCCATATCAACTTTGACCATTTCTGCATCAAGCATCTCAATGCCAATGTCACCCGCGAGAGTTTCAATTTTAAATAAGCTTGCTTCAGCACTTAAACCATGTTCGTAGATATATTTGGCAGCGCATCTAATTCCGTTACCACACATTTCAGCAATAGAGCCGTCTGAATTATAATATCTCCATGAGCGTATTGCTTCTTGAGATTCTTTGACTTGGTCAATAATTATCAAGCCATCTGCACCGATACCAAGGTGGCGATTACAGATTTTTTTTGTCAATTCTTGTTCAAAATCTTGATTAGCATTTTCTGGTAAGTGAGCGTTATTAACCAGTACAAAGTCATTTCCTAAGCCATGTATTTTTTCAAATGGTAATAAATAACTTGTTCCTTGTTTGAATTTTTCTTCTGAAAAGGTCATAGATGCATCCATTAAAACTAATTTTAGCACTGACTCTTAAGAATTGAAAAACAAACTTTTTCATCACTACTTAACTTTTTGCATTAGGGGCGTGCTTCCAAACCCGTAATAAGTATCTCGAGTCTTTAGATTTGGGCATAAGTAGGGTTTGGTTAGGCACGCCTAACAAAAGAATCAAACACCGTCGCTTAGTGTTTTAAGTCCACTTGTTACTGGCATGTATTAAACCTAATTCTTTTATTTTTAAATTAGATAATTATTGTTTTAGGGCTAAAACCCCTCCATTTTTGCGACCGCATTTTGGACCTTCATAAATTTCACAACCAGCTTTATAAAAGCCATCTTTAGCTATGCGTGCAGAGCTATAAGTTGAAATGTATGAGTTGGCTTTTGCTTTTTGTACTACCTCAAAAATAAAATCTTCTTGCCAAAGTTCTGGACAAACTTTGGGGCTAAAAGGATCAAAAAATATAGCATCATAAAAATTATTTTTTAAATTCACAATACTTTTTCTGGCATCGTCAATAATAAAATTGCAGTGAGAGTTTAGTAAATCAATATCTGTTTTTGTATGACATTCTTTGAGCATTTGAAAAACATTTGCATCATTCTCCAGTGCATCAATATGAATATCAATAACGGGGTTGATTTGCAAAGCTTCTTGAATACAAACTAAACTGTTATAGCCAAGACCAAAGCATATATCAAGTACTTTAATATCCTTTTGCTTTTTGGCGATTTCAGGTATGTTACAAGCCAGTACATGTTTTTCTAAAGCCTCAGTGAAAGCTCCATGGAAAGAATGATAGGCTTCTTGATATTTGTTATTAAAAAAGCTAATTGAACCATCCTTTGTGGTAATTTTTTCACTTGACATTTCCTTCTAATTTTAAAATAAAAAATTGTTTTTGTTTATGAAACATTCAAAATCATGACTCTACCATTTACTAAAGTAGACTTAATTTCATGATTACTAAAGTCATCTAAACTAGTGCGCATGCCGTTTAAATTTCCAGCTGATTTTAAAACTTGTGCAGGCATGGTTCGAAAGTAATTTATACGATTTGCCATTCTTAGTTTTTCTTCTTTACTTAATTTATATTGTTTTGCTGACGACATTTTTTCCTTTTTTAGGCAATAAGAATCTAGTAGTTGTTATCAACAACCTTTTTGCTTTTTTGATAGCCTTGCCTGTTTGTATAGATATAAGGTTTTTCAAGTCTTGATTTTGATAAAGTGGGAACTATTTAAGATTAAAATTTTCTAAGAAAAATAATATCAATATCAAATTTAACCTGTTCTTAACGTTAAGCTGTGTAATTTCTTTTAAGAACTAGTTAAGAACCCCTTCTTTGACTAGTTCTTGCTGCAAAGCCGCATCTTGAAGCCTACATAAATCCTGAATACCTTTTTGGGCAATACTGAGCATTTTTTCAAAATTTTCTGGCTTAATTACTCCATCTTCAGCAGTTGTTTGAATCTCTACGATATCTCCGTTTGCTGTCAGAATAAAGTTGCCATCAGCTTCTGCACTGCTATCTTCAGGGTAATCAAGATCAAGCAATACTTCACCATTATTGATACCAACTGAAATTGCTGCGATTTGATTTAAGATAGGTAATTTATGTTTTGCTAGTTGGATTTCTAACTCTCTACCATTATTAGTTAAAATTTCTATATTAGGATTGTCCTCAATTGCTTGAATATTTTTTGGTGCCCTAATTGTAATTGGATTTTTTTGTAAATAAGTCAGTGCGTCATAAACAGCTACATAAGCACCAGTGATACTTGCTGTACGTGTGCCACCATCTGCTTGTATGACATCTGCATCTATGTTAATCGTAAT
The DNA here is from genome assembly GCA_038146805.1 of bacterium. GTDB lineage: Bacteria > Cyanobacteriota > Vampirovibrionia > LMEP-6097 > LMEP-6097 > CAIYXB01. The sequence continues at coordinate 234,631 of JAYQSH010000005.1, read as the reverse complement.
GCCGGGTAATTCTTTTAGGTCCACCATTGCTCTTAATGAGCGCCCTATCAATCTTTGAATTTCTAATGAACGAGCATTGTATTTGTTGCGTTCTCTTTTAATTCGATCTTTTGATGAACCCGGTAACATTGAATATTCTGCTGTGATCCATCCTTGAGCTTCATCTGAGTGAGCTAAAAAAGGTGGCACATTGTTTTCGATTTTTGCAGTCACAATTACTTTTGTATCACCGCAACTAACTAGTACTGAACCCTCTGAGGTCTTTATAAAATTTCTTTGAAAACTATAGTCTCTAAGTTCATCATTTTTTCTATTGTTTGATCTTTGCATGTGATTATTTTATCACTAGCATTAGCTTCTGTTTACTCTTAAGACATCTGTCATATTTGTCATAGAGGTTTGTACACTTTTTAGCTCTTCAAATCCTGATACTTCTAAAATCATTTTTAGGATTGCCACATTATCAATAGGTCGTGATTTAACTTTAAAGTCTATGACGTTTATGCCAGCATCAGCTGTTTTGGTTAGTATATCTTTGACGACGCCAACTCGATCAATTACCTCAATTGTAAGGTTTGCAGGATAAGCTTTTGAAACCTTACTTTGCCAATTGAGACGCATGAGGCGATCTTCTTCTACTTGTTTTAAATTATTGCAATGTCCTCTATGAATAGTTATGCCTTTGCCTTTAGAAATAACTCCCATAACATCTTCGCCGGGCACCGGCATACAGCACTTAGCAATATTATAAAGTAAGCCATCTAATTCAGGAATCTCAGCTTCATTTCCTTTTGCTGGTGCTTTTTTGGTTTTGTATTTATTTAGTTTTGGAATAGATTCTTGTTTTTCTTTACCGTATTTTGTGCCTTGTAATTTTGCGATTACTTGTGTGATTGTTGTATCACCAGAACCCACACTAGCAATCAAATCTTCAGGTGTTTTGTAATTGAGCTTTTGAGTCACATCTTTTAGTTCTTGTGATTTCATGAATTGTTCAAAACCCTCTTTGCCAACTTCAGGTTCTAACATTTCTTTGCCAAGTAAAATATGCCTGTCACGGTTTTGTTTTTTATACCAAGATTTAATTTTATGTTTTGCTTGGTTTGTTTTAACGAAATTTAACCAACTTAAATTAGGGTGTGCATTTTTATTTGTAATTATTTCAATCAAATCTCCGTTACGTAATTTGTAATTTATGGAAACAATTTTGTCATTTATTTTTGCACCAGTACAAGTGTCTCCAACTTTAGAGTGCACTCTATAGGCAAAATCAATTGGTGTGGAGCCTATTGGCAAGGTGTAAACATCACCTTTTGGAGTCAAAATATAAACTTCTTGACTTAAAATATCTTTTTTTACAGTGTCCACATACTCTTCAGCATCTTCAACATCAGATTGCCATGAGAGCAGTTGTTTGACCCATGTTAATTCTTCAATTTCTTGAGAGTCTGCTTTGTGAGAGCCTTCTGACTCTTTGTACTTCCAATGTGCGGCAATACCATTTTCAGCAATCTCATGCATCTCATGAGTTCTGATTTGTACCTCGAGTGGTTTTCCATAAGGAGTAATCACAGTCGTATGTAAAGATTGATAAAAATTACTTTTAGGAACAGCAATATAGTCTTTGAAACGTCCGGGCATAGGACGAAAACTTTCATGAACAACGCCAAGTGCTCCGTAACAATCTTTTATATCTTTTACTAAAATTCGAATACCAAGTAAATCATAAATCTCATGTTCTTGTTCCATGTCAATGACTGCATTAGCACCTTTTTTTAGTTTTCTAAAAATACTATAGAAATGTTTTGCTCTGCCATAAACTTCAGCTTTGATTTTATTGCTTTTTAAAATTTCTTTGATTTTTTCTTTGACAATTGTTACCTGCGCTTCTCTTTCGCTTTTTTTTGATTTAACAATAGTGTTTACTTTTGTGTAACCAATCGGATGTAAATATTTCAAACAAAGATCTTCAAGTTCAATTTTGATACTGTGTAGACCAAAACGATTTGCAAGTGGAGCAAAAATATCAAGGGTTTCTTGGGCAATGCGTTTCTGCTTTTCTTCACTTAAATGACCTAGAGTTTGCATATTGTTTAAACGATCAGCAAGCTTGACAAGTACAACACGCATATCTTTTGCGATTGCAATCAACATTTTTCTAAAATTATTAGCTTGTTCTTGTTCTGAAGATTTGAAATTTAATTTACCAAGTTTTGTGACACCATCTACTAAGTTGGTGATTTCTTCACCAAAGTTTTTTTTCATTTCTTCACTTGAGACTTCAGTATCTTCAATCACATCATGCAAAAGCCCTGCACAAATTGTTGAATCATCACAATTTAATTCAATTAAGGTTTTTGCAACAGCAACTGGATGAATAATATAAGGTTCACCACTTTTTCTTTTTTGTGGCTGGTGTTTTTCAAAAGCGAAATCAAAAGCTTTAAGAATTAACTCTTTTGATTTTTTTTTGCGTTTAAAATTATCTAGAAACTGGTCTAATTCTTTAGAAAGTTCTTTTTTGCAAATATTTGTTTTCTGTTCTTTCAAGCTCAAAAGAATTATTCCCTTATTTGTATGAACTATTATATAAAAATACTATAGAAAAATCTAACAAAAGCAATGCTATATTATAGTTATGGCGCTTAAATTAAAAATCTTTTTATTACAGGCTGTTGAAATCTATAGTTATATTCTGCTGATTTGGGTTATTGGCTCTTGGTTTCCTAGATTTACAATAACAAAATTTTACAGAACCGTAGAAAAGATAGTCTATCCTTATGCAAGTATTTTTAGATCGATTATTCCTCCGCTTGGTGGTTTTGATTTTTCTGTGATTTTGGCTTTTATGTTTTTAAATATAGTTGTGCCAATTGTTATAAATTTTTTATGGGCTTTCATAGCGCCCATGGGTGTGTAACAAAAAGTGCAATTATTGTTTCCCATTTTAAGTTTTTTAAGTGCTTTTTTTATTGCTAAGCCAATTATTAGTTTTTTATGTTCTTTAAAAGGCTATCAAAGCTTTAGAGAACAAGGTCCGCAATCTCATATACAAGAAAAAGCTGGGACACCTACTATGGGTGCTTTGATTTTTTTGTTACCAATTTTCGTTTTTGCATCAATCTATGCTTTTGTTTTTCATTCAAAAGAAATATTTTTAGTGTTGTTGGCAATTTTTGTTGGTGCTTTTCTTGGTGCTATTGATGATCTTTTAAAAATAGTGAAAGCAAATTACAAAGGTCTTGATTCATTAGCAAAACTTTTTGTGCAATTGTTATTGAGTTCATTAATTGTTTTTTTGTCAGGTAGATATTTGTTTGTTGCTAATGATTTTGTGCCAGAACAGTTTAATTTTTTATTGGTGATTTTTGAATTTATCTGGGCCTTTTGTGTCATTGCTGGGGCGTCAAATGCAATTAATATTTCTGATGGACTTGATGGGCTTGCCACAAGCCTTTCGGTGCTAGCGTTTTTGGGATTTGCTTTTGTTTATCGTCATCAGGGTTTTTATTCTTTGTTTGATTTTTCCATGATAATTGTTTTTGCTTTAATTGCTTTTTTTATTTTCAATAAAAAACCAGCTCAAGTATTTATGGGTGATACTGGAAGCCTTGCTTTAGGAATGGGGCTTGGGGTATTAGCTTATATTGGTAAACAGGAACTTTTATTATTGGTTTTTGCTTTTGTGCCAGTAGTTGAAACTCTTTCTGTGATTTTGCAGGTCTTAAGTGCTAAGCTATCAAGAAGATTTTTAAAAAAAGATATTAGAATCTTTAAAATGGCTCCTTTGCATCATCATTTTGAGCTTAGTGGTTTTTCTGAAATTAAGATTGTTTGGATTTTTGCTCTGACACAGCTGATTTTATTGGTTTTGTTTCTATTTTTAGGTATGCACTAAAAAATCTAGTGTTAGCGCTCGCAAGTATTGTTATTAAAATTTGTATACAGCACCTAGTCTTTTCGGTGGAGTAATTTTTATTGATTGTTTTGTAAATAATTAATATATGAAGAAAGTCCTTGTATTATTAATTGCTTTGTTTTTTACTTTTTTAGCTGTAAAAGCAGAAGTCATTGCCGATTTAAAAGGAATGTTTTGGCTAAAAGGAAATAAAAGGTCATCAGAAAGTATTCTTGACCTTTTAACTTGTGGGTTAAATAAAATGCCGAAGAAGTTTTTAAGAAAAGAAAAAATATCAGCAAGCTATGAGGGAGCATCTAGTGTAACTTTAGAGTCTGAAGTAAAGAATGATAAAAAGCTTTTGTTCAATGTAAAAGTCCCAAGCATTTTGACTTACTATTCAGTTTGTAGTTCAAGAACACAAAAAGAAAAAGTTACTGATGGTGCTGTGCGTATATTGTGTTCTGATAGCTCAAAAAGTGTTGATAATACTTTTTCAATTTCAAAAATTCGTTGTGGTGGCTCTGCTAGTAGAGTTTTTGTGCCTAGTAAAGAAAGGGCTGGTAAAAACAATAATAAAAATATTATAACGACCAAAAAACTTTTGAGATCTCATAACAACAATCTTTTTTCAATTAAAAAAATCATTGCAAGCAGATTTAGGCAAAAGGGTAGAATGGTTGGTACTTTTATTAGAAAAACAGATAGAGCAAAGGGTCGCTTTGTTGTGAATTTTAAATATAGATAAAGAAAGCCTATAAAAAAAAGCTTAAAATAAGTTTTTTTGCACTAAAACTGTTACTATTTACTCTTGTTCAAGGTAAATAAATAAGGATAGGTGAATTAACTTGGCAGAAGTAAGAGTAAACGACGGAGAATCATTAGAGGCCGCATTAAGACGTTTTAAACGTGAAGTAATCAAAGCTGGAATTATTCTAGAAGTAAAAAAACGTAAGCATTTTGAAAGCCCTCGTCTTCGTAAGAAAAAGAAAAGAATAGAAGCTAAAAGAAAAGCTATTTTCAATTCTAATAGAAGTCGTTAAAATAAATTTAGATGTCTAAATCTATACTAGTAGCTGAAAACTTACAGAAAAGCTACAACGGTAGAAAAGTTGTAGATAATGTCAGTTTTCATATAGAATCTGGTGAAATAGTTGCTTTGCTTGGACCTAATGGTGCTGGTAAGACAACTAGTTTCGATATGGTTGTGGGTTTGGTTAAACCAGACAACGGTAATGTCTATATGGGCACAAGTAATATTACCAAGCTAAAAATCCATGATCGTGCTTTAGCTGGTATTGGTTATTTGACTCAAGAGCCTAGTGCTTTTAGACAGCTTAGTGTTTATGATAATTTGTCGGTAGTTCTTGAGATTCAAGGTTATAGTGAGCAAGAACGTAAAGAAAAAATAACTGAGATTCTTGAAGAGTTTAATATTATTCGTTTGCAGGATTCACTTGCCATTAGCTTGTCTGGTGGTGAAAGAAGAAGATTAGAAATTGCTCGAGTGCTTGTTACTGATCCAAAATTTATTTTATTAGATGAACCTTTTACTGGAATTGATCCAGTTGCGATTATTGATATTCAAGAAATCATTCGTGATTTGTGTAAAAAAAGAGATATTGGTCTTTTGATCACAGACCATAATCCTCTTGCGACTCTCTCGATTACAGATAGAGCCTACATTATTCAAGACGGTAAGATTGTCAAAGAAGGCAATTCAAAAGAAATCTCAGAAGACTCTAATGTTAAACGTTTTTACTTAGGTGAGAATTTTAAATTAAACGCTTAAGTTTGAAAACTGTTGGTTAAATTTATTAATTTGCATGGCACTATGTCCTTGAGCAAGTTCTACAAGACGTTTGTCATCTTTGTCTTTTGCCCTTAAAGAGTTTCCTGAATACATTTGTGACCAATTTTCCATAAAACCAATTAAAGGCTCAATAGGTTTTTCATGATCGGCTTTTGGTCTAACAATAGTGCAATAAGTATAATTATTGTCGTTTACTTTTGATAAATAAAATTCTTTATCTTTTGCATTTGCAAACTCTGCGTCATTAATATCTTGTTTTTTTGTAGCGACACGCCAGTGTTTATCAGCGCTTTGTTGCACTCGATGCCATGGCAATTCAGTGAAGCTTAAGTCAGCACTAGTAGCGCTTAGGTTTTTGTGTACTTGCCCCGGCACTGTCATAAAACTAAAACCTTGTGCATTATAAAATCCTTCGATAATTTCGTTGTACAATTGTCCAAAGTTTTTAGCTTTATCCATATCTATAGGTATGGTTTTATCAAGGGCGTAGCCATTATCAAAAAAGCTTTGCTTAGATTTTAGTTCTGGTGGCAGGTCATAATTTTTCATGTGCTCAGCAAAAATATATTGGTAAGAATCAATAATAGAAACGACTGAAGGGTTTTTGCTAAATTTGCCTGTTAGATTATCGCGGTGAAAAACAGTGATACCATGATAATGATTTTGGCTTAAGCCTTTGTATAAATGTCCAAGAGGCTCCATGACCATTGTTACTTCTTTTTCATTACTGTCATGGTTATTGAACAATTCTTTGTATTTTGCACTTGCAATGTTTTTGTTAGCCGCACCAAACCCCCTTGAGATAAAGCCAAAAATTTTATAGAAGAATCTTGAAAGTTTTGAAGCTCCACCAAAATTTTGAGCGAGTGTCGTTTTACCATCATGCACCACTACTAAAGTATTGCCATCTTTACTAAGTGAGGCTCTATGATATTTATCAGAATCAACTTTGTAGCGAGCTAGAATTTTTTTTGTTTCTTTTTCTAGATCAGCTGAGCTTAAATTTATTTGTCTGAATTTTTTGCTGTTGATTTCTGTGCTGTGTAAATTTGTGTTGTCTGCAAAGTTGTTATTTTCGATTCTTTTACTTGCTCTTGATTTAGGAATAGTGCTTGAAGTTTTGTTGTCAAGTTCATTAGCAGGTTTAGTTGGAAGTGCTGTAATCATTTTGGCTTTTATGCGGCAAGTGCATTGTTGTTTTCATTTTTAGGTACTTGAGTCTTGCTATTAAGAGCAACTTTGTTGCTGTGTCTTGCGTTTAATTCTTTAAGTTCTGCAATATTGTCTTTGTGTCCTTGTTCTAATGCTTGTGGGTCTTTAGCATGTTTCATTGCTGTTACTTGTGTTAGGAAATGCCATTGTAAAACAGTTGCCAATTCATTTACAGGGAATTGCTTATCTTTATTCTCATCTCTTCGAACAAGGGTCATAGGATGCTCTATCGAACTGATTTCTCCGCTACCACTAATGCTTGGGTAATTGTAATTAATAGCATCATAAAATTTTCCATTTGCTTGAGCTTGGTTACCTTTGCCAATTAAATCACTAGCAACAAAAACTTCCGCGTTTAAGCTTAGAGTATCAACAGCATTGCATAGAGCTTTTCGTAAGGCTTGTTCATCTTCAAACTGAGCTTTATTTGTCTTAAGAGCAAGTGCTTCATCAATAAAAACAATATCTTTTAAGGCTGAATTGTTTTCAAGATTTTCGACTTGTGCTTTGAAATTTTCAAGCATTGCTTTTGGTATTTCTTGTGGTGGGTTCTTTTTGAGATATTCAAGCATCATATGCAAATTCATAACTGGAATGAGTAGGTCTGCTTTTGCATTAAAATTGCCTTTGTCATCTTTCTTGTGCACTGCAACAAAAGAATAAACACCTGCTTTGGTTAGTTTTTGTAATAATTTTGAATTGGTTATTTCATTTTCAGCAGAAATTAAATCAATTTCTTGTTTGTCATTTAATCTTGTTAAAGCTTCGTTTACTTTGAACTTACTAAATAATCTTGTAAGTCTTTTGAAGATAGAAGCGTTGGTGATTTTTTTAGCGGCAACACTGGCTGGAATTGTAAAGCTTAGTTGCTTGCCGTCTTTGGATAAAAAGGCTTCTGTTTTTTGAACAGCTCCTTGAGCTATATCTTGAGAATCTTGACCCCATTCATAAAACTTTGCTATTTGTGTTGATCTTTTATCTGGGAATTGTTCGAGGCTAGTAAGGTGCTCGCCGTGATCGATATTTAGTTGAGTTGCTGGCGCCGGTGTTTGTGCATGTTGTTGTGCTTTTGTTTCTGCAGTTGTTTGCAAAGCTTGTAAATTTTCTTCTGTAGGGTTTGTTTTTTGTGCAGTAGCATCTGGGCTGTTACCACCGAGTCGCTTTCCTACTAATTCTCTAAGTTTCCCAATAACCATTGATGTCAATATATAATACTAAATTAAGGTAAAAAAAGTCATGAAAATGTCTATAAAACAGCCGTCCGAAGATAAGTTTTTTTTAATCTTTGTGCGGCGGCAAATTTTAGTTGTAAATTTAAGTATTACTATATTTTTCAAGCTTAAAATCAAGGCTTATAGGGTGTTATCATATTGCTCTTGCGAGAGAAAAAGCAATGGTAACAAAAAACGATAAAGAAAGAATAGTTGCTGATTTAAAAGACAAGTTTGGTCGTGCTAAATCAGTTTTTTCAACAAAACAACTTGGCCTTACAGTGGCTGAAATTACTGAGCTTAGAAATAGCATCAGAGATTTGAATGCAGAGTTTAAAATTGCAAAAAATACTTTATTTAAAAAAGCGGCAGAGGGCACTGAGTTTGCGCCTGCAACTGAAGGTTTAAAAGGAACAACAGCATTTTTGTTTTGCTTCGAGGATCCTGTTTCTCCTGCTGGAAAAGTAAAAGATTTTTCAAAGAGCAACGCTGATAAAGTGAATTTTGAGAGCGGTGTTTTAGAAGGTGAGTTTTTAGATACAGAGAAAGCAACGAGAGTGGCTTCTTTACCTTCTAAAGAAACCTTATTAAGTCAGATTGCTGGAATGCTTGTTCAAAACACGCAATCAATTGCTTACATTTTAAAAGAGCTAAGTGAAAAAGAAGAAAAAGAAAAAGCTCTTAGAGATTTTATCGTCGCTGAAACTAGTAATGTGGAAACTGCTTCATCAGAAGGCGATGCTGACGCTGCAACTGCAGCAGAAGCTAAGACAGAGGAAAACCCAGCAGAATCATCTGATGCTGCTGAGTCAAAGGAATCATAAAAAGGAAATAATATTATGGCAACTAAAGTTGAAGAAGTATTAGAGTCGATTTCAAATTTAACTGTTTTAGAAGCAGCTGAATTGAAAGATGCGATGGAAGAAAAATTTGGTATCACTGCCGCAGCAGGTGTTGCGATGGTAGCAGGTGGCGGAGACGCTGGTGCTGCAGCTGAGAAAACAGATTTTGATGTTGAATTGACAGCTGCTGGTTCATCTAAAATTGGTGTTATTAAGGCAGTTCGTGAAATCACAGGACTTGGTCTTAAAGAAGCTAAAGATTTAGTTGAAGGAGCTCCTAAAGTAATCAAAGAAGCTGCTGCTAAAGAAGAAGCTGAATCGATCAAAGCTAAATTAGAAGAAGCTGGCGCGACAGTTACTTTAAAGTAATTTTTTCAATTATTACTTGAATGAGAAAAGCCTAGAGTATTTTGCTTTAGGCTTTTTTTTTATTTCCATTTATGCTTGGCTAAATGGGGTTTGGAATCAGTCCCTAAATTTGATGCATTTTAGTATATATATTGATGTGTGGGACAAAAATGACACGGTCCGCAGTGTCTCATGTATAATAAAATTATGGCTTCTCGTGGAATGGAACTTGGTGGAGATTTAGATAAACTTGCTTATGCAAGTCAAGAAGAATTTGATGCAATTCTAAAAAAGTTTTGCGCAACCAAAAATGTCAGACCAGACACAGCAATTAGATGGGCGATGCAGAGAGCTTTAAATGATGAACAAAGAGATTTTGTTAAAGCTAAGTTTGCAGAATATTATTCAAGTGCTGTTGGCTTGATTTAATTGAGATTTTGTTTTGACTTATTATATAACAACCCCACTTTTTTATGTAAATGATACACCGCACATAGGTAGTGCTTACCCGACTATTGTTTGTGAATTTTTAGCAGGGCATATGAAACAAAGATCACAAGATGTTTGTTTTTTAACTGGCACAGATGAGCATGGACAAAAAATCGAAAAGTCCGCAAAAGAAAATGGCACTAGTGCTCAAGCACATTGTGATCATTATGCTTCTCAATTTTTAGAACTTTGGAAAGTTTTGGAAATTGATTTTGATTATTTTATAAGAACAACTGATTCTCGACATAAAGAATTTGTTGCAGATTTTTTTCAAAAAGTACAAGCTAGCGGTGATATCTATAAAGGTCAATATACAGGTTTGTATTGTGTAAGTTGCGAGGATTTTTGGCTTGAAAAAGATTTAGAACAAGATGAAGCGACACAAAAATTTATTTGTCCTACTCACAAAAAAGCAGTCGAAGAATATTCACAAGAAAATTATTTTTTTAAATTATCAAAATATCAAGAGCCTTTAAAAAAATATATTGATGAAAATCCTGATTTTATAGCACCTGAATATAGAAAAAACGAAGTCTTAGGTTGGATAAAAGAAGGTCTTAGAGATTTTCCTATTTCCAGAACTAATCTTGAGTGGGGCATAAAAATCCCCGGTGATGATGAACAGGTGATTTATGTTTGGTTTGATGCTTTATTAGGTTACATCTCTGGCTTAGAAGACCAAAGAGAAAAATTTTGGCAACAAAATAGCATCACACATATTATTGGCAAAGATATTTTGCGTTTTCATGCCGTTTATTGGCCTGCTATGTTAATGTCTGCTGGCTTACCTTTGCCAAAGAAAGTTTTTGGACATGGCTTTTTGACAAAAGATGGTATGAAAATGGGTAAGACTTTGGGTAATGTTATTGACCCAATTGCTTTGAGTGATAGTTATGGTCCAGAGGCAGTCAAATATTATTTTTTAAGAGATATTGTTTTTGGTAGAGATGGTGATTTTAGTTCTGAAGCTTTTCTGCAAGTGTTAAATTCTGATTTGGCTAATAATCTTGGTAATCTTTTAAGTCGTGCGCTTAAATTAATCAATAAATATTTTGATTCTAAATTACCAGAAAAAATAATTTGTAGTCAAATTGAAGCATCTTTAAAAAATCTGCATGTTAGCTTTTTTGAAAATATCGACAAAATTAATCCGTTTCAAGCCTTTGCTGATTTGTTTAAAGTTTTAGATCAAGCAAATGTTTTTATTAATGATGTTGAACCTTGGAAAATTTTAAAGCAAGAAGATATTGCTGAAGACAAACGCCGTTCAGCTATAAAATCTCTTTATACTGCAATAGTTTGTTGTTATCAAGCAGCTTTTTATTTAGCACCTGTAATGCCAAACTTATCTAAAAAGATTGCTGTGAATTTAGGTTTTACAGAAGTTGAAAATATGTCTAAAGAGGAGTTGCTTACAGGGTTTTATAACTTTGAAAATTTAGAGTTTGATTTTCAAAACCATAGTGTCAATCAAGAGCCACAGGGTATTTTTCAAAGAATTCAAACAAAAACCCAAGAAAAAGCTTCGCTATAATGCTTTTAATATTCTTCATTTTTTATTTTATTGGCTGGACACTGGTTTTACCCGTTTTGATACTTTTGTCTTTGTTCTTTATAAAAAAATGGAAATCAAGTTTAAAACAAAAACTAACAATTTTTGAAAAAGATTTTTTTTATATCTATAAAAATTCAAAACCGATATGGTTTCATGCTGTATCAGTCGGAGAACTAAATGCTCTTTTACCAGTGTTAGATTTGTTTTCTGGTTATTCTTGTGCCGTTTCTGTCACCACACAAACTGCTTATGATTTAGCTCACCTAAAGCTCAAAGATAAAATTGAAAATAATCAAATAAAAATTTTTTATATGCCTTTTGATCACCCACTTTTAATAAAAAGAATATTTGCTTTCTTGCAACCCCAAGCCTTGGTGTTACTCGAAAGTGAGATATGGCCTGCTTTATTTGCTGAAGCAAAAAATCAAAAAGTTAAACTTGCCGTAATTAATGCCAAGCTTTCAGATGCATCTTTTAAAAATTATGATGCACTCAGTCTCTTCTTTAGACAAATATTTAATATGGTTGATATTTATTTAGTGCAAAATTCAGACTATAGTAGAAAAATTTTAAAAATGGGTGTCAATAAAGACAAAGTTTTTGTCTTGGGTAATATTAAGTTTTCTAGTTTGCCAAAATTAAATGATTTTAGTGCAAGTCAATTTCGTAAAAGTTTTGGTTATCAAGAAGAAGATCTTTTGTTTTTGATTGCTAGTACTCATGAAGAAGAGGAAGCTCTTTTGGTGTCAGTATTTCAGGAGTTACAGGAACAAAACCCAAATATACGTTTATTGATTGCTCCAAGACACCCTGAAAGATTTTCAACGGTTTTTAATATTGTTAATTCTGCGGCTAAGCTTTTACCTTGTTATTATACAGAAGAACCTGAAATAAAAAATTCTAATGACGTGTTAATAATAAATACTATTGGAGAGCTTTTAAAGTTTTATGCTATCTCAGATATTGCTTTTATGGGAGGTACTTTAAATGAAAACGTCGGCGGTCATAATGCTTTGGAGCCAGCGTTTTTGCTAAACCTATTTTATCTGGTCCTTTTTATCATAAAAATAAAGAGCTTTTTCAGCTTTTAATTGATGCTGAAGCTTTAATAGTTGTTGAATCAAAAGTCGAAATTCGCCTTGAATTAGAGGATTTGATTGCTTCTGCACAAAAAAGAAAAATTATGGGTATTTGCGGACAAAAGTTAACTGAAGCAAATAGTAAAATTGTTTATAATGTTGCAAATAAACTTAAAGAGTTTGTTGTCTAAAATGATTTTAAAGCAAATTATTTCCTTTCCATATCAGCTAGTACATTTTCTTCGAGAAAAGTTTTTTGCCTTGACTTGTGTCTTTGGTATAAATCAAAAAATCAAATTAACTAAACCAGTGATTTCAATTGGTAATATTAGTTTTGGTGGTAGCGGTAAGACACCTTTTTGTTTTGAGCTTGTAAAACATCTATCTTGTAACGGTTTAAAGGTTTGTGTACTTTCTCGCGCTTATAAATCACAGTATGAACAAGCTTTTTTAGCCTTTAAAGCAAATGAGCATCAATTTGATGTTAGAGAAATAGGTGATGAAGTTTTTATGCTTGCCAATAAATTTAAAGAAGAAAACCTAGATGTATATTTTGCTATTGGAAAAGACAGAATTGCTAATGCTCAAAATGTTTGCCAAATTTATGACGATATAGATGTTTTTGTCTTAGATGATGGTCTGCAACAATTTAAACTTGAAAAAGATTTAGAAATAATTTTGCATAATGTGCATGAAAGAGGCTTTTATCGGGAGTTTGCTTTTGCTTTAAATAAAGCAGATATATTGATTTATACAAAAGTAGATGAGGATTGGATTAGAAAAAATTTAGGTAAAAACTACCTATCCTTTAACCTGAGCTTAACCAAAACTTTGCAGAATGAAAATGACATAGGTGTTTTTACTGGAATTGCAGATTATGTCACGTTAAAGAATATGCTCGAAACTCATATCAATCAAGCTTCTGGCTCAAAAAAGGTGAAAATAAGGGTAAACAATTACCCAGACCATCATTTTTTTAATCTTGAAGAGATTAGAAATGCAGTAAATTCGGGTATTGAATTAGTAACTACTGAAAAAGATTGGGCAAAGATCCCTGAGGAATTTCATTCTAATTTCAATTTACTTAAGTTGGAAACTAAATTAAATCCCCCAGAAATTTGGCCCCAGATTTTAGGTAGCGTCACAAAAGGGGATAGTAATGTTGGGACAAGAACAACTAAATCAGCAAGTTGAAATTCAACCGAGTTCAACTAGAGGTAAAATATCAAGACGAGAAATGGATGTTTTACTACAAGTCAAAGACGGACTTAGAAACCCGGAAATTGCAGAAAGACTTGGTTTAAGTACTAAAACAATTGAAAACCATGTTCGTAGTATTTTGCAAAAATTAGGTGCGAAAAATAGAACAGAAGCTGTTGTTATTGCATTAAGAAATTCAATTATTGAGATTTAATTCTCATTAATATATTTTTCTGCTATGAATAAAGCGCTAATGGTTTTTGCGTCTTGAATTTGGTTTGAAACAATCATCTCACGAATTTCATTGAATTCTAATTCATGGCAAGTAATGATTTCACCATGGTCAAGGTTTTGTTGACCATGTGTGAGGTCTTTTGCAAGATATAAATAAAGAATTTCGTTTGAGTATCCGGGGCAAGGTAGAATTTGCCCTAAGTCCACCCAAGTCTGCGCACTATAGCCAGTTTCTTCCTGTAATTCTCTTTTAGCTGTAATTAAGGTTTCTTCTCCCGGGTCTATTTTGCCGGCAGGTATTTCTAAAAGCTTTTGTTCAACAGGTTTTCTGTATTGTTCAACTAGTACAATTTTATTTTCCTTGGTGATTGCCAGTACACAAACTCCGCCGGGATGTAAAATAAACTGCCTTATACCTTTAATTGGTGGATCGTTTTCAATTTCAATTTCATGGTGAACAAATTTTAAAAATTTGCCATCGTGTAGCATTTTTTGTGACGTGGTTTTTTCTATCATCTATGCTCAGTATAAAATTATGAGCCGTACTTGTAAATCTTAAAAACTCTATCTGAGTGTAATTGATTCATATCCATACGAATCAAATCGTTTTCAAAACTATAACAACCAGATCCCTGAATATTGCAACGCATGAATTTCAAATGTATTGGACTGCCCGGCAAGCCAGCAATCATTGCGAATACTTGATCTGAATTAAAGGGCATTATGTTTGTGCCATCAATTTCTATTAAACGATCTCCTACTTGTACACCTGCTTGTGCCGCTGGAGTATTTGGATAAACTTCAATAACAGTACTCATTGAACCCTTTTGGTGTAAATATTTCATACCAATAATGCCAATATTTGAAGGTTTGAAATGAGTTTCCGATTGAGAAGCGTTTAATTGAAAGGATTTTTTTGCTGGAGCTTTTAAACTTTGCTCCTTATACTGAGCTTTTGCATTTAGAAAAGCGCTAAAAAAAACAATTAAAATGATGAAAAACTTTAAATTCATCTTCTTAATTATATTATTCCAAGATTATCAAAAGATTATCTACTGTAGAATTCAACAATCATACGCTCGTTAACACTTACAGGAATCGCCTCTCTTGCAGGGATTTCAACGTATGTTCCAGAAAACTCTTTTTTGTCACGTTTGATATAAGCAAGTGCATCAATCCAGTTTTTGCTTGCTTCAGAAACCAATGTCATTTTTTGTGCTTTTGCACTAACTGAAATTACATCACCCGGTCTTACATTGTAAGAAGCGATATCAACTTTATAATCATTTACTAAAACGTGACCATGACCAACTAACTGTCTTGCAGCTGCGATTGTTGGCGCAAAACCCATTCTATAAACAAGGTTATCTAACCTTGACTCAAGTAATTGCAAAAGAATTTCGCCCGTCGGACCGTTTTTACGAGTTGCTTTATCAACGTAACGTCTGAATTGTTTTTCAGAAAGCACGCCAAAACTCTCTCTTAGTTTTTGTTTTTCTTTTAACAAAACACCAAACTCAGAAAGTTTTGCTCTTTTTTGTCCGTGTTGCCCAGACTTATAAGGCCTTTTTGCAACTTCAAAAATAGGCATACCTGAAAGCAGCTCGCCATATTTTCTTGATAATTTATCCTTTGGTCCTCTATATCTTGCCATAGAAAGTCAATATTAACCCGTTTTAACCCTGTTGCGCAAGATTAGTAATACCAATAACTTTAAAATATTATGAATTCTCTATATTTGAGAGCATGGCTGAGATATTTTGCTTAAAAACACCCATGCTCGCAAGATAATAAGCACGCTTGCCGACCTTTATGAGGGCAAAATATAAATATGGAGGGTAATAAGCTGAAAACTATTGAGCCGAGAGAAATTGCAATTGGCAAGGAGCTGTTTGCTTTTCTTGAAAAAAAGAAATCTTTTACAGATTTAAAAAATGTTTTTTTGCAACTTAGTACTTTTGATCAAAAGCTGCAAACTCAACTTTTTAAATTTGTTGATGTTTTACCTTCTTTAAAACATAAAGACAGTGTTGCCAAAATTCTTTCAGAATATATAGATGAATCAAAATTCAAAGTTGGTTTTTTAGTTGATTTTGTTTCTCATTTACCAATTGTTAGAGATGTTTTTAAAACATCAATTGAACAATTAGTAGCTTTTTTAGCTAGGACTTTTATTTGCGGTAAAAACATTGAAGAAGCTAAGCAAACAATTGCCAAACTAAAAAAGAAAAATCAATTTTATACATTAGATATTTTAGGAGAGGTCGTTCTAACACAAAAAGAAGCAGATTTTTATTACAACAAATATATTGATCTTTTGCAAAATATCCAAGAATTAAACATCTCTGTAAAGCTTTCTGCTTTAGTGCCACAAATAAACAAAAATAATTTTGAAGAAAAGAAACTTGTCCTTAAACATAGGCTAGCAAACCTTTTTAGGATTGCTAAAGAAAACTCAGCAACCGTTAATGTTGATACTGAGCATTATGAAACAAAAGAATTATTTTTTGCTGTGACAAAGGAAGTATTGCAAGATTCAGAGTTTAATGATTTTGATAATGTTGGTATTGTTATTCAAGCTTATTTGAAAGATAGCAAAAAAGATTTTTTAACTTGGCTTAGTTGGTTAAAGCTACATCAAAAGAAAATTACCATTAGGCTTGTCAAAGGCGCTTATTGGGATTATGAACAAGCACATGCATTACAAAAACTGGGCTGTTCCTGTATTTGAGGATAAAGCTTTAACTGATTTAAACTACGAAAACTTAGTTGATCTTGCTCTAAACAATACTGAATATTTTAGACCTGCTTTTGCTAGTCATAATATTCGTTCCCTTGCTTATATTTTGAAAGTTGTGGAAGCAAAACAAATTTCAAAAAATGATTTTGAAATTCAAATGCTGTATGGTATGCTCGATGATTTAAAAGATTATTTTTCTCAAAAAGGTTTTTGTTTAAGAGTTTATCTACCTTATGGAGAGCTTTTGCCGGGTATGTCTTATTTGGTTAGAAGACTTTTAGAAAATACTGCAAATGATTCATTTCTCAAGCAAGGTTTTATTGATAAAAAATCAACAGAAGAATTATTAAAAGCTCCAAGTATCAAAAAAGCAAATTTGCAAATTAAGCGTGGTTTTCAAAACAGTCCTGAAATTGATTTTAGCTTAGAAAAAAATCGTAATAAATTTAAAAATTATTTGAATACTAATCTTGAGAAGTTAAATGCAGAAAGGATTTGCGCTCTTATTGTTGCTGGGAAAATGCAAGAAAGTTTTGAGAGCTTTTTACTATTAACCCAGCTAAGCATGATCAAATTTTAGCTAAAGTCTTTAAAGCCAATATTGAAGATTGTGATCTTGCAATTAAAGAAGCTAAAAAAGTTCAAAAAGACTGGCAAGATGTAGATTTAAAGAAAAAAGTAATGGCTTTTCGTGAAACAGCACAAGAACTCGAAAGACAAAGGCTATTTTTTAATATGCTTTTGGTTTCTGAAGCCGGCAAAGCTTGGCAGGAGGCTGATGCTGAAGTTTGTGAAGCAATAGATTTTTTGAATTATTATGCAGATTCTGCTCTAGAAACTTTCAATACCAACAAACTTAGGTCTTTGCCGGGTGAAAAAAACACAAATCGTTATAGTGCTTTGGGTCTTTCTTTGGTGATCTCTCCATGGAATTTTCCTTTAGCAATAATGCTTGGAATGACAAGTGCTAGCTTGATTTGTGGTAATACTGTTATTGTTAAACCATCTAGTCAAACACCTTTAGTGGCTTATGAAGCCTTAATGATTCTGCTTAATAATATTTCTAAATATTGCGGGAGTAAATATAAAGCTGTCCTTTCTTTTTTACCGGGTTCAGGAGCTATTATTGGTGATTATTTGATTAATCATAAAGATATTGCTTGTATTGCTTTTACAGGTTCAAATGAAACAGGAATGCATATTAATGAAGCCGCAATCAAAGCAAGACCAGTAAAAAGATTTATCGCTGAAATGGGTGGTAAAAATCCGATCATTGTTGAAAGAACAGCAGATCTAGATGAAGCTATTCCTGGCGTGATTTATAGTGCCTTTGGTTATTCTGGACAGAAGTGTAGCGCTTGCTCTCGTGTCATCATAGAAGAGGAAATTTATGAAGATTTCAAAACAAGATTAGTAGAAGCTATAGCTGAAGTTAAATATGGTGATCCATTAAATTTCGAATTTTATAGTGGACCCGTAATAGACCAAAATGCTTTTAAAAATATCAATCTTTATATAGATCTTGCAAAAAAATATGGAGATGTTATAGCAGAGGGAATAAATTCAAATGAAAAAGGTTTTTTTATTGAACCTATAATAGTAGAAAATTTAGCTGCGGACGCTATTGTCACTCAAGAAGAAATTTTTGGACCTTTGCTAGCAATCTATAAAGCTAAAGATTTAGACGATGCTTTAAAACTTGCAAATAACACAGAGTATGGCTTAACGGCAGGTTTATTTTCCAGAAGTCCTGAGGCTATTGAATATATAAGTAATAATATTGAAGCTGGAAATTTTTATATCAATAGACCGTGTACAGGAGCGATAGTATCTCGGCAAGCTTTTGGAGGGCATAAAAACTCTTCTATTGGTTTAAAAGCTGGCGGTCCAAATTATTTGTTGAACTTTGTATTAGAAAAAACAATCACGGAAAACACTATGCGCCGTGGTTTTGCGGATGATTAGCTGATTTGATTTTTCTATAGTAAGTGTGATCTGGTGCAATCAAAAGAAAATGATTTTCTTTTTGAGCAATTGCATACATAGTATTTTTTTCGATTATTGTAAATTGTTTTGGATTAATATGTTTGCAACCGGTATATCTGAAATTCAAATTAGGTGGACTGAATATAAAGTCATAATTTCTTAATCCAAAGTAATCATCTCTAAGTAAAGTTTTTAAATGATGTGACTTTAAGTCTTTTTTCTTATAAGAAGGTAAATGAAATGAGCCACATCTTTCATATATGGTTTTTCGCAGAGGGTTGAGCTTTAATAAACGCTGTATCGTAGCATCAAAGATTTTTTCACGGTAACTAATATTTAAATTTGAGATTGAAAGCGCGTTGTGAGTATTAGAAAGAAGATATATGAAAATTATTGGTAATAGAAATTTGATTTTAGGTAAATAGTTTTCTAAAACATAATTTGTTGCAAAAAAAACTAAGAATGTAACAAGTGCAAATGCATTTAGATATTTACTCAAATATGTTTGATGGTTAGGGAAAAATGTTGAAAACCCTGACTGGAAAAAAATAATTAACACAATAGTGCTTAAAGTAATGCAAGTTGCTTGAAGTTTGTTACCTAGTTTTTTTATAGCAACAAAAATAAAAATAAATAAACCAAAAATAAAAAATATTGCAATTGCGGCACCAGTAAAATCTGAGAAAGGATATAGCAAAACTTTTAAAGTTCCAGTAAGTTTTGCCCATGAATTTGTAAGAAAATGTTGATCTAAAGGAAACATTTGTAATCTATAGTTGACTATTTCCCAGAGCTTTATATTGTTCAAAATTAATCCCTTATAGAGCAAAGCGGATAGTAATAGAGAGCTAATGCTTTCAAAGATAAATCCTTTAGATATTTTCCCTTGTTTTAAGTAATCTAATAAAAATATTGTGAGGCAGGAAACGATATATATATTCAGAGATATTTGATACGTGCAGTGTGCCAAAACTAAGAGAACTGTTTTAAGAAATATATTAAAGTTTGAGTTTTTACTATTAATGCAAGCTGCTGTTATTGATAAAAACATTACAGCACAATGGTAGTTAAAATAAGGAAAACGATAATTAATACTTGTAAATAAAAAAGGTGAAAAACATGGACTGCATATAATTATGTAAGTTAAAAAATTATTTTTATAATTAGAATTTACTCTGTTGTAGAGCAAAATCATTGTTACGCTTAACAATGCAAAAGCATTAAACATTACTAGTGTTTCGTTGTACCTTATTTCATTGTTAAAAGAAAACAAACTATTGATAAAATATATCAAAGGTCTTCCTAATCCTGTAAAATTATTGTATTCATTTGCCTGATAAATCAAAAAAGCACCTTCATCCATACTTAGTCTAAAAAAAATAGGTGAAAAATAAAAAATCAACATCAAATAAACTGGCACAAAAGTTTTTTTGATGGCTGCAGCTTGTTCTTGAAGATATTCTTGGATATCTTTTAGGAAATTTTCCATATCTTAAATTTTATCATTAGCTACTGTTTTTAAAATTTGTTAAAATCAGCTCAGCTTTTCTTTAACACTTGTGACTTTATCTTCTAGACTTTGTTCTTTGTCTATTCTTGTGCCAAGTTTTATGGTCGTTGTAATTCTTGGTGCTCCTAGATCATGAACTTTTTTATGACAATTTTTTATAGCCTGCATTACTGTATCCCATTCGCCTTCAATATTCGTTCCATAGGCATGCAAGTGTGTTTTTAAGCCTGCTTGTTTTAATATTTGCTGACATTCAGCAACATATTTTGAAACAGAAACACCAACACCAAGTGGTACTATACACAAATCAACAATTACTTTCATTTTAATCTTTCCTTTTGGGGCTTAAAAGTTCAATCTTATAACCATCTGGGTCTTCAACAAATGCAAGTATAGTGCCACTAGAGCTATGTTTCATTGGACCCGCTTCACGTACAACATTGCCTCCGGCAGCTTTGATTTCGGCGCAGGCTTGATAAACATCTTCTACCTCTATTGCAATATGTCCAAAAGCATTTCCCAAGTCATATTCTTTAGTATCCCAATTATAAGTAAGCTCGAGTGCGGTGTGCGCGCTCTCATCTCCATAGCCTAAAAAAGCAAGAGTAAACTTCCCATCGGGATAATCTTTTTTTCTAAGTAACTGCATTTTGAAAATTTTAGTATAGAAGTTTATTGACCTTTCAAGATCGCCAACTCTTAACATGGTATGTAAAAATCTCATAATCTAATTTTAGTATACAGCCCGATCTAAAATTAAATCAACTTCTGTTTTATAGCCTTCTTTCACTGTAATTGGGCAAGCGACAGCGTTTCCATCAAAATGATTGCAATATTCTCTATGATCTTCATCTAAAAAAAAGATACTATAAAGACCTGGATCTAAATCCAAAATATACATTCCGAAGTCATCGCTTGTGGTCATTGCGATTGGTGCTGATTCATTTTCATAATAAAAATGGTCATGTAGTTCACTGGTTTTGATGGGTTTGCGAATTATTATACTAGTTTCAAGGTAAGAATTATCACATTCATAGTTTAGTGCACCAACTTTTGGCATACAATTGCCTGTTACTTTTGTCACTTGACCAAATACTCCTGAACCCTTTGAGCTTCCATATACTTTTGATTTTGCGTTTGCCACTATGCTCTCAATTTCATTGTTGATTTTTTTAAGAAGATCCAATGAATATAAAATTCTGTCATTGTAATTTCTTTTGAGTAATTTGTGTTCTTGATTGATAGTTTTAAAACGTTTATTTGTAGTGATTTGATAATTTTTCCGCAAATTTCTGATAAAGTTTCTTTGCTCACTTTTTAATTTCTTTATTTTTATCAGCGTTTGTCTTTTGTTTAAGAGGCTATTTTCGTAAAGCATCTGATATTGAGAAACTTTTGTTTCAAAGCCATCAACTTGTCTTTGTAACCTTTCAAAGCTTTTTAATTTGTAAACCTCAAAATCGTTGTTTGCTTGTACTAGGTTTGTACAAGCAATAAAAAATATTATCAGTATAATGAGTTTTTTGATCATTGAAATTGGGATTTCTTGTTTTAATTATAATCCAAAATATTGTCTTTAAAATATAAACTATACAAACTAAAAGCTGTTTAAAACCATGACATCTTCTAAATTCAAAGACCCAGAGCGAGGTTTCGCTTGCTCCAGTGCTTTCCCTAGGGGTAATAACATTGTAATTATATGATCTTTAGGTAGCTTGATAATTTCGGCTACTTTTACTGGGTCAAAGCCAATCATAGGACAAGTATCATAGCCCATATCTTTTGCTGTGAGCATAATTGTTTGTGCAGCAATTCCACAAGATCTGATAGCTTCATCACGTTTTAATTCTGCATTGTTTTCGTAAAATTTTGAAATCATGGGAACAATTATTTCTTGAATTTGTGGTTCAGCATCTTTCCAGTAACGTTGAGGTTCTTTGTTTGCAGCTTCTAAATCTGCACAAATAACAATTAATATTGAAGCGTCATAAATTTGATTTTGATTCCAAGCCGCTTCTTTTATTTTTGCTTGTATTGTTTTGTCATCAATAACTAAAAATCTCCAGTTTTGCATATTGAAAGATGTTGGAGAAAGCTTAGCTAGCTCAATGATTTTGATGATTTCTTCTTTAGTTAACTTATGTTTTGGATCAAAACTTTTAATTGATCTTCTTTGAGTTATAGCTTCTTGTGTTTGCATATATTTAATTGTACAAAAATCTGTTATTTTTTTTGTTTTTTTGGGTTATAAATATTTAAATGAGGAAAATATCCTTAGTATTGCTAATGCTTATTTTTGTGCCAGTTCAAGCACAAAGGCTTAATACAAGAAATATTAACCTAAATAAAAAGACTAAAGATTTAGAACATGCAAATTTGCAATTAAAAAAAAGAGTACAAACTCTTTTGATTGAATTAGATGCTTCTCAAAAGCAAAATAAAGCTTTAAAAGAAGAAAATAAAGTATTGCAAGAAAAGATTTTACATGTAAAAAAAATACTTGAAAAAAGAAAGAAAAAGCTCAAGAAAAAATCAAAATAAGTTTTTGATCTTGCTATAATCCTTGGTACACCAATGTCAAAAATTAAAATAGCTTGGATACAAGGTAAATCTCAAGGTTCTCTTGAGAAAAATGCTTTGTACTATAAAAATAAAATAGAAGATCTTGCTAAGCAAAATCCAGATTTGATTTTATTACCAGAACTTTTTTTAAGTGATTATTTTGCTATTGAAGAAAAAGCTGAAAATCTTGATTTGGCAATTGTACTAGAGTCTGATTTTGTGAAGCAATTTACGGATTTGGCTAAAACATTAAAAGTTGATCTTAGCTTTCCTTTTTATGAAAAAGTTTCTTCTGCAATTCGTTTTAATTCAATGTTAGTTATTGATAAAAACGGCAATATTGCTGCCCATTATCGAAAAATGCATATTCCTGATGATCCAGGTTTTTATGAAAAGTTTTATTTTAGACCGGGTGATAAAGGTTTTCAAGTTGCTGACTTAGCTAAATTTAAACTAGGGCTTTTGATTTGTTGGGATCAATGGTTTCCTGAAGCAGCTCGTTTGACTGCAATGCAAGGAGCTGATGTGATTTTTTATCCAACAGCAATTGCTTGGGATGATAATGAAGACCAAAGTGTTTATCAAGAACAATTAGACGCTTGGAAAACTTCAATGAAAGCACATGCCATTGCTAATAATGTTTTTGTTATTGCAGTAAATAGAGTTGGTCGAGAAGGACATTTGACTTTTTGGGGCAATTCTTTTTGTGTCAATCCATTTGGTAAAGAAATTTATAGTGATTCTATTGATGAAGTTTCTACGTGTTTAGAAATTGATTTAAAAGATATTGAAGAAGCAAGAAAGATTTGGCCGTTTTTTAGAGATAGAAGAACCGATAGTTATCGTGCTTTAGAGGAGTCTTGGCTGTAAATGTCTATTTTTTATCCTCCTGAATGGCATGAGCAAAAATCTGTTTGGTTTAGTTTCCCTCACAACTCTAATGAATGGCAGCAATTGAGCTTGGATAATCCATTGCAAGAAATCCAAGGTTTTTATAAACAGTTAATCGCAAAGATTTTAGATTTCCAAAATGTTGATCTAGTTTTTAATTCTGCTGATTTGAAAAATCATTGTTTAGATTGGATTATTAGTCTTGAAAAAAAACATTTTAAGCTTGAGACACATGTGATTGCAAATAATGATATTTGGATTCGTGATTATGGTCCTTTTTTTGTTTTTGAGAATAAAACTAAAACCGTATTGGATTTTGCATTTAATGCTTGGGGACAAAAATTTCCACCGTGGGATTTAGACGATCAAGTACCAAAAAGAATTGCAGAAAAATTTGCATACCCAAGGAAAATTTCTCCTTATGTCTTAGAAGGTGGTGCACTTGAGTTTAATGGTGAGGGAGTGGTTCTTACTACAAAACAATGTTTATTAAATCAAAATAGAAACCCTGAACTTTCAGAACTTGAAATTGAAAAACTATTAATAGATAGTTTTAATTTGCAAAAAGTTATTTGGTTAGAACGTGGTCTAGAAGGTGATCACACTGATGGGCATATAGATGATTTTGCAAGATTTATTGCCGCAAATAAAATTCTTTTATGCCAAACTGACGATACTGCAAATCCAAATTATCATCATTTACTCGCTTCAAAAAAATTACTTGAAGAGAAGGGCTTTGAATTGGACTTTTTACCTTTGCCCCAAGACATGAAAAGAGCAGGCGAGTATTTACCAGCTTCTTATGCTAATTTTATTTTTATTAATAATGCAATAGTAATGCCTCTCTTTAATTGCCCACAAGATTTAATTGCTCTAGAAGTTTTTAAAAAGAATTTCCCAGAGCGTACTATTATTACAATAGATTGTCAGTTGTTGATTCAAGAGGGTGGTGGCTTGCATTGTATGAGTAAGCAAGAGCCTGCTTAAACTAGCTACTGTTAACAAATCCTGACAACTGCGAGACACTTCGGACCGTGTTCATTTTGTCTCATGATTTAGTAAATTAACAGCACCGAGTCTAAGCATTAAGGGCGTGCTTCCAAACCCGTAATAAGTATCTCGAGTCTTTAGATTTGGGCATAAGTAGGGTTTGGTTAGACACGCCTAACAAAAGAATCAAACACCGCCGCTTAGTGAGTTTCACGCAGTGAAACAAGCTAAGCGTAAGTGTTTGTGGGACTGATTTCTGACCCCATTTGCTAGTGATTTTAACATTTCACTGTATTTTAAAATTCAAAATGGGGTTTGGAATCAGTCCCATTAAAATATTTTAGT
Source organism: bacterium (assembly GCA_038146805.1). Taxonomy (GTDB): domain Bacteria; phylum Cyanobacteriota; class Vampirovibrionia; order LMEP-6097; family LMEP-6097; genus CAIYXB01. Next base: position 209,726 of record JAYQSH010000005.1, on the reverse strand, counting down.
GGTACCCAGAGCATGCCAAAGTTATGACAATCATGTTGATTGATATTTGCATGATGGTCTTTATGAGCTTGAATTAAACCTTTGACATAAGGATGCTCTCTAAGAAATTTATTGTTTATCCTTTGGTGGATAATTAAGTCGTGCACAATAAAATACGCCATGCCATAAAACATTATGCCTAAGCCAATAGCTGAGCTGTAAACACTTGGATACCAAAGGTTTGAAACCAATAATAAAATACAGGGGCTTGCAAAAATCACAAAGAAAATATCGTTTTTTTCAAAGCGTTTTGGCTTTTTGCGGTGGTGATCTTCATGCCAATACCACATAAAGCCATGCATAATATGTTTATGACTAAAGTTTGCGGCAAATTCCATAAAGGCAAAGGTTGCTATGAAAAAGAACGTAAAAGTAAGTGTGTTCGAGAACATTATCTATTTATTTAAGCCTTTTTTTTGTAAAAACTCATCTAAGAGTTTTTCGAAATTGCCTTGCGAGTCTGTGTTTTTAAGGTAGTTATTAAGAAAGACTTTGTCTTCAACGATATTGTCTTTATAACTTAGAAAAAAAGGTAATTCTATTTGAGTACTAATACGGATGAAACGCATTTCGGCATTATTCGGATTTGCTTTTATGAGATTTTCCAGTTGATTTTTACCCTCTATAAAGAATTTGATTTTGTTTAAGGGATTTAGAGTAAACTTGGCTTCGAGCATTCTATCAACAGCTTTGTATGCTTCTAATACTCTTGATTCTGTAGTTGTGTTGTTTACGGCAGTTGAAAAGTTTTGATAATCAAGCTTTGATTTATCACAGCTCCTGTAAAGATTGCGAATGTTGTTTATGTTTTGAGCTTGAATAGGTAGTGTGCATAAAAGTATCAAAACCAAAACAGTACTTAGTTTAACAAGTTTTGTCTTTAGTCCACACCATGCTTTTGTAGCCAAAAATATTTTTTTTAAATTTGAAATGCGAATTCTTCTTTGTAGAATTTCTAATGGTGAACTCCTTTCGATCTTTTCGAGAAGCTTTTTGTAGTAAGTATAAGCTACGTAAACCCCAAGCTGACTATTAGGTGGTAGTTCTTTTATACCTGCATATGCGTCATTGAAATCTTTTTTTATTTCTATGATTAAATCTTTTTTTATTTCTTGGTTCAACGTTTGGTTTTGAAGTTGTGGAAAATAATTACGCTTTAATTTCGTTGTGTCTTCTTGTAAGTCCCGCAAGAAATTAACTTTTTGAAAAGCGGCACCAAGGCTCATTGCTGGCGCTTTAAGTTTTTCGTATAAAACATCTGAGCCATAAATAAAGACTCTTAAGCACATTAAGCCAACAACTTCTGCTGAACCCAGAATATATTTTGTGTAGAGTTCTTGAGTGTAGTCTATGTTTTCAAGATCCATAGCCATACTGTCAAAAAAACTTTGTATCAAGCTATGGTCAATTTTGTATTTGTTTACAACCCATTGAAAGCTTTCAAGTATTGGGTTTAAGCTGATTTGGTCTTTTATTGCTTGCCATGTATCTTTTTGAAATTCATCTAACAATTCTTTTTTGTTATGGTCATGGAAGCTATCTACAATCTCGTCGGCAAATCTTACAAAGCCATAAATTGCATAGATTTCGTCATGAATACTTTTGTCTAAAAAATTAATTCCCATTGAAAATGAGGTGCTATAAGAATTAGTGCAGAGCTTGCTACATTTTAAAGAGACTTTTTTGTAGAGTTCGTGATTGCTCATGTCTTTGCAATCTCCTTGGCAACAACTTTTCCTGAGATGATAGAAGGCGGAACCCCGGGACCCGGAACAGTTAATTGACCTGTGAAAAATAGATTATTGAATTTTTTACTTTTTATACTAGGTTTAAGCATATGAGTTTGCTGCAAGGTGTTTGCAAGTCCATAGGCATTGCCTTTGAAAGCATTATAATCTTCTTGGAAATTTTTATGCGCATAAGATTTTTTGTAAATCACATGCTCTTTAATTTTTTCTTGAGTATGCTTTTCTAGTCTTTGCATTACTTTTTCATAGTAGTAATTTCGAGTTTCTTCGTTATCCTCTAAGCCTGCGGCAACAGGAACTAAAATAAACAAATTTTCCATTCCTGGCGGTGCTGTGTCATCAGTTTTTGATGTTGCTGACACATAAAACAAAGGCTCAGAAGGCCATTGCGGTTCTTCATAAATTTCATGGGCATGAACATCAAAGCTTTTATCAAAGAATAAATTATGATGTTCAATATTTTTGATTTTTTTGTTTATCCCAAGATAAAAAATTAAACTTGAGGGTGACATGGTTCTTTTGTCCCAGTATTTAGAAGAATAATTGCTATGTGTGCTTGGTAAAACACTTTGATCAAAGTGTTCGTAGTCACAAGATGCTACAAAAATATCTGCTTCGTAGTTATTACTTTCTGAACAAATCTGATAAAGAGTTTTGTCGTTAAAGTCAACTTTTTTTACTGTTTCATTTAATACAAATTGTACACCTTGCTCTAAACAAATAACCTGCATTGCCTCTACAATTTTATGCATACCACCTGTTGGATACCAAGTACCAAGACCAAGATCTGCATAATTCATAAAACTATAAAGTGCTGGTGTGTTTTGGGCAGTGGCACCCAAAAAGAGCACAGGAAATTCCATAATGGTTTGCAAGTAAGGACTGGTAAAAAATTTCTTGACATGCTTGCGTATCGAACAAAGTAAGTCACCTTTGAGAGAGCCTGTTAAAAATTTGATATCAAAAAACTCAGTGAGGCTTAAACCCGGTTTTAAGACAAGATCATTTATAGCAACGTTATATTTAAATTTTGCTTCAGCTAAAAATTCATCTAATTTTGCGCCAGCACCATTTTCAATGCTGTCAAAAAGATTTTTTAGCTCACTGAGGTTAGCTGGCATATCAAAATGTTTGTCATCAAAAAAAACTCGATAAGAAGGGTCTAATCTTTTGAGCTCATAAAAATCTTCTACCTTATATCCAAAATCACTAAAAAAGTTTTCAAAAACATCTGGTAACCAATACCAACTAGGTCCCATGTCAAACAAAAAACCATCTTTGCTTGAAAAATTTCGAGCTCTGCCGCCTATGCTTGAATTTTTTTCAATAACAGTTACTTGATAGCCTGATTTAGCAAGATATGCAGCTGCTGATAATCCTGAAAAACCTGCCCCAATAACTACTGCTTTTTTTTGCATAGCTTTTATACATTAAAAATTATATGTTACTTCGTCTTATTTTTCATTAGTTAATGTATGTTTTTCATAAAATTGATATAAAATGACAAAAGTTGTAAATATTGTATTTATAGAGCGATGAGTAGATTTTATAAATATTTTTTTGTTCTTTTATTTATGTTGATTTTGCCTAATCTTTGTCAGGCAAAAGTTTTTAATGTTGATAATCTTCAAGAAACTAATTTTGAACTTTCTAGCTTAGAATTTAAAGGAGAAAATTTAACATCTAAGTCAAACCCAGCAAAAGCTTTTTTGCAATTTGCTGACTCTAAAATTCCTTTAAAAATTACAAATAAAGATCAACAGCAAAGATTGGTTATTCAATTACCAAGATTTCCTCTGCAAACAAGTGATATGTTTGTAGAAGCTAAATTATTAATTTTTGGTGGCGATGTTAGTGAAACAAGCCCACAAAAATTTGATATTTTACTTGTAAGACAGCCCTAAAAATATTTTTAAACTTTTTTGAATTTGCAATGCTTAAAGTTCTTTGACAAAATGTTTTTCAATAACATTGTCTTGTCCGCCGAGTGCTCTTTGTTGCTTGCTAGCCTTTGCACCGAGTTGTTGATATAGGTTATGTGCTTCTTTACATAAAGTACCAGACCAGATCTGTACTGCTTTTAAACCAAGAGTTTTTGCATAGTCAAAAGCTTCAAGTGAAAGTTTTTTTGCGATGCCCTGTCCTCTAAATTTTTTTTTGACATAAACTCTTTTTAGTTCGGCTTCTTGATTTGTAATTTTTAATGCGTAACAAGCAATAAGTTCTTCTTTGATAAAAATTAATTTAAATATAGAAGGTCGAGCATAGTAGTTTTGAATATCATTTAAGTCTTGATCAAGGCTATCTAATTCTACTTGTGTGTAACCTAAATCTTTGTAGCCTTGGTCGATTGCTTTGATGACTTGTTCTTTGTATTGATCATCATAGTCAATTATCTTATAGTCCATAAGGTCTATTATAACTTCTTGTTTTTTTCTGAAGGGAATAATATTTATAGATTTATGTTTTATCGTTTGCTAATTTTAACGATACTGTTTTTACCTTTGAGTGCGCAAGCAAAGGTAAGGCTTTTTGCAGGAAATATAATTGAAGAAAATTCTACTTTACTTGTCAAAAAAAATACAAGTGAAAAAATCCAAGCTTGTTTATGGCTTTATCGCAAGCAATTAGATGCAACTGCTTGTGAAGATTTATTTGTACGTTATAACGCTAATCGTACTCAAGCAAAAATTTATCTTCCTTCATTAGATAATGATGTTGAAACTAAATTAGTAATTTACAGCGGCGATTTTTATTCTGAATACCAAGAATTCATTATAAAAATTAAAGATGTTACCAATCCTAGAGTTGATTTATTAAAACGCTTAAAGTTTTTTACGAATAAAAGAAAATCTGAAGATAGTTTTTCTTTGAAGGCTGAAAAAGCAGATAATTTTTTTGATAAAGAAGAAAAATATCATGCACAGGATTTAATAATTAAGCCAAAGCCACAATTAGTTAAGCAAGATGGCGTCAAATTAACTGATGTTTTTAGTTTAAAGCCTAGATATAAACCCCCAGAAAATCCAAGTCTTGGGGATATTTTTGTAAGTGATTCTCATGCTTTATGTATTTTTATGGATAAAAAATGGCTAAAAATAGTTGGTTCTGGTCAGTGTGTGCCAAAGCCAGTGACTGCACCTATTTTACCCCTGCCAAGCCCGCAACCAAAAGATATAAATTCAATGTTTGATCGACCTTAACCTTCTCTTGAACTTGCATTGTTAGCATTCAAATTATGAGAGGGGTAGGAGTAGTATTAGTTTTATTGGGTATTTGTTTGCCTTGTTTGTCACAAGTTAAGGCGCAGACCAATGTTATAAAAATTTCAAAAAAGAATTTGAAAAATTCTGTAATTGATTTGAGTAAAAAATCTAAGAAACAGAAAAAAATACAACATGTTGGTCAAAAAATAAAATACTTTATTGATTATGATGATCACGCTTTAGCAACTGTTGAAGAATTTTTCTTTGATGATGATGCACAAGAGTTTCAAAAATTAGATTCTCAAGCTGTGGTAAGTTTAAGAAAAACAAGATTAACTAATGCTAATTCAACCCAAGCGACAGGCGTACAAAGCGTTTTAGTCGTTCCTATTGCAGATTTGTATGTTTCAGCAAATAGTTATATCTATTCTCAAACAGCAATTGATTCTGCGTATTTTGCAACTACAGGTACAAGCTTGCATACTTATTTTGAAGAAGTTTCTGCTGAGAGAATTTCTTTTCAAGGTGATATTGCTAATTTATTGACAGCAAAGGGTCTGTGCCAATATAAAATTAATGGAAAAAGTATTTTTCAAAATGGTGGTGCTGAGCAGTTGATGAGTTACATTAATCAAAATGTAGATCTGAAAAAATATGAAAGAGTTTCTTTTGTTTTCCCAGATGATTACCATTGTTTAGGTGGAGCACTTGGTGTTGGTACCTTAGGTAAAATAGCTTTTAGAAGTCCATTTGGTGGCGTTGCTAATACTTCTTTTAGTTTTGTTAAGTCGGCTGGAGCCTCTACTAATAATAAAAACTATTTTTTAAAAGTTATCACACATGAGCTTGGTCATAATCTTGGCTTGAAGCATGATAATGCAAATGCTTGTGGTGAGAGAATATTTAGTGGACTTTGTGAAAACTTAGAATATGGTGGAGTTCATAGTATCATGGGCTATTCTCCAAATCTTGCTCATGCAAATGCTATTCATCAATATGATTTAAAGTGGTTAACTAATCAACAAGTGCAAACTTTAGATCGTGGAAATTATACTAAAGAGTTTACTTTAGTGCCTTTAGCAGCCAATGATAAAACTAAATTAAAAGCAATCAGAATTAAAAGAGCTGATGGTAGTTACTATGTTGTTGAATACAGACAGCCAATTGGTATGGAAAAAAAATATTTCACATCAAGAACTTTAAGTTATGGTGGTTTGCAGATATATTTAAATAAAGAAAGTGCAACTAACGATTCTATTTTGATTGGTAAAGAACTTAAATCATTTAGTTCAAAAGATCCTCAGAATATTTTGAATTTGTTTGATAAGGCTAATTTTAATGTAGGTGATAATTTTAATGACTATGTAAATAAAATTCAAATTATTCCAACTAAATCTGATCAAGGTTCAATTACTTTTAAATTGATTAGCGGTACAGGTTCTTCTAGCAACAGTGATGGTAATGCAAGTGGAACGAATTCAAATTTCTCTGTAAGTACTTCGCAAGAATTTTATTCTTTAAATAAAACAGGAAAGACAGTGGCGAGGGTTAATGTAAATTTAGAAAGTGATATTAATTTAACTGCAAAGAAATTACAACTTAAAGTACCAAAAAGCTTAAAAAAATTAGTTAAAGTTAGAAGACGTATGAGTACTGTTTATAGCGATAGAGCTTATTACGATTTGGTATTTGCGCCAAGCAAAAAAATCACCAGAAATATTGTACAAAGTTCTTCTGGATATCATGAATTAGAGTTTATGGTTAGATTGTTTGATAGGGGTGGTAAAAACAAAAAACTAATTACCAGCGAGAACTTATCAATGAGTGTCAAAATTTAGTTAAGTAAATAGTAAATCTCACCTAGGTGTAAACAGTAGCTAAGAATCTCTCATAACTTGTAAAGCATTTTTACAAATATTATGCTAATATTCTTCTCTAACTCATTTAAGGTTTACAGTAATCAAAACATTATTTTTCCTGAAAATTAGTTAACTGATAAAAGGAAAAAATATGAAAAAAATATACGTGGGTAATTTAAGTTATTCTGTGCAAAAGCAAGATTTAAAAGAAGCTTTCTCTAAATGGCAATTAGAAGATTGTATTGTTATTGAATCAAAAGGTTTTGGTTTTGTTACTTTTGCTAGTGAAGAAGATGCTTTGCAAGCAAAAGAAGAATTAAACAATTTTGAATTCCAAGGAAGACAAATGAAGCTTGATTTTGCAAAAGAAAGAACTGATTCTAAAAATAGAGGTGATTTCAGGAGCAGCAGGGGAGGCAAAAGAAATGACTTCAAAAAAAGATACTAAGCCCAAAGGTGCTAGTTTTAAGTCTTTAGGCTTAAACGAAAAAAGTTTAAAATCTGTTTATGAGTTGGGATTTGCTAATGCAACTGAAGTGCAACAAGCAACAATTCCACTTTTGTTACAGCGTCATGATTTGATTGCTCAAGCCGCAACAGGTACTGGTAAGACTTTAGCTTTTGCTTTGCCTTGCGTTGAATCAATGAATGCAGATGATAAAAATGTACAAGCTTTGATTTTATGTCCTACGCGCGAATTGGCCGTGCAGGTTTCCAATGAACTTAGAAAGTTAACTCTTGGGCAAAAGATTTTTGTGACTCCTGTTTATGGTGGTCAAGAAATGCAAGTGCAGTTAAAAGCACTTAAAAGAGGTACGCATATAGTTGTTGGTACACCGGGCCGTGTTAAAGACCATTTGCAAAGAGGAAGTTTAAAATTAGGTAAAGTAAAATACTTGGTTTTAGATGAAGCCGATCAAATGCTCGATATGGGTTTTGTTGAAGAGATTGATGAGATTATTGCAAGAATACCTAAGTCTAGGCAAACCATAATGTTCTCTGCAACAATGTCAAGCAAATTAAAAGAACTTGCAAAGAGATTTCAAAAAAATGCTAAGCAAATTAATTTAGTTTCAAAAAATAAAGCGGCAAATCTTAATATCAAACAATTGTGTATGAGAATGAAAAATTCTGCTAAGGATCAATCTCTAGAAGCACTTTTGCAAGAGTATAAAATTTTCTCTGGAATTATTTTTTGTAATACCAAGCGTAAAGTGGATGAGTTATCTCGTTTACTTACCAAGAAAAAATACTCAGTTGCTTCTATTCACGGTGATATCAAGCAAAGAAAAAGAGATCGAGTAATGAAAGATTTCAAGAAAGGTGCTTTTGAGCTTTTGGTTGCTACTGATGTTGCTGCTCGTGGAATTGATGTAGATAATTTAGAAGCAGTTATCAACTATGACCTTCCAAGATTTGACGAAGATTATATTCATCGTATTGGTAGAACTGGTCGTGCTGGTAAAAATGGTTTGGCTTTTAATTTTGTTACAAAAAATGATTCTGCAAATATCAATAGAATTGCAAAAAAACATAAATTGAAATTAGAATATGCATAGGTGTTGTTAACAAGTTCCGATAACTGCCTTAGTCTTGTGTAGCTGTATTCATAATAATCTCACCCAGATGAAAGCACTAGTTTAATTAAATGGATTTATTTATTTTAACCAATAAATCTACAAAATCTGCAATCATTTTTTAATTATTTGTAATATCTGGGTATAATGAAAAAAAATGAAGGAGAGATAGATGGATACTTTTATTCTTGCTACTCAGTATATGTTTTGGGTTGGTTTTGTCGGAATGGCAGCAGGTACTATGTACTTTTTGGTTGAAAGAAATTCTTTACCAGAAAAATACAGAGAGACAGCTACCGTTGCAGCGTTGGTAACATTTGTTGCGGCAATACATTATTCAGCGATGAAACACTATGTAGGTACTGATGGTTCAATAGATACTTTGTTAAATTTCCCAACGGAAATTCGTTATATTGATTGGCTCATCACAACTCCACTGCTACTTGTTAAATTCCCAACACTACTTGGTCTCAAAGGGGCTGAAGCTAAAGATATATTAACTAAGTTAATTTTTGCAGATATTGTAATGATAGTTGCAGGTTATATTGGTGAAACATCTATTAATCAAGCTGGTGTTACTCAAACTGGATGGACAGGTTGGATTGTTGGTTGTGTTGCTTGGCTATATATCTTGAATATACTTTATACTCAAGTGACTGAAAAGGCAGAAAAAGCACCTAAGGAAATTAAAGCAGGCTTATTATCAATGCGCTCCTTTATTTTAGTAGGTTGGGCGATTTACCCATTAGGTTATGTTCTAACCTTAATTAGTGCTGATACAACAATGATTGTTGCAAGAGAGTTCATATACAACATTGCAGATTTGATCAATAAAGTTGGTTTTGGCTTAGTTGCTGTATTTTCTGTTAAAGCTTTATCAAAGTAAAAACTTGAAAGCTTATTGTTTTAAAAAGTGTTAGCCACTATGGCTAGCACTTTTTTTTGCTTTTTTTATAAACTGTTTTAATATATTGAAAAGCAAGTGAAATTGCAAAAAGCTTTGTCAGATAAAGAAAACAAAAAAATAGCAATTATTGGAGCTGGCTTAAGTTCTTGTTTATTAGCAGATGAACTGCTAGATAGTGGTTTTCAAGGACAGATTGATGTTTTTGAAGTCAATAAAGATTTTTATGAAGATAGGGTCTGGTCTTTTTGGTATAAAAAACAAGACTTTAAATATGAGCATTTATTAGCAAAATCTTGGGATGCACAATTGGTGATGTCTAAAAGTGATAAACATGTATTAGACTCTGATTTTTATGCTTATGGCTCAATTTTTGCTGTAGATTTTTTTGCATATATTAAAACTAAATATGCAGAAAATCAAAAGATTGATTTTAAATTTTCATCACCAGTAGATGACTTGACTCATTTGTTTGCAAACTATGATTTGGTTTTTGATAGTAGTTCCAAGAGTATCAGTGCCAAACCTCAACAATTATGGCAAGTTTTTTATGGCGTGAAAATAAAAACAAATCAGCCTTGTTTTGATGATTCAAAAGCCATTCTGATGGATTTTAATAGTGAGCATGATCATGCAGTACATTTTTTTTATGTACTGCCTTTTGCTGAGAATGAGGCATTAATAGAGAGCACCTATTTTACCAATACAGCTTCTATTGAACAAGATGTTTTTGAAAAAGATATCGATGCTTATTTACAAAAACATAAAATAGAAAACTATCAAATTCAATATACTGAGCAGGCATCTTTGCCTATGTTTGGTTTTAATTTAAAGCCAAGTGATGAAAAACATTTTTTGATTGGTACTGTAGGTGATTTTGCTAAATCAAGTACTGGCTATTCTTTTATGAATGCTTTGAAACAGGCTCGCTTTATTACAAAAAAATTGCAGGATCTGAGTAAAATCAAGGCGCGTTCAAATTTTCATAGTTTGTTAGATTTGATTTTTACGCAACATTTACTTGATTACCCTGAGTTTGCGGCAAAAACTTTTATGCAATTTTTCAAAGCAAATTCTAGTGATTTATTGATTAGGTTTCTAAATGATGATTCCAGCTTATTTGAAGATCTGCAGGTTATTTGTTCATTACCAAAAATTTCTATGTTAAAAAGTTCTCTAAAGGCGGTGTTAAGTGCATAAAATTATGAAAATTCATTTGTGTTCTGTTTTGCTATTTTCGGCATTATATTTTTCAGGAGTTCTTAAGGATTTAAATTTACAAGTTTTAGTTTCTTCTATTTTTATTGCCTTTCTTGCTTTGCCTCATGGTGCTCTTGATGTACATTTTTTGGTGAGAAAAGATTTGAGTTTTAAAAAAAAGGCAAAAAACTTTTTTATATATATTAGTTTGGTTTTAGGCTATCTTTTTGCTTGGCTGAAATTTCCTGATTTGAGTTTCTCGTTTTTTATTGTGATTTCTGTGTTTCATTTTGCTGAGGGTGATTCCGGCTATTTTAAGGACAGTTCTTTGAGTTTGTTTGAAAAAATATTTTATGGACTTGCTGTAATTTCTTTGCCGATGATTTTTTATGCACCTATGATAAAAGATTTTTTTGCAATTCTTTCTTCTGAAACTACTGCCGTTACTTTTGTGCAGAGCTTAAGCTTTGTAAAAAACTTGGTGTTGATTTCAGCTTTTTTAATGATAATTAAATCTGCACATAAAAAAGAACATCAATTGAAAATCATGAATATAGTTTTGATTGTCTTTGCTGGAGTGTTTTTGCCACCAATGATTTCTTTTTTAACTTATTTTTGTTTTTATCATTCTTTAAATCATTGGCATAAAATGAAAGATAGTTTTAATACATTAAAACTTTTAGACTTAAAGTTTTTTGTGATTTTACTGTGTAGTTTTTTGTTAGCATTTGCAATTTTTATGAATTTTCAAGAGCATGCTCTTTTTAAAACTTTGTTTATTTTCTTAGCAATAGTTACTTTGCCTCATTTGGTTTTTGTTTCTATGTGTTTGATAGAAGACAAGTGAGTTATATCGTGAATTTTTGTAAATAACCTTGCCACTTGGGGTTATTGTTTTCTTCACAAAAGTTTTTTGGGTTTATGTTTTGAATAGCTCTCAGCCAAAATTTGCGGGCTTTTGTTAATGACTCTAATTGCCTGACTTCCCATTGGCCCGGATAAAGTTTAAAGATTTCTTGAGCGAATTTACTACCAATTCTTTGATTTCTTAGTTGAGGTATCACAAAAAATTCAGCAATATCTCGAGTATTGGTATCTAGGTCAATCATACTTGCAAGGTTTACGACTGCAAAACCAACAGCTTCTTCTTTGATTTCAAGTAAATATATTTCATAACCATGTTTTGACCAAGTGCTAATGAGAAAATCTTGATCAAACAAACCGTCTTGGTTCACTTTATATGATGTTATTGGAGCAAATTCTTTTCATAAATTTGTTGTAAGTGACTAAAATCCTTGTCTTTGGCACTTGAAATTTTTTTGATTTTTAAGCTATGTTTGCAATTGATCATTTTTAGCTATAAGTTTATTATATATTTTTTGTTAAGCAGCTATCCATTCTTCAATGAGAATATAACTGAGTTACTAACAACGCAAGTAATTAAAACTAAACTGATTTCAATTTGGACTAAAAATTTTCCAACTGACAATGACAAGTCATTTGTGGGTCACTCTGTATGTAATCAAGGTTTTGACTGGCGTACCAACTTAGTTCACAAAACCTTCTGCTCCATACTAAAAAAAGATGCCGTCGAGCAACTCAACAAGGAGTTGAGAGTTTATCACTCAAAAGGAACAGATTTTAACAATGTGAGTCAAGCTGAATTAGATCAAATTGCAGAGAACCTAAGGACTGCACCAATGAATCTATGAGTATTTATAAAAAATTAAGCTAAAAGTTGAAAAATTGCCCTTGAAAAAAAGACTTCATATAATATAATTAACTTTATGGCAAAACCAACTTTAGAAAATTTAAAGGCAATTTCCAATTTCTAGCTTAATTCTTTAGACGAACTCATAGATTTATTGATAATCATAGCTTATTTCAATTTTAAAAACCAAATAAATATATCTAAATTCTAGGTTGAAACCACCAGGTTTTTGGACTCAGGCGTGTTTGATCAGGAGAAATTAGATTCTCCGTCAGCTGCAAAGTTAAATTTTAGTCAACTGGTATCGAGTTGAAGTTCTCTCTGCAAGGCTTCTGCTGGTGTCAACCAATCCAAACATTTCATTGGAACAGTCCTCAGGTTCTCTGCAACTTGATCTAACTCTGCTTGAGTTACATTGCTAAAATCTGTACCTTTTGGATGATACACTCTCAGTTCTTTATTCAGCTGTTCAATTGCTCCTTTCTCATAAGGTGCTGATGGTCTAGTGAAATAAGTTGGAACACCAGTCAGAGCCTTGATTACAGAGTGACCTACAAATGACTTGTCATTGTCGGTTGAAAAGCTTTTAACCCAATCTAGAATTAGATTGTTTTTAATTGCTTCTGTCGTTAGAAATTCAGTCTTGTTTTCAAGTTTGATGAAAAATGGATACCTTGTTTTTCGCTCTCTACCACTGAGGATACAAGCTCTACTGCCAGAACAACCTACGACGAAATCTATTTCCAAATGACCAAATTCTTCTCGAGTATTTGCTTTTTCTGGACGTTCTGAAATACTTACTCGATCATAGATACCATGCTTGGATGATAGCCGGTGATTGCGTTTCCAGTAGTTTTTATGTTTGCGGTATCGTTTTAATTTTGGATTAGAGTTGATGAAAATGTATATTGCACTTCTACTAACTTGCAGACCTTTTCGTTTAGCAAGTCTTGAAATTTGTTCTGGACTTCTTCGTTTCTTGAGCTCATCCTTGATAAATTTTTGAATTTCAGGGTCACCAAGGACTGGTTTCTCTCGTTGTATCTTTCTAGAGTCTGCTAATTCTTGAGCTTTTTCTGGATTATAGGTCCCCTCTACTGAATTTCTAGCAAGTTCTTGGCTAATTGCTGATTGGCTGAAGCCTAATTGTTCGGCAATAGTTCGCTGGTAGGGCTGAAAATGCAGGATTAGTGCGATATTTCGGCGTTTCTCTAGGGTAAGACGTTTGTAAGTGCTCATATTGGTTGTATTTTTTTCACTATTTACAACCTATGAGCACTTCTTATTGTGTATTAACTTTATTTAAATTAGCTGGTCAGTGGAAACTGCCAAATAACAGACATCGTGATAGATATAAAGCATTTGCTGAACGACTACCAAAAATAAAAGAAAAGTATGAGAAACGACGAAAACCAAAGAGTTTAAGAATAGCTATAAGGCGTCTTAAAGAAGAACAGAGAAGAGGATTGCATGAAGCGCAAAGTAGATTACGAGCTGAAAATCAGAAAAGATGTCAACCCATAAATTTTGAAGATCAGAGAAAACTAGACAGACCTAAAGATTTAATAGATTTATTTAAGTATTTAGGGATTGAAAGAAGCTATTAATGAAGTAAGAGAATGTCTAACTGATATGCAAGAACATGCTTTTGAAATAGAAAATGAACTATTAGAAACTTACGGTTTAAATAGATCTGAAATCGAGAGTAGGGTCGAAGAGTTAATCAGGGATCCACACTATGACGAAGTACATAATAGATGGTTGGCATTAATCGTTATAAACAACCAGCTAAGAGCACATACAACCCATACGAGCTAAATCATAAATTTAAACAAATCCCCATTTTTGCGTTACTCCCGTGCTTCAAACTCATCATTTACAAGCAGTTAACTAAAGCCTTATCTCGAGTATTGGTATCTAGGTCAATCATACTTGCAAGGTTTACGACTGCAAAACCAACAGCTTCTTCTTTGATTTCAAGTAAATATATTTCATAACCATGTTTTGACCAAGTGCTAATGAGAAAATCTTGATCAAACAAACCGTCTTGGTTCACTTTATATGATGTTATTGGAGCAAATTCTTTTTCATAAATTTGTTGTAAGTGACTAAAATCCTTGTCTTTGGCACTTGAAATTTTTTTGATTTTGAAGCTATGTTTGCAATTGATCATTTTTGGCTATAAGTTTATTATATATTTTTGTTAAGCAGCTATCCATTCTTCAATGAGAATATAACTGAGTTACTAACAACGCAAGTAATTAAAACTAAACTGATTTCAATTTGGACTAAAAATTTTCCAACTGACAATGACAAGTCATTTGTGGGTCACTCTGTATGTAATCAAGGTTTTGACTGGCGTACCAACTTAGTTCACAAAACCTTCTGCTCCATACTAAAAAAAGGTGCCGTCGAGCAACTCAACAAGGAGTTGAGAGTTTATCACTCAAAAGGAACTGCTTTTAACAATGTGAGTCAAGCTGAATTGGATCAAATTGCAGAGAACCTAAGGACTGCACCAATGAATCTATGAGTATTTATAAAAAATTAAGCTAAAAGTTGAAAAATTGCCCTTGAAAAAAAAGACTTCATATAATATAATTAACTTTATGACAGGTCCAAATTTAGAAACTGTAAATTACAGATATAAACCTTTATATGAACCTTTATATGAACCTTTATATGAACCTTTATATAAACCTTTACCACAAAGGAGTTTAAGAAGAAATGTTATAAGGCCTGCTAAAAGAATGAGAAAATTGCATGAAGCGCAAAGTAGACAACGATTTAATATACAATCAGCAATTATTAATTTGTTTAATGAGTTTGGTAATGATAAGAAAAAATTAACCACGCTTGCTGATATTAAATTTATGGTTAGATTTTCAATGCTTAAGCAATATAAATCCGAGCAAGACGCTATTAATGAAGTAAGAGAATGGCTAACTATAATACAAGAAGATGCTTTTAAAATAGAAAAAGAACTAAACGAAGGATACGGTTTACCAAAAGAGTATATCGAGAAAAGGGTACAATGGTTAATGGAGGATCCAGACTATAACGAAGTAAATAATAGATGGATGGCATTAAAATTTACAATAAGCCGGGAGAATTTAAACTGGCGTTCTTCAATCCGGGAGAATTCAGAAAAATCCATTAATGATGTAAGAGAATGTCTAACTAAAATACAAGATTATGCTTCTGATGAAATAGAAAAAGACCTAGAAAAAGTATTCGGTTTAAGACTATATGATATCAACCAAAGGGTACAATGGTTAATCGATGATCCAGACTTTGAAAAAGTAGATAATAGAAGGACGGCATTAGAATATATATTAAGCCAGGAGCTTTACAACTGGGAGCATTCAGAAAGATCCTCCAGACAACCTAAATTATTGATTTAAACAAATCCCCATTTTTGCGTTACTCCCGTGCTTCAAACTCATCATTTACAAGCAGTTAACTAAAGCCTTTTCGTCACTCGAAAGCCTTGTTTGCGAAATTTGTTAACAGCAGCTAGAAACACCAAAAGATTTGTACTTGATAAAATTATAGTTAATGAGGTTAACTCCTGTTTATTCTTTATTGGTGATTTTATTTTTTGTTGAACTTTGTTTGAGGTTGTTTAATAATTTTGGTTTAGTTCTTCCTTACAAAGACTATTTTTACAATAAAAAACAAAGGGTTTCGATTTTTAAAGGTAAACCATGGAGTAAATTTGAGTTTGAGAATATTCTTTATCGTAATGAGAGTATGCAGCATGTGCAGGAATTTCCAGATTATCAAGCTTCTGTACAAAAAAGAATTTTTTTACTTGGTGATAGTATTGTTGAAAGTTCTTCTATGTCGGTAGATAAAAGTTTTTATGCACTAGCTGATAAAGCAAGCTCTAATTATTCAGTAACAGCTCATCATAGTGCTGGTGCTTCTTTTATTTCTTTAATAAATTTCTTGCCACAATACCCTGAATTTTTTACACAAAAGCAAAAACTTTTTAAGCCTGATCTTGCTGTAATTCAAATTAGACCATTCTCTTACCAAACTGGTTTTAAACGAAGTCACGCACAAAAACCTATTATCCGCTTAAAAACAAAAATCTTGCGTTTATTTCGGTTGAATTTAAAATCATCAAAAAGATTTTTAGATATCAGCTTCAGAAAATTGGTTTTGGGCAATTGTCGTGTTTTATCATTGCTTTCTTGGAAAATGTTAATGTGGTCTCGCAATATTATTGCCCATCCACCGGATCATGAGGAGTTTTTGTGTACCCTCATGAGCATGAAAATCAATATTGGCAAGCTTTTGAAAAAAATATTACCCACTTGAAAAAAATATCTAAAGAACTCGACCTTGCAGTTGCAGTAATTTTGGTTCCTCAAACATCATGGTTAAAAGAGTATCTTTATACTCATCAATATAATGATTTACAAAAACGATATCAAGCTTTATTTTCTCAATATCAAATTCCTTTTGAAAATAGTCTTGAAGAATTTGTTGAGTATTTTCAAATGACAAATAAAAAAACTTTTCGTGATGATGATCATCCAAATGAGCATGGCTCTATTGCCTTAGCAAAAGCCTTTGATAAATTAATAAAAAAAGGCAGGCTTATAAATTATGCTTTTTCAAAGTATTGAGTTTTTAGTTGCTTTTCCACTGTTACTGTTACTGCGGTTTTTATTGCCAAAATCATTTGAAAAAGTTTTATTACTAGTAGCTAGTTATGTTTTTTATTCATGGTGGTCATTAAAGTTTGTATTTTTGTTGTTGTTATCAACTGTTGTTGATTATTATTGTGCAAAATTAATTGTGCGCCAAAAAACAAATGCAAATGCAAAAAAGTTTTTTTTATTTTTGAGTTTGTTGATTAACTTAGGAGTACTCTTTGTTTTTAAATACTATGTTTGGCTTTCTGGGTTATTTGCTAATGATTTAGGCTATAGCATAATATTGCCTTTGGGTATTTCTTTTTATACTTTTCAGTCTATGAGTTATACCATTGATATTTATCGAGGCAATATTGAAGAAGAAAAATCATTTATAAACTTTGCTACATTTGTATCGTTTTTCCCACAATTAGTTGCTGGTCCAATTGAAAGAGCTTCAAATTTATTGGGTCAAATTGATGGAGGACCTAAATATAAAAAAGATTTTATTCGTTCAGGTTTGTCTTTGTTTGTCTGGGGTTTAATCAAAAAAGTCGTATTTGCTGATAATATTGCAAGTTTAGTAAATTTTTCATATGGTATTCATGAGTACCAAAGTAGTTTAGAACTACTGTTAAGTACTTATGGTTTTGCTTTGCAAATTTATGGAGATTTTTCTGGATATACCGATATGGCACGTGGTGTCGCTCGATTAATGGGTTATGAGTTAATGTTGAATTTTAATTTGCCTTATTTCGCATCTAATATTCGTGAATTTTGGCATAAGTGGCATATCAGTCTCTCAACATGGTTTCGCGATTATGTTTATATTCCGATGGGTGGTAATCGATGTTCTAAGTGGAATAATTATTTCAATATTTTTATAACCATGCTTATAGCTGGGGTTTGGCATGGTGCTAATATGACTTTTGTCATTTGGGGAGCTTTGCATGGCTTATATATAATTGTTTTTGATTATTTGCAAAAACTTAATTTAAAAATCCCTAAATTTATTTCTTGTTTGTTGACCTTTCATTTTGTTTTGTTGGCTTGGATATTTTTTAGGGCAGAAAATTTATCGCAAGCGCTAGCAATCATCGCCAAGATTTTTCAAGCGGATTTTTCTATTTTGCAATTCAGTAATATTTATATCTATATGATTATTTTTTATGTGTTGATGGCAATTAGAAGATATACAAAAATAGAAGAGTTTTTTGCAAATAAAAGTTTTATAAATTGGTCAATGATTTGGCTTGGCTTAATTGCGGTTGTTGTATTTGGTTCATTAGAGAGTGCTGACTTTTATTTATTTTGATTTAAAAAAGGCTTGAAGAAGAATACGATGCATATGCAACCTGCATAGAAAGTATTGAAAATTTAGAAATGAGCTTTGATGAAGTGTTGATATGCCTCAAGAGAAGCTAGATCAAAAACAAATTGATCAAATGCAAAACTAAGCAATTGCTTATCTTTTTAATTAGGGGTTGTAAAACTTACAAAAAGCGGTATTATCTTTAGTCGTGTTTCGCCGTATAGTAGACAATATAGCAAAAACAGATTTGTACAGACTTTGATTCCTGCACAAGTTGGCCGTCAAGTAGCAGAAATGCAAAATTGGTAACTGATCACAAGGTTAACTTGGCTGATACTGATAAAAGAGAACAGATTGTCACATTGTTCAAAGAGTTTTGTCAAGCACATATCAATACTCAGAATGGTCTGAGCATATGAAGGCAAGACTTTAGAGCTCTTGTTCGTCAATTAGACGATTTGGATATAATTGACTCGATCTTGCTAACAGCAATTCCTTTTGATTCAGAACTTGGTCGTGGTAACAGAGCTATGTCAAAGTCATTGGCAAAAGTTGATAGAGAAGATCTAAGGGCAGATATAGATTTTTTTATTCAACAAGAAATTTCAAAAAGGCTTGAAGAAGAAAAATAATGTATATAAAACTGCATAAAAAATTGAAAATTTAGAAATGAGCTTTGATGAAGTGTTGGATATGCTTCAAGAGAAGTTAGATAAAAAACAAATTGATCAAATGCAAACATGGAAGAATGATTCAGGTGCTGATGTTTGGCTGAAATCACATGCATTGTGGGCTATGCTTCCGTCTGAAGATTCTAAGCTTTTGAATCTAGATTTCATTCACCACAATTACCAATGCTTGTTTTTCATGCCGCTCAAAAAAATATATCAATAATGGTTCTTCACCTTAAAGAGAAAATTGCTAATGAATTGCAGCCAAAAGCTAAAAGTTTTAATGACTTTGAGTCTCAATATGCAGAAGCAACTAAGGTGTTAGATAAATTGCAAACTAATTTAATTGAAGATTTATGGGAAGCCATTAATGCTTACCAATTGATCGATGAAAATGATAGAAAGCAAGCATATATAAATATTTTAGATGCTTTTGAAAATCTTATAAAAAATCTTGATATAGAGAATCCAGACTTACATAATGAACTAGCTTTTGTTTTTGATCAAACAATGATAGGACTTAGTCAGAGGCTTTCCCATCGACTAGGTTTTATTGATCCAGTAGATGTTGCAGCTGCAATCAATAAAAGTCCTGCTTTTAAAGTTGAAGCTATACCTGTTGAAGGCAAATTAAAGAGCTAGAAGATGGCAACTCTTCAATGCATTTGAATCTCCACATAGAGTATAAGGGGCTTGTCAATGATGAGTTGCAACAAGTTTTAGATTCAGGCATGATTAAAGATTTGAAAGATTTGGTTAGAAAAGCTTAGTGTTCCAACTTAGCTACTCTTAGAGAGATTTATGAATCATTGTTTCGAGCTATTGTTTGGCTGATGATTTTAAGATATGTAAAAATGGTGGAGAGCTAGTGTATGAAGTTGCACATCTTGTTGCTTAGTCACACTGGTGTTAATACGAGTCTTAATTTTTTTATAATTAGTAACAAAAGCCTTGTTGACGAGCTTTGTGCTTTCTAGCAGGCGAGTTGATGCTTGAAAAGCTAATAGTAAAGTTTTTAGGTATTATTTTAGAAATGTTCTGAACCAAGAAGAATAGTGTTGCCTTAAGCTTCATAGTTTTTGTGCTTGCCATGGTCTTTGTGGGAGTACTTTCTTCAAGGAAAGCAAAAGCTAGCTCTGAGGACTACTTGCTTGCTGGTAGAAAAGTCCATCCATGGGTAATGGCTTTGTCTATGTTATCGACAAATTATAGTGGCTTTATGTTTATTGCCACATATTGGCTATACCTATAACCAAGGAATATCATCAATTTGGTATTTGATTATTGGGCTTTGGGTGACCTTAGGCTGGTTAACAATTCATCGAAGACTTAGAGAAAAATCTGAAGCACGTAATGTAAGTACTATCACTTTGTTGGCACTTGTGATTATAAACCTAGAAGCTCGGTTATCAAGCTTGTATCTGTGATTAGTTTTATATTTTTGAGCCTTTATGCAGCGGCTCAGCTTAAGGTAAGTAGTAAAGCTCTTCATGTCATGCTTGATTGGGACTATAATCTTGGGATTGTTATTGCAGGTTTAATAGTTGCTATTTATTGTTTTTCAGGCGGTATTAGAGCTTCAATTTGGACTGATGTAATTCAGTCGATATTGATGTGTGGGGCAATGTTTTTACTTTTTGTAGTTTCAGTTTATAACTGTGGTGGTTTTGTTGAATTGTTTAATTCTCTGAAAAATAGATCCTGATTTAATTACATGGATTCCAGAAGATATGAAAACTTCTTTCTTGATATTCATTATAAGCCTAATGATTAATGGTTATGGGAGTCATAGGGCAAGTCCCTTACCATGGTAAGACCAATGTCATTAATGATCCAACAAAGATGAATAAATCAAGAGATATATATTTCTTACTTTACGTTTTATTTGGCTTAGCTGCTTTAGGAGTAGGGCTGGCATCAAGAATTCTAATGCCTGAAGTTGCAAATATGGATACCGAGTTAACTTTGCCTTTATTGGCATCAAAGTATTTGCCAGATGTTTTAGTGGGGTTTTATTTTAGCGGGAATTTTTTCTTGCAGCTATTTCTACAGCTGACTCACAAATTATTTCTTGTTCAGCAAGTATCACCCAGGATTTATTTCCTAAATATAAAAATTTACTGGGCTTCTAAGTTTGCAACCCGCTATAGCAGTTATGGCAATATTTTTGCAATATTCTCTAAGCAAAATGTTTTGATTTGACAATCATTACTTGGGCTGTTTTCACTGCTGTGATTGGACCATTAATGGTGATTAGATGTTTTGATTGGGATTTAGGGGCTAAAACTTCAATATTAATGGTCACCACATCAACATTTGCTGTTGTTGCTTGGAGATTTTTGCTTCACTTACAAGATACTATCAATGAGGTTTTGCCGGGTGTATTAGTTGCAGTGGTGATTTACGTTCTTAGCCGAACTTATAAGAAGATGGTGCGAAACTAGTTTTGACTTTACCAATAGCACCAGATTTAAATCTTGATTTTGCACCTGATGGTTTTGAAAACAATGGGGCTCAAGTTCAAAAAGGTCTAAAACAAATGCCAAGCTCCTCAAAAGAAGAATTTGTACAAAGAAGAATCTTTAAAATTTGGTGATTATGAACTTAAAAGCCGTAAGTTTTCCTACTTTTTGCTGCGGCTTCTCATTTCTTTTGTTGTTGCAACTAAGCTATTAAAAGTTGATGATAGTCTTCAAAAGAAAGTAAATAGCTTTTCTCTAGGGCTTTCTAAATTGGTTCATAGCTTGGCTTATGGCTCACTAGCTATTGTTGCTCTAAAAGATGACCGTTCTATGGATGCGATTGTAAAGGTACTGGATCCCTTGATGTCTAATTTCAGCTCAATTGAAAATATAAATCTGACTAAGGGAATTTCTGGTGGTTTAGGTATTTTAGATTTTGCACAAGCTAGCCGAGTAGATAAAATAAATGGTAAAAGGAAAATCTAATAACCAGCCTTCAAGAAGTTTTGAAAATGGCAAAAGAAGTTTATACTGGTGGACTGTTTTCAGAAAAAAGAAAAGTTTTTGTTTCTCCAGAAAACGAAAGTGGGCATAGTTTAGCTTTTGCTGGTCACTTAGTGCTTCTTTCAACCAGTTTAGGTTTATTGTTTAAGCCTCTTGAAAAAGTGAGGAATATTGTTAGAAATTTTGGTGCAGTTGTTGCAAACACTGTCGCTATGTATCACCCAGATGATCAAAAGAATTATCAGGTTCTCTTTTTAATATTTATGCTGTTTTGGATTCTGTGCAAAAGTTTTTACCTAAACCATTTTCGGAAATTATCAACAACGTGAATATGGGTATTTATAACATTGCTATTTATTACTATGGGATTTGTCTCGTAAGAGATCAAAAATACTTTTAATCATTATTAAAGGTGGAAAACGTCGAAAGGTGGTCAAAGTTTTAAGTTTTAAAACTAAAAACCTAGCAATATTGCTAGGTTTCAAAAGTATTATATGGTGGAGGCGTAGCATGAGGTACGCCATAATAAATCACTATCTGAGATTGATTTCAAGTGCTGGAAAACTATGCTGAATTTGAAATTAACAGCTTAAGCCGAAGCTTTGCGGCGCTTTCAACTGTATCATCCCATCTATTGTGTGTAAGATTGGAGCAGTGTTATATAGCCTAGTTGATAACTCTTCATCGAAACTCCCCTGTTCTCTGCTTCTTTAACAACGCCACTATCAGCTATAGTTTGATTAACCATTTTTGCAATTTCACTATCTTTTTCTGATAATCCGTTTTGCTTTTGGTGATGTTGTTGATGCCAAACTTGTTTAACGCCAGCTTCTATATCATTCAATCCAGCTCTGATAGGCTTCATTAACCATTGATGGTAAAGTTTGTAAATGATATAGCACGTGCTTGTTCATAAAGTTGTAGAGTATGTCACCATCTTCTTTTGGCTACACCAACATTTGCCATCAGCTTGTTTTCTTCTATCAATTTCTTGTTTATAGCCAGCCCACTTCTTACTATGCATACTAGGAAAAGTGGCATAGACAACTCCTTTTTGGTTAGTAATGTCGCCAAGCATACTTAAAGTTGCTGTACGTTTATCTTTGGGTCTCTACAAATGGAAGTGATTCAAAACTAATTGATAAATCAAAGGGACTATTAGAGTTGACAGATTGCAGTGTAGTACCGACTGATGTTGGATCATCTTGAGTGTTAGCATGCACTAGGGTGATTGATAAACAATCATTTTGAAAAGTACTTGCTGGATAAGTTGGCTCATTTGTTGCACCATTATCTGGCAATTCTTTATGAATTGTCTCTTGATAGTTTCTAGTAGCGCCTATATAGTTAACATCATTTGTTAAATCTTGACGCCAGCTTTGTAAAGCTTTAGTTGAAGGTTCATAGGCAACCACTCTTAGTGTTTTGCCTTGCCTCGCTAAATCATTTGCAATGGATTCCCAGAGATCTATAATCTTTCCATTACCACAGCCAAAATCTAAAACAGAAACAACGTCTTTTGTTTTAGCTGCTTTTTCTACGGCTGCTCTTATTTCTTGTTCTTCAAGAGGGTTCCACAGTTCTCTTTCATGCATTGTTTTAAGGTAGATAGAGTTTCTCCGATTGGTTTTACCTCTGGTATCAAAAGCTAGATCAAAAGCTTCGTGTACTTCATTTCTAGTTGGTGGATCTTCAGATTATCATAATGTTCAAGTAGTAAACCTGTAATCAACACCATGTTTTTAGAAATCAGTCATAATACATAATACTCTGTTAAAGCTTGTATAAATACAATTAATTAGTAAAATTTACTAACTGATGCTCTAAACTCCACCTGAAAATATAAATCTTCAAAAAACCTAAAAGACTTTTGAAATTTTATTTTGTATTTACAGGTAGCGCTATGTATCAAAAAACTTTTAATATATCTTTGTTTTAAAGGCTTTTATGGGCGTACTTCCAATCCCGTAATAAGTATCTCGAGTCTTTAGATTTGGGCATAAGTAGGGTTTGGTTAGACACGCCTAACAAAGAATCAAACACCCTCCTTAGTGAGTTTCACCTGAAAAAGCTTTATTCTTTTTCACCCCATTTGCTAAAGTATTTTATTTAAAATGGGGTTGGAATCAGTCCATCTAGGTGGATTTAGAGCATCAGTTTATAAAATTTACTTTTTGCACCTTGTAATTAGCTCCATCTTGATCGCATATCTAAACCATAATTAGAGTTGATATCTAATCCAATTAGAATTAAAAAGCCTTGTCTAAGATTTTTATTAATAAGTTGACTGTTGAAATGAGTTAAAACAGTAGCTTCTTTCGTTTGCCTCTTAGATCTTTTTGACGGGTCATTGATATATAGTTTTGCTGGTCGTATCCCACTAAAGTGACATAGTGACCTCCGGTTCGAATAAACTTTGCGAGATCACTTCTTTTATACCACCCAACTTGTAGAACAATATCAAAACCTGAACAAAGCTTTTTTGATCCATTCGATGTTAGTTAAGTTATTTGGATTTTCTATCTCCCCAGCAAACCACCCTCTATGATTGAGTTCTAATAAATTCAAGTTTTCTTCTGTGCTAAATTGTATAATACCGTTGATCAAATCCATAGCCTTTGTACCAGGCTCTTGACTATTTTTCCCTTGAGTTTTCATAGCTTAGAAAGTCTAGTCACAAGTTTGTTAATAGCACTTTCATTTGCTCCATATCTAAAGAAGTTCTTTATATCTTGATATTTAGCCAAGAGAGTATTAATAACTGCTACAGGACCACAATAAGTGTCTGGATTCAATAATAGAATTTTTATTTTAGGATCTGCTTGTGAAATATTAAAAATATTCGAGTTGAATTTTTCTTTAATACCGCCATATAGATATACAAAGACCGCCGAGGTTGTTTTGATGCTATTTCTCCGTGAAAATGCTCAAATTCTCTATAGAGTTAGGACCGTGTTCATTTTTGTCTTATGGGCGTGCTTCCAAACCCGTAATAAATCTCGAGTCTTTAGGATTTGGGCAGGAACTAGGGTTTGGTTGGACAAAAACAAAGAATCAAACACCGTCGCTTAGTGAGTTTCACGCAGTGAAACAAGCTAATAAAGGTCGTTTTGGGACATTTCTGACCCCATTTGCTAGTGATTTTAACATTTCACTGTATTTTAAAATTCAAAATGGGGTTTTGAATCATTCACATCAATAGCGTTGTCAACCCTAACTTTTCAAAACAATAATTTCTAACTTGCATTTTAAGAATCTTCAAACATATCTAAATTCAGTATTTAACCTCACCTAAAGGATCCCGTACCGAGCCAGCTCTGCTGAACCGAAGTTTTTAAACTTCTTGCATAATTAAAAATCTTCACTAAGGCGATACGGAACATTCGTTGCGATCGCTACCTTTTTTAGCGACATCTACTGCGCAATCTTTGATTGCGCAAGATATCTTTTATTTGTAATAGACCTATAGTGGAGATTAGTCTATCTGCAAAAGAGCTTTTTGTGGTATAATTCTATTAGCAAAAGACCTATGTCCTTCAATAAAGACAGAATCAAGGAACTATTACTCAGACAAAATGAAGATTTTGTTTCTAGTGACATCGGCATTTGGAGGGAAGCTCTCCATGAAGTTGAGAAACAAATTGATTCACCTTTTGTTTTTGTAGTCTCGGGGCTTAGACGAGTTGGCAAATCAACCCTCTTTGCACAAATATCCCGTAAATTCTATCAAGAAGATGGCTACTACTATATCAATTTTGATCACAATTTATTTTGGACTTTGAAGCACAAGATTTTGGGACCTTCATGGTTTGATTGAACTTTTGGGGAGCGCAAAGTGTTTTTCTTTGACGAAATTCAAAATATTCCAGCTTGGGAAACCATTGCCCGTTCACTTTTGATGAGAAACACAAAGTCTATATCACCGGGTCAAACTCTTCTCTTTTAGTAAGGAGTTTGCCTCCAGACTGACAGGTCGCAATATCTCCTTAGAGCTTTTCCCTTTTAGTTTCAAAGAGTATTTGGATTTCTTTGACATTAGTTACACTAAACAAAAAGGAAATATCTACGACACCAAAACAAGAGTTCTATTGAAAAAAGAACTCTCGAATTATTTACAACTTGGTGGCATAGCTCAAGCACTACGCTACCCCGAGCTTAAGATCCACAAAACCATCTACGAGAACTCTGTCTATAAGGATATCGTAGCAAGACATAACATAGATTCAGACAGAACCATTAGAGAGCTTGGACACTATCTACTTAGCAATGTCGCAGCACCCCTTTCTTATTCCAAAATCAAAACCCATTTAGGGGTCAAAAACACTAGCACCATTACTAACTATATCGACCATTTTGAACAATCGTGGCTATTTTTTGTGCTAAATCAATTTTCACCCTCCATCAAAAAACAACAAATGGCCCCTAAAAAAATCTATCCTATAGATACAGGACTTGCTCAAGAACTAGGTTTCGCCTTAAGTGAAAATCGAGGACTCAAGCTAGAGACTTTAGTTTTCTTGGCTCTAAGAAAACTAAATCAAGAAATTTTTATTACAAAACAGCAAAAGACCATGAAGTTGATTTTTACTTCCCACAGGAATCTGCCTTGTATCAAGTTTGCTACGATCTCAGTGACCCTGATACCCGGGAGCGTGAAGTCGGAGCTCTGATAGAAGCAAAGAAAGAACTCTCTGCCCAGAAATTAACAATTATAAGTTTTGATACTAAAGAAGAAATCACAGAAGCTAGTGATTTTATAGAAGTAGTACCTGCGTATGAATTTTTATTAGCTTGACACAACTCTGGTGGCTATAACCGCCCTCGGTGGCGCTAAGTTTACCTTCGCATTTACCCGGGCGGAGAAATGGTGGAGGCGGCGAGGTACTGCCCCCCGCGTCCAACAGTTTTCAACAACGACGCACTACGAGTGTAGTCTATGGATCTGCAATTTTACCGTTCGCATGAGCATAGACACTCAACGGGTTCTAGGCTTATGGTCTTTGTATCATAAACTAAACCTATCAAAGTTTACTCAACGCACTAACCTGTTGGTGCCTTTCTAGTTTAAGCGGTTAGCCCTTAAGTAGAAAGGAGTGTCCACACTTTGTCGGGACTTACTACGCAGCGAGTGCGTAGTCTGCAGTTGTATTAACAGCAGTTACTTCAAATTCATTATTTGCACTTATATTTTACTTTGGTTTTACTAGGACCTAAGCTACCTAGACTCGCCATCCATCATATCCGACCATTGTCAAATCTGAAACGCCCCCAAATTTTTTAAGAATACCGCTTCAAAACTTTTTTTTCAGCGAATCCTTAAAGGGACTGATTCCAAACCCCATTTTGAATTTTAAAATACAGTGAAAGGTTAAAATCACTAGCAAATGGGGTCAGAAATCAGTCCCACAAACGACCTTACGCTTAGCTTGTTTCACTGCGTGAAACTCACTAAGCCGCGGTGTTTGATTCTTTTGTTAGGCGTGTCTAACCAAACCCTACTTACGCCCAAATCTAAAGACTCGAGATACTTATTACGGGTTTGGAAGCACGCCCTTAAAAGTTGAAGACTTTTGCAACAACCTTTTTTGTTTTTACCACCAATTTTCAGTTTACTGACCTTGAACTTCAAGGATACACTATTATAACATTCCCAGTTAGACTAGCTTCTTAGGCACTAAAGAAGTTCATCTAAAAATGCTGCAAAATCTTTTAAGCTTGCATCTTCTAAAAGCTTGACTGTTTTTGAGCCAATTATTGCCATATCGGCTCCTAATTCTAAAGCATGTTCAACTTTTGCTTTTGAATCTATACCAAAACCCAAGCCAATTTTTTTCTTGCTTTTTGCTTTGATAGTTTGAATTATTTCTTTTAGTCGCTCGTCATAATTTGTTGTTTTTTGCTCGAGCTTTTTGATATCTTCTTGTGAGCCCGTGACTCCAGTTCGTGAAACCAAATAAATCCAAGGTTCTGAGAGTTCACTAATTTTTTCAATTCTTGCATTTGAACTTGTGACAGCAACTAACAAAATCAAATCAAGTCCTGCAGCTTTAAATTTTTTACTGAGTTCCTGAGCTTCTTCAATTGGTAAATCGGCAATTAAAACTCCTCGTATTTTTGTCTCTAAACATTTTTCTATTAAGCGATCAAAACCATAATTAAATAAAGGATTGAAGTAAGAAAATAAAATGATATTGTTCAATCCTTTTTTTCATTTGCATTGCAACCCTCGTTTTGTAATTCTGCGACTAAATTAAAAATCGTATTTAAATTGACGCCATTTTGCAAAGCTTGAAAACTTGCTTTTTGGATCACAGGTCCATCTGCAAGTGGATCCGAAAAAGGAACACCAAGTTCGATAAGGTCAACACCTTTGTCGTCTAAAATTCTTAATGCTTTTTTTGTTGTGCTTAAATTTGGATAGCCGCATGTTAAATAAATACCAAGCATGATTTGTCATTATATCTTGATTCATAGTTGTTTTTTGTTTTTCAAGTGCTTGGCGCCAAAAAATTCTAAATGCTAAAATTATCAATATGTCTAGTACTACAAAGCAAAAATATAATATCGTTATTGGTCTCGAGGTTCACGCTCAACTTAAAACTGCATCAAAGCTTTTTTGTTCATGCTCTACAGAGTTTGGTAAAGAAGCAAATGCTAACACTTGTCCTGTTTGTATGGGGTATCCGGGTGTTTTGCCAGTACTCAACGCCAAAGCAGTTGAATATGCTATTAAGGCTGGCTTAGCTTTAGATTGTCAGATTGATTTAAATTCAAAATTTGATAGAAAACAATATTTCTATCCTGATTTACCAAAAGGTTATCAAATAAGTCAATTTGATAAGCCACTTTGCAATCATGGCAAATTAAATATTGGCAACAAAGAAGTTAGAATTTTAAGAATTCATATGGAAGAAGATGCTGGTAAATTAGTGCATGCTGGTGCTGATCGCTTACATGGTTCCGAGTATTCTTTAGTGGATCTTAATCGTGCTTCAACTCCATTGATAGAGATCGTTTCTGAACCTGATATTGCGAATGCTCAAGAAGCTGTTGCTTATGTAAAAGAACTTAGGAAAATTCTTTTATATATTGGTGTCTGTGATGGCAATATGCAAGAAGGTTCTTTAAGATGTGATATAAATATTTCTTTGAATAAAGAAGGTGAGCCATATGGAACTCGTGCCGAAATCAAAAATGTAAATAGTTTTAGATCTATTTCAAGAGCGATTGAATATGAGTATAAAAGACAATCACAGCTTTTAGATAAAGGTGAAAAAGTTGTCCAAGAAACAAGGTTATTTGAAGAAAATTCTGGTAAAACCCATTCTATGCGGGGAAAAGAAGATGCTCATGATTATAGGTACTTCCCTGAGCCAGATCTTTTGCCTTTGCAGTTAGAGCAAACTACCGTAGATGCTTTACGTGCTTCTTTGCCTGAATTACCATTGCAAAGAAAAACTCGTTACGTTGCAGAGTTTAATATTAATGAAGATACTGCACATAATTTAACAGAAGATATAAACGTTGCAAATTTCTTTGAAGAGACCGTTGCTCAAGGTGCAAATGCTACTAAGACTGCAAACTGGCTTACTGGCGTTATTGCCGCATATCTCAATGACAACAAAGTTGAATTAAGCCAAACAAAATTAAGTTCAAAATTACTCGCTCAAATGATTGCTTTGATTGATAAAGGTATTATTTCTGACAACATCGCAAAAAATGACATCATCATAGAGCTTTTAGAAAATGGAACTGATGTAGAAAAATTAATTGCTGATAAAGGGTTAGCTCAAATTACTGATAGTTCTGAAATTGAAAATATCATTCAAACAATTTTAGATGCTAATCCAAAACAAGTTGCTGACTATAAAGCAGGAAATCAAAAAATCAAAGGTTTTTTTGTTGGTCAAGTAATGAAACAAACTCAAGGTAAAGCTTCACCACAAATCATTAATGAAAGTTTAGAAAAACTATTAGCTTAAAATTCCAACAAATTTTTAAGCAGCCATACCTGTTGGCATGCCAGGTATACCGCCCGCGCTTTGCTCATTGAGAGGCTTTGCTGTTGTTAAAGTATCAATTCCGCCTCGTAGATCTTTGGCGATACCACCAGCAAGTTTGTTAATTACCGGAATTTTACTAACGATAGGTAAGCGGTCTTCAGATAGCATATTGAATGCACCTAGTAATGCTGAAGCACCCACTCCTCCTAAAATTGTTTTAAGGGGTACAGAGTTCTCTCCATCAATATTTTGTGCGAGTGGGCTTTTTTCTCCATCGCCAAATAATGGAGAACCCAAAGCAAAAGTGAGTCCACCTTGAATAATTGTTTGTAATGCAGAAATTGCCCAAGAGCCACTTCTAGGGTTTTGCCAATTTTTAAAAGTATTAATTAAACTTCTCATAGAGAGTAAACCCATAACACCAGTACCTCCAACAGCAACTGCTGTTGTTACTGTTGGATTGGTGGTGCTTTTTTGCAATCCTGTTTGTGTTAATTCAGTAACACTCCCTGATAAATCACTCACGGTTTGTCCTGCAACTTGTAAACCTTGTTGTATTCTTCCTAGTCCCGCTCTAATTGGATCAATCAAAGGACTTTCTTGAACTATAGTATTATAGTTTTTTTCAAGTGGAGATTGTTCAAAATTTGGATTTGTTGGTAAACTCAATCTGCGATTGTGTTCTCTGGTGTTTGCTGGATTTGATTTTGTTTGTGTAGGAGTTTCTGGCCCATTAATTAGTGCTGGTAAATATTTGTTACCATGATCAGTGTTTGTTGCATTAGGTACCCTTATTGTCATAACACTTTTAATCTATATAGATATATTATCACAATCCGTCAATACGTGCAAGGTTTTTATTTTAAATGCCTGATTATACCTATTTTTTATAATATGAAAATATTTTAAGTGTTTGAGATTTGAAAATAATGAGTATATATTGTAATATCCTAACGCATATAAGAATATGGCAAGCAAGAAAACTACAGAAAAAGACTTTAAATATCTAGTAATTGTTGAGTCACCAGCAAAATCGAAAACTTTGACCAAAATTTTGGGTAAAGATTATCTTGTAAAATCTAGCGTTGGACATATTAGGGATTTACCCGCAAAAGGTTTAGGTATTGATGTTAAGTCTAATTTTGAGCCTAGTTACGAGGTGATGTCGGGTAAGAAAAAGGTTGTTGATGAGCTCAATAGTTTTGCCAAAAAGGCTCAAAAAGTTTACCTAGCTTCCGATCCGGATCGTGAAGGCGAGGCTATTGCATGGCATTTAAGTGAGATTTTAAATACAAAAAAATCTGCACTTTCAAGAATTACTTTTAACCAAATTACACCAAATGCTGTGCTTGCGGCAATCGATAACCCACGTGATATTGATAAAGGCTTAGTTGATGCTCAGCAAGCAAGAAGAATTTTAGATAGGCTTGTTGGTTATAAAATTAGTCCTCTTTTATGGCGCAAAATTGGTGGTCGTAGTGCTGGTAGAGTGCAATCGATTGCAGTTCGTTTGATTTGTGAGCGTGAAGAAGAAATTCAAGCTTTTACTCCAGAAGAATATTGGTCTTTGCTTGTTGATGTTGAGGCAGATGACAAAAACAAAAAACCAGATTTTTCAGTGCGACTTGCTCAAGTTGATTCTAAGCGTATAGTTGCTCCAACAAAAGATATCGATCCTAATAAAAATATGGTTATTGGTTCGCAACAAGAGCTTGAGGAAATCGTGAAGCGTATTGAGCAAGCGGATTTGCAAGTTAAATCTATTGCAACAAAACCTTCAAGCAAAAAAGCTCAAGCACCTTTTAAAACTTCTACTTTACAAAGAGCGGCTTCAAGTGCGCTGGGCTTTACTGTCAAAAGAACAATGCAAGTTGCTCAAGGTCTTTATGAAGGAGTCAAGATTGGTAGTTCAGGTGATCTAGTTGGTTTGATTACTTATATGAGAACTGATAGTCTGAGAATTGCTCCAGAAGCGCAAGAGGCTGCAAAAGATTTTATTTTAAAAACTTATGGTGCTGATTTTTATCCTGCAACTGCAAATCAATATGGCAAGGTGAAAAAAGCAAATGAACAAGATGCTCACGAAGCAATTAGACCTACTTATATTGAAAAAACTCCGGAATCAATTCGCAAATATTTAACAGATGAGCAATATAAACTTTATAAATTAATTTGGCAAAGATTTGTTGCGTCTCAAATGACCCCTGCAAAATTGGAAATCAAAACTTTGGAAATAAGTTCTGCAAAAGATGATTTGTTGCTTAGAGCAAGTCAAAGTAAAAAAGTTTTTCAGGGCTATTCGATTGTTTATGAAGGAGCTCAAGAAGTAAACGAAGATGAAGAAAGTTCTGAAGCCGATACTGCTTTTCCGGATAGCTTAGAAAAAGGTGATTTAATTAATTACCTAAAAGCAAATCCTAGTCAGCATTTTACTGAGGGACCACCTCGATATAATGAAGCGAGTTTGGTAAAAGCATTAGAAGAACTTGGTATCGGTAGACCTTCAACTTATGCACCTACTATTAACACTGTTCAAGATAGAAAGTACGTAGAAAAAGTTGAAAACAGTAATGCTCTAAAACCTACTAAGCTTGGTATTAGTGTAAATAAACTACTTGTCGATCATTTTGGTCGTTATATAAATGTAGATTTTACATCTAGCATGGAAAATTCCTTGGATGAAGTTGCTGAGTGTAAACAAAATTGGGTTGAGATGCTCAAGCTTTTTTATTTTGGTAAAGATTGGTCAAAAAGAGAAAAAATCAAACCTGCAAGAGGCAAAAAGAAAGCTGAAGTTGAAGCAAAATTAGCAAAGTTAGACAAAGGTTTTATTGACATTGTCAAACAAGCGGGTGAAGAAATTGAAAATGTTGAAATTGCAACTGAGTACAATTGCCCTAAATGTGAATCGGTAATGAACTTGAAATCAAGTCGTTTTGGTCCTTTTTTAGGTTGTTCAAATTATCCAGATTGCAAGCAAATAGTTAACCTGACCAAAGAAGGAACTCCAGCACCTGATGATAGACCTTATAACGAAGAAGATTGCCCAGATTGCAAGAACTCGTCGTTAGTTATTCGCTATGGGCGCTATGGTGATTACATCGCATGTACAACTGATGATTGCAAATATAGCTCACCTTTACAAAAAAAGACAGGCATTAAATGTCCACAAGACAATTGTCAGGGTGATATTGTTGAAAAAAAATCTCGCTTTGGAAAAATATTTTATGGTTGTAACAGTTGGGCAAAAACTGGCTGTGAGCAGGTTTTCTGGTATCCACCGGTTGATGCAGATTGCCCAGAGTGTGGCAAAAAGATGATGTATAAAAACTTGAAACGCGGAGACAAACTGGCTTGTAGCGATACCAAAGGTTGTGGTTATGATAGATTGGCTTCTGCAACCGATATAGAAAAATTTAGACCAAAAGATCTTGAAAAAAGTTCTGAGCAGGCTAAATCAGTATTTAGTATATAGGTGAAAATTTTAGTTGAACTCAGTCATTTAGACTAGTTCATTTGTTTTAATTATAAAAATTAGGCACTATCCCTCTTGTCTAAATCTATGATTTATATATAAAATGTTGTTAATAAGCTTATTTAATACTAAAAAACATTCAAGTATTTACTGAGTTTATCCGAATAATACTAGAGTCAAGAGGTTGTGAGTTACTCAACAGGAGAGCCAAATAAAATGGAAAACATCGTAGATGAATTCAAAAAATATGCAAAGGAACTCGGAACCTTGTATAGAACAAAAAAAGAGCTTGATAATTTGATTTTTCGTTATGAAAATAAATTAAAAGCTTTGGGTGAAACTCTTGAGTTTGCTGATAAGGTCGAAAATTCTTATCGAGCAGCAGAAGAGCCTTCAACATTCCATTAATTGTTTTGAATTTTAATTACTTAACATAATCTAACTAATCAAAGTTAGTTAATTGAACTTGTATACAAATCTTGTGGCTAAAGTTTTATTTAGTTGACGGATTTAGATCTCTTTTGATACTTTCTTTGTTGATATTTTGCAGAGTTTCATAAAAGCTAAAGCTCCAGTGTCCTCGAGTTTTTTTTGCAAGAACTCTCAATTTATCGCGATATTTTAACAAAAAAGCATCGGTCCAGCCAGTTATCTTACCCTTAGACTTGCTTATTTTTTTAAAATCTTCTAGGGCCTTTTTTACAAGTTTTTCTTCTTTTGTTTCAGATCCTTTCGGCATAGTTAATATTTTAACATTTTTGAAAAAACCTTGTTTTTAAGCCATAAACCATAGCCTGAGTGCCTTTAAAGCCTCTAAAACTAAAAAAAATTAATGAAAATAAAGGGAATATAAAACACAATTAATAAAAAAATAATGAAATCTTAAGCAATTTGTGCCATAATAATCACATAGCTTAAGTTCAAAGTCTACTAGGCGGGATTTTTGAAAGAAAGGTAACCGCGAATGCACAGTTGAGTTGGTTTGGATTTGAGTATAAAAATTAAATAGAAATACCTTGGTTTTGGTCGGATCAAGGTATTTTTTTTTGTATTAACATTAGCTCTTGTCGAGACACTGCGGACCGTGTTATTTTTGTCTCATTTATAAGACAAAAATAACACGGTCCGTAGTGTCTTATAAATGAGACAAAAATAACACGGTCCGCAGTGTCTTAAGGATGTTAATATCTTATTTTGTGGCTGAGCCCTATCATAATTTAAAAATAGAAAATTTTACTCCTGTAATGCAACAGTATTTAAAGGCAAGAGAAACTTTGTCTGGTAAAGCAGTGCTTTTTTTTAGAATGGGTGATTTTTACGAGGCTTTTTTTCAAGATGCCGAGGATATTGCTCGTGAATTAGACATTACCCTCACGGGTAGACCAGAGTCCAATTACCCGGGTGGCAGAATTCCTATGGCGGGAGTTCCGCAAAAAGCTGTGAAAACATATATCGCGCGTCTTTTGGAAAGAGATTATAAGGTTTATATTGCCGAGCAAATGGCTGATCCAAAAACTTGCAAGGGTTTGGTGCCACGAGAAATTGTCAAAGTTTTTACTGCTGGTACTATCAATGATTTGGATTTGCTCGATAGCTATCGCAATAATTTTATAGCGGTTATTTGTCCAGAAAAATTTAAAGGAGAGTCTGAATTTTTTGGACTAGCTTTTGCAGATGTTTCAACCGGAGAATTTTTTGCAACTGAATTAAATGCAAAGTTTTTAGATGAAGAAATCGCCAGAATTAAACCTGCTGAAATCATTTTGCCTTCAAATAAAATCAAAGAAGAAGGCATGATTGTGGCAGAAGAAAAAATTCAGGCTGATTTGTCATCTTTTAACTTTAAAAAAGAACTTTCACCTTTTAATAAAGTGAATTTTGATATTGATTTAGCAAGACAGAGTTTAAGTTCTTTTTTGAATGTAAATTCAGTTGATAAATTGATAAAAGAAAGTTTTGCTCCTGACGCTAGAGGACTTGCTTTGAAGGCGGCAGGTGCGCTTGTAGAATATTTTAAAGAAACTTTGTCATCTGAATTTGTCAATAATTCTTCAAAAAATTTCAATGTTATAAAAACTTATCAAGTCAGTGAGTTTATGGTTTTAGATAAAGCGACTAGAAAAAATCTTGAGCTAACAGAAAGTATTTATGGAGACAAAAAAAACACTTTATTTTCAGTGATCGATAAAACAGCTTCAAAGCCGGGACGTAGGCGCTTGCAGTCTTGGTTAGAACAGCCTTTATTAGATTTGTTGGTTATTAATGCTCGTCAAGATGCGGTTGCGGAATGTATTGAAAAACAAAATGAAAGTGCGAGTATTTATGAATTACTTTTGCATACTTATGATATTGATCGCTTGTCTTCAAGGCTTTTAGCAAGATTGATTTCTCCAAGAGAGCTTAACAATTTAAAAGATTCTATACTGCGAGTACTTGAAATTTCTTCTTTGTTAGATCAGTTTCAGTCACCAATTCTTTCAAGCCTAAAAATGATTCCAGACTCTGTTGTCAAATTTTGTGATCTGGTTGAATCAGCAGTCAAAACAGATCCAGCAATGACAATTACAGAGGGGAAAATCCTGAATTTTGGTTTTAATACTGAGCTTGATGAATATATAACTTTGGTAGAAGATTCGCAATCTTGGTTAGATAACTATGAAGCTGAGCAAAGAGAAAAATTAGGCATCAAAAATTTAAAAGTTGCTTTTAATAAAGTGCATGGCTATTTTTTAGAGACATCAAGATTAAATGAAACAAAATTGACAGATGAGTTTGTTGTTAAACAAACAATGGTGAATAATGTACGTTTTGTCTCAGAAGATTTACAAAACTTCGAAGAAAAAGTCACTAATGCTGAAAGTAGAAGAAACGCACTTGAGTATAAATTATTTTGTGAATTACGTGAACAACTTGCTCAGCAAGCTTTGGTCTTGAAGCAAATTGCTGATCATGTGGCAAATTTAGATGCAATTATTGCATTAGCAAAGTTAGCGCAAGACAATAACTACACAAGACCGATTCTTGATGAAAGTTTAGATATAGAAATCAAAGATGGTAGACATCCAGTAATAGAAAAAAACTTAGCAATGGGTGCTTTTGTTGCTAACGATTTAATTGATACAAAAATAATGATTTTAACTGGTCCAAATATGGCAGGAAAAAGTACTTATATGCGTCAAAATGCTTTGATAATTTTGCTTGCTCAAATGGGTTCTTTTGTGCCTGCATCATATGCCCGTATTGGTTTGGTTGACAGAGTTTTTACCAGAATTGGTGCTAGTGATGATTTGGCTTCTGGACAGTCTACTTTTATGGTTGAGATGACAGAGTCTGCGGTCATATTAAACAGTATGTCTGCAAGAAGTTTTATTGTATTAGATGAAATAGGTCGAGGTACTTCAACGTATGATGGTGTTGCGATTGCTTGGTCAATTGTTGAATATCTGGCTAAAACTTGTACACCAAGAACAATCTTTGCTACTCACTATCACGAGCTTGCAAATTTAGAAAAGATTTTTAGTTCAATAAAAAATTATCAAGTTTTAGTCGAAGAAAGTTCTGGCACAAAAAAACAAATTGAATTTTTGCATAAAGTTGTTGCTGGTTCTGCTAACAAAAGTTATGGAATTGAGGTTGCAAAATTAGCTGGTTTACCTCGTGAGGTTCTATTACGTGCTAGTGCAATAAATAATCAATTACAAAGTTCTAGAAAACAAAAATTAAGTTCAAAAAACACACAGGTGCAAGAGGATTTGCAAGTTTCTTTGTGGAGTCAATTGAATTAGCCAAAACAAAATTGTTATTGTCTAAAATGCTAAGATAGACTTTATGTCTACGCAAAAAACTTCATCAAAGCTTTCAAAAACTCTATCTTCAATTTTGTGGGGAAACTCAGTTGCCCTTGCTTGGACTTGGGGTTTAGGTCTATTTTTTGCTGTTCAGGTGACAATTCAATTTGGTGTTGCCGCTTTGCTAAAATTTGCCACAATAGATGCTTTAGGTTTAACTCTATTTGGAGTAATTAATCATTATATTTTTAAGAAATATAACAATGCAGATGATGTTGAAAATGCATTTATAGAAAAATCAAAAAATTACAGTTTTATATTCTTCTTTTATCAATTTTTGGCAATTACAATGACGATTTTTGCTTGTCTTAAATATATAACTTTGCCTCTTGGTATTTTTTCGATTTTGGCAGTTGCTATGTTTTATGGAATCACTATTTTTTTGGGTGAAGAATTAGACATCAAAAAAATTAAATATAGTCACGCAATTTTTTCTGTTTTTATTATTTCTAGTTTTTGGGTTTTGATTAATTCTTCTTTGTTTAATACAGAGTCTTTGATTTCAGCGGCTTTAAGTACAGATGAGCAGGGACTTAAAGCTCAATTTGCTCTGAGCGGAGGGCATTTTAATTGGTTGAAACAAGCTTTCAATTTTGCTCCTTTGTATAGTTTTAAAAACTCTTTTGCTCAATTTGCTTTTTGGATTCCTATAACAATAGGTTTTCTTTGTGGTCCTTGGTTGGATTTGCAAAACTGGCAACGTGCTATTCAAATTAAACGTGAAAACAATTCAGTGCGAACTTCATATATTATTGGTGGTTTGATTTTTTGGGCTGTTTTAATTGTTGATGGTTTACTTGCTTTAGCTTGTTATAGCTATGCTAAAGAATCTTTGCCAGAAATGCTTGCCTCATTGTCTAATTTAGAACCAAGTTCTTTTTTCTATTCAGTAAAAAGTATTATTACTGAGACTTTGCATGCAGTTCCAAAATTTGATACTTTGCTTGGCTTTTATTTGTTAGCGGCTTCTTTACTGGCATTGTCAACTTTTGATAGTGCTTATATTGCTTATAAGTGGTATAGTGCCAAGCTTGCTAAGGACAATAACAATATAATTTTTTCTTTTATCCCACAAAAACTTATCACCTCTGCTTTGATTGGTTCTTTGTTGTGTGTGATTGCGGCTATCACAACAATGCATTTTGCTGAGCTTGGGCGTTTTATCTCTTTGTTTGATTCCAGTCTTGAAAAGTTTTTTAGTTTTGAGCTTGAATACTACATGGCTTTCTATGCTTCGTTCTTTGTGATTTATGCAGTAGCTATTTATCGAGACATAAAAAACGAAAAAATAAATCGTAAGTTTTCTGGTATTAAATTGTTTGCTGGTGGTCTTTCTAGTTTGGCTATTTTTGGTATTGGTTATTTTCAAGAGCAAACTCCAATAATGGCATTGGCGGCAATTTTCCCTTTTGCTTATGGATTTTATAAACATAGCGATGATAGCCAAAGACAAAAAACAAAAGACGAACCAAAACTTATTACGGCAAGTGCTGAAACCAAAATTAATTTTGTGCCTTTAGAACAAAGTGTTAATTTGCAAAACCTACCAGAAGGTGCAAAAGCAGTTGATATTAAGGGTTGCTATGTGCAAGAAAGTTTTTTTGTGCATCAATTTATCCCAACTTACCA
Source organism: bacterium (assembly GCA_038146805.1). Classification (GTDB taxonomy): domain Bacteria; phylum Cyanobacteriota; class Vampirovibrionia; order LMEP-6097; family LMEP-6097; genus CAIYXB01. The sequence goes on along the minus strand of JAYQSH010000005.1, from coordinate 170,932 downwards.
AGACACGAATTCAGTTGGTAATGTTTATTTTGCGATGTATTCTTTATGGGTAGGAAAAACCAGAGAATTATTTTTCTTGCATACAATGCCTGAATTTGATCCAAAAACCTCAGAGTTTTTGATTTTGACTCGTGATTATAACCATAAATTTTTAAAAGAAATTAATGAGTTTACAGAAGTAGAAATCAAAATCAGAATAAAAGATTTTAATCGTAAATTTGTTACTTTGGAGCACCAAATCCTTGATAAACAAGGAGATACAATTGGTAAAGGGTCTCAAAGCTTAATGTTTGTAGATTCAAAAAATTACGCTCTAATAGATATTCCTCTAAAAGTACAATTAGCTTTTAAAGATTTTGTCGTTGATCAAGAAAAATTTGAAAAAATATTAGAAAAATCGAGTGCAAAATAACTGATTACCCCCAATTGTTTTTTCTAATATTTTGCTAAAATACTAATTATGGCAAAGGCGCTTACAATAACTAGTTTTGATCAATTTAAAAAAAATTTCGAACGCTTTCCGCAGAAACCGGATGATTTTGAAGATCGAGCAACTTTTTGTGAAAAAGAAAGAGATAAAAGAAGCCCATTTGCACTGAATGCACGTTTAGGTGGATCAACTGTTGATTTTGTTGTCACAGGTCTTGACGACGAAAAAAAACCAAAACATTTTGTTTTTGATTTAAGTAAAATTTCTAAGACAAAAGCAATTGATGCTTTGTATGAAATAATTTCTTTTGTAAGTATGCAGGCAGAATTTATTGGACAAAAAGTCTTACCAATTACTTTTGGTATTGCTGGTGCTGCAACCAAAAAACATCATAAGCTCTTTGAAAAAGAGGGTAAAACTTTGTCAACTACTCAAAAGCATAGAGCATTGCATATTACACCTAACACACAATATGATCCGCCGCGTGTTTCAAATTGTGATCATCCGCAAGCAAATTCTTTGATTAATTTTATGGATGATTTGATTAAAGCTCTTGACACACGTGCCTTAGTGAGAGGTGTTAATTATAAACTTCATTATCAAGATGAAGTCGGCACCATTAAACCTAAGAGCAGAGAAGATATAATGCAAATCAACTTTACCGTTATTAATGATACTTTAGCTATTGCCAATTCCATTGTTAGCAAACTTGAAGCCGGTCAAAATGTATTTTCTATGGTAAGTGGTTCTGGTTTTAATGTTGGTTTAAGTAGCAACTTTAATCTGGATGATAATTCTTTTAAAACTATGCAAAATACAGAGTTTGGGCATGTAGATTTAAGAATTGGTAAGTATTCACGTTTGCTTTCTGAATTAGACAAAGCAACTTTTAAAGCTGGTAAAATTGAGTCTTTAACACCAGATAAATTATTTTCTGCTGGACCAAAAGGGCGCAAATTAAATCATGGTGTAGAAGCAAAAATAGATTATTTGCAAGAAGCTACTGTCCAAGATCAAAGAACAGTACTACAGCCTTTAGCAATAGAGTACGGTGTTGATATTGATGAAGTTTGTCAAAGTTCTTTGTTAACTCTTGGAAAGTCTCACAAACCTAAAGACATCATGAGAGCATCTCAAGAAGGAGACCAACTAGCTAAACTTTTGTTGTTAGATTGGGCAACTAAATTAGGTAAATTATTAAACCTTGAATTTGGTGAATTTATCAAAGATTCGAATACAAAAGATTTTGTTATCACAGGTAGTTTCTTTGAGAATTTATATAAGCAGGAAGATTTGAAAAATGCTTTTGTTGAAGCACTTAATTCAGGTAGAAATGGAAAAAAATTACAGATCTCATTTTTAAAAAAAGATCAAATGGATGGTTTAAAGGCTTTAATTGAAAAGCAGTGTAGTCTTCTAAAGACATAGCCAAGCCCTTTATTTTATTTTTATTTTTAGGGCTTTTGAGCTTGGCTTGAATTTGCTAAAATCTGTTATTACGCATGAAGGCTTTAGCCAAAAGTTACTGTGCTAACTGAGTTTTTTTATTTGAAAAATTTGGTGAGATAAAAAGGAGATAAAAATGGCAACAACTACTAAAGATTTTGGTGTAATTGGAAAAAAAATAGGCATGACCCAAGTTTTTGATGCTGAGGGTAATGTTGTTCCAGTTACTGTTATTGAACTTGCAGAAAATATTGTTACTGATATTAAAACGCAAAAACGTGATGGTTATGATGCTGTGCAAGTTGGTGCTTTTAGAGCAAAAGAAAAACATTTAACAAAAGCAGACAAAAACCGTTTTACAAAAAATGGTGTTGATCTTTATAGAAAAACAAAAGAATTTAGAGCACAGAGCGAAGTTGATTCAGTGAAACTCGGTGAGCCTATTAATCTAGAAGAATTTTTTGCTGACTTAGAAAAAATCAATATCACTGGAACATCTATTGGTAAAGGTTTTCAAGGTGGTGTGAAATTACATAATATGAGAGTGGGTAGAAGATCTCACGGTTCAAAATCAAAAAGACAAATTGGTTCTATTGGTGCAGGTACTGATCCAAGTCGTGTTATGAAAGGTAAAAAAATGCCTTCGATGATGGGAAACAGAACTGTTACAAGAACTAAAGCAAAAGTTTTTAAGTATGATGCTGAAAAAAGATTGGTTTTAGTCAAAGGTGCTGTGCCGGGTAAAGCTGGTAATACGATTTTTATTACTGCTAACGGTGTTAACTCTTGGAATAAATACAATAAATAATTTTGTGAGAAATTTAAAGACAAAAAAAAAAGGTTTTAAGGGGTTTTTCTTGAAACCTTTTTTGTATTTTTGTCTTGTTTTAGCTTTGAATTCATGTAGTTATAAATCTAGTGATAAACCAAGGCTTGGTTATTTGCTGAATATTACTCACGCCTTGCCTATAATTGCTATTGAAGAAGGGCTTTTTGATGAGTATCATGTAGAACATTATTTGTCTGGAGGCTATTTACTTAATGCCTTAATGTCTGGCAATATCGATATTGCATATATTGGTCCGGGTCCTTATATTAATGCTATTAATAAAGGTGTGCCACTTGAAGTGATGTCAGTGAGTGCTGTTGGTGCGAATTCTTTTGTTGTGAGTGATCAGGCTTTAGAAAAAAATAATTTTAAAATCAAAAAAATTGCGGTGCCACAATTTGGCAATACCCAAGATCTATTAGCAAGATCTTTTGTAAAAAGATTTAATGATAAGCTAAAAAATAAAGAAAAAATCTCAAAAACTTTGCTTGATTTAGTGGATGCTTTAGAAGATGATAAAACAGTAAGTTTTGTACAAGAACCTGAGTTTATTGCAATTAATCCAAGTGAACTTGAAATTTTACTTCACAAAAATGTCATTGATGCCGCTTTTGTGGCTGAACCTTGGGGCTCGATTTTGAGTCAAAGAGGTTATAAAAATTTAACTCAAGAGCTTACTAAAACAACTTTGATAAATACTTTTGCAGGTGAATACCAGAAAAACTTAAGTGAAGAAATCCAATATATGAACAGCTTTCCCGCGACTTTGCTTGTTGTTAAACAAGATTTTTATAAACAACATGTAAGAGAAATTGATAATCTACTTGCTAAGCAAGATTTTGTTTTGGATATTATAAATTTTGATACTCAGTCAGCTGTTACAAGTATTCAGAATCATTTTTTGAAATTAACAAAGCAGTCACTTGATGAAGAGAGTATTATACAATCGCTTAATAATATAGAGTTTTATTCTGATCTAAATATTAACAAGCTTGTTGAGCTTGAAGATATCGCTTATCAAGTGAAATACATTAGAACAAAAAAAATCAAAGGGGCAAACACATGAAAATAGATGTGCTCACTTTGTTTCCAAATCTTATTAGTTCTTATTTTTCTGAAAGCATTATGAAAATTGCCTTAGAGAAAAACATTTTTGATTTAAATATTTTAAATCCAAGAGATTTTTCAAAAGACAAACATCATAAAGTAGATGACACTCCTTTTGGTGGTGGAGCTGGTATGGTGCAGATGCCACAACCTTGGTTTGATTGTTTAGATGCTGTTGAATATCTCGATGATTGTGAAATCATTATCACAAGTCCGTCTGGTGAAAAGTTAAATCAAAAAATGGCACAAGAACTTTCTCAAAAAAAACAGTTGGTGATTTTGTGTGGTCGCTATGAAGGTTTTGATCAAAGAATCAGAGATAGAGCTACTCGTGAAATTTCAGTGGGTGACTATGTCTTGACTGGGGGAGAACTTGCTTGCTTATCGATTTTAGATGCTAGTTTGCGATTGATACCCGGAGTCTTGGGTGATGAAGAAAGTGCCAAATTTGAAACGCATAGCGAAATAAACCTTTTGCAAGAATTTACAAAAATGGGTGTTAGTAAAAATGAATTAAAAGAGTTTTTAGAAGAAACTAAATTAAAAAAATCTGACTTAGAAAAATTTACATTAATCGAATACCCGCAATACACTAGACCGGCAGAGTATCAAGGTTTAAAAGTGCCAGAGGTTTTGCAGTCGGGTGATCATAAGAAAATTTTTTTGTGGAGGCTGAAACAGTCTTTGGCTTTATGATTGCTTTTACTGATATGCTTATACTATGCTTTTGTTCTCTGTAATTATTTTAGCTATAATTCAAGGTTTGACAGAGTTTCTGCCGGTAAGTAGCTCTGGGCATTTAATTTTGTTGCCTAAAATTTTGCACTTGAAAAATTTTGGACTTGCATTTGATGCTTTTTTACATTTAGGAACTTTGTTTGCTGTTGTTATATATTTTAGAAAAGATATTGTAAATTTATTAAAAGGTTTTTTGCAGATTGATAAACAATATAGCAAAATTAGTTACGCAATTTTATTTGCTACTATGCCTGTGGTTTTAATCGGTTTTACTTTTAAAAGTTTTTTTGCATCTACTTTTATTCGTTCTGTAGATTGTGTTGCTTATACATTGATCCTGGGTGCGATTTTGATTTATATTGCTGAAAAGTTCTACCAAAAAAATGAAGATATGCAAAATTTATCTATTATGCAAATCTTTTTTATTGGTTTAATGCAATGTTTAGCTCTTTTTCCTGGTATGTCACGTTCTGGTACAACTATAGCGGCCGGGATTTTTATGGGTTTAAAAAAAGATGAAGCCGCTAGATTTTCTTTTTTGTTGGGTTTACCCGCGATTGCTGGAGCTGGTTTACTTGCTTTAAAAGATATGTACGAAGCGCAAAGTCTTGAATTAGATCTTGTTAGCTTATTTTTGGCGTTTTTTGTAAGTTTTATTGCTGGTTTTATCGCAATTGATTTTTTGCTTAAGTTTTTAAAGCAAGCTTCTTTAAGCGTTTTTGTTATTTATAGAATCTTAATGGCTATACTTTTGTTGCTTTTATTTTAATGTGAGATAATTGTCTCTAATGCTTAATAGATTAAATAATTCATCTTTTATGTTAAGAGATTGGCTTCTACAAAAATATGGATTTGTTGGTTCAGATGATGATTCTAGTACTCCTAGTTTGCAAAGTCATTCGATGTTAAAAGCTTTAAAATATGATTCTGTTACTACTTTAACTTTAAAACAAGCCAATGAAAAAGAGCTTAGAAATAGACAAATGGTTAAAATTGATTCTGTAAATAAAGCTTTTCAACAAATAGAAAAGCTGTTAACTTTTTTGAATACTAAATCCACTTCTTCTAAAAATGAAAAAAAAGTACTAAGTTTGATAATTGATAGGTTAAAGACTGTTAGAAGAATATATCAGATAGGTGAATTTAAGATAAAGAGGGATTGGAATGATTATCAATTAAAGAATTATGATGCCGGTTTAGAATTAAGTTTTAAGATTGATCACATTGGCGACTGTAAATTGAAAATTATATTTGATCAAGGCTTTAATACTTTAGAATGTAAATTTGGTTCACAGCATAAAACTTTTTACTGTGCTTCTTAGGAGTGCAAATATTACAAAAACCTTAAAAGTATAAAAAAATTTAATACTTAAGATAAACTTGTATTTCGCATTTACTCTTTCTTTTTTGTTCCCAAATTGCGATTATTTTTTTTGTGCAAGTTGCTTTATCAACTACCAAACAAAATACAATTGGGATTAACAGATATCCCATTAGTTCACGCACAAATGCTGAAACTCAAAATAGATTAGAAAAAATTTATCATTCTTTCCAAACCATCAATTCTGCAGAGTCTAAAAACCATTTATCACAAACTAATTTAGAGCAATTGTTTGCCATGGTAATGGCAAATGATTTTCCACAACAAGTTGATTTAGATGCTCAAAACAGAATTTTAATTGATGCTCAAAAAAATAAAAATGAGAATTCTGTTGCTTTTACTTTTTATGCTAAACCCGATTTGCTACATGACTTGCATGCTAAAGCTAATACCAAAACTCGAGAACAAGGTGCAATGGTTTTTAGCTTTGATGCAAGCAAAAATAGAATTATTGAATTATACGCTCAGAGAAAATATAAGAAAGTTATACTTTAGTTTTTAAATTTAAAATTTCTGCAATTTCTTCTTCGTTAGCTTGATAGCTTTTTTGTGCGGCTTCAAGGTCACTTTGGTTCATTGCTGTTTGCGGGTCTTTAAGACCATTACCAGTTAGTACGCAAACTACAGTTGATTCGTGCTGAATCTTGCCGGCTTTTGCTGCTTTAAGCAATCCAGCAACACTTGCTGCAGACGCTGGTTCGCAGTGCAAGCCTTCCATTTGATGAATCATTCTGTAAGCTTCAAGCATTTCCTCATCTGTGACACTGTCAATTAAACCTTGTGATTCGTCTCTTGCTTGCTCTGCTTGCTTCCAGCTTGCAGGGTTACCAATTCTAATTGCTGTACCAACAGTTTCTGGTTTTTCAATAATTTTACCTTCTACTATTGGAGCGGCACCTGCGGCTTGAAAGCCAAAAAGTTTTGGACGGGCACTTGGGTTTTTGACGTAATCTTTAAAACCAGCCCAATAAGCTGTGATATTTCCAGCATTACCTACTGGGATACATAAATAATCTGGTGCGGATTGCAGTTCATCACAAATTTCATAGGCAGCAGTTTTTTGACCTTGAATTCGATATGGGTTTAGAGAGTTTACTAATTCAATAGGATATTTTTCTGTAAGTGACTTGACTATATTTAAGGCGTCATCAAAATTACCTTCAATTTGAATTACCTTTGCTCCGTAAATCATTGCTTGAGACAATTTACCAAGTGCAACATATCCAGCTGGAATAATTACGTAGCATTCCATTTCGAAGCCCATTGCTCTGGCGCGCGCAGCATAAGCCGCCGCAGAGGCTGAAGTGTTTCCGGTACTTGCACAGATGATTTTGTTTGCACCTTTTTCGATTGCTTTTGAAACAGCCATCGTCATGCCGCGATCTTTAAAGGATCCGGTTGGGTTCATGCCTTCCATTTTTAAATAAACGCTAATGCCGCCTACATTTGTTGCTTTTGCAATGTGTGGAGCTGGAACTAATGGAGTTCTACCTTCGCTAATACTAATGATAGGTGTTTGGTTATCGACTGATAAAAATTGAGAATATTTTAAAATTGTGCCTTTGTAAACCATCTATAAAAAATTATACCCTTTAGCTTGCAGAACTAGCTCTAGGGGCTAGATTATATTGAGTATCTCTTTGTTGTGCCTGTCTGCCGCTTGCTTCAATATAGTATTCCATTTCCCTGATTCCAGCTCTATAAGTGGTTCCAGCCGCCGAAACTACATTTTCTTCCATCATATTACCACCTAAATCATTTGCTCCAAATGCTAGTGAGACTTGCCCAAGTTTATGCCCTTGAGTGACCCAACTTGCCTGAAAATTTTCAAAATTATCCAAATAGATTCTAGCAATTGCAAGAGTTCTTAAATGATCGTCACCAGAAGAATTTAAATTATACTTGGGAAGTTTGTCTTGGCTTTCTAGTGAGTCCATGATTTTACTTAAAGGTGTTTCACCTTTCTGAAAATTCCAACAAACAAAAGCTGTGAAGCCATTGGTTTTGTCTTGTAATTCCCTTAAAACTTTTAGATGCTCAACTCTATCTTCGTAAGTTTCAACATGACCGTACATCATAGTCGCTGAAGAGCGCATTTTTAGTGAGTGTGCGATTTCCATAACTTCAAGCCAAGTTTGAGTTGTGATTTTAAGCGGTGCAATAATTTTACGCACTCTTTCTGTCAAAATTTCTGCTCCAGCTCCGGGTAGTGAATCCATGCCAGATTTTTGTAAGGCTATTAAAGTTTCTCTGATTTGGTCTTTGTTTGGTTTGAGGATTTTCTTGCGATCACAACCATCTTGGTAGTCAGCTTCTGGCGTAATAGTTTTTTCTGTGATGTGTACAATTTCAGCTGGACTTAAAGCATGCAAAGTGACACTTGGGAAATCATTTTTTATTTTTGCGAAAATATCTTGGTAATACTCAAGACCGAGTTTTGGATTATGCCCTCCTTGAAATAAAATTTCAGTACCGTTTATGTCAACAAGTTCTTGAATTTTTGGTTTTAAGACTGTCGCATAATCATGTACATAGGCTTCTGGGAAATCTGCATCATGCGAATTGGGTGGTGTATAAAATGCACAAAAAGAACAGTGCGCGGTACAGACGTTAGAGTAATTTATGTTTCTCTGTACGACATAAGTAGTAGGCTTATTGTCAGGGTGTCTTTTTTTGCGAATTTCATTAGCACAATAGGCAAGATCGTTGATTTCTGCATTATTAAAAAGTTCAAGAGCTTCTTCTTCGTTAATGCGCTCTGCATTTAGTGCTTTATTTAAAATTGGGTTTGCAGTTAGTAGCACATTTATATTATAAAACTTTTTAAATCATTGCTTCAACAGCTTTAATAATTTGCTTAAGTTCTGCTTGATTGTTACTCTCGAAATAGACTCTACACATAGCTTCTGTGCCTGATGGTCTTGCTAAAAACCAAGTGCCATTTTCGAGATAGATTTTTGCACCCTCAGTTCTATCAATTTTTTCAATCTTAAATCCAGCAATTTCTTTTAAGCTTGGGTCATTGAATTTTGCCATAAAAGTTTCTTTGTCGGCGATATGCAAATCTAAGCGATCATAGAAATATTCTTTACCAACAAAATCTTGAATTTCTTGCCAGAGTTCTTGTAAAGTTTTTCCGGTAATAGCTAAAACTTCTGCCATAAGAAGAATTGCTAGAATACCGTCTTTCTCTGGGATGTGACCCAAGATGCTCATGCCACCAGATTCTTCAGCGCCAATGATAGTATCTTTTGATCTCATGACTTCGCAAATCCATTTAAAACCTACAGCAGTTTCAGTGGAGCTGTTATTGGTTTTCTTGGCAAGCTCATCAAAAATATGTGAAGTTGCTAAGGTGCGCGCAATACAACCTTTAAAGCCTCTTTTTTCGATTAAGTATTTGGCAATGATACTTAAAGATTTATTGGCAGGATAAAAATTACCTTCGTTATCAAAAAAAGAAAATCTATCAGCGTCTCCGTCATTAGCGGCACCTAGATCTGCCTTTTGGGCAAGAAGTGTTGCTTTGAGTTCGCTTAATCTTTTTTCTGTTGGATCTGGCAGTGAACCACCAAAGGTTGGATCTCTTTGGTCATGCAAGGTTGTTAGCTCAAAGCCAGCTTCTTGTAAAATTTTGTTGGTGTAATTTCTGCCACAACCATATAAAGGATCATAAATTAATTTTGTTGCTTTTTGAGCGTTTGCTTTTTTGATTGCTTCAAAATCGATCAAAGTTTTAATATGTGCAAAATAATCAGGAGCAGGATCTACTGTAATTATTTGTGCTTTTGTTTTTTGTGCTTTGCTAATTTCTTGAGCGGCAACTGCGTTGATTTTGTCGAGTAGTTTGTCAGTGATTTCTTTGCTTGATGGTCCGCCATATTCAGGAATATATTTGATACCCATATATTCTGGTGGATTATGGCTTGCTGTAAATGTTAAAGCTCCAGCACTTGGTTTTTTGAAAGCTTCGTAAGCAATTACAGGAGTTGGTACAGGTTCTTGAATTAAGTGAACTTCAATACCATAATCGCTAATGATGTCTGCTGTAAATGCCGCAAATTTATCTGCCAAAAACCTTGCATCAAAACCAATAATTAGTGGCTCGTTGTTTTTATAAGTTTCAATAACATATTGAGCAAGTCCGTGTGAAAAGATTTCTAGGTTAGCATAGGTGAATTCTTTTGCAATTAATGCTCTCCAACCGTCGGTACCGAATTTAATATCGTGTAGTTTTGATTCTTGTGAAAATACAGCCATGGCTTAATTCTATCAAAAAAGATAAACAAGGCAAATAATTCATTAAAATCTAGACTTAATTACTTCCTTGTTGCTAATATTTTTATAAAAGAAGTCAAAATGCAAACAGAAAGTCTGAGCAAAGAACTAAAAAAAGAAAGCTTTAATATTGCTTTGACTGGACTTATGGGTTCTGGTAAAACAACTGTTGGAAAATACCTTGCCGATAATTTAAAAAAAACTTTTATTGATACAGATCAAATTATTGAAGAAAAAGAGGGAAAAACAATCTCACAAATTTTTGAAGAAAATGGTGAAGATTATTTTAGACATTTAGAAGCAAGATTGATTGAAGAAATTTTTTCTACAGGAAAAGATTTAGTGGTTTCTTTGGGTGGTGGAGCAATTGTAAATTCTGCCAGTAGAAAAATCATTAAAGACAATGCTCGGTTAATTGCTTTGATTGCTGATCCAAATGATTTACATCAAAGAATAAAAAGAAGAAAAAGTCGTCCTCTTTTAAACGAAAGTAAAAATCAATTAGAAACTCTAAATGCTTTGTGGCAAGAAAGAAAAGAAGCTTATTATGATAGTCATATTCAAATTGTTACAGAAGGCAAAACTATAAATTCTATTGGAATTGAAATAATACAAAATCTCAATTTGTCCAAGCCTAAAGTTCAAGAACAAGAAGTGAAAATTTCAGCAAAACATAAAGCTTATAAAATTTATTTTAAAGATTTATATCGTTTTTCATTAGCGCCACTGAAAGCAGGCAAAAAAGTATTGGTCATCAGTCAAGAACCAATTGCTAAGCACTATATGGATATATTGCTTGAAAAAATTTCCTCTGATGGTTATGAAGTAAGTACTATGGTCATTGATAATAGTGAAGAAGCAAAAAACTTTTTTACATATCAACTAATTTTGCAAAAACTTTTAAGTTTAAATTTTGGTCGTAAAGATACTTTGGTAGCTCTTGGTGGTGGTGTTGTTGGTGATATTACAGGCTTTGCGGCTTCGACTTTTTATCGTGGTATTAATTATGTACAAGTACCGACTACTTTGCTCTCTATGATTGATTCTTCAGTAGGTGGTAAAACTGCGATTAATGTGCCTGAGGGTAAAAATTTAATTGGTAGTTTTTATCAACCACATATGGTTCATATTGATGCACAAGCTTTAAATAGCTTACCTGATCGTGAATTTAAAAGTGGGTTAGGTGAACTGGTGAAATATACCATGCTAGGTTCAGCTTGGGATGAGCTTTTGGGAGATCATTTTTTTGATTATGTCAATTTAAATGCTGAGACAATCTTAGAAAAAGATTTGATACTGTTAAATGACTTGATTAATCATTGTTTGCGTATCAAAGCTGGTATTGTGGCTGAAGATGAACAGGAGCATGGTATTCGTGCTCATTTGAATTTAGGTCATACTTTTGCTCACGCATTAGAAGAAGTTACAAAATACAAAGAATTTACTCATGGTGAGGCTGTTGCTATTGGTCTTGCTTGTGCTTGTTACCTTTCTGAAGAGCTTGGTTATATAAAACGCTCAGCGACGAAAAAAGTTTTGGATTTAATGAAAAGTTTAGGATTGAAATTTACGATACCAAAAGAAATTAAAGTTGAAAAAATTCTTGCGGCTTTCAAATATGACAAGAAATCAATTAATGGAGTTCCTAATTTCATTTTACCTAAGGGGCATATTGGTAGAGTTGAGATAGTTTCTAATATTGATTCACAATTAATTATTAATGCCATCAAGCGAAACTATGAGACTTGATATATAATTAAATTTTAATGGCTACAATTCTTTTGGAAGATGGTAAGTGTTTTAAAGGTACGTTAATAGGTGCAAAAAGCAAGATTTTTGGAGAACTTGTTTTCAATACCTCTATGACTGGTTATCAAGAGGTACTTACCGATCCTAGTTATGCCGGTCAGATTATAACTTTTACTTATCCAGAAATTGGCAATTATGGTTGTAATCATAATGATTATGAAAGTGATGATTGTTTTGCCTCAGGAATTGTGATTCGTAATTATAGCCCTTTAGTTTCTAATTATCGTTCTCAAGAGACTTTAGATTCTTTTTTGAAACGTCATGATATGACAGGTATTTATGGTGTTGATACAAGAGCACTTACTCGCTATATTCGTGATAATGGCTCAATGAAAGCTGTTATTTGTGAGGATGCTGAGCTAGAGCAAGCAAAAAAAGAACTAGAAAGCTTTCCTTCTATGAATGGCCGTGATTTAGCCTCTGAAGTTACTTGTAAGTCAGCTTATAAAGCTGTGCAGAAGGTGGTTTCTGAATTTTATGATGCATCTAAATTACAAGAAACTAAGAAAAAAGTTTTAGCAATTGATTTTGGTGTCAAACAAAATATTTTGAATAAATTAATTGAATGTGGTTGTGAGGTAGAAGTCGTACCTGCACAAACAAGTGCTCAAGAGATTTTAGAAAAAAATCCCGATGGTATTTTTCTTTCTAATGGTCCCGGAGATCCTGAAGCAGTTGATTATGCAATTGATACAGTTAAAGTTTTAATGACGGATTTTACAAAACCGATTTTTGGGATTTGCCTTGGGCATCAGATATTAGCGCTTGCTAATCAAGCAAAAACTTATAAGCTAAAGTTTGGTCATCGTGGGGCGAATCATCCAATTAAAAATTTAGATACTAGTAAAATTGAAATTGCTTCTCATAATCATGGTTTTGCGGTGAGTAAAGATGGCTTACCTGATAATCTGGAAATAACTCATTTGAATATTAATGATGATACTATTGCTGGTATTCGTTTAAAAAATAGAAAAAATGTTTTTTCTGTGCAGTATCATCCTGAAGCAAGTCCCGGTCCTCATGACAGTGATTATTTATTTAAAGAATTTGTCGCTTTGATGTAGAAAAAATAGAGTTTTATAAGAAGTTAGACTAAAGCAAGTTCATTACAAAGTTCTAGACAAGACAAAGCCAGTTCTTTACCTTTGTCTTCTTGTGTACGTGATGCCCGCTCTTTTGCTTGCTCTTCAGTGTTGCAAGCTAAAATACCGTTGATGATTGGTATTTCGCACTCTAGGGCAACGCTCATGATTCCTCTAGTTGCTTCAGTTGCTACTAATTCAAAATGAATAGTTGCTCCTTTGATGACGGTTGCAAAAACTATAATAGCGTCAAATTCTTGTTTATCAGCAAGCTTTTGTGCAAGCAATGGTATTTCAAAAGCCCCAGGTACTTTAAAACTACTTATATTAGATTCTGAAATTCCTTGTGCGATTAATTCTGCTTTTGCAGACTCTAACATCTCTAGATTGTATTCTTTGTTCCAAAGTGCGTAGACTAAAGCAATTTTTTTAGTTGCATTTTGGTTTTTGTTAATTTCAAAGCTTGGTTTAGTTGCTCTCATGGTCTTAATTTTAACTTATTTACCAATACAAAATCTTGAAAAGATATTGTCTAAGATTTCTTCAGTTAAAGTCTCACCTGTGATTTCACCTAATTCTTGAATGGCTTGTCTTAGATCAATTGTCCAGAAATCTTCACTCAAACTACTGGCTATTAAGCATTTTTCTAAAGAGCCTTTGCTTTGTCTTAAAAGGTCTGCTTGTCTATGGTTAATTTTTACATTAGCGTGATTGCCAGCGATTTCATTGATTTTTGTTTTTAAGATTTCTTTGAGTTTATCAATATTGGCATGATTTTTTGCTGATATATTTAAATCTGTTTTGATTTTTGTTTGTAGAGTTAGATCGCTTTTAGTGCCTATAATTAACGCGTTTGCTAGGTTATGTGTTTCGTTACTAGTCACTGAAAGGTCGATTAATTCAATAATCAAATCAGCTTCTTGAATTATCGATTTTGTTTTTTCAATACCAATTTGTTCAATACGATCTGTACTTGTTCTTAGACCGGCAGTATCAATTAAAATCACAGGGAAGCCATCAAGATTATAAAACTCTTCAATAGTATCTCTTGTGGTGCCGGCAATATCAGTAACGATAGCTCGATCTTTTTTTAATAAGGCATTTAACAGTGTTGATTTGCCAGCATTGGGTTTACCTACTAAAGCTACTTTGTAACCATTACGTAAAATTTCACCTTCTTTTTCTGTTTCTAAAATTTTTTCAATTTCTGTAATTGCTGTTGAGATGTAAAGTTTAAATTTTTCTACATCATAGTTGCCAACCTCATCTGGAAAATCAATACTGGCTGTGATTTCACCAAGTAGATTCAAAAGTTGTTCTCGAATATTTTTAATCGCATGACCGAGCTTTCCTTGATAAATATTTAAAGCATTTTTGCGAGCAAGATCGGTTTTAGCAAAAATCAAATCATTAATAGCTTCTGCTTTTGTTAAATTCATTTTGCCATTTAAAACAGCTTGAGCGCTAAATTCACCAGCTTTTGCTAAGCGTGCTCCTTGCTCTAAAACTAATTCTAAAATTTTATTGATACAAGAAAAACCGCCATGACTATGAATCTCAATTACATCTTCGCCAGTAAAACTGCGTGGCTTTTTAAAAGGGATAACTAGCACTTGATCTAATTTTTCTTTTTCATTTTTTATCCAAGCCAGTTGCACTTGTTTTTCTGTAAAATTTTTGCCAGTAATTTTTTCTGCAATTTGCCATGCTTGAGATCCACTAATTCTTAGTGCCGCAATAGCTGCTTCTCCGGGGGCTGTAATAATGGCGACAATAGTAGACATCTTGCTAAATAAGTATAAACAAAAATTGTACTTGACGAAGGTGCTTTCTAGATAATATGATATAGCTTTATGGGTGTTTTACCAAGTATTTCTCAATCACAGAACTTTAATGTAATTGTCATGGATGATGAAGCACTAATAAGAGATTCAAGCTCTTTATTATTAACAAGGGCAGGTATGCCTAAAGATCAAATTATAAAGCTCGCAAACCCTGCACAATTAAATAAATTTTTAAAACAACAAGAAAAAGATAGAGAGAGCCTAAGAAATTTATGTGTGCTCTCTGATACAGATATGTACATTGATGATTATGCTCAAACATCAATAGCAGCACCAACTGATGAAGAAAAAGAGGGTATTGATTTAAGTTTTGCGGGCTGTCAAAAACTACTTAGAGAATTTTCTGATCGTTTTAATTTTTATTTGCTTAATCGATCTGCTCGTGTTGAGATAGACCAACAAGACTCCCAAAATGAATTAGGTAAAAAAGGCAGTATTGACAATCCAATAAGGCTTGCTAAGTTATCTAATATGAGAGGATTTAAAGATTTTCTTCAGGCTTTAATAACTCATTGTGCTTCTGAGGATGGACCATTTGCTAAAAGCAATCAACAGTCTTCCTAGTTAACACTGATTGTATTTCTGCCAAGCTCCTTAGATTTATATAAAGCTTTATCAGCTTGTGCTTGAAGCTTCTCGTAGTCATAGCCAGCTTCGGCTGAGCTTGCAATACCAATACTACAAGTAAGCGCTTGAGGCCATGTGCTATGTTTGCTTTTTGCTAAGTTTTGAGCAACTCTAAAAGCGGCTCTTTGTGCTTCGTCTAAAGTTGTGTCGGGTAACAAAACCATAAACTCATCGCCACCAAAACGACCTACCAAATCTGATACCCTTTTATGAATTTCATCAACAGGAGTTTGCCTTAAAGTTTTTGAAAGTACCGAAGACAAAATTTGAATCGCTTCATCACCAGCATCGTGTCCGCCATGATCTTTATCATCGTTTATTGTTTTTAAGTTGTCCATGTCGATTAACATCAGCGAAATATTTTTTTTGCTTTCTTGATACCTTTGGATTTCTCGAATTGATAATTCTTTAAAATATTTTTTATTGTATAAACCTGTGTCTGGATCAATTTTATTGAAATTGTTTATGGTTTCAAATAGTGCCGCATGCTCAAGTGCAATTGCTGCTTCAGAGGCTACACGAAAAATAAATTCAATTTCTTCTTTTAAAAATACTCTTTCTCTATCACATTGATGCACATTAATAGTACCCAGGATTTTGCCTCTGGCAATTAATGGAACAGCTAAATAACTTTTTAAATGAATAATATTTGTGATTTTCAAGAGTTGAGGATTTTTTTCTTCGAATTCTGTCAAAATAGAAGCAATGTTTAAAACAGCCATTGATTTTTCAGGATCTTTACTATCAGAAAGGCTTTCAATCCATTGTTTTTCAAAGTCAAAAATTAAGTCTGCCGTTTTAGCAAAGTTTTTAGAACAGTATTCTTCTTGTGTTTTTAAAATTCTGTTTTTTTCAGAAAACCTTCTTACAAAACATCTACTTAATCCTAAGACTTCTCCGATACCTTTAGCAATTTGTCCAAGTACAATTGAAATATCTAAACTGTCTCGAATGTCATTGCTTAATTTATGTAGCAATGCCATTTGTCTTTTTGTTTGTTGGGCTTCTTGGTAAATCGATGCTTGTGTAAGTGCTATCTCAAGTTGTTTTGCCGCTCCTTCAAGCAAAAGTTGTTCGTCATGAGTCCAGAGTCGGTTGTTTTCAAAAAAACTTACAATACTAATGCCAACTAAAGACTTGGAAACATCATTAAATAAACCAGTTGCCATTAAAGTCTTAAAACCAGAATTTTTTAAAGCTCGTAAATTGTAATCAGTGTCAATCTCTTCTTTTGTTATTAAAATAGTTGGGTTAGACCAGTTAGGTTCGTATTTGGTTTTTAAAATACTATATAGTCCATCAATCATTTTGCGATCTAAATCTTGATTTATAGACCATACTCTATGACCGAGTCGCCCTCTTATTTTTCTATCTAAAACAATGAGCCCGCAAGATTCAACTCCCATTACTTGAGCAATTTCTTGTACTGCTGTGTCAGCAATAAAATCAACTTCAAGGGATTCGCGGATTCGGGTTGTGATTTGATTTAGTAAAAATTCTCTTTGTGCGGTTGTTAAACTTTCGGAATGTAATTCATGTTGATTAAAGACAATCGCTAATTGCTCCATAAAGAATGTAAACATTCCAAGTTCACTTTGTTGCCATGTGGTTTCTTTGCTAACTACTAAAACCCCCCACTCGCGCCCACGAATTTTTGAGCTAAAAATTTCTTGGTGGTAATCAGATTGAGTTAATTGTAATTCTTGAATTTCTTCAAGCTGTAAAATGTTTTTTAATTCAGCTTTTGTCTCGTGTGCGACTTGGCTTTCTGTTGAATTGAAAAATAAAGAGTAACCCTTAAAAATTTTTGTATCGTACTCTTCTTCGCTATTTAAAACTTTTTTGAAGAAATAAAAATCTTTGATATTTAAGTAGTCTTTAAACGCAGTAAAAATTTTCTCTAAGGCAATATCAGGTTTTAGAGTTTTTCTGATTTCAGAACTTAAATGTGAAATGATATTGGTTTTTTGTTTGAGTTCGGCGCTAACTAAATAAATTGAAAATTCGCCAACGAAACTATCCCAAAAATTAGCATTATCTTCTTTGTTATATGACTCTGCATCTATTGTGATTGAACCCCAGTTACCAAGCTCAAAACTGGTTAGGTCATTTAACCTAGTAACAACTAGGCTATCTCCCCTAGATACTAAAATTTTATTATCGTGGGTTTTTATTGTTAAACATAAGCAAAAACCACTATTTATCAGTAAATCAGCAAGGTTTTCTATATGTAATTCAAAATCGGCATCTTCGTCATTTAAAGACTCGATAAAAAAGTTAGAAATTTTATTAATAATAGTAGTTTTCTTAACCATTTAATAAACTAGATCAAGTACTTTATACCCATAATGAGTTTTCAAAATCACAACGTAACATCTTTGAAAGACGCCATGAGTAGTAGTGTAAGACGTATTGGTATTGTTCAATCGAATATGCAAAATGTTAATACAATTGGTTTTAAAACTGTTCATCCTGATTCTGTTTTGTTCTCTGATACTTTAAAAGATGTTTTTAGAGATGAAAGACAAGGTGCTTTTTTAACAACTAATCAAGATTTAGATTTAGCTTTAACAAAAGAGGGAGCTTACTTTTTAGTTGAAGGTAAAGATGGTCCAGAAAAAACTAGAGATGGTCAGTTTCATGTAAGTGAAAATAAAAAAGTTGTTGATGTTCAAGGTAGAGAGTTAGTTATTTTAGATCAAGACCCAGAAAAACCTGTGGCTGATTTTATTGTTAAAGGTTCTAAGATCGAGATTGATGCAAGAGGTTCTATAAGAGCTGATGGAGATATCGTTGGTCGAATTCCCGTGGATTATGAATCACAAGGTCCGGGTGATAATGCTTATGTCATACAAGGTAAACTTGAAGCTTCAAATGTTGATCTTCAAGAGAACATTGTAAAGTTATTACAAATAAAAAGACATATCGATACTGTTCAGGGAATGCTTTCTATGAATCTAAGTGTTGATAAGGCTTTGATTGAAACATATGGAAGGAATGTTTAATGTTTAATCAATATACTTACAAATCAATGAGTTCTGTAAATCGTCACATGGAGACACTTGGTCAAACTGTTGGTGACATCAATAATATTTTTACAGTTGGTTATAGAGCTAAAGACCAAAGATTTCACGAAACTTTAAATGGAATTCGTGGAAACACCAGAAGAGATTTTACTGATGGTGTTGCAAAAAGTACAAATCGTGAATTAGATTTTGCTTTGCAAGGAAAAGGTTTCTTTGAAATACAATTACCAGACGGAACTTACGCTTATACAAGAGATGGTTCTTTTTCTGTTGGTCCTAATGGTGAGTTGTTGTCATCACAAGGTTACAAAGTTGTTACTAGTAGTCCAGATAAAGAATTTATCAATAAAGATTACAGTGCAGATTCTTTTGATGTTGGAGTAAATTCAGGTGAGACTTATATTCCTGTTGGAGCCACTGTCAATCTAGATGCAGACGGTGTTTTAAAAACAGATGGTGGAGCTGTTATTGGAAAATTAAATGTAGTCAATTTCACAAACCCAGATGGTTTGAAAGATCTAGGTGACAATATGTTTATGGCAACAGAAGCTTCTGGTGATATTCATGATGTAGAAATTGGAACTATGAATAATCAAACTAGAATTCAACAAGGTGCTTTAGAAACTTCGAATGTTTCTTTGGTGAAAAATATGTCACAAATGGTTCAGCTTAATAGCATTATCAAAGCTGAGATGAAAGTTCTAAAAATGCTTGATCAAATGCAAGAGAATTTGAATTCAACAATTACTAGAAATATTTAATAAGAGGGAAAAAATTTATGTTCAATACACAACAAAATACAACAGCACAATACGGAAATGATATCGCAGGGACTTTCTTGCAAGATAGTTACCAGCAAAGCATAAGTGGTGGTACTGGTGGCGGTTTGATCGGTAATCAATTTTCTTCTGTGATGAATTCAATTTCTAGTGGTGTTACTACTAATGCACAAAACGGAAATATTGGTGCCAGTGGTGAAAATTTAACACCTCAACAAATTGCAGCACAAATGAATACTAGTGGTGTTATGAGTGTTTTACCTTTTATTGGTGGTACTGCTTTACCGAAGTTGATGTTTCCAATAGCGGGTTTATGGTCTTTAGTAAGCGGTGTTAAAGCTGTTGGTTCTTTTATTTCTGGAGCAAAAGCTGAACGTTCGGCAAATGTTGGTTTTGATCCTAATAAACTTGCTTACAATCAGACGATGAATGAAATGTATGAAGTTAGTCAGAAGTGGTCAAGTCTTGGACCATTCTCTGCGCACTCAGGTTCATACGGTTATTAAACTCTATCTTTTATAAACTGCTATATTTATTGATATGGCAAATAAAATTAGTGTTGGCATAATAGGGCTTGGTTTGATCGGTGGATCAATAGAAAAGCGTTTATTTGAGCTTGCTGATAAATATGAAATCAAATCAGTTAGTAAAAGTCAAGATAGACAATTTGAATTAAAAGATTTGATAGATGTTGATGTTCTTTTTATTTGTTGTGAGCAATCTTTAGTTGCTAAATATTTAAAAGAGATTGCTGTGTTGCAGTGTAAAAATGAAAATGCTTTTGCAAAAACTATTATTACTGATGTAGCAAGTACAAAGAACTCCATTAAAAACCAAGCTTTGAAAATTGGTATCAAAAATTTTGTGCCCGGGCATCCAATGGCTGGTACAGAAAAACAAGGTTTTGAAAATGCTTTTGCTGAATTGTTTGAAAATGCAAAATGGATTTTAGATGCACAACAAGGTGAGCAACAAGTTCTTGAGAATATTATTACTCAAGATTTAAAAGCAAATATCGAGTATTTAGATTCTGAAACTCATGATAAAGCTGTCGCTTTAACAAGTCATTTGCCTCTAGCTTTAAGTGTTGTTTTAGCAAAGTTAGGTTCTGAGTTTAGCGTTGCTAATAAAACTCAGGGTCCCGGTTATAAAGGTATGGTGCGTTTAGCATCTGGTAATGTAAAAATGGGACAAGAGATTTTAGATATTAATCGTGACAATGTTAAAGAAATTTGGAATGATTTTAAATTAGAGTTAGATGCCTTATTAGAAATTAGTGGTAATGACTTAGAAAATGAGTTAAGTACAGTAAAAAAACAATTGTCACAACTTTAGTCTATTGATTTGCTAATATTAGTAGTTCGATTCTATGTTTATTGATAAGGCTACGATAAAAGTACAAAGTGGAAAGGGCGGAAATGGTGCTTGTACTTTTAGACAAGAAAAATTTGTGGCACACGGTGGACCTGATGGTGGTGATGGTGGTGCTGGTGGTAGTATATTTTTGTTGGCAACAGAAGATATGTCAACTTTGTTAGATTTTCAACATCACTCAATTTATAAAGCACAAAATGGTGCTAAAGGTGCAAAAAAAAACCAGACTGGTGCTTCAGCCGATGATTTATATATTAAAGTTCCCGTTGGCACTTTGGTGCGTGATTTAGAAAATGATTTGCTTATTGCTGACTTAAAGCGTGATGGTGACAGAGTTTTAGTTGCTCAAGGTGGTCGTGGCGGAAAAGGTAATTTGAAATTTAAGTCTAATAAATTGCGTGTGCCAAATTTTTCTGAGCCCGGTGAGCCTGCGATTGCAAGAACTTTAGAGCTAGAATTGAAATTAATTGCTGATGTGGGTATTATTGGTTTTCCAAATGCAGGTAAGTCAACTTTAATCTCAAAGTTAAGTGCGGCTAAACCTAAAATTGCTAATTATGCTTTTACAACAATTGTGCCAAACCTTGGAGTTGTGAAAAAGTCAGAAGGTGGTTCTTTTGTCATGGCTGATATACCCGGCTTAATAGAAGGTGCCGGTGAAGGTAAGGGACTGGGTTTTGAGTTTTTGAGACATATTGAAAGAACAAAAATTTTAGTTCATGTTGTGGATGTTTGGGGCTTGGATGGTTCTAATTTTGATGAGTATGAAATTAAAATGCATGAAGATCCGTTGCAGAATTTTATTCAAGTGAACTATGAATTGTTTAAATATTCTCCTGAACTTGCAAAGAAAAAACAAATTATTATTCTTAATAAAATAGAAGCTTATCCTGATGAGGATTTACAGCTTATTATTAATAAGTTTGAAGAGTATACTGGCTTAAAGATTGCTGATCAAGCTTATATAGAAAGCCATGATAGTGCAGAACAGTATTTGGGACTGTTTGCTGTTTCAACTTTAAGTTCAGAAGGTATTGCTGGAGACCTGTCTAGAAGCGAAAATCAATTAAATCATGTGAAGAATTTTATTGCTGAAGTTGTTGATAATATTGAAGTTGAAAATTTGGAGTTTGAACTTGATGATGATTTTATCTCTCAAAATCATGATGATAGCGATTACCAAATTGTCAAACAGCAAGATAGTCCAGAAGAAATAATTTGGAATATTCATTGTGGTAAATTAGAGCGCATAATGAAATTGACTGATTTAAGAGATTTAGATTCTTTGCAACACCTTTTTTATGTTGTGCGTTCTATGGGTATTATTGAAGAATTAAAAATCAAGGGTGCAAAAGAAGGTGATTTGCTTAATATAGATGGTGTGGATTTTGATATAACTGATGCTGTCTTGCAAACACAGGTTTAAACCAACTGCAATTTAGAACTGTAGTCTATGCCCATTGCTTGTTTAACTTTTAACATAGTTTCTAATACTTTTGCACGTGCTTTTTGAGTGCCACTTGCAAGTATTTCATAAACTTGTTGAGGATCTTTTGCTAATTCCTCGCGCCTTTCTCTGATTGGTTTTAATTTTGCATCAAGAACTTCCATGAGATATTTTTTGATTTCCATATCACCAAGACCACCTCTTGCATAATGTTCTTTGAGTGCTTCGACTTCTGCTTTATTATTATCAAAAGCATCAAGGTAAGTAAAGCAAACATTACCTTCAATTTGTCCGGGGTCTTCAACTTTAATATGGTTTGGATCAGTGTACATTTGTCTGACTTTTTGCCAAAGTTCGTCACTGCTGTCTTTGAGATAAATCGCGTTGCCTAAAGATTTTGACATTTTTGCCTTGCCATCTATGCCAACTAATCTTGAAAAATTTTCTGGAACAAGAGCTTGGCATTCTTTAAATACTTCTACTTGGTAAGTTTGATTAAATTTACGAGCTAACATATTGGTATCTTCAATCATCGGGATTTGATCGGCACCAACTGGTACGATGTCTGCGTTAAAGGCTAAAATATCCGCTGCTTGTGAAACTGGATATACTAAAAAACCAACTGGGATTTTATTACCAAAATCTTTTTGTTTTATTTCTTCTTTTACAGTCGGGTTTCTTTCAATTTGATTTAATGTGAGAAGATTTAAAAAATACATTGTTAACTCAGAGAACTCTGGGATCTGTGATTGAATAAAAATGTTTGATAGACTTGGATTGATACCAACTGCTAAATAATCTAATGCTACTTCTAAAATATTGTTAGCCACTAGTTCTGGGTTGCCAGCGTTATCTGTTAAGGCTTGCATGTCAGCAATTAAAATATAAGAACTATAAAGATGTTGATTGTTTTGTTGTTGGTTTTGTAGCTCAACTCTGTTTCTCAATGAACCAAGATAATGACCTAGATGTAAAGGTCCTGTGGGTCTGTCTCCGGTTAAGATGATTTTTTGCATTAAAATTTCTTTTATACTTATACTATAATATTAATTATGTTTAGGATAATTCTAAGTTTATTTTTGTTTAGTTTTACTTTGTCTGGCTGTAATACAAAGAGTACTAATGATTTTGCGCATGATCAATTGACTGTTAAAAGTGAAAGTCCATTGGGTGCTTTTTTGGCAAATTCCAATAAGTCAGCAGTACTGAAATTTTATGCTGATTGGTGTAGCACTTGTAAGAGCTATGAGCCTGTTTTTAATAAAATCTCTGCTGAATACAAGGATAAAGTAGATTTTTATAGTATAGATGTTGATAAATCTGAGTATAAAAACCTTATAAAACAACTTAAAATCTCAAGAATTCCTGAAACGGTCTTTGTAAATCAAGATAGAACAAGTGTTGTTAAGAAATTAGGTGCTATTCGTAGAAAAAAACTAGAAGCTATTGTTTTAAGCCAACTAGATTAGTGTTATCTTGAATATGATATACTCTTTTAAGTATTAAAGATCATTACAATGAATAATTTACTTGGAAAAAATCTAAAAATCTCTCCTTTGGCTCATATTGAAGATGGAGTTGAGATTGGCGATAATACTGAAATTCGTGAATTTGTTGTTATTCGCAAAAATGTCAAAATTGGTGCAAATAATATAATTTATCCAAATGTTGTTATTGGCGAAGAGCCACAAGATCGGTCTTTTGTGCATGAAAAAAGTTTTGTTGAAATTGGTGACGCAAATATCATTCGTGAAAATGTTACTATCCACAAAGCCGTTGGACTTGAGCAAGCAACTGTTGTTGGCAATAGTAATTTTTTGATGGCGGGTGTGCATTTGGCACATAATGCTCGAGTGGGTGATTTTAATACTCTTGCTAATAATGTATCTTTGGCTGGTTATTGTCAGATGGGTAATTATGTTACTTGTGGAGGCGCTGCACAATTTCATCAACATACAAAAATTGGTGACTACGCTATGGTTAGTGGTTTAGCGGGTGTAAATAAAGATGTTTTGCCTTATATGATTTTTGCTGGTGTTCCAGCAGCAGCAGTTACAACAAACAGAGTTGCATTGAAAAAATATAATTTTACTCAAGAACAAAGAGTCAATGCTCAAAAGGCTTTCAAGATTATTTATGATTCAAGTTATAGTGTTGCCACGATTATTGAAAAGCTTGAACTACTTGCACAAGATTCAATTATTATTGAAAACATTTTAAATTTTATAAAAAACTCTAAACGTGGCATAATAACAGACAAGTATTGCAAAAGCTAATGAGTGCAAATAAAAAAACTTTTGATATAGAAATTTTTGGTTCACAAGTTTTAAGAACACCATCTTCTATTGTGAAAAAGTTTGATAAGAATTTGGCAAAACTTGCTGATAAAATGTTGAAAACAATGTACACAGAAAATGGTGTAGGTCTTGCGGCACCGCAAATTGGTGAAAATCTGCGATTGATTGTTATTGACCATCAGTGGGATATAGAAAAACCAGAGAGGTTTCCCATGGTCTTGGTCAATCCTGTCATTGTTTTTAAAGAAGGTGAGATGGAAAGTTATGAAGGTTGTTTGAGCTTTCCAGGTGTTTTTTTTAATGTAACTCGTGCTCAAAAAATAGTTTTTAAATATCAAGATTTAAAAGGTAAAGAACAACGTCAAGAGGCTCAGGGAGATTTATTGTGCCGTGTAATCCAACATGAAATTGATCATTTGGATGGACGCCTGTTTGTTGATATTGCTAATGATAAAGCAATTGCAAAAGAAGAATTAGAGAAAAACCATTTAGGTGATGTTAATTCACCGCCACCAATAGTACTTGGTTAGAGCATTTTATAGTTATCAAATTTGACCGCTTGTCCAATTGTTTCTTGTTTTTCATTGTAAACATTCCATACTAATGCATCAAAAATTTTGAAATTTTGTCCAGTAGAAGTTTGTCTAATGCCGGAGTAATTTTTGATGAATCCTTGTGAGTGAACTTGATTAAGCAAGGAGTCTCTTTCTTGTTGATGTTCTTCACTTGCCGTTTTAGTTGAAGGCATGCCAATAAATTCTTCTAGGCTTAGTTGCCATAAGTTTAATGCTTGTTGATTTGCAAAAATGAATCTGGGGCTAGAGTCTGCATAAAATTTATGTGCGGCACAAACATAATTAGCATTTACTAGACTTTCAATATTTAATGCAAGTTCAGTATTAAACAAGTTTTTATAGGATTTCAGCATGTTTTCAATGAATTCTTTATTCATATTTTTATTTTAGCTTGTCTTATATATTTGGCAGTTTAAAAAAAAGTTTTTTGACCCCCTACAAAAAAAGATTTTTTTTATATCATTGTTTGTCGGAGGATTAAATATGTCAAAAAAAGTTTATCAGTTAAAATCAGAGTTTGAGCGTCCTAGTAATATGGAAGCAGCAAAAATAGGCTTTGGTAGCGTAAATTTTTCTAGAATGCAGGTGATAGTTTTAGAAAAAATTGGAGAGGGATTTTCTAATCCACAAATTGCAAAATCTTTGTGCCTTTCAAGGCGTACCATTGAGTCTCATGTCTTTAAAATCAAATTAATGCTTGCAGAATATTTTGGATACAAGTTTTGTGATCGTGAATTAGTGATTTTTGCTAAGAATATGCTTGATAGTTATAAGGAATTTATTAGTCGTAATTATAACCAAATGGTAGATAAAATTTTAATAGAAGAAGATATCGATGATTTGGTTTTAGCAAATGAATTACGTGAAAAAAAAATCCAATATGGTTTTGCATCTAATGATATTTTTGCAAGTGGCAATCCATATTTAGATAAATGGTCTAAGAAAGATAACGGATTTTAATTGGTGGTACTGTTGACTTGTGGATGTCGTGCAAAGATAAGAAGTGAGACAAAAATGACACGGTCCGCAGTGTCTCAAGTTATAATGCTTGCATGACGGTTTTAATAACGGGAGCAAGCAAAGGTATTGGCAAGGAATTAGCTTATGAGTTTGCCCGTAATGGACACAATTTGCTTTTAGTTGCAAGGTCTTTGCAACTTCTTACTGAAATCAAAGATGATATCGAAGCTCAATATTCTGTTGCCGTAGATGTTGTTCAACTCGACCTTTGTAATCAAGATGCAAGAGAAATTTTTCTGGAAAATTTAAATCATGATATTGAAATTTTAGTAAACAACGCTGGTTTTGGAGATTTTGCTTTGTTTCCAGAATCTGAGTTACAAAAAAATCTTCAAATGTTAGAACTCAATGTCAAAGCACTTGTACATTTCTCACACTTTTTTTCAAGTAAATTTATAAATGAAAATAACTCACAAAAACAATATAAAATTTTGAATATTGCTTCTATTGCCGGTTTTTGTCCGGGTGCTTTTATGGCAAATTATTTTGCAACAAAAGCTTATGTAATTTCTTTTTCGCGAGCTCTTTATCAAGAACTAAAAAAGCATAAAATTCATGTTGCTTGTTGTTGTCCGGGTGCTACTCATTCTGACTTTGGCAAAGTCGCAAATGTTGATAGTGCTATTGCCTTTAAGTTTGCGATGCCAGCAAAAAAAGTTGCAGAAATAACCTATAAAGATTTATTTAAAAACAAAAATTTGATCATAACAGGTGTGCAAAACCAATTTTTAGTAGGTTTTATGAAACTAATGCCTGCTTCTTTGCTTGCTAAAATGAATGCAAAAATTATGAAGAACTAAAAATGGAACTAATTTTGTTTAATTAATTTGGCATATTTGGGGTCTAGTAGTTTTTTGTTTTCTGCAAATTCAATATTATAAAGAACTTTTTCGCCACTTCCTAATACTTGTATAATTTTACCTTCGCCAAATTTTGCGTGTTTTACAATGTCACCAACTTTAAATTCTACTTTGAAGCTGTTATTGATTGGCTTTGCGTTTTCAAGTCTTCGAGCTTTTACTGTGTTGCCAAAGTTTCTTTCTCTGTTATAACTACTATCATCATAAAAATCTGCAGAACCACGAATACCGCGTTTTGCGACTTTTGGAATTTTAGCATTGCTACTATCAGACCAGTGACTTGTATCATCGATACCAAAGTCATCATCCTTAGAGAAGCTCGAATATCTATCATTATTACTTGATTGACCGTAGTAACCAATCAATAAATCGCGCGGAGCTTCTTCTAAAAATCTTGAAGCAATAGAAAATTCAGATTGTCCAAAAACTTTTCTGCGACGAGCATGTGTTAAATAGAGTTTTTCTTCTGCTCGTGTTACACCTACGTACATTAAGCGTCTTTCTTCTTCTAGTTGAGTTTGATCTTTTGCTTCAAGTGATCGTTGGTGAGGAAATAGACCTTCTTCCATACCACCAATAAAGACAACTGGAAACTCTAATCCTTTTGCCGCATGCATAGTCATCATTGTTATATTATTGTTGGATTTTTTTGTGTTTTCAGCTTCGCTAAGTAAGGAAATTTCTGCTAAGAAAGCTGACAGCGACGGGTCTTGAGAGTTTATAGCAAAGTCTGTGGCAACACCAATTAATTCATAGATATTTTCTATTCTTGATTCCGACTCTGCGTCAGATGCTTTACGTAACATTTCTAAGTAACCTGTTTTATTAGCAATCTCATCTAATAAATCACCAAGGCTTAAAGATTTTTCTGCAAGTCTCAATTC
The DNA here is from genome assembly GCA_038146805.1 of bacterium. GTDB lineage: Bacteria > Cyanobacteriota > Vampirovibrionia > LMEP-6097 > LMEP-6097 > CAIYXB01. The sequence goes on along the minus strand of JAYQSH010000005.1, from coordinate 143,099 downwards.
TTCAATTAAGTCGACATAGTTCTTGATTTTGGTTTTTGCTGAGCTGCTGATGCTCTCTACGTCATCAATTTCCATTAGTGATCGATAAAGACTAAAACCGTGCATTGCTGAATATTCTTCTACTTTTGCAAGTGTCGTTGCACCGATTCCTCTACGTGGCTCATTAATAGTGCGTTTGACGCTTTCTGCATCGGATGGGTTTTGCAATACTTTTAAATACGAAATCAAATCTTTGATTTCTTTTCTGTCATAAAATCTAAAACCACCAACGATTACATAAGGAATATTTCTTCTTAAAAAAGCTTCTTCTATTGCTCGGGATTGAAAATTTGTTCTGTAAAGAACAGCTATTTCTTGAAGTCTATGACCCTTAGAAACAAGTTTTTGAATTTCTGCTGCTATATATTGTGATTCTTCTAGCTCGTCTTGAGCTTCAAAGACTGTGATTTTTTCGCCATCTTCTTTTGTTGCATATAAAGTTTTTTCGATTCTTTCCGAATTGTTACTTATGATTGCATCTGCAACTTTTAAAATATTTGCAGTTGAGCGGTAATTATTTTCTAGCTTGATTAAATCAGCTCCCGGGTAATCTTTTTGAAAGCCAATAATGATTTTAAAATCTGCACCACGCCACGAATAAATACTTTGATCAACATCTCCAACAACAGTGAGTGAACGAATGCCACTTTCAAAGTCTTTTCTAAAATCAGCAACATCGTTTTCGCTATCAATAGTTTTATCGCGCGACTCTTTGAAAGGTCCTTCTGCAATCAGTCTAATTAGTTGGTATTGAGTTTGGTTTGTATCTTGATACTCATCTACTAAAACATGTTTAAAGCGGTTGTAGTAATACTGACGTACTTCTAAATTCTGTTCTAAAAGTAAGACTGTAAATAAAAGTAAATCATCAAAATCAAGGGCATTGTTACGTTCCATGATCTCTTCGTATTTTGCAAAAATTAGTCCGATCTTTTCATCTCGATAATTAAGTGCTTGGGTATTAAAATCTCGCGCAAATTTCTTTTGATTTTTTTCTTCAGAGATTTTATATTTGATTGTTTTTGGAACATAAATTTTTGGATCTAAATCCAAGGACTTGATTGCTTGTTTAACAACATTGACTGAATCTGTTTCATCAAAGATTGTAAAATTTCGAGTCCAATGTCTTTTTTTGCCTTCTGGTGAGGTAACAGTAAGTTGTTCTATATCTTGTCGCAAAATTCTTGCACAAATAGAGTGAAAAGTTCCGATCCAAGCTTTGCTGATTTCATCATCAGACACCATCTTATTAATTCGTTCTTTCATTTCTTTTGCGGCTTTGTTGGTAAAGGTAACAGCTAAGATATTAGCTGGATGAATTCCGTTAGCAACAAAATACGCGATTCTATTTGTTAAAACTCTTGTTTTGCCACTACCTGCTCCGGCTAGTACAAGTAGTGGAGATCCCATTTGGGTTACTGCATCATATTGTTGAGAATTCAGACCTTTTAAAATTGTTTCATTGATCTCATTATTGTTAATTTCTTTCACTTGGCTCATCTTTATTTTTTCTTTAGTATCAACTGTGCCTGTAATATTGCTATTATTAATTTCAAGCTTTTGTATTTAGCTATTATAGATTATCTTCGTAACTGGGTAGAATATATTAGTAAAATCTCATAAGATTATGGAAAACTTTTTTAACGATTCGGCGGTGTCAGATACAAATCTTTCGGGATTTGCTGAAACTACTATTGACTTGCCTCCTTCAACTCAGGATTTAAATGAAGAGTTTAAAAACATTTCAGGAGAGGGAAAACGCGCAATAGGCATGATTGGCTCAAAAGATTTATCTATGAGTCAAATAAAAATTATTGAAATGATTGCCTTTGGTTTAGCAAGTAGTGGCCACACTATCATTACTAGTGGTGGATACTGCGGTACTAATTATGCGACTATCAAAGGAACACTTAAAGCTAGTTCAGAGCAATTACGTGTGATTTTGCCGCAAACAATTGCTCAACAGATCAAAGAAGTGCAAGATCAACTAATTGGTGTAAAGCATATAATTGAGCATAAAGAGCGTGAGCATATGCTTTTGGCTGATGCGAGTCGTCTTTGTAATCGCGAAATTGTTTCTGATTGCCAGCAATTAATTTGTTTTTTGTATAGAGATTCAAAAACTTTATTGGACGCTATAGATTTTGCGCATTCGCTAAATAAAGTGGTAACAGTTTTTTATTTAGATTAAGTGTAATCATCGTGCCAGGCACCAAGACCACTGTTTTAAAGTAATTTTTGGTAGTCTATTTGTCCCTTTGTGTAGGATTTTTGACAATCAAACCAAAAAGATTTTTTTGCAGTAAAACTAAAAATTCTAATTATTCTAAAAAGCCAAAGTTTAATTATCAATTGTGGTTTTGGTGAAATTTCAGCTTCAGGATTTAGGTGAGTGATTTTTTTGTCTTTCATATATTCAAGAGTTTGTCCTAGTAAACGATACCACTTCAAAACAAAATCTTTGCTTATCTTTTCTTTGACGATAGGATGTAAAACTGTTATTTCAGGGTTATATTCAACATTGATTTTTTCTTTGAGGAGTCTCCAGAAAAATTCAGTATCTTCGCAAGCCCCTCTTTCATTGGCTTTGATACCAAGGTCTAATCTGAAGTCTCCATGCTTTAAGAAAATATCTTTTGAACAAATAAAACATGCTGAAATAGGATTTTGAATTTTTCGTGCTGTATCTGCAAATTCAAACGGATAGCTTTTTTTATTTAAACCATGATCATGGGCAGGAAAGCAAGATTGAATGATTTCGTATGGTGGTGTTAAGCTAAGCCACTCTGGCAATGTTTCTGCTTGCCAAATTGGTATAACTCGACCTCCTTGGCAAAGATTTTCAGGTTTTGTTAAAGCAATTTGATAAACATTTTTTAGCCAGTTAGCATCAAGCTCTATGTCATCATCTAAAAAGGCAAGTAAGTTTGCTTTTGCTTCTTTGATTCCACGATTGCGCGCAGGTGAAGATCCCTGTTCTATTTCTAAAAAATAATTGAGTTTTAAGAAGTCTGTTTTTTTTCTATTTTGCTCTGAAAGTTTTTGAAATAAAATAGCTCCAGTATCATCTTGTGAATTATTATCAACAACAATAAGCTCAATTTCTTCGCTTAATTTTTCTTTTGGAAAGTCTATGGCAAGCTTTGCAAATTGTTTTTCGAGTGCTTCAACTAGCTCTTTGACAGCGTTAGCTCGATTATATGTTGCAATGATTATTGAAAGCAGCATTTGACCTTAACTTACTAATTCCGCAGTTTCGATTTTTTCGTAACCTAATTTTTCATTCATCTCATTAACTTGGTCTGCGATATTTAAAATTAAATCCTTGTTTTTCAACCATTTCTTTGGATCAGGTTTTGTGTTAGTTGAAACCACTGGAAGTTTTTCAGAGTTTTGTTTAATTGCTTGATCATATTCAATCTCTAAAAACTGACAAATTTCTTTTATTAGATTTGCTGGATTTGCTATTAAGTCTTCGTACTTGATTTGCATTTGTCTGTTTGTGTCAATCGAAGCAAAACTATCTAAAGAATATTTATGAGCAGAAAGCCATTGGAAAGCGCAAACTTCTTCAAGTGGTTTTTTTAGGTATTCTTGCCAGCCCGGTGCATGAGTGAATTTCCAGACATTACCTTCGTAGCCTTTAATATCTATTTCAGAGTTTTCCTTATAAAAATTTCTGAATTTAAAGTTGAATCTACCGGTTGATTTCCAACCCTCAATTAAAGAACTAATATTTGTTGCTGCATGTCGAGTAATGTAAATAAATTTTGCATCAGGGAATGCTTTTGCAAGGTAACTCACCCTGTAAGTATTTGGAGGAGTCTTGTCTAAGACTCTATATTCTCCGGGCATCATTTTACGTGTGATTCTTAAAAAATTTCTCCATAAAAAATAAAGAGGCGATAAAATTTTTCTGAATTTATTGTAAAAAGCATATTGAGAAATATTTCCGAGGAAATCATGTTGATAAACTCTCTCAGAATATTTATTGTTCAAATACTCATCATCTTCTGGCGAATAATCCTTTTCGTCTAAATGCACAGCAAACATTGGATCTCTTTGGTCTGGAATAAATTTTTGCCAAACAAAATGTGCTTCACTGTGTGATGCCCAAAATTGATTTGATGATTTCAAAATTGTATAAAGAAGAGTAGTACCACTTCTGGGGCAACCTATAATAAAAACTGGTTTTTTGATTTTCATATAACAGCAATATATTATCATGTATCACGCTTTCTTCTTTGAGATAGCATTAATATTTAAAACTTATTTATCATTGTTTGTAAATAATTTTTATAATAGGTGATGTGTCTAGCTTTTTGCAAACTATCAAAAAACAAATTAGATTTTGGATTAATTCTTATAACTTTAACAAAGTTACCGAGATAAAAGAACAAAAAGTTTTTCAAAATCATCAAGAATTAAATTATGTCTTAATCACTTTGGATTCATGTCGTTATGATTCTTTATTAAAAGCCGATACTCCAATCTTGGATAGCTATGGCAAAATTTATAGCGCCTGGACTCCCGCAACTTATACTTTGCCTGCTCACATTTCTTTTTTTACTGGGATTTTACCAATGGTTCATGAAAATATTCCGTATTTAAACAGGTTTACAAAACAACTTTTTAAAATGCACAAAGCCGGTGCAAGTTTAGGTGGTGACTCTGGTTTAAAAACATTAAATTTACAAGCTTCAAAAAAAGATATGATTCATGGTCTAAAAAAATTAGGTTTTTATACTGTTGGCTCTGGTGCTGCAAATTGGTTTGATAAAGAAATTTTGGTAAAGAACTTTGATGATTTTAAATATGTTCGTGCTCAAAGTGCTGAAGCTCAGGTGAACTATACAATAAAAAAACTTTTTAAAAATGCAAATTCAAAAAGATTTTTTAGTTTTATAAATTTCTATGAAACGCATACTCCTTATATGCACTATGGCAAAGATAGAGAGGAGTATTCTATGAATGCTCGTGACCATATGCTTTTTCCGCCTCAAGAAGATGAGCAAAAGAAAGCTGAACTCGGCTCTAAGTTGCATGATGCACAAATTAAAGCTGCAGAACATTTAGACTCGGTATTAGGTAAGTTTTTTGAATTATTGCCTTTAAATACTTTGGTGATTTTAACAGCAGATCACGGTGAAGCTTTTGGAGAGGATGGTTTTTGGGGACACGGTATTTATCATCCTTTGGTTATGAATGTACCTATGATGTGCTTTATGATAAGTAGAGAAAAACCTTTATTAGATTTATGATAGATACTCTTACTAAACCTATTTTTATTGTTGGCTGCCCGCGTTCGGGTACGACTATTTTGGCAAAGATTTTAAATAACCATAGCCAAATCGCTTCAGCAACTGAGATACATTTTTTTAATCATCTAATTAAGTCTAAAAAATATAATTGGCAAGTACTCAATGACAAATTATTGCAAGAATTTTTTGCAGAGACTAGAGTAGAAGATTTTTGTTCTTTACTAAAAATTGATTTTCAGGAATTTTCAGAAACGATCTTACAAAAGACAGAACCTGACCTAAATTTATCCACTGAAGAACAAAATCAAAAAAGAATTTTTGACGCGCTTATGTTAATGCTCTTAAAAAGAAACAATAAAACAAATTGCTGTGAAAAAACTCCTCAACACCTTCTGAATATTGATGAGATTTTAAGGTTCTATCCAAATGCAAAAATTATTCATTTGATTCGTGATGGTCGTGATACTGTAAATTCTTTAATTAAAATGCCTTGGCGACCAGAGGGCTTGTTAAATAATTCAAGATTTTGGAAGCGTTATGCAAAATTGGGTATGAAAATTGCTAATAAATATGCTAACAAAGTTGATAACTACATAAGTATTCGTTATGAAGATCTTTTGTTTGATCCTGTAACTTCTATAAAAAGACTTTGTCTTTTTTGTGATTATCAGTTTGAAACACAAATGCTAGATACACAAGAGCAAAAAGATTCTAATATTTTTTCTGCTTGGGAAAGTAGTTGGAAGCACAAAGCAATGGAAGAGTTGGATTCGACAAGAGTAGGAGCTTGGCAAAAAGAATTAAATGAAAAAGAACAAAGGCTTTTAAATTGGCATTTGAGGCACGAGCTCAAAGCTTTGGGCTACGAAAATCCACAAAAAGATTTTACCTTAGTCGATTCAATTAATGTTTTTAAAGAATATACTAATTTAGCTTTTGAAAAATCAACAAGGTTATTCACAGATTTAATTAGTTAGGAGGAAATTTGATTTGCAATTAAAAAAAATATTTTTAATTTTTGTTTTAATACAGGTGAATCTTGTTTATGCAAAAAACAAAATTGATATAGGACCTTACCTGCAATTACCTAGCGCTAATTCAGTAGTTGTAAAATGGATGAGCTCTGAAAAAAGCCCTTCAATTGTAGAGCTTTTAGATGGTAAGCAATCTCGGTTGATTACTGATTTTGTCTTAAAAAAGAAACACGAAATAGTCATTCATAATTTGAAAGAAAATCACATTTATAATTACAAAATTTATTCTAAGAAAAAAGAAGATTTGCTTTTATTGAAAAACAAAGCAAACACTAAAACTTTTTCTTTTAAAACTCTTGAAAAGAACCCGACTGAAGTAAATATTGCTATCTTTGGGGATCCAGGTATTGAAGGTGATCTTGATATTCGTAAGAAAGTAAGAAATTCTCAATACAAAGCAAAAGCAGGCTTTAGTAAATATTTAAAAGCAAATAAGAATAATAATTTAGATTTTTTAGTTATGCTCGGAGATAATGCATATCCTAAAGGAACAAAAGACAATTATATAAGAGGTTTTTTTGAACCTTATGAAGATTTATTGTCAAAATTTGCAACTTATTTGGTCTTGGGTAACCATGATGCTGGCTATAATGTAGATGATTTAAGCTATTCGGCTCGCTCATATCCTAATCCTCATGGTGTTTACTATAAGTTGTTTACACTACCTGATAATGAGGTTTTTTATTCGGTTGATCAAGGTGATGTGCATTTAATTTTTTTGGATAGTTATGATTCTTTTTGGGAAGATTATGATGGTACTAATTTTGAAAAAGCTTGGACTCAGCAAAGTTCTAAATCCAATAAAATGCTAACTTGGTTAGAAAAAGATTTGAAACAAAATACAAAAAAATGGACGGTGGTATTTTTTCATCAACCGCCCTTAACTCAAAAAAGTAAAGATGAAAAAAAAGATGTCAAAATATGGAAACCATGGATTCGAGCTTATTTAAGCCCTGTTTTTGAAAAATACAATGTAGATTTAATCGTTTGTGGACATATTCATAATTACCAAAGATCTTTTCCGCTAAGGTTAGAAAGACAAGAGCAAGCATTAAATTCTGATTTAATGCTGAAAGCAGTTGATGACCCTAAAAAATAAAAAATTACAAATACGCAAAACTTTTGCAGGAAGCTAATATTCCAAAGTATAAATTTGTTAAAGCTGCAACAAACAAAAATATTTATTTCAAGAATGATTATCCACTTTATGTGATTATGGGTAATTCTGGTGCTGCATTTAAAAAAATTAGTGATATTGAAGATTCACGATTTGTCATTCGTGAACAAAGCCTTGGTACTGCCTTTTTAAATGCAACAAGCAAAAAGTTAGAATTTAAAATGGTAGGTGAAAATGCCCAAGTCTTCGATTCTTTCAAAATTTTAGATGAAAAAAAATAGTAAGAGCACTTGTTTTTTGAGTATTTGAAAAAATAACTTGCAAAAAAAAAGTATTACAAGCTAGTATTTTTTTTGGCGCATTTAATCCTTGGGGAGGGAGTTATCATGTATGCCATTTCACTTGCTTTAGTTGTTTTTTGTATTAGTTTAGGTTCTTTTTTAAATTCAAGTTTTTTTGATTTGAAAAAATATAACTTGCAATTAAATGAGCATAGTCGCTGGCAAGAAACCTCTTTAACTGCTTCAAAAAGACTGGCGATTGAGTCCTCAAATTTCATACAAAATTTGCAGAAGTCTATATTAGCTTGTAAAACGGCTCTAGAAAAAGAACAGAATGATAATTATATTTGTAAAACAGATTATCAACAAATCCTTGATACTTTTTTGAATAATATACAAATGCATAAACAAAATCAATTAAACAAAACAATTAAATTTGGTTTAGAGTTTAATAACAAAAATTTTGAATTTTATGAATATGAGTTAAAACATACTAATTTTTTCAAGACAGCTTATGTCAAAGGTGATCCAATATACAATTCAAAAATATTTGATCGTGATTTAGTTGTTAACGTGGATTTGCAGGATTTAAGAAATATTGTTGCAAATGATTATTTAGCAATTGATGCAAGTTTTCTCAAAAAGATTATTGGCGAAGAAAATTTAGAATTTGTAAACAAGCATAAAGAACAATTTAAAATTAGTTTTGCTGATTGTAAAACATTCATCTTAAAAGAAGAATCTTTGCCAAATGCTTTAAATTTGATGATTACTTTAAAATCAAAAGTTGACGATGAAAAATTATTAAAAGAACAGATATTAAGTGGCTCACAATTGCGATTAGCATCAAGTCCAAGCACAAACTCGCTTGAACCAATTTGCAATCAGTGTAATTGTCCTAATCAAGATCCTTGTAAGACAGTCTCTGTTGATGATACAACTCAGATAATTACCAGACAAGAATTGAGATTTAATATTTTTGAAGCAATAAGCGGACGTGGCTTTTTCTATGATCAATCGCAAACTATTTCTTCGCTTAATCCATTAAATATAGTGAATACTTCTACTAATAGGTTTACAAGTGTTTATGCAAATGAAAATAATTTTTTACAAGTTAATTTAGGTTACTTAAATTCTAGTAGTGTTTTAAGACCAATGCAAAGAACTACTCAAATACAAGGTTTTGATTTTGCCTCAATTGTTATTGATGATAGTGCTCCCACAAAAAAGAATTTTAGTATTGAGACTAATGTTATTAATACTGACATTATGCCAAGGGTAATGAAACGATATATGACTGCAAAAAAAGATTTTTTTGTAAATGGTAAATTGGTGTCTAAAGGCTCTATTTTAATTGGAACTCTAAAAATTGGTGCAGGGCAGCTAAATATAAAACTTTCTGATTTTGAAAATATAAGAGTTTATGATAAAGACTCAGCGGCACTAGTTCAAATCTTTAAGCCGGGACAAAAGCCAAGCGTGGCTTGTGCCAATTCTGCTTGTATGGATCCTAATCAATTTACTATTGATACGCAAACAGCTCCTTTTCTTGATGCAAAGATTCATACTAGTTTTTCTACGGCTGATTTATTTAATACTCAATCTGCTTTTGTTGCAAATGAATTATTCCTTAAAATACAAAGGGATTTAGAATTGAATCAGGTTACAGGAATTTATAATCCCAAATATGATTGGCAAAAAGAAATTTTGAAAAATGATTTAAATTCAGAGCAACAAGTTTTGCTGACTAATTTATTTAAAAATTTTGATGTCAATAATTTGACAAGGGCTAAAGAAATTGCCAACACTCTTGGAGTTTCATTTGCTGAAGCAAATGATTTATTCTTGAATTTATTAGCAGAAAAGTTGATTTTAAGCTTTACAAATTTTGCAAAAACAAAAATTGATTTTATTAATGCACAAATTGAAAATTCCAATAATTTAAAACTTTTGAAAACAAAGCTAGAAAATCAACAAAGAATTTTTCTTGCTTTAGATCAATTGAGAACAAATTTCTTAGCATCTAAATTTTCTAAATCTAGGGCAATTTTATTGCTTGAGAATATTCTAGATATTGATTTAGATGATGCTTATTATTTGAGTAATGGTCAATCTACAGCGAATATAATTGATAATTCCAAAAACAATAATATTCCTCCTGCTCCTATTGCACCGAAGTGTATGAAAAAGAAAGCAAAAAATCGCTCAAATAATTGTAAGAAGAAAGTTAAAAAGTATAAAAATGATTTAAAAGAATGGTTGAAACTTTATTCTTAGGTGCTGAGCATCAATAAATACCTTTTTTATCTGCAATTTGGCTGTTTTGTGACTTACTGTTTTATTGTGCTGAGACAAAAATAACACGGTCCGGGTAGTCTCATGAAATAATAGTAAATAGTGATTCTGAGCACAAATAAAATCATAAAATCTTTGGCTTATATGTTTTCAAGCTCTATTGTTTCTATGAGTTTATCGCTAGCTATTACATTTTTATTAGCAAAATTACTAAGCCCAATTGCTTTTGGAGTCATTGTTACAGCAGAAGCTTTCTTGGAGTTGTTTAAATTCTTCTTTAACTTTGGACTCAATAATTCAATAATGAAATTTGCATCAGAACACAAAGAAGGTTTTCAAAGTGGTTTAAATAAGGGTATAGGTAATGCTTTTTTGATTAAGGCTCTGATGTTTTTGCCACTGACTTTGTTGATTATTGTTGTTGCAAAATTTACTGTTAAGGACCCCCTTATTTTAAAAATTATTTATTTGTATATTGGAGTTTATTTGTTAGAAAGCTTTTCATTTGTTTTTGGTATTGCTCGTCGTGCTTTGGGGCAATTTAAGCTTATTTCTGCAATTTCAATTTTAAATAAACTAATAAGGCTCTCTATTATTGCCCTTGTTTTAAATTTTACAAAAGATTTATCAATCCTTGTCTTAGCTTTTGTTCTTGAAAAAATTATACGACTTTTTATATCTTGGATTACTACAATAAAATTTATCAATATTGAAATTGAAAAATCATCAATTAAGTCGATGATTTATGATTGTTTTGGCTATGCTTTTGTTGACCCTTTGCAGGGAGTGCAAACAAAAATTGATAGGGTTATGATCAATTCATTTTTAGGTTCGGCTGCTGTTGCTTTTTATACTATTCCTTCTAAAATCACATCAGCGATACAAGGTTTTATCAAAACTGGTTCAAATACTTTGATTCCTAATTTGCATAATACCTATAGAAACAAAAATGAAGACTATGTCAATTCGATTAAAAATATTTTTCGCCTTAGCAATATAGCTGCTGTTTTGTCTTTTTATGTTATTTATTTTTTCTCTGAAAAAATATTGTATATGTTTTTTGGTGATAAATATGTTGATGGTTATGCAATAGCTTTTTGTTTTGCGTATTTGGCTGTTATTAATATTTGTGAAAATACATCAGAGATAATTTTTACAACTAAAGCCTCACATAAGACAAGAGTTTTTTATAAGACTTTAAGTCTAATTATCAATATAGTTATGAATTTATTGTTGATACCTTCTATGGGCATTAAAGGTGCTGTTTTTGCCACAATTATTGCAAACGCTGTCAGAATGTTGATTAAATTTTGGTTTTCTCGTAAGGAACTCCAGCTCTTAGATTTCATTTATTTTGTTTTATTGCCTGTGCTTGTTTTTCAATTTTTCCAAAATGAAATTTTAATAGTTATCTATTTGGTTTATGTTTTTTGGGCTAAGCAAATTACACTCAATGACTTCAACAGGCTCTTTAATGTTTGGGCAAAGCGAGATAAGGTCTAATGTTACTTTAATGATATGATTACTTGAAATATTTGAATAAACAGATACCTATTTATGAGTGATGAAAACTATTATGAAGTTAATTTTGATGGGATTCCTGGTCCAACGCATCTTTATTCTGGATTAGCTCATGGTAATTTAGCTTCTTTTGATAGTGATGGGCAAGTGTCAAATCCAAAGCAGGCTGCTTTACAAAGCCTAGAAAAAATTTATACAGTCTATAAATTAGGTATAAAGCAGGCAGTGATACCTCCTCAAAGGAAACCTCATATCATCCATTTGAAAACTTTTGAAATTGAAAAAGGAGATTTGCTAACAAATTTAAAAGCATTTTATGAAGAGGATATTAAATCTTTTGCTGGTATTTTTAGTTCATCAAGTATGTGGACAGCAAACGCCGCAACAGTAAGTCCAAGTATTGATTGTCATAATGCAAAATTAAATTTAACAATTGCAAATTTAAAATCAAATTTCCATCGTTCTTTAGAATGTTTTGTTACCTATGAATTTTTTAGAAAAAACTTTTCTGCAACAGGCATTACTATTAATAGTCCCTTAGCTACTATCAATCCTGATGAGGGAGCTGCTAATCATTTGAGATTTTGTGAAAGTCATGGTCAAGAGGGTTTAGAGCTTTTTGTTTTTGGCTTTTCTAATGTTGAGGATTTACAAAAAACCTTTAAATATAAAGCAAGACAAAGCAAAGAAGCTTTTGCTGAAATTATCAAAAAACACGAAGTCAAAAATTCTCTTTTATGTTTTCAAAACCCTGAAGCTATTGATGCAGGAGTTTTTCATAATGACGTTATTAGTACAGCAAATGAAAATCTTTTTTTCTTTCATGAAAAAACTTTTTACAATCAAAACAAAACAATTGAGGAAATCAATTCTGCTTATTATAAAATTACCGGTAAACATTTATGCTTAGTCGAAGTGTCTCAAAAAGAAATTAATTTAAGTGAAGTTGTAAGAACTTATTTATTTAATTCTCAAATTCTTTCCTTGCCCAATTCAGATGCCATGATGCTAGTCGCTCCAATTGAATGTCAAAGGTCTGAAGTTGTGAATGATTATATTAAAAAAATGCTTGCTGATTATAAAAATCCTATTGAAAAAGTTCAATATTTGGATTTAACTCAAAGTATGAAAAATGGTGGCGGTCCTGCATGCCTAAGGTTAAGAATTGTGATGAATGATAGTCAGCTTCAAGCTATTAATCAAAAATTAATTTTTAATGATGACTTATATCAAAAATTAAAGCAATTAATCTCTACTTATTACCCTGATAGTCTGTCATTGAAAGATTTATTATCTCAAAAAACCTTAGATAAAATCGAAATTTGTTTTGATAAATATGAAGAACTGTTTGCCCTTTAACTAGCTGCTATTAACAAACGCCTATAACTACCTTACTCTCGTTCCTTAAAGTTATTATTTACAAGCAGTAAACTGAAGCCTTTTTTGGCACTTTAAAGCTCTGTTGTTGAAATTTGTTAGTAGTAGCAGCATCTAGATCATTATCTTTCAAAGTAGAAATCTAATGAAAGAAAGTTATTAGATTTAGATAAAGCGAAAAATTAGAATCTTTAATGAATTAGTCAGAAATATATTGCTTAAAACTTGTTTTATAGAGTAGCTATTTATTATATTGTCACAACTGCAAATAGTTCTGCATTCCAGCTTGTAGTCGAATTTTAAGTAAATATAAATAGAAAGCCCATCGTTGTAAGATTATCCAATCTAAAAGGAAACCAAAAACTATGGGCGTATACAAACATCTTATCCTAGATAAGCGAAATGTAATCGAAGCTATGCTAAATATCGGGGCAAGACAGAAAAACATAGCGACAGCAACAGGCTTCAGCGAGTCTAGTATCAGTTATGAAATCAGTAAGAACAGCCACCCTAGTGGAACATATTCTGCTGAATATGCAGAAGCACAAGCGAATAAACGGCGTGATGGCTCTAAGAAGCGTAAGGTGTTGTCTAACCAAAAGATTGTTGAGTACATAGACAAAAAACTCAAAGAATATTGGAGCCAAGAACAAATATCAGGCAGAGGAAAAATCGAAGAGGATCTTATAGAAGTTTCTACTGAGTCGATCTATGAATATATTTATCTACCTGAGAATAGAACGAAGGAACTTTGGAAATATTTACGACGATCCCGCAAGAGACCTAAGAAACAAAAGCCTGGTCGCAGCAAACGCAAAGGCTGTAATATTCATAATCGAGTAAGCATTCATAGACGTCCAAAAGTAGTTAATGAGCGTAGTCGTATTGGAGATTTTGAAGGTGATTTCGTAGTCGGTGCTCGCCATGTCAACCCCTAACTTTTCAAAACAACAATTTCTAAGCTTGCATTTTTAACTTCTGATGATTTTGAAAAAACTTAGCAGGTGATGTTTTTAAAACAGTATGAATTCTATCTTTGTTGTAATAGTTAATAGTTTGATGAATAGCTTCAATTAACTCACCAAGATTTTCAAATTCTTTTGTACTATCAAGTTCCTCTTTAAAGCTGCCATAAAAAGATTCTTGAAAACCATTTTGCCATGGTGAAGCTTTTGAGCTCATTGAACATTTGATCTGATTTGCTTTTAAAAGTTTTGATACTCTTTTGATTTGTACTCACTGCCTTGATCTGAATGAATCAAATCTGGAGTTTGACCAGTACGTTGTATTGAATCAAGCAGAGCCTCTTTAATCATGCTTGCTGTGTGCCTTCTGGATACCTGCAAGCCAACTATCTCTCGTGTAAAAAGGTCTATGACTGTTGCTAAGTAAACAAATTTTCCTTCAAATGGTATGTAAGTAAAATCACTTGCGTAAACAGTTCTTGGAGCAATTACAGTAAGGTCTTTGATTAAATTTGAGTGAGAACTATGATCCTTGCCTAAATCTCTTTTCTTCTTTGGTTTTCGTTTTGATTTAATTGGATAAAGATTAAATTTCTGTTTTATCCTATGAACTTTTTGCTTACTAACACTTAGATTTAAAGCTATTCTTTCAGTTCCATAAGCTGGATGTTGTTTCATTACTGTGACAACGGTGGAGAAAAATTCTAAATCTCTTGCTGGAAGTTTGTGATCATAGTAGATGCTTGATCTTGAAATTTGTACTAGCTCTGTTAAAAAAGTTTTGTTTAAAGTTTTACAAAAATATTTTTCAACTAAATCTCTTTTTTTTCCTTGCTAAGATCAAGAGTAATTTTGCCAACAAGCTCTTTTAGAGCTTTGTTTTCTCGTCTTAAGCGACTCATTTCAAGTGCTGAGCTGTCAGTATTTGTTTTTGAGCTTAGCCTGTTGTAAATAGTTTTAGTACTAATACCAAACTCTGCTGCTACTTCTGTTACTCTCTCACCATCTTTGACTCGCTTTAATATGTCAGACCAATTCTCTTCGCTTACTTTTACACCTTTCATTGCAATCCTCCTTAGACTTACTTGTTTAATATATCAAGAGGGGATCACCAAGGCAATGATGGAGATCTAGGTACGTTTAATGATAGAACATCAAGTTTAGTTTTAATCGGCAAGATGGAGAGGAAGTGTAGCAATGAGATGTGTAGAGTTAGTACAGAGCAACTTAAACGTATTCCAAAATCAAAGCGGCATACCATGACTATCGATAATGGTAGTGAGTTTGTTTGTCATGAGGCGATAACTGCTATAACTGGAGTTCAATGTTTTTTTGCCGATCCATATAGCTCATGGCAACGTGGTGCTAATGAAAACACAAACGGACTAATCAGACAGTTCTTTCCAAAGGAACAAGCTTTAAGCATGTAACCCAAGAAGATGTAGATAGAATTGCTAACTTGCTAAACAATCGCCCGAGAAAGCGCCTTGGATTTAAAACTCTACTAGAAGTCTTTTTCGAGAATAGTAGTTGAAAAAATAGCGGTGGGGTGATCCAGAGTAAATTAAGGAGTGTACCTAGGTATATTTGGCTACGCCTTGAACAATGTCTAAAAGAAAGGGAATTTCCGAAGGAAATTCCCTTTCTTTTGCTAAGCTAACTGTATAACTTTACTAACCAGTAAGCTTAGATTATTAAATATTTAACTTCAGATCTGAATTCGGGAGTATCTTGACAGCTTAGGGAATGCGCGTTATATTGATCAATGTAATAGTTGAAATAATGTTAAACCCTTTATTAAAACAACAATTGGATGGACTAAGGCGTCATTGGAATCATCGGAAATTTATTAAATCCGCCGATGAAGAAAGTGAGCAAGTTTCTCAAGAAAATTTTGATAAATGGATTGAGTCTTCTTTACACAGTGAGTCTTCTTTACCTAAGAAACTAGAAGAAGCTTGTGAAAATTATATTATCCTGAATGAACGAAGTCTAGAAAAAGTAAATGCTCTCAGGAGTAATTTTGGACATCGTGCAGGTTGGATGATATACGAATCTAAACGACTAATGAATGCTGGTGCAGAAACTCTTAAAGGTTCATTTTTAGCACTTACGAATATACACGACAAAAGAACAGCATATGAATTAGTATCTCGCGTCAAGAATATCTTGCAAGCTAAAGCTAAGACTATAGTTGCCGCGCATGAAGCTTTAAAAGATATATTTGGAGAGGAGCAAGCTAAAGAAATCGGCAAACAAAATCCAAAGGTTTATACAAGTAAAAATGTTCACGCCGCGCATGAAGCTTTAAAAGATATATTTGGAGATGACGAAGTTGCTAAAGAATGCGCCAAACAAAATCCACAGGTTTATACAAGTACAAATGTTCACGCCGCGCATGAAGCTTTAAAAGATATATTTGGAGATGCGGAAGCTAAAGAAATCGGCAAACAAAATCCAAAGGTTTATACAAGTACAAGTAAAACTATTAAAGCCGCGCATAAAGCTTTAAAAGATATATTTGGAGATGAGGAAGCTGCTAAAGAAATCGGCAAACAAAATCCAGAGGTTTATACAAGTAAAACTATTAAAGCCGCGCATAAAGCTTTAAAAGATATATTTGGAGATGAGGAAGCTGCTAAAGAAATCGGCAAACAAAATCCAGAGGTTTATACAAGTAAAAATGTTCACGCCGCGCATAAAGCTTTAAAAGATATATTTGGAGATGAGCAAGCTGCTAAAGAAATCGGCAAACAAAATCCAAGGGTTTATACAAGTAAAAATGTTAACGCCGCGCATAAAGCTTTAAAAGATATATTTGGAGATGAGCAAGCTGCTAAAGAAATCGGCAAACAAAATCCATTGGTTTATACAAGTAAAAATGTTCACGCCGCGCATAAAGCTTTAAAAGATATATTTGGAGATGAGCAAGCTAAAGAAATCGGCAAACAAAATCCACAGGTTTATACAAGTAAAAATGTTCACGCCGCGCATGAAGCTTTAAAAGATATATTTGGAGAGGAGCAAGCTAAAGAAATCGGCAAACAAAATCCAGAGGTTTATACAAGTAAAAATGTTCACGCCGCGCATGAAGCTTTAAAAGATATATTTGGAGATGAGGAAGCTAAAGAAATCGGCAAACAAAATCCAGAGGTTTATACAAGTAAAAATGTTCACGCCGCGCATGAAGCTTTAAAAGATATATTTGGAGATGAGCAAGCTAAAGAAATCGGCAAACAAAATCCACAGGTTTATACAAGTAAAAATGTTCACGCCGCGCATGAAGCTTTAAAAGATATATTTGGAGATAAGGAAGCTAAAGAAGCCGGCAAAAAAAAATCCAATAGTTTATACAAGTAAAAATGTTTACGCCGCGCATGAAGCTTTAGTAGAGATACATGGAGATGAGCAAGCTAAAAAAATCGGCAAACAAAATCCAAATGTTTATACAAGTAAAACTATTAAAGCCGCGCATGAAGCTTTAAAAGATATATTTGGAGATGAGGAAGCTGCTAAAGAAATCGGCAAACAAAATCCAGAGGTTTATACAAGTAAAAATGTTCACGCCGTGCATGAAGCTTTAAAAGATATATTTGGAGATGCGGAAGCTAAAGAAATCGGCAAACAAAATCCAAGGGTTTATACAAGTGAAAATGTTCACGCCGCGCATGAAGCTTTAGTAGAGATATATGGAGATGAGGAAGCTGCTAAAGAAATCGGCAAAAAGATCCAGAGGTTTTTACAAGTACAAGTAAAACTATTAAAGCCGCGCATGAAGCTTTAAAAGATATATTTGGAGATGCGGAAGCTAAAGAAATCGGCAAACAAAATCAAGGGTTTATACAAGTACAAATGTTCACGCCGCGCATGAAGCTTTAAAAGATATATTTGGAGATAAGGAAGCTGCTAAAGAAATTGGACAACAAAATCCAAAGGTTTATACAAGTACAAGTAAAACTATTAAAGCCGCGCATAATGCTTTAGTAGAGATATATGGAGATGCGGAAGCTAAAGAAATCGGCAAAAAAATCCAAATGTTTATACAAGTACAAATGTTCACGCCGCGCATGAAGCTTTAGTAAACATAAATGGAGATGAGTAAGCTAATCAAATTCACAAATAAAATCCTGTAAGACACTCCGGACCGTGTTCATTTTGTCTCATGATTCAGCTAATCCAAGCTATTATATGACGAAGTAAGGGACTGATTCCAAACCCCATTTTGAATTTTAAAATACAGTGAAATGTTAAAATCACTAGCAAATGGGGTCAGAAATCAGTCCCACAAACGACCTTACGCTTAGCTTGTTTCACTGTGTGAAACTCACTAAGCGACGGTGTTTGATTCTTTTGTTAGGCGTGTCTAACCAAACCCTACTTATGCCCAAATCTAAAGACTCGAGATACTTATTACGGGTTTGGAAGCACGCCCACTAAACAACAGTGTTAAAATAAGATTTGTGAAACTCTCTTATGATTGGCTAAAAGATTTTATTGATTTGCAAGATACAAATATTAGTGATCTTGCAGATAAATTAACAATGCATGCTTTTGAAGTTGAAGATATTGAAGCAACAAGAGAGGCTATTGATGCAAAAGTTGTTTTAGGGAAAATAGAAAAAATTGACCCACACCCTAACGCTGATAAATTGCAAGTGACGCAAACTAATGTTGGTGATCAAGTTTTACAAATTGTTTGTGGTGCTAGCAATATACAAGTCGGACAGTTAGTACCTGTTGCCTAAAAGGAGCACAAGTCACTGATCGTAAAACTGGAGATAAGTTTTTAATTAAAGACTCAAAAATTAGAGCAGTAGAAAGTTTTGGTATGCTCTGTTCTGCTGAGGAATTAGGTTTCGACAAAACAAAGATAGAAGAAATTCTTGCTAAGCAAGGTGATGGCATATATATTTTAGCGGACAGCAATAAAGCTCTTGGAACAAGTATTGAAGAAGTTTTAGCATTAAAATCAGATTATGTTTTAGAAGTTGGTGCTAGAAGTAATCGTGGCGATGCTTTGAGTGTTTGTGGTCAAGCTAGAGAGATTGCCGCTATTTTAGAAAAACAATTGATTAAAGCAAAAGACAAAGATTTTAGTGCCCATAAAAATTTAACAACAATAAAGCCTGCTATTGAGAGTGATTGTGATGTCTTTTTCACTTTGGCAATAAAAAATATTCAAATCAAAGAATCGCCGCAATGGTTAAAAGACCGTATAGAAGCGATGGGAGTTAACAGTATTAATAATATTGTTGATATTTCTAATTATGTTTTGCTTGAAAGAGGTCAACCTATGCACTTTTACGATATGAATAAATTGCAAGGTGATACTTTAACTGTGCGCAAGGCAAGTAGTTCTGAAAAAATTGTTACTCTTGAAGAAAAAGAGCATCAATTAGACGAAACTAATTTAGTGATTGCGGATGCTCAAGGTCCTGTGTCATTAGCTGGCGTAATGGGTGGTCTTAATTCTGCTATTAATGATGCCACAACAGATGTTTTAATTGAGGTCGCAGTTTTTAGTCCTAGTGTTGTGCGTAAAAGTTCTAGAAGTGCTGGTGTCGAGTCTGAATCAAAACGACGCTATGAGCGCGGAGTTGATAAAGCTCAAGCAAAAAGTGCTTTGTTAAAGGCTGTAGAGTTGATTTTGGATTTAGCAAGTACTGCTGATACTAAAGTTGGTGAAATTCTCATGGCTGGTAGCGATACTGTTGCTATGCAGGTGATTAGCTTAGATGAAAAACAAGTTGAAAAATTACTTGGAATCAAAATTGACAAAAAACAAATTATTGATATTCTCGCAAGACTTGAAATTCAATTGCTTAAGGAATCTGGTGCAAGCCTTGAATTTTCTATCCCAAGTTTTAGGCAAAATGATATTACTAGAGAAATTGATTTGATAGAAGAAATTGGTCGTCTTTATGGCTTTAATAATATTCCTACTCAAAGACCTGCTCAGTCGATTTTTGTTTCTAAAGATTCTGTTTCTCAATATGTGCAAACTTGTCAAAACATTAGAGATGTTTTTAAGGCATACGGTTATTCTGAGGTAAGACTTTCAAGTTTAATTGGTGATTCTGTAGCATCTCTAGATCAACGTTCTATAGATACGATTTCTAAGCAAGTTTTAAAACCCATAGCTATGGACAATCCATTATCCATTGAACATAGTTCTCTAAGACGCTCTTTGATACCGGGTTTAATCCAAGCCGCTTCAAGGAATTATTCTTATCAAAAAAACAAAGACATTAAACTTTTTGAAATTGGTAAAATTTATGGTTACAGCAAAGATAGCGTTTCGAGTTGTGATGATTGTTTAGAAGTAAATAAGATATCGGGTATTTTTGTACAAAACGAAAAAAAATGGACAAACAAAAAAGAAGCTTGTCTTGCAGAAAATTTTTATATCTTAAAGTCAGTAATTGAAAATTTGTATAGTGATGCAGATTTCTTTTCTATTGATCAAGAACAACAGCAACATAATTTATTGCACCCCGGTATTTCGGCTAGAGTGAAATATCAAGGAAAGGAAATTGGTTTAATTGCAAAACTGCATCCTAATATCCAAAAAGAGTGGGACTTGCCAGATGAAACTTATGTTTTTGAGTTGGAGTTTCCCAAAGCTAAAAAAATTAAATTTAAAGCAATATCAAATACCCCAAGTATTTTGAGAGATATTACTGTTGATAGTAAATTGGATTTAGAAACCACCAGTATTATCAATTTAATCAAGAAAAATACTAATAAAACTTTAAAAGAGATAAAAGTAAGTGCTTTATTTGTGCGTGAGCAAGGTAATTTAGATTTAGAAAATAACAAAAGTACTACTCTCACATTGACATGGCAAGATGATACGCAAACTTTGCTTGGTGAAGATATTGATGCTAATATTGAGCAACTCAAAGGCTTGCTTGAAAAAGAACTTAAGGTTACATTTAGAGCATAGTGCCTGAACTAAAAAATATTAGATTCAGATTTGTGGCTTTTGCATTTTTATTATGTAATTTTGTTGTTTTATTATTGGATTTTTTAATTCCTATAAAAATCACAATTCCATTTTGGGGATTTTATTTAATTGAAATTCCATTTTGTTTTTTGATTTTATTTTTGGCTTTCCCAAAATATGATTTAAAACCTTTGCTTAAAATTGCTCCAGCATTTATTGCTTTTTTGGCGCTATCTTTTGTTTTGCATGGTTTTTTACCTTTCTCTGCTCAGCATAAATTAATTAGTTACAGTGTACTTGAATTAAATCTACAAATGGAATTAACTATCAATTTGATTGCGGTTTTAAGTTTACATTTGTTAACAATCTTTCTTTTTGCTTCCGAGGCTTTGCGTGAGACAAAAGATCAAGATTTGTATTATGAAGCAAGTCCAGGAGATTCTTTGCAATATCAAAAACAAACTGCGGAACCAAATTTGCAAGAGCAACAGACTCAAAGTTTACTTGAAGATGATTATGAAGAAGACACAGATATTAGAGAAGATATCAATTCGCTTTTTGATTTATATATTGATGATGTTAATTTAGAAGATGATAGCCAAGAATTAATAAATCATCTAGAAGAAATTTTAATTAATAATTTGCATGAAGGTATCACTGGAGTCATGTGCCTTGGTCCTAACGCTGAAGAATTGCACTCAGAAATTTTTCATTGGCAAGGATTTGCTAAACAACAGTTGCTCGATCTCTTCAAACGTAATAATGAGATAAGTCTAAATCTTGATGAAGGTAATTTATGTCAACTTTTATTTTCTGATACGCAGTATTGGTATTTAGTTGCAAAGTTTCGTGGTAATTATCTTCTACTGCAAACGACTGAGGCACAGCCAGACCTCTTGGTTGAAAATGGTTTTTATCTTATTCAGGCGTTTAAAGAATTTGCAAAAAAAGTTTAAACTAAATAGTTTTTTTGGCATAATACAAATATGATCGATAAGCTTTTAAAACTTGTTATAGATTCCAAAGCAAGTGATTTGCATATTTCTTGTCATGAACCTCCTATTTTGAGGATTAATGGTGAATTGCAAAGAACGGATTTTGCTCCTTTTTCGCCTGATCAAGTTGAAAAATTATGTTTTAGTTTTTTGACTCCTCAGCAGACAGAATTTTTATTAGAAAATAGAGAGATTGATCTTTCTTATGGTCTTGAAGGCTTAGGAAGGTTTCGTATAAATATTTATTGTGATAGATTTGGCTATGCTGCGGCGCTAAGAACAATCACAGAAACGATTCCAACCCTTGAGCAATTACAGTTGCCTTCAACAACAAAAGAAATTGCTCAATTACCAAGAGGTTTGGTTTTAGTTACAGGTCCGACTGGTTCTGGTAAATCGACAACACTTGCTGCAATTATTGATTGGATAAACACTCATCGTTCAGAACATATTTTGACAATCGAAGATCCAATTGAGTTTGTGCATAAATCTAAAAAAAGTTTGATTAACCAACGTGAGCTTGGCTCTAATACTCATAGCTTTTCAAATGCACTAAGATCTGCTCTTAGAGAGGATCCTGACGTTATTCTCATTGGTGAGATGCGTGACTTAGAAACGATTTCTTTAGCTGTAACTGCAGCTGAAACAGGGCATTTGGTTTTTGGTACCTTGCATACTTCGTCAGCGGCAACAACTATTGACCGCTTGATAGATGTCTTTCCACCAGAGCAACAAACACAAATAAGAATTCAATTATCAAATTCTCTTAAAGCTGTGTTGTCACAAACTCTTCTAAAGAAAAAAGATGGAGCGGGGCGTTGTATGGCAATGGAAATAATGTCTGTAACTCCTGCGATTGCAAATTTAATTCGTGAAGGTAAAACATCACAAATTTATTCTGCGATTCAAACGGGCCGCAAAGAAGGTATGCAAACTCTTGAGGCATCTTTAGCTGAACTTTATCAACAGGGCTTAGTACGTATTGACGATATAGTTTCAAAAAGTTCAAGAGTGGACCAACTCAAAAATCTTTTGGGCGCTGAAATAGCTGCCTAATGATTGTCAAAGTTAAATTAAAAATTTATAAGCCTTGTATAGCTATGCTATAAAACATAGCTTGCTAAACTTAATTAATCTATGATGATGATTTTGCCAATATCCTTAATTTTATCTTTAATCAGTGCCTATGCTTTGCATTTGATATTTTTTGCTTCTGGTAATTTAGTTGATTGGCAAATGCGACTTTTTTTAAAATTAGGTTTACTCAAAATTGACGGCTATCGTCAAGAAGCAATTCAGCCCAATAGTTTAGATGTACATTTGGCTAGAAATTTTGCTCGTCAAAATGAGGATGGTAGCTTTGAAACATTTGATGCAGATTTTATTATTCTGTCTCCCGGAGAATTTGTCTTGGCTACAACTGAGGAGTTCTTTTATTTTCCTGCTAATTTACATGGTGTCTTACAAGGCAAAAGTTCTTGGGCGCGACTTGGTCTTTATGTAGAGTCTGCGGGCTTATTTGATAGCGGTTTTGATGGTGAAGCTGTTGTGGAATTGACGAATCAAGGCAAATCGCCTTTGACTTTAGAAGCCGGAAAGCCAATTGCTCAGATGATTTTCCATAAAAACTTAGCTGTAGCAAATCCATATGGCAAAAAGAAATTTGGTAAAAGTAATTATCAAGGTCAAAAGGGTGCTCGCCAAAGTGCTTTAGCAAATGTGATTGCAAAAGACAGCAAAAAACTCAAGCAAGATGCAAAGCTTGCATTAAACAACTAATTTTTCTTGTGCATTTTCTATTTGTTTGCAGAAATTTTCTATAAATAAATCTTCAGAGATTTCATTAGTCCAAAGTAATAGTGCGTCTTGTCCATCTGAGTAATATTTAGGTCTGATGCCTTGTTGTTTAAATAAATATTTTTTGTATAAAGAAATAGCAGCAAAATTATTTGCTTTGACTTCGAGAGTGGCAGTCCGGATTTTGTTTTTGTAGGCATGCTGAAAAGCAAGCATTAAAAGGGCTTCAGCGATTCCTTGTCGCTGTGCTTTTTGAGCGACTGCAAGTGTCATTATATGCATCTCATCAATCACATACCAAGTTCCAATATATGCGATCACTTCTTTTTCTAAAGTTGTAACAGTTATATAATTGGCGTATTGATTATTAAGTTCTTTGACAAAGGTATCTCTACCCCAATGCTTTTTACCAAAGGCAATTTCGTCAAGCTCTAAAACTATATCCAAATCTTCTAATAGCATTGGTCTAAAAACAAATTGATTTTTTTGTTTTTTAAAATCTTCAATTTTGTCGAGTAGCTTAAGTTCTTTTTTAGAGAGTTTTCTTGCGAAATCATTGAAGTCCATAAGGCTTTTGATGGCTTTGTTGTTGTTTTGTGGTTTTAATAAAATTTGTTTTTGTAGTTTTTTAGTTTTAAGTTCATTTAAAGGGTTCATGACAAAATCACGTTCTTGCATTCTTGGGTGCGGTATTGTTAAAAGTTTGTCGTCTATATTGTCATCATTAAAAATTAAGATATCTATATCTAAATATCGAGATTTTTTTCTACCTCTGCTTTCTCTTTGTGGATCAAGTTCTTGTTCGATATTTTGAATTGCAGTGAGTAATTCATAAGCACTCAGTGAGGTTTCAATAAAAATCACTTGATTTAAAAAATCATCTGGTCCAGCTTCTTCAATTGCTTTATTTTCATAAATAGATGACTGCTCAATATGAAAAATATTTGTGTTTGCTTCTAAATGTTTAATTGCTTTTTGTAAATTTTGCGCTTTGTTACCTAGGTTTGACCCCAGTCCCAAAAAAACATAATTTACAGTTTTTGCCATTTGCATTTACTACTATAATATAAATTAATGCTTAAAAGAGATAATTACCTTTTTCTTTTGCTTTTCTTGTTATGTTTTTTGCCCGCTAACGCTCAAGAATTACTGGTTGATATTGGTATTGTTGAAAATTCTGTTATGCATTATATTCGAGCTAATCATGCTTTTTATGTTTATAGCTTGGATAACGATGGTAATATAAAAAATCTTTTGATGAAAAAACAAAAAGCCGATAGGCTATTGTTGCGCTATTCGTCGCAAACAAATGACAAGTTGGTTATTGCCGCTGCTCCAGATTTGCAGACAAGTTCTGATGATTTATTATTTATGTGTAACGAAAAAGAAATTCAATCTCAATGTATTTGGGCACTAAAAGAAAATTTGTTTGAACAAAAATATCAACTTTATCGTGGGGCTCTTAAAGTCAAAGTTAATCAAGATTCTTTTACTATCATAAACAAACTTGATATAGAAGATTATTTAAAAGGTGTTGTGCCAAGTGAAATGCCAACCAGTTGGCCTCTAGAAGCTCTAAAAGCCCAAGCTGTTGCGGCTAGAACCTATACATTGGCTAAATTAAAACGACGTGAAAATCTTGGCTTTGACTTAAAAGCAACAGTCGAAGACCAAGTTTACAAGGGCTATGCTTTTGAAAATGAACGTAGTAATCAAGCACTAGCTGAAACTAAATCAATGGCATTATTTGATTCGTTAGCAAAGCCTATTGATGCTTATTTCTTTAGTCAAGCAGGAGCTTTTAGCTCAAGTGCTCAAGATGTTTGGGGACTGGAGTATAGTGTTTATTTAAGAGCAAACAAAATTGAAGATCAAATGCAGGCATGGAAAAAAACTTTTAGTTTTCATGAATTGAATATGGCACTTGATGATTTAAACTTAGCTGATATAGTTGCAGTTACTGTTTTGAATTATACTCCAGAACGAAGAGTGCAAGAGCTTTTGCTTAGTTCTCCTACAAAACATATTAAACTTCAGGCAGAAGAATTACGTCATAAACTTGCTTTGCGAAGTACCAACTTTAAAGTATTAATTGATGGGCAAAGACAAAAAATTGATTTTATTGGTTATGGCTTTGGGCACGGTATTGGTATGTCTCAATATGGTGCAAAAAAACTTGCACAAGAAGAAAAAAAATCATTCAAAGAGATTCTGCAAAATTTTTATAGCAATGCTAGCCTCAAGAACTTTTTTTAGTTATTTTTTGAAACAAATTAGTTACTGTCGATATCAACTTTGATATTGATGGAAAGTGTTGAGTTACTGTTTTTTGCATCAATTTACCAAAGCTTACACTTTGTTTCAAGATTGCTTCTCCTACTTGAACTGCGCTTTGCTGATCATGTTCACTTTGTTGCTCTATTGCACTTAGTGTATCAACACCCGGTTGAACATCTATAGTAATTCTTTTCGGCATTGAATTTTCAGTGTTAGCTAATATTTGCTGAAATTTTTTTACTAAAGCTTTTGCAATAGGTTGTAGTTTGCTTGCTTGATCTGCGATAGAAAAAAACAAAGCTGGTTGTTCAGCTTTTGTATTTATTGGTGTATAAAATTGATTTAACCAAGCTTTTGCTGTGTCATTGCTAATTAAAGAAGATTCTGTTAAAGCTTGATTGATTTGGTTTTGAGTTACAAGATTTGCCAAATAATTAACTATTGTCTCTTTGAATTCTTGAGCTTTTGTCCCTGAAGTTCTTTCTGTAATTGAGCAATTCAATATTTTAATTAATTTATCTTGCTTCTGGTATTTGTATTTGATTTTTTAATTCTGTTATTGTTTATTTAAAATCTTGGCTTTGTTGTTTGCTAGCAAAATATTAAAAGAATTTGTTAGGCTTTGTTGTCCTTCTCTAGTCAGTGCCTGAGCATCATTTGGTGCTGTTGCAACAACTTGAGCCAAAGTCTTTATAAATGTTTTAGCAGTTGTTGCTGTCGGACTATATGCAGTTGTATTTTCTGTACTTGAAAAGTTTGTAGGTGTTGCAGCCTGAAGATTTGCAGTTGGTGTTGATGTGAAATCAACTTGGGCTTGCTAATTAATTCCTGCATCCAAGGAATTTGTATGTGTATGCTGTGTTGCTGAAAGATTTGCTGGTACTGTTATTGAACTCATTTTTTCTCCCTTTAAAACGTATATGTGTTATATCAAAAAAGGGGCTAAAAGTGTTTGAGAATGATGGAAATAAAAAAATTAGCCCCTCCTTTTTTGCTTGTGCTGTTATAACTAAACAGCCTTTGTTTTTTCTCCTCCTTTTATTATCTCTGTAAATCTTAGTAAGCCTTTTAGAAAATTCTGAATTATACTGCCAATATTTTCACTAATTTGCCTTAACAAAGATCTATTTTCCTGCTCTACAGGAGCTTTTGAACTATTATTTACAAGCTTTTCTAACAAAGTTTTTTGCTGCGCATTAGCTCTTTGCAGAACTAATTTTTGTACAGAGACTTGCACAAGCTGTTTTTGTAAATCCTTAGCTTCTGGCTTGTTCGCAAAAAGCACCCCATGAAAAACATTAAAATCTGGTTTTGTTTGTGCAAAACCAATTTTTTTGTCTCTGCTAAGACCCAAAATATTGTCAGCCAGTATTTGATCTTCTTCTAAGCTATGTTTAGCATTTACAAAAAGCACAAATTCCTCTTGATCTCGAATTTTGTTCAGTTTTGCAGAGTATTTTCCTGCGATTTTATTTAATTCACGATTAACTTGATCTGTGTCATTGTTTTCTAAAGCCACAAATAAAGGCTGTAAATTAATCTGACTTTGTTTTTGTGTTTGCGCGAGCTTTTCAGCCTCTGTTCTATTTGTTTCCTTAAGTGCTTCTGCCGGTGTTTGTGCAAAACCTTGAATCACTTTGGCATCTGCTGGTCTAGTTGCCTCAGAACGCAAACGGGCTGCATTTTCTGCAGCCCGTTTTAAAATTTCTTCTTGTGATTTTTGCTCTGGTCTTTGTGTTTCTAGATTTGCACTGGGGGCTTGAACTTGATTTTGCTCCCCTGTTTTTTGACTTTGCTCCTCGACTCTTGAGCTTGGTCCTTTGCTAGTTATTGTATTTCCTGCTAATGCACTTACTTGGTGTGTAGTAACAGGTTTTTGTCCCTTTAATTCAGTCATTGAATTGTCCTCCCGTTCTTACATGAGAATATTAATAAAATATAAATGCGTATTTCAACCCCCTCTGTAAAAAAAATAATTAATCTTTACTCATTTTGAGACACTTCGGACCGTGTTATTTTTGTCTCATCTATTATTTTAAGTTTGCTATAGCTCCAACAAGTCGCTAAGATAAAAATGAGACAAAAATAACACGGTCCGAAGTGTCTCAAAAATATTATGTCAGAAGCCTTAAAATGCAAAGGAATAATTTTAAAAAATCATCGCTTGAATGACAACGATAAAATCATTCATATTATTAGTGATCATTTTGGTTCACTAAGAGCTGTTGCTAAATCAGCTTATAAAATCAATAGTAAGAATGGACCTAAAACGCAAGTACTGCAATACGCAGAATTTTTATTAGCTAAAGGACGTCATTTAGATATAGTTCAAGAAATAAAATTATTACAGCAATTTTCTCAGTTGCAAAAAGATTTTGATTTATTGACAGTTGCTTATTTTTTTTGTGAGATTACAGATCTTGTAAGCTTAGAAGGTGATTTGAAAACTTTTGATTACTTTGATTTACTACAAAGGTCTCTTAACATTTTAAATCAAGAACAAAAACTCACTAAGTTGCAAGTACATAGTTTGATTATTGATTTTCTTTGGAAAGTAACTTGCGCACAGGGATACAAGCCAGAGCTTAATATTTGTTTTCAAACTCAAAAAAAACGTAGTCAAAATCAAATCCCGCAATATTTTGATTTTGAAAATGGTTCTATAATTTCTGAAAAAGCGTATTTTGAACTTCTAAAAACAAATCCCTATGAGAATAGTATTCATGTTTTTCAAGCAGGTGTGTTTAAAATTCTTGAAAAACTTAATGATGATATAGAACTTGTTGATTTAGATCTTCTTAGTTTGCAAGCTGTAATTAAGTTTTTGTATAAGCATTTAGAATTTTGTATCAATAAAGAATTTAAGACTTGGAAAACTCTTGCTGAATTTCTAGAAACTGAGCTTGAGGATCCACTGAAAAATCCAACTCCGTCGATTTCTCAACCCTGATCCAATAGCGAAACTTAGCTCAATGATTAGATCCTTAATATTTTTTAGTTAAACAAAGCATAACCTTTAGCCTTATATACTTGTGAAAGCTAATGCTGGCCTTGCTTTTACCTGAAATAGCCAAATGCACTCAATTGTCAAAATTATTGAATTTTAATATATAAAGCCTAGAAAAAAGGAAGAAATACTACAGCATAAGATTTATAAACCGATATATATAATATGAAAAAGTATTTAATCACACTTTTGTTGATACTTTGTTGGCTCTTTCCGGTAGCATTAAAAGCTCAAGATGTGCTCGATGAGCAAATTTTAGAAGATAGTTTAGAACAAAGTATTAGTAGTGATTATGGAGCGGAAGCAGAACTAAAAAAACTTGGTCTTACAACTGAAGACCTTGAAAAACAAATTGATGAGATTGAGATCAAAATGCAAATGGAGATTTCAAAGGTAGAGAAGTTCGAAGAAGAATTAAGAAACTTAGAATTAGAGCAAGCTGATCTTTCTAAATTTGCAACCAGAGTACAAGATTTAGATGTTTCAGAAAAAGAAATCTATGACGGTATTCATTACGATAAAGATATCTTTGATTTAGGCAAAGAACTCTTTGAGCAAGAACAAAGCCTAAACTAAATAGAGAATCATCGTGCCAGGCACGAAGACCACGTTTTTTGCTGTTATATTAAGTGGCGCAATATTTATCGATTGCAAATATTCTTAAAACTGCAAAAATCACAAGTTTTAATTTCGTTGGTCATTGGGAAATTGAGAGCATCTAAACTTTGTCTAAAGTTACTGATTTCTGTTTTTAATTGTTCTAGGTCTTTTTCACTGACTTCAATTTTTTCTTTTCTAAAATTATCACCTTGTTTTTTTACATAATCTAATTCACCAGAAACCATCGTGTATTTAAAGTTTGGCGAATTCTTTTTAGCAAGATCACAAAGAAGTTGATAGAAAACAATTTGTCTATGAGAACTACCACCCGGTTTGAATTGGGCGGCATTGACTGTACCTGTTTTGTAGTCGACTACATTTACTTTGTCATCTTTTAAAATTTCAATTTTGTCCAACTTTACCACTTAGAAGAAAATTATCAAAAACCAGATTTAAATTAGTGAAATCATATTCAAGTAAAGCTTCGAAATTAAATTCATAAAAATACCTTTTTAAATAAGCACTTAAAATTTCCAAGCCTTGTGCTTTTGTTTCAATAAATTCAGCTTTGATTAAGGACTCTTTTTCAAGGTGCATAATGAATTGTTTGTTTGTGAATTCTAGAGCTGTTTCTAGCTCTAGCTTTTTTTCTTTGCAAAGTTCAAAGAGTTCGCATAAAGCATTATGCACAGCCGTTCCAAGAGCGGCATGTTTGACTTTAGCAGATGGAATTTTTATGAAATTCTGGTAAAAGAATTTGCGCGGACAATCAATGTAGTTGTTTAAATGTGTTACAGACAGTCTATAATTCTCTGAGATGGATCTTAAAAATTCTTTTTCTTGGAACTCAAAGTCCGGGTTTTGTTCATGAGTGATAATGTTTAGTTTGTCGAGTTGTTCTTCAAGCCCTAATTCAATATTAGTTTGCTTTACTTGAGCACTAAGCTCTGAAAGAAATACTGATTTTGAAATGGCTTTGGCATTATGATCATGGGTATAAGAATAAAAACAAAGTTGTTTTTTTGCTCTTGTCATTGCTACAAAAAATAGTCTTCTTTCTTCTTCTAAAGGGTCAAATGATTTAATAGCTTCGCTTTGCTTGAGTAAAAAACTCGGAAACTGTAGATTTTTTCTGCTTGTCTTATTGCCCCAATATTTATCTTGTAAGCTTGGAATAAAAACATAATCAAATTCAAGACCTTTTGATCTATGAGCAGTCATTAAGTTGACTGCATCAACGTTTGCTTCAATTGCACTTGGACTTATGCTTAAATTGTTTTTTTGCATTAATTTTAGATGTGCTAAAAAATCTTTTAGTTCATAGTTTAAAAAAGGATTATTTTCTAGAAAAGCATTTTTTTGGATTTGCTGTTTACAAAAACTATAAAAACTTGAGAAATAATTGAGTTGTAAAATTTTATCAGTGCTTTTAAAAATATAATTAATCAAACCAAATTCTTTTGCAATGATTTCAATGAAATGATCTAATTTATAATTGTATTTTTCTTTATGGAATTTCAGGATTTTTTCAATGAAAAACTTGAAACGCTCATCTTCATAAATCGTCTCTAGAAAAGACTTATCAGGGTCTTTCTTGAGTTTTTTGGTTAATTTAAAGATTTCGATCAGCTCAATTTTTCTATCTTTGAAGTCAGAGCTTTCTAAGATGAAATTATAATTTAAGACCAAAAATAAATTATAGATATTTTTATGTGGGTCAGCAATGAGTTCTAGTAAATCAATAAATTGTTTAATTAAAATTTCTTGTAAAATATTTTCACTTACTTGAGTCTTAGAAAAAATCTTGAAACTGTTTAGATAGTCTGAGATTTCTTGTGCTTCTTTATTTTCTCTATAGATGATGGCTATATCTTTTAAAGCAACACCTTGTTCCTGTAGTTGTTTGATTGATTTTGCCAAATGAAAATATTGATCTTGTTTGCTGTTGCTGATTCTGTGTTCAACCATGAAATCATCATGGTCTTTATTGTTTACTTGTGATTCGAGATTTTTGTTTAAACTTGTTAATTTATTGATTATGCGAGTTTGATTATGTCCTATTAGATGTGAAGCTGTATCAAGAATGTCTTGATTACTACGATAGTTTTTTTCTAAGACTACGGAAAATAAATTGTTTTTGAAACGATCTGAAAAATCAAAGATGTTTTCTAATGAAGCTCCCTGAAAGCGATATATTGATTGATCATCATCACCTACTATAAATAAGTTTGCTTTTTCTTTGTAGTAGGAGCTTAACAGTTCTACTAAATCACTTTGAGCACCATTTGTATCTTGGTATTCATCAACCAAAAAATACTGATATCTTTCTTGATACTTGAGTAAAAAGTTTTCATTGGTTTTAAATTTGCTTATGACATGCATAATCATGTCTTCATAATCGTAGAGTTTTAGGTCTAATAATTTTTCGCTATAAGATTTATAGATTTTGTAAATTTCTAATAAACGTGGCATTTGTTTTTCAGTTTTTTCGTAATATTTTTTGAGCTTGTCTTTAAAGTCTTTTGCTGTCTCGCTTTGTTCATTAAAATCCAAAAATAATTGATAAAATTCTGGATATTGATCTTTACAGCTTTCCAAGCTAGTGAAAAATTTTGTCATTATTTCAGGGTCTTTTTTTAAAGTCCTTGCATTTGTTTGTTTGATTGAATCCAAAAGATCTTTGTATTTTGTAAAAAAATCATTTTCTTTCTTTACGGCTTTTATAAATTCATCTGGCTTAATGTTTTCTTGTTTGAGAGTCTGAAAATATGATAGAGACTCTCTAAGGTAAATGTAATTATTGCCAAAAGGTTTTATAGGGCTGATTGCCTCAATTTCATTGTCTAAAATGTCTTCTACAATTTGAATTTTTTCTAAATCATCAATCTGGTTTTTAAATAAAAAATCTCTTTGTTTTCTTGAATGACTTGGTTACAAAAACTATGAAAAGTAAAAATACCAACTTGATATGCTGCTGAACCAATAAATTTTTCTAACCTTTCTCGCATGGCAAGCACACCACTTTCTGTAAAGGTGAGACATAAAATTTCACTGGGATTCACCTGCAAGTCAGGGTCTCTTAAAATATTTGCGATTCTTAAAGATAGTACTTGTGTTTTACCGGTGCCGGGACCCGCAATAACCATTACTGGACCTTCAGTTTGCATTACAGCAGTTTGTTGTTGTTCATTTAAAAGCGCAAAAGCTTGCTTGAAATTTTCTTCAAGCTTTTGTGCTTCTTGATTAATTAAAGAAGTATTCAATATTTATATTATAGAACTTTTGCAAAAATTAAGCAGCGGTAGCAGCTTCTTCAGGTGCTTCTTCTGCTGTTGCTTCTGCTGTAGGTGCAGAAGTTTCAACAGTATTAGTTCTTTTTGATTCAGCTTTGCAAACAACTTCTTTTTCAGGATCTAAAATTTCGATTTTTTCAGCATCAACTTCAATATCAGCAAAACTTAATTGATCGCCAACATTTTTTAATTTGCTGATATCTACTGATAAAAAATAAGGTATGTTTCTAGGTAAACATCTGATGTTTGCTTCTTTGTGAATTGTAACTAAGTCAGCACCAAGCTTAACAGCTTCAGAACTGCCTTCGAATTTTAATTCAACTTTCATTGTCACTTTGTGACCACGTTTGATTTTATAAAATTCAATATTTAAAACTTCACGAGTAACAAAATCTCTTTGGATATTTTTAATTAGTACTTCGTGCTCAGCATCATCCGCTTTTAAATTAATTAAATGTGTGTAGTCATGGAAATTAACTCTAGAAAATTCTTTTGCGTTTAACTGAATTTCTGTAGCTTCAATTTCTGGACCATAAAGAGTCGCAGGAATAACACCCTCTGCTCTTAAAGCGCGAGCTTTTTTTGTTTTGTTTCTATTTTCAAATTTAATTTCAACTGCCATAGCAAAGATAAATATTAGCAAGCAATTTACAATTTTATTGGTATATATAGTTTTCTTTTATAGTTTCTTCAATAAAGTCTAGACATTCAAGCAAAGCAACAAATCTCAGTCGCAAAATGCAAGGGTTTACCCCTTGAGACTGCTTAAAATAGCTTATTAGTCTAGAGTTTTTTTGTTTTTGTAGGGGATATAGCATACATATATGCCTCTTTCTGCAATTACCAGCCAAGCCATTGCAACTCGTGATGATCTGCAAAATAACGCTTCTTCGAGTGAAGCTAGTTCTGCAAAAACATCTAATGTCAAAACAGATCTAGCTACTCGCATCAAAGAAAATAATTTTTTTGAAAATTTTTTGAGCCGTTCTACTAAAGCTAATAAAGTTGAAGCCAAAAATTTAGAAACTCGTCTCGTTGATATTAAACAAAAAGCAAGTTTGGTGATGAATCATCCTTTGCCATCTGTTGTCAAAGATTATGTTTCTGAAATAAAATCTTTTATTACCGATGTCAAAGACCATGCTTACGAGCATCAAAAAAATGACAAAAATTTATTTGAAAAAATGAATTTGATAGATGAAAAGCTGGTTGAGATTAGCGATAAATTGCTTGAAGAACAAAAAAAAGAAATTGATTTAGTCGCAAGCCTTGGTGATTTACAAGGTTTGCTAGTAGATTTTTATATTTAAATGCTATAGTTTTAAATTATGGCATTAGATGTAACAGATAGTAATTTTGAAGCAGAAGTTTTAAATTCTGAGCTTCCAGTTTTGGTAGATTTTTGGGCTCCATGGTGTGGTCCATGTCGCGCACTTGCACCAACTATCGATCAAATTGCTCAAGACTTTCAGGGTAAAGTAAAAGTTTTTAAATTAAACACAGACGAAAATCCAGAATCAGCTGTTAAGTTTAGAATTAATTCAATTCCAAATTTGATTTTCTTTAAAGATGGAAAACCAGTTGATCAGTTGATTGGTGCTGTTGATAAAGCAAAAATCGAAGACGCAATTGCAAAAATCAGCTAGTTTGAGACACTTCGGACCGTGTCAATTTTGTCTCACGATTAATTATTTTTTTCTAGGGCGTGCTTCCAAACCTTACTTATGCCCAAATCTAAAGACTCGAGATACTTATTACGGGTTTGGAAGCACGCCCATTATCGGAGTTCGTTAACGTTTTCCAGTAGATCCAAAGCCACCAGCACCTCGGTTATTGTCAGTTTCTTCTGGCAATTCGGCAATTTCAATAAAATTTGCTTGCCACACAGGAGCAATTACTGCTTGTGCAATTCTTTCGCCATGTTTTATTACAAAATCTTCGTTACCATGATTGATGATTAAGATTTGAATTTCACCACGATAGTCACTATCGATGGTACCCGGTGTATTTGTTAGGGAGATACCATGCTTAAAGGCAAGCCCTGAGCGCGGTCTGATTTGAACTTCAAAGCCCTGCGGAATCACCATCTTGATGCCAGTAGCAATTTTGTCTCGCGTTCCTGCTTTTAATACAATTTCTTTTTCTTCAGGAATAAAAGCTTTTAAGTCAAAGCCAGCAGAAGAACCTGTCGCATAAAAAGGTGTTTCTACATCGGGGTGCATTTTTAATATTTGCAAATCAACAGTTTTGTTGTCTAATGTTTTTTCTTGAATAGCCATAAGAACATAATAGCAAAAATTAAATCATAAAGTAGCTGATAAATCAGCTCTTGAAAAGGGATAAAAGCAAATTTATTAAATAGCAAAAAAAATAAGATCGCAAAAACATTTACCCCAAATAACACAATAATTTGTTGTACAAAATAGCTTTCCTGATTTTGTTTTTCTCGCATTGTGATATCAAAAATTGCAAAAGCAATAAAAAACATTGCAATGATATAGCCAAAACTAGGCTCAAAAATATATTGCCAACCACCGCCAAAAGAAAAAATATTAAAACCGCATAGCCCTAAAACGCAAACACCGCTTAAAGCAAGCAGTGCGTAATTATAGTTGAAGATTTTTGCCAAAATAAAGACCCAAATTATACTTGGCGTGTAATAGAATTTTGTAATATTTGGTTCAGCAAAATGAAAACTAAAAAGAGGTATTTGTAATAAAAATGAGTAAGCTATGCTTACCAACGAAAACAAAAATTTTGCAAAACCTAAAAACATTAATTCAAAATATTTTGTGCCTCTTGAATAATGTCAGTGACAGCAAGACCGTAATGATCTAAAACTTGCAGAGCTGGACCCGATTGCCCAAATTTATCCTGAACTCCCATCTTTTTTAATTTGAAATCATTAACTTGATTTTCAACTAAGGCAGAAACAATAGTCTCGCCCATACCACCAAGTACATTGTGTTCTTCTATCGTTATAAGTTTTTTGCTTTTGCTAACACTTGTAGCAATTGTTTGCCAATCAAGGGGTTTGATTGACGCACAATTTATTACTTCAGCGTTGATGTTTTGTTCTTTTAGTTTTTCAGCCGCTTCCAAAGCCCTCGCAACCATAATGCCACAAGCAACTATTGTTAAATCAGAACCTGTTGTTAAAACATTAGCTTTGCCTAAAGTGAACTTATAACTTTCATCAAAAATCACTGGTGATTTTGCTCTTCCAAGTCTGATGTAAACGGGTTTTTCAAAATCTAATGAAGCATAAATCATTTGGTAAGCTTCTTGAGCGTCTGCTGGTACTAAAACCATCATTTCTGGAATCACTTTCATAATAGAAATATCTTCAATAATTTGGTGGCTTGCTCCATCTTCGCCTACCGTGAGCCCTGAATGTGTCGCGCAAACCCTTACCACCAAATGGTTATGAGCGATTGAGTTTCTGACAAATTCCCAAGCGCGTCCTGAAGCAAACATCGCAAAACTACTTGCAAAAGGTTTTTTGCCAGCTCTTGCTAAGCCTGCGGCTACTCCCATCATATTGTTTTCTGCAATCCCCATGTTAAAAAACCTGTCAGGGAAAGCTTTAGCAAAATGTTTAGTTTGAGTTGAGCCAGATAAATCTGCGTCCAGTACAACTACGTTTTGGTCAATTGCGCCAAGCTCTAAAAGTGCTTTACCGTAAGCCTCACGGGTTGCAAACATATCACCAATTTTGTAATCTCCTGATTTTAATTCTGTAAGTGCACCCATCTTAATTTAACTCCTCTAAAGCTTTTGCTAGATCTTCATCTTTTGGAGCAACTCCATGCCAAGCAACTTGGTCTTCCATAAAGCTCACGCCTTTACCTTTGATTGTATTAGCAATGATGAAATTTGGTTTTTGATTTTTGTTTTTCTTAGCGTTTATTATTGCTTGGTTGATTTCTGTTAAATTGTGTCCGTTGATTTCTTGAAGATTCCAATTGAAAGCTTTGATCTTTTCATCAATCGGGTCAAGCGCCATAGTGCTTTCTGTAAAGCCATCTAATTGAATTCTGTTTCTATCTAAAATCACGATTAAATTATCAGCTTTAAAATGTGCTGCAGCCATTATAGCTTCCCAAGTTGAACCTTCTTGCATTTCACCATCACTTAAAATTGCAAAGATTGTTTTTGGATTGTTGTCTAATTTTGCGCCAAGCGCTATGCCAAGTGCATTTGATAAACCGTGTCCAAGTGAGCCAGTTGACATTTCAACACCGGGCACTCGCATTCTATCGATATGTCCTTGAAAATTTGATCCGAGTTGTCTAAAGCTCATAGTCTCTTTGATATCAAAAAAACCAGCCAAGCCTAATACTGAATAAACGGCTGGAGAACTATGTCCTTTGGAAACAACTAAAATATCTCTATCAAGATCTTCTGGGTTTTTTGCATTGTGTTTTAATTGAGGCGCAAAATATAAGACTGAAAGAATATCGGCGATTGATAAAGAGCCACCCGGGTGTCCTGAATTTGCGGCATGAATCATTTTGAGAGAATTTATTCTGATTTCTTTGGCTTTATTTTCTAGTTTGGCTAAATCTATTGACATTGTTGATTTATATTTTAACTTTTTGAGTTCAAGAATTTCTTTAAATCTTGATAAGATTCAGGCACAATTTCCTTGCTAAACATGAGTAATTGAGTTTTGCTGTAGCTTTTTTTAGATAATTTCTTTGAGAAGCTTAGTTCTTTATTGGGTTTTACTTCTATTATGCCTTGATCCATGCCAACTAAAGATGTAAATCCAGTTTTACTCGGTTGATAAAAGAAAAAAACATAATCGTGATTTTTTGCAATTAAATCATTAGAAAATGGGCTTTTGGTTTTTGCCCATTCATTTAACACTAAAGTTTTTTGATCAACATCAATACCTTTGATTGCTTCTTTAATTTGAAATTTTAAAGCTCTGGCTTCTAGTGCATTGAGTTGATGATATTCAAAATCTTCAAAACTCCCTAAAAATATTATTGAAGCAGATTTTTTTAAATCAGAGAGAGTCAAAGATTTGGTAAGTGTATATGCACCAGCTCTGGTTTTTTGATAATTCACAGCTTGAGAATTTTTGCTAAGAAAAACAATAAGGCAAATTAGCAATAATTTTTTGTACATTTATAAAATTATAAACCTTTTTTACTAGATGAAAATCACTAAATTGTCTTGAATTTCCTTTATTTTTGAGGTGAAAAAAACATAAATTATCATATAATATCAATGAGGTTATTTTTTGTTCGCAATTAAAAATAAATATCTTTTTTATTCACTGATATTGCTTGTAATGAGTTTTTTTTCTTGTGCCCAAATTAAAGCAACATCATTGCCTATCGAGAACGATTGTGGCATATCTGTTGGTTTTAGTTCTCCTTGTTTAAAGCCAGGTGATAATTCTACAAATGTTGATGTTGAGGCAAATTTAATTTTGAAATTTGGCAACGACTATTTGGATGGTTATGGTGATTTGACAATTTATGATGCCGCTGATAATACTCCATGGAGAGTCTTTAATGGTTTTTTAGCACATACTCATGAAGAAGTTGTACATGATCATACTAATTTTAAATTAGTTATAAATCCTTCTATAGAGTTGCCTTATGGTAAAGATTTTTATGTACAGTTAGATACGATTAGTGAAAACGGAGGTGCCGGTACTTATTCAATTGCAAATACCACGACATGGAATTTTTCAACAGTCGCTGCTGCAAATTTATGTTCAGAAGATAGTGTTTGGATCAAACATACAATTGATGCATCAATTGATTCTTACTATGCAAAAGTCTTTGATCTTGATGAAGATGGTGATATAGATATTATTGCTGGTGATTATACTGCTGGAGCTATTTACTGGTATGCAAACGATGGCTCTGGAAGTTTTACTGAATATACTGTTGATTCAGGCATTACTCAACCAACTATTCTTGATGTAACTAATTTCGATGGTACTGATGGACTTGGTGCTGATTCTGATTACGATATCTTTACCATGCAAGGTTATTATTACAATATAAGAAAAGCTGTTAATGATGGATCAGAAAGTTTCACTAATTCAGACCTTGCAAGTAGCACCTATTATAATTCTGCGGGCTCTATGATGGCATATGATATTGATGCTGATAGTACTTGGAACCTTAGGCATGAAGAAGATATTGTTGTAGGTGCAGCTAATTTTCTTGGTTGGCTGCAAAATACCGGCTCTGGAGCTTTTAATAGTATGGCTTCGATCGATACTTCACTAACAACCGTTCAAGGTATTTATATTGTTGATCTTGATCAAAATGGTACTTTGGATATTATAGTTGCTGATCAGGGTGCTAATAATATTTATTGGTATTCTAATGATGGTTCAGAAAGTTTTACTCAAAACACTGTAAGTAGTTTTTCTGGTGTTGTTAATGTACAAGCTAAAGACATCGATTTAGATGGGGATATAGACATCGTTGCTGTATCTAATTCTGGTGATAAATTATCTTGGTTTCAAAATGATGGTTCTCAAAGTTTTACTAAGTATGATATTGATACATCGATTGATGGACCTTATCATTTAGATATTTTTGATGTAGATGGAGATGATGATCCAGATATTGTTAGTGCTGGATCGTTAGATGATACTGTTGTTCTTTATATCAATGATGGTAGTGGTACTTTTAGCGCAACTACTGTCGATGCTGCACTTGATGGTGCTCGAGGAGTCCAGTTCGCTGATATTGACGGCGATGGAAGTCCGGATATTGTGGCAACAAGTACAGTTGATGATGATTTGGTTTGGTACCAAAACACTAATTGTAATCCTGCATCTGGAATTGTAGGTTGGTATAACTCGAATTGGTCTAATAGAATTGCAATTACCGTTAATGGGGCTTTGCTTCCTGCAGATTTAACTAATTTCCCTGTTTATTTTGATTTAAATCAATTGTCAGCTACAACATTTTTTTCTAATGTAGAAAGTGATGGTAAAGATATTAGGGTTACAAAAGCAGACGGAAGAACAGAATTAGCTTTAGAAGTAGCAAGGATTGATACAGGATCTTCTGCTGGAGAAATTTATTTTAAAACAAATTTAAAGCAAGGGGTTGATACAAAATTTTATGTTTATTACAACAACTCATCTGCAAGAAAGAGAAATGGGCAAGATCCTCTTGGATTTCATAATGTCTGGGACTCTAATTTTAAAGCGGTGTATCATTTTGAACAAGATCCGAGTATCGCAGGGGCAAAATTATTTGATAGCACGATTAATCGTAATTATGGAACACCTCAGGGTTCTATGAATAGTGGTGATTTGGTTGCAGGTAAGCTTGGTAAGGCTTATGACTTTGATGGAAGTAATGATTATGTTAGTGTCCCTGACAGTGCTTCCTTTGATGATGTTACAGGTGTTGGTCAAGCACGACTAATTAGTTATTGGATTAATACTGCTGATACCAGTAGTACTGTACTTGATAAAGGTAGTTCGCATTTCTCTCATTCAACTACTTCTGGTAATATTAATTCAACTGCATCTACAGTAGGGCCTTCTAATGCAACTACGACAACGGTTACGAATAGTACATGGCACTATATTGCTCAGCAATATGATGGAACTACAAATTATATGTACGCTAATACTGGTGCCGCAGA
Source organism: bacterium (assembly GCA_038146805.1). Lineage (GTDB taxonomy): Bacteria > Cyanobacteriota > Vampirovibrionia > LMEP-6097 > LMEP-6097 > CAIYXB01. The sequence goes on along the minus strand of JAYQSH010000005.1, from coordinate 102,656 downwards.
GAGTTCACAGTCACAAACTGCTGATGCTGATGATAACGATAGTGTTACTATTGGTGCTGGTTCTTCTACTTATCTTGCAGGTAAAATTGACGAACTAAGAATCTCCAATTCAGCGCGCTCAGCAAATTGGATTCAAACTGAGTATAATAATATTTCCAATAACTCAAACTTTTTTAAAACAATTGGTTCTGTAGAGAGCGTTAGCGATAATTCAAAGCCAAAACTTTCAAAAATTTATCCTGCGAATAAATCAACTAATCATCCTTTGGCAAAAATTTTAAGATTAACTTTTAATGAAACAGTTAGTGCTGGATCTGGAGCGGTAAAAATTTATAAAACAAGTGATAACAGTTTAGTGCAATCTATAAATGCTTCAAGCACTAGTATCAGTGGCTCAACAGTGACTATTACTCCAAGTCCAAGTCTTACAGCAAATACTTCATACTATGTTTTAATAGATAATGGTGCTTTTAATGATGCTTCGTCAAATCCTTTTGCTGGATTCGGGAATACTGATTCATGGAGTTTTACTAGTGAGCAGGGTAACACAAAACAAAATTCTATTTTATTAGGTGATTAAAAGTCTAAGTTTTTATAATTAAGTGGAATAATATGCAAAACTCCCTCAAACATTATTGAGGCAGATTTTTTTTAATCAGAGAGAGTCAAAGATTTGATAAGTGTATATGAACAAGCTCTGGTTTTTTGATAATTCACAGCTTTAGAATTTTTGTACATTTATAAAATTATAAACCTTTTTTACTAGATGAAAATCACTAAATTGTCTTGTATTTCGTTTATTTTTGAGGTGAAAAAAATATAAATTATCATATAATATCAATGAGGTTATTTTTGTTCGCAATTAAAAATAAATATCTTTTTTATTCACTGATATTGCTTGTAATGAGTTTTTTTTCTTGTGCCCAAATTAAAGCAACTAAATTGCCTATCGAGAACAGTTGTGGAACCTCTGTTGGTTTTAGTTCTCCTTGTTTAAGGCCAGGTGATAATTCTACAAATGTTGATGTTGAGGCAAATTTGATTTTGCAATTTTCCAGCGACTATTTGGATGGTTCTGGTGATTTGACAATTTATGATGCCGCTGATAATTCTGCATGGAGAGTCTTTAATGGTTTTTTAGCACATGCTCATGAAGAAGTTGTACATGATCATACTTTTTCTAAATTAATAATTAATCCTTCTATGGAGTTGCCTTACGGTAAAGATTTTTACATACAGTTAGATACGATTAGTGAAAACGGAGGTGCAGGTACTTATTCAATTGCAAATACCACGACATGGAATTTTTCAACAGTAGCTGCTGCAAATTTATGTTCAGAAGATAGTGTTTGGATCAAACATACAATTGATGCATCAATTGATTCTTACTATGCAAAAGTCTTTGATCTTGATGAAGATGGTGATATAGATATTATTGCTGGTGATTATACTGCTGGAGCTATTTACTGGTATGCAAACGATGGCTCTGGAAGTTTTACTGAATATACTGTTGATTCAGGCATTACTCAACCAACCATTATTGATATAACTAATTTTGATGGTACTGATGGAATGGGAGGTGATTCTGATTACGATATCTTTACCATGCAAGGTTCTTCTAACAATATAAGAAAAGCTGACAATGATGGATCAGAAAGTTTCACTAATTCAGACGTTGCAAGTAGCACCTATAGTAATCCTGCGGGTTCTATGATGGCATATGATATTGATGCTGATAGTACTTGGAACCTTAGGCATGACGAAGATATTGTTGTAGGTGCAGGTAATTTTCTTGGTTGGCTGCAAAATACCGGCTCTGGATCTTTTAATAGTATGGCTTCGATCGATACTTCACTAACAACCGTTCAAGGTATTTATATTGTTGATCTTGATCAAAATGGTACTTTGGATATTATAGTTGCTGATCAGGGTGCTAATAATATTTATTGGTATTCTAATGATGGTTCAGAAAGTTTTACTCAAAACACTGTAAGTAGTTTTTCTGGTGTTGTTAATGTACAAGCTAAAGACATCGATTTAGATGGGGATATAGACATCGTTGCTGTATCTAATTCTGGTGATAAATTATCTTGGTTTCAAAATGATGGTTCTCAAAGTTTTACTAAGTATGATATTGATACATCGATTGATGGACCTTATCATTTAGATATTTTTGATGTAGATGGAGATGATGATCCAGATATTGTTAGTGCTGGATCATTAGATGATACTGTTGTTCTTTATATCAATGATGGTAGTGGTACTTTTAGCGCAACTACTGTCGATTCTGCACTTGATGGTGCTCGAGGAGTCCAGTTCGCTGATATTGACGGCGATGGAAGTCCGGATATTGTGGCAACAAGTACAGTTGATGATGATTTGGTTTGGTACCAAAACACTAATTGTAATCCTGCATCTGGAATTGTAGGTTGGTATAACTCGAATTGGTCTAATAGAATTGCAATTACAGTTAATGGGGCTTTGCTTCCTGCAGATTTAACTAATTTTCCTGTTTATTTTGATTTAAATCAATTGTCAGCTACAACATTTTTTTCTAATGTCGAAAGTGATGGTAAAGATATTAGGGTTACAAAAGCAGACGGAAGAACAGAATTAGCTTTGGAACTAGCAAGGATTGATACAGGATCTTCTGCTGGAGAAATTTATTTTAAAACAAATTTAAAGCAAGGGGTTGATACAAAATTTTATGTTTATTACAACAACTCATCTGCAAGAAAGAGAAATGGGCAAGACCCTCTTGGATTTCATAATGTCTGGGACTCTAATTTTAAAGCGGTGTATCATTTTGAGCAAGATCCTAGTGTTACAGCGGCTTACTTACTTGATAGTACTAGCAATAACAACTATGGAACTCCTCAAGGCTCAATGACAAGTGGAGATTTGGTTGCAGGTAAGCTTGGTAAGGCTTATGACTTTGATGGAAGTAATGATTATGTTAGTGTCCCTGACAGTGCTTCCTTTGATGATGTTACAGGTGTTGGTCAAGCACGACTAATTAGTTATTGGATTAATACTGCTGATACTGGTAGTACAGTACTTGATAAAGGTAGTTCGCATTTCTTTCATTCAACTACTTTTAGTAATATTAATTCAACGGCATCTACAGTAGGGCCTTCTAATGCAACTACGACAACGGTTACGAATAGTACATGGCACTATATTGCTCAGCAATATGACGGCACTACAAATTATATGTACGCTAATACTGGTGCCGCAGAGAGTTCACAGTCACAAACTGCTGATGCTGATGATAACGATAGTGTTACTATTGGCGCTGGTTCTTCTACTTATCTTGCAGGTAAAATTGATGAACTAAGAATCTCCAATTCAGCGCGCTCAGCAAATTGGATTCAAACTGAGTATAATAATATTTCCAATAACTCAAACTTTTTTAAAACAATTGGTTCTGTAGAGAGCGTTAGCGATAATTCAAAGCCAAAACTTTCAAAAATTTATCCTGCGAATAAATCAACTAATCATCCTTTGGCAAAAATTTTAAGATTAACTTTTAATGAAACGGTTAGCGCTGGATCTGGAGCGGTAAAAATTTATAAAACAAGTGATAACAGTTTAGTGCAATCTATAAATGCTTCAAGCACTAGTATCAGTGGCTCAACAGTGACTATTACTCCAAGTCCAAGCCTTACAGCAAATACTTCATACTATGTTTTAATAGATAATGGTGCTTTTAATGATGCTTCGTCAAATCCTTTTGCTGGATTCGCGAATACTGATTCTTGGAGTTTTACTAGTGAGTCGGGTAACACAAAACAAAATTCTATTATATTAGGTGATTAAAAGTCTAAGTTTTTATAGGTATTGTTAACAAAAAAGTCATCATTGACGACTACAACCAGTAAACTCAGCCCTTTTTGGAACTCAAAAGCCTTTTTCTTGAAATTTATTAACAGTACCTAATCAAATGGAACAATATGCATATAATAATCGTCTTTGTATGCCGTGAAAAAGTATCTAATATTGTTCATTTTAATTTCTGTGCTTCGTCCTCTTGAAGCTGGTAAATTACGCAACAGTGAAAAATTAATAGGTACTTGGCATATTTATAATTCTGCTGATGAAAAATTATTTTCAATTCAAATTAATTTAGCTATCAGCAAGAATGATTTAACAAGTTTTATTTATAAAACCATTTCAAGCTCTTCTGCTGATAATGAAGCTCTTTATGGCTATATGCTAAACAAAGACCAGATAGTATTTGAAAAGATTGTTACAGGTGAGCTTAATACATATCTTTTTGATCTTGACTTTAATGCAAGTGGGGGACCGGGTTTGCAGGTTAACACCAAACTTGCTGACTGTGATTTAATCGAAAATGATAACTTAGTAACTAGTAAAAAGTTTGCTAAGAGATTAACAAGTAATTCTCTACTTTGTGAAAAAAATAGCTCGCAATTAAGCACAGTTACAGAATTAAAAATGGTAAAAGAAAACATTACTCCAAGTGCAATTGCAATAACAGCGACGGTCCCATCAAGCATTACTAAGAATTTAGATAAAGTTTCTAGTCAACTTGGTTCAACTTGGAGACTAAGATCAAATCGTGATATAAAATTTTTACTCAAAGATATCCAATCAAATTTTTTAGGCTATCAGTTTACCTATAGGTTAATTGATAAAAAACAAATCCTACAAAATATTACAGAAGATAGTTTTAAATCTCAAGATAGATTTGCTTTTGTTTTAGATAAATGTTTGATCATTAATACAAGTGATTTTCCATATAAAAACGGGCTTACTTTTATAAAATTAAATAAAAAAAGAAAATTTGGTAGAGGAGAATTAATCTTAACTGCAAACTCTGATTGCTTTTCCGCTAAAAACAATGACAAAAATATTAAAGTTTGTACGCCAAATTTTGATTCTACTAAAGTAAATTCACAATCTAAGAAAATCAGAAGGGCGTTAGCAAAAAAAGTAGCAACAAAAACTCAAATCAGCTTTTAAAAAGGCTATAATTACTTAAGTCTATATGGGCTTACACGAAAAAAAAATCAATAATAAACCCACCTTGGTTTTAAAGTTTGGCGGTAGTTCTGTTGCTGACCAGGAATGTATTGAAAGAATTTCAAAAATAGCAATTAAAGAAGCTAAAGAACATAATGTTGTAGTGGTTGTTTCTGCAATGGGTAAAACTACAAATAGTTTAGTTGATCTAGCAAACAATATATCTCCAAATGTTCGTGGTAGAGAGCTTGATATGTTACTTGCAACAGGTGAATTGGTCTCAATTTCTTTGACCGCTATGTGTATAGAAAGACTTGGTCATCCGGCAATTTCTTTAACAGGTTGGCAAGCTGGTTTTATAACCGAATCTGAACATAACAAAGCAAGGATTGCTGAAATTAAAACTCAAAAAATTCTTGAGAATCTCAAAGAAAACAAAATTATAGTCATTGCTGGTTTTCAGGGGATCACTGAAAATGGAGAAGTTACAACCCTCGGAAGAGGAGGTTCAGATACTTCTGCTGTTGCAATTGCAGCTGCGCTTGGTGCAAGTCGGTGTGATATTTACACGGATGTTGATGGTATTTATACTACTGATCCACGTATTGAAGCAAAAGCAAATAAGCTAGCATACATTAGTCATGAAGAAATGTTAGAACTTGCTAGTTTAGGAGCAAAAGTTTTGCATCCTCGCTCTGTCGAGCTTGCAAAAAAATATGATGTAGATTTACGTGTCAGAAGTAGTTTTGAGTTTGAAAAAGAAGGTACAAAAGTTATAAGTCTTAAAAGGATTAAAGATATGGAATTAACAAAAGCCGTTACTGGGGTTGCTTTGGATGAAAGTCAAGCATGGGTTGGAATGATGAATGTTCCTGATATTCCGGGTATTGTAAGCAAGATTTTTACAGCATTGTCAAATAAAAATATAAGTGTAGATATGATTATTCAGTCTGTGCCAGTTGATAATGTAAACGATGTTGCTTTTACAATTCCAAAGGAAGATTTAAAAACAACGATGTCTATTTGTAATGAATTACTTGCTGATATGCAAGATGCAAAAATTGTTAGCGATTCTAATATTGCCAAAGTTTCAATAGTAGGAGCGGGAATGATTAATAGACCGGGCATTGCCTCAAAACTGTTTCAAACTTTATCTAAGGAAAATATAAACATTCAAATGATTGCAACTTCTGAAATCAAAATTAGTTGTGTTATTGATCCTAATGATGCACATAGAGCTGTACAAGCAATACATAATGCTTTTGAGCTTGATTTAAGCTCTGAGCCAATTCTCGCTTAAAGTCATATTCTATATTTTTACAACTGATTATTTTTCAGATAGAAAAATATTGTATTATTAATTATTATGTCTACCACAGATGAAAAAATTCAATTAGATATTAAACAAATTCAAGAGCTTTTGCCTCACCGTTACCCTTTCGTAATGGTTGATAGAGTGACAGAGCTTGTGCCGGGTGAGCGTGCAGTTGGTTATAAAAACGTAACAATTAATGAACCACATTTTACGGGACATTTCCCAAATCAACCAATTATGCCCGGGGTCTTGCAGGTAGAAGCGAGTGCGCAACTATCATGTTTGGTGATGCTAAGTCTCAAAGAATATAACGAAGGTTACATCGGATTGTTTACTGGTCTTGATTCGGTGAAATTTAGACGTATGGTTGTACCCGGTGATCAATTGACCATTACTGTTGAACTCAAAAAATTCCGTTTTCCTTTTGGCAAGTTTGATTTCAAGGCAGAAGTAGAGGGTCAGCTTTGTGCTGAGGGTACTTTGGGATTTGCCATGTCAAAAAAAGAAGACTTGTAATGTAATCATCGTGCCAGGCACGAAGACCACATTTTTCGCGATTATCTTAAGATTACTCAATCTTTTATTAACAAGACAAGACTAAAAAACACAAGTATAATGCTTTTAGTAATCTTATTATGAGTTCAAAAGCAGTAGATTTAGACCTTTTAAATAGTTTTCACCCAAGAGCAAAATTTGCCAAAAGCACAGCTCTTGCGCAAGCATTTAAGTTTGTATTGTTGGTGGGATTCTGGAGTACCGTTGTTTTTAGTGCGGCGGCTGGTGGTGCAGTTACTTTTGCATGGTTATTACCGAAAATAGCCAATGAAATTTTGCCACAAATTTTTACAGGTTTAAATCTTGAGATAACCAAGCAAGTTGCAGATGCGATAGCTTTTCTGGCACCTACTGTCACTATCGCTGCTGTGATTCCGGTCAATGCCATGTTTATGGTTTTGTGTGAAAGAAAATTTTTAGCACTTCTTACTATGAGAATTGGTCCTGACAAAGTTGGTCCTAATGGTTTATTGCAGACTTTTGCGGACGCACTCAAACTTTTATTCAAAGAAGATATTATGCCAAACGGTTCAGACAAACTTTTGTTTACGCTTGCACCAGCATTGTTTTTTGCGCCAGCAATGGTTGTCTTTATGCCACTTATGGCGGTTGCGGCAAATAATTTGAGTGTCTTTGAATTTGCGAATTTGGATATTGGGCTTTTGTTTATTTTAGGTTTGGCTTCACTTGGAACTATGTCGCTCGTTATGGTTGGCTGGGCTTCTAACAATAAATATTCACTGATTGGTGGGCTTAGAGCATCGGCACAAGCGATCAGTTACGAAATTCCTATGGTTCTCTCTGTTTTAGCAATGGTTTTATTAACAGGTTCTGTAAATCTTATGGAGATTAACAACAAACAAGTAGGTGGAATTTTACAATGGAATTTATTTGGTAATGGTGTTACAAAATATTTAGCAAATTTATTTCCAAATAGTCACGGTGTTTTTATGCATGGATTAGTTTCTTTAATTTTTATTGGACTTTGTGTTGCTTTATTTATAATTTTTGTGACAGCTTCAACAGCTGAAGTAAATAGAATCCCATTTGATTTGCCTGAAGCTGAGTCTGAACTTGTTTCTGGATATAACACTGAGTGTTCTGGAATGAAGTTTGCTTTATTCTTTTTGGCAGAATATACAAATTTATTTGTAGCATCAGGTGTTGCAGCTATTTTGTTTTTGGGTGGTTCGCATTTGCCTGTTTCAGCGAGTTTTGAAGCAAGTATTTTAGAGAGCCTTTCACATGTAACAATTAATTTACCTGTAGTAGGCAGCCTTGGAGGCTTTCTTGAAGATTTAAATCTTTCTTGGAATGTCACTAGTTTAGTGCTTTTGCTCAAAATTTATATTATGTTTTTAGTATCAATTTGGATTAGAGCAACTTTGCCAAGGTTAAGACAAGACCAGCTAATGGAGTTTGGCTGGAAATACTTAATACCACTTACATTAGCTATAATATTTATAGTTGCTCTTTGTGTGGAGTATTTAAAAAACATCTAATTAATTAAAGGAATTTTAAATGGCAGTAATAGAAAAAATCATAGAGTCAACAACAAAACCAATTAAAAAAACCGTAGATGGTTTGTACAATATCTTTTTGGGAATGTTTACCGTTGTTAAGCACACAACAAGAGACCCAATCACTAATCAATACCCAGAAAAAATGCCTGATCTTTATGCAAGATCACGTCATAGACTGGCTTTAAATGTAGACCCTGATACAGGAGAACATCTTTGTATTGCTTGTAAACAATGTGAACGTGTTTGTCCTGATGCTTGTATTTCTGTAATTCCTCATGATTCAGTCAAAGCAAAATCATCACAGTTTTATATCGACCATGGTTTATGCATGTTTTGTGGTTTATGTACTGAAGTTTGCCCAACAGATTGTATTATTAATACTGTTGATTTTGAGATGTCAGAAGAAACTAGAGAAGATTTAATTTATGATATTCGTAAATTGACTTTAACTCAAGAACAGTCAAGAACCTACTTTGAGTTAAAGGGTTATCAAACAAAATCTCAAAAAGCTAAAGCCGCTGCTGCTGCAGACCCGGCAAAAATGAAACCTCATTTAGGAGGAATTTCACACAAATCAGTGACAGCCGCTCTTGATGCTATTGGAGTCAAAAAAGAAGGATAAAACTTTTATGAAAACATTAAATGTACTATTTGGTTCAGAATCTGGAAATTCAGAAAAATTAGCAGACAGCATTGAGCGTACTGCAAAAGAATTTCTAAAACAAGCTGGTGATGCCTGTAAGTTTAATGTGGTAAAAAAGAATCTTAAAGACCTTAAAGTAGCAGATTTAAAAGAGATGCAATACGCAGTAGTAGCAATTTCTACATGGGGTGAAGGTGATCCTCCGGGTACTTGTGTTAAGTTTTGTAATGAATTATTTGCTGATAATGCAACTGATTTATCTAATTTGAATTTTGCTGTTTTTGCGATGGGTGATACTGCATACCAAATTTTTTGTGGTTGCGGTAAACAAGTAGATGAAAGTCTCGCGAGGCTTGGAGCAACAAGAATCATGGATCGCTATGATTGTGATTTAGAATTTGATAAAAAATTTGAACCTTGGGAAGTGAATTTCTTTAAGACTGTTGCACCAATGCTTAAATAAACAATTTAATTCCAATAACGAGTAAAAATATTGCAATGATATTACGAAAGGTTTTTTGTGGGATTTTTTCTACTGCATATTTGCCTATGCGCACACCAATAAAGGACGCAAATATTGCAAGTAAAATGCTAATTTTAGACAAACCCAACATATTGTTGAAATCCATTCCTTGATTAAGATAGGTTAACATACGTGAGCTATCAATAAGTACCAAAATCAAAGCAGCATTGGCTAGATATATTGTTTTTTCAAAATTGAATGCAGACAAAAAAGCTCCTCGAATTGCCCCACCCATACCAATTAATCCTGCAATAAAACCAGAGATAGAACCAGCGACTGCTGCATTAAAGCTATTAAACTTCATTTTGAAACTTGGTTGCATATACAAAAAACAAGAATAAATGATGAGAAAAGTTGCAATGATTTTTTTAACTATGTTTTCGTCAATAAGAAAAAAAGTTTTTGCACCAAAGTGTGCAGCAATAATACCAACTATACCGTAGCTCAAAACAAGTTTAATATGAAACCCTTTTCTAAAACTAATTAATCTCCAAATGGCATTAAACCAATGAATCATGGAAACAAACAATAATGCTTCTGCTGTTGGAAAAAACATCATTAAAATGGGCATCATGATGGTAGAAGTACCAAAGCCAGTCACTGTACCCATTGCACTTGCAAAAATTATGAGAGAAATTATTAAAGCTTCGAGCACAAAAAACTTTTAGGCAGTTGCTGACATCAATTCGTTCATCTTTGCAACATTTGTACGAACAGACTCACTAGATGCTTTCAAATCAGATGCTTCTTGTTCGCCAAGCTTCAATTCTAAAATTTCTTCAATACCATTTTGTCCAAGTTTTGCTGGTACACCAACGTATACTCCATCAATACCATATTCGCCTGTTAGCATGCATGAACAAGGTAAAATTTGTTTTTTGTCATTTAAGATTGCGTCAATCATTTCTACTGCTGATGAAGCTGGTGCATAAAAAGCTGAACCTGTACCAAGAAGGTTGACAATTTCAATGCCACCTTTTTGAGTACGTTCAACAATTTCAGAAATCTTTTCAGCACTCATTAATTCTGTTAATGGCACGCCAGCTACAGTTGTATAACGTGCGATAGGCACCATGTCATCTCCATGTCCACCTAAAACACATGGTTGAATATTTTTTACTGAAACATTTAGCGCTTCAGCAATAAAAAACGCCATACGCGAGCTATCTAAAACTCCAGCCATGCCAATAATTTTTTCATTAGCAACACCTTTTGCTGTAAGGATTTGATGACTCAATTGAGTCATTGCATCAACAGGGTTTGATACTATAATAAAAATTGCATTTGGTGATTGTTCATAAGCCGCTTCAATACAGGCTTTGACAATTTGTGCATTCTTTGCAAGTAAGTCATCTCTAGACATTCCCGGTTTTCTAGCAAGTCCTGCTGTCATTAAAACTATATCTGAATCTTTAGTAATGGCGTAATCATCTCCACCAAAAATCATTCGATCATGTAGTTCAACTGGTCTTGCTTCCATTAAATCTAAAGCTTTACCTGCGGCAACTCCACCCATAATATCTACTAGTGCAACATTGGCAATATTTTTTTCTGCAAGTCTTTGAGCTGCTGTTGCTCCAACGTTTCCGGCACCTATTACTGTAACTTTTGCTTGTCTCATAATACAAATTTTAGCAGAAAGTCTTACTAGTGTAGAAATCCACTAATAAATATGTAATAATATACTTATGAATTCAAAGACAAAGACGTCGATTAATTTATCAAAAGCCCAACAAAATCTTAAAACAGCTCAGCTCTATGAAAAAGCTTTATTAAGACAAGAAGCAATTCTTTCTGATAAGGGCGTTTTGGTTGCCTACACGGGAAAAAAAACTGGTAGATCAGCCAATGATAAGTTTATTGTCAAAGATGAATTAACCAAAAACCTTATTAATTGGGGAGATGTTAATAAGGCTATTAAGAGTGAAAGTTTTCATGCTATTCGTGAAGAGGTAGTTAGTTACTTAAATAATCAAGAAGAGATTTTTACACAAGAAACTATTGCTGGAGCTGATCCTAACCATGCAGTGAATGTGTTGGTTATTACTGAGCAAGCTTTTCACAGTTTGTTTATTCGCAATATGCTTGCTGTCACAAATGCAAACTCAGCTAAACTTAGTTACTCACAAGAATTTTTAGATTCTTATAGCGTTGATTATACTCTTTATCATGCACCAAACTTAAAACTAGACAAAGAAAAATATCCTGAATTAAACTCTGAGACAGCGATTTTGGTTAATTACAATACCAAAGAAGTAATAATTGCTGGAACACTTTATGCTGGTGAAATTAAAAAATCTATTTTCTCAATCTTAAATTATATTTATCCACAAAAAAATATTATGCCAATGCATTGTAGTGCCAACACTAATTCACAAGGTGAAGTAAGTATTTTTTTTGGTTTGTCTGGTACTGGTAAAACCACACTGTCAGCTGATCCTGAAAGAATCTTAATTGGCGATGATGAGCATGGCTGGTCTGATGAAGGTGTGTTTAATTTTGAAGATGGCTGCTACGCAAAAACTTATGGTTTAACAGCAAAGACAGAACCTGAGATCTATAATGCTTCACGACGTTTTGGTACAACTGCTGAAAATGTTTTTTTAGATGAAAAAAGAGTCATGGATTATTTCAATCGTGATATCACAGAAAATGGACGTATATCTTATCCGTTAATGTTTATCCCAAATGCAAAATTAGATAGGTTTGTGCGCAAACAACCCAAAAATATAATAATGCTTACTTGTGATGCTTTTGGTGTTTTACCTGCGGTCTCTAAACTTAATGCCCAAGAGGCTTCTGAGCATTTTATGTTAGGCTATACTGCAAAGATTCCGGGTACTGAAATTGGCGTGCAAGAGCCTACGGCTGTTTTTAGTGCTTGTTTTGGAGCTCCATTTATGCCCTTGCATCCAAAAGTTTATGGAGAATTATTAGCACAAAAGATTGCTCATAATAAAGTTAATTGTTGGCTTGTGAACACCGGCTGGTCTGGAGGTTCTTATGGTAAAGGAAAACGCATGAGTATATCTTTAACGAGAGACATAATTCATGCAATTAATTCTGGTACTTTGGCAAATGAACAAACCCAGAAACATAAAATTTTAGGTCTTGAAGTACCTGTTTCTATTGAAATGCCAGAAACTTTTTGGAGTGACCAAGCTGAATATGAACAAGTTGCTAACAAGCTTTTGGATATTTTTGCCCAAGCTAAATCTAAAGCTCTTCAGCAATAGTTGTAACTAATTTTGGTAAACTATCTTTATCTAGTGCGCTTAGAACTTGAGGTGCATGTTCATGGTACTTAGTTAGAAGCTCTTCAACTAATTTGAGCTGTTCTGCTCTATTGATATTGCTGAGACGATCAAATTTATTAAAAACAAAAATACGTTTTGGGGCTGTATTGTTTTTGATTCTTGTTTCTAGTAATTCATCTAAAATATCTTCAACAACTTTTATTTTCAGGTGAATATTAACATCACTAATGTCAATAACGTGTAAGATCAAGTCAGCATCTACTATCTCCGCGAGTGTTGTTTTAAAAGCTTTGATTAGATTTGGTGGTAAATCTTGAATAAACCCAATGGTATCTGCCATTAATACTGTTCTACCGGGTAAGTCATAAGTCTCTGAAGGAATAAAAAGTTCACCTATTTTTGAATCTAAGGTTGCAAAAAGTTCATCTGCTATATAGACTTCTTGTTTTTTTGTTAGTGCTTTTAATAGAGTGCTTTTGCCTGCATTGGTGTAGCCAGCTAGTGCAATTGTTTTTTGGTTTCTTTTGTCTCTTGCTTGTCTTTGTCTGGATTGTATGTCTCCATAGTTGGAAATTTTGTTTTCTATATAGCTTGTTCTTTTTTGTAAGGCACGTTTCATTCGCTCTGTATTCGTCTCACCCACACCAATTGTACCGATACCGCCACCTTGTCTTGAAAGCTCCATACCCATACCAAAAATTCTTGGACCCATGTGTTTAATACTGGCAAGTTCTATTTGTAATTTTGCTTCAGCTGTTTTTGCATGTTTATCAAAAATCTTTAAAATTAAATCAACTCGATCCCATACTTTGATTTTTTTTTGGTACTTGAAATCTTTCTTGTTCTTCGAGCTTTTCAATTTCATGTTTTACACAAAACTCTTCAAGATTATAGATTTGTCTAGGTTTTAAAATGTTATTGAGGATAATCAAGTCAAGATTTTTGGCACCTTCATATTCTTCTAAAATTTCTCGTAGTTTTCCAGTGCCGACAAAGGTTTTGTAGTCTGGGATAGAGCGTCTTTGCATGGTTCTAACAACACTTACTCCTCCAAAAGTTTTGACAAGACTGTCAAGCTCGTTAAGTCTAAGCTCAGATTCTGAGTTGGAAACAGAAGGATCTATAATGTCGATTAAAACAGCTCGCTCTTTCATCTAATTAAATTTCTTTTTGAATTAGACTAAGTTTGCCTACGCAAACTTGTAATTTTTCTTCGCTTAAACCACAAACAGGAATCCTTAAATATTGGTCAGCTATTAATGGTGCATAAAAATGTTTTTCAAGCATCTTAGCATTAAACTTTTTTGCATACTCGATGTCTGCAAACTTTAAACTTACAAAAAAACCACCGTCTGGTTTAATGTAACGAAAATCGTTAAAGCCCACACTGTCAAAAGCTTCTAAAAACACTTGAGTTCGTTTTTGTATCAGATCTGCCGTTAAAGCTTGAAAGTCATGTATATAAGCAAGTTTATTTGGTGTTTCAATAATTTTTTTAACCATTAATTGTGCAAAATTATTGGCGTTAGAAAAAGTACCTCTGATTGTACCACCTACAACATCATGCCAATTTTTTGCTGATTCACCATTTGATGTGATTAAAATAGAAACACCAACACGAGCACCGTACATGGCAAAACTTTTTGAAACAGTCGCAGCGATTACTAAATTGAAACTTGGGTTTTTTACTTTTTGGAAAAGTTTAGTTAAAAAAGAAAGTCTTTTGTAATCTTTACCACCTGGTCCAAAATCGATATATGCAGTATCTAAAATTAATAAAATTTCTCTATCATTATACTGAGCTAAAACATCGGCAATTTGCTCCCAAGCTTTATCTCCAAAATCTTTGCCTAATGGATTGTCAAAAGGGGTGTTTAAAATGATAGTGATTTTTGCCTTGCTGTGTTTGTTTGCAACTTGTGCAACCGTCTCAGCAAAGGCTTTTGCGTTAAAATTATCATCTATCATCAAGGATCTCAAAGTTTATTAATGCAGGTCTTTTTAAAGCAAGAGTAATACTATCGTAACCAGCCCAATGTGGATTATGAGTGATAATTTCATCTTCAATATTAGTACAAGACATTATTGCTGTTGATATTGCGTTTGTACCAGCGCAAGTAACCAGTTGTGCTCTAAAAAGTCCAAGTCTTTCTAGTTCCACTTGAACATTCTTACCAAGCACTTCGTTTGCCATTAAATCAGCAAGTCCTTTGACACCAGAACTAGGTGCATAAGACATATCCATCCCATCTTTTAATAATTCTTTTGCAGCGTCATTCACTGGATCAGGAACAATAAGTTTTCCCTCGTCATCCATGGCTGAGCCAATTATCGCAGTGAATTTTTCTTTTGCGTCATCTTTTGCGGCAAGTTGTACTAAGCCAACTATTGGATCTTTTGTAATTTTTGCGTTTGTTTCGTATAATGACACAATCATTTAGATTAGCATAAGACTTGCTAAAATAAAGTTAATAAAGCATGTTAAAAGAACTAAAAAAACAATTTTATTTTTCCCATCTAAGTTACTTTGTATTTTCAATATCAATACCCTTGGTAATTTTTTTCTTTTCTTTAAAATACAAGGTAAAAGTTGAATATAGCGCAAAAAAACCTTGTCGCAATACAAATTATTTGGTGGTAAGTAATCATCGTTCTAATTTTGACCCGCCGGTAATTTCCTCATTTTTGAGAATCCCAATGGCTTTCATTGCCAAAAAAGAACTTTTTACAAATCCATTTTTTTCTTTTTTGATTAGTCTTTATAGTGCAATTTTAATTGATCGGGAAAATACCAAAAAAAGTACTTTTGATTTAACGAGACAAGTTTTGAAAAAAAAATGTTTTGCCGGTGCTTGGTCCGCAAGTATTTTTATTGAAGGAACTCGCTCAAAAGATGAGAAGTTATTAGGCAAACCAAATAATGGAGCCATGTTTATTGCCAAATTAAATAAAGTGCCAATCTTGCCTGTTGGCATAACTTATACGGCAAACAAAGAAATTCTTATTAAAGTAGGTGAGGCTTATGAATTAGATAGATCTTTAGATTTGAATCTTGCCGCTTGGGATTGTTTAGAAAGAATTTCTAAATTAACAAATTATCAAATGCCAAGTAAAGAAGATTAAGACTTAGCTGGTGTTTAACATCTATTTAGCTATATAAAATTTGCATTGCATCAAAGCGTCGAGAAACCAGATCCCAGTTGATGATTTTACTAAAGACATCTATATATTCTTGTTTTGCTTTTGCATCTGCACCAAATTGCTTTACCCAAGCATGTTCATAAACATCTAAAACCATTATTGGCATGATGTAATTGGGGAAGTTACTTGAGTGAGTATCTTCTGCGTAGTTAAAGATCTTGCCATTTAATAGGTTTAAAGCAGTAATTGACCATCCTTCAACTTTTAGAGCTTGTTCAACTAAATTTTTGTAATAATTTTCGAAGCTTGAAAAAGTATTTTCGATTGCACTGAGTAAAGCTTTGAAACCTTAGTATTTTCAGTGCTCATATTTGAAAAATAAATATCGTGCAAAGCCATACCGTTAAGAGAAAAAGCTAGATTCTTCATTGAAAATTCATCTATCTCGTTGTTTGCCATCATGATTTCAGCTTTGTTTACTTTTTCTACATAAGCTTTATATAAACCTAGGTGATTAGAAATATTTTCAGCACTTAAACCTAAGTTTGGCATCTTTGTGAGATAAGAGAAGTCTTTGACTTGGTATTGTGAGTTAGCATAAACAGGAAAAAGTTCGCTATCATTACCATGACTTATACTAAGGGCTTTTGTTTTGCTTTGTGAATTTGAACATGCACTTAAGCCTGACAAACCAAGTGCAGCCATACCGGCACCACAAACTGCAAAAAAATCTCTACGTGATAAAGCTTGTTTTTTTTCCATAGCTTTATACTAACATTAGTCTTACTACTGTTAACAAATCCCGATAACTGCGTTAATCTCTTGCCTCAAAGTCATTATGGGCGTGCTTCCAAACCCGTAATAAGTATCTCGAGTCTTTAGATTTGGGCATAAGTAGGGTTTGGTTAGACACGCCTAACAAAAGAATAAAACGACAAGCTGTAAATTAAAGCCTTGTTCTTGAACTTTATAAACAGTACCTAATGAAATTTTAAGCTACTAATGTTGGTGGTGTCGTATAAGCTGCTAATGGTGGTGGTGTCGTATTAGCTGCTAATGTTGGTAGTGTCGTATTAGCTGCTAATGTTGGTGCTGTTTGATTTGGCGCTAGAGTTGTTTCGCTAGCTACTGGAACACTACTGTTGAGCAATGGCTCAAGCCCTTGTTTAAAAAGCCCTTCAACCGCTTCTGGAAACTGAGTAGTAAATAAATTTAGAAAATTTGCCATATTAAAATCACCATTGAGTACCTGGCTTTGAATCCTATTAACAGCTTCTTCTTCTGGGCTTAGGGTTGCACTTGGTGCTGCAGTTGAAGCTGCAGTTGGTGCTGTAGAAGTTGGGGCTGCAGTTGAAGCTGTAGTTGGTGCTGGAGAAGTTGGTGCTGGAACTGGAGCTGCTAATGCAGTGGCAATTGCTGGATGTTCTGGGTTTTCATGTGAAACTTGTTGTTCTAGAACTGGATTTTGTTGCGCCAGAGTTGTGTTTTGCAAGGAACCTGTTGGACCTGCTAAAGAGCTTTTAAGACCACTAATCAATTGATTAAATAAATTCATGCTTACTATAATACATTAATACGTATTGTTTTGTCAAGCCTTATTTTAAATAATATCGCTTTCAATTAAAAAACTTGGTATCAAGCCAGTTTTTGCGAATTTTGCTTGTGTCAAATATTTATCAGATTCAGTTAACATTGCTTGAAAACCCCTAGCATCATAGACTAACCTTTCGTTTTCTGGTGAGGCAAAATACTGATATTGATTCATAAAAAAATTACAAGATTTTAAAAACATAGCATCCGCAGAACCCTGTCCAAATATTCGACAGTTTAAGGGCCGCGCTTCATGAATTGAACAAAGCCCCTCTTCTAAAAAAGGACATTCGTATTTTTGATTATTTGGATTTAAGTCTATAGAGTTTGTTTGTTCTTCAATTTTAAAATTTATTTGTTGTGCATTTTCTGAAATAATTTTTTGTGCTTTTTTTATTGCAGGTGATAAATCAAAATTATTTTTTCGAGCCCAATTTTTTATAAATTCAAATTCAGTATATGACATTGAAGGAGAGGTTTGTTTGCAACAATCGGCGCAGTTATAGCTTTGGCAAGTGTTAGCGCTGATTAAAGACCGACTAGTAATAAATGCACAAATTTCTTCAACTTCTGCATAAAGTGTTTCTAAGTTGGAAAGAACTTGGTCGCCATGAAAAAAATTTTTATTGGCTATTAAATCTAAGCTCGTAATCTGTTCATCTTGATTTAAAGTCTTATCAAAATATTCTTGTAAAGATTTGTTTAGCTGGCTTTCATTGTTATTGATTTTATAAATGAGAGTTTTTATATATAATTTTTTAAACGCAAAATCTTCTTTTACATCTTTATCGTTATTGTATTTTTGTGAGATATCAGCTTCGCACTTTTCTATTTTTGATAAAAAATCTTCTAAGCAATCTTCTCTAATATTTAAATTGAAATCTAAAAGTTGATTTTTTATCCAATAATAAGTAAGGGGTACTAAAAGTTCGCAATAATCAAAAAAATCTACATCACAAATTGACAATTCTTTGCTTAGTTTGATTAGTTCATATGCAAATTGTGTGTCTTTTTTGTACTCATAAAAATCATCTCGCTTTAAAAACGAATTAAGTTGTGGCTTAAAACCTAATTTAATTTCGGCTAAAAATTTAAGTGCTTTAATTTTATGGCTTGAAATTTTGCTTGGATCTTGGTATAAAGTATCCAAAATTTCTGAGTAATTTTGCTTTAAAAAAAGTGCTTTGTTTGTTTCAAAGAACTCATCTATGAGTTCGAGTTTTTCAGCTTTTAGAATTTCTTTCTTTTCTTGAAACTCTTTTTTGTCAAATTCATTTAAGCCTGACCCTTGTTCAGGCTTGATCTTATTAAGTAGTTGCTCGATTTTGTTCAAAAATAGACCTCTTGTTTATAATACCCAAAATCTTGGCCCTGGTCTTGGCCACAAACTAAATATAGGATAGAATGTCTCTTGTGATGCATAAACATTGTACAGTTTGCGGAGTCAAACTAACTGCTAAAACAAAAATTTCGTATAGACCCAATTCGTGTAGAGATTGTGAATTGGAAAGAAAGCGTTTGTATTCTCTTAAACGTAAGGACACTCCAAAAAAGACCGTTAAGAAAAAAGCAACTACTAAGAAGGTTTCTGCAAAGGCTTCTGCAAAAAAAACAACGACAAAAGCTAAAAAAACAGCGGTAAAGAAAACAACAGCGACAAAAGCAAAAAAAACAACAGCTAAGTCAAAAAAAACATCTTCTAAAACAAAAGCAAAAGCGACAAAAGCAAAAAAAACAACTAAGAAAAAAACTCTTACTAAAGAACAATTAAAAAAACAAAGAGAGAAACTTCTTAAAGAAAAAGCTCGTGAAAAAGCACGCAAAGAAAAAGAGCGTGAAAAAGCACGCAAAGAAAAAGAGCGTGAAAAAGCACGTAAAGAAAAAGAGCGTGAAAAAGCCCGCAAAGATAAAGAGCGTGAAAAAGCCCGTAAAGATAAAGAGCGAGAAAAAGTTCGTAAACAAAAAGAAAAAGAAAAGTCTTTGAAAATAAAAGAGCGTGAAAAAGCTCGTAAAGAAAAAGAAAAAGAAAAAGAAAAAGCTCGTAAAGAAAAAGAAAAGTTAAAAGAACAAAAAAAACTTGAAAAAGAAGCTGAAAAAATTCGTAAGAAAAAAGAAAGAGAAGAATTAAAAGCTCAAAAGAAAAGAGAAAAAGAAGAAGAAAAAAGAAGAAAGCAAGAAGAAAAAGAACGTAAAGCTCAAGAAAAAGCTCAAAAAGAAAAAGAAGAAAGAGAAAAGAAAAAATTAATCGATGCAAATATGATTGTAGATTTGCCTGATTATGTTTTTCAGCAAAGTACTGCTAAAGTCAAAAAAAGAAGATTATCTAGCACAAGAGCCTCTCAAAAATCTCAGATTATTGATTCTAAAAATGGGAATAAAACTATTAGCCCCGATACATCAGTAGCTTCAACTCCTTTTAACCCTAGTTTTGGTTTTGACGGTGAAGTGTTAAGAGCTCCATCAGATACTCCTTGGGAAGGAAATAATTTTAAAATTGTTGGTGGAAGCTTTGTAAACAGTACAGATGAAGAGACTGAGGAGAATCGCGGCCCTACTGAGGATGAAGTCAAAGCAATTATCGAAAGAATTAGACAAGAGCATAATCTTAAAAAAGATAGTGCAAAAAAGGACGACTAGTTTTAAATTAATTTCTGATGAAGATTGGAACTCAAAAAACAAAGGAGCGTCTTAAAAGTCGTAGGCCTTACTATGCGTAAAAATCTTATCTTACTATTGATGACTATTTTTCTTCTTGCAAGCTTTCCTTGCCAAGTTTTTGCTATTTCTTTTGTATCTAACAAATTAGTTGCAGCTGAAGACTGGGACGATGAAGACTGGGATGATGTTGATTGGGACGATGAAGACTGGGACGATGAAGACTGGGAAGATGATGAAGATGATGAAGATGATAGTTTTTCTAAGGCTCCCTCAAAAAACAATGATGTTCAAATTAAAGTAACACCAGCGACTAATTCTTCAGCAAGTCAAGAAGCGAATTATACTCAAGAAATAAAAGAAGAAAGCTCTCAAGATACATCTGATTCTATTACAAGTCAGTATGATGAAAAAGATTTCAAGGCTCTTCAAGAAAAATTAAAACGCTCTAAAGAAGATATTGAAAAAATGTTTGCTGCTTATAGTAATGAATTACAAGGTTTAGACCCAAGTAATCCAGATGATCTAAAAGAAATTGAAAAGCTTATTGAAATAGTCGGTGTTCCTAAAAGAAAAAGAAGAAAAAGAAAACCTACAAAAAAAGTTGCATTAACAGATGATCCGATTGTAAATTTCTCAGCGAGAAATATTCCTGTTCGTGATGCCTTTGCAACTTTAGCTAGAGTCTCTGGTAAAAGTATTACTGTCTCAGGGCAAATACAAAGTAGAGATGTTGTTTCTGTTGTTGAAATAAATGATGAGCCTTTTACAAAAGCTTTTTTGAGTTTAGTTGAAGCCGCTGATGTAGATTTTTCTGCGAGCGGAAATAATTTTACTATTCTTAAAAAACAGGGACAAAGAACAACAAGTTTAAAATCTGGTCTTGATACAACTGATATTAATTTAGACTTACCACTTGAAGAACGTTATGCTGATTTGACTTACGATAACGAAGATCTTGCTAGTATCATTAAAGATTTAGCAAATAAATATGGGGTTGATGTAGTTCTAACTGCGACTCCCACAGAAAGAATCACTCTAAAAGTTCGTGGAGTGAATATTGAGGATGCTTTTGAATTGATTTTTTCAGGCAGTCAGTTTAGCTATACAAGAAAAGATGATACTTTTGTTGTTTACAGTTCTGCAAACAAGAATTTTTCGCTTGATAAAAAAACAGTTTTATTTCCTTTAAAGTATTTAGAAGCACAAGATGCTCAAAAGCTTTTGCCAGAAGAATTAAAGAATTTAGTGCAAGTGAGTGAAAATCAAAATGCATTTATTGCTGAGGGCTCAAAAATGGAGTTGACACAGCTTTATGAGTTCATTAGAACAATTGATAAACCAGTACCACAAGTTGAGCTTAATGTGAAATTAGTTGAAGTAAATAAAAGCTTTACAAGATCTATTGGTCTTGTGAAAAATCAGTTTTCTGTTGGCCGGTTTAATCCAACTGGTTTTTCTTCAAACTTTGGTCCTGATGAGTTCTCAGTTTTTAATGACAGATTATCTTATTCTCAAGCAACTGATAGTTCACAAATAAAAGTTAATCAAAGGCTTTTAGTGACTAGTGGAAAGAGTGCAAAGATTAATTTTGATGAAGATATCAATGTACTACTTAACTCTGGTGATACCTCTTCTGGTGGTGTTGGTGTTGTTCAAAACCAAAAAATTCAAAGAGTAACTGCTGGAAATTCAATGGATATTACTCCAATTGTTGGTGGTGGTGGAGTTATTACTGTTAAAGTTGATATCGAAGTATCTGTTAATGATAGGCCTACAGAAGCATCTGGTGGAGTACCTCCTAGAACAGTAAGAAGAAGATTGTCTTCGGAAATTCAAATTCATAACCATGAAACAATAGCTATTGGTGGTTTATTTGATAATAGAAAATCTTTTGACAATAGTAATGAAATACCTTTGTTGAGTAAAATACCTGTAATTGGTCAGTGGTTTGCTTCAGGTGATAAAAATAAAGGTTTAACAGAGTTAATAATTTTGATTACTCCACACCTTAGAGAAGATAGTAAAGAAGAAGAAAATATTTATATTCAAGCGGATGCTGAAAGAGAGGCTGATTAATGAACAGAAACTACATCATTTTATTTGTAATTATTGCTTGTTTTGTTTTTAAACCAACTAAAACAGATGCTTTAAATAACCGTGGTTTTCATTCAGACATGACCTTTATAGATTTAGAGGATATATCTAATAAATATAAAAAAAACAATGAGCAAAATGTAAGAATCATTAATCATGCAAATTCACCTATCATTATAAAAAATGCATCTGTTGCTGATAAAGGTACGATTGCTTTTAAAGATTTACATTCAGCTCAAAATACTTACGAAGTTGAAGTTCAAAATACGACTAATCGTTTGGTGTTAGCTTATCAAGTAACATGGGTCTTAAAACATCCCTTTGAAGATTTTATTTATCATAAAATTCATACTAATAGTATTAATAAAGTTGATCCAAATGCAAGTCAAAAATTAACATTTAGAAGACCGAAGCATTTTAGAGATGATGCTTATTACTATGTAGAAATATCTAAAGTAGAATTCTATGATAATGAATCAGTTTGGGAAGCTCCAGATATAGATTCATTTACAGCTGGTACTCAATATGATGCAATCAAAGAAGAAATTGACTCAATGCCTGAAGATGAAATTGATTTGCAAGCTTTAAAAAAAGAAATAGATCAAGAAGAAGAAGAGTTTATTGATGCAGTTAATGAAGAAGAATTAGAAAATGAAAAATCTCAAGGATCAAGTGAAATAATTATTAAAGCAAGTGAATTTAATAGTGATAAAATTGAAATTCCTGAAACAAATGTTTCTAATAAAACAGAAGCTCAAGAAGTTGATCTTGATGAAGAAGATAGTTTAGAAGAAGTTGATCTTGATCAAGATGAAGATGAAGACAATGCTCTTGAAGTGACTGATGAAGAAGAAGTTAGTGAAGACGAAATTGATACTGAAGAATCAAATTTAGATGAGTTTGATGATGACTTTGAAGATGATGATTTTGATGGTTTTGATTTTGATGATGAAGACTTTGAAGATTTTGATGAAAATGAAATTGAAGATCTAGAAGAAGATTTCTAATGCAATAATATGTTAGGGTAAAACTTGCTTTTATCTTAATGAGGGTTTACAATTAAATATATGTCTGAAGAAGAAGTAATAGATGCTGAATCGAGTACTTTAAATAGAAACTTAGGTCCACTGGATCATTTGAAACATTTGCTTAATATCGGTTGGACTGAAAAAAATCCATTAATTCAAAAGTTTGTAGAAAAATATAATTTAGAAGATGAACTTTATGACTTAAAAAAGCAAGAAAAAAACTAGTGATGCAAAAAATAATTCATGATGAACTTAATAAAGAGACATTAGTTTATTTTCAAACTTATTTATTAGATGAATTAAACAAAAACAAACTCACCGTAAATAATATTGTTAGAACAGTTAAGGATTTTATTGTTTTTCTTGAGCATGAAGATTTAGAACTCAATGCAAAATCGATCAAAAAATATTTGCATTTAATACAAGATTCTCTGAGGGAATCAAGCTTTATTACTAAAGTAAGTGCTGTGAGGCAGTTTGTTAATTGGCTAAATATTGAAAATAATCCTTTTTTAGATAAAGATTTTAATTTTAATAGAACAGAAATTGATTATTTTACTCAAGCAGAATTAGATGAAAAAATTTCACAAGAACAATTTTCCTTTAATGAATTACTAATACGTACTTTTTATGAAATGCACTTGAGTATTGATGATTTGATTAATTTAAGACTGAAAGATTTTAATCAAGCAAATGCCAGTTTTGTAATTAGGGGGCAAAAAATATTTTGTTCAGAGAAATTAGCCAGTTTGGCAAAACAGTATTTAAAAAAATATAGAGAAGTGAGAGCTAATCAAGCTTTTTATCAAACACAAATAGATGATCATTTTTTTATTCGTGAAAATTCACAAAGCCCTTTACTTGCTATTGAATTAAGTAAAATTATTCGTTTTTATGACTTTAGCTTAAATAAACTCAAACGTAGTCGTATTATAAATCTTATTAAAAGTGGTTATGATGAAGATGCTATTTATAATTTACTTGCAATAAAAATATCTGCTTTTTATGATCAGTTTAAGCCAAAACAAAATTATAGACTCTTAAAAGCTTATGCTGACTTTCATCCACGTAGTTCAAAAAAATAGCTTTATTTGAGTTTCATTTCTAAAGCTTTTTCGAGAGTTTCAATTTTAGCTTTCAAATGATGAACTTCATCTTCTAAAATTTCTTGATTTAGCTTTTTGTTATTATCCATCGAGCTTAATGAAGATTTTTTTTTCTTTGCTTTGAGGCTAAACGCGACAACAAGCCCCAGTGAAAAACTAATAAAAATTTCTATTAGGTCTACAGTTGAAAAATCAAACATAGTTTAATAATAACATTGAGATCTCTGAAAAGGTTTTTTTGTGCTGTTAGCGGGGTTTGTTAGCAGTATCTAATTGTAACCGAGTCTAACCAGTTCAGATTGTGCTGAATACAATTTTTCTCTTAAGTTAGCTATATCACTATGAGCGGAACCTGACATCATCCATGAAAATATTCTGTATTCATTTATTCCACCTCGAAATATATTCATCCATAGTTATTTGCGTGTTTATCCAAAGTTTTTGATTTAGCTTTGGTTTTTCAGCAGTAAATGCACTAAAAGTAAAATCAGTGATTTCTTTACTTGAAGACGATCTTTTCTCGCTTTTTTCTAAAAAACTTTGGGTTCGCTTTATGTTTCTTCTTGAGCGTCTTGCAAAAGAAGAAGTATCATTTGCTAAAATTGAATCTAAGTGTTCTGCAATTTTCCCATTGCGCTCCACGTCATCTATGCTTAAATCAGGGTCTCTGTAGAGCTTATAAGTGTTTCTTCTAAAATCATTAACTTGTTCTGTTAAAGTTTTTCCTGCAAGTAATGCTTCTATTTCAGCAACACTTATTTGACCGACTGGAGCATTACTGGCTTGTGTTGCTGTTTGGCTATTCATTAAATGTATACGTGCATCTTGAATTTGCGACTGTGCTGCAGTTATATTTGCCTGACTACTTGTTTGTGTAGCTGTATTTGGATTTGTTGTAATTGTATTATTTGCTTGAGCTAAGTTCTTAACTGTTCGTGCCATGAGATGTCTACCTTTAGCATATGAAGTTTATCGTTTTGTTAATCAGGGTTCTTAGCTAAGAGTATCAAAGCCAATGCAAAATCTATTGGTATAATTTTCTACAGATTTTAAAGCTTTGTTATATTTGTTGATTTCATTTTTTTGCTCGAGTTTTTGAGCTTTGTCTAAAGCGATTGCAAAACTTTGTTGTTTTTTGCTCTGTGCCTCACAGTTTAAATATTGATGATCACTCATTGCATAACTACTTGTAGTAGCTATGATATTGATTAATAAACTTAGTAATAGAAACCTTTTCATTTATCCCTCTTGTTGATAATTCTAAGTAACAAAGTAATATTAAAGCTTGGTTAATGTATTTTTTGTTTGTAGATATTAAGGGACTGATTCCAAACCCCATTTTGAATTTTAAAATACAGTGAAATGTTAAAATCACTAGCAAATGGGGTCAGAAATCAGTCCCACAAACGACCTTACGCTTAGCTTGTTTCACTGCGTGAAACTCACTAAGCGACGGTGTTTGATTCTTTTGTTAGGCGTGTCTAACCAAACCCTACTTATGCCCAAATCTAAAGACTCGAGATACTTATTACGGGTTTGGAAGCACGCCCTTTAAGGGACTGATTCCAAACCCCATTTTGAATTTTAAAATACAGTGAAATGTTAAAATCACTAGCAAATGGGGTCAGAAATCAGTCCCACAAACGACCTTACGCTTAGCTTGTTTCACTGCGTGAAACTCACTAAGCGACGGTGTTTGATTCTTTTGTTAGGCGTGTCTAACCAAACCCTACTTATGCCCAAATCTAAAGACTCGAGATACTTATTACGGGTTTGGAAGCACGCCCAAAATAAAAAAAAACTATGAAATTGAGTGATATTCACTACAAAAGCGATTTGTATATTTTTCTAAAACATCAAGTGCTCTTTCTAGAGTATAGATTTTTTGAAAATCTTCGGGGGTTTTTTCCTTTGTTTGATCAAGAATCACTGAATATTTATGATACTTTAAAATCTTTGCTTCACATGCAATAGCTTTTTTGTGACTCGCTCCCACTGATGAAAATGCAGGTAAAAATTGAAATACCGTTAAAAGCAAAAGTAACAATGACAAAATAAATTTACGCACTTGATAAGCCTCTTATATCAATATTATATGTAAGCTTAAGGTCCTTGTATCTAGGTCATAAGCTTTATTAAGCAAAAAAAAAGTCCATCTGATGATGGACTTTTTTTCTTGTGGCTGAATTGTTATTGAGTTAGCAGACTCCCCATCTGCTTTGTATATCTTTTAAAAAGACAGCTTGATAAATTGCTGAAACACCAACGAGACCGTAAATTAATTTACTAAAACTTGATGTTTCACCAAAACCCATGCCAAAAATAAATGCTACTAAATCAAAATTTGCAAAGGCAATCAAACCCCAATTGAGACCTCCTATCACTAATAAAACTGCAACTAAAATATCTAATGTTCTCATAAAAAACTCCTTTTTTAAAAAATGCTATACCTATATTATTGGTCATATTTCGAAGTTTTTTTAAATTTTGTCGAACTTGTCAGATTTAAAGAATATTTTTCAGATCGCTTAGTTAAACTTGAAGTTCTTGTAAGATTTCTTTTGCACCTGAGCGCGATGCTGTAATTTCTGAGTGTTTTTGACCTTTCAAGACAATGTCATAAGTGCCATCACCGTTAGCAATCATATGCTCAACATAGTTGATGTTTACAAGCACACTTTGACTTGCCTTAAAAAATTCGTGTTGCTTTAAGCGAGCTTGTAATTTTTCAATTGTAAAATATGTAGCAAATTCTTTTTCGTGAGTGCATATTAAAACTTTTCTGTTATCGCGCTTGATACAAATTATTTCGTGCGGGTCTAAAAGTCGTACACTACCTTCATTGTAATCTTTTACTGCAATTTTATTAGAACGTGTTTTTTGCAATTCAATATTGGGTATTTCTCTTTCTGTGACATCGTTCTGTACGCCAATGTAGTGTGTTAGTTTGCCAGCGCTGTCTATTACTGGTGATAAAATCAATTCATTAAAAAACATGGTGCCATCTTTGCGGTAATTTCTCAAAATTACTTTACAGTCTTTTTGAGATTTAATAGCGTGTCTTAAAATTTCTAACTGAGGTTGGTCTGATTCTTCTGCTTGTAAAAAACGACAGTTTTTCCCTAAGACCTCTTCTTTACTGTATCCGGTCATTGTTTCAAATGCAGAGTTTACATAGATGAGAGGATTGTCTTCTTCTTGAAAATTGGCAATGCTAATTCCACAACTTGTTGCTTCTAGAGCAAGTATACGCAGTTCCGCAAGTAGGTTTTCACTATTTGAATTCATCTTAAATGCATTATACCGAGTTTTTGTGTTTATTTGGCAGTAAATATGAATATTTAGTGTCTGTAGGCTAGTCTTGTTTTGGTATATTTTAAATATGAAGACATTTACAAAAGTTTTTTTTATATGTTTAATTGCGATAATGTTTTCTTTTACAACAAAAGGATTAGCTATGGATACAAAAGATAAATTATTAAAAGCTCCTGATTTCACTTTGTTAGATGAAAATAATACAGAGCATCAGTTAAAAAACTATTTGGGACAGTATGTATTAGTTTATTTTTATCCAAAAGATGATACGCCAGGTTGTACTGTTGAAGCTTGTACGATTAGAGATAATTTCGAAGGTTTTAAAAAAAGAAATATCAAAGTTTTTGGTTTAAGTCCTGACTCTGTTCAAAGTCATAAGAAGTTTGTGGAAAAATACCATTTACCATTTACACTTTTGTCTGATAAAGAAAAAACAGTTGCTAAGCTTTATGGAGCGGATGGTTTTTTTGTGAAAAGAATTTCTTTTTTGATTGATCCAGAGGGTAATATCATTAAGGAATATCCAAAAGTGAGTCCAAGTACACATGCAAAAGAAATTTTGCTTGATTTTGATAATCTGTAAATTTTACTGCTAGTATTGAATCTTAGTGAGATTTATTTTTCTCTTAATTACTTTGCTTTTTTCTTCTGGTTCTTGTTTTGCAAGTGCTGTTTCTTATGCTGGCGGAACTACGTTGATGCAAAGCCATAATAATATTTTTGATTCTTTGCATTTGCATTATTCTGTAAGTTCAAAATATTCTTTAGGATATCGCTTTGAATATTTAAATCAAAAAAATCTTTTTGCACATAGCATGCAGGTAAATAATTTGATTTTTAGAAAAAACGCAAAAAATTACCAAACAAATTTTTATATCAAATCTGGTTTGGGTCTAATTCATAGTGATACCCAAATTGAACCTTTGTTATATTCAGGGCTAGCTCTAGATTGGGAAACAAGAAGGCTTTATGCATCATACTCTAATCGGTTTTATTGGGGACATGATCTTTTTAGTTTAATTAATAACCGTTATCGTCTTGGTATAGCTCCTTATATAGCAAATTTTGGTGATTTTCATACATGGTTAATGCTGCAAATTGACCATAACCCTATTAATGATGAAGAGTTAATTGTAACCCCTTTTGTGCGCTTGTTTGTATCTAACTATTTGTTAGAATTAGGTTATAGTTTAAGCGAAAGCAATAATGTGTTTGTGAATTTTGTTTGGAAATTTTAATATGAAAAAGTACCTTTGTTGTTTAATTTGTTTTTTGTTGTTTTTGCCTCTCTCTGCCGAAAAGATACAAAAGCTTTCGATTAGACACTTTGAAAATAAAATTGAATTAAATATTTTGGGTATAGTCTGTGATTTTTGTGCGCGCTCTTTAGAGAAAACTTTTAAAAAACAAAAAGAAGTCAAAAAAATTGAACTAGATATGAATACAAACTTATTAACGATATATCTAAAAAAAGATATGAATATTGATGACAAAAGACTTCATAAACTCGTTAAGGATGCAGGTTTTACTGTTGAGTAAGCAAGATCTTAGCTGTAAATCAGCAAGTGAATACACCTATAAATAACTTCTTTATTGAAACTTTCACGAAGCCGGTAGACTCATGACATCATGGCTTTAATTCCTCAAATACTCACAAAAAAAAAGGACCCTCCTTGCGGAGAGTCCTTATTTTTTAATATGGGGCAGATGATGGGAGTCACGCATCTAAATTGCTTCGCAATTTTACGATGCGTAGCGAGGGACAGGGTTTAAAAGCTTATGCTAAGAAGTTTCGCATGACCTCGCATCCACGAAGCCGGTAGACTCATGACAATAATGGCTTAAATTCCTCAAATAGTCACAAAAAAAATAAGGACCCTCCTTGCGGAGAGTCCTTATTTATTAAAATGGGGCAGATGATGGGAGTCACGCATCTAAATTGCTTCGCAATTTTACGATGCGTAGGGACAGGTTTAGAAGCTTACAGGGTTTAAAATGCTTCCACGCCGGTAAGAAGTTTCGCATGACCTCGCATCCACGAAGCCGGAAGACTCATGACAATAATGGCTTTAATTCCTCAAATAGTCACAAAAAAAATAAGGACCCTCCTTGCGGAGAGTCCTTATTTTTTAATATGGGGCAGATGATGGGAGTCACGCATCTAAATTGCTTCGCAATTTTACGATGCGTAGCGAGGGACAAGTTTTAAAAGCTTATGCTAAGAAGTTTCGCATGACCTCGCATCCACGAAGCCGGTAGACTCATGACAATAATGGCTTTAATTCCTCAAATAGTCACAAAAAAATAAGGACCCTCCTTGCGGAGAGTCCTTATTTTTTAATATGGGGCAGATGATGGGAGTCACGCATCTAAATTGCTTCGCAATTTTACGATGCGTAGCGAGGGACAAGTTTTAAAAGCTTATGCTAAGAAGTTTCGCATGACCTCGCATCCACGAAGCCGGTGGACTCATGACATTAATGGCTTTAATTCCTCAAATACTCACAAAAAAAAAGGACCCTCCTTGCGGAGAGTCCTTATTTTTTAATATGGGGCGACTTTGCGCGCCACGTTCGAACCTACTTTAAATCTAGAGCATGTACCTGAAGCAGCGTAAACTCTGGAGTCATGAAAAAGTCATCGGAGCAAATGCGGAGATGACTTTTTCATCTAGACGGAAGAGTTAGCTGCGAAAGGAGAACATGCTCTAAATGACAATTAGGCGTAAGAAGGTGGCGCGCAAAGTCGCCCCATTTACTCTCAGATTCCCCAATCGGTTGCCTCACTTCGTTAGGATCTCTTATTTTCCAACCAAAGCCTATGGTATTTTTTCTTTTACTTTTTTGAGAGCATCCTGTGTGCTGCGGTTTATCCAGCAAGCACACAAGGATGCTCGATAAAATATCTCCAGGGAAGCAAGGAAGAGCTTTAGCTCTGACGCGCAAGCTCTTCTAAAGTTTATTAAAATAGCTGAGATTTGTTGACCGCGGAGGAAGACCCAGGCTTCCGAAGCCAAATCAAGACAGAATGGCTTGATTTGCAAAGAGTAAAGACTAGATAACCGACATTAGATAATATATAATATCTCTATGCAAACATCAAACGATACAAATTTAGCAGGATTACAAAGAGAGTCTGGAAGCTTAGTTAACAGATTAGCAGAAACTGGTGCAAGGTTTCTCCCTTCAGCTAACTCTGAAACTCGTTTAGCTCAAAACAGAAAAGTTGCAAGAAGCATTGCTGGTAATAGCATGTTCACGGGACAAGTTGGACAATCTGGAGATTGGGCTATTAAAGAAAACAACCTCAGCCAATTATTTAGCTTGACTCGTCTTTTTGATTTTCTTGCCAAAGCAAGCAAACCACATCTTGGCACTGCAATAGAAAAAGAAGAGACTGTTGCTAAATCTGATCTTCCTAATCAAGGACAAACATATAGATCTTTTAGAGATGCTTTAAACCCAATTGTTGAATCCTTTGTGCCAATAGCGCAAAAATTCTTCCCTGATCAAAATACTGAAAGTCAAATTGGTAAGAATAGAAGGGCTTACAGAAAAGCTGCAGAAAACTTTGACGTCTCTCAGAAAGATGATCAACCACGCCAAGAAGAAAATTTACTTGGCTTAACAAGATTAATAGATTTTATGGCAAGATCTCTAAAGCCTTACCTAAAAATGTCTGAGACTAGTACAGATGAAGTTAGGTCTCAAGTTAATGATTCTCTAAATTCACTTGCTGAAAGAATTGAACAGAGTGGAGATGAATTAAAGCTTGAAGTAGAACTTAACGAATCCCAAGAATCTATAGTTAAAGTTAAAGATGGAGATAGAGACTTATTTAGCTTCCTTGTTAGATCAGGAAATGAACTTTATTCGATTGATGCAAAAACTCAAGATCTTAAAGGTGAGAGCTTTAATAGCAATACCGATTTACCATTAGATATCATTTGTATTTATCACTTTCCTGCACCTACTCTGATTAGAGAGACTGGTACAAAAGTTAAATACCTTGGCATGCCTGAAGCTCAAGACAGTAGAGAGAATAGCTCAGCTCGAGGAAGGGTTTATCAAGCTATAGAATCTAAATTAATGCCAAAAGTTCCAGCTTTGAGAAAAGAAGCTGGTCGCGAGTTTTTAGTGAGTTTGCAACAGGCAGGGGAGCTTGATTCAGAAGATAAAAGTCATAGCATTTATCTTCTTGGTTGTAACATAGGTTTTGATGAAGTTGATCGCATGAAAGCCGAAGTTGCTGGAGCTGCTTAAGCTAGTAAATTTTTTTAATCTACTTCAAGAACTAGAGTCAAAGTTGTAATATTTGATATATGGTCAAATACTTTCTTTACTCTAGAAAATCCTCAGAAGAAGAGGATAGACAGATGTTGTCTATTCAAGCTCAACTAAACGAAGTCAGGCACTACGCTAGAAAAGAAAGCTTTGAAATCAGCAAAGAATTCACTGAATCAAAAACAGCAAAGAAACCTGGTCGAGAAGTATTTAATCGAATGCTTCAAGAAATTGAAGAAGCATATTCTTTAGGTCAAGAGATTGGCATTATCTCTTGGAACCCAGATAGACTTGCAAGAAACAGTGTTGATGGTGGAAAAATAATTTATCTTATAGATCAAGGCATTATCAAAGACCTTAAGTTTCC
This sequence comes from bacterium, assembly GCA_038146805.1. Taxonomy (GTDB): domain Bacteria; phylum Cyanobacteriota; class Vampirovibrionia; order LMEP-6097; family LMEP-6097; genus CAIYXB01. The sequence goes on along the minus strand of JAYQSH010000005.1, from coordinate 70,272 downwards.
AACTTTCCATTTTGATCAAAGTCCTCATGGCAAGTTCAATCTCTCAATAGCCTTTGGGCAAGCTAAACTTTTCATTGACTGTTTACGAATTAATACTCAAAGAGGAATAAGAGAAAAGCTTAGACTCGGTCAGTATCCAGCAAAGGCTCCTTGGGGCTATTACAACCATCCCAAGACAAGAACTATTGAGCCACACCCTGAAAACTTTGAAAAAGTTAAATCGATACTCGAACTTTATGCAAATGGTAATTCAAGCCTTACAGACATTCGAGATATCATGCACCATCATGGCTTTAGAGACAGAAACGGTAACAAACTCAAGCTTGATAATGCAAGAAGATTACTTTCAAACCATTTTTACTATGGCTGCTTTATTTTCAAGGGTGAACTACATCAAGGTTCACACCAGCCAATGATCTCAAAAACCTTATGGGATAAAATTCAAAAAATCTTAAAGTCAAAATCAAGAACAATCTCAAAACCAAGTGAAGATTTTATCTATCGAGGACTAGCAAAATGCGCTGAATGTGGATCTTCGATAACAACTGAAGAACATACTAAAAAATCTGGTCTTAGATTCAAATACTACCGCTGCACAAAAAGAAAGAAAAATACAGACTGTGATCAGCCTTATGTTCGTGAAGAAGCTTTAATTAAGCAAGTGGAAGAGCAAGTCTCAGCTCTAGCATTAAGTGATGACTGGAGCGATGTTATGCTGCAAAGCTTTGAGCTTATGAGAGAATCTGAGCGACAGTCATCACTTAATGAGGCTAGAGAGCTTGGGGTCCAACTAAAAGCCGTTCAAAACAAATTAGACAAGCTTCTAGATCTACATCTTGATGGCTCCATCGAAGCCGAAGAATATAAATCCAAAAAGTCAGAACTATTAAATCAAAAACTCAAAATCCAAGAAGAAATCTCTCAAATCAATGAGACCGGCTCAAATTGGTTCGAACCCGCTAAGACATTTATAAAACAAAGCAATCAAGCGTATAAAGATCTTAAAAATAGCAATCACAAGGCCTTAAAGAATTTTATTGAAATTATAAGTTCGAACTCCACTATACATAACCGAGAACTAAAGCTCAAGCTCTCTGAGCCCTGGAGCTATTTTAACGAGCATCAAAGTCTATGCTGGATGAACAGCAGCACACAGGATGCTCTCAATTTACTGAAAAGTGAAAATGTCATAGGGGTGGGTGGGCATAAAAAAATCCCTCACGAAGTGAGGCAACCGATTGGGGAATCTGAGAGTAAATGGGGCAGATGATGGGAGTTGAACCCACGAATGCCGGTACCACAAACCGGAGCCTTAACCACTTGGCGACATCTGCCACAAGTAAAAACATATTATCACGAAAAAATAGCAGAAAAGTCTATAGTTAATTAATTTATTTCTAAAATCAGCTATGTGTATAGCGTAATCGGCGCACTTCTTTGAGTAAAGTCTCAAGTTCGTAAGGTTTAGGTAAATAAACATCAGCACCATGAGCCAAAAAGTTTTGGTGCCCCGGTACATTTGTAGCTACTAAAATCTTTAAACCAAATTCGTCTTTAAAACGTTTTAATTTATCGCATAAAGGTTGAAAAGTTTTAGGTCCAAGTTTTGAAGCTTCTAAAATCAAAGTTCTTGGTTGAAAGTTTTCAACTTCAGAAATCAAATTTTCTAAACCTGACGCTAGCTTAGCTTCATTTCCTTCTCTAATTAGAGTCTCTTCAAGTAAATAAGCAAAATCAATATCATCCTCTAAAACCAAGACCCTTTTGTTTTTTAATTCTGAATTCATTTTGTTTCTGACACACTGCTCAATAATATCTGTGCCCGATAAAAAATTGCGATCAATTGATGAACAATAGCCAATGTTTAAATCAAGTAAACCCTCTTTGCGACGCACTTTGTTCGGCGCTGAGCTTATAATATATCCATTTGCTACATCAACAGATTTATAAAGTTTTTCAAGTAGTTTTTTGAAATGGCGGCGTACTTCTAATAAAATTCTCTCAAAAGAATTTGTATCTGAAACAATCACAAAATTATCGCGACCTAAATGACCTAAATAAGTTTCTTCGATATCAAGTTCTTTTAAAACTTCCTTTAGTAATGAAGCAGTTCTTGTAATAGCTTTATCAGCTTGTGCTAAACCATACATCACCCCATAACTTTGAAAATTTAAAATATCTAAATGTAATACAGCCCAGTCATTAAGCTCTTTACGGCAATGTTCTAAAATTGAATAGGTTTTATTCTTAGCTGGTAAATCAGACAAATGATCTATCTCTAATACAGCCTTTCTTCTTAAAATTGAAATAAGTTTTAATAAAAATTCTTCTTCAGAAATATCTCTATCGATAACATCGTCAGCTCCATTTCTTAAAAATTTAAATAAATCTTCTTTTGTTTGTTTTGGTTTAGCAAGTACCAACACAAAAGGTCGACAACTTTTTGATGCATAAAGTGTGTCTGGGTTCTCTAGGTTTTCTAAAAATATATCCTCATCAATTAATAAAATTTCTGGTCTAGTTTTTCTGATTTCGCTTTTTAAATTAACAATATTTTCGGCAGTTTTAAAAGTGATTTTGTCGGATAAAGCCATCTGTGTCAGGCTTTCATTATTACAAATGCTATTGGTTTCACCTTCTTTAGTCAAATACAAAACCAAGTTGAAAGGTATTAATCCCACCATGTTTCATCTCCAGAATATTCTTTGGTTGGTAAATACAAAGAAAAAGTTGTCTTGCCAGCCTCCGACTTTGCATTTAAATCTCCATGCAATAATTTTGCAAGTGAAAACTAATATACAAGCCAAGTCCAGTACCTTCTGTAACTCTTGTTAACGGGCTGTCTAAGCGACTAAACTTTGTGAAAATTTTTCTTAGATCTTCTTTTTTAATACCAATTCCGTAGTCGGTAATATTTACTCTAAGCATTTCTTCGTCATTCTTTAAAGTTGTTCTGACTACGACATCTACTTTTTCAGCTCCTGGAGAGTATTTGACGGCGTTATCAATTAGGTTTGTTAAAATTTGTTCAAGGCGATCTGAGTCAACCCAAACCTCTGGTAAATTAGAATCACAGTTAATATTGATTTTGTGTTTAGCTTTTTCGTGTTTTGATTTTACAACTTCTGCAATGATTTCTAAAATTGGTTCAATTCTAACTGGATGCACGGTAAGTTGCATTTTTTTGTTTTCCATTCTAGAGACAGACAGTAAATCCTCTACTAGTCTTGAAAGTCTTTCTGCTTGTTCTTTGATTATTTTTGTATATTTTTTTCTTTTTTCGATATCTAGCCTATCTCCCTGTCCAAGCAATGTTGAAGCAAAACCTTTAATGCTTGTAATAGGAGTTCTTAGTTCATGAGATACCGTACTCACAAATTCAGATTGAGCTTGATCAAGATTTTTTTTGTAATCCTCTATAACAAAAAATACCAAAAACCCTTCTTGTTTATTGTCATCATTTAATATTGAAGTGATTTTTGTTTCTAGGCTAATTTGTTTACCTACTTTTGTAAATAAAATGGCAATTTGCGATTCAACTTCTTTATTATTAGCAAGTCCAGAACTTGATTTAACGGCATAAAGTTCTCTTATATCTTGTCCCAAGATTTCTTCTTCACTCCAGCCCGTTACCTCTTGCATTTTTTTGGAAAAATAAGTGATTTCGTAATTGTTGTTATAGGCAACAAAACCGTTTTGAGTCGACCTTGCCACACTCTCTAAGATTTGTTTATCGCTATGATTGCTTAAGTTTTTTTGCTTTTGCATAAGAAACAACTTGTAAATATTATATAAATTCTGCCCGTATTTTGCTCAAATACTCTAATTCTTGAGTAATTCTATGGTTTTCTTTACATTTGCACTATGGTAAACAGCAGATCCTGCCACTAGCGCTGTGGCTCCAGCCGCTTTAACTTTTTGAGCAATTTCGCCGGGTTTGATACCACCATCAACTTCAATTACTAATTCATTTTCAATATTAGTACCAACTTTTCTATCGAGAGCTTGAGCGCGAACTTTAAATTCACTTATTTTATCTAAAGTAAATTCTTTAAATTCTTGTCCGCCAAAACCCGGATTCACTGACATAAATAAAATCATATCTATCTCTTTGATTAGATCATCACTTAATGCAGATACTGGGCAGGCTGGATTGATAGAGATTCCGGCTTTGCAATTTAGCGCTTTGATTTTTTGTATAACTTGTAAAAGTTTTTCTTCGTCGTAGTCAAGTGGAGATTTACCCGATGCTTCCCATTCTTCTTGGCTGGCTGTTGCGAACTCATCAGTTTGCCAAAAAGCTTTTTTTGCAAAATTAAATTTTTGTTTTCTAAAAACTTCTAAGTGCACAATAATCGAATTCGCACCTGCTTTAGCAAAATCTTCTATATATTTTTCTGGATAAAAAATCATTAGATGCGTATCAAAAAACAAATTAGATAAAGGTCTAAGTTTTTTGATAACAGGTGCCCCAAAAGTCAAATTTGGTACAAAAACACCGTCCATTACATCTAAATGTAACCAATCTGCACCCGCTTCTTCTACTTTTTTTATTTCTTCAGCAATAACTGAAAAATCAGCAGAAAGAATTGATGGAGATATTAAAACCATTCTTTTTATCTAAAATGAGCGTAAGCTTTATTAGCTTCTGCCATTTTGTGAGTAGCTTCTTTAGTCTCGACAGCTTTACCTTTGTTGTTGTAAGCGTCTAGTAATTCATTTGTTAACTTCGAAACCATAGTTTTACCACTACGTTTTCTTGCCGCGCCAATAATCCATCTGTGCGCCAGTGCTTCTGAAACTCTTGGCTCAACTTCCATTGGTACTTGATATGTAGCACCACCAATACGACGAGCCTTTACTCTAACTATTGGCATAGCGTTTTTGATAGCTTGTTTAAAAACATCAATTGCTTCTTTATCTTCAATCTTACCTTTAAGGTTTTCAAGAGCGCTATAAACAATCTTTTGGGCAACACCTTTTTTACCATCTAACATTATTCTGTTGATAAATGATGAAAGCTGTCTATTTCCATAAATTGGATCAACTGCAACTGTTCTTCTTTTAAATCTTCCGTCTTTTCTTGGCATTTTTTACTCCTTTTGTTTTGTGTAACTTCCTGCTTGCCTTTTGCAGTACTCACTTTTTAAAAATTACTTTTTAACTTTTTCTCTTTTTGTACCGTATTTAGATCTACCTTGTTTACGACCGTTAACACCTTGAGTATCAAGTGCACCACGTACGATGTGATAACGAACACCAGGTAAATCTTTAACTCTACCGCCTCTAATCAATACAACAGAGTGTTCTTGTAAATTGTGGCCTTCGCCGCCAATGTAAGCTGTAACTTCTTCACCATTAGTCAAACGTACTCTGGCAATCTTTCTCATAGCCGAGTTTGGTTTTTTAGGTGTTGCTGTACGCACCTTAGTACAAACACCACGTTTCAGTGGGTTTCTTTCCAAAGCAGGACTTTTACTTTTTTTAGACTTGCTTTTTCTTCTTTTTCTAATTAATTGTTGAATTGTAGGCATTGCAAACAAAAATACTAGCATTTTTGGCTTTAAGTTATAATATTTATTTGTAATAATAGATTTTTTTTATTTTTTTACACAAAGTCATGAAAATCCGCCTAAAAATCCCTAAAATAGCTACTTTTTTTATAGTTTTACTTTGTACTTTACTTGTTAGTGGGCTTGCTCAGGCGCGAACAAAAAATTTTGAAATCCTTAAATCAATGCTAAATAGTCGAAATAATGAGGCGAAAATTTACTTGCCAGATAGAGCTTTGCTGGATAGTGAATTAGAAATTATTTTAGATGCACCCGGAGTGAAAAATTTGCTTTTGTTTATGGCTACAAAAAATGGCACTAGTCAGTATGAAAATTTAAATTTGAGATTGGGAGAAGACAAAAAAATCATTGCTGAAGCTCAAGAAGAAAAAGCACATATAAAGTTCAAAATTGCTAAAGCTGAATTTGAAAAATTAGTTGGTGAAAATATTTATTTTGATGCAATAGCTCAGTACCAATCTGAAAATGGTTTAGAAAATCGCAATGTCATATTTTATGGAGCAAATGCAATTGTTTCAAATCAAAATGCAGTTAAAGTTATTGCACCTGCTAAAAGTACAGCTGGTGCAGAGGCTTTGATAAGGTCAGTCGCACCGGGATTATTAAATAGACCAAGTCAATATTAAAAATGTATTTTTCAAACGCACATACCGAAGAGTTTAAAAGATTAATTGAAAATCTGAATTTTGATTATTCTGATTCAATACAAAAAGCAACTTTTGTTTATATTGATTTAGAAAAATTTATTTTTTTTGATGAACCCAATCAGAATTTTAAAAATCACAATTTTCATTCACGAGATTTGATAAATCGTTTTAATCTGTTGTTGCAGGCTTTTTTAGAGTTTGAAAGAAACAATCCTAACCGTAAGCAGTTTAGGTTTTTGAATTTTAAGATTGATTCAGTGAAGTCATACAATGACGAAGAACTTTTGAGATGGTCTTTTTATAATCACAAATTTACCTCATCAAAAGGTTTAGACAACCAAGCACTCAATGAGTGGCATGCTATTGAATCAAGTTTGGATGTTAACAAAATCGCATTTTTCAAAGCTCGTAGAGAGCATAATATGGCACTTTTTATGCATGTTATAAAAAACCATCATTATTTTAATGAGATTCTGGTTGGCTCTTTACCTCCTCGTATAAAAAATGAAATTCATTATGGCTTGGATATTGCAGAGGAAAAATATTTAAACAAGATTATTCAAGAACAGCAAGCTCAAAACATTGTCAAAATCGTACCCTTTAGCTTAGAGAATCCATTGATAAATTTATTGCGTCAGCAATTAGCTTTTAAACAATTAAGTTTTAAAAGTCATATCATCTCAAACTCAAAAAAAATGGATCAATATTTTTTGATTGCTATTAGAAATATTTTTAAACATTTAAATATACAAGAGGTTGGTATCGATGATTGTGATTTTGCTCTCTTAGTCAATGACTTAGATGCAATGGACTTGATTCCATTGGTAGACACAGAACAACCAATTTTTGTTGTTGATTTATCAAGCCCTAATAATCCAAATTTTTCTTACTTGTTGCTTAAAGATGATGGCTTTAGTCAATTGTTCGCCTATGCAAAAAAACATGTAAAAGAGCCAGAAGAGTACACCTTTATTAGAGCAATGCAGTGTGGTATTGCTTTGTACTTACTCAATAGGAAATACAATGAACAAATTGCCGCTAACTATGTTCAAGACTATTTTGAACCTTTAGCAAAATCTTTAGGAAAAACTCTAGCTGAATTTCAAGGTCCGCTTGATACACTTAGTAAGAAATTGGAAAATTGATGTTAAAAGATAAAATAGAAAAAAATATTTTAGAAGCCCTCACAAAAGCATTAGCTAACGGTGAGCTTGGTGAGTTGAAAGATTTGCCTAATGTGATTCCTGTAGATCTTCCAAAAACCCAGATCATGGTGATCGGGCAATTAGCATAGCCATGAAATTGACTAAAGATGCAAAGATTCCACCTAGAAATATTGCTCAAGCAATTACAAACAACATAGACAAAAATAATTTTCAAAGTGTTGAAATTGCAGGTCCCCGGTTTTATCAATTTGAAATTGACTTGGGATTCTTTACAAGAAATAGTTTCTGAAATAAACAATGATCCTGAGAATTACGCCCAGCTAAATTCTTCTAATAAACCTGAGCAGAATGTCAAAAGTATTTTACTAGAGTATGTGTCAGCAAATCCAACAGGTGATTTACATTTGGGTCATGGGCGACAAGCAGTTTTAGGAAGTGCCTTAGCGAAATTATTGATAAAAGCTGGCTATCAAGTACACAATGAATTTTATATCAATGATGCTGGTGCTCAAATCGATAAACTCGGTAACTCTGCAAAACAAGCAATCTTGATACAAGAAAAATTATTAGATGAAGCTCAGTACGATAGTGAAAACAACTATCCTTTAGACTCTATGCTTGAGTTTTTAGGTCCTGATTTTTATAAGTCAGAACTTAAAGAAGATTTCGCAAATATTGCAGTTGATGAATATGCCTTAGTTGCCAAACAAAGATTTCTAGATTGGCAAAACCAAGTTTTAGCAAATGCAAATGTTGTTTTTGAAAAATGGTATTCAGAAAAAGAAAATTTACATGCAACACAAAAAGTGTCGCAGGCTTGTGAACTCCTGTTAGAGAAAGGCTTTGCTTATGAGCAGGATGGCGCGCTTTGGTTTAAAGCTCAAGAATTTGGTGATGAAAGAGACCGTGTTTTAAAAAAACAAGATGGCAAATATACTTATTTGGCGGCTGATCTTGCTTATCATAAAGATAAATTAGAAAGAGGTTTTGACTTACTCATTAATCTATGGGGTGCTGATCATCATGGTCAGATTGCTGGTATGAAAGGTATTTTAGAAGCAGTTGCTTTAGATTCATCTAAGTTAGATATTGTTTTAATTCAAATGGTTTCTTTAACAAAAGCAGGTCAAGAAGTAAAAATGTCAAAACGTAGTGGCAATATAGTCACAATTTCTGATTTGATTTCTGAAGTTGGTCTTGATGCTTTTCGTTATTTCTTAGTTGAAAGCCAAGCTAATAATAGAATAGTTTTTGATCTGGAATTAGCAAAAAAACAAGATAAGGATAACCCGGTCTATTATATTCAATACGCTCATGCAAGATCTTGTAGTATTTTAAGAAATATTCAAGAGCTTGATTCTAAATATGCAGATTTTAAAACTTCGAGCTTAAATTTTCAAAATGTTTTTAATGACATTAGCCCAGAAGAAGAAAAATCAACAAAGCAATTGATTTTATTTTTGGCACAGTATCCTGATTTGATTTATGATTCAGCATTAAATAGAGCTCCAAATAAATTAGCTCATTACCTCAAAGAACTAGCAAGTTTGTTCCATCAATTTTATACGCATAATAGAGTGATTACAGATGATCCTGCTTTGACTAAAGCACGCCTAGCAATTGTTAGTGCTACTAAAAATATTTTGTTTGATTGTTTATCAATTTTGGGAATTGCAGCTCCTGAGTCTATGTAAATGAAAATGCTAGTATAATCCTTATGCCAAAAATAGAGCTTGATCGTTATCAAAAAAACATTGACTTTTGGGAAACAGCATGGTCTCGTGTCAAAGAACCTAGTGTAAAAATCCCTGATGTACTGGATTACATACCGGACATTCCAAAAATTTTTCATGAGCATCAGGCACAACATGTTTTAGACTTGGCTTGTGGCACTGGCTGGTTATGCTTTTATTTAAATGAATTTGGTTTTGAAGTCACTGGTGTTGATATTTCTAAATCTGCTATCAATATGGCAAATCAATTTTTAGAAAAAAGAAAATCTTTTGAACCACAAGAAAAACTTTTTGATTGTGGTTTGGCTGTGAATCAAATTGATTTAAATAAAGTGCATTTTGTAGAGCAAGATATTTTTTCAATGCAATTTGCTAAGAACAATTTTGATGCAATTTTAATTAATGCAGCATTTGAACATTTGGATTATGAGCGCGGCAAAGAGTTTTTGTTAAAAACAAATGACTATATGCAAAATGGCTCTACAATGTTTGCTGTTTTTGATAAAGTTGCAACCGGTAACAAGGGCGAATATGAAGTGCTTGCTGATGGTACTCATCAATATACAGATCAATTTCGTGATGGTATGTTTTTGCGCAATTATTCAGATACCGAGATTGAAGATTTATTAGCGCAAGCAAATTGGCAGATTGTCTCAATGCAAAAAAATAAATTTGAATCAAGAATAGTTGTTGCTAAATTAGTTAAGTCATAAAATGTTCGATCTGAAATTACAATCTAATAAATTGATTAATTGGCATCTGTTAATCAGTTTTGTGCTTGCTTTAGCATCTGTTCTTTATAATAAAAATTTTGCTTTGGCTTTTATGGCAGGCTCAATTGTCTTTAATTTGTATTTGCGATTGTTGCAAAATGCCTTTTGGATATCGCTAGCGGCTAAGTTGAAGCTAGAAATAGAAAATAAGACTTTACTAATTATTTTTTCTGCTTTTAGAGCTTTTTTTGTAGCAAGTAGCTTTGTTTTTTTTATTCTTAAGCTTAACTTTAGTCTTACGGCACTTGCTTTGAGCTTTATTTGCTATAACATAATATTAGTTGCTTCACCATTTATAATTAAGCAATAAAGAATTTTACTATGGAACATATTCAATCACATTTTTTAGGTCAAAGTTTTCACGCAGATTCTATTTATTTTGCTTGGGCTTGTATGGCTTTGATTTTAGCTTTTGCGGTTTTTTTGGTTGCCGGTCTAAAGGTAAATATCAATGAATATGGTAATAGACAATTTTTTGCTGAAGGTATTTTTTCTTTTGTTCGTAGTTTAACAAGTGGTCAAATCGGTAAACGTGGTGATAGCTTTGTATTTTTTATTGGTTCAATTTTCCTCTTTATATTAGTGAATTATTATGCTGGTTTATTACCATGGAAAATGGGAGCGATTTTTTCTTGGTGGCCGCAAATGCCTGTGCATGAAGTTGCTGAACATGGGCATCATGCTGTAGAACACATTAGTCACCCATGGCATGGAGCTTCTCCTTGTGCCGATATTAATATTACTGCTGGAATGGCGGTGATAGTAATAATTGCTTATTTTTTTACTGGTGTTTTTGTTGCTGGTTTCAAATATGTAGAATTGTTCTTACCTGTTGCACCAAGCAAAAAAGGTTGGGCAAAATTAAACCCAATGTGCATTCTTGAAGTAATGGATTTGGCAATTAGACCTTTGACTTTATCTTTGCGACTTTTTGCAAATACTTTTGCTGGTGAAACTTTACTTGCAACTGCAATTGCCGCTTGTGCTTGGTTTTTACCTGCTGGGGTCTTGGGTTTTGAGATTGCGGTTGGTCTATTACAAGCGTTCTTATTTACTATCTTGTCAACTGTTTATATAGGTGCGGCTGTGCAACATGCTGAGCATTTATTGCATGACGAACATCATTAGAGTTAAAAGCTATAATTATAATTGTGTTAGGTTACTTTTTAGATCTCTCTTTTGAGCTTTTACCTGTATTCTTCGTTGCGATTTTTTTTTCGTCTTTATTAGATTTTTTTATTGCAGATGATTTTTTTGTTAAAAATATAAATTCAAAAAATGATTTTCTTAATTTGTTACTAGCGGCTCTCTTTGGTTCTCTTGTGCCAATTTGTACTTGTGGCATGATCCCACTGGCAATTAAACTTAATCAAAAGGGTTTAAAGTGGACTTATTTAATAGCGTTTTTAACAGCTGGAAACGCCAACAGTATCCCAGCCATGATTTTAACGGCAACTATCTCAACTCAGTTAGTTATTTATCGTTTTGTTTTTTCGATTATTTTTGGCATGCTTACTGCTTACTTTTTAAAGTTTTTAAGCAAAGAAAATTATAAGTTAGAAATTGCTGGTGCTTGTTGTGCAGATAGTGGCTGTTGTGCAAAACCAAGTTTTATCAATAAATTTATTGCTGATTTAAAAGAATTATCAATGAGTTTTTTACCTTGGATTTTTTTGGCAATATTGTTTGCAAGTTTAATTCATAGTTTTCTTGGTGTAAATTCTTTAGTAGATTTTTTGGTTTTACCTACTAAAGACAACTTCTTTGCACCTTTGTTTTTAATTGCTTTTGCTTTTCCTTTTTATTTTTGTGCGGGTGCTGATGTACCTTTGGCAAAAGAATTTTTAGAATATGGAGTTGCAGTAGGTTCATTACTTGCTTTTATGCTTTCTGCACCAGCAATCAATTTGACAAGTTTTATTGTTTATAAAAAAGCAGTTGGTATAAAACAGACTTTGGTATATATCACGGTTTGTGTTTTGGTTTTAACTTTAATTGGGATATTATTAAATTGCTATGGTCACTAAAAATTATTACGATCAACTAGTAGAAAAAATTAAATCTTGGAATCTTGCTTATTACCAAGACGATAATCCTGTCGTTGACGATGCTCTATATGACGCACAAATAAAAGAATTAGAGCAAATCGAACAACAATACCCTCACTATTTACGTGAGGATTCTCCAACTCAGTATGCTGGGCTTGCAGAAGTTAAATCAAAATTTTCAAAACTCAAACATGCTTTGCCTATGATTAGTTTAGCTAATGCTTTTGGTGAAACTGAGATTTTAGAATGGGAGCAAAGAATCAATAAAATTATTGGTGTTGAAACTTTTCGTGAATATGTTTTTGAATTGAAAATTGACGGTTTAAGTATTGCTATTGATTATAAAGACGGTAAGTTGTTGAGAGCTTCTACTCGTGGAGATGGCAAAGAAGGTGAAGATGTGACCGAAAATGTCAAAACTATAGAAACTTTACCCAAAACAATTTCCATTAAAGAACCAATCTCAATAAGAGGCGAGGTTTTTATTAACAAAAAAGATTTTGAATCTATAAATGCCAAACAAAAACAACAAGGTGCAACTGTTTATGCAAACCCTAGAAATACAGCTGCTGGTTCTTTGAGACAGCTTGATGCAAATGTGACTGCAAGCAGAAAGTTAGATGCTTTCTTTTATTCATTGTTTCCTTTTAATGCTCTTGATACAAAAATTGAAAATGAAAAATTCAATTATGAAACTCATTTTCAATCTTTAGAATTACTTGCTCAATATGGTTTTAAGACAAATCAGCAAAACAATATTGTTTGTAAAAATATTGAAGAAGTTGTGGCACTTTACAAAAAATTTGAAAATCTTCGTAATAGTTTTGCTTATGATATAGATGGTGCTGTTGTTAAAGTGAATCAGCTAGCTTTGCAAAAGACTCTTGGTTCTACTGCCAAGTCTCCAAGATGGGCTATTGCTTTAAAATTTGCCGCTGAAGTTGCTGAAACTCAAATAGAATCAGTGTCTATGGAAGTTGGTAGGCTTGGTACAATCACGCCAACTGCAAATCTAACGGCTGTACAATTGGCAGGTACTACTGTAAAGAGAGCTACCTTACATAATTTTGATCAAATACAAAGGCTACAAGTACAAGTTGGTGATTGGGTTAAAGTGAGAAAAGCTGGTGAGATTATTCCAGAAATTATTGAGGTTAATTTTACAAAACGTAGCCAAGCTACTAAGCCCATCTTGATACCTGAGACTTGTCCTGTATGTGCCTCAAGTGTTGAAAAAGATGATGTTAGTTATCGTTGTACTAATATTGCGACCTGTGCCGCTCAAGTACAACGTAGAATAGAGCACTGGTGTTCAAAGGCGGCAATGGATATCAGTGGTGTTGGTCCAGCTTTGGTTGCCACTTTACTTGAAAAGCAATTAATCACTTACCCTTTTGATTTATATAAACTAAAAAAAGAACAGCTTTTAGATTTAGAAAGAATGGCTGAAAAATCTTCTCAAAATGCTATTGATTCTATACACGAAAGTAAAACTAGGAATTTTTCAAAATTGCTTTATGCTTTTGGTATTAAACATATTGGCGTCAATGTGGCAGAATTAATTTCTAGTTTTTATGGTGATTTGAATTCTTTAAAAATTGAAATCCTTGAAAATGCTGGTGTGAATTTAGAAAAAGTTGATGGTTTAGGACCAAAAATAATTTTGTCTTTAAAAGATTTTTTTTCAAGTGAGAATTTTTCTAAATTTGAAAATGATTTAAAGGCTAATCCTTCTTTGCTTGCCATAAAATCCGAAACAGCAAAGGTTTTAGGAGATAAGTTTATTGATAAGTCTTTTGTGATTACCGGCACTCTTTCTCAAAGCCGCTCACACTATGAGAAGATAATAAAAGAAAATGGTGGCAAGGTAAGTTCTTCAGTTTCTAAAAAAACTTCTTTTTTACTGTGTGGAGAAAGCCCAGGCTCTAAGTTTGATAAAGCTGAGTCTTTAGGCGTTAAGATTATTAGTGAAGATGATTTTAATGTACTTTGATATATTTTACTCATCTCAACTGGGAATAATTTAATTGTGTTGGTTTATCAGGTACTACTTTCTTGTGTAGCTCTTTTTTTTGGGAGTTTAACCGGTGTTTTAGTAAAAAGAGTGCCAAAGAATCAAGACTTTGTTTTTTCTCGCTCTAAATGTCCTGAATGTGATTATCAATTAAAATGGTATGAAAATATCCCGCTAATAAGTTATTTGTTTTTGTTTGCTAAATGTTCAAATTGCAAAACAAAAATTCCTTATTTTTATCCAGCGATTGAATTAGTTTTTTTTGTTTGCTTGTTTTCCTTTTGTAAAAATTACTGCAAAAAGATTTTTGTTTGCAAGTCAGTTCTCAGATTATTTTTTGATACTTTTAGATTTTTTCTTTTTCCTGTTTTTTATAAGTTTAGCTTTGGCACTAGGTTTGATCGATCAAAAACACAAAGAATTGCCACACCAATTAACTTATTTAGGTATTTTACTAGCTTTGATTTATGCAACTTTGTTTGGTTCTGAGCACTACGCTCCAAGTGTAAGTATTAGTGAAACATTAGCTTTTGTGCCAAGTGTGTTTTTGTATCTGTTTAGTTCTATCAAACAATTTGCTATTGTTGCTTTTGTTTTGGATATTAGCGTGTATTTTTTGAATTTGTTTTTTTTCAAAGAAGATGCCTTATTAGATGGCTCATCGGCTTTGTGCTTTGCGCAAGAAAAACTTTTAAAAAATCAAAAAATAGTTTTTTTGGCTTATGTATTAGTTGTTCTTTCTTTAGTTTATTTTTCTTGCTATCACGCTTTAGAGATATTTTTTGTTTTGCTTGGTTTTAGTTATTTAATTTTTGAAATTTTCCCTTATTTACTAGCAAAAAATAAAATAGAGCAAGATGAAAATTCAAATGTCAATAAAAAAACCGTTTTAGGCGGCGGCGATGTTATGTTTGTAGCTTTTATGGCAACTGTAATTGGTTTTAAATTTAGCTTTTTGGTTTTTCTAGCTTCTTTTTACCTTGCTTTTATGTTCCTCATGTTCAAAATAATAAAAAAGTATTTCCAGTTTCAAATGCAAGCTAAAACTAATGAAGAGCAAGCAAGTCCAGAAAGTTTTGATATTAAAGCTATTTTGAGTGGCACTATGCCCTTAGGTTTAGCATTGGCTATCAGTTTTATTACTGCTATGATAGTTTTAGCTAAGTAAGTAGAAAGATGTCAAATAGTTTAGTAATTGATTTTAGTGAAGATTTTATAACCTTGTCTCATCAAGACAAAATTATTGCAACTAATTTATCTGTAAAAGATTTCTTTGAAAATACAGAGCTCTCTTGTGATGTTATTAAAAGAGATTTAGCTGATAATAATATTTATTTTGCAGATTGGTGCGCGAGCTTACCAATTTCTTGTTTAAACCATCAAATTGTTACTTTGCCTGAAAATGTCTCAGACAAAGAAAAAATGGTTTTTTTGCGACTTGAATTAGACAAAAAACTTATTGGTAAGAGATTTGCAATTCAAAAGCTTGAAGTTACAACTAGAGTTGAAGCAGAGCAAGAGCTATGTGATTATATGTTGCTTGCAGTAAAAGAAAATATTTTTAAAAAACTTACCTTGCTTGCCTTAAGTTTAAAAAAACCTGTTGCGGCAATGGTGCCAAGTTTTTATTTGCATGGAGCTGAAGAAATTAATCAACTTAGAGCAAGTGTTTGGCTTGGCGAAACAGCTTCAGAGATTGTCATTTGGGGTAAAGACAACCCTTTAGCAGTAGCTTCTTTTGAAAATAATGGCGATCAAATTGGTGATATTAATAGATTTATTGTTGACTACTTTGATAGTGTAGATGGTTTGAGTTTGTCTAAGGTCTTTCTATTTGGTCCGCAAATGAGAGATTCGGCTTTGGCATACGGAGTCTCTTACCCTTATGAAATTCCAGAAGATCCAACTAGATATTTGCAATATAACTTAAGCTATGCACCGCAATGTTTGAACTTGATTAATGAAATCAAATTACCAAATCCACCAATTTCTTGGACACCGGTAAATATCGGTATGATGGTCTGTGCCTTGGTTTCATTTGCATTTTGTGTTTTGTCTGGAATGAACTATGTGCATAACTTCACTTTAAAAAGAGAGCTAATCGCCTTAAGAGCAAAATCTACAAAATATAGAAAACTTTTAAATGAACACAAAACTTTAAAAGTAAAAGAAGCCGAGTATGAAGCTGAACATGAGTTTTACTTGAACATTACTAAGCGTCGAACTCCTTGGAAAGAGATTTTGACAGATTTAAGTCGGCTAACTCCCCCAGAAATGTGGTTTGACAGGCTTAGTGCTAATAAAACTAAATTGTTGATTGTGGGTAAAGCAAGTAATGTGCAAGATGTGTCTAATTTTTCTATCAACTTAAATAATAATTCTAAGTTTATCAATGAAGCCTTAGTGATTGGAACCCGTGACTACGAAGAAGCAGGGCAGGTCTATAGTGAGTTTCAAATTTCAACTCAATTAAAATCTCCAACTGGTAAATTTGACAAGATTACTATCTAGGTGCCCAGTTGTGTTGTTGACCTTGTGTATCTAAGTATTGCATTAATGTTTTAAAGGTCTTTGTTGAAGCAATAAGCCTTTTTAACTTGTCGTATTCACCATCATAATAAGAGGACAATATATCTAGATTTTCAATATTTGCATCGCTAGCAACTGATTCTTTTTTTAAGCCATGGTTGAAAATACTTTGTATGCAATGATCCTCTAATGTTTCTCTTGTATAACCATTGTCTTCTAATAAATTTCTAAAATCATCGTTAGTAGAATCGTAGCTATCATAAATCTCTCTCTCAATTGCGTTGCTGATTTTTTCCACTGCATCATAAATTTCCTCATCAGAAGAAAACCCATCATATGGTGGTTCTGTATTTAGTGCGAGTAATTCTCCCTTAGCAATATATTCAGCAAACATAAGCTCTGGTTCATCTCTAGTTAGATTAAACAGATCTTCTGCTAACTTTTGATTTGGTAAGAACCTGATTAGACTAGCAAGTTTCAAGTTTTTAAAAAAAACATCCCAATTAGCGTTGCGGTTCTTTTTTTTATAGTTAGTTTCAAGGTCTTGAAGAATTTTAGATTGGTAATTTGGGTTTTCTATTTTCTTGGATAGTTCACATATTAATTGTCTTTCTTCTTCACTTTTGACAGTTGATGGATCTTTTTTTTCTTCTTGGCTATAAGCTTTTTTTGCCTTTCTGGGTCTTTTGAAAGCAAGTTTTTTTGCAAATTTAAATATCGCACAAGCCATTATAAGATAATACTAGAGAAGCTCCAGGTTTGTAAATACCTAATATTTGTCATCATGCACTAACATTTCCTTAAAAAATCCTATAAATACGGTTTTTTGCCGCTAATAGCTAGAAATATCAACAAAAAGCACTTAAAATATATTTGGTCAGTTGCTTTTTGCAACTACTGTTAATTATTAAAGGAAAAAACAATGGCACGTAAAGTTAAATACGAAGATTATAGAAATATGGGAATTGCTGCACATATCGATGCAGGAAAAACAACTACTACTGAAAGAGTTTTATTTTATTCTGGAAAAATTCACAAGATTGGTGAAGTGCATGAAGGTACTTCTGCTACAGATTGGATGGCACAAGAAAAAGAACGTGGTATCACAATTACTGCAGCTGCAATCGCAACTGAGTGGAAAAATAAATATATCAACTTGATTGACACCCCGGGACACGTTGACTTTACGATTGAAGTTGAGCGTTCAATGCGTGTGCTTGACGGTGTTGTCATTGTTTTATGTGCTGTTGGTGGCGTACAACCACAAACAAAAACAGTGTGGAGACAAGCTGATAGATATAAAGTCCCAAGAATTGTTTTTGTAAACAAAATGGATAGACAAGGTTCTGACTTTTTTAAAGTTCATGGTCAACTAAGAAATGACGTGCGTGTAAATGCTATGCCTATTCAAGTGCCAATTGGTGCTGAGGATAATTTCCAAGGTGTCGTTGATTTACTTGAGAAAAAGACATATATCCATGAAGATGACTTAGGCGCTAAAATCGCAATCACTGACGGCTATCCAGCGGACTTAGCAGATAGATGTACTGAGCTTAGAACAGAATTAGTTGAATCTATTTGTGAAAACGATGAAGATCTAATGAATAAATATTTAGATGAAGGTGAAGATGCATTAAGTTTAGAAGAATTACAAAAAGGTCTTCATAAAGCAGTTTTAAATTTACAAATTATTCCTATGCTTTGTGGTTCTGCATTTAAAAATAAAGGTGTACAAAAATTACTAGATGCAGTTGTTGATTACTTACCAAATCCAATTGAAGTTCAACAAATCAAAGGTCTTGATACTAACGGTAATGAAGTTGAGCGTCGTTGCGATGATACTCAACCGATGGCGGCATTGGCATTTAAAGTAATGACTGACCCGTTTGTAGGTAGATTGACTTTCGTTAGAATGTATTCTGGTGTTATTGAATCTGGTTCTTATGTATTTAATGCTTCAAAACAAAACAAAGAACGTGTTTCAAGATTAGTTAAACTACAATCTGATGACAGAACAGAAATCCCTGAGATTAGAGCTGGAGATATTTGTGCGGTTGTTGGTTTTAAAGATACAACTACTGGTGACACAATATGTGATGAAAAAAATCAAGTTATTTTGGAATCATTGCATGTACCAGAACCAGTGATTTCGGTTGCAATTGAACCAAAAACAAAAGCTGACCAAGAAAAACTTTCAACAGCTTTACATAAATTAGCTGAAGAAGATCCTACTTTTAGAGTGAAAGTTGATCATGAAACTGGTCAAACAATTATTTCTGGAATGGGTGAATTGCACTTAGAAATTCTTGTTGACAGATGCCATAGAGAATTTAAAGTTGATGCTGATGTTGGTAAACCTCAAGTTGCTTACAGAGAATCTATTAAAGCGGCTGTTACAGAAGATTACAAATACGCAAAACAATCTGGTGGTCGTGGTCAATACGGACATGTTGTTATTGATTTTGAACCGGCTCCTATTGGTAAAGATGAAGAAGGTAATGAATACCCAGCTTTAACTTTTGAAAATAAAATTGTTGGTGGTGTGATTCCAAAAGAATATATCCCTGCAGTTGAAAAAGGTATTCGTGATTCAATGGCTGGTGGTGTTATCGCAGGTTATGAAGTACTTGGTGTAAAAGCTACCTTGAAACATGGTTCTTTCCACGAAGTTGACTCATCTGAAATGGCTTTTGGTATTGCTGGTTCTATGGCTCTTAAAGAAGCTGTAAGAAAAGCAAGTCCTGCTTTATTAGAGCCAGTGATGAAAGTTGACATTGAAGTTCCTGAAGAATTTATGGGTGATGTAATTGGAGACATTTCTTCAAGACGTGGAAGAGTTGAAAAGATGGAAACTGACAAAGGTCTTTCTATGGTTTCAACAATAGTACCTTTGGCAAATATGTTTGGTTATGCGACTGATATTCGTAACAAAACTAAAGGTCAAGGAACTTTTACTATGGAATTCATGGCTTACGAAGAGGTTCCTCCAAATGTTGCTGAAGAAGTTAAAGGTGCTAGAGCAAAAGCTGCCGCTTAGTTTTTGAAGCATTCAAAGCAAATTTAAATCTTCCTTTTGAGCAATTGAAAGCCTTGTTATAAAAATTAATTAACTGCTGTTAATTACTTTTTATTCAGTGCAGAAGTTCTGCCTTTGTGTTCATAAAAAAGCTATAATAAACCCATGTCGCAACAGGTACTGGTAATTGATAATTACGATAGTTTTGTTTATAACTTAGTACATTACCTCGAAGAACTTGGCGCGCAGACTACTGTATGGCGCAATGATGAAGTCACGGCTTCTGATTTAGACGCACAAATCAAAAATATCAAACCTAGTCATATATTGATTTCTCCGGGTCCGGGTAGACCAGAAGATTCGGGTATCTCTTTAGAAATTATCAAAAAATACAAAGGTCAGCTTCCTATTTTGGGTGTGTGTTTAGGATGTCAAGCAATTGGTGAATTGCATGGAGCAAAAATTGTTTATGCTCCAGAATTAATGCATGGTAAAACTTCTGAAATTGAAATTGTTGGTGATAATAAAATTTTTGCAGACATTCCCCAAAAATATACCGCAACTCGTTATCATTCTTTGGTTATAGATTTTGAGTCTTTGCATTTGGCTCCAGAACTAGTTTTGGAAGCTAAAACTGCTGATAATGTTGTTATGGCTGTTTCTCATAAAGAACATACTAATTTATTTGGAGTGCAATATCATCCTGAATCTATTTTGTCTGAGTATGGACACAAATTATTAGAAAACTTTTTAAAACTTTAGCTAGCACAAATTTGGCTTGCTTGTGTTCTGTTATCCGGGGTCTTTGTATCTCGAGCTAGTAGCAAATTACTAATTTGAGCTAAAACTTTTTCTTCGTTGTTTTCTTTGTTTATTAGTTTTAGTGCCTTGTTGTCATTAAGGGACTGATTCCAAACCCCATTTTGAATTTTAAAATACAGTGAAATGTTAAAATCACTAGCAAATGGGGTCAGAAATCAGTCCCACAAACGACCTTACGCTTAGCTTGTCTCACTGCGTGAAACTCACTAAGCGACGGTGTTTGATTCTTTTGTTAGGCGTGTCTAACCAAAGCCTACTTATGCCCAAATCTAAAGACTCGAGATACTTATTACGGGTTTGGAAGCACGCCCATTAAGCGAAATAGCTATCAACGATAATTGGTATCAGTGGAGCATAGTGTAATGTCCCTGTAATATGAGGCCAGTAAAACGAAATACTTTTTCCTGATAAAATCGTAAAGACTAAAAGGAGAAAGAAAATGCCAGGTTACAGAAAAATTAGCTCAGAGCTGAAAGCAAAAGCAGCTTTGGAAGCGTTAAAAGATGAAGAAGCGATTTCTACGATTGCTTCTAAGTACAGAATCGATCCAAAAACTTTGAGAGATTGGGTTAAAAACTCAAAGAGAATTCGGCTTCTGTTTTTGATTCAAAAATTGAAGAAGAACATAAAGAAAAACTCAGGCAAAAAAGAAAATCAAATTAAAGAGCTCAAAAATTTAATTGGTGAACAAACGGTCATGATCGACTGGGTTAAAAAAAAATATAGGGAAGCTGGATTTCAATGGGAGAATGAGCCTCATGGATGGTGATTCAAAATTTCCAATCACGCATCAATGTGGGTTGCTTAACATCGATCGCTCTAAGTATTATAGAAAACCTAAGACCGAGTTTTCAGATGGAGATAAAAAATTATGGATGCAATAGATCAGGGAGTATACGAAACAACCAATGTTTGGCTGTAGAAATATGCGCTGGGCTTTAAAAGAACACCATGGTCTTAAAGTTGGTAAAGATAGAGTATCTAAGCTAATGAAGGCAATGGGATTGGTAGCTCAAGCTCCGAAACCCAATACTAGCAAGGCAATGAAGGAACACAAAAAATATGCTTACTTGCTAAGGAATTTAGTGATTGATAAACCAAATCATGTTTGGGGCACTGATATCACATACATCAGAACTCAGCAAGGCTTTTGTTTTATGGTTGCTATTATCGATTTGTTTAGCAGGTCAGTGCTAAGCTATCGCATCTCAAATATGATGGACACAAGTTTTTGCATTGAAGCCCTAGAGGAAGCAATTGAACAATATGGTTGTCCTGAAATATTTAATAGCAATCAGGGCAGTCAGTTTACTAGCCAAGAATTTACTCAGGTGCTTTTAGAGCATCAAGTAGCAATATCAATGGATGGTAAAGGTCGAGCTACTGATAATGCAATAGTAGAAAGATTTTGGAGAACGCTGAAACAAGAATGTGTTTATCCTAAATATTTCAAAACAATCAAGGAGGTAAAAATAGGAGTTAAAGAATTTGTTGAATACTACAACAACAGAAGACCTCATCAATCGTTAGGTATGAGGTCACCACTTAAGTGCTATCAAAACTTTACTAAGCCTTTAGTAATTCAAGACTTAGAAAGTTGTACAATTAAGTTTGTGAACTTAAGTAATAAATCTAGGAAAAGTATTACGAATAAGCTTGTTTAATTTACAGGGACACTTCATGGCTTGACAAACGTAGCTCTATATCTTATTCCCTTAAATAACTCTCTTGCTCTATCACTTAATTCATTTAGTCTCGGAGTGACAGTTCTTTCGCAAACATCTTTAAATCTACTTTCAAGACGCTGCCTTACTTCTTTTTGAATATATACTTTCTCTATATCACTTAACTGTTCATCTGCCAAATCAGGCTTCTGGGCAAAGCCTATTTCAAAGTGAAAATCATCTGGCTTTACTTTACCATCTGCAAACTTAAAGGTAACAGCAACTTGTAGTTCATCTGGGATACCAACTCCCTTTGCTGCTAATTCTGGAAAAACCTCACCATAAATAACTTCTTTCATTTCACCAGTCAAATTCAAACCTTTTGGAGGCACAAAAAGCTTATTGCTAATTTCTTGTGGAATTTCGACTGGATTTAATCTTGTTGATTTGGGAATACCAGTCCATGGGTCTGCACATAAAGGAGCTACTTGTTGATACTGAGCACCTTGGTCCCACATATCCATATATTGACCACCCATAAGAGCCATGCCTTCTAATTCAGGATGATCTGCAATTTCATCTTGAATATATGGCAATATTCTCTGTTGATAGAAATCACTAATTTCTTCTTCTAACAACATCGACAGTTCTCTAGTTATAAAATCCTGAATCTGACCTGGTTCTAACTCAGGATTTCTTGAACTACTGAATTGAAAGCTAGAAGCTGGTTTAGAAGATTGAGGATCACTTCTACCAAAAGCTAGATACTTTGCAGAACCCATTAAACCAAATCCTTTTTCTTGTATTTTAGGTGCTAAATCAAAGAAAGTTTTTTGGAATACTGTGAAACTCATATCATCTATCACATCTCTTGGAACCTTGCTTTTAATAATTCTCGAAATTTGTTTAAAGTTTTCTTGCCATTGTCGGTCATTAACTTGGACTCTTTGAGCGGTTGCAGGATCCCTCAAAATGATTGATGTTTGAGGTGGTATTTCTAAAACATTTTTGCATGATAATCAAGGAACGTCTGCTGACCATGCATTTGCTTAATTCTTTTTTGATCTTCATTATCAAGACCATTACGAATTACTTTTGTAGCAAAATTAAAGACAGCATTATAAGCTTCCATTAATGTATTGTAAGCTTCACCATTTTGCTGATCAGGCAATCTATATTTTGCTTTTTCAAGTTTCATAGATGCTTGAAATAAATTTCTATTCAGGTCATCCGTAAAACGATTCGCATCATCCTGTGCAGAAGGAACCCTTAAGTTCAATTGAACTAATGATTCTATTGCGCTGATAGCACCAAGCAAATTTTCTTTAATGTCTTTGAAAATAAACAATAACTCTTTTGCAGTGAAGTCAAAATCTTCTAATTGTTGACGAGTTACACCAATACCAGAATTTGGGTATTC
The DNA here is from genome assembly GCA_038146805.1 of bacterium. GTDB lineage: Bacteria > Cyanobacteriota > Vampirovibrionia > LMEP-6097 > LMEP-6097 > CAIYXB01. The sequence goes on along the minus strand of JAYQSH010000005.1, from coordinate 46,867 downwards.
TCTTTTTAAATCAGGAAATATATTTTCTGGACCAATCCACATAAGACTAAAAAATACCTCTTTGGGAGATCGAGTGTCGATGCATCAAAGATCTTGACATTCTTTCCATATTATCATTAGATTGTTCGTAATTTTTTCTTAGTTGGTCTAATTCTTCAACAGTAAAGTCCATTTCACGACAAATACTCTCACCGATCTCTTGACATACATCATAACCTAGAGTTTCACCAAATTTACTATACCAGCCTCCAAAACTATAAGAGCCATATGGCTTACCATTAACAACCTTAGCTAACATAGAGCCCCTTAGAACTGGAAAACTTATACTTTTACCAGACCTAGCTTTTATAATTTTGTCACTAACTTGTTTTTTCATTTCACTAGCAACTTCAGGATTTTTCAATTGCCTCTTTAGTTCTAATTTCTCTTTCATGTCTTGTTGATGCTTCTAATTCTTGGATCTTTTCACGAACTTTTAGCCTAAAGTCACTCTTATCCATTGCTTCAAGTTTTATTCCGTCTGGTACTAAGTCAATAATTTCATCTAAAACCTTGTGCATTTCTAAAGCAGATTCTGCATCTTCATCTTCAATTGCTTCAGCGGCACCCATACTTGCGAAACGAGCAACTTTTGCATATAAACTTTGGTTTTCGATTTGATGGTCGCGAAGTATATCTATTGCATCAAAAAGCTCTTACTCTAAATAAAGCTGATAGTAAAAAAGCTATATTTAGATCAGGGTCTTGTCCATCTTCTTCACCAAAAATAAAACCTTTTTGATGATACTTAAAACTTTGATATAAATCTAATAATTCATTTGATAAACCTTTAAACAAAGGCCCTCTGTGATTAACACCTCCTGAAGTGAGTCCAAGTACGGGAAATTTAGTCAATTCAATTAGTTCCTGTGGTGATTTGCAAATACGTGCACCTCCACTTATTGTGCCCCATTTTAGGTGTGGTAATGAGAAATCATAAGCTGCCCGAATAGCAGGTAGAGGTAATCTTCTTCCCCTTGTTAGATGGATTAAATAGCTTTCTAAATCACTAAGGCTTACAGTAGTATCCGAATCAGAAATAGAATCTTGAGGTTTAGAATGAAGCCCAAAGATTTTATCTGCATATATCACAGCTTCCATCTGATCACCTGAATCATATGAATCCGTGACATTAACTCCACTTCGATTTTTGTCATTTAAGCAATACTCAAAAATCAACTTGGCTGCTTCTTTAGGAGGATGCATGTCCTTAGAAAAAAATAACCATGATTGTAATGGTGCACCGATGTCTCCATATTTTTCATTCACTTCCATTGCCGTGGCTTTATTATGAAGTTCCATCAAAAAGTAAAGAAGTCTATCGTTTTTAGGGTTAGCTTCGATAGCTTCAGGAGAATTAAATTTTCGAATCTCATCTTCTACATATTCAATCAAGTGAGGTCTTGTCTCTGGTAAATGAGCGCAAGCCAGAAGCGAATCATGTAAACTCGCGAGGTCTCTATTTGTATGTTGCTCCCACTCTGAATGATCTTTTAAGATTCCCTGAGTGTATCTATTTAAAATATTCTCAACTCTACTAGGAGTTAATAAGTGACGATAAGGGTCTTGAAGAATAAGCTCTACAAATTTAGTTTTATCACAATGGTCAAAGCAATATTCTACTACATGCGACCATGCACTAGCATCATCACCAGTAAGGGATTTTCTGATTTCTGAATAAGCTCTGTCAAAATCATTTGAGCCATGATGACTTTGCAAATCTTCCAAAGTAGCTTGCGCTAATTCCGCATCACCAGTCCCCCATTCTCTCAATTGTTTAATAAAAGTCGAACTCCTATCGTAACCAACATAAAGCTTTACAAGTAAAGGTCTTAAATGATCAAGTTTGTTTTGCCTACAAAATTCAACTATTCCTGTTCTAAAATCTGAGTTGGCATAAGAAGCTTGTGAAATAATTATATTTATTGTTTCTTCTATTTGTCTAGCTCCTTCATCTGGGTCAATGGCATACACTAGTTTAGATAATGACCATAAATCTTCTTGATCAATTGGTTGATCTGCTTCAGAGCTTGAATCATCGTCATTAGTATTAGTTGAGTAAAGTGATCGTTCAACATCAAAAATAAAAGCTAACTTGTCAATTATTTCAGGCTCAGCTCTTAGAAGTGCATCTTTGCCCATTTTTTCCAAGTGTCTAATTGCAAGGCTTCTCGCTCTGTTGCTTACAATAATAGAGCCGTCTAAAATTGCTATACAAGTATCAACTTTCTCTTTTCAGGGAAGGCTGCCAAAACTCTAACCCCGTCTGAATCTAAGGATATGCTCTCACCCCAATCATTATGTTTTTCATCATCACAATTGATCAATTTATTCATCACCAACTCTCTTGCAGCAGAGTCTTTAACAAATCTCTGCTCCATTTTTTCCATACCCCAAATAAAGTTACGCATTTTAAGATGTCCTGAAAAAAAATCTTTAAAACCCATTTCAGAAGCTTTTTCAAATATTTCAGTAACTATTCCCCATAGTTTATCGTCTTTGTCTGCATAATGAAGCAGGATATCATCAGCTCCATAAAACCAATTAGTTTCCCAGCCCTTAGTATCATTAGCTCTAAATTTATCTACTTGTCTCATGAATAGATCTTTGAGCTTGCTAAAGACTTTTTTGTCTTTTGATTCTAAGTAATGCATAGTTAAAAGTCTATAAGCAACTATCCTGGAATCATTTAATTTAGAAAGTTGCTGGTCATTACCACCTGGCATCGGTTGTTCGATAAAATCTATTAAGCTTGCAACAAAATCTTCATCATCTTTCATTAAGCTTATTAATCTTTCCTGGTGTTCAATTGGTTTAAGTGGATCAAAAGAAATGAGAGAACTTCTTTCACCTTGTGGAATAAATTCATTTAATCTACGAATTAGCTGTCTCGTATTATTAGGGTTCTTAAAGTCAAGCTCTAGTAAATTCTCTATAGGTCTGTCATCAGCTTGCATTTTCAAAGGTATGCCATCTACCCAAGATGGTGGTCTTTGTTCTTTTTTATTAGTAGGTGGTGTGGAAGGTTTACCAAAGACTGCTTCCGTAGGGCTAATTTCACCTTTTTGAACTTGCTGTACCATGCTATCGAAACGGTTGTGTCTACCTGAAGGATAAAATTGTGCAACAATAGGTGCATTTTTACGTTCTCTTCAACAATAGCTAAATTTGCAAGTGCTAAGTCTTCTAGTTCATGTAGTTCTAGTAATTTTTCAAAAGAATTACGAGCACTAGCATAAAACCTTTCTCTATCCTCTATAAAAACTGATTCGTTGGCTCTTGCTCCATAATCATTGTATTGATGTCCTGGGAAATTTCTATTTCCACTATAAAGAGCAGATAGCCCTGAGTTAAAGGCTCTAGCTGCTTCTGCGCTGATAGTAATTTCTAATTCTGATAGTCGTTCACGCCTATGAATACAGTTTTTTCTTAGCGTAGAGTTTTTCTTAAGTTCTTCGACAAATTCTTGTCTTGAGTCACCGGTTAATTTACCAGTAATAAAATCTTCAACATCTGCATCAGTATATTGAACCCTTTCACTAATACTTTTTGATTCATGAAGAGATTTGAGTATCTTCTTTACGGCATTTAGCCTTTTTCTCTCTGATTCATTTGTAGTTTGAGAAGATTCTATTTGAGCTACGTATTGTCTGAGAACATCTATTTCTTTTCTAGAGGGGGATTTTCCTGTTCTTGAGTTTAAAATATTGTCTATACCTTCCATTGTGATCAATATAATACCACCCCAAGAGGCGCTTGTCAATACCTAATGGTGATTTTACTCTTAAAGTAACTACTCGCCCCCTCAAATAAGAGCAGCAGAAAACTATTGATAAATAAAGGCTTTTGTAGATTTTCAGGGGATTCTTTCTAAACCGAAATGCAACAAATCTATGTTTTTTTCCTTGTAAGTAAATACAGGAGAAAAAGATGTCAGACAAAAGTAAGGGTCATTTGACTTGGGAAGAGATGGTTAAAATTGAGACATTGCTAGATCAAGGATTAACTATTAGTGAAATTGGAATTACTATTGGTAGAAATAAATCAGTTGTAAGTAGGTGTATTAGTAACAATTCAGTTGATGGAAGCTTCACTGCTGAAAAAGCTTGGCAGTTTGCTTATGAAAGAAAAAGAAAAGCTAATATTCATCTAAGGATAGTCAGTGACAGTGTTTTAGAGAAGTTTATCATTGATTGTATAGGACTTCACTGGTCTCCCAATCAAATTGCGGGTAGATGGAGACAAGAAACTGGTGAAGTGATTTGTCATGAGACTATATATCAATGGCTCTACAAGAAACACTGTGACCTAGTCAAACTCAGGCTTAGGAGAAAAGGTAAAAAATATCGAAGGAAAAGATCCAGCCCAGAATTTATTATTAATAAGAGATCGATTGATGAAAGACCTCAAGAAATCAATGAGAGGAGCGTTCCCGGACATTGGGAAGGAGATACTATGCTTGGAGACCCAAAACAACCACCTAAGATTTTAATTAACGTAGAACGCAGGTCTGGACTGCTTCTTGCAGCCAAAATGGAAAATAAAAAGGCCAAATCAATTCTTGAAACAACTGAGGAGCTTTTGAAGAAATACCTGACGAACTTTGTCTTTCAATAACTTATGACAATGGCACTGAGTTTGCAAAGCATCAAGAAATAGAAAGTAGTCTTGATATGAAAGTATATTTTGCCAAACCTTACAGCCCATGGCAAAGAGGAACGTGCGAAAATACTATTGGACTTTTACGAGAATTTATTCCTAAAGGAGCAGATTTGAGTAAAATTACAAATGAAGAACTTCAAAAGTACGTTGATTTAATCAATGGTAGACCAAAGAAAAGACTAGGCTACAAAACACCTTTTGAGGTCTTTGAGGAAGAAATCAAGCAAAGTTGCATTTGCTCCTAGAATCGATCTACCTTTTCTTCTCAAGTAAATTTTTATTAAATCAGGTCTTTTGGTTTGTAGCCATGTATATATGGTTTGATGAGATAAAGCTTCGTTGCACTCTTCAGTCCATATCCCAGCAATTTGCTCTGGAGAATGGTAAGTAATTTTTCAATAACGAAGTTTTCAAGTAAGCTTTCATCAATAATTCTAGGATGATGGTTTGCAGTTCTTTTTCTTTCATGCATTAACTGCCAAGCTTCTTCAGCAACAAAATCACCATCAACAGAGTTATTGTTTACGCATCTGTAGACAACTGATTTATTTCTTCCTATGACAACAGCTATTTCTGCTGGATTAAGACCTTGATTTAGCAATGTCTCAATTCTAACTACTTCTTCCCAGGTCAAGTGACCCTTATATTTAAATGACATATCAGCCTCCTGTATTTACTAAATTTCGGCTAAATCCTTAAAAGCTGCATTTCGGTTTGGAATTGTTCCATTTCATTTTTTTTAAGGAGAATGGCTGACACAGTACCTTGGGCTTTTGTATTAAATTTATTTTTATTGTATTAACTCATTAGGGATGTTGTTTTGAGTTTTGTATAATAAAGAACGTTGTTTGTTTTAGGTGTAAACACTGGTACTTCTGTAGATGGCGTCGACTTGGCCTTGGTTAAGTGGAACGCCGATAACTTGAGAGATTTTGAGATTATTGAAGAAGCTAGTTATGAAATTGATCCAAATGTTAAACAAGAAATTGAGATTTTAATCGCCAAACAAAAAGCTAGCTTAGAAGATATTTCAAATTTGCATTATAAAATTGGAAGGTTTTTAGCTTTTATTGTTAATGAATTTAAGCAAGAATATAGTCAGCATCAAATTGATTTAATTGGCATACATGGACAGACTGTTTTTCATGGTGCAGAATCAACAATGCAATTGGCAAATTTAAGTGTGATTGCCAAGCTTACCGGTATCACCACTATTGGTGATTTTAGAGCTGGTGATATTGCTTTTGCTGGTAATGGGGCGCCGTTAACAAGCTATATTGACGATGTTTTAATCAAAAATGATAACGAGTCTTTGGCTACACTCAATATTGGTGGAATTGCCAATATAACGATTATGCGTCCTAATCAAATAACTTTGGCTTATGATACGGGTCCGGGAAATACTTTGATTGATTGCTTGGTAAAAAAACTTTTTCAAAAGAATTTTGATCATAAAGGTGCTATTGCTGAGTCTGGAAAAGTGAATGAACAGTTTATTGAAACTCTCATTGCTAAGACAGACTATTTTGATTTAGCGGCTCCAAAATCTACTGGGCGTGAATATTTTGATGAAAAGTTTGCTGATAAATTTTTGGATTTAGGTAATAAAGAAAATATTATTGCAAATGCAAGTTTTTTTACAGCAAAAACTATTAGTAATGAAATTCAAAAATATGATCTGCAAAAAGTTTATGTTTCTGGTGGCGGTATCAAAAATCTTTATTTGATGCAAAGCTTAGCAGAGCTCAATCCAGATGTGCAGTTCTTAAACCATGATGAGTTAAATATTAAAGGTCAATACAAAGAAGCAATGCTTTTTTCTTTACTTGCTTTTACTTGTTTTAAAGATATTCCTAATAATGTGCCTAGTTCAACTGGGGCAAAAAGAGCTACTATATTAGGTGTTATTGCAAAAGCATAGGTTATAAAATGAATAATTTAAAAGAATACTCACTTACAAAAATCGTTGCCACTTTAGGGCCTGCAAGCGAAGATGAATCTGTCATTCGTGGCATGATCGAAGCCGGTTTATCAGTTGCACGTATTAATTGCTCTCATGGAGATTGGGAAACTCGATCACAAAGAATAAAACTTATAAGACAATTAGCTAAAGAATATAAAAGACCAATTGGTATTTTAGTTGATTTACAAGGTCCAAAAATAAGAACTGGAACTTTACCTGAAGGTGGTATTCAAATTACTACTGGTCAAAGAATAATTTTAACGACTGATGAAAATGCCGCTGATTATGATGCTGAAATCAAAACCGTGCATATTCGTAATTACCCAGAACTACCTTCTGAAGTAGAGCCGGGACAAAGAGTTTTACTTGATGATGGTTTACTTAGATTAAAAGTTGTTGCTGTTCAGGGCGACAAGGTTGAATGTACTGTGAGCTATGGTGGAATTTTAAAATCAAACAAAGGTGTAAACCTGCCTGAGTCAGCGCAGTTGGGACTTGAAGCAATTACAAAAAAAGATAGAGAGGATTTGATTGAAGCCGTCAAAATCGGCGCTGATTTTATTGCTTTGTCTTTTGTGCGCCATGGACAAGATATTGTTGAATTAAAAAAATTAATTCAAGATGCAAAACCAAAAGCACCAATAAAAACTATTGCCAAAATTGAAAAGCCACAAGCGATGGATCACTTGTCGGATATTTTAAAAGAAGTTGATGGTGTTATGGTTGCTCGTGGTGATTTGGGTGTTGAACTTGAACCAGAGAAAGTACCAATGCTACAAAAAAGAATTATTTCTGAAGCTAATATCAATGAGAGGTTTGTGATTACAGCAACTCAAATGATGGATTCGATGATCAAAAATCCTTTTCCAACAAGAGCTGAAGTTTCTGATGTGGCAAATGCTATTTTAGATGGTACTGATGCAGTTATGCTTTCTGGTGAAACTGCTTCTGGAGATCATCCTGTGCTTGCTGTTGATTATATGCGTAAAATTGCACTTGAAGTTGAATCAAAAACTCACGTTAATGTAGATCAAAGAGACATGAATAATATAGAGGATTTAAGCGAACAAGATTTGAATGGTATTGCTATTGCTCAGGGTGTAAAAACTTTTTCTAAATTAAAAAATATCAAAGCAATTGTTTCTTTTTCTTGTTCTGGTAAAAGTGTACAGAGAGTTTCTAAGCTTAGACCAAATAGACAAATTATTGCGGCAACAACTTATCAACATACCTATAATTATTTATCGATTATATGGGGTGTTGCTCCTATCTATTTTGACAAGGTGCATAGAACAACTAATACTTTGATAAATATTGAAGAAGAGATTATCAAATTAGGTTTTGTAAATTTAAGAGACACTATCATTATTACTGGTGGAATTCCAATTGCCGCAAGAAGTAATGCAAACTTTGTTAAACTGCATAAATGTGATGGTAGTTTAAAAGAACTTGTTAAAATCCAAGAAGAAAAATTTAAAGAAGACCTTGGTCCAACTTTAGTTTCTTAAGTTTTACTGTGGCTGATCTATCTAATAAAACAAATTACTTTATCTATGATTCTGATAATCTTTTGCAGACTTTGTTTGCTAAATTTTTATCTAGTTTTTGTACTTTAGATTCATTTGCGGACAAAAAAGTTTTTTTTATGAGCTATAAAGATTTGTTGCCCGGCTATGCTGGTTTAAAAGATGAAGACTTTAAAAACAGATTTATTTTTATCGTAGATTTTGCTTTAGATGATGATTTTATTGCTTTAGATTCAAGCTTTCAGTCTAATATTTCTGATAAAAGAGTTTATTATGACAATGATGCTTTAAAACATTGTTTACTATATTTAAAGCACAAAGAATTTTTTACACTTTTTTTTAAAATTATTGGCGTTTGATTTTAGCGTGAACATGCAACTCTCTAAAATTTTCTATATTTGTTTCTTGAGTGTAAGCTTGCCAATCATCTTCTTGGTAGATGCCAATGCTGTTATTGTTGTTTACAGTATTTTTAGGTCTAAGGTTTTTTTTGAGGTCAAGCTTTAAGGAGCTAAGTAATTCTTTTGTTTTAGGCTTTTGGATATTGAATTTTTTCTCTTCGATTTTTTTGATTTTTAATTTAGGTTTTTGTTTTGTCTCAAAACTAGTGCTTGAAGTGGGTTGGGCAATTTGTGGCTTAGCAAAACTTGCCAAAGAAGCATTTACTTTTTGAGAAATTGCTTGTTCTTGTTTTAGATAGATGATTTTTTTATCCAGCAAGGTGTTGCTAGGTCTGTTTCTTTTTTTGATAATAATAGTGTTACTAGCGCACACCATTTTGCTATTAAAAAAGATTACTAATAAACTACAAATCAAATATTGCACGTACTGACCTCCTACTGATATCTCTAAAGATTGGACTAATTAATTTGTAATTTTGATAATCGTAGTCTATTTTTTTTTCTTGTGTTTGTGTTCTTGGATAGTATTGTGTTCTTGGTTGCAGGGTTTTTGCTCTGACTAGTTTTTGTGGTTTTTGAAAGGCATGAGCTTCGTTTTTGTTGTCGTTGAGTATCTCTAAAGTTTGATAATTGGCAATTTGCCATGCTGTAATTTCGTTTTCTAAAAGGTTGAGTCTATATTTTATTGAACCTTGTTGAATATTGCCATGTACGGCAATCTCAATTCTTTCAAGTCTTTGTTTAGCTTGATCTTTTTTAAAGTCTTTATGTGGAAATAAAAGGTTTTCAAATTGTTCTAGAACTGGAATTCTTGTATCTTTAGCTGCCAAAATTCTTGATTTTTGATGATAGTTATAAGTTCGTCCTGCTTCTAGTTCATTAAAATTATTATTACGGATATGTATCGGCTTGAATTGCATTTCTTGGTATTGAGCCGCCTGTAAAGGAAGTAAGTAGCATAAGCTAATTAAGATTAAGAGTTTCATTGTATTGTCCTTTGTAGTTGTTACTGCTTAAAGTAAATTTGAAAATTTTGTTACTGGTAGGAATCACTATATCGCTTATACTTGCTTGTTTTTCTGCTATTAAAATTATTGATTTCATGTATTGAGGATGGTAATAATCTGTTAATGAATTGATTTTAAAAAAATCAGGGTTACTTGCAAGTATTTTTTCGTTGATATGGTAATTGGTTTTGATTAAAATAGATGAATTTAAATTGATTTTGATATTAGCTTTGATTGTTTTGATTGTATTTGTTTTGCTGAAAATTTCGGAAGAGTTTTGGTCAAGTTCAACATTGATATTTTGGATTCCTTTTTGTGTTTCTACAAAAATATTTGTGTGACCGTTTGCTACTAAGCCCTGAATGGCGATTACAGTTTTTTTGTTTTCGTCGATATTACTAGAGAGTGGATATACGTTGATAAATTCATCTTGGGCTATGCGTGGTTTGCTAATAATTGCAGAGTCTAAATCATATAGAGAGATTCTACCTTTGCCAACTTTTATTGCTTGCACTTTAATGCAATTTAAAATTAATAAACTAAGAATTATAACTCGCATAATTTATCTGTCTTTTTAGTATGGTTTCTATATATAAAAAATTTTCTAAGCCGCAACATTGGCATATTGAATCTTTGATCTTTTGGTAGTCATTGATTTTGTTAAAATACTTTGGCGAATAAATTTCTTTGAGGTCTTGATAAAGTTTTTCAATTTTTTTGATTTCTTGGTAGCTGTATTCTTCTTTGTTTCTTTTTTGACTGCTATTTTGGTTTAGGTATTGTGAAAGAATATTTTCGTTTGTGTTGTTGGTAATAAATTGGGTTAGTGTTTGTAGTTTTTCAAAGTTTTTTTTCTTGTTTTTATAAATTTGAAAATTCTCTGGATATTTTTCTTGAGCTTTTTTGATAAGTTTTTGCATTATTTCTGCGTCTAGTTCTGTTTCTGTTTCGGGGTTAAATTTTTTGCCAAGAAATTTTTTTGCAGGAAACTTATAAATAACTGCATCTTGTATTTTTTGTGCTTTGGGCTTGTTGGCTTTTCGAGTATAGTGTTTTTTTTCAATTTTTACTTTTGGTTGTGCGAAATCTGTTAATACGGCATTTGCATATTGCCCAGTCAAAAAACATAGAAGTAAAAAGATATAGCGAAGTTTTAAAAGCATTTTTTAAGTTTGCCAATTTTTGACAAATTTATGGGGGGTCAAAAGTCTTTTTTTTAGAAAAATGTATGTAAATATTAGATCTTTGGCTTTGTGCAGAACTATATTTTCTTTAAAAATGACCTGGGGGTGTCAAAGTTCTAAGTTCAGTCAATGCTCTAAGTTTTTTTTATATTCTAAAAGCGATTTTGTTAGTAGAATACTAAATGGACGGATGCCGGAGTGGTTTATCGGAGCGGTCTTGAAAACCGTCGTAGGGCAACCTACCGAGGGTTCGAATCCCTCTCCGTCCGCCATTATAAAAAAAGAAGAGGACTTTAGCCCTCTTCTTTTTTTTTGTTGGGATAGAAGGTGGTTGTAGGTTGTACACCAAGAAAAGGTTGTACACCAAGAAAAGGAAAAATAGGAGTGAAATTCTCCTAGCTATCGTCACGCACATTGTAGCAAAACCCTTTGTCTGTAGTTTTCAAAATTTCTAAATCCATAAGCTCTTCTAGATATTACTTCCATTTTGTTGTGATATCCCTCTGTAATACCATTGTTTTTAGTGTATCGAAGCATTCTTAAGATTTCTTCATCCCAAGCAAAAGTAATTAGCAAGTGTAATCATGGGAGCAAAACCTGAACTTTTTAAATCTTCGATCATATGATGAAAAGTTTTAATTGCTGCCTTCATTCTCTTTCTGCTTAAACCAAGCATCATGTAACACTTCACCGTGCTCCCAGAATTTTCTAAGAATTTTCACTCCATCTTCTTGAAAATCTCGGTCTAGATCATGAACATTAGCTTCAGAAGCTATTTGCTCATAGATTTCTGGTATTAATGAACTTGCAGGTCTATCAGACTCTGCTATAATTTCATCCATTTTCATTGCCAACGTTGCACCAAAATGTAGGGATTCCCAAAAACCAGGGCTATTATAATCATCATAACCTTCAGCTAGAAATTTTATTAATAAATCTGGTGATTGTTTGTGTTTAAACGGAGGAAGATCTGCCACCGTATTAGATGCCCAATTGAATTTAATGCATAATCAATAAATCATAAGTTTTTAATTTATTTAGATCCCTTTCACCCCAAGTGATGTGATCAACTAGAGCTCCTTTATTTCTTAGAGCGTTTACTACAATCTGGTCATCAGGCGTCAATGGTAGCTCGATAGGTAGCAAATCTGGTTCGGCTTCTGTGGGGAAATAAAAGCCAAGTTTTTCTTTCTTGCAAGTGATAAAGGCGATTTTCATAACTAGGTTTTTTGAAGTGTTGAAGCCAAAGCAAAGTCCACAGCTTTTTCAGCATGGATCTTAGTTGTCTCAAATAGTGGTATATTAGCCTCACCATTTTTTATTAATAATGGGATTTCAGTACAAGCCAGAAGAGCAGCTTTGGCACCATTCTCTTCAGCAGAATTGACTACTCTTAAATATTCTTGCTTTGAAGAATCTTTGATAGTGCCTTTGCACAGTTCTTCATAGATTATGCTGTTGATAACTTGTCTATCAGTAAGGTTCGGAATAATGGCATCTATATCAAACTTTTCTTTCAGTCTTTCAATATAGAAATCACCCTCCATGGTATAAATTGTCCCAAGCAATAAAATTTTATTTATATTCTTGGACTTGATAACCTCACCACAAGCATCAGCAATGTGTATCAAAGGTATTTGAACAGCTAATTCCAACCCGGGAGCACACTTGTGCATCAAGTTTGTACAGATTAAGATACAGTCTGCCCCTGCTCTCTCAAGACTGAGACCAGCTTCATTAATTATTTCTTGTAATCTATCCCAATCTCCACTGTGCTGCAGGTCTGCAATATCTTGAAAATTGAGACTGTTCATTATGACCTTGGCTGAATTTAAGCCACCTAGTCTCTCTCTTATAGACTCATTAATTAACCGATAGTATTCTGCTGAAGATTCACAGCTCATACCACCAATCAAACCAATTGTTTTCATTTCAATAACTCCTTTAAATCTGGTTGTACCCAACTAAGTCTTGCTTCCTTTGAAAATAATTTCTCAGGAGAATAAAAATCCAAAGGATAATTTTTATCAATAATGTCATTCTTCAATAGCTTTGTAAGCAGTTCTATTTCATTATCATCATTAGACGTTTTTATAAAATTTTGAACAGAATCAAGGTAAAACATTGTAATTGTTTCGTGGTAACCATCAAGGTCAGTATTTGCTACTCCAGTGGCTTCATTATATTTCTTGATACCACTTCTAGCTAGCTCTTTTGCTGACTCAACTCCATGCCGTAAAATTAACCATAAGGCAATAACAAAGTGAGCTTGATGAGTCCATTTATTTTTGGGGAGAGTACCGTCTTGAAATTGTTTGGCAAAGCCATTGAATCCTTCTAAAGTATCAATTCGCATTTGCTCTGATAGAGTTTTAGATTTAATGAAAGTGGGAGTCCAATTTGCTAAACGCCTTTCTTTCCTACTTGCTCTAGTTTCTTGTCCAAAGTTAGTTCTCTCATTTTTTTTCAGTAAACTCTTAAGTTCATTGTTTAAAGTACTGGTATTGATTGCGGAGAATAGTTTATTTTGGTGTTCCACAATAGCCGCAACGTAACAACCACAGTTTGGACAGATATAAAATGTTGCCGTTTTCAAACCAAAAACATACTTAATAGGCTCCACAGACTCTGTGATATATATCTCAGCTTTTCCATTGGGATCTGAAACATGAGAAGCACCATGTTTAGAACAGAAGCTGCAATTACAAGTCCTTGGGACTATTGATCCCCTCTTGATATATTAAACAAGTAAGTCTAAGGAGGATTGCAATGAAAGGTGTAAAAGTAAGCGAAGAGAATTGGTCTGACATATTAAAGCGAGTCAAAGATGGTGAGAGAGTAACAGAAGTAGCAGCAGAGTTTGGTATTAGTACTAAAACTATTTACAACAGGCTAAGCTCAAAAACAAATACTGACAGCTCAGCACTTGAAATGAGTCGCTTAAGACGAGAAAACAAAGCTCTAAAAGAGCTTGTTGGCAAAATTACTCTTGATCTTAGCAAGGAAAAAAAAGAGATTTAGTTGAAAAATATTTTTGTAAAACTTTAAACAAAACTTTTTTAACAGAGCTAGTACAAATTTCAAGATCAAGCATCTACTATGATCACAAACTTCCAGCAAGAGATTTAGAATTTTTCTCCACCGTTGTCACAGTAATGAAACAAGATCCAGCTTATGGAACTGAAAGAATAGCTTTAAATCTAAGTGTTAGTAAGCAAAAAGTTCATAGGATAAAACAGAAATTTAATCTTTATCCAATTAAATCAAAACGAAAACCAAAGAAGAAAAGAGATTTAGGCAAGGATCATAGTTCTCACTCAAATTTAATCAAAGACCTTACTGTAATTGCTCCAAGAACTGTTTACGCAAGTGATTTTACTTACATACCATTTGAAGGAAAATTTGTTTACTTAGCAACAGTCATAGACCTTTTTACACGAGAGATAGTTGGCTGGCAGGTATCCAGAAGGCACACAGCAAGCATGATTAAAGAGGCTCTGCTTGATTCAATACAACGTACTGGTCAAACTCCAGATTTGATTCATTCAGATCAAGGCATTGAGTACAAATTAAATACAAATCAAAAGAGTATCAAAACTTTTTAAAAGCAAATCAGATCAAATGTTCAATGAGCTCAAAAGCTTCACCATGGCAAAATGGTTTTCAAGAATCTTTTTATGGCAGCTTTAAAGAGGAACTTGATAGTACAAAAGAATTTGAAAATCTTGGTGAGTTAATTGAAGCTATTCATCAAACTATTAACTATTACAACAAAGATAGAATTCATACTGTTTTAAAAACATCACCTGCTAAGTTTTTTCAAAATCATCAGAAGTTAAAAATGCAAGCTTAGAAATTGTTGTTTTGAAAAGTTAGGGGTTGACAACCACTTTGCTAGATCAAGTGGAACATCAATAGGAGAACCAAAAAAGCCAACAACTCTTTGTTCTGCATTGTGAGCTAATTGCAAAGCATCAGGTTTGTACTGAACCATCTCATCAAAAAATCTAAAAAAAGGAATTCTTCTAAGAGTACCATTTGCTAGATCTTTATCTGAAAGTTTTGTAAACAGACCACGCGAATTATTACGATACAGCTTTCTAATTTGAGGAAGGTATTCTTGCCTTTGAATACCTAATTCAATAGGAGTTCCGTACTTTATGCTGTGGTTTATTTGTGCTGATTGCATTAAGATCTAAGTATATACAATTTTAGTAAGTCCTCTGTTATTATATGAATAATTTATTGGTGGTTTTCACTCAATATTCTTTAGAAATCCCTATAATTTCAACATTACAGTGAAGGAATATGTTAATATGTAAAGCGAGTTGCGATGTCAATTTTAACTTCTATTCAAGACAATACTATCGTGAGAAATGTTAAAAAATTTCTTACTACAAGCGTTTTGCGACCTTATACTGCTCCAGATACAGTTACAAAAGCACTTAAATTTCAAGAGCAAGGTAGAAAACTTGCTTCTCCAAGCTCTAGTAGCAAGGATTCTGGCTTCCAGAAAATAGTTAATAAAGTAAAGTATGGTCATCTTGTTGGCATTGGACTAGGACTTTTAACGGCATTTATAAAACCCTTAATCGAAAAATATAACTGGGATGATCCTATCTCTCAGTTTGTAAAGAGACATCTCCCTTCAACTGTTATAGCAGCACTGGGTTCTTTTGGTGTTGCTACTTTTATCCCAAATCCTAATGAAGTTTCAAGTCAAGGAGATTTGGATAGTGTAGTACAGCGTTTTGAAGTAGATGCAGATGGAAATTCAAAAGATCTTAAAGAAGATTCATCATCAACAAAATTCCCTGCACTTGATGATGTAATTCTATCTGAAGCTAATAAAGAAGAGCTTGATTCTGGGCTAGGGATACTCAGAGAAAAGGGCAGAGGTGGAGTGTTTTGCTTGAGGGGTATAACTCGTTGTGGTAAAACGATGACCTCTAAAGCACTTGCCAGGCATTTAGCTCAAGAAATAGGAGGTAAGGCTCAATATTGGTACGCATCAGAAGATACTATGACTGGTAGTCTTGCCGATAAAGAAAAACTTTTTGGCGAAGTATTTGGTATTGAACCTACAATTAAAAAGATTGAAAGGATACTAGCAAGAGCAATCTTAGAATCAAATAAAGGAGAAACTCCTATTGTGATTGTTTTAGATGAAGCCCATAAAATGCTTGGTGACGACAGTTCAAGGTCTAGACGAAGAAAATATGACGCTAATAATCCTCACCATACCAATCCTGTTGTCGAGTCTTTAAAACGCTTGTTTTCAGAGACTGTTAACACAAAAATGTGTAAGGGCGTATACGTTGTTATGACTGCTAACTCTTCTGCTAGTGAAATTGCTGCTCCAATGAGAGAGAGGATGGTTGCTGATTTGTTCTATGACAAACCAAATGAAAACGAACGACATAGATTTATTGCACACATCTTGAAAAGAGAAGTAGAAGAAAAAGCTGACAAGGTTGATTTTAAAATTACTGATATTAACGAACAGGACATTCACCATTTAGCTAGTATTGGAACATGTAATCTTCTAGATAAGTTTGGTTCAAATAATGAAGACCGTGCTTTTGAAGAAGCAGTGAGAGCTGGTTTTGGTGGTAATGTTGAAGAGCTCAGAAATAGACCTATGTTGACTAATGAGACTATTGAAAAAATTATAGTGAGTAAAGTTTCCTACTATGCAAATGGTAAAGTCTCAGGAGGTAAACAAGCTCTTTTAGGGTCAATAGAAGAAGCTCTTAAGGCTAAGGTACAAGGTGTATTAGATCAAAAAAGTGCTTGGAGAAGTGAGCTTCTTCATTATTTTGGTTCAAATGACTAAGGCAACCATCATATTCCAGTTGCAAGAGCAGCTTGAACCTTCCCAAAATCCACATTCTCAGTAGTACAGAGGTAGCGAACATCGTTAACCAAGCGTCCGCCATTATAGCTGTATCCCTTTTACTAATTGGGTTTCAAGTAAGCTAGCCTCGCCAAGTGCCGGGTTATTTATTGTATTATACACTAGAGAGCTGCAATAAAGAGAGCTTTTAAGGCTAAATTGCGCAAAACTCTCTTTTGGCAAAAAGGGCTGGTGTGTCTGGCTTGAAATAGTTGAGAGATCGGCTCTTTGTTGATTACTTTTTATTGGCTTGTAAAGACTTTTGTCTAAATAGGTCTAAGTATTCTTTTAGTTCAAATATTCTATTTCTAGTACCGCCAGTCTTCTCTTTAAAAATTTCTAGCTCCAAAAATTTCTTAGCGATAGTACTTGCTGTTGGGAAGCTTACTTGAATTAAATCTTGAATCTCGTTAATAGTGACAACTGGTTTAGAAAATAATTTTTGTAATAACTCTAAGCTACTACCTGCTCTTTTACCCATATTCTTTGTAATGATATTTTCGTATTTTTCTTTTAATTTTAGAATAGCCGAAAAAATCTTTTTTGAATCATCAGTCGTGAGAATCATACCCTCTAAGAAAAATTTAATCCAATGTTCTAAGTTGTTCTGAGTTCGTACATAAGTTAAAGCATCATAGTAATCTTGCCTATATTCTTCAAAGTACGATGATAAATATAGAGCGGGTTTTTTTAACAAGCCAAAATTTATTAAATACAAAATTATTAGCAATCTACCTGTTCTTCCATTACCATCCAAAAACGGATGTATGGTTTCAAACTGATAGTGTGTTATCGCGGCTTTAATTAAATGAGGAGTTTTATCAATTTCAGAGTGCCAGAATTTTTCTAGATCGCTCAAAAGTTCTGCTAGATCTTCAGGATGTGGAGGTACAAAGAAAGCACTATTTAAAGTTGCACCGCCAATCCAATTTTGTGATTTTCTGATTTGACCTGGTAATTTTGTTTTGCCTCGTACACCTGAAAGAAGTATTTTGTGAGCACCTTTTATTAGTCTCATTGAAAGCGGTATTTTTTCTAATTGTTCAATTGACCAATTAAGCGCTTCAATATATTTTAAAACTTCATTTCTATCATCTCTCTGCTCCAAGGGGATATCCTCTTCTTGAATAAAGAGTTCATCTATTTCAGTTTTAGTACCTTCAATTTTTGATGAGCTTGAAGCTTCCTTTGCAATATGCATTTTAATAAAAAAGTCTATATCTGGTATTAACTCAGAGTAGGCATTTAATTCGCCAAGCTTCAATATGGTTTTTTCTAAGAGTTGATTTATATCTTCATTGTGAAAGTTAAAACCTAAATCTTTAAGTAAAGTTGGATAAAAACTTTTATATCCCCCTTGTTTTTTATAGATTCCAGACTTAAATTTCATGATTTAACCTTTAATAAGAATTTCCCTTATTAAAACTTTAGCCACTAACCTTTAATAAGTCAACTCCATATTAAAGGTTATTTCCAGCAACTAGTTGCAAATACTAAGGAATCAAGCCACAAACCGGCAAGTTATAGTCACAGAATCGTAAATAAATCTAGGGTAGGCAGACCTACCGAAAGTTCGAATCCCTCTCCGTCCGCCATTTCACAGCGTGCTCAGGCACATAGCCCACATGGGCAAGCTCGCAGCCCTTCGGGCTGCTCGCCCCACTCACCGCTTCGCGGTTCGTGGTAAGCGGTGTAACGGCATCGGAAAAGCTAACGCTTTTCTCGTTGCCGTAAACCCCGCTCTCTAGCTTAGTTTTCAGATTTTTATTGAGATTAATTTTTTTAGGGCTGCTGCACTTCTCAGTCAGCATAAGAACTTCACGAAAGAAAATAAAGGGCTTAGTGAAGTCCAAACTATAGGTTTGATTAGCTAAAACACGGTTCGAACCTGTTTTTTTGAGAACTTGATACATTCCAGTAAAATCTCTTGCTGAAATTTTGTGATGAGCTTCATTACTGGTTTTGAGAGCTTCGGCTACGGGTTCGAACCATGCGCTCCCCTTTTGACTAATTTCTTGAATTTGACCTTTTATTTGAGCTGACTCATTCACTATTTTATTTTTCTTGCTTGTATATTCTTCCGAATTAATCCCACCTTCAATATGTATATCTAGTAGTTTTTCAAGCTTGGCTTTATTGACTTCTAGGTTTTTATTCAAATCAGTAAGTTCGAGGTCAAGGTTGCCTTCTTCTTCATCTTTCCAAGTTTTTATCTCATCTAAGCACCAGCTATAAAGGCGATCATCTATCGCAATTTCTGAAGCTAAAGATTCTATTTGAGGAGCAAGGTCATTTTCGTTGATAGCTCGTTCAGAACATTTGCAGGTTTTGGATTTTTTAGAACAGCGATAGTATCTAAATTCTCTTCCTGATTTTTTACAGTGATAGTCATTTACTATGCTGTAACCACATTCACCGCATTTGCCTAGTTCGCTGAACAAGAAGCCTTTTGTGCTTTTTCTTTCTTCAGTCCAGTTTACAGGTCTGTATTTGGCTTCAAGCTGTTTTTGTACTTTATCATAGAGAGCTTTTGAGATCATAGCTGGATGCGAGCCAGGGTAAAGTTCACCTTTAAGTCTAAAGACTCCATAGTAAAAAGGGTTAGTTAGCATTCTTTGTATGGTTGTGTAATGAATCTTGTTTCCGCTTCTAGTCTTGATTCCAGCTTCAAAGAGCTTGCTGACTATATCAGGAAAACTTAATTTCGCTTCTGCATAATCTTCAAAAATACTTTTGATCAAGTTAAAGCTTTCTGGATCAGCTTCAATGTTTTTCTTTTTGAAGTTATTGACATAGCCTAGTGGTGCAGGTCCAGGAACTCACCTCTGCGTATCTTTTCTCGGTTACCTCTTTTGACACTTTCAGAGAGGTTATCTACATAGAGCTTTCCAAAAGAAAAGGCTAGAGACAAGTTAAACAAACCATGAGGTCCAGATTCAAAATGAAAGCTTGGAAATTTTAGATCTTTAATCACTCCTTGATCGACAAGGTGGATTATTTTTCCACCCTCAATTGCGTTCCTTGAAATTCTGTCAGGAGCCCAAGACAGGATGCCGTCAGCTTTACCTTCTTTTATTTCACTAAGCATTTGATCAAAGACTGGTCTGTTATTAGGTTTGCGAGCAGATTTACTTTCTATAAATTCATTGACTATATTTAGTTGATTCCTAACGGCAAATTCTCTAAGTTCTTGAAGCTGAGAATCAATAGACAAAGCTTGTCTTTCCTCTTCTTCAGAGGACTTTCGACAATATATTAAATACCTAATCATAATTGCTAATTTTAATGCAATATTGCAGATATTGTATATTCTTAAGCGCAAATGTGCTATAATAAATACAGTAATGCAAATATGATGGTCCCAAAAAAGAAAATTAAAGACATTGCAGAGCTAATTCTTGGCCACACCTTCCGTGTTTCACCTAGGGGTGTTAATAAAAGCGGGGATCTTTTTTCTTTGGTGCAAGTAAGAGATATCAGTACCAACGGAGAGCTTTTACTAAACCAACTAGAAACCATTAGTCATAAGTTTAGCAAGTCCATTGATCTGCTTGAGCGGGGAGATTTAATTTTTTGTCCAAGGGAGCATAAACTAGTAGCTGCATTGGTTGGTGATGAAATTCATAACACTGTTATTAGTGCTCCACTAATTTTGATTCGTGTCCATTGTCAGCAAACCGTTAAGCCTGAATATTTACAGCTCATACTCAATTCAAATCTAATCCAAAGAAAATTAACTCAACTATTGGTCGGCACTAGTATTCTGACTTTACAGAAATCTGATCTTGAAGAAATCGAACTCCCTATCCCACCAATTGATAAACAAGATTTACTTGCTCGAATTTACAACTACTCTAAGCAAGAAAGAAAACTTAGAGATAGTTTATATGAACTAAAAAATATGGAGCGAGAAGCTATAGTAAATCAAAGCTTGGAGAGCTTATTAGTAGCCTAAGGAAAAATTATGACAACAACAATAGAAAATAGCAAAATCACACAACAGCAAATCAATAATATAGCTTGGTCAGCTTGCGATACATTCAGGGGAGTGGTTGATCCTTCTGAGTACAAAAATTATATTTTAGTATTCTTATTCTTGAAGTACATAAGTGATGTTTGGAAAGATCATTACGATAGTTATAAATCACAATATGGTGATGATGAGGATAGAATTCACCGTAAATTAGAACGTGAAAGATTCATATTGCCTAAGGGTGCAAGCTTTGATGAGATCTATGCTCAGCGTGATGCTGACAACATTGGTGAAATTATTAATCTGGCTCTTGACGCTATTGAAGATGCGAACAGGACCAAACTTGATGGCGTCTTTCGTAATATTGACTTTAACTCTGAATCGAACCTTGGTAAGACTAAAGATCGCAATCGAAGACTCAAAAACCTGATCGAAGATTTTGGCAGAAAAGAACTTGACCTAAGACCTTCAAGAGTAGATCAAGACATCATCGGTAACACTTACATCTATCTTATAGAGCGCTTTGCTAGTGATGCTGGCAAGAAAGCTGGGGAGTTTTTCACGCCAGCACAGATATCTAAACTATTAGCAAAACTAGTTGAACCAAAAGAAGGCGATAGAATTTGTGATCCTGCTTGTGGTTCAGGTTCACTTCTACTTAAAGTAGCAGATGAGATTCAATCTAACGATTTTGCTCTTTATGGACAAGATAGTAATGGTGGTAACTGGACTCTTGCTCGTATGAATATGTTTCTTCATGGTAAAGACTCATCTAGGCTTGAATGGGGAGACACTTTAAATAATCCATTGCTTGTAGAAAATGACAAGCTAATGAAGTTCAATGTAGTAGTAGCCAATCCACCTTTCTCGCTTGATAAGTGGGGTGCAGAGAATGCTGCCAATGACAAGTTTAAACGTTTCACTCGAGGTGTGCCACCTAAGTCTAAAGGGGACTATGCTTTTATTAGTCATATGATAGAGACTGCTCTTAAACGCGAGGGTAAGGTTGGTGTGATAGTGCCTCATGGAGTGCTTTTCAGAGGTGGAGCAGAAGGTAAAATCAGGCAGCAATTAATTGAAGAGAACTTACTTGATGCCGTGATAGGCTTGCCAACTAATTTATTTCCGAGTACTAGTATTCCTGTTGCTATTTTGATTTTTGATAGAGCTAGGGAAGAAGGTGGTGCTAAAGAATCTAGCAAAGATGTTCTTTTTATAGATGCTAGTAAAGAATTCCAAAGTGGCAAAGCTCAAAACCTACTTAGAGACGAAGATATGGAGAAGATAGTAAGTACTTTCAAGGCAAGGAAGGTAATAGAGAAGTATTCTTACTTAGCTAAACTCGACGAGATCAAAGAGAATGATTACAACCTCAATATTCCTCGTTATGTAGATACTTTTGTGGAAGAGGAAGAAATCGATATAGTAGAAGTTCAAAAAGAAATAGAAAAACTAGAAGCTGAGTTAGTAGAAGTCAGATCTAAGATGGATGGCTACTTAAAGGAGCTAGGGATATTGGGATAATGAACCGGTCACAATTTGTGACCAGTTCGATAAAGAAACAAAAAACTGTCATTGCGAGGAGCGAAGCGACGTGGCAATCTAGAGAAAAGGTAAAAGCATGAGGACAAAAACAAAGCCTAAATCAAAAAACACAGCACTCGTAGCTTTTAAAGAAATAAGCCATAGAATCCTTGAGATTAGGGGGCAAACTGTGATGCTTGATGCTGATTTAGCTGAAATTTATGGAGTACAGACTAAGCGTCTCAATGAGCAAGTTAAGCGTAATATTGAGCGTTTCCCCGAGGATTTTATGTTCAAACTCACTAAAGATGAGCTTTCTGAACTGGTCGCAAATTGCGACCGGTTCAAGAACTTAAAACATTCCACTAGTTTACCTAATGCTTTTACTGAGCATGGAGCTTTGATGCTTGCTTCTGTACTTAAAAGTGATATTGCGATTCATGCCAGCCTAGAGATAGTAAGAGCTTTTGTGAAGATGCGAGAAATGATTCTGGCGAATAAGGATCTTGCTAAAAAAATTGCAAGCTTAGAATCAAGGCTGACCAAACATGATGGACACTTCAAAATAGTTTTTGATGCACTTCGAGATTTAATGCAAGCTAGTCACGATCAAGTGAAGAAGCCAGTAGGTTTTCATGTGAACATGCCAGATGAACAAAAAGCCAAAGTCATAGAAAAAGCTAATGAGCTTGTCAAAGAAATGACCAAATTAAATGAAGAAGGCAAGTTGAACGAGAAAGCTGTAAAAGAGATGTTGAAAAAAAGTGGAGTAATTAAAAAGTGGAGTAATTAAAAAGTAGTCATTGAGCAGGGGTGAAATATTAATCGTCATTGCGAGAAGCGTAGCGACGAAGCAATCCAGAAAAATAAAAGATAAATTATGGCAGTATTAGAGAAGATAGAAGAGAAATATTTAAGTAGGCTAAGTGAACTCATTGAAATGGGTAGATCATTGCCTTCTGGGGAATTCGAGGATTGGTTAGAAGAACAATCTTTTACTCAATGGTTAACGAGTAGTAAGATTCTATTGTCTAAAATACCTATAAGTCAAAATCACTACCTCGCTGATTTTTCTATTAAAGTTCAGCATCCAAGAGAATATGCTCGTGGAATTGGGTTAGGGATATTGAATGCTCTAAAGGATGATATCAAAAGTGGTATGCTTCAAAATACCATTAGCTTTATCCAAACAGAAATCTTTTCTGACTTCCTAGAAATGGCTGAGCATATTTTTGAACAAGGACATAAAGACCCACCTGTGATGCTTGCTGGTGCTGTACTGGAAGATAGTCTCAGGAAAATTTGTACCAAGAATGAGATCCCTGTTCTCGCTGATAGTAATATTGCAAGTTTGAATCAATTGTTATTGCAGAAACAAGTCTATAACAAGATTGTATTCAAGCAAGTAGATACCTGGAAGGCAATCCGAGACTTTGCCGACCATGCAAATTATGATCAATATGATAGAGACAAAGTAAAAGATATGCTTGATGGTGTAAGGAAGTTTGTTGGGGAGTATTTGGGGTAATGGTTAAACAAACAATTTCAGAAAAGTGGCTGATGAAAAAACTTTCTGAAGTCTGTCCACTCCAAAGAGGCTTTGATCTACCAAGTTCAGCTTTAATTGATGGAAGTACACCAGTTGTATATTCAAATGGTATCCACAAATACCATTCAGAATATAAAGTTTGTGCTCCAAAAGTTGTAAAACGTTCAGGAAAATAGGCAAGGTTGTACATTATATTGATAAGAATTATTAGCCTCATAATACCACTTTGTGGGTAACAGATTTTGTTGAAATTATCCCAAATATATATATTACTTATTAGTGTATTTAAAATTGGATCAATTTTGTGCTGGTAGTGGTGTACCAACTTTAAATAGAAATGATGTTCATTCTCAAATCATTGGAGTACCCCCTCTCCAGAACAACAAAAAATTGCTGAAATCCTTTCTACATGGGATGAAGCAATAGAGAAGTTGGGAAGGTTGATTGAGTTGAAGAAACTACGTTTTGAACATATCCGCAATAGGATATTAAAATTGCAAGAACTTGAATTAATTGAGCTTGGAAAATTATTTGAAATTAAGATAGGAGGCACTCCATCACGTAAAGTTAAAGAATACTGGGATGAAGCGAAACAAACTAATAATAGATGGATGTCAATTGCAGACATGGATGAAAAATACCTAGCTGATTCTAAAGAATATTTATCAGATTTAGGAGTTTCAAAGTCTAATGTAAAGCTGATTTCTAAAGATACTCTGGTATTAAGCTTTAAACTTTCTCTTGGGAGAGTTGGTATCCTGAAGGAGAAATTCTATACCAATGAGGCTATTGCAGCTTTAATTCCAAGAGAAGAAAATATTGATAATGAGTTTTTTTACTATATTTTACAGACTGTTAACTATGATCAATATGTCGATGTTGCAGCTAAAGGCAAGACACTGAATAAACAAAAGCTACAAGAAGATGTGCTTGTACCTTATTGTAGTTATGATTTTCAAAAAAAAATAGGGAAAGTATTGCATACGATTGATTCTGAGATTCAGTATTTAATCTCCTATAAGAACTATATTCAACAACAAAAACGAGGATTAATGCAAAAGCTTTTAACCGGCAAGGTGAGGGTGAAAAGATGAAGTTTGCTTACATAGATGAGAGTGGTAATAATGGAGGTGACGGTGATGTGTTTTCCATGGTTGCTGTATCTATTGACTCCTACAGACTTCGTAAATACACTTCTGAATTTGACAAATTACTGAAGGGGCTTAAGTTAGATTCTGAGATTAATTTCAAAGAGTTTAAAACTAGTGATTTTATCAATGGGAAACGAGGTTGGAGTAAATTAGACTCGTCGATCAGAAAAAACTTTTTGAAGCAAGTTGTTGATTTATGTGTTGATTCTTCAAAGCTTTACGTATATGTAATGTCTTTTGAAAAATTTAATTCAATTAATCAACCTTTTAAAAGGGTGAGCTATTGGCTTTCCTGTGCCTTATATGTTTGTTCAATTATTCAAAAGAAAGGGCAGAAAGAAAAAAATAACAAGGGACTTTCTTTAGTAGTTTTTGATGAGAACCACAAAGAGATGCCAAAGCTATCTGATTTCTTATATAGGCAAGATGGAGCTTTTGATGATCTCTATGCCGAGAAAAAGGATTATAAGAAAGAAAGCGTGCTGGGATGTTAAGCCAGAAAAAAGATTTGATCATATTATTAACACTGCTTTTGCTATTAAATCTGAGCATTCTTCTTTTGTCCAAGTTGCTGATGCTTTGGCTTACATTTACAGACGTCATTTTGAACTTGAAGATTTAGAAGAGGTTTGGGAAGGTGAAAAAGATTTTTACAGTTCTCTACATAATAAGCTAGAAAGTATAAGAATGAAAGTTGGAGCTACTCCTCCAAAATCTAAATGTGTTGATTACTACAAATCAATAAAGCATAACAAGTTTAAATTATAAATTTAACAAGGACACACAATAATGACCACAACCCAAGCTAAATTCAAAACCGACGAAGCCAGAGTATCCCAGATACCAGCCTTGCAAGCGCTTATCAAGCTGGGCTATAGCTACCTCACGCCAGAGGAAGCACTGGAACAAAGACAAAGCAAGACATCCAATGTCCTCCTTGAAAATATTCTCTATGAGCAACTAAGTAAGATCAACAATATTAAATACAAAGATAGAGAGTATAAATTTAGCGAGGCTAATATTCAGACTGCTATTGAGAAGCTTAAGAATCCAGTCTATGACGGACTTATAAGAACCAATGAAGAGATTTATAACTTACTTACTTTGGGTACTAGTCTTGAGCAGACTATAGAGGGTGATACTAAGAGCTTTAGTCTTAAATATATAGATTGGGACAATATTTATAACAATACCTTCCATGTCAGTGCTGAGTTTAGTGTTCAGCGTAAGAGTAGCTTTGAACATGCTAGACCAGATATTGTGCTTTTTGTTAATGGCATACCTTTGGTTGTAATTGAATGTAAAAAACCAAGCGAAGATATAGAACAAGCTGTTAGTCAACATCTGCGCAATCAAGGTGAGAGCTATATCCCTGGTTTGTTTATTTACTCTCAGCTTCTCATTGGCACAAACAAAAATGAAGTTAAGTATGCCACAACTGGTACACCATCTAGGTTCTGGGCTCTATGGCTAGAGAAAGAAGATAATGAAAATGACATCAAATCAGTATTAAATCTCCCTTTGACTCTTGAACAAAACGATCATATGTTTACAGGAGAGTTTAAAGAATACAAATCAGAATACTTCCCAGAGAAGGCATGGGCTATCACCGAACAAGATCGCAAGATTTATAACCTATGTCGTCCCAAAAGATTATTAGATCTAATCAAGGGCTTTATTGTCTATGATGCTGGTACTAAGAAGGTTTGTCGTTATCAGCAATACTTTGCTATTAAAAATACCCTCAAACATATCAAGGGCTATGACGAGAATGGTAAGCGTAAGGGCGGTATCATCTGGCATACCCAAGGTTCAGGTAAATCACTTACTATGGTTATGCTCGCTAGAGCCATTATTAGTGATTCTGAGATTAAAGAACCCAAGATCATTCTAGTTACAGACAGAGTTGATCTTGATAAACAGCTCAAGAATACCTTTGAGAGTTGTGATCTAGAACCACAGAGAGCAAGCTCTGGTAAGAATTTAATTGAAATTCTTGAAAAGAACAAACGCACCATTGTAACGACAGTCATTAATAAATTTGAATCGGCTTTATCTAGTCGTAAGGGTTACAAAGATGAATCAAAAAATATTTTTGTCTTGATTGATGAGAGTCACCGTTCTCAACATGGCAGTTTGCATCCTAAAATGAAACAAATCTTTCCTAATGCTTGCTATTTAGGTTTTACTGGTACTCCACTAATGAAAAAAGACAAAAATGATGCTGTGAAATTTGGTGGCATTATTGATAAGTACACTATTGACCAAGCTGTCAAAGACGGAGCAGTGGTTCCACTGCTTTATGAAGGCAGACATGTGGAGCAAGAAGTAAACAAGAAAGCTATTGATACTTGGTTTGAAAATATCACCAAATCACTAAATGATGAGCAAAGAGCTGACCTTAAAAAGAAATTTAGTAGAGCAGAAGAACTCAAGAAAACCGATCAAACTATCTACTGTACTGCTTTTGATATTTACACTCACTATACTAAGAACTGGCAAGGAAGTGGTTTTAAGGCTCAATTAGTTGCACCAGGTAAACCTGCAGCTTTGAAGTATAAAGAGTATCTTGATAGTTTTGGTGATTTAAGTAGTGAAGTCATAATTTCACCACCAGACCAAAGAGAAGGCTACGAAGAGCATGACGAAGAATCTAAAAATACAGTAGTTAAGTTCTGGAATAAAATGGTCGGTCCAAATGCTCGATACCGTAACGAGGAAGAATACAATGAACAAATTATTGCCAAATTCAAGGGAGATGAAGAGCCCGAAATATTAATCGTAGTTGATAAGTTGTTAACTGGTTTTGATGCTCCTAACAATACAGTTCTTTATTTAACCAAATCACTCAGAGATCATACTTTACTTCAAGCTATAGCTCGTGTTAACAGGCTTTATGATAACGAAGAGCGAGGAACCAAAAAGGATTTTGGTTACATTATTGATTATGCCAGTGTGTTAGAAAACTTGGATAAGGCTTTGACACAGTATAGTAGTCTAGAAGGTTTTGATGAAGAGGATTTGCGAGGTACTTTGACTAGTGTTGATCAAGAAGTCGGATCTCTTGCGACTAAATTATCACAACTTTGGGATATTTTTAAGGCTGTTAAAAATAAACATGATGAGGAAGAATACGAAAAAGTATTAGCTGATAAAGAATTGCGAGATGATTTCTATGAGGCTTTGTCAGCATTCTCTAAAACTCTGAAAATAGCTTTATCTACAGAAAGCTTTGTGAATGAGACAAAAGAATCAGAGATTAATACTTACAAAGCGGATCTTAAGAGATTTATGAATCTTAAGGTGTCTGTTAAGAAGCGTTACGGAGATAATATTGATTATAGAGATTATGAACCTCAGATTCAGAAATTACTTGATACTTATGTAACAGCAAGTGAAGTCACTCAGTTAACTAGGGCTATTAATATTCTTGATGAAGTAGAGCTTAATCAAGAGCTAGAAAAGCGTGGCAGTGTTTCTTCCAAAGCTGACATGATTGCGCACAATACACTCAAATACATTGATGAAAAAATGCAAGAAGACCCTGTCTTTTATGAGAAATTTTCCTCTTTGATTCAACAAGCGATAGATGACTTCAAAGCTAAAAGGCTTACAGATTTGCAGTACTTAAAACAAGTTCAAGAGCATTATAAGAATGTCACTGAACATAGAGATAGTGATATTCCAAAAGAGCTAGAAAATAATGATGATGCAAAGGCTTTTTATAATTTACTCAAAAAAGCCATTTCTAAATATCTTCCAGAAAATAAAACTGCGCAAAATACGGTATTGACTCAATCTGCGATTGCCTTTTGTGATATTTTTGAACAATACAAGATAGTTGATTGGCAACGTAATGATGATGTCCAAAAACAAATCATGAATGCCTTAGATGACTATCTTTATGACGTTGTTAGAGATGAATTTAATATCAAATTGAACCAAGATGATATGAATTCCATTATCGAATCAGCTCTAGAACTAGCAAAACATAGATCAAGGGGATAAAATGCTAACCAAGCAAAAGTCAAAACTTACTGCTGTAAATTACGGCAAGAAAAAATTCCATTATAGAATTGTTAGATCTTCGCGCAAGACTCTCAGTATTACAGTTAGCCCAGAAGCTAGAGTGCTAATCAAAGCACCTCTAGAAGCCAAAGACGAAAAAATCAAACAAATTGTTACTAAAAGAGCACGCTGGATAGTCAAAAAGCTTGACTATTTTGATTTGAAACTTAAATCAAAACTACCAGAAAGACAGTTTATTAGTGGTGAAACTCATTATTATTTAGGAAGAGCTTACAAACTTAAGCTCAATAAATCTAACGAGAATTCAGTACAGTTAAAAAATGGTCGTTTGGTTTTAAGTGTAACTGATACTAAGTCTCTAGACTTAAAGCGTAAGACCTATGAAAATTGGCTTAAAGAAAAAGCGCAGCAGAAATTTAAAGAGAGATTTGATCAGTGTTTAAGCAAAATTGCTCATTGGAAAGTTGAAACTCCAGACTTAGTCATCAGAAAAATGACTCGAAGATGGGGAAGTCTAACAGCTAAAAACAAATTAATATTGAATCTCAATTTAATCAAGACTCCAAACCATTGTATTGATTACGTTATAACTCACGAATTATGTCATTTGAAATATTGGGATCATTCCAAGAAGTTTCATAACTTACTTAGGGTTTTGATGCCTGATTTTGAGAAAAGGAAAGAGAAGCTTGAGGGGTTTGTGAATTAGAGTTTAGATATCTTCTGAAAAGTAATCGTAATCAATTTTTTTCAAGCTATATTTTTTAACCTCTGATACTCCTATACCATGTTCAATCATCAATTCAGTGAGCCTTAATCCATCAATTAAAATTACTTTATGTTGAACAGAACTTGCATAAGCAACAGCTTCTGAAGTGTAAGAAGAAGTTGTAATAAAAACACCTTTAGTGGATTGTTTGCCAACTAGACTGCCAACAAAATCTCTAATTTCAGGAGCACCAACTTTATTCTTCCAACGTTTTGCTTGCAGATAGATTGTATCTAGTCCTAATTTATCTTCGTTTATCAGACCGTCAATTCCACCATCGCTTGATTTACCAATAGCCTTGCCAGCTTCTTTGTTAGATCCTCCATAACCCATACTTAGCATTAAATCTACAACCAAGTTTTCAAAGAATTGAGGAGAGCAATTATGTATGGAGTCTAAAATTTCTTCAGACAGTTCACTGTTAAGGATTTTAAAGGAAGAATCAATTAACTCTTTTGGAGTACTATCTGAATTAAGTTGAATCTCTTCTTCAGTATCTGTAGGGATTTGAGAACCATTCTTGAATAATTGAAAGCCTGGGAATCTCATCAAATATTGATTATCAACATTTGAAGGTTTTTCTTCTAAAACCTTTGATCCAATTTGAGTAATTTGAACATATCCTCTTTGAGGGTCTTTTACTAAACCAGCTTTTTTGAGATAAGTTCTTGCCCAACCAATTCTATTTTTAAGAGTGGTTTGCCCACTCGATAAAGTCTCTTCTTTCTCCTCGTTGCTCAGGCTAAGATCGTCAGCTATTTTATCTGCCAAAGTTGCAACATGTTTTTGCTGACCATCATCAAGATTTTGAAGTAAAGGGAGCATTAATTCTTCATATGTAGGAATTGGCATAAGTCTAATTATAAAATATAGCTAAGTTAACAGCGGCATATAGCTTTTGCTTAGTAGAACTAACGCGCAGGCTTCGCCTGCTTGTATTCCCTTGATTTTTTTCGTTACGTTTTTTAGGGCTGACTGATTAGTGCAGCAGCCCTAAAAAACTTTACTCAAAAAATAGTGAATAACTAAGCTAGAGAGCTGGGTTTACACCGCTTACCACTTCACCTTGAAGCGGTGAGTGGGGCGAGCAGCCCGAAGGGCTGCGAGCCTGCCTGTGTAGGCTTTGTGCCTGAGCACGCTGTGAAATGGCGGGCGGCTTTGCGCTTGGCTCGGACTTGGGCGCGCGACGCTCAAATCCTTGATTAATATATTTAATTTGTATAGACTCCGCTGTCGCTCCGTCTATACAAATCATAAATTTGGATCAGGATTTGTGAGCGTCGCGCGCCCAAGTCTGAGCCAAACGCAAAAACTGCCCGCCATTATAAAAAAGAAGAGGACTTTAGCCCTCTTCTTTTTTTTTTTGTTGGGATAGAAGGTGCAAACTACGAAGTAAACATCGTCTATGAAAACCTGTTTATAAGTGAATATCAGTTATATAACTTTAATCTCAAATGATAATTTAGCCATTGGCTAGTTGCAAGTGGCTTGTCTTAAAAGTCTAAAGCCTTGAAAAACAAATCAGAAAATACAAAAATTTAGCTTTGGCTTAATTTTTATTCTTTTTGCGAACAGCAATTAAGTCAAAAGAGTTTGCTTTTTGCGCTTTTAAATTAAAAAGATCACCTGTTTGCACTGCACTAGTCTCTTTCATCATTTTTGTTAGTCTGTAGAACGGAATCCAATATGATTTAAGTTGTGAAACAGTTTGTAATTCTAAGAGGTAATTACCATCAGATACCTCTTTGCCGTTTGGTAAAACAATTTTTCTAACTTTAGTATCAAGTCTTGGGTTTCCCTGCAATTTGAAAAATTCAAAGCCTTGTTCATGAAATGCTTGAGTAAAAATTTTTGTGCCTACTGGAAATGAGTTTTTGTTTTCTTTGTAAAGTTTTTTTATTTCAAGCACAATATTTGATTGATAATCATCTTTTTCAATAACTTCTAAAAGCATTTTGTCGTCAAAATTATAGGCTTGGCAGGCTGAGCTCAAAATAAAACTCAAGATGACTAAGCTGAAAACTAAAATATTTCTCTTCATACATATAAACTAACACAAAATTTCGTGTTAATATTTTTTTATGAAAAAAACCATTAATAGTCTTCTCGTTTTAATTATTTGTTTCGCTATGACCTCATGCGCAACTATTGTTGACGGAGGTAGTAAATATGTTTCAGTAAATGTTAATCCTGAAAATGCAAAAATCTATGTAAATTCTAATCGTGGTGAAAGATATGTTAGACAAGGTTCTTTTAATTTAGCAGTTAATGATAGAAGAGCTGTTTATACTTTGAGAGTTGAACTTCCAAATTATCACTCTGAAGAAATCATAATCAAAAAAGGTTTAAATGGTTGGGTCTTTGGTAACATCTTATTTGGTGGACCTATAGGATTCATTATTGATTTTGCTACAGGAAATATTTGGACACCTAAACCTAAATTTGTTAGTGCTGACTTAGTAAAGAATGCTGATCTTTCTACTTTAGAGGGTATGCCTAATACAGTAAAAATTGAAATGCCAATCACTGTATACACTGAAGATGGTAAAAAAGAAATTGTTTATATACCAATGACATTTTATAAAAAAGCTTTAAATGGTGAGCTTGCTTAATTTATAGTTTATGAAGCAAAAATACTGGAAAGCAATGTTTATGTCTTTATTCTCTCTTGTTTTGCCTTTGCTTTATTTGATAAAAAATAAAAACAAAGAAGAGTAAATGTATCAGTTTGTATTAGGCTTTGACTTTTGTTCTTACTAATATTATTTTTGTTTTTGCTTTTGACCCCTGCTATTTTTAGTTTGTATTGGGCTCATGCTTTAGTTGCTGTTTTTTGTCTTTTCAATATTAAGACTTTTGCTCGTTACTATTTATTTTGGTTTCTATTTATTGTCGTTTTATTGTTTTCAAGTCAAGCAAGATTGAGCCTTGAGCATTTTTTGATAATTAGTTCTATTTTTGCTTTTACCCGCAATATAAATCTTGAAGCAAAACAAAAAAAAATAACTTTAGCTATCATCTTTTTTGTTTTTTTTGCAATGGATTTTTTTAATATCAATTTAGCAGAGCAAGGTAGTGTTTTTATGTTCTTGCCAGTTTTTTTGGCTTTAGAATTTCCTTTGCAAAGATTTAATTTACAATCAAAATCTTACAAAAAGTTTTTTGTATATTTGATTTCTTTTTTGGGGGCTTTATTTAGCAACAAAAGAACAACTTTATTAGCCTTTTTGACAAGCTTGCAAAACTTGTTTTCAAGAAAACTATTGATCATATTTTCTTTTTTGATTTTAGTAGTTTCTTTTGTTGTTTCTGATAATGTAAAAAGTTTTTATAAAAAATCTATCGCTCCAAGAGTATTAATTTGGCAAGCTTCTATTGAAGGTGCATTGCACAAACCCCTTTATGGATATGGTCTAGGTACTTTTACAATAGATTTTCCACCATACCGAAAATTGAATCATAAGACTCATGGAGCTAAAAGTGCACAGCATATTGTTCATGGACATAATCAATTTGTGCATTGTTTTTTTGAGCTAGGGCTTTTGGGTTTGTTTTTGTTTCTTTATCTACTCAAAATGATTTATAAGTTTTCGCCGAATGTTTTTTGGACTTTTCTTGTTATTTGTAGTTTTGATACAAGTCTTGCGAGCTATTCACAAATATTGTTTTTTGCTTTGTTGTTTAGTGATCTAAAATATGATGCTTGGATCTTCAAAGAAATTCATTCTGCCAAAATCAAAAAAATCCTTACAGTCTCTTTGATTTTACTGAGTACTTTTTTGTTTGCTTCTTCTTGTCTTGGACATTATTTCTTTGATCAAACACAATTCTCTAAAGCCATCAAAGTCGACCCATTGCATCCCTTGTATCATTTTTCTCGTGGTGCAAAACATATCAATAAAAATATTTCTGAAAGTAATCAAGATTTAAAAAAAGCTGTCGAACTAGCACCATCTATAGGATATTTTCATGCTTTTTATGCCGCAACCTTGCTTGGAACTGAGCAAATTGAACAAGCTAAATATCATATTGCTACTGCTATCGAGCAATTGGGCGATGATGCTTATCTCTACGTTTTAAGTTCAGTAATCAATCAAGATGATCTGCAAAAATCCACTGAGCACTTGCAGATGGCAATTGACTTAAAGCCTGAAATTCAAGAAATGCTTTTTGATCCAAGTGTCAGTGCTGATGAGTACTTGGGAGTATCAGCTAATAATCCAAGGTTGATGTCTTTTTATCGTTATGGCAAAAAAACATTTTTGCCTTTGCCTGTAATTGAGCTAGAATAGTAATGTGAAAGCAAGATTTATTGTTTTAGTATTTTTAAGTTTTTTAAGTTTAAAACTTTGTGCGGCAGTCCCTGATATAGGTGATAATTCACTCTTTAAATGCGTTGCGACAGCTGATGAAATTGATGAAAGTTTTTGTTATGGCAAAATTGTATGGGTTACCAATAAAAAAGGTCTAAGCAAAAATGATATGCCACTTGGTTTTTTTAAAGCAAAAAAGATTGCACGAAATACAATAAAATATTTTAAAAAGAAAAGAAACAGAGCTAGGCGCAATAATGATACTGAGCTTTTTAATTTTTATGAATCAAAAAGATTAAATGCAATTGTTTCAAAACGTGAGCTATCAGATTGTTATAACGATTATTATGAAAGTTGTGATGATTCTGGAGACGATTCTGCTGATTTTCCATCGGCACTGGAAGCATGTAATTTAATTAGTGACCCTCGCAATTATGGAGATATTCCTAGATCAATGAAAAAAAATATCAAAGCAATTGTAAATGGAGTCGTTTGTTCTAATACTACTGCGGCAAATTCTCCAGTTGTTTTAGTACTCAATAGAAACAATGTGCGTTGTACAGGGACCTATGTTGGTCCAACTACTGTTTTAACAGCCGCTCATTGTATGGATGGCGTTAATTGTGCAAATATTTCTGTGCGTAATTCAAGTGGTTCACAAAGAATTTATGCCGCAGAATGTTTATCTCATCCGCTTTATGAACAAGTTGCAGAAGCGCAAGCACATGATTTAGCAATCTTAAATTTACAAGACAGTTTTAGTGGTATTACGCCAGCTAAAGTTGCACAAGAGCAAGGAGTTGTTGCCGAGCAATGTGTTTTAACAGGCTATGGACAAAGCGAGAATAATGATAGTTTTTTAAGAGCAACTTTCAATAGAGTTTCAAGTCGTACTGAAGAGGTTATTTCGACTTTATATACTCAAGGTGATATTAATCAAGGTACCACTTGTTATGGTGACTCAGGAGGACCACTTTTTGTTTTTCAAGATGGAGAGTGGAAAACTATAGGTACTCTTTCTGATGGTAGTGCCAACGATTGTGCTTTGCCAAATACAAGTCCTAGTTATGATTATTCAAATTGGGCAAATCTTTCTTCTGAAGCCAATCAAAGTTTTATTAGAGATAATACTAGCGGCGTCCTAGATTAAAAACTTTCTCGTTATATGCTCTAGAAGAAAATTCAAGTCATTGCTAATATGAAGAGTATGAAAGAAATTAAAACTAAAGAAGATATTGTAAAACTTTGTAATGCTAATGATGTGCAATTTATTCGTTTGCAGTTTTCTGATATGCATGGCTTAGTCAAAAATATGTCAGTGCCAATCAGTCAGCTTGACAAGGTTTTAGACAATAAAGTTATGCTCGATGGTTCTTCTATTAGAGGTTTTAGAACAATCGAAACTTCAGATATGTATTTTTACCCTGATATAAGTACATTTAAGGTTTTACCTTGGAGACCGCGTGAAGGCGCTGTTGCTAGATTTATTTGCGATATTCACAATGCTGATGGTAGCCCTTTTGATGGTTGTCCTCGTGTCAATTTGAAAAGAGCTTTGAAACGTGCTGCTGATAAAGGTTTCAAATTTAACACTGGTCCTGAGTGTGAGTTCTTTTTGTTTGAAACTTGCGACAATGGCTTTCCAACAACCAATCTTACTGATAAAGGCGGTTACTATGATGTAGAACCTACTGATTTAGGATCTGATGTTAGGCGCTCAATTATTAATACTCTTGATAGTCTTGATTTTGAAATTGAAGCATCACACCATGAGGTTGCTCCTTCACAACACGAAATTGATTTTAAATATGCAGATGCTTTAACTACTGCTGATAATGTCATCACTTTTAAGTGGGCAACAAAAACTATTGCTGCTGAGTATGGTTTATATGCAACCTTTATGCCAAAGCCGCTCTATGGAGTTAATGGTAGCGGTATGCATATGAATATGTCTTTGAGTGACTTAGAGGGAAATAATTTGTTTTATGACGAGAACCGCAAAGATGGTATTTCAGAAACTATGGAATATTTTATTGGTGGAGTTTTAAAACATGTTAAGGGAATCACTGCTGTTACTAATCCTTTAGTAAATAGCTATAAAAGATTAGTACCCGGATACGAAGCACCTGTGTATATTGCTTGGTCACAATCAAACCGAAGTGCACTTATAAGAATTCCTGCTTCAAGAGGAAATGGAACTCGTGTTGAGTTACGTTGTCCAGATCCTTCTGCAAATCCTTATTTAGCTTTTGCGGCTGCTTTAGAAGCTGGCTTAGATGGAATCGAAAACAAAATCAAGCCTCCAGCTCCAGTTGATGAAAATATTTATGAACTTGAAATGTGTACTTTAAAAGAGCGAGATATAAACGCTTTGCCGGGTAGCCTTGATGAAGCTTTGCATTATATGGAAGAATCAGAAGTGGTTAAAAAAGCCCTTGGTGATCATATTTATCAGCACTACATAGAAACTAAACACAAAGAATATCAAGACTACAGAGCTCGTGTAAGTCAGTGGGAACTTGATAATTATTTGCATGCGTTTTAATTAACAGTACCTAATTATGCTCAACAAATTCGCGTATAGTAGCATCACCTTCAAATTGATATTTGACTCTAAGCATTTTTGGGCTTTCACTCATTTTATAAAGAGTTCTTGCTGATATTTCTTCGCTAGGTAATAAAGTAGCCGCTTCATCGACTCTATTGAATTGATTTGCTTCGCTATTAGTTTTTGATTTTCTGCTGCGATCAATTAAAAATATTATAGGTGTTCCAATTAAACCTATTCCCCAAGTAAAACCAAATGTCAAAAGGCCAAGTGGTCCCATAATTAACCACCATTTGCCAACACCCGAATCATTCAAAGCATTTGAAAGCTCCACTGCTTCATAACTTTCACAAGCACTTGGAGCAATGATTTCTTTAATTAAAACAGTTTTATTTGAGAGATTCTTAATACGATATTCTCTTGCAAAAAAATTTTTTTTCAGACGAGAATTTAAAGGATAAATTTTTGTATTAATCGATAAAATTTCATCGGCATTAGCTGCATAGACGCTATTCATCAAAAATACTAAATTTAAAACTATACAAATAAATTTTTTCATTACGGCAAATTTATTCCACAATTTAAAAAAAATTAATCAACTTGGCAAAATTGTAGTACTTTTGATGGAATGATCTTTTTTAAGAACAAATTTTTCTAGGTCAAAACAGTGCCTCGCATCAAGTATTTCTACATGAATATTTTTGGCTTGACATATTTTTGCCGAATTAAGTTTACTTTTCATGCCACCAGTTCCAACTTTGCTTTCTGATTCGCCTGCAAGTTTTAAAAGCTTATCGTCTATGACTTCGATTTCACTAAAATGTTTAGCATCATCATTTTTGAATGGGTCTTTGTCGTAGACACCGTCAACATCTGTTAACAAAAACAGTTTTTCAGCAGAAATTAAAATTGAAATCCTTGCGGCAAGGCTATCGTTGTCACCTACAACAATTTCCTTGGGAGACACTGTATCATTGGCATTGACAATCGGCACAATATTCAATTCGAACATTTTTTCAAGAGTTTCTTTTAAGTTTGAATTACGGTGCTCATCTTTGATGCCGCTATGAGTTACTAACACTTGTCCCACTTCTAAGTTTAATTGTGCAAAGTATTCTTGATAATGTTTCATTAACTCTACTTGTCCTATAGATGTTAAAGCCTGTTTGTAAACAGTTAATTTTGACTTGCAAGGATTGACTCCTAATTGTGTTTCAAGGTTTTTTGTACCAAGTCTTGCTTGCCCAAGGCTCATAGCGCCAGAACTTACTATAATTACTTTGAAGCCAGCGGCGATTATTTTTGCTGAGGCCTGTGCTAAATCTTGTACTATGTTAAGGTCTATTCCTTCTTCACAGTTTTTGGTTATTGAGCTTGTTCCAATTTTGATTACTACAATTTTTTGCATAAATTTATGTACAATGCATAGTATATCAAAAAAATTAAGATGTAGTCTATACAAGTTTTCTTTGATTTTAAAATAGGGAATACTTATTATATGGCTGAAAAAATTAAAATTGTAAATGGAAAACCAGAAGTATCGGATAACCCGATTGTTCTATATATAGAAGGTGATGGCATAGGCCCAGATATCT
Organism: bacterium; assembly: GCA_038146805.1. Lineage (GTDB taxonomy): Bacteria > Cyanobacteriota > Vampirovibrionia > LMEP-6097 > LMEP-6097 > CAIYXB01. The sequence continues at coordinate 8,738 of JAYQSH010000005.1, read as the reverse complement.
GGAAAGCATCTCAAGCTGTTTTTGATGCGGCAGTAGAAAAAGCATATGCTGGCAAAAGAAAAATCGAGTGGAAAGAAATATTAGCTGGTGAAAAAGCTTTAAACCAAACAGGTAGTTATTTGCCTCAAGAAACTTTAGATACTATCAAAGAATACTCTGTAGCAATCAAGGGTCCTTTGACAACGCCTGTTGGTGGCGGTATTAGATCTTTGAACGTTGCTTTAAGACAAATTTTTGATCTTTATGCTTGTGTACGTCCTGTTAAATGGTACAAAGGCGTTCCTTCGCCAATGAAAAGACCAGATCTTTTTGATATTGTTTTGTTTAGAGAAAACACTGAAGATGTTTATTCGGGTTTTGATTACCAATCTGGAAGTCCTGAAGCATTGAAGTTAATTGAATTAATCAATAGTTTTAACCCTGAAAAACAAATTAAAAATATTGATACAACTGGAATTGGTATCAAACCTGTTTCTAAAGAGGGTTCGCAAAGATTGATAAAATCTGCGATTGAGTATGCAATCAAAAAAGGTCGCAAAAAAGTTCATTTGATTCATAAGGGTAATATTATGAAATACACTGAGGGATCTTTTAGAGATTGGGGTTATGAGCTTGTAAAAGAACAATATGCTGATCAAGTAATTACTGAAGAAGAAGTTTGGGATGGTGCAGATCCTGCCGGTAAGATTGTTTTAGGTAACAGAATTGCTGACAATGCATTTCAACAATTACTTTTAAGACCTGATGAATATGATGTTTTAGCAACCATGAACTTAAATGGTGACTATCTTTCTGATGCCGCAGCCGCGCAAGTGGGTGGACTTGGAATTGCGCCGGGTGCAAACATTGGTGATAATCAAGCTATTTTTGAAGCTACACATGGAACAGCTCCTAAGTATGCTGGTCAAGACAAAGTGAATCCGGGTTCTGTTATTTTATCTGGTTGTATTATGCTTGACTACATGGGTTGGGGAGAAGCGGCTGAATTGATTGAGCGTGGAATGGAAAGAGCGATTGAAAACAAAACTGTAACTTATGATTTTGAACGTCAGATGGAAGGTGCTAAGCTCTTGAAATGTTCAGAGTTTGGTCAAGCTATTATTGACAACATGACACCTGCTGCAGTAAGTGCTTAACTACGAGACACTTCGGACCGTGTTCATTTTGTCTCATGGTTCTGCAAATTAACTTAGTCACAGTTAACAAATCTCGATAAAAATTAAAAACCGTATTGATTATAAAAAGACAAGCCTTGTTGGGTAGTTAGATTGTTTTCTACTAAAGTGATGGTGTTTACTTCACTTGTTTTTTTGTGTTTTCCAGTTGCTTGAATGACAGTGCTGATGCCAGAGTTCGATGCCAGTACTAAATCGCGGTTGTTTTCAACTGCGCGAAAAGTTGCTGCGGCAAGCATCATTCTGTGGACATAACCCTTTAGAAATTTAAGTTCGATCCCAAAAACTTTTACGGGGTTTTTAAACCAAGATAGGTCATTGAGGTTAACCATAAAGCTGGTGTTGTGCTTAACAGTTTTTCTGATGTGTTCTGGAAATAATATTTCAAAACAAATACTTGGAGCGTAGTTACCACTACTAGTTGTTATATTATTGATTTCATTGCTTGCTGAAAAACCACTACCAATGCTGTGTTGAGCGAGAAGCTTTAAGCTTGTTGGTAAAAGATCATAAAAAGGTAAGTATTCACCAAATGAAACTAAAATATTTTTTTTGTAGTTTGTTTCAGTTGTAGTTTTTGATTTTTGTAAATTGTTGAGGTTGAAATTTGTGTTTTGCTGTTCAACGTTTTCAGTTATTGCTTTTAAAGATACTAAATCTTTATCGTAGTTAATAAAAGAAAAGTTTTTTAAAGCATTATAGGTTTTTTCATTCTCAGTTATAAAAGTACCAAAGCTAAAGTTGTTAGTGATACTTTTAAGTTTTTGGGCGATTGAGTGTGCATCGTAGTTACTGCGCGGGATTGCTCCTTCAGTCCAAAATAAAAAATCAACTGCTTTCACTAAAGATAAAGATAGTTGTTCTTGTAATGTTACAAGTTGATCAAAGCCATGATAACTGCGAGTAGATTTTGCACTAAAATCTGCTTGTAAAATAGCAATGCTTTTTTGTGGGTTGTTGAGTTCTTTGTTTTTGTAAGCTTGAATATTCTTGAAGCCATAAAAGTAAAAAGCACACAAGATTAAAATGATTACTGCGCTAGTGTTAACGTAGTCATGAGCTTTTTCAACTCCAAAAAACTTTTTGTTTAAATTTAAATCATTGGTGTAGATTTTGTTTGAGTTATTTAATTTTTGGATATTGAAAATGTTTGAGACTAGTAAATTAACTAATACAATAAAAAATTCAATGCCAATCGCACCAATTATATTTGCAATTTGAATCATATAGATGTTTTTGTATTGGCTATAAGCTAGGTAATTAATTGGTACAAAAAATGACCTAAGATTGTCACCAAGATTTAGTAATAATTTGTATTCAATGATAACCCACAAAAAGGCTAGAGCAACTATATCAATGATTGCAAGTTCGGTGCTTCTTTTGTTTGCTCTAAAATTAAAAACTATTTTAAGACAAAGACAAAAAAACAAAATCAAAAAAGTATGCGCAAGGCTTGGGGTGATCCATGAAAGATAGCTGACAATAATGCTTTCTTGATAACTCAGTCCTTGCCAAGTAAGTGGATGCAAGGCAAGTAACCACATAAAACTAATTAAATTAAATGTCAAAAAATATAAGCTTGCTTCAAAAAGACTGGTTTTTATTGAATCAGAGCTTTTTATGAGTAGCAAAATCGGCACTAGCGCTACCCAGGCAAAAAAATTAAAACCAAAACCTGCGAGACTTAATGCCATCATAAGCCCACCAGCGATTGCAAAAATAATGCGGGCAATTTTGTTAGATAAAATTAGAGAAAGGGACTGGTTTATAAGATCAAGCATGATTAATTTTGTATTTGCTACATGACTTATAATACATTAAAATAATATTGAATGCTTAGGATTTTAGGAATCGATCCCGGAATAGCTCGTCTGGGTTTCGCAATATTAGAACTAAATGATTTACAAAATGCTCAACTATTAGATTGTGGAGTTATTGAAACCTGTAAGTCAAATTCTGATGCTTTACGTTTGCAGGAGATAAGAGAAGATCTAAAGCAAGTTATAGAAAAATATCAGCCAGATTATGTTGCTATTGAAAAGCTGTTTTTTTTCAAAAACCCAAAAACAATAATTCCTGTTGCGCAAGCAAGGGGAGTTTGTTTAGAAATTTCTGCAAATTTCAATTTGCCAATTTTTGAATTTACTCCGTTGGAAATGAAAAAAATTATTACTGGTAATGGTATGGCAAAAAAGGATTTGGTTTCAAGTTTTGTACATCAGAGCTTAAACTTAAATGAAAAAATCAAACCAGACGATGCTGTTGATGCTGTGGGTATGGCTTTGGCATTTTGTAGGACCCAAATGCCACTATTAGCACAAGACTTTAAGCAGTCTTTAGCTACTTAGTAAATCCCAATAACTGCTTTATTTTCCAAATTTTTTAACAGCACCTAACTAACTAAAGCAGTTAAGCTATTGTCTTTGATGTTTAATGAGTAGTTAATGCCGCGAATTTCGATGTCTATTTTTTCAAGACCTTTGTTCATCGCCATTTCTGTGATTTTGTGAATTTCAATTTCTTCTTCTCTACTTAAATCTAAATCTTCGATATGAATAGTTTTACTCTTTGAGTTTGCAAATATATTGGCAAATTGTTTGTTGTTACTAACAGCTTTGCCAATTAGGTTTGAAGCTGTTTTAATCCCAAGTTCTTGTAGTTTTTCTCCAAAGAGTAGTGCTGATAAATTCATTATTAGCTACCTCCGTTTTGGTTTTCAACTATTGTGTTTAAAGTGTTATTGATGTTTGCCAGTGTATTTGAAATATCTGCTAAGCCAATATCAACTGCTGTTTTTACATCTTCAAGAGAGTTGGTTTGTTTAAGTGTTTGTTCAACTTGAGTGAGGATTGCTTGTTGTTCCATGATTTTTTCTGTTTCCACTGTGTTAAATGGATCTTGATTTTGTAGCTGAGTCATTAAGAGTTTTAAAAACATGTCTCCATCAAAACCACTGCTGTTTCCTGAACTACCAATGGCAGTCTTTTCAACCATTGAGTTTGCGTAATCACTATCGTAAATTCCTTCTATTGGCATATTTTTCCTTTTATAGAATCTCTTTTAAGCTATCTTCAAAACTAGTTTCGTTTTCTTCCAGCCAATTTGGTCTTTGTTCTAAATATTTTTCTTTTTGTTTTTCAAGAGTTTCGTTGTCTTCTTTTTTGTTTTGATTATAGTTTGCTTCATTTGAATTATTGGTATCGGTTTTTTGTACATCGATCGTTGATTCAAAACCTTTATCGTTTAAAGCTTGTTTGATATCATTGATTTTTTGTTCGATTTTAGTTTGCGCTTCATCACTACGAACAAACATCGAAATCTTTATATGATTATCTTCGCGGGTCATTGTTAAATGCATCTTGCCAAGATTTTCTGGATTTAGAACCATTCTAATTTCTTGTTTGACATTAGGTTTTAAAGATTTTACTTCTTTGCTGATAGTTTCGCTAAGTTTGTCGATAGAAACTGGTTTAGCTATGCTTTTAACTTTTACGTTATTGGCTTTTATGTCTTTTGAAAAGATCATTGAAAATGTTTCATTTTGTTGAAAATCACTTGAGCCATCTGTTTCGTTACTTGTTTCAGTGACACTAAGGTCTTCAAGTTTTAGTTCATCTAAAATTTCTGTATCTAATTCTCGAGCTGCTCTTAGCTCTGGATCCTCATAAAAATTTGCTTGAATTTTATCAAGAACATTTTTTAAGTTGTCATGATTATTGGTTTCTAAATATTTAGCTAATTTGTTTTCGACGGTAGAGCTTATTTCTTTTGTTTCATTATCGCTAGTATATAATTCAAGGTTTTCATCTTCACCTAGCATCTTGATAATTTCTTGATAGTCTGTTTTGAGTTTTTGCTCTTGGTTTTTACCTTGCAAGTATTTCGTCAATGGGTCTATGATACTTGTTTCTTGATTAATTTCAATTTCTGTTGTATCTGATTGTGCATTGTAATTTAATATTGCTTCTTCATTGGTAGCTTCTAAGGATTTTTGTAGCTTTGCAAGTTCTTCTGCTAGCTTCTCTAATTTTTCTAGTAGTTGAGAAATTTTTAGAATATCGGAAATGCTTGTATCATCTTCAATTTTTATATTAACGATTTCTTGATTGTAATCTTCTATCTTGGATGAAACTTGTGTTTGTAATTGCTCTAAAATTCCTTTCACTAGCTCAGGATCAAGATTATATTCTTTTAAATCTTTAACTTCTTTTTTTTTATCTGCGACATCAATAATTACTTCTGTAGTTTCTTCTAATTCTTTTTTTGATTTAAGTTTGATTGGATTTTCATTTTTATGCTTGTCGCTAAGCTTTAATTCAAAGACTTCTTTTTTTTCTAAAAAACTTGGCTTTTCTCTAATGGCCACTAACTCATTTGAGTCTGGAGAAATATTTGATAATTGATTAAAAAAATCAAATTGAGTGCTTAGGTTTTGCGATAACTGATCTATAAATGACATTAATAGTTTTTGACCCGGTGTCTGGTGTTAACTAAATCGTCTAATTGCTTCATTTCTTGTTCTAATAGCTCTTTTTGGTGTAGTTTTTTTGCTTGATCTTCAAGTTTCTCAATCGACTTAAAGTCCATATGTTTACGAATCAATTTCGCTTGTTCAAATTCAACTGCTTTGATACGTTTTGCTAAACGTGCTTTTTCTTTGGATTTATCGTAGAGTAAAACTTTATTGAAAGATTCATGGTTGAGTTGATCTTGTAGATTGAAACCTGTTTCAAGATTGCTTGCAAGTGCTTGATAGGTTTGATGTCTTTTGTTGTCGATTGCTTGGATATCTTCTTCGGTTTGCATTTTGGCAAATTGAGCTTGTGCAAGTTTTGCTTCTTGCTGTTCTTTCATTATTTTTCGGTATTTCAAAATACTTGCAAGTTTGAATTTGAATTTCTTTGCCATAAGTGTCTTAAACTGGCTATTCCCTGTTTTTTTGCTTTGTTTTGTAGGCTTTTTAGCCTAGCTCTTATCTGGAACTAATAAAAAAGATAAAGATTTTTTTTTTTGTTTTTTAAAAAATTAAGGCGTGGTAAGATATTTTTGCTAAGCATTCCCAGGTAGCTCAGTGGTAGAGCAATCGGCTGTTAACCGATCGGTCGTAGGTTCGAATCCCACCCTGGGAGCCATATAAAAAGAAAGACACCTCCTTATGGAGGTGTCTTTCTTTTATGTGGTTTTAGAATGGAATCTAACTTATAGCCTGCGGGCTATGCTCGCCGGTCGTGGGTTAGCAAAAAACATTGATAATGTTTTTTGCGCTTGCAATCAAAGCTTAAAATCATGACCAATTTTGTATCTCAATAATATTTTTTTCTGGATCAGTAAGGTAGATAAAACTTAATTTACCAACACCTTCAATTTCTTTATTAGTAACCTCACCAATTTTAGAACCATTATTCTTTATAACTTTTTCAATAGTTTCTTCTAAATTTACTACTTGAAAAGCCAAATGACCATAGCCCTCTCTATTTGCTTTTGGAGGTAGAGCTTTTTCTATATTTTCTGAGTAACTAAATATTTCTAGAGTTGGTCCTTGATCTCCATATCCTGGAAGTCTAAGATGAATGCCTTCAAGCTTTGCGTTTTTGATTCCAGTACCAATGTCAAGCCACTCGCCAGAAAGTTTTCTTTCAGGAAAAACAGGCTTACAATCAAAAACTTCTTCATAGAATTTTGCTAAACTCTTCCAGTCTTTTGCGATTATGTTTGTGTGGACATATTTCATAAAAACACAGTATGCTCTACATCAAAAGCTGCAGCTAATTTTTTAGCAGTCTTTGGTGTAATTTTTCTTCTACCTTTCACCATATCATTTATTTTTGCTGAAGTTAAACCTAATTGTTTGGCAAGTTCTGCTTGAGTCATTCCTTTGACATCAAGAAAAGTTTCTATAAGCTCATAACCAGCGAATTCATTTCTAGGATCCCAATTCTTTTTATCTTCTTTAGGTAAGCCATGTTCAACTAATTTCAATACCTCAAGTGGTCTAACTTTTCCTTTGACGTATTGTTCTAGGCAAGAACTCAGTACGCCCAAAAAATCCATATCTACTTTTTTACTTTTAGCCATATCAATTACCTCACTGATTGTATTCATGTTTGCTGACTTCAAGAACATCAATTATTCTGATTTCATTCTTAACATCAAAAATTACTCTGTATGCAATGTTAAGCCTGATAGAATAAAGCCCAGCTAATTTACCTTTTTAACATTTCTAGCTTAAAACCTGGTGAAGATCCAAGCCCTTCAAGTCCAGAATGCTGAGCAATATATTTGAAAGCAGCATATTTCTTCTTACACTGAATAGGTAATTTATTAATTGCTTTTTTTGTTTGTAATCAATAACTTCCAATTCACTATATACCCAAATCATACCCTTTTTATACCCCGCCGCTTGATGAGATTTTGTTAATAAAAGTCTTGATCGTATGAACTTCAACCCCAAGCTCCACCTCAAAGTTGCGAAAAGCATCCCGCAAGTGGAGCCATTTAATAAACGCCAAGTTGAAATATACTTGGCGTTTTCTTTTTAACCAAAGTTTTCAGTATATTGATCTAGTAAGGATCTAATCATACCTTGATAAGGAGTATTTAGCTTTTTTGCCTCGTGTTTAAAAAAGTCCACACTTTTCTTGCTAAGACTCAAAGTAACTTTCACGTTATCTTCTTTCAACACAAGGTCTTCAGGTCTAGGAAGAAAATCCTTTACTACCTTTGCATTGATTGGCTCATCAGTGTATTTAATTTTTTTTGTTTTCTTGCTCATATATCTTCTTTCCTTTTCTCCAATAACCTGCTCCTATAATTCGAATAGAATTTTTACGCATAGTGAACCTAACTGTCACAATCCCACCATCAACTTCTCCAAAACAAAAATATCTTTGCTCTTTTTCATTACTATGTTCAATATCTTCAGCAACGACACGATGTTTATCAAGAAAAGCCCTCTGAGCTTCACCGAATGAAATTCCATGCTTCTTTTGGTTAAGTGTGTCTTTTGCGTCGTCCCATTCAAATTTCATTAATAAATATATTATACCATATTTATAGCCATATTTTCATATTGCTAATATTCCATATGGAACTTAAGGTATGATTATTGGGTCCCAAGGTTCTTTAAAAATTCTGAACCGGATTTATAAGATTTTTAATCAAGAATTGTGTGAGTCGGGTATCCACTACATCTTTGTAATTTGGAAATTTTATATTCTCTGGCAGCATAAACTTAATATCAAAGACCTCTATATCAAAAGGATCATCCATGCCCACAATCAGTAACGCCGTGATTGGATCTTGTGGATGTTGGGCGATATGCCCTTCTCGCTTTAGCTGTAGAGAAACATCACTTCTGAATAGTGGGCCTTCATCATGCAACAGTGATAGAAAAGACTTTCTTTCTTGTTTCTCAGGATTAGGATTACCTGGCTGTGACCATTCAAATACTTTAAAATTAGCATTCTTAAGATCTGTAACACCCTCTCGATCAAATAAGCTTGGATGAATAGTCTCAGGTAAGGTTTCTCTACTGGGTAGTTGTAAAGGTTCTGTTATAGATAA